>NZ_FNMV01000022.1 GCF_900106645.1 Flavobacterium degerlachei
TTAGAGGCGTTAGAAATGTGGAATTCTTTCTTTTTAGACTAACTAATATTTATGCGTGATTTTTATCGCTCCACAGGTTTTGGACATGATCCATTATTGTTGTTAAATATAAAAAGAGGGTGTACGTTGCGGATACCCTCTTTTTTTTGCTCAATTAGCATAACTGCGGTCGGTCAGCGAGTTTTAGTAAGTTTAGATATTCTTAGTCGTTGCCTGATTATTCTTTAAAGAGTGATTTCGTCAATTAGCAAGTAGTAGTGGATTGGCTTAAACGGAATAGGGCAGTTGTAAAGAAAGAAAAAGGTTTTAATAGGCATTTATGAAGATAATTAAGATTATCTGTAAAATGTCGATTAAAACCTTTGTCAAAGCCTATAAACTGGCTTTTGTAGTGACCACGGTGGGATTTGAACCCACACGCCCTTGCGAGCACCAGCCCCTCAAGCTGGCAAGTCTACCGTTTCTCCACGTGGCCTAAATAAAAAAAAGGCCAAGTAATAAATTACTCGACCTTTTGTGACCCGACTGGGGCTCGAACCCAGGACCCCATCATTAAAAGTGATGTGCTCTACCAACTGAGCTATCGAGTCAATGCTTTCAAGGAATTTATATGTTGATCACTTTAATTGTGACCCGACTGGGGCTCGAACCCAGGACCCCATCATTAAAAGTGATGTGCTCTACCAACTGAGCTATCGAGTCATATATTGTTCGCTTGAATGCGGGTGCAAATATAAGGACTTTATTTGATGTTTTCCAAGCATTTTTATTATAAATTTGTCTTTTTTTTACAATAAATTTTAACGTCTTAATTTACAAGGTTTTATTCTATGAGAAAAATTATATTATTAGGTTATATGGGTTGCGGGAAGTCGACAATTGCGAAAACACTGTCGAAAAACATTGATGTTCCATTTGTAGATTTGGATCAATATATAGAGAAAAAGGAGAATTTAACCATTAATGCTATTTTTGAGCAACGTGGAGAGATCTGTTTTCGGAAGTTGGAACATCAAGCATTTGTTGAATTGTTGAATTCTTCAGAGCAATTGATTATAGGACTTGGGGGAGGGACTCCGTGTTATGCTAATAATCATGAGTTACTGATAGGTGAAAATGTATCCTCTATATATCTAAAGGCATCGATACAGACTTTATTTGATAGGTTATCTTTAAATAAAAGTAAAAGACCGCTTATAGCTGACAAAAGTGATGAGGAATTGAAGGAGTTTATTGCAATGCATCTCTTTGAAAGAAGCTTCTATTACAACCAAGCACAGTTTACGGTCTCTGTAGATGAAAAAACCGTAGATCAGACTGTATTGGATATTGTGGCAACATTAGCTTAAATAGGCGTAGCTATTTTCGTTTTCATCGAAAACTACCTGAACATGCTCTAAAATGGACGTTGAAAGAGAGATTCCCTTGAAATCTGCTTTTACAGGATATTTCTTGTGATTGCGATCAACTAGCACTGCGGTTTTGAATTTTTTCAAGGGAACGTCTAGGAAGTGTCTAATCGCATATATTAATGTAGTACCTGAGTTTAAGACATCGTCAACAAGAATTAAACCTTTATTAGCGTATTGTTCTTTTGACAGGGAAGTGTTTATAGGTAGTTCTGGACTTTGCTTGTTGATTTGAACTTCACAAAGTGTAACTTCCAGTGGGGAAATTTTTTTAAGCTCTTCAGCAATTTTTTCGGCAAAAATATAACCGTTTGTAGCAATTCCTGCAAGTACGACTTCCTTTTCGTCTACAAAGGTCTCGTAGATTTGGTAAGCAATTCTTTTTGTTTTATGCTCAATTTCTTGATTTGTCAGGATGATATTTTTACTCATTGTAATTTAATGTTTCAAGTTTAATGTTTCGAATTAATCTAAGTCGTCGTTTTCTGATATGATATCGTTTCCAAATTCATCGATATCCCTTCTGTCTTTTTTTGTAGGTCTTCCGGTACCATTTTTTCGATAATGTTCTTTCGACAGTTTTAATAATTCTAAATGCTGATATGCTTCCGCAGGTGTATCGTTTCTTCTATACATATCAACTAATTTGGCTCCAACACGACTCTCTGGTATGTCAAGGACAGTAATTATTTGTGTGATTTGATCCTTCCTGAACGTGATTTTATCAGTCGCAAAAACTTCTTTTGAAGGTTTCGCAACAAGGCCATTTACAGTAACATGGTTTTTTTTACATGCCTCTGTTACCATATTTCTTGTTTTGTAATAACGTACACACCATAAAAATTTATCTATTCTCATAAAAATTCTAAAATCAGAGTTAAATAGTTTACAAAAATCAATCAATATTGTATCTTGCGCACTTAAAAATCAGCAATAATGACCAAATTTAAGTATTATTTTATTTTAATAATTACAACATTCTCTTTATTTTCATGTTCCAAGAATGATTCTACTGAAGTTGAGCCAATTAGGGACTTTTCAGTGCAATACGCTACAGATATTACAGATATTGAAGAATATTTAAAAACATACACTATCAGGGTGGTAGATCATCCTGGTTTTACTGATGATCAAGATGTGACATACACTAAAATTACGGATGCTGCATCTCAGCCATCAATTTGGTCTTATTTGAATAACACAACTTTTCCTAAACTTTTAAGTAGAGACGTTTTGTTATATGATATTACTTATAAGGTGTATTATTTAGTACTAAGAGAAGGTGTAGGTGCTTCGCCATGTAATGTTGATGGTGTTTTAGCGTCTTATAAAGGAGATTATTTAGAGCAAACAATTGCTTCTGAGGTGACCACATTAACTGCGACAACGTTTGAAGAATCGAAGTACCCGCAACAAATGTTAAGCTTGTATAGTACTATTAAAGGTTGGAGTGAAATATTTCCTAAATTTAAAACAGGAAGTTATAGCACTAATAATGACGGTACTGTTTCTTATAATAATTTTGGTGCAGGTATAATGTTTATTCCTTCAGGTTTAGGTTATTATTCTTCAGGTAGTGGATCTATTCCAGCTTATGCACCGTTAGTATTTAGTTTTAAATTGTATGAAATTCAACGATTGGATCAAGATGGTGATGGAGTCCCTTCTTATTTAGAGGATGTGGATGGAGATGGTTACATGAATGTTTTTGAAACGGGTGTCTTGAATCCTGATGATACAGATGGAGATGGTATTCCTAACTTTGTAGATGTTGATGATGATGCAGATGGCTATAGCACCAAAAGTGAAATTAATAATCCAGCTACAGGCTTGTCTTATCCTTTTGCCGATATTCCAAGTTGTAGTGGTAATACTACTGATTCAGCAAGGTTGAAAAAACATTTAGATAAAAGTTGTCACTAATAGAATTTAGTGGTAAATAAAAAATCCCATTCACGTAGTGAATGGGATTTTTTTTATGATAAAAAGTTAGATTATTTTCTCTTAATAACTCTTTCTACTGCTTCAACAATTGCTTGGTTGTTCAATTTGTATTTCTCCATTAATTGAGCAGGAGTTCCTGATTCACCAAAGCTGTCATTAACAGCCACAAACTCTTGAGGAGCTGGATTGTTTAATGCCAATACTCTTGAAACACTCTCTCCAAGACCTCCAAGGATGTTGTGCTCTTCAGCAGTAACAACACATTTCGTTTTAGCCAATGATTTAAGAATTGCTTCTTCGTCTAATGGTTTAATCGTATGAATGTTGATTACTTCTGCAGAAATTCCTTTTGCTTCCAAAGCTTCAGCAGCAATAAGCGCTTCCCAAACTAAGTGTCCTGTAGCAACAATAGTTACATCAGTACCTTCGCTTAGCATAATCGCTTTTCCTATTACGAAAGGCTCGTCAGCAGGTGTAAAGTTAGCAACAACTGGACGTCCAAAACGCAAGTAAGCTGGACCGTGATGATCAGCAAGTGCTAATGTAGCTGCTTTAGTTTGATTGTAATCACAAGTGTTGATTACAGTCATTCCTGGCAACATTTTCATCAATCCAATATCTTCAAGGATTTGGTGAGTCGCTCCATCTTCTCCTAATGTCAATCCGGCGTGTGAAGCACAAATTTTTACATTTTTGTCAGAGTAAGCAACTGATTGACGAATTTGGTCATATACTCTTCCTGTAGAAAAGTTAGCAAAAGTTCCTGTGAAAGGAATTTTCCCACCAATAGTTAATCCAGCTGCAATTCCAATCATGTTTGCTTCTGCAATTCCAATTTGGAAAAAACGTTCTGGGTGGTTCTTTTTGAAATCATCAAATTTTAAAGACCCGATTAAATCAGCACAAAGTGCTACCACGTTTTCATTCTTTTGACCTAATTCAGTCATTCCCGCTCCAAAACCCGAACGGGTGTCTTTGCTTCCTGTATTTGTATATTTTTTCATCTCTTTGGTTCTGTGATTGTATTTTTTAAAATTAATGTAAAATCTGTCTTCTGAATTTCCTTTAGGATTCTTATATGTAGCATTTTTTTATTTTCTATAAAATAAGACTTTGTTATTAATTCGTCATTGATTAAACGGAATTTATTACACCATAAAGGGCTTGTTAGAATAGGGAAATTATAATGTTGATTTTTCGATATTTCGTTAAATTTTGTTTCAAAAAAGCTTTCTCTTATCAGTTTTGACTTTCTACTATTTTTGTATTGCTTAATGTTGATACTCTTATTGCCATTTTCTGTAATATAATTTACATCATAAAAACTAGTTTTTGAATCTAAACAGTATTCGTAATTAACTTTTTGGCTTTCAGAGAACTTAAATAAGCTATCATTATTAATTTCTTTTGATAAGAAATTTTTAAAACGGAAAATGATTCCTTTTTTATGATCGACTAAAGTGATATTAAAAATTGAATCACGTTTCATTCTAGCACTCAAATAGTATTCAGTGTCAGCTGAATTGGAAAACGTAATTTCACTATAGCTTGCTTTTTCACCCTCTTTTTCATGATAATCATATGAAGTGAAATAATCAAAATGATATTTTTCTTGCGAATAACTATTTTGAAAGATAAGAAGGATTAAAAAAAGACAAACATGTTTCATTATTCTTACATTAAAAAATTCAGCAATGAATCTGTTATCTGATTTAGTAGTCTAATTGACCTCCAACATTATAGTTTTGAGCTAATGCATTTTCAAGTTGCTCATCATTTGGTGCTTTTCCGTGCCAAGCGTGAGTGTTCATCATGAAGTCTACTCCATTACCCATCTCTGTGTGTAACAATACACAAACTGGTTTTCCTTTTCCTGTTCTTGATTTTGCATCTGTCATACCTGCAATAATAGCTTCGATGTCATTTCCTTTCACTATGTCAATCACTTCCCAATCAAAAGCTTCAAATTTAGCGCGGATACTACCCATAGCTAAAACTTCGTCAGTAGTTCCGTCAATTTGTTTTCCGTTAAGGTCAATAGTTGCAATAAGATTGTCTACTTTTTTAGCAGATGCATACATGATCGCTTCCCAGTTTTGACCTTCTTGTAATTCACCATCACCGTGAAGTGTGTAGATTAAATGATTGTCATTGTTTAGTTTTTTAGCCTGTGCAGCTCCAATTCCTACAGATAAACCTTGTCCAAGTGAACCAGATGCAATTCTAACTCCAGGTAAATTATCGTGAGTAGTAGGGTGTCCTTGTAATCTTGAATTGATAAGACGGAAAGTCGCTAATTCAGAAACTGGAAAATATCCGCTTCTTGCTAAAACGCTGTAAAAAACTGGAGAGATATGACCGTTTGAAAGGAAGAAAAGATCTTCTCCAATTCCATCCATATCAAAACCTTCTTTGCGTTCCATTAGGTTTTGGTATAAAGTTACCAGAAATTCAGTACAGCCAAGAGATCCTCCTGGGTGACCAGAGTTTACGGCATGTACCATTCGAAGAATGTCTCTTCTGACTTGGATAGTTAAATCGCTTAATTGTTGTGTGTTAGGCTTCATTTTATGTGTAAAAGTTAAACTAATGCAAATGTAATTTTTATTTTGGCGTAAGACAAATGATTTTTGGAATAGTTGTTTTTTGATTTTTAGCGAAATACTGCTGAAAAACTGCAGTTTGAGATTGAAATTTGGATAAAATACTATTATTTTTTGAGTCACTTTTTTTTAATGATTCAGTAATTATTACCTTGCGCCTATGTATGAACAACTAGCAAAAAGCATTGGTGAAAAAGTGGCGCTAACCACTGAAGAGTTTGAATTGTGTAAAACATTTTTTATACCTAAGAAAATAAGGAAAAAACAAACCTTACTGCTTGAAGGGGATGTTTGTACGTACAATGCTTTTATTGAAAAAGGAGTTTTACGCTCATACACGATCGATGATAAGGGAAATGAACATATTGTGCAATTTGGTTTTGAAGGCTGGTGGGTTACTGATTTGTCCAGTTATTTAACGGGTGCAAATTCGATATATACCATAGAAGCAATTGAAGATTCAGAATTATTGCTGTTAACCGCTTCAGCAAGGGAAGAATTGATGATTCAGATACCTGCGTTTGAACGATATCAAAGGCTATTACTACAAAATGCTTACATCGCATTGCAGACAAGGGTTAATTCAGCTTTGAATGCAACAGCAGAAGAAAAATACTTAAATTTAACTGCTTCTTATCCTACTATTATAGCCCGAGTACCGCAGCACATGGTGGCATCTTATCTTGGACTTACTCCTGAGACACTAAGCCGCGTAAGGAAACAAATCTCACTTCGTAAATAAAATTGATTTAGATCAATGCCATTTCTTATTCTAGCTCAATGGAGCTATGGTGCTTCTTGCAGTAGTTTTGCAGTATAAATTTGGAAACAATGCAAAATATAAAAACGGTAGCCGTGATCGGCGCTTCTGATAAAAGAAATTTCACTGTGCTTAGAGAGTTGTCTGAGCGATACCAAATGTTATTATTTGATAAAGATCCAGTAGGACTTTCAGAAATCTATGACTCTCTTTTAGCAAATAATCACAATGTCATTATCGAAAAAATGGCTTGTGCTACTGATGCCAGTTGGGAAGCAGACATCATTATTCTTTCTGGTTATTGCATTAATGACCAAGAAACTATTCAAAGAATAAAGAAAGTAGCAACGGCAAAGATTATCATTATTATGGAAAATGACGATGAGTTTACAAAGTCTATAAACAACAAAGTCAGCTTTGATCTTGTTTTTCCTCATTCTAAAATTGTTGAGATTATAAGTCTTAATATGGATGAAAACGCCGAAAAAGAATTTCTTTTGGAAGGGCATGATTCCTATGCTTTAGATAGTGTTTCAGACATTTTTGAGAGAATGGGATTCAATACTTATGTGTCCCAATTAAATTAATAAAAATAGAAAATATATATTATGAATGATTCAATTTTATTACGTCCTTTTCAGTTCAAGACTACCAACTTTAATAACCGTATGGCTATGGCGCCTATGACTCGAAGTCGTGCCGGAAACGAAGGTAACTTGGCTACTGAACAAATGGCAATTTATTATGCTGATCGTGCTGATGCTGGTTTATTAATCACTGAAGGGACAGTTGTGAGTAAAAAAGCCGTAGGATTTATAAATGTTCCTGGAATATACAGTAAAGAGCAAACAGAAAGCTGGAAACAAGTAACTCAGGCAGTACATGATAAAGGCGGTAAAATATTTGTTCAGCTTTGGCACACTGGTCGTTTATCACATCCAGATTTACATAATGGAGAACTTCCGCATGCGCCGTCAGCAATCAATCCAGAGGCAAAGGCATATGTAGAAAGCGGTTTTATTGATACTGTCACTCCAAAAGAAATGACGGTAGAAGAAATTAAAGAGACTATTTTAGATTTTAAGAACAGTGCAGCAAATGCTGTAAAAGCTGGTTTTGACGGAGTAGAATTACATGCGTCAAACGGATACTTGTTTCACCAATTTTTTAATGGAACATCTAACACACGTACTGATGAATATGGAGGTAGTATCGAAAATAAAGCCCGTATTTTATTCGAAACTCTAGATGCTTTAAAAGGTGTTATAGACTATTCAAGAGTAGGTGTTCGTTTAAACCCTTCTATGCATGGAGTACAAGGAATGACAGTTGATCAAGACACGATTCCTACTCACGAATATATCGTAAACCGCTTAAATGATTATGGATTAGCTTATGTACATTTTTCAGAACCATTTACAGATGTGAGTGAAGTGCCTTACGCCGTGACTGAAATTGCTAAACATTTCAGACCTATATACAAAGGGTTATTGATGATTAATAAAGGATTTACTAAAGAAACTGGAAATGAGGTAATCAAAGATGGCTATGCAGATATGGTAGCTTATGGAGTTCCATTTATTGCTAATCCTGATTTGGTGCAACGCTTTGAGAAAGACGCTCCTTTAAATGCAGCTGACCAAAGTACTTTTTATACTTTTACTGCTAAGGGATACAATGATTATCCAAAAATGGACGCCTAATCTAATTGAAGAGAATTTAATTTGTGAATGGGGTAGCCATTTTTATTATTCAATGCTAATGATGCAATAGAGGTATTGTTTCAATATTGATTGGTAAACCCTAATAATTGAAAAAGCCCCAATTGGGGCTTTTTGATTTTTATATAGATTCGTAAAACTCAATTTTCGTAGTCTAGAATTGTATTGAAGTAACTAAAGTCGTCTTTGATTTTATTGAATTTGAAATGAGACAAGCCACTTCCGATTTTTGAAGTATTCTTTCGGCTCTGTCTTTATCAGATTCCTTTGAGATCAATAAAACAGGTTTAAGCGCTATTTCTGTCATTAACAATTTACCTTCAACTAGTTCTAGTTTACCTGTTGCCGAACAATCAAAACTTATGAAATCCAATTTAGAATTTTCAGCAATTGATAAAAAGGTAGTCATATAACAACTGTTAACTGCTGCCGTCAGCAAATGTTCTGGAGACCAGATGGATTCCATTCCCCTAGGAAACTGTGGAGGTGTTGCCACCTCAATAGTTTGGGCTAATTCTAGAGATGAAATTTCTCCTTTTCTGTCCGAAATCCACTTTAAATTTACGTTATATTGATGGTTTTCCATTTTATTATTTAGATGTTATTTCTTCAAATTCAACGTCTTCCGTGGTATCTGTATTGTTTTTCTTGGTTGGTATCGCACAACCATTCGTGCCACAACAACCAGTATTTGTAATGACCTGATACAAAAGGAAAGCCGCTAAAAGAGCTGAGATTATACTCTGAGTTTGGTAGGCCTGTATGCCTATGTAAACACCTAATCCTAAACGGACAAAACGCATGAAATTCCAGTCAGTTAATAAAGTTTGTGAATTCATTATATTTTGTTTTGTAAGCTACTCCAGCCTCCGCCATTATGCACCTGAGTAAAACCATTCGATTTTAATATGCTTTTTGCTGATGCGCTTCGCATACCTGATGCACAACAAGTAATAATAGTACTTTCTTTTTTTAGTTTCGAAATGTGTCTAGACAAATCATTTAACGGTGCATTTATAGAACCCTTAATATGTCCTTGTTGGTACTCTCCAGGACTACGTACATCTAATATTACAGCTCCTTGTTTTACCAATGCCGCATAATCCACTTTAGGACCGAAACCAAATAAATTTTTTAATGTATTTATCATTTTATTTTATTGCTTGAGATTTATAATAATTAACGTCTAACCAAGATCCACCATTGTAGCATTCGATTCCATGTTGAGAAAGAAAATGCTGTGCTTGACCACTTCTGTTACCAGAGGCGCAACAAAGGATTAATGGTGCTTTTAGGTTTTTTAACTCTTCAATTCTTTCAGGAATTTCATTTAATGCAATGTTTACTGATCCAGCTACATTTCCTCCTATGAATTCAGCATATGAACGCACATCTACTATAGTTCCTTGATTTTCTTTGATTATTTGTTCTATTTCCATTTTCTTGAATTTTTAAAATTTGATTTACATTCAAAAATAGTGATTTCCTTGTACGATTGGATAAATCTTGTTTTTATAATGAATCTATTTTTACAATGCAAAAGTACCACAACTAAAAAGCTTTCGCAGTAACATTTGTTACACAACCATCTTTTAGATAGGAACTTATTTTTTGGCTAACTATAATTTGAGCTGAATGAGTTAGCAAGAATCTCGATATTTACAAAAAAAAAGCCTGTGTAAACAGGCTTTATATTAAAAAAATTCAGCAAGTACTTAAACTTTTGGGTTTGCAATGCTGTCTGCTTTATAGGCATTCATATTTATCGAAGCCATCGCAATTCCTGTTAGAGCAGCATCTGCTTTTTTCTCTTCATCCAATGTCATGGCGAGTAAATTGGCGGCTTTATTTTCTCCCAGTGTTTTTGCATAAGCATGTAAAGTACCATAAGTTGCTATTTCATAGTGTTTCACTTTTTGTTCTGACGCAATAATACCGGCATCACGAACTACACCAATATCAGTTTTGTTGATCATATCATCACTTTCTTTTAATATTCCCTCCATAGCGTCACATTTTTTGGCAGCTGGCTTAATTCCTGTTGCCTCGAATATTTTTTCTAATCGGGAAACATGTTCATTTGTTTCTGTCAAGTGATTTTTTAAGGTGTTAACCAACTCTGGAGTTGAGGCATTTTTCATCATCTTCGGCAAAGTTTTACTCAATACTTTTTCAGCATAGTAAATATCTTTTAAGCCAACTTCAAATAAATCTCTCAACCCATGAGCCGCATTTGCTTTTGCTTGCGGCTGTGCTTTAGAAGCTTCTTGTTTTTTTGTTGTAAGTGCCATAATAGTTTGTTTTTAAAGATTAATTTTGTTAGAAATTCAAAAATGATTAAGACTTTTTTACGGTGATATCACTTTGTTTTTTTATTAAAGTTTTAAAATCATACGCGATAACTTTACCATTTATCTATTATAAAATTAAATAAAAAGTTTTGTAAACAACTGTTAATTAACTTAATAAGCATTTAAAAAGGCATATTTAACTAATATTAATTAGGACGTTTCTTTATAATTTCAATTTTTGGATTTAAAAATTGGATAGCTAGCTTTTATGTAAGGTGTAATCTTTTAGTGGAATGGCGTGAAAAAAATTTAGTCAAAAAATACAGTTGTTATTTTTTGTTTAACATTGAATGCAAAAATCCCGATCGTCCCTAATGTAAAAGGGATAATCGAGATTGTTTTTTGATTGTATAAAGAGATATGTTAAACAGTACTCCTGTTTTTAGTAGGACGTTATTTTTCCATTTTTTCTAGCATTTTAATAATCTTATCAAGCTTATCAACTTCAATATTATTCAGTTTCGTTGCCAAAGCTTCGATTTCTAGTTTTGCATCTACATTAGTTTGGTAATCTGCTTGCGCATGTATTCTATCTCTTTCATTTTGCCTGTTTTGCGACATCATGATTATTGGGGCTGCATAAGCCGCTTGGGTTGAGAAAACCAAATTTAGCAATATAAAGGGGTATACATCCCAATGCTGAATAAAAGCCATTGTGTTTAGCCCCATCCAAAGAACGACCAAGACAGTTTGTACGATTATGAATCGCCAAGATCCCATACTATTGGCAACAGCATCTGCTAGACGGTTACCAAACTCTAATGTATCATGATGTTTTTCATGCCAATTTTTTCTGTTTAACATTTTTCTTTATTTAAGTTAGGGGTGTGTTTTTAAATATTATTTGTACTTTTTGATAATTGTTAAAACAACTACGACTGCAATTACTTCTTGTATATATTTCTATGAGATAGTATAATAAGTAAGCTCATTATAATTAATGAAACTACAGAAGCACTTAGGGTTCCCAGATCTAATCCTCCTTTAGCGATAGGCTTTGTTAAGAAATCACCAAAGGTGGCTCCAAAAGGTCGCGTGAAGATGAAGGCTATCCAAAAAAGAATAATGTGATTGATTTTAGTGGCATAGTGCAATAGAACAACAATTAGGATTATACCAGCAGTAACTAAAGCACCATTCAAATAACTTAGACCAATAACGTCACTCAAATAATCGCCAAAAGCAGTGCCTAAGCTGTTTGAGAATAGAATGGCGATCCAGTAATAGATTTCCTTATTTTGGTTTGTAATTGGGTATACATTTAAGTTTTTGAATTTTTTATACCAAAGTAGTAAGGTCAGCACTAAACCAGTAAAAAGCAATAGACTTCCCATAGTGTATCCTAGATGCAAGCTTCTATCAATAAAATCAGAGATTTCAGTTCCCAAAGTTGTAGAGGCGATGATGACCAGCCAATAGAATACAGGGATGTACTTTTTAGCTTGCAACTGGATAGCTAACGCAAGTAGAAAAAAAACGGTAGTTACTATAAGTCCTATTGTATAACCTAGGTTTAATGTTTGAGCAATATAATCTCCCAAAGTTTCCCCTAAAGTTGTTGCGACAATTTTCATTAACCAAAACAGTAAGCTAACTTCAGCAACTTTATTTAATTTTTCCATAGGAAATTGTAAGTGTTTTAAAGTTTGTTATTTGTGCTTTTGATGAGCTGAGTCGTCATCGTTCCATAGGTAAATATAATTTAAACTTAGTTTCGTTAAATTAATTTTTGATTAAGAATGAAGTATTAAAACTACTAATTAAATAGAGGTTGATAGTTTAAGGTATATAATTTGTTGACGGTGAAAATATTTGTCATTTAGAGTAGATTGTATGTTCATTTGTTCGAAAGACTATTTTGTACGCGATTAATTTCCGTTGCTCTTCCTAGATGAAACCTCCCTTATTCATATGAATTGTCGGCTTCAATTATGGTTAGCAACGATTGCAAAACACTTTGTCCTTCTTCCCAAAATCCCAACTGTGAGTCTGAATTTAGATGGCCTTTTTGGCCAATGTTTAAGAAGGCGCTTCCCCATTGTTCTGCTAAAAACTGCGCTCTTTCTGTCGAAATGTAAGGGTCGTTTGAGCTTGTTACCACGACAGAGGGGTAACTAAATTTTGATAAAGGGATAGGGGAGAAATTCCAAGTTTCCTCTGGGGTATGCGTACAGGAATCCACGTCAGCTGGAGCAACAAGTAAAGCTCCCGCTATTTTGTTGGTATTGTTGGTTTTTGACCAATGCGCTACTAAGGAAACTGCCAGACTGTGTGCGACAATAATGATTTTGCCATCAATAGCACCAATTGCAGCGTTGAGGTTGTGTAACCAATCAGATAAAACAGGTCGGTCCCAATCATTTTGAATTACTTTTCTAGAAGTTTCAAATTTAGTCAGCCAATAATTTTGCCAATGACCCTGTCCAGAATCTCCTAATCCGGGAACGATCAAAATAGTATACTTCATATTATTTTCCATTTTTGTATTTCAATTGTGGTCTAGAATTTGTCAATATTTTCAGTTAACAAAAATGCCTTTTTTTATTCATATAATTCGGATTGAGGAATGGCCAATTTTATTTGGTCTAACAAAACATAATTTTCAGCGGCTATTTTAGTTTTTAGGGATTCAAGCAGAGTAATTTCTTCTAGGTTGATTTTAGCCTTTTTAATTATTTTATAAAGATGGTCAATTATCACTACACCGTCATTCCATTCCCCTAACAATTCAGTCAAAGCTGCTTTCTTAGAACTAGTCTGATTTCCTACAAACAAGCTGGTCTTATTGTAATAATAAATTTTCAGCAACTTTCGTAATTCATGCAGCTGTTCTATTTCTAAATGAGGTTGAGCAAGAAAATCTTTTATTTCAGCTTCTTTCATTAAAATATACTCCTCTACTTTTTCTTGGTCTATTTTGGAAAGGAAAGGAATTATTTTATCGTATTTCTTTTTTAGCTCCGTTTTAGTTTTGTCATTTAGTAATGCAAAAAACAACTTTTTTTCTTTAGCCTGCCGTTTGATTAATTTCGTTCTGTACTCTATGAGTAAGTCATCTTGGATGTATTTTTTAAAGGTAGCTTCTTCGATCTGAAGTTCCCGTACTTTTCCAGCCTGCCTAAAAATAACTTTAAAGGGTTTAATCATTTTTTTTCTTCCTAATTTTTTGGACGAAAAGTCGAGCAAATCAAATAGGGCATTCAGTTTTTTAATTTCAACCCGAAGTTGATGAAAAGTCTCAGGGACATATTTTTTCCTTGGCTTTTTTAATAGTGTCAAAAGAGCCTTTTTTCGAGATTTTAAATATGTTTTGAGTGCTTTCATTGATTGAAATTAATTTTCTTCAATAGAGCGATGACTTGATTTTCTGGTATATTACAGATCAAAAACAAATCAATAGGGTTAGTTAAAAATAGCTATACGTTGGAAATATTTTTCGACCACTAACAAATTTAGCCAATTTTAAATGTCAAACCTACAAATTCAGTAGTCCTTTTAATGCCCATATTTTATAAAGATTGCATCTCCGGAATTATTTTAAAAATCATATATTAGTAAAAAAAAAATGCGTTTCACTTTTGTAATTTTCGTTTTGTTGTTGGTAGGTTGTAGCTCCAAGAAAATTAAGGATGTTTCTTATATACGAGCTTCCAATTCAGCTATTTCTGATACTCCGAGGATGAATGTTTTTGTTCCCAGAAATACCAAGGCAAAACCACAGCCAGTGCTGATTTTTGTACATGGTGGGAATTGGAACAGTGGACGTAAAGGAACTTATGATTTGTTAGGAAGGAATTTTGCAAAAAAGGGCGTGGTTACTATCATTCCAGATTATACTTTGAGTCCAGATGCGGATTATGACGCCATGACCAAGCAGATTGCAGCGGTTATACAATGGGCGAAAGATAGTGTTAGCAAGTATAAAGGAAACCCGAATGAAATTTTCATAACAGGTCATTCAGCAGGTGGACATTTAGGGGCTTTGGCAGTTATGAATCCAAAATATGGAATTGATTCTGCCGCTATTTCTGGTATAATATTGAATGATGCTGCAGGACTTGATATGAAACACTACCTGCAGGAAAATCCTCCAACAGCCACGGATGACTATTTAACCACTTGGACAAAACAACCAGATAATTGGCAGCAAGCTTCTCCAATTTATTTTGTAGATAAAAATACACCGCCTTTTTTAATCTATGTAGGCGATAAAACATATACATCTATAAAAATAGCCAATAACCGTTTTGTAGATGCATTGCATCCCTACCAACCTAATGTTACTCCAATTCATTTAAATAAAAAACATGTACCTATGGTAGGAGGGCACTGAAAAAGTCTTTTTAGGAATTAATTGTTAATAAAAAGGAGTAGAAAACTATAGTTTTTTGCTCCTTTTTTCGTATTTTTAATGGTA
>NZ_FNMV01000042.1 GCF_900106645.1 Flavobacterium degerlachei
GGGAGGATTTAATAAAAATATAGATATTTGCAGAGCAAAACAATAATAAATGGATTCATTCGAGCTTTTAAAATTTGTGCTTCCTGATTTTCTAATAGATAACTTTGAAATAATTTCTGCTCTCAATTCTGAGGAAAACCTGCACCTTTATTTTGAAGAAAAAGCAAAACCTCCAAAAGAGTTTGATGCTTCAGAATTAGTGTCCAAAGGCTTTTTAGATGAAATAACAATCCAAGATTTTCCTCTTAGAGGCAAGTTTGTGTATTTACACATTAAACGCCGTCGTTGGACAAATAAAACTACTGGCGAAATCATTAAAAGAGATTGGCTGTTAGTTGCCAAAGGAACACGTATGACGCAAGAATTTGCGGCTTTTTTAAAAGAAATTAATAGATAATACAGCAGTTAATTGCCATACTATTGGTAGTTTCTTTGGGGTTAATGGGAAAAAACTTCAAAGACAGTACAAAAGACACCTCAGTACATTTAGCACTTGGGAGCCTAAAGAACACGCACATCAATGGATTATATATCCCAAAAACATAGGAACTCACTTAGCCATTGACGAAGTTGCTTTATCACAAGGAGAACTTTATACCATTGTTACTAATAAAAAAGCAAAAGGCAAAAAAGGTTCCTTAGTGGCAATTGTTGCTGGTACTAAAACAGAACAAGTAATAGAGCAAGTCAGCAAAATCAATTTAAAAGATAGACAAGCCGTTATAGAAATAACACTAGACATGGCTAACTCGATGAAATTAATAGCTAAAAAATGTTTCCCTAAAGCAATACAAGTAACCGATCGCTTCCACGTACAAAAACTAGCCTTAGAAGCGTTACAAGAAATTAGGATTAAACACAGATGGGAAGCTATGGACAAGGAGAACCAATCCATATTGAAGGCTAAGACCCAAAACAAAACTCATACTCCCCAACTTTTAATCAACGGCGATACTGTAAAACAATTATTAGCCAGAAGTCGCTATTTACTTTATAAATCCAGACAAAAATGGACCAACAACCAAGAAGAAAGAGCGAAGTTACTATTTGAATTATATC
>NZ_FNMV01000001.1 GCF_900106645.1 Flavobacterium degerlachei
CTCGCCAGAAGTCGCTATTTCCTATACAAAAACAAATCAAAGTGGTCTAAAAACCAAACAGAACGAGCCGTAGTATTATTTGAATTGTATCCTGACATTCAAAAAGCCTATGATTTAGCGCAGGATTTGAGAAACATCTTTGAAAAAACAACCGATAAAATTATAGCACTTGGAAGATTGGCTAGATGGCATGAAAAAGTAAATCAATCAGGATTTAAGTCTTTCAATACAATCTCAAGATCGATAATGAATCATTATCAAACCATATTAAACTATTTTGACAATAGGAGCACAAACGCTTCAGCTGAATCTTTCAATGCTAAAATAAAAGCATTTAGATCTCAGTTTAGAGGCGTTAGAAATGTGGAATTCTTTCTTTTTAGACTAACTAATATTTATGCGTGATTTTTATCGCTCCACAGGTTTTGGACATGATCCATTTTAACTTCAACTCAGACATCACAAAAGATTGGCGATAGCCTAAAATCAAAAAAGCCATCCAAATCCTGAATAAATTCAGAAAAAATGGAAAGCTTTTCATTGGTCTAACTACTAAACCCGGTCTCATTGCTACCAACTCGACCAAACAACACAACTAACTTTAGATACTTTATGGGGGCAAAAAAGCCTTTCCGTTAAGAAAGGCTCTCCCCAATATTGCGGTCTGGACGGGACTCGAACCCGCGACCCCCTGCGTGACAGGCAGGTATTCTAACCAACTGAACTACCAGACCCACTCATTATTGCGGTTGCAAAGATACAATAGATTTCGAGTTACACAAACGTTTTTACTTAAAATAATTACTTTTTTTTACAACTATTATACAAAGTTTTGTTTCTCAGCTAAATATGTCAACAATATTTTTTCAAAATTTTCACCCACATCAACCGGAACATACTTAATTCTATTTTGAACACAGCTTAATGCCAACTTTTTGAAATATAATTGGGCGTTCTTTTCATATTCCTGCTTTACATTATCAGCAAAAACAGAAACTTCCTCACCCGTTTCCACGTCAATGAATTTTCTTGGCGTGTTATCGAAATCAAAATTCAACTCCGTTTTAGTATCAACCACATGAAACAAAACCACCTTATGCTTATTATGCTTCAAGTGTTGCAGCGCATTCAGAAGCGCCTCTTCTTCTCCTGACTGAAACATATCCGTAAAAAGGATAATCATCGAGCGGCGATGTATCTTTTCTGCTATTTGGTGCAAAAAGGTAACGGTATCCGTACTTTTCTTGGTAACTGACCCTTGCAATAATCCTTCAAGTGCATTCAACACCATTCTATGATGGCGATCACTACCTTTTTCGGGAGCATAAAACTCATAACTGTCCGAAAACACACTCAAACCCACTGCATCCCTTTGTTTTTTTAACAAGTTCATCAAAACTGCTGAAGCCAAAACGGAAAAGCCAATTTTATTCTCATAAAAGAGCTGATCACCCTTTAATTTAGGATAATGCATCGATGACGAGTTATCAATAATGATATGACAACGTAGATTAGTCTCTTCCTCGAAGCGTTTAGTGTACAATCGATCCGTCTTAGCAAATAGCTTCCAGTCAATATGCTTAGTACTTTCCCCAACATTATATACCTTATGCTCGGCAAATTCAGCCGAGAATCCATGAAAAGGACTTTTGTGCATCCCTGAGATAAATCCTTCCACCACCTGATTAGCCAGCAACTCAAGATGCTGAAACCTGGAAATTTTCTCTATTTGCGATTCAATCTTCATTAATTATCCTTCTTTATTAATTGAGCTCTTGATAAATCATCTGTAGCCTGCAGTAGCTTCCTCTTCAAGATAGGACTAAATTCCGGATTCTCCTTTAAAAATTTATTGACTATATCTAATGCTTCAGCAGAAGAGTACTTTTCAATACTATTACTAAGCCAGCCTTTCGGAAAAAAGATGTCTCCTGTGAGCTGAATCTCTTCTGTCAACTCTAAACATTGTTTTAAATACTTCTTTGCACTTTCTTGACGCAGCGGATGATTAATATTTGCTAAAGCAGACTGAACCCAAGACTCTTTCTCTCTATTTTCATCTTCTTTCAACGATTCCATAAAACCATCTCTTACCATCTCATCATTAGACAATGAAGGTAGTAAAAAATCAAATCTTTTTAGTTTATCAGGATTACTAATTGACACCCTTGCCTTTACAAGTATTTCATCTGAATTATGTTGATTAAAAAGCACTAAACTCATCGCCATACTCGTGAAATCCTCCTCATTAAGTTTTAAACTAGCAATCACAACTTCTTTATTCCACACTTTAAAAAGTTTTTCACTAGCTATTTCTGAATAAGCCATGTTTTGAAACAAGACAAATAAAGTTTTTTTGATATTCGAAGGTAAATCCTCTTGCATTCTATTGTAAACTACAGCCTCTAAGCGACTTTGACTAAGTAATTGTTGCTTCTTAGTAAGAAAATTCCAAAATAATGAATTCAATTGCTCTGTCAACAACTTAGCGATTAATTCATTTTTTTCGACATTAATCCCTTTTAAACAAACATCAAAAGCCAATTGCGGAGCAATAGTCCCTGTTAGCGTATTCTCATAAAGATTGATATAACTATAAGCACGCGCAACATCATCTTTAACTAATGCTATCGAATCTAATAAACTGCGATCAATAGGAAATACACCATAGCCGTAACCATTATAATTATAAATCACCGCAAGTGGTTTTCCTAAACCTACCACTTCTTTCAAGTCTGTTGTTTGCCCTACTACTGCTACATTAAATACTTTAGTTGTATCTGGATAAACAAATCCAACTTCAAATAGCTGTGGCCAGACATTAGACGATCCGTCTTCTGCCTGTTGTTGAATTTCAAATTTCTTTATTTTCCCATTCTCATCATAAATGATTTTATCTTTAAATAGCGCTCTACCGGATTGATTCACCCATACAGCACTCCATTTTTTAAGATCCATAGACGTCTCTGCATCCAGAATTTCAACAAGGTTTTCCCAAGTTGCATTATCATTAGCATATTTACGAATATACTTTTGAATGCCTTTTTGAAATGCTTCTTTACCCATTGTAGTCTCTAACTGTCGCATCATAATAGGCGCTTTATAATAAATAATACCTCCATAAAGAGAGCCTGCGTTTTTAAGATTGGCTAACTCTTGACGAATTGGATGCGTTCCTTTAGTGCGATCTTCACTATAAGCAGCTGGGTAATGAGCTGTAAGAAATTGCAAATTATGATTGGTATTTGGAAACGCTGGATTCATTATTTTATCCGCCATGAAATTAGCAAACACCTCTTTCATCCATACATCATCAAACCATTTCATAGTTACTAAATCGCCAAACCACATATGAGAAGTCTCATGAGCTATTAATTTTCCTCTAGTTAATTTCTCACTATCTGTAGCACTATTGTCTAAAAATAACGAGCTTTCTTTATATTGTATCGCCCCAACATGTTCCATTCCTCCATATTGAAAAACAGGAATCGCAGCAAAATCCATTTTCTTGAATGGAAACGGAAAATTAGTGTATTGCTCTAAATATGAAATTGCTTGACGGTGTAAATCAAAAATAGTAGCAGTACTTGCTTTGACTTTTTCGTCATTATTTTCTCTAAACAACATTTTCATAGGAAAACCTGCTGCTTGTGAACTACTTTTAAATTCACCCGCTACAAAAGAAAACAAATAAGTACTCATCTTATCTGATTGCTCAAATTGATATCTTATAAAGTCACCCTCTTGAGTTTCTTTACTTACGGCACTTGACGTTAAAACAGCCCAATCTTTTGGTGCTTTAATCTCTAGTGTGTAATTCGCTTTAATGTCAGGCTGATCAAAACAAGGAAACAAAGTACTCGCTCTGTCTGGAACTAATAAAGTGTATAAAAAATCATCATTCCTATTAAGTGATAAGTTTCCGGCAATAAAATTTACTTCAATTTTATTCGCACCTAGTAAAAGGTTTTCTTTAGGAATAATCAAATGTTGCTTTTCATGTAAAACAATAATCTCCTTGCCGTTAACAACAACCTTTTTTAGATTTTCTTTCTTTTCATTAAAATCCAAATACAAAGGTTCTTTGTTATTATTGATTTTAAGATCTACTTTAAGAGTAGACACAATTGGCTCTTCTTTCTTTTTAGGTATATCAAATGAAAGCGTATAAAAAACATCTGATATTTGACTTTTACGGAAAATAGCTAACTCCTTAGAAATTCCAGTTTCTAGCAAAACTGGTTTCTTAACAGATTGACAAGACAACACTAAAGAAAAAACACACAACAATAAGACACTTTTTTTCATCCAACAATTGGTTTTATTTTGGATAAAAATAAAAAAAAGGTTTGACTTACGTCAAACCTTTTCAACCTGAATTTCTTCAGATTTTATATAAATTGCAATCTACTGATTACAACAACGCGTCTAAACTGTCTGCGTAAGTTTGCTTAGGAGCTACTCCTACTTGCTTCCCTACTACTTCACCGTTATGAAACACCAAAACTGTAGGGATGTTTCTCACTCCGTATTTCGCAGCAAATTCTTGGTTTGCATCTACATCCACTTTCCCAATTACCACTTTTCCGTCGTATTCAGTACTCAATTCGTCAATGATTGGACCTACCATTCTACAAGGTCCGCACCATGCTGCCCAAAAATCTACCATTACTGGTTTTGTTGATTTCAAAACTACTTCTTCAAAAGTAGCGTCTGTTATTGCTAATGCCATAATATGTTTGTTTAAAGTTTAAAGTTTTAATCTTATTTAAAACTAGAATACAAATTTATAAATTTAAAACCGATGAAGCACCATTCTCAAATTAGTTTTGGTTATGAAAGCATTGACAATTGCTATTTATCTGATTTTGCTTGTATTTTATATTTATTAGGAGCCATTTCCTGCTGTTCGCTGTATCTTTAATTGCCTAAAGGAGGCAATCAAAGGATGCCGCTTTCATCAGGGCTATGATAGTTGGCAATCCCAAGAAAATTATTCCAAAAAAAAGACCCGCTTTTCAGCAGGTCTCCTTTGAATATATTGTATTTGAATTACAGACTGTATTTTAACCCTAAAGTCAAACCTAAACCACTAATTCCAACATAAGAACTTAATTCATCCATTGGTTTTGTTGAATCAACTCCATTTGGATTAGTCATAGAATTGTTAGAATTTACATCTAAACGATCTACATAGTTTGTATTGATTTGAGCATTCGACCTTGTTGACAAAGCATCTTGACCATTTTGAGTAAACTCAGTAGTCTCTTTTGTTTTACCGTGTACAGTAAAATTACGATACTCTAATTCAGCAAATGCTGAAATATTTTTCCCTAATTTATATGAAGTACCTAAAGTTGCCATAAAACCTAATGTAGGGTTTGGCTTAACTTGATCCACACTACGAACAGCTACTGTGGCAGGACTTGCAACTCCCGTAGGAGCAATTGCATCAGTTGTAATCTCTAAATCTCCATGAACAGGAACAATAACTCCTACTTTTGAATATGGTTCAAAACCATTATGCTCGCCTAAAAATAAAACCAAAGCTGGCGCCACATCAAATGCTGTTATTTTCCCAACTGATTTAAAGTTATAAACTGGCTTACCATTAGAAACAAAAATTTGATCAGTAGTAGTTTGGGCCATAGTTTTGTCACTACTTGAATAATAATTAACCCCCATTTCAACACCTACGCGTGTATTAAATCTATAACCAGCGGTTACTCCTGTTCTAAAACCTTCACCAAAAGATCCAGTAACACTTTCTTCCGAAACTAATTTCCCTCCAACATATGTTCTACTTAAAGGCAAATTCCCACCAACAGTAGGAAACTCAGTCGCTGCAGTTTGACCAAAATACGACCCTCCAAGTTTGAAATACCAGCTTTCTTGTTTCTTTTCATTTTTATCAATTTGTCCTAACATAGTCATTGAACAAGCCATAAGCCCTATCATAAACAGCTTCTTTTTCATAATTATCTTTTTTGTTTACAACAAAAATAAAAAATTTAAATTGACGCCTTTCCCAATTTTCTAAAGATATTTGGCTACAAAAAGACAATTATATGCACGCATATAGAAACCAGCCGTTTAGGCCAAAAACATTAACATTTTAAAATTTAAATACATTCTCAAACTATGTCAAAAGCCATAAAAAAAGCAGATAAATCGTCATACTATAACGATTTATCTGCTTTACTTTTATACAAAAATGCGTCTAAACTAATTCAATTTAAAATTAATCTGCATTTTTTCTAGCTCCACTAATAATTCATTGGATATTTTGATCTTTAATCTTCTGCTTGGCATGGTCAACTTGGTCACTACTTTAATTTCTTCTATTTCAGTAACCTCAGCAGCTTCCTTTTCTTCAGATTCAGAAGCTTCAACATCATCATTCGCTTCCACAAAATCATCGCTATCATTTTCTAACTGAAGCGGTGCAGTTTCAATTATTTTCTTGATCTTTTCCAATTCCATAATTTCAAATGACACCTGATTATCTCCTTTGTTTTCTTGAAAAAGATGACTTAATTTATGAATGAATTCGGCCTGTAGATCGGTAATATTCAAGAGTACAATTAATTTTTTGGCAAAGGTATCCAACACATCCTGTAAGTACTGAACTAACGTAAACTGAATCCTAGGATCACTTTTCTTCCCAGTATCCTGATTTGTCCAGCCCTCTTTGACCAACACTTTCATATAAGTAAAGTTATTCTGAATCAAGAAATGACGAAACTTCAAATATTCTTCACCAAAGATCTTAAACTCATAACTTTCATCATATCCCTCTAATGTAAATATCGCCCAACCTTTTCCGTTTTTGGCTACTCTGTGTTGCACATCATTTATGATCCCACCAAAAGTCAAACTTTTCCCCACGTGGAGCTCCATACTTCTGAGCGCTTCCAGCTTGGCGTTACAAAAATATTTCATCTCAAACTTATAATCATCCAGTGGGTGTCCCGAGATATAAATCCCAACCACTTCTTTTTCTTTGGCTAGCTTTTCCATTGTACTCCAGTCCTCACAAGGTGGCACAATAGGTTCTGCGATTTGCACATCACTACTTTCTCCAAACAAACTTACCTGTGATGAATTCTCATTCTCTTGGAATTTTGCACCATAACGAATCGCTTTTTCGTAAAAGGTGATTCCGTCTCCATCATCATGAAAATATTGCGCGCGAGTCGTTCCTAAAAAGGAGTCAAAGCCACCAGCCAATGCTAAATTTTCCAATGCTTTTTTATTGGCAGCACGCAAATCAATTCGTTTGGTCAAGTCAAAAATCGACTTGTATTTTCCATCTTTTCTTTTTTCAACTAGAGTTGCAACAGCACCGGCACCCACACCTTTAACAGCTCCCATTCCAAAACGAACCGCATAATTATCATTTACCGTAAATTTATAAAACGATTCATTAACGTCTGGACCCAAAACTTCCAGTCCCATTCGCTTGCATTCCTCCATAAAAAAAGATACTTGCTTGATGTCACTCATATTATTAGATAACACCGCTGCCATATATTCGGCAGGGTAATTGGCTTTTAAATAGGCTGTTTGATACGCAATCCAAGCATAACAGGTAGAGTGCGATTTATTAAAGGCGTACTCTGCAAATGCTTCCCAGTCTTTCCAAATCTTTTCTAATTTATCAACAGCATGCCCTTTGGCTGCAGCCTGATTGATAAATTTAGGCTTCATTTTATCTAGAACATCTTTTTGTTTTTTTCCCATTGCTTTACGCAAAACATCGGCATCACCTTTTGAGAAATCAGCTAGTTTTTGGGACAAAAGCATTACCTGCTCTTGGTAAACGGTAATTCCGTAAGTATCTTTCAACAATTCTTCACAAGCATCAAGATCATAAATAATCTCTTCTTCCCCATTTTTTCTTTTTACGAAACTTGGAATATAGGCAATTGGACCTGGACGATACAAAGCATTCATGGCAATTAAATCAGGAAAAACCGTTGGCTTCAATTCCTTCATATATTTTTGCATCCCAGGAGATTCATATTGAAATATCCCTACCGTTTCTCCTCGCTGGAAAAGCTCGTATGTTTTTAAATCATCAATTGGAAATTCATCCGGATTTAGATCTATATTACTTCTATATTTTACAAGTTTAACTGTGTCTTTTATTAAGGTTAGGGTTTTCAAACCCAAGAAGTCCATCTTTAACAAACCAGCTGTTTCTACAACGGAGTTATCAAATTGGGTTACATACAAATCAGAATCTTTGGCCGTAGCCACGGGAACAAAATCAGTAATATCACTTGGAGTAATAATCACCCCACAGGCATGAATTCCTGTATTTCTAAGATTCCCTTCTAAAATTGTCGCTTGTTGAATGGTTTCCCCACTCAAATCATCCTCACCCGCAAGACCTATTAACTCCTTTATTTTATCCCATTCTTCAGGGCGAACCACTTTTTTAATAACAGCTTCCTCTTCATTCAGGAATCGAGATAAATTCCACTTAGACGGCATCATCCCAGGAATCAATTTGGCTATTTTATCAGCCTCAAACAAAGGTAAATCTAGTACACGAGCTGTATCACGAATAGCGGATTTCGTCGCCATTTTACCATAAGTAATAATCTGAGCCACTTGCTTTGAACCATATTTGCGTATCACATAATCCATGACACTGCTTCGTCCTTCATCATCAAAATCGATATCAATATCGGGCAGGGACACACGATCGGGATTCAGGAAACGCTCAAAAAGCAAATTGTACATCAACGGATCAATGTTCGTAATCTTCAAACAGTAGGCTACAACTGATCCAGCTGCAGATCCACGTCCTGGACCTACCGAAACACCCATTCTTCTTGCTTCGGCAATTAAATCTTGTACAATCAAGAAATATCCCGGATAACCAGAATTAGAAATAGTCAATAATTCAAAATCAAGACGTTCACGCACCTCATCAGTGATTTCAGCATATCTTCTATTTGCACCTTCATAAGTAAGATGTCTCAAATAAGCATTTTCCCCACGTACTCCACCGTCAACTGCATCTTCAGGAACATTGAACTCCTCTGGGATTTCAAATTTAGGTAACAAAACTTCACGTGCCAGATTGTAGATTTCAATTTTATCCACAATTTCACTTAGATTCGAAATCGATTCTGGCAAATCAGTGAAAAGTTTTTTCATTTCCTCCCCTGTCTTGAAATAATATTCTTGGTTGGGTAGACCAAAACGATAGCCACGACCACGACCTATAGGCGTTGTCTGCTTTTCTCCATCACGCACACAAAGTAAAATATCGTGCGCATTGGCATTCTCTTTATCTATATAAAAGGTATTGTTAGTAGCAACAATTTTAACGTCATGTTTTCTAGCCAAAGAAATCAAAGTGGTATTTACCCTATTTTCATCTTCTTGATTGTGACGCATCACCTCAATATAAAAATCTTCTTTGAATTCTTCTTTCCACCAGATTAAAGCTTCTTCGGCTTGGTTTTCACCAAGGTTTAAAACCTTGCTTGGAATCTCACCATAGAGATTTCCTGATAAGACAATAATGTCTTCCTTGTATTTTTGGATAACCTTTCGGTCAATTCTAGGCACATAATAAAAACCTTCCGTGTACGCAATCGAAGACATTTTAGCCAGATTATGGTATCCTTTTTTGGTCTTCGCCAAAAGCACTATTTGGTATCCATTGTCCTTACGGGATTTGTCCTTGTGGTCTTCACAGACAAAAAATTCACAACCCACGATTGGTTTCATCGGAACCTCGGTAGGCTCCTCGCCATTTTCAACGGAGGCTTTATTCTTGGCTTCAGCAGCTTTATTATGATTTAAAACATCTCTAACAAAGTGAAAAGCCCCCATTAAGTTGGCGTGATCCGTCATAGCAACGGCAGGCATCTTTTGTTGTGAAGCTGCTTTTACCAATGCCGGAATACTAATCGTAGACTGTAAAACCGAAAATTGAGTATGATTATGCAAATGCACAAAATCAGTATCAACAAGGACTTTTTTATTCTCTGTAAGTTCTTGTTTAGAAATTGTTGCACCCTGTTTTTCTCCAAACTGCTGGCGAATTTTATCAGAAGCTTGCTTTAAATTGATATGCTTTAAGCCAATGAGTTTAATCTCAGTCGGGTTTTTACTTTGAAAATCCCTAAAATAGCTAGCAGGAACATCTAGCTTTTCTGCAGTATAATTCTCTCTACGTATTAATTCAAGGAAACAACGCGTGGTTGCCTCCACATCGGCAGTGGCATTATGCGCTTCTGAGAATGGTTTATTAAATAAATACTGATGTAATTCAGTAAGTGTTGGTAACTTGAATCGACCTCCACGACCTCCAGGCAATTCCAATAACTTAGCAGTCACTTCTGTACAGGTATCCAAAACAGGCATGGAAGCCATTGGACTTTCAACAGCTAACCTATGAAACTCACAGCCCATAATATTGACGTCAAACCCTAGATTTTGACCCACAATAAATTTGGCTTTACTTAAGGCAATATTAAATTTCTCTAATACTTCTGCCAAAGAAACCCCTTCGGCTTCAGCCAATTCAGTAGAAATACCGTGAATTCGTTCCGCATCATACGGAATATTAAAGCCTTCTGGTTTTACCAAATAATCCTGATGCTCGATGAGCTTCCCCATATCGTCATGCAGCTGCCAGGCAATTTGTATACAGCGCGGCCAGTTAGCCGTATCGGTTATGGGCGCATCCCAACGCTTTGGTAATCCTGTGGTTTCAGTATCGAATATTAAATACATATCTGTAAATGAGGTGATTACATTTTATGTAAATTACAAAAAATGAATTTCAAAATTAGGTTTTTTTCAAGTAAGAACGAAGCCAAGTTATCAACAAATAGCAATGCTTATTTTAATCTTAAAAAAAGTACTATTGGTTTCTACTAATTATAAATAAAAAGAATTAATAGCAAAACAAACCGACAAGTAATCTCTTTTAAATATCACTAAAAGTGGGTATTGTATAGTGCAGTTATTTTTACAAAATTTACGAGGCTATACAATGATTAAAATACAATCATCATTTAACCATCAAAAAAAAATGAAATCCAAATTTTTAGTTTTTACACTCCTTTTTAATCTGTTTATCTATGCACAACAAAAAGGAATTATATATTACGGCCAAATAAATGCTTTAGATATCGGAAATGCAAAAGGCCCAGACAGTAATGCTTATATGGTTTTTAACAAAGAGCAATCATACTATGTTACCGCAAAGGATAGTTTAGAAAAAGTTGAAAAATTAAACCAAGAATCAACATTCGAAAACGAAGAAGGAAATACTAGAAGTATTCACTTAGGAATAAAAGTCAGTAAACAAGGAGACCAGGTAGTTTATAATATTGCAAAGAAAACGATGTGGTCTAACTTATTATACCGCACACAAGTATACATAAAAGAAGTAGTACCTGAAATGAATTGGAAAATTGAAAAAGTAACTAAAAAAATAGGACAATTTAATTGCCAGAAAGCTACCACTTTTTTTAGAGGAAGAAATTATACCGCTTGGTTTTGTCCGGAAATTTCTGTCCCTTTCGGACCATGGAAACTACATGGCTTACCTGGATTAATTTTAGAAGCTTACGATACTAATAAATTTATAAGCTGGTATTTTAAAAGCGTAGAGTATCCTACTAAAAATTTAGAAAATGTGAAATACATGTCTATTCCACATGGCATAAGTATTAAAAATTACAATGAATTTCTGAATTTTCAAAAAGAACAACAAATTAAAACAATTGAGAAGAATAGAATGGCACAGAAGCAATTTCCCAATGCTACTTTTAATGACCCAATAGCAGCAAATATGTTTTTAGAATTTCAGTAGTATGTTAAAAACCATATATATCTTACTCCTCTTACCTATTACAATTCTTTCACAAGAAATCAAATTGTCAGGAACAGCCAAAGACATAACTAACAGAAGCATCGAAAGTGCTTCTGTTATGGTTTTAGATAATACTTCAAGCACATTATCCTATACATATACTGATCAAAACGGGAATTACAATTTACTCTTTGAGAAACCTATCAATAATGCAATAACGATTACAATTTCTTGTTTAGGGTATTCAAAAAAAGAGGTACAACTGGATTTAAACTCAGAAAAAAATATTTCCCAATCTTTTATTTTAGAAGAAAAATTAGAACACTTAAAAGAAGTAGTAATTGCATCCAATCAGAAAATAAAAATAGATCGAGATACCACAACAATAAAAGTAGCATCCTTTGGAAACAAAACGGAACAAACGGTTGAGGATATTCTTAAAAAACTACCCGGAATTGAGGTTCTTAAAGACGGCTCAATTAAAGCCCATGGAAAATATATTGACAAGTTATTAATACAAGGAAAGGATTTATTTGATAAAAACTACAAATTATTATCAAAAAATCTGGATGCCAAATTACTAGATGCTGTACAAATTATAGATGGTTTTGAAGACAATCCCATTCTTAAAAAAATGAACAATTCAGATAAAACTGCTCTGAATTTGAAGTTAAAAAAAGACAAACAAAATGTTTGGTTTGGGAACATATTGATTGGAGCTGGAATTGTTTCAGAAAACCGCTGGAAAGAAAGCCTTAATTTAGGATTACTTAAAAAGAAAATTAAACTGTTTTATCTGGCAGATTATAATAATTCAGGAGACAAAGCAACTGATCAAGTAAGTAATGCAGTTATAGAAAACAGCATCTTCGGTCAAGACAGACTGGAGAAAACAGCACACAATCATTACAACATTAGCAGTAACGAAAACAATTCCTTCAGTAAATCACAAAGTGTTTTTAATAAAGCTTTGTTCAATTCCCTGAGTTTTACAAAAAAATTAAAACCAAATATCACTTTACGCGGTGTTGGCTATTTTGCTAATGACAATCAAACTCAAAACTCATTTTCTGAGACAATTTATAATATTGGTGCAAATCCAATTTCAAATACGGAAACAAATTTATATCAAAGTAAAAAAACATTATCAGCGGGAGAGCTAGAACTGAAATATTTCGCGAATCAAGATAACTATATTACAAATTTATTGATTTATAAAAACAATCCAAACCGTATTAATGCAGATTTAATTTTCAATACTAGTCAGATTGAGCAAGCATCAATAGGCAAAAATCAAACTTTTTACAACCATCTAAATCATACTTATAGAATCTCTGACACCAAAATATTAAACAATTATATTTATTTTGGAAATGATCTCATTAATCAAGAAAGTAAAATAACTTCTCCATTTTTAAATCAGTTTTTAAATGCTAGTTCCGATGCTTCAGCTTCACAAATTGCTGATAATTCTATTTTATATTTTGGCATAAAAAGCAAACTAATTTCCCAGTATAGAAAACTCGAACATACTATTGCTTTGCAATATGAGAATAGCAACGAAATCCTGAACAATAACTTCATTATAGAAAACAACCGAAATACTGATTATGAAAATCATTCCAAATTAAAACAGAACCTTTTTTCTGTTGAAAATGCAATCAGATACAACTTTTCTAGAAAAATTGATTTTACAGCAAGTTTAAACTACACCCAAAATCATTTTGACACTAATTCCATGATAAACAACGTTTCTCTATTTAATTCAAAAGCTTTTTTGAACATTAAAAAAACTAGTCTTGGAAATTTCACTTTTAGTTATTCCGAAAACAACAATTTACCGGAAATAAATTATTTAACAACTAACCCTCAATTAATTGATTATAGAAGTTTTAGAAAAGGCACAAGCTATGACGGACTGATTAGAAATAAAGCATTCTCCTTTTTTCACACTTTATTTAATGATGAAAAAAGATTCTCAATAAGCTCGAGCTTTTTCTATTTACAATCTAAAAGAATAGTAAACAGTGAAAGTACCATTACAAATAATTTTAATTTTGAAAATTACATTCTCAGTAAAGGAGGTGATAGTTACAATGGGAATTTCAATATTGTAAATTATTTTAGATCCATAAAATTAGCGACAAAACTTGAAACTTCTCAAAATTGGAGTTCAAACCCAACAAAAGCAAATAGTACAGAATATAACGCTCTAAAAAGTTACAATAGCACGTATAAATTTTCTGGCACTACCTACCTTAAACTTCCTATAAATTTTGACTTTGGTGTAAATTACAATTATTTTCAATCGAAATTCAATGGAATTACCACGAAAAACGAAACTGCCGATTTTTTTATAAATAGTAATTATAAAATATCAAAAACCTGGCTAGCAGAAGTTAATAGTACTTTTTATAAAATGAATAGTAATAATTATTCATTTGTTAATGCTGTGATTAACTACAATCCTATGGAAAGCAGGTTTTCTTACCGATTTATGCTGAATAATTTGACTAATGAACAGGAATTTACTTTAGTTTCTTTAGATAATTACACTTCCTATACATCAACAATTAACTTAGTCCCACGATATTTATTAGTAACTGCAAAATATAGATTTTAACTTCCTGAGACTTGATTCAAAAATAAATCCTAAAAATTATTTTATCTTCTTGCATAAGTAATTGCTCTAATGATTCCTCTTTAAAAAGGAAAATAAGCTTGCTATGTGTTTTTTGGATGTCGTACTATTTTATCAAAAAAATAGTGGCCCAGTTTCCGCCAAAAAGTAGTTTTATGAAGTAAAGCGGAGAACAAATAACTTCGTTTTTTACGCGCTATTAACGCCAATTAAGAAACAGTGAAAAACCACAAAGCCTACATGTCAGAAAAAAGGCAACAAAAAAGGCCTTGATTTTTCATCAAGACCTTTTATAAAAAAATAAATGAATCTATTTAAAATTCCATCCTAATGTTAGACCAAATGCTACAGGTTGAATTTTTGCGTCTTTATCAGTACTGTACAATCCATTCGCTTTTCTATTCTCTGCAGAAGTTGGATTATAACCAATATAAGATTCATCTTGATTTTGATCAAGAATCGAACCGTATCCTTTTTCAAGGAACATTGCTGCATATAGCGCGTTCTTTTTACCCATATCAAATGTAAAACCCAACTCAAACATACTCATTATAATTCCCTTAGTTTGATACTCCCCAGAAGCTGAATAGTTACTTTGACCTCCAAAACCATATTCTGGCAAATCAGTAATAGTCAAATTAACATCTGGATAATAAGCACTTCCATTTACTGAATTTGCTGTTGCTTCGATTTTATAATTTACAGGCAAAAAGTATTTAGCCCCTGCTCTAAAATTAAAATCGATGCCTTTATTAATATTTGTGCTATACTGTACAAAAAGAGGAATCTGAACGGCATGCAAGGTTTGTTCTTCCTTATAATTACTTGTTGTTACATTATATACAAAAGCAGAAGTGGAAGGATCAACTTCAAAATTACATAGGGTTACTGACGAACTACTCAAAGAAACCTGTTGTTTATATTGAGAAAATTCTAAGCCCGCTCCAATTCCGATATGATTAGTTAAAGGATAAATATAACCCGCTTTTACCGCTCCTCCAAGTCTATTCCCTGCAGTTGTTCCTTTCACATCACTTTGAATATTCCCTATTCCTGATTGCGCACCTATATAAAATTGAGCAATCATTCCCTGAGAAATTAAAAAGGCCGTAATTCCTATTATGTTTTTAATATTAAATTTCATACTTGTACGTGTTTTTTTTGCATTAGAATAATCCATCCTCATTACCATTTAATGAGGATTTCATACTCTAAATTATTTAATTTTTTACTAGAAGATTTTTTGTGAAATACTTTCCATTTGCTAAGGTCATTTTTACAATATAAATACCTTCGACAGTGGGAGCTACTAAATTCACTGTATTCTCACTAATAATTTTATTCGCTAATAACAATCCACCAACACTAAATACTTCAACATGAGCATTCTTTAATCTTGAAGATTCCACATTAGTTACAAGTTCATAACTCGCATTCGCTTTAACTGGATTCGGGACAATTTTAATATATTCCTCTTCTAATGTTGGCGACAAATCTAATGAACAAGTAGTAATTACAGTCCCGTCTAGTTTTGTAGCAACAGCATAATAAGTCCCATTTAAAGCTCCGTTTTCTTTGAAATACTGAGCCGTTTGACTTGGAACTTGAGCACCATTTTTATACCAACTATAAGAACTAAAACTTCTAGAACTGTTGTCAAAGAAAATAACATTTTCAAATTGTTGCTTAATCAAGTTAGGCTGACTGTTTACAACCGGCAACAGTACTGCTACGGCTTGATTATAATTTATGTTACCCGCTTGTGAAGCAGTAATAGTTGTAGAACCATAATCACTGAATACTAATGAACCATTCGAAATTTTCGCGATATTACTATTAGATGATGCGTAACTTACAGCTAAACCACTATTAGAAGTCGCGGTTAAAACAACATTAGTCTGTCCATCGCATCCAAATCCTAAAGTTTGATTCCATGTAATTACCTGATCAGCTTTAGTAATACTAAAATTAGTACCAAGGTAGCTAATTGTATAATTTGAACCAGCACTCAAACTTCCTTGCCCAATTCCATAAGAACCAACATTCTCTCCAGCAACTCTTGTTAAAGCTCCTGTAAATACATTACTTCCCACTAAACTTGGAGAAACTGAATACCCAAAAACAGGATCAGCCATACCATACACTTTTGTTTGTAGAGCAGTAGCAGTTACCGTAATTGGTTTTGCGGTAATTCTAAAATCATTACTTACATAACTAATAGTATAATTTGAACCAGCACTTAAATTCCCTTGTCCAATTCCATAAGAACCAACGTTCTCACCAACAACTCTTGTCAAAGCTCCTGTAAATGAATCTCCACTTACTAAACTTGTAGAAGCTGAATAGGCAAAAATAGGGTCAACAGTGCCATATACTTTTTCTTGTGAAGCGTTAGCAGTTACCGTAATTGGTTTTGCTGTAATTCCAAAGTCTTTACTTACATAATTAATAGTATAATTTGAACCAGCACTTAAATTTCCTTGTCCAATTGCATAAACACCTACATTCTCACCAGCAACTCTGGTTAAAGTTCCTGTAAATGAATCTCCATTTACTAAACTTGTAGAAGCTGAATAGGCAAAAACAGGATCAACAGTACCATAAACTTTTTCTTGTGCAGCGCTAGCAGTTACCGTAATTGGTTTTGCGGTAATTCCAAAGTCTTTACTAACATAACTAATAGTATAATTTGAACCAGCACTTAAATTCCCTTGTCCAATAGAATAAGTACCTACATTCTCACCTGCAACTCTTGTTAAAGCTCCTATAAATGAATCTCCACTTACTAAACTTGGCGTCGTTGAATATGCAAGAATAGGATCTGCTGCTCCATACACTTTTGTTTGTGCTGCATTAGGAGTTACCATTATTGGTTTTGTTGTAATTCTAAAATCATTACTAACATAAGTCATTAAATATTTAGAACCAGCTGAAAGTGTCCCTACGTTTATAGCATAGACACCTACACTCTCTCCAGCAACTCTAGTTAATGCTCCTGTAAATGAATCTCCACTTAATAAATTTGGTGTCACAGTATATGTTAAAACAGAATCGTTCTGTCCATACACTTTTGTTTGAGATGCTGTAGCTGTTACGGTAATTAGTATTTGATTTATTTTTAGCACATAAGTATATGTAGCAGTACAACCATTAAGATCAGTAACCGTAACTGTAAAATTACTATCAGCCACTTGTGTTGAAACTCCTGATATCACACCAGTTGACGATAAAGTAAATCCTGAAGGCAAATTTCCTGCAGTAACAGCGTACGATTTTATTCCTGTACCTCCACTTACCTCAATTGTTTGAGAATAGGCAGTATTATAATCATAACCTGATAAAGTAGTGACTGTAAAGCTCAATGCTGTTGGCTCAGTAATTGTAACAGAAGTAGCACTTGTACATCCATTTGCATCGGTAGCAGTAACATTGTATGTTCCAGCAATTACTCCAGTAATTGAAGCAGTTGTAGCTCCATTACTCCAAAGATAAGTATAAGGCGCTGTTCCACCAGTTACAGAAACTATAGAAGATCCCGTAGCATCTCCATTACATGAAATATTTGTTTGTGAAGCGATTGAAGCCGATAAAGCTGTCGGCTCAGTAATTGTAACAGAAGTAACACTTGTACATCCATTAGCATCAGTAGCAGTAACATTGTATGTTCCAGCAATTACTCCAGTAATTGAAGCAGTAGTAGCTCCATTACTCCAAAGATAAGTATAAGGTGCTGTTCCGCCAGTTACAGTAACTGTAGAAGATCCCGTAGCAACTCCATTACAAGAAATATTTGTTTGTGAAGCGATAGATGCCGATAAAACTGTTGGCTGAGTAATTTTAACAGAAGTAGCACTTGTACATCCATTAGCATCGGTAACAGTAACATTGTATGTTCCAGCAATTACTCCAGTAATTGAAGCAGTAGTAGCTCCATTACTCCAAAGATAAGTATAAGGTGCTGTTCCACCAGTTACAGTAACTGTAGAAGATCCATTAGCACCACCATTACAAGAAACATTTGTTTGTGATGCGATTGAAGCCGATAAAGCTGTTGGTTCAGTAATTGTAACAGAAGAAGCACTAGTACATCCATTAGCATCAGTAGCGGTTACATTGTATGTTCCAGAAGCTACCCCACTAATTCTGGCTGTAGTTGCTGCGTTACTCCAAAGATAAGTATAAGGAGCTGTACCACCTGTTGCGGCTGCCGTAGCTTCTCCGTCAAAAAGACCATTACACGTTACATTTACATTTACTACAGCAGTAGCAACTAGCAATGCAGGCTCTGTAATAGTTACCGAAGAGGTAGAGACACATCCATTAGCATCAGTTACTGTTAATCCATAGGTTCCTGCTGTAAGTCCCGTAACAGAATCAGTACCATCTCCTGTTGGAGAACCTGCCCACTGATATGTATAAGGAGCAGTACCTCCGCTTACATTTGCTTTAACAGCACCGTCATTGCCGTTCTTACAGCTAACATTTGTTATCTCGCCTCCAAACTTTAATTTCATAGTTTGAGTTGGAGCACTACAAGTCACTCCTCCTAAACCTCCCCAGTTTTGATTTCCAATTTGGGGACGTAATGATCCACCTGGTCCACAAGAACATGAACCACCATTATCTACACTTAATTCTACAACACTCGCATCACTGCAACTACCACTAGTGCAGCCTATTCCTACATTCCAAGTATGACCTTCAGATGTTACTATAACCGAAGTCCCGTTTTGAAGCGCTGCAGCAATCTGATTAATAGCTATAGGGTCATTAAGTGTAATTCCATCAGGCATAGCAGAACTTGAAAAAGTTAAACTAGAATAATTAGAACTTAGGTTTAATTTTGAACGAAATAAAATCCAATTATCAAAATTAGAAGTCCCTCCACAATAACTTTGTCCATTAACAAAAGTTTCTTCATATACAACAGGAGTACCCATAGCGATTTGCATACTTGAAGGCTGCGTTATAGTTGCATTAGCTACAGCTGTACATCCGTTCGCATCCGTAATCGTTACTGCATACACTCCTGCAGCAAGCCCTGTTGCAGTTGCAGCTGTTCCTCCTGATGGTGACCATGCGTAGGTATAACCTGCTGTTCCACCGTTAGCAATTACAGTAGCTGAGCCGTTTGAGCCTCCATTACAACTTACATTTGTTTGAGCAATTGTAGTTGCTACTAAAACTGTTGGCTCAGTAATTGTAACAGAAGTAACACTTGTACATCCATTAGCATCGGTAGCAGTAACATTGTATGTTCCAGCAGTCACTCCAGTAATTGTAGCAGTAGTAGCTCCATTACTCCAAAGATAAGTGTAAGGAGTTGTTCCACCAGTTACAGTAACTGTAGAAGATCCCGTAGCACCTCCATTACAAGCAATATTTGTTTGTGAAGCGATTGATGCCGATAAAACTGTTGGCTGAGTTATTGTAACAGAAGTAGCACTTGTACATCCATTAGCATCGGTAGCAGTAACATTGTATGTTCCAGCAATTACTCCAGTAATTGTAGCTGTAGTTGCTGCGTTACTCCAAAGATAAGTATAAGGAGCTGTTCCGCCAGTTACAGTAACTGTAGAAGATCCCGTAGCACCTCCACTACAAGCAATATTTGTTTGTGAAGCGATTGAAGCCGACAAAACAGCTGGTTGAGTAAGAGTAAAGCTTTTCGTAGCAGTACATCCGTTAGCATCCGTAATAGTTGCTGTATAATTCCCCGCAGAAAGTCCTGTTGCAGTTGCTGAAGTTCCTCCTGATGGTGACCATGCGTAGGTATAACCTGCTGTTCCACCACTTGCCCCGACAGATGCTGATCCATTTGAACCTCCATTGCAACTTACATTCGTTTGAGATGTAGTTGCTACTAAAGCAGTTGACTGTGTGATTGTAAAGCTTTGAGAAGTAGTACAACCGTTAGCATCCGTTACAGTACACATCCAAGTTCCAGCCGTTAAACCAGTAACAGCAGTTGTTCCATCACCAATAGGGTTTCCAGGTGTCCAATTATAAGTATAACCACCAGAACCACCAGTTGCAGTATTCACAGTAGCAGCACCAGTTGCTCCACCATTACAAGCTATATTAGTTTGCGAAGCAGGAGTTAAAGCAATTGCACTTGGTTGCGTGATTGTAAAGCTTTGAGAAGTCGTACAACTGTTAGCATCCGTTACAGTACACGTCCAAGTTCCAGCCGTTAAACCAGTAACAGAAGTTGTTCCATCACCAGCAGGGTTTCCAGGTGTCCAATTATAAGTATAACCACCGGCACCACCAGTTGCAGTATTCACAGCAGCACCACCAGTTGCTCCACCATTACAAGCTATATTAGTTTGCGAAGCAGGAGTCAAAGCAATTGCACCTGGTTGCGTGATTGTAAAGCTTTTCGTAGCAGTACATCCGATAGCATCCGTAATAGTTGCTGTATAATTCCCCGCAGAAAGTCCTGTTGCAGTTGCTGAAGTTCCTCCTGATGGTGACCATGCGTAGGTATAACCTGCTGTTCCACCACTTGCCCCGACAGATGCTGATCCGTTAGAACCACCATTACAACTTACATTGGTTTGTGCAATAGCAGTTGCTACTAAAGCAGTTGGTTGGGTAATTACAAAGCTTTTTGTAGCTGTACATCCGTTTGCATCAGTAATAGTTACTGTATATGCTCCTGAAGTAAGTCCAGTTGCAGTTGCTGCAGTTCCACCTGATGGAGACCATGAGTAGGTATAACCAGCTGTCCCACCACTAGCAGCTACAGTAGCTGATCCGTTAGAACCACCATTACAACTTACATTAGTTTGTGCAATAGCAGTAGCAGTAATACTAGTTACATTAAGCGTCCCCGAGTTTGAATTAGTAAAACATGTTGAAGTACCACTACTAGCAACGCAACGGTACAAATAACCGTTCATCCCAGCAGTCGCTCCCGTAATGGCTAAGCTGCTTGTAGTTGCATTTGAATAAACACCTCCATTTGAAATATTTGCAAAACCACTACCAGTATTTACTTGCCATTGATAAGATGTCGCTCCTGTTGCAGCAATACTAAAAGTAGTATTGTTACCTGAACAAACACTTCTATTTGTTGGGTTTGATGTTATTGTAGGAACCGTACAAGTACTAATTGCCGGTCCAACCTTTATATCATCTATAGCATAGTATATTATGGCCGGGAAAGAAATATTAACCGACGTAACATTAACTCCACCGGCACCACTTGAGATTGGAATAGAACTATAAGTATAATTTGATGGTTCTGTCCCCGGACTCATAGGCGTCATATCTTTATAAGTAAAAACTATTCCCTGAGACACTTAAATTATACCAAGGAGGTAGTGTAACAGGAGGATTCACATAAGCTGGATTACTATAGAAATTCATACTTTGGTGCGATACCCAAATACCATAAAACTGAAAAGCTTGCCCATCGACACGTTTCAAGCTAAAACTATCTCCTCCAGAACCATCTTTTTTAAGACATTTCCCATTAGAAACACCTCCAGAAGCACTATTTGTAAAAGAACCATTTCCTCCTGAAGTTAAAATGTAATCAACCCCATCAATAGTAATATTGGCCTGTGTATTCCAAACACCAAAACCGCCAGTACCATAGGACAAGGTTGCATTTGTCGAAAAGTCATATGTTGTCTGCGAGTGAACATTTATCACAAATAAGCACAGACATACTAGTAGCATCCCTATTTTTTTTCTAAACATAATTAATAAATTAGATATTATTCAATTGATTTAACTCTAAATCAAAGATTTTCACATCTATTCCTATCGGAAAACAAACGCAAAAAGCACTTATTACCAAAAAAGAATATCTGTAAAACAAAAAGATTTTTAAAATTTATGTAGACCATGGTGACCTACTTTAATTTACATAATTAAAAAATTTGTAAATTTTTAGAAGAGTAGTTATTTAATCATATGCTGTCCTTTTTAAATTATTTAATAGTTATAAAATTTGGATTGAAATCCTTTTAATTATAAAAAAATACTTAAGCAAAAATAAAATTTAAGCTCTTTTTAAAAAAAAATCTAAGCTCACTAACAAAACACAAATTGTTAATTATTCATTCCATTCTCAAACACAAAATCACCCTTTCTCCTATTTTGAATATCGTACTATCTAATCAAAAAAGAACGATACCTTAGTTCTGGAACAATTCATTTCTTTATTGTAAATCTGCCAACAAGAAAAATCTTTTTTAACGCGCTATGATCTATAAATAAGTAACAGAATAAAACCTACATGCGAAAAAACGATCTACAAAAAACAAAAAAAAAGAATCTATTTAAAATTCCATCTTATGCTACAAACCTGCTCTTAACATTCTAATTTCTATCACAAGCATTAATCAACAATAGCATTGGACGAGTACTCAGATGCAACAAAATTACTATAATAATAAAAAAAAGAGTAACCCATTCGGACAAATCGATAGCCCATTCGGACATTTCAACAGCTTTTTTGAACAATTAATCGATTATTTTATATTTATTCGAGAATAACCTTACTTTTTTTTATAAATACTTAAAAGTGAGATTTAGTAAGACATCGACGAATTTTGGAGTGTAGTACTTTTTTTGAAAAAAAATTAATCCAACATACTATTCGAACGAAATTCTGAAGGGAGTTTGTCATGCTTTTTCTTGAATGCAGCACTAAATTTACTGGGATTGTCATACCCTACTTCGAGCGCAATTTGTTTGATTTGCATACTCGTATTCTGAAGTAACTGTAAGGCCAGTTCCATCTTCTTATCTATATTATATCGCAGAATCGAACTTCCGTAAACTGATTTGAAGTCGGTTTTTAATTTTGAAGTCGAGGTATTGAGTTTCTCGGCAAGTGCATCTATTCCAATAAAAGGTTTGGATAAATTTGTCGTGATTAACAATTCACATTTTGCTATTTTTTTATAATCAACAGAGCCTTTCTCTTGATAGTCATCTGCGCGATTATCAGCAAAAACATTTTTAAAAAAAGAAGTTAACAAACTCAAAGATTGCGCTTTCAAAATTGTTTTATTTAAAATATCCGTATTAAATGTCTTAAAAGTATCTAAGATTTCTTGGGATAATTCTACCGCATTGGGCACAATATCTTGATAGGACACAAAACCTTTATCTGAATCCAAAAACTTTTTAAAAGGAAGCTTAGAATCCAATTGATCTAGGGGAATATGATCTTGAATCCAACTTGGACTTACATAATAAATATAAAACAAACATTTAGAGCCTTTGTAAAAACAAGCACCTACATCGACCCCTGGTTTTTTAAAAGCCCAGAATTTATTTTGAAAAGGCATTTTATCAATAAACACATTATTCAATTGTACTTCGCTTTCAAAAACGGAAAATGTAATAGAATAATGCTCACTAGGAATATCAGGAGCATAGACTGATTTAATTACACTATCGTGCTTAAATTGCACATCAGTTATAGTAAGCCATAAGCCGTCATCAATTTTTCGATAACGCATAGACCCTTTGATAAATGGATTATTCCTTAGCACTAACTGCTCTTTAGCGATATGCTTGCTCCCAGGAGTTTTTATAGTTGACTCTATGAATAATTCGGGGGTATTTGCCACAAAAGGAAATTCAAAAAAACCTTCCTGATAGAATTTAAAATTAGGTGTAATAAATTGGAACCACTTTGACAAACTCATGCTAAAAACTTAAAAAAACATCCTTTAATACAATATTAACTCTTGCTCAGTTGCGGCATAAACCTCAAAAAGTGAGACATTAAACACTTCATTTTAAACAATTAAATAGGAAACAAATTAACAAAAAATATTTATACAAAAAAACACCTATCCTTCTTCAAGACGTAATTTCTATATTTTATACCACTTAAAGTTAAACAAAAAACTAGCTCAAAACAGGATACTTCGAATCCTAACTATTTAGTAATCACTAAATTACAAACAAACTTTAATATAGTACACTATGATAAAAGTTTAACACTACTTATTTGAAACTTAACCGTCAAAAAATAACATAATAACAATAAAAATGAACCGATAATATTTATTTGAACGTCGTAATATTTGTGTAAAAAAAAATCATTAGAAAACGACTTCAAAACACAATTAAAGCGATTATAAACAACAAACAAAGAAATAAAAAAATTACACCAAACCACAAGTTGTTATTAAATTCACAATAAAAACTCAACAAAACCATAAATACATCAAAAACAACCCCGAATAAAAAGCTTAAAACTACATTATTCTTAAAAATTACTAAAAAACTAAACTAAACAATCTTCCTAGTACTAAAAGTCAAATTAAACCAACCCTATTCAAGTTGGAAAACAAACCTTCAAAAAATCCAACTAGTTAACGGAACAAATAAATTTTGGGTATCGTATAAAACCGAATATCGCAATTGACCAATTAGAACTGTTTTTTAATTTTGTACATCTATTATAATTCACCACAATTACTGGCATTATAAAAATACACTTAAAAAATATTTAAAATGAGTACTACATTATTTGACAAAGTATGGGATTCGCACGTGGTGCGTAAAATTGAGGATGGACCAGACGTGTTTTTTATTGACCGTCATTTCATTCATGAAGTGACTAGTCCTGTTGCTTTTTTAGGTTTAAAAGAAAGAGGAATTTCTGTTCTATACCCAGAGCGTACTTTTGCTACTGCAGATCACAATACACCAACAATAAACCAACATTTACCAGTTGAAGATGCTTTATCAGCAAATCAATTGAAAGCATTGGAAGAAAACTCAAAAGAATACGGAATTAGCCACTGGGGTTTAGGAAACGTGAAAAACGGAATTGTACACGTTGTAGGCCCTGAAAACGGAATTACCTTACCTGGTGCAACAATTGTTTGTGGAGATTCACATACTTCTACACACGGTGCTTTTGGAGCAATTGCTTTTGGAATTGGTACTTCAGAAGTAGAGATGGTACTTTCTACACAATGTATCATGCAACCAAAACCTAAAAAAATGCGTATTAACGTAGTGGGAGATCTTCAGTTTGGAGTTACACCTAAAGACGTTGCATTATATATCATTTCAAAATTATCAACTTCAGGTGCTACAGGATATTTTGTAGAATATGCTGGTGAAGTTTTTGAAAACATGACTATGGAAGGTCGTATGACTGTTTGTAATCTAAGTATCGAAATGGGTGCTCGTGGAGGAATGATTGCTCCAGATCAAACAACTTTCGATTATTTAGAAGGTCGTTTATTTACTCCAAAAGGAGAATCTTGGGATTCATCTGTTGCTTATTGGAAAACATTAAAAACAGATGCTGACGCTATTTTTGACGAAGAGATCACTTTTCAAGCATCAGATATTGAACCAATGATTACCTACGGAACAAATCCTGGAATGGGATTAGGAATTACTAAAAGTATTCCAAGTTCAAAAGAGGTTGCTGAAGGAGAAGAAACCTATGTAAAATCATTAGGGTATATGGGATTCAATCAAGGTGATGCCATGATTGGAAAACAAATTGACTACGTATTCTTAGGTAGCTGTACTAATGGTCGTATTGAAGATTTTAGAGCCTTTGCTTCTATTGTAAAAGGAAGACAAAAAGCTGATAATGTTACCGCTTGGTTGGTTCCTGGATCACATGTTGTGGAAGCACAAATTAAAGAAGAAGGAATTCTTGATATTTTGACTGAATCTGGATTTGTATTGCGTCAACCTGGATGTTCTGCTTGTTTAGCAATGAATGATGACAAAGTACCTGCTGGAAAATATGCAGTAAGTACTTCAAATAGAAACTTTGAAGGACGTCAAGGTCCTGGATCAAGAACACTATTGGCGAGTCCGTTTATGGCTGCTGCAGCTGCCGTAACAGGAGTGCTAACAGATCCAAGAGATTTAATCTAAAATAAAAAATAACAGATGAATTTATTCATCTTATAAAATATACAGACAATGGCTTACGATAAATTTAATATCCTTACTAGTACAGCAGTTCCGCTTTCTATTGAAAATGTAGATACGGATCAAATTATCCCTGCTCGTTTCTTAAAAGCGACGGAACGTGTAGGTTTTGGAGACAACCTTTTCCGCGACTGGAGATACAATAATGATGGTTCTCCAAAATCAGACTTCGTATTAAACAATCCTACTTATAGTGGTAAAATCCTTGTAGGTGGTAAAAACTTTGGTTCTGGATCATCAAGAGAACATGCTGCTTGGGCAGTTTACGATTACGGATTTAGAGTAGTTGTATCTAGTTTCTTTGCAGATATTTTCAGAAACAACTGTTTAAACATAGGTGTATTACCTGTTCAAGTGAGTGCTAAATTTGCTGATAAAGTTTTCAAAGCTATTGAAGCAGATCCAAAAACAGAATTAGAAGTAAACCTTCCAGAACAAACAATTACGCTTAAAGCAACTGGAGATAAAGAATCTTTTGATATTTCAGGATATAAGAAAGACAATATGATCAATGGCTTTGATGATATTGACTATTTACAAAACATCAAAACTGAGGTAATCGCATTCGCTGACAAACTTCCTTACTAAAAAACAATTCTTATAATGCAGTTACTACGACTTCATCATAATTGATGATGAAAGTAACTGCTTTTATAATTTTATAAAATACAATTACACGACTTTCTATCGCATTTAGAAATCATCGTTTTAGCATCAAATTTAAAAATGGAAAAAAGAAAAGTTGAAATAATGGATACGACACTCCGTGATGGTGAACAAACCTCAGGAGTATCATTTTCTGCCGCAGAAAAACTAACCATTGCCCAATTATTACTGGAAGAATTAAATATTGATCGAATAGAAATTGCTTCAGCTCGAGTGAGTGAAGGGGAGTTTCAAGGAGTAAAAGGTATTATGGCTTGGGCCAAAGAAAAAGGATATGAAGACCGAATCGAAGTTTTAACTTTTGTAGATGGAGGTCTCTCTATCGAATGGATGAAAAAAGCGGGTGCTAAAGTTCAAAATTTATTGACCAAAGGGTCAATGAATCATTTGAAACACCAATTAAAAAAAACGCCTGAACAGCATTTTTCAGAAATTGCTGCTACAATTACCTTGGCAAATGAAAATAATATTGCTACTAATATCTATCTAGAAGATTGGAGTAATGGAATGCGCAATTCACCAGAATATGTTTTTCAGTTTTTAGATTTTCTAAGCACACAAGGAGTCAAAAGAATATTATTGCCTGATACATTAGGAGTCTTAATTCCTTCTGACACTTTTAAATTTATTGCACAAATAACTGCAAAATACCCAAACACACATTTTGATTTCCATGCACATAACGATTACGATTTAAGTATCGCTAATGTTATGGAAGCTTTGAAAGCAGGAATAAAAGGACTACATGTTACCGTAAACGGTATGGGAGAACGTGCTGGAAATGCACCTCTTGAAAGTACAGTTGCCGTAATAAATGACTTCATGCCGGAGATAGAAATCAACGTAAAAGAATCTTCCTTATTCTCAGTGAGTAAATTGGTAGAAACCTTTACAGGATATAGAATTCCCGCTAACAAACCTATTGTAGGAGACAATGTCTTTACCCAAACTGCAGGAATTCATGCAGATGGCGACAATAAAAACAACCTATATTTTAATGATTTACTTCCCGAGCGTTTTGGAAGAAAAAGACAATATGCATTAGGAAAAACTTCTGGTAAAGCCAATATTGAAAAAAACCTTCAAGAATTAGGATTAAAACTAAACCAAGAAGATTTAAAGTTGGTTACCCAAAGAATCATTGAATTAGGAGACAAAAAAGAAACAGTCACTAAAGAAGACCTACCTTATATTATCTCTGATGTTTTAGATAGTCAATCTTATCAAGAAAAAATCATAGTGGAGTCTTATGTATTGTCACACGCAAAAGGATTACGCCCTTCAACAACTCTTTGCTTGAAAATTGATGGAGAAATTATTGAAGAACACGCACAAGGAGATGGTCAATTTGACGCTTTCATGAATGCATTAGCAAAAATATATACCAGTAAGCAATTAACTTTACCAAAATTAATTGACTACGCAGTACGAATTCCACCAGGAAGTAGTTCTGACGCTTTATGCGAAACGATTATCACCTGGACAAACAATGGAAAAGAGTTCAAAACTAGAGGACTTGACTCTGATCAAACCGTTGCGGCAATTATTGCAACTCAGAAGATGTTAAACGTAACATAATCTATAGCCCTTTCGCGGAAGCGCTATGGGAAGCCAAGAATAAATAAATTAATAAACACAATCCATCAACAGCCACCCACCCACTTAAGGACGGCTGGCGGAGGAAAAAATCAATTAGTATGAAATATACAATCGCACTTTTAGCCGGAGACGGAATAGGACCAGAAGTAATCAATGAAGCCGTAAAAGTTTCTAATGCCATTGCAAAAAAATTCAACCATGAAATCACTTGGACGCCTGCACTTACAGGAGCTTGTGCCATTGACGCCGTTGGAGTTCCTTATCCTGATGAAACGCATGAAATTTGTATGGCTGCTGATGCTGTTTTATTCGGAGCCATTGGACACCCAAAATATGATAACGACCCAAGTGCGCCTGTAAGACCAGAACAAGGATTATTGTTGATGCGTAAAAAATTAGGCTTATTCGCTAACGTTCGGCCTACATTTACTTTCCCTTCTTTAATTGACAATTCTCCTTTAAAAAGAGAACGTATTGAAGGAACAGATTTAGTTTTCTTGAGAGAATTGACAGGCGGAATCTATTTTGGAGAAAAAGGAAGAAGAGACGGTGGAGAAACGGCTTTTGACAACTGTGTTTACACTAGAGCAGAAGTACAACGTTTAGCTAAAAAAGGTTTTGAATTAGCGATGACACGTACTAAAAAATTATGTTGTGTAGATAAAGCTAATGTATTAGAGACTTCTCGTTTATGGAGAGAAACGGTACAAGCAATGGAAAAAGACTATCCTGAAGTAACTGTAAGTTATGAATTCGTTGATGCAGTTGCTATGCGATTAGTACAATGGCCAAACACTTATGACGTATTGATAACAGAGAACTTATTTGGAGACATCCTAACAGATGAAGCTTCTGTAATTTCGGGATCTATGGGATTGATGCCTTCAGCATCAGTTGGAGAACACACTTCATTATATGAGCCAATTCATGGTTCTTATCCACAAGCAACAGGATTAAACATTGCAAATCCATTAGCAACTGTATTATCTGCAGCGATGATGTTTGAAGATGCTTTTGGTTTAAAAGAAGAAGCTGAAGCGATTAGAGCAGTAGTTAACAAATCATTAGAACAAGGAATTGTTACTGAAGATTTAGCAGCAAAAGGAGCTACAGTTTACAAAACAAGCGATGTAGGAGACTGGTTAGTTGCTAATTTGTAACAAACTGAAAATTCAAATTCTATAAATAACAAACAACTACCAAACTAACAATTACCAACTAAAAAAGCTGTCAATTTACATTGACAGCTTTTTGAATTTACAAACCTAGGAGAAAAACCCCCTACTTTAACAGCTCAGGGCAACTATCGCTAAGTAAAAAAAGATTTGACATTTTATTTACTTTTGAAAAAAGAAAATAAATCTATCTGAAAAACAAAAAAGGGGACAATTTACATTGTCCCCTTTTTTTATAGTTGTAGAAAAAAATATTAATATCCTCCTCTGTTTCCACCACCACGGTTTTCTCCACCACGGCTGTTTCCACCACCATAACCACCGCGTGAATCTCCACCACGACTGTTATTGTTAAAACTTCTTCTTTCTCCTTCTGGTTTTGGCTCAGATTTGTTAACCACAATTGCACGTCCTTGAACAGTTGCACCGTTCAATTCATCAATCGCTTTTTGAGCTTCATCATCATTCGTCATTTCAACAAAACCGAATCCTTTACTTCTTCCAGTAAATTTATCAGTAATAATTTTTACAGAATCAACTGCACCATAAGCCTCGAAAGACTCTCTTAAATCTGCTTCCTCAATACTGAATGGAAGGCTTCCAACAAAAATATTCATATGTACTTATTTATAATAATTGCAACAAATGTAATGCTATTTTTTTATAACACACTATATATTAGCTTATTTATGATTTTATTTTAATTTAGAAAATGGAAAAAACACACAAAAAGCCTAAATCCAAGTACATTTTAATTTTCACTTCCATCCTAATTGGTTAGCAACTGCTCTTTTATGGGAACTTTATAAAATATCCCTTGCTGAAAATTCAAAACAGCACCTGCCAATGGATTATTGTAAATGTTTTCAGCATTAAACTTAAAAGAGCCTGATACTGTATTCTCTATTGCATCATAATCCGTAATGATTATTTGACCATCGCCAATCCCAGTTCCTGTTGTAAAAGTAGTTGTCCCATTACTATCCGTAAGAACATAACTAGCTGTTTTACTAGTGCTTGTTCCTAAAGGATAGAGTTGTTCAACCATTGAAGTCGTCTTTAATGTAATCACTTCGTTACCAGAGTATGCCTCAATAACTAAAGATCCATTAGAATTTAATGTTGCTTTTGACTCTATAGCCCTCCAAAAGACATTGTCTTTTACCCCTTGAAAAGAAGGATTATTAAACCTTACATCTTCTGTACAGGAGATTAAGGAAAATAGCACGATAACAAAAAGGATTGATTTTTTCATAAAATGCGTCTTTATACAAACAAAAGTATGGTATTATCGTTAAATAAAAAGGATTCCCGACAAAAAACTGCATTCAAAAAAAGCGTAAAACATTCTTATTCATAACAATAATAACCTATTGTCAAATTAGAAAAAATAGTATATCTTTGCAGCCTTAATTAACAGAGGTCGAGTACCTCAAAATTTAATCATTTAGATTATGTCAGTAAAAATTAGATTACAAAGACACGGTAAAAAAGGAAAACCTTTTTACTGGGTTGTAGCAGCAGATGCTCGCTCAAAAAGAGACGGTAAATACTTAGAGAAAATCGGTACTTACAATCCAAACACAAACCCAGCAACTATCGACTTAAACCTTGATAGTGCAGTTAAATGGTTGCACAATGGTGCACAACCAACTGAAACTGCTAAAGCAATTCTTTCTTACAAAGGAGCTTTATTGAAGCATCACCTTGATGGTGGTATTCGTAAAGGTGCCTTAACTCAAGAACAAGCTGATGCAAAATTAGCTACTTGGTTAGAAGCTAAAACTGGAACAGTTGACGCTAAAAAAGAAGGTTTGACTAAAACTCAAGCTGATGCTAAAGCTAAAGCTTTCAAAGCAGAACAAGATGTAAATGCAAAACGTTTAGCTGCAGCTGCAAAAGCTGAAGCAGACGCTATCGCTGCTGCCGCTCCTGCTGTTGAAGAAGTTGCTGAAGTTGAATCAACTGAAGAAACTCCTGCTGCAGAAGAAAACAACGAAGAAACTCAAGCATAAATTTAGAAGCGAAGATGCGTAAAGAAGATTGTTTCTATTTAGGCAAAATCGCCAAAAAATTTAGTTTTAAAGGGGAAGTTCTTGCCTATTTAGACACGGACGAACCAGAGCTATACGAAAACTTGGAATCAGTGTTTGTTGAATGCAACAAACACTTGGTTCCTTTTTTTATTGAAAGTAGCTCACTGCACAAAAACGACTTCCTTCGCATTCGCTTTGAAGACGTTAGTAATGAAGAAGAAGCCGATGCCATCATAGGTAACGATCTTTATCTTCCAATAAAAATGTTACCCAAACTTAGCGGTAACAAATTCTATTTTCACGAAGTAATTGGCTTTGAAGTTGAAGACAAACGTCTTGGTTATGTTGGAGAAATCCAATCAATCAATGACACTACTGCTCAACCATTATTCGAAGTATTAAAAGGTGATATAGAAATCCTTATACCGATGATCGACCATTTTCTTGTCAAAATTGACCGTGAAAACAAAAAAGTTATCATGGATTTGCCAGAAGGTTTAATCGAAATGTATCTTTAGAAAAGCTTAATCGGTTATTTGTTTATTCGGTTATTGTTAAAAATCCAAATAAACACTCTTATACCATGTCAAAATTTCAATTCAAACAATTCTCAACAGAACAAGACCGTTGTGCCATGAAAATAGGCACCGATGGTGTTTTGCTTGGCGCTTGGACACCAATTGAAAATAATCCGTTTAGTATATTGGATATAGGAACTGGAACAGGAATAATTGCCTTAATGTTAGCGCAACGAAGTCATGCCGAACAAATTGACGCACTGGAAATTGACGAAGAAGCTTACGAGCAATCAGTCGATAATTTTGAAAACTCTCCTTGGAGCGACCGTTTATTCTGTTTTCATGCTGGCCTAGACGAATTTATCGAAGACCCAGAAGACGAATATGACCTAATTGTTTCCAACCCTCCATTTTACAGTGAAGATTACAAAACCGACAGCAGTCAAAGAGATATGGCACGTTTTCAAGACGCCATGCCTTTTGAAGATCTAATTGAAGCAGCCGCTTTGTTGCTTTCAGAAAATGGTGTTTTTTCAGTGATAATCCCTTTTAAAGAGGAGGATGCTTTTTTGGCTCTTGCCAAAGAATATGAGCTGTACCCACTAAAAATCACCCGCGTTAAAGGAACTCCCACAACCGAAATCAAACGCAGTTTATTAGCATTTGGCAGACAGGAAAATCCTGCAATTAATATTAATGAACTAATCATTGAAACTGCAAGACACCTTTACACAAAAGAATACATAGAACTAACAAAAGAGTTCTATTTGAAAATGTAATTGCATAAAAAGCACCTTCCAACACCCATTCCCTCTTTTTCATTTGCAGTCCTACCATATATAAGTCGCTAAGCTGCTATTTAATAGCAACTGTACTGCGTTGTTTCTAATGAAATAGTCATTCTATATTATTTATTTAAAAATATAACATTTCGTATTGGTTTTGTTATATTTCTTTATGTAAATTTGTCTCATAAAAACAACCAATCTTGCAATTAGCTGTGATTTTATAATAAATTTACCTAGCAACTGCCTTACCTCTATAAAAAACTCAATATGAAACCAGATTTATTTCAATCACCAGATTATTACTTATTAGATGATTTATTATCTGAAGAACACAAATTAGTACGTGATTCTGCACGTGCATGGGTAAAGCGTGAAGTTTCCCCAATAATTGAAGAATATGCTCAAAAAGCAGAATTCCCAAAACAAATTATAAAAGGTTTAGGTGAAATTGGAGGTTTTGGTCCTTATATCCCCGTGGAATATGGCGGAGCAGGATTAGACCAAATATCATACGGATTAATCATGCAGGAAATCGAACGTGGTGATTCAGGCGTTCGTTCTACTTCATCAGTACAATCTTCTTTAGTTATGTATCCAATTTGGAAATACGGTAACGAAGAGCAACGCATGAAATATTTACCAAAATTAGCCACTGGAGAATTCATTGGTTGTTTTGGTTTAACAGAACCAAATTACGGTTCAGATCCAGGAAGCATGATCACTAATTTTAAAGACATGGGAGACCATTATCTTTTGAATGGTGCTAAAATGTGGATTTCAAACGCTCCATTTGCTGATATTGCAGTTGTTTGGGCAAAAGATGAATCAGGAAGAATTCACGGTCTTATCGTAGAGCGTGGCATGGAAGGTTTTACAACTCCAGAAACACACAACAAATGGTCACTTAGAGCTTCTTCAACAGGAGAATTGATTTTTGACAACGTAAAAATACCTAAAGAAAATTTGTTACCTAACAAATCTGGACTAGGAGCGCCACTAGGCTGTTTAGATTCTGCTCGTTATGGAATTGCTTGGGGTGCAATTGGTGCTGCAATGGATTGTTATGACACAGCTTTGCGTTATGCAAAAGAAAGAATTCAGTTTGACAAACCTATTGCTGGAACACAGCTACAACAAAAGAAACTAGCTGAAATGATTACTGAAATAACAAAAGCACAATTACTAACATGGAGACTAGGTGTTTTGAGAAATGAAGGAAAAGCAACTACAGCTCAAATCTCTATGGCCAAGAGAAATAATGTCGATATGGCAATCCATATTGCTCGCGAAGCAAGACAAATGCTTGGTGCCATGGGAATCACAGGAGAATACTCTATCATGCGACACATGATGAATTTAGAATCCGTGATAACATACGAAGGAACCCATGACATCCATTTATTGATAACAGGAATGGATATAACAGGAATTCCTGCTTTTAAATAGCAACAAAACTATCACAGTATTTATAAATTCGATCGTAAAAGCTTCTTGGAAACAAGAAGCTTTTTTATATTTACACCAAAATACCAGCTATGACAATTCAGCATATCAACAACACTATAGAGTCGCAAAAAAATATTTTGTTGCAACACCCACTTTACAAAAAAGTCAAAACCATTGACGATTTAAAATGTTTTCTTGAAAATCACGTATTTGCGGTATGGGATTTCATGTCCCTATTAAAGGCTTTACAGTCAAAATTAACCTGTACCACAACACCATGGTTTGCTACAGCTAATCCGGAAACAAGATATTTAATCAACGAAATTGTACTTGCTGAGGAATCTGACATAACAATTGATGGTCGTCGTCAAAGCCATTACGAAATGTATATTGAAGCAATGAAAGATTGTGGGGCAGACACTTCGGAAATCGATGGCTTTTTGACAGAAGTACATTCGTTGCAAAATATATTTGTTGCGATAAAAGTAAGCGCGCTACACCCAAATGTTAAAGCGTTTCTCGACTTCACTTTCAGAGTCATTGAAGAAGGAAAGCCACATGAAATAGCAGCAGCTTTCACTTTTGGACGAGAAGATTTGATTCCCGATATGTTCACGGCAATCTTAAAAAACTTTCAGGAAAATTTCCCAGATACCGACTTAAGTAAATTGATTTATTATTTTGAAAGACATATCGAACTGGATGCTGATGAACACGGTCCTATGGCAATGAAAATGATAACCGAACTTTGCGAAGATGATGCGCAAAAATGGACAGAAGTTGAAGAAATAGCCAAAATGGCTTTAGAAAAACGAATTGGATTATGGGATGCTATTGAAGAAAGCATTACATCAAAAGTAGCCATGGCATAAAACCAATGTTACCTTATTAGCGTAACTGGTATTAGAATTCATTACACATTAATTTAAAACTAATGAAAAACACAATCCTAGTACTAGTTACGGTTTTATCAGCACTGCTTTTAGTCAATTGCAGTACAGAAAACCCCGTTTTTGACCCGAGACCTACAGCGCCTAGCTCACAACAAGCTACAGCTGAAAGCATCCCTATAGTAAAGACCCTAAATCACACTATCAATTACTTAGCATTAGGAGACAGTTACACCATAGGCCAAAGCGTATGCAGCGAATGCAAGTTTCCAGAACAACTGCAACAAAGCTTAAAAAACACCAATACTGCCAATACGTACTCACTAAAAGTAATCGCACAAACAGGCTGGACTACTACCAATTTAATTTCGGGAATCAACAAACAAAATTTGACGCCAAATTACGACTTGGTCACTCTATTAATTGGGGTAAACAATCAGTATCAGCACAAATCCTTTTCGATTTACGAGAAAGAATTCCCTGAATTGGTAAATAAAAGTATCGCTTTTGCGAATGGAGACAAAAGCAAAGTGATAGTAGTATCTATTCCTGACTACGCATACACGCCTTATGGCCAAGGTTCAGGAAACTCAGTAAAAATTTCAGCTGAAATCGATAATTATAATGCTTTTGCCAAAAAATACTGTGAAGAATATAACATTGCATTTATCAATATAACCGACATAACAAGAAAAGGATTAGCAAACACTGATCTAGTAGCGCAGGATGGTCTACACCCGTCAGCAAAAGCCTATTCGTTGTTTGTAGAACGAATAGCACCAATAGCTGCTAGAATATTAAACAAATAAAAAAGTCCCGAAATTCGGGACTTTATATTAATTCTCTGGAGCCAACTCCAGTTCTAAACCTTCTAAACTTTCTGTGATTGGAATTTGACAACCCAAACGACTGTTAGGCTTTACGTAGAATGCCTCTGAGAGCATCGCTTCTTCATCATCTCCCATTTCAGGTAACGCAACATCATTAAGAACATAACATTGACAGGAAGCACACATAGCCATCCCGCCACAAGTTCCTTCAACAGGAAGTTCGTAGGCTTTACACAGCTCCATGATGTTCATTGCCATATCTGTTGGCGCTTGCAATTCATGAACTACTCCTTCTCTATCTTTAATCTTTATTAAAACGTCCATTTTTTAAATATTGGAATTGGTTTGTTAATCGAATGTATGGTTTTGCGTTAGGGATAGAAGCATGCTACCGAAGTAGTGCGGATAGCCCGACCGCTTTTAGATAAAAAGGCGTATCACCGCAATGCTAGAAAGCCTTTTTATCTAAAAGTGGAAACGCCCTTATTAAAATTTAAAGAATATTCACAACAGTTTCAATTTGTGGAGCAAACTTCTTGATAGTCGTTTCTACCCCGGCTCTTAGTGTCATTTGGTTCACGCTACAGCTGGTGCAGGCTCCTTCAAGTCGCACTTTGACATGCTTGTCTTCCTCAATAGAAATAAGCGTAATATCACCGCCGTCAGAATTCAAAAAAGGTCTGATTTCTTGCAGGGCTTTTTGAACTTCAATTGTTAATTCTTCTGTTGTCATTATTATTCTATTTGAAAGATTTAAAACCTAAAAAGTATAAAGTTTTAATCTAAAATTATTTTTTTACCGCCGAACAACCTGCCATTGTTGTAATTTTTACAGCTTCGGTAGCGGGTAAATTTTCGTTTCTGTTTACTACTTCTTGTACCACGTTCCTAGTCACCTCATCAAAAATATGCTCGATAGGCGATGCACTTTGCATTGCTGCAGGACGCCCATAATCTCCAGCCTCACGGATAGATTGTACAATAGGAATTTCTCCTAAGAAAGGAACGCCTAAATCTTCAGCAAGATCTTTAGCACCTTCTTTTCCGAAGATATAATATTTGTTTTCTGGCAATTCTTCAGGTGTGAAATAAGCCATATTTTCAATAATTCCAAGAACAGGAACATTGATTGCCTCAGACATAAACATGGAAACCCCTTTTTTAGCATCAGCTAACGCTACCGCTTGAGGTGTACTTACTATTACGACTCCAGTAATTGGTAAAGATTGTACTATCGACAGGTGAACGTCTCCAGTTCCTGGAGGCAAATCGACAAGCATAAAGTCTAGTTCTCCCCAATCAGCGTCAAATATCATTTGGTTCAAGGCTTTAGAAGCCATTGGTCCTCTCCAGATCACAGCTTGACTAGGCGCTGTGAAAAACCCAATAGAAAGAATTTTCACTTCATAACTTTCAACTGGTTTCATTTTTGACTTACCGTCAACGATAACTGAAACAGGCTTCTCGCCTTCAACGTCAAACATGATTGGCATTGATGGTCCGTAAATATCAGCATCAAGGATTCCTACTGAAAATCCCATCTTAGCCAAAGTTACCGCAAGGTTTGCAGTTACTGTAGATTTCCCTACACCACCTTTACCAGAAGCAACTCCAATAATATTTTTTATTCCTGGAATAGATTTCCCTTTAATTTCAGGCTTATCTGCAACTTCTACTTTACTGTTGATTTTTATTTTTGCATCAGCAGATACTTTCTCAAGAATAGCTTTTCTGATGTCATCTTCTGCACGTTTTTTTATATGCATGGCTGGTGTGTGCAATACTAAATCAACCACAACCTCATCTCCAAAAGTGACTACGTTTGCTATCGCTCCACTTTCTACCATGTTCTTTCCTTCTCCAGCTATAGTAATTGTCTCTAAAGCTTTAAGAATGTCTTTTCTATCTAATTTCATTATAAGTTTACTATTTTCAATTTATTTTTATAGTTGAAACGTTATGTTTATTTAAACTGATTTCAGATTGTAAAGATAACAGTTTAAGTTCTTATAACGGTCGTTTTTGCATTGCATTTATTGATGTTAAAATTAGCAGGAATTATCACAATTTATTAAGCCGAAGATTATATATGCTAAACAAATCATACCTTCACTTCAATTTCGAAAATACATACTAAGTTTGCTTATTCTTCCATCACATCAGGAGTCCAAAAGTGTTTCTCAAAATCGACAATCTGATTATCAACTACCTCAACCCCTTCACTTTCTAATAATTGCTGCATCAGATCTGTTCCCTCAAAATGAAATTTTCCCGTAAGCAAGCCTTTCCTATTCACTACTCGATGAGCGGGAACGTCATCTTTACCATGAGCAGCATTCATTGCCCAGCCTACCATCCTTGCAGAACGAGCGGCCCCTAAAGCTTTAGCAATAGCGCCATAAGAGGTCACTTTGCCGTAAGGAATCTGTTTAGCGATACAATATACTCTTTCGAAAAAATTGTCGTTTGACATGGTTTAACTGATTTAAGGAACAATCCGTTTATTGTTACTCCTACTTCTCTAAATAATATCGTACGATATTGAATAAAGTAATAATTGAGATCACGCCAGTAATACTACCAATAATCGTATTCATGTTTTTCAACATATAATCAGCTTTGTTTTCGATTTTCTGAAAGAATCTAATATAAAAATAAAAGACAAGGCAAGACCCTAATACTACACCACTTACAAAAATAAAAATGGAAGTTATATCAAATGAAAAGAGATCATAGGACGACAAAGTAATACTGACGAAAACATAATAAGGAATTGGAAAAAAATTAAGTGCTGAGAGCAGCATACCCAGAAAAAAACGTTTCTTCTTACTGTTCTTTTTAATTTTTGCCTTTTTAATTTTTGGCTTTTTAGCTATCCATAAAAAATAAACAGTTAGCGCACCAAATATGCCAAATCCAACTTCGCGTAACAGGATAATTATATCAGGGCGAATATTGATGACTTGAGCAAATAAAATAGCCAAATAGGCTTGAAAAAAAATAATGATAACAGCCCCCAGAACAAACCAAAAAGCATTCCTCCCTCCTTCTTTGAGATTCACTTTGGCTGCCGTCATATTGATTAATCCCGGAGGAATGATCCCTATAACTGCAGTAATGAAGCCTAAAAAGTAAGGTATAATTAAATTCATTTATTTTGATTCAAACATGTAATATTGGATAATTATTTCAATTGCAAGCGTACTATTATTCTTTTATTTTAAATCGAATATACGTAATTGCCTTGTTAACTTCCAAATATTGTTTTTCGTAAAAGGTCTGAAAAGCAGTAACTTCCTCAGGACTTCCTTCGTTTACGTATACATTATGATTCGCATACAAAACTTCATGTCCTTCACCGTGAAGCAAGCCTAAAGTATACCCATGCATAAACTCGCTATCGGTTTTCAGGTTAACAACACCGTCTTTCTTTAGTACTTTTTTATACAATTGCAAGAACTCTGAATTAGTCATTCTGTGTTTTGTTCTCTTGTATTTTATTTGTGGATCTGGGAAAGTAATCCATATTTCATCGACTTCATTTTCATCAAAAACATGATTGATTAATTCGATTTGTGTTCGAATAAAAGCCACATTATGCAATCCTTCATCAACTGCAGTTTTAGCTCCACGCCAAAAACGAGCACCTTTGATGTCGATTCCTACAAAATTTTTATTGGGATATTTTTGAGCTAATCCTACAGAATATTCGCCTTTTCCACAGCCTAATTCCAATACTAATGGATTATCGTTTTTAAAGAAGTCGGAATTCCACTTGCCTTTTAAAGGAAACAAATCTCCTACTACTTCTTCTCTTGTTGGTTGAAAAACGTTACTGAACGTTTCGTTTTCCATGAATCTTTTTAACTTATTTTTACTTCCCACGATTTTTAAAATATTTCGGCAAAATTAAGGAAATATATAAGACTGAAGGGTATGGTAGTGAATTATTTAATATTGAAAGCAATTTTAGGAATAAAAACTTCTCGATCCCTTTTCTACCTCTGCTGTTTTTATTTGTAAAACTCGCAATTTTCAGTAAAAAAATCAATGTGACAGTTGTTAACTACAATAACAACCTCAGTTAGTTGCTCAATTTATTCAAAGGTAATATGACAAAAACCTTATGAAGCATCGAGAAGTTCAACTTATTCCATAAAAATATTTAGTTACACATCTTATTCGGCACACTCAATAGGAAAAAGGGTTTCGTCATGTTGTGACAAATCCAATCCCATTACCTCTGATTCCTCAGAAACACGCATCGGAATAATTTTATCCGTAATTTTAAATAAAATATAAGCTCCAAAGAAAGTATAAATTGACACCAGCAATAATGCTAGCATGTGATGACCAAATACTCCCCAGCCTCCATGAAGTAGACTCGCATCAACACCATGGGCAAAAATTGCGGTAAGAATCATTCCTGTAATTCCGCCTACACCATGACAAGCAAAAACATCTAAAGTGTCATCTATTCCTTTTAAGAATCTGGCATTTACAACCATATTTGAAACTAAGGCAGCGATGAATCCAAAAAACATACTTTCAGGAACTGAAACATATCCTGCCGCCGGTGTAATAGAAACTAAACCCACTACAGCACCAATACAGGCACCTAACGCCGAAACTTTTCTACCGTTAATGCGATCAAAGAAAATCCAAGTTAACATTGCTGCAGCAGAAGCCGTTGTGGTCGTCGCAAAAGCCATAGCCGCAACTCCATTAGCTTCCAACGATGAACCGGCATTAAATCCAATCCAACCGAACCAAAGCATTCCTGTTCCCAATAAAACAAAAGGGATATTCGTAGGTACGTGCTTACTATTCTTTCTTTTTCCTAAAACAATAACACCTGCCAAAGCCGCAAATCCTGCGCTCATATGCACCACAGTTCCTCCAGCAAAATCCTTAACTCCAAAGAAAGAACCTAAAATTCCGGTAGGATACCAAACTGCATGACATAAAGGAGAATATATAAACAAGGTAAATAAACAGATAAATAGCAAATAAGAAATAAATCGAACACGCTCCGCAAAAGAACCTGTAATAATTGCAGGCGCGATAACAGCAAATTTCATTTGAAACAAAGCATATAGCATAAAGGGAACGGTAGTTGCCATTTTATTATGAGGCAAAACGCCCACATAATCCATAAATGCAAAACTGGTGGGATCACCCACAAAGCTATAAAAACCATCTCCAATATTAATTCCTAAAGGCTCACCAAAAGCCAAACTAAAGCCCACGACAACCCACAATAAGGTTACTACCCCTAAACAGATAAAACTTTGTAGCATGGTAGAAATTACATTTTTCTTCCCAACCATTCCTCCATAGAAAAAGGACAAACCGGGAGTCATGATTAAAACCAAACAACAAGAGGTAAGCATCCAAGCAACATCAGCAGGGACAATTTGATCTAAAGTGCCAAACTGAGAAAGAGTGGCATTGTTTTCTGTTACTGCAGGCCAGAAAACCCCAGTGATACAGACCATACTTATAATTACAAAGGAAATTACCCAGCGTTTTTCAGTTTTCATTTTAATTTATTTAACCCTAATTTTTCAGGGGACAAAGTTAAAAAAATAATGATTTTAAAGTTTGCGAAGAAACAAAACAAGGGGTATTCAAAGAATTTTCACGAAATCTATAATTCAAAAGCCTATACACTAACAGAAAATCATTTAAGCCCGATAATTTTAGTCGTTTATTGAGAAATAAATGATTGTGATTTCATCATAGCAAGTAAAATCTTAACTACCTCCCGCTTTTTTGTAAGTTAATTAGCAGTACGTCTTCTATAGGAGCTTTAATCTTAATCACTTCATTCACATTGTCATTAGGAACAGTCATTGACAATACATAATGTTTGATTTTCCACTCCTCACCAATTTTAACTAACACACCAGAACCTCTACATATTTTCATTTGGGTATTTAACATTTCATCAAACCAAGCCGTTTTACCAGTCTTATCAAAATAAACATGGCGTTCTACTGCAGTGAAGTTCCATGCCTTTCCTTTGTCGAAGTACGGCTTTGCAAAGGCTTGGAATTCTGTTTTGTTCCAATTCTCAGTTGCATCAGTACCAATGAAAATCGCATCTTCAGTCATGAAATTAAAATAAGTATCATACTTTACTTCGGCTGCAGCTTTATGCCAGGCATCAAGCACCGTATTAATTTTTTCCTTTTCCTTGGTTTCGTCAAACTTAATAGTTGTAAAAGCAGCGCATAAAAAAATGCCTAAAGAGACAATAAATATATTTTTCATAGTTATTTTTTTATTTTTAAATCGAATTATTATTATTATTATTATTATTGTAAAAGTTAAAATAAAATTCACATTACTCTAAACTGGAATCACTTACGCTCAATAAAAGAGAAAATATTTTCCAAAAATCTAAATTTAAGCTTAAAATCAGAAAAGTAAATATAGCTTTTTAAGTAATATATCCTTGCCTCAATTACAAACCTTATTATCGAATCCTATTTTAATGTATTTTTGCACTGCTTTTAAACATAAAGCATAAAACCCCAAGTATGAGAAAGTTAATTGTACCTACTGCAATAATGGTTTCCCTGTTTTTACTTACAATGGTTTCCTGTAAGAAAGACGGAACTGCAGCTGCTATTCAAGCAGACATCGCAACTCCTTTTGACAGTACCTTAGTGAAAACTTTTTTCACGGAACACCCATTGTTAAAAGACTATCAGGCCGATGTCGAGCAATTGTATCGCAAACACCAATACCATTATGTTTGGTATGACAAAAACGGAATCAATGAATTTGGTAGCGTACTTTACAGCAAGGTCAATTCCCTAAAAGAGGAAGGAATCCAGAATGTTGTTCCCTACCTGGACCAGCTTGACCGGGTTTATGATGACATGGACGACAACCACAAACCAAACGTTGACACCGAGCTTCTAAATTCAGCACTGTATTTCTATTATACCAAAACCGTCTACCACGGTATAGATGCTGCGAAATCAAAAGAAATGGAATGGTACCTTCCGCGAAAAAAACAATCCTACGTCAATTATCTCGACGCTCTTTTAGAGGACGCTTCCTTGATCAACAAGGACGAAAAAGGCGTATTGAGCCAATATTTCCTGCTTAAAGATTTCTTGTTAAAGTACCGCCAAATGGAAAAAAAGGGAGGCTGGAAAACCATAACTCCAGATCCAAAATTCAAGTCTTATAAAGTTGGCGACAGTTCCGCAACGATTGCTCAAATAAGACAACGTTTATTCATCTCGGAAGACATTGCCACGGACTCCAAAAGCGCCATCTATGACAAAACATTGGCCACAGGGATTTTAAAATACAACAAACGAATCGGCAATGCCGCCAGTGCAGTCATTTCGCCGGAACTCATCAAAGATTTGAATGTGCCCGTTGCACAACGCATAAAAACCATTATAGTAAACATGGAACGCTGCCGATGGATTTCAAATGATGTTACCAAAACTAAAGAATTAATCGCCATCAATATACCGGCTTATGAATTAACCTATTTTAGAGACGGGAAACCTGAACTGCGATCTGATGTCGTGGTAGGAAAGGTCATGCACAAAACAGTGGTGTTTAGCGCCCCAATGAAATACATCGTGTTCAGTCCTTATTGGAATATTCCGGAAAGCATCTTAAAAAAAGAGATTCTTCCGGGGATAGAAAAAAACCCAAACTATCTGGAGGAACATGACATGGAGTGGAATAAAGAATATGTGAGACAAAAACCGGGACCAAAAAACTCCTTGGGTTTAATCAAGTTCTTGTTCCCCAATTCAAATGACATCTATTTACACGACACCCCTGCCAAAACCCTGTTCAACAAAGAAGACAGAGCTTTTAGCCATGGCTGTATCAGAGTTGCCAAACCAACTGAACTGGCAATGTCTATCCTGCAAAAAGACAAAAAATGGAATAAGCAAACGATCCAAGAAGCCATGAACAGCGGAGAAGAAACCTGGCACACCCTAAAAAATAAAATTCCGGTTTATATCGCTTATTTTACAGCATGGGTAGATACTGAAGGTACCATCCATTTCTACGAAGACGTTTATGACAGAGACGAGACATTGGCGGAAATGCTGTTTATAAAATAGTGCACAGAGGCTTGAAATAAAACTCGGACAACATTCTATAATAAGCTTAAAAAAAATGACCCTTTCTTATTTAAGAAAGGGTCATTTTTTTATTTATTTGCAACTACCAAAAGAGTGGTAATTAATGTTCCTTTTGTTTTTCAAAAGAAGTTGACAGTATTTTTTTCATCTTGTCTAATGCACCGTGAAAAGCTTTCTCTGTTGAATCAGCATAATCCGTTACTACTAGAGGCTGCATTTTTGTAGGACGTGCTTCTATAACACATTTTTTGTCTTTAGTTCCTGACTTGTCGCCATTCTCATCGGCAAAATAAACTTCAATGCGGGTAATTTTATCATCAAAACGTGAAAGTGATTTTTCTAATTCTCCAGAAAAATACGATTCTTGTCTTTCGTTTCCTTCTACATTTTTGTCGGTGTTAATTTGTATCTTCATATTGTTATCAATTTATAATTGTCTTCCAAATCTAACCTTAATATCACAAAAAAACGAGGCCATTAGTAAAACATTATGAAAGTAAGGAAAATCACATAGCTATTAACATGTTATCGTTATGATTAGCTTAGCTCTGAATTTATTTAATTTCGATTTTCTTCTGAGTTCTGGCATATAAATGCTGCAAATCACTTTTGATTCCGGTATTCCGAATACTTTTTAGTTGTTCTTTGGATACCGTTAGCTTAAATTAAAAAGCAAAAGACTTTTGAGCATTAATTCAATTGCAATTCATTTTTAAACAATGGGAATTTTGTTTAACTTTAGGAAAAGCTTTTATGATGAAAAACTTTGTGTTTTCTATTACATTGCTACTACTTGGCTTTTTTAACGCCTCAGCTGACCGAGATAGAACTAAAACTATTACGGACAAGGCATCGCATTGGCCAGCGACGACCATGAATGTTTCCTCTAAGGAATCCATAGTTGAAATTAACATCTCCAACATCAATCTCTTTTTTCAAAAATACCCCAAATTAAATAACTACAAATTAGAGGTGATTGCCTTATATGAAAACCGGAATTACAATCCCATCTGGTATGACAGTAAAGGACTAATTGAATTTGCCAATTTGTTGTACTTCAAAGTAGGTCAACTCGAAAATGAGGGACTGAAATTCAACTTAGCCTATCGAGATAAGATTGCTGCCATTTTTAATAAAGGATCTACTGCTGATCTATCGCCTATTGACACTGAGATCATGTTGTCTACCATGTATATCTTTTATGCAAAAAAAGTCTTTCATGGAATAGATACCGAGAAGTTTAAGGAAACGGATTGGTTTTTACCTAGGAAAAACATTTCATATGTAAGCCTATTAGATTCCTTACTAGCCGTTCCTAAACTCTTGGACAAAAATGAGAAACAACTCTTTGGCCAATATTACAAATTACGAAATGCGTTGCGAAAATACCGTGAGATAGAGAAGAGCGGTGACTGGCCTCTTATCGAAACCAATCCTATGGTACCCATCCATCATTTAGGAGACAGTTCAAAAATCATCGGTCAGGTAAGGCATCGCTTATTTATATTGGAGGATTTACAGCAGGATTCTAAAAGCAATATCTTCGATCAGGAACTAATGGAAGGAGTTCTAAAATTCAATAGAAGGAATGGCTATAATGCAAACCATTATATTGGTCCTAGACAAATCAATAGAATGAATACTCCTATTGCCAAGTACATCAAAACCATCATAGTCAACATGGAACGATGTAGGTGGATTCCTCCAGCATTGGCGAAAGACGATGAGTTTATCATAGTAAACGTGCCTTCATTTAAACTCATTTATTTTAAAAATGGTGAGAGAGTACTAGAGTCTAAGGTATTTGTAGGAATCAACATGATGGAAACAGTCATTTTTAGTTCTAATATCAGTCGGATTGTATTCAGTCCCTACTGGAATGTCCCGCGTAGTATAATTGAAAATGAAATTAAACCAGCAATGAAAAGAGATCCAGACTATCTGGAGAAAAAAAACATGGAATGGAATAACGGTCATGTCCGACAAAAACCGGGAGAACAGAATGCTTTAGGATTGGTGAAATTTGTTTTCCCCAATACTTATGACATCTATTTGCATGATACGCCTTTCAAAACAAATTTTGAGGTTGAGATCCCTATGTTCAGTCACGGTTGCATCAATATGCAAAAAGCAAAAGAATTGGCCCTTATGATCTTAAAGGACAATCCTAATTGGCCACCAGAAAAGATAATTGAAACCATGAATGGCGGTAAAGAAACTACTTATGTGTTGAATAATAAAATACCCATTCACATTGGCTACTTTACGGCTTGGGTAAACGACGCTGATGAAATCAATTTTTACTTTGACATCTATCATAAAGACAACAGCCTCTCTGAACTTCTTTTTAATGATGATTCTAAATAAAGAAACCCTTTACAATGTTATTAAATTAATAGCAAAACCCCCAATGTAAGCTTGGCGCTTTTTTATTCGAAAATAACGGTGTTTATACCGTTTTAATTGGCGTTTTTCAGCATGACAGCTCTAATCTCTATTCCGTTTTTTGTATCTTTATAGCTGACTATCAAATAGTAACAACATGAGACGCCCCCTTATCCCCTTCTTTTTTACTATATCCTGCTTTTTGTTATTGCTTTTCCCGGTAACAGCAAAAGCCGGTAATGAAAAAACCATGGAATTAATTGTAGTGATATCCTATCAAAGAGTTCCTAGCTTCCCTCCCCTTCCATTTGACAGCCTTCAGATTGATCCCTTTTTTAAAAAATATCCCCGATTAAAATACTTAAAACCAGAAGTTGAGGCACTTTATCAAAAACACGGATATCATTTCCTGTGGTATGACAGCAATGGTAGGAATGAGTTTGCCGATTTACTATACGACAAAATCAACAACTTGGATCAGGAAGGCCTAAAAATCAAGGTTCCGTACCAAGAAAAAATACATACCATCCTACTAGATTCAGGTAACAATGAGAACCCCAAAGTAGAAGAGGAACTGTTGATGTCCTCTCTTTATTTCTTTTATGCAGATAGAGTATTCAAGGGAATTGACCCCAAGAAATCAAAAGAATTAGGGTGGTATTTGCCACGAAAAAAACAATCTTATGTCAATCGTTTGGATTCCTTACTTCAAGACCCAAGCCTCATCAACAAACCAGACAAAGAGCTGCTGGGACAGTATTACAAATTAAAAGAAGCCTTGCAAAACTACCGCAATATTGAGAAAAACGGTGGCTGGAACCCTATTGTTTTTCCCTCAAAAATTAAATCCCTCAAACCAGGCGATACTGCAGCTGCAATCCTGCAAATCAGAAACCGCCTTTATATAAGCGGCGATTTAAAAATTGACACTAAGAAAAATGAATACGATGACGAACTGCTTGCAGGAATTTTAAAATACAAAGAACGAAATGCCTTTACACCAGATGCGGAGTTGGAACCCAAACACATCAAAGACCTGAATATTTCCGTAAACGAGCGCATCAAAACCCTAATGGTCAATATGGAGCGCTGCCGCTGGCTTTCACCAAGTCTAACTCAAAACGAACAATATATTGTAGTAAATATCCCCTCGTTTACGCTCACTTTTTTTAAGAAAGGCCAGGCTGCTTTGATTTCTAAAGTAGTTGTGGGTAAGTCCATGAATAAGACGGTCGTTTTTAGCGGTCAGATGAGTCAGATTATTTTTAGTCCCTATTGGAATATCCCACCAAATATATTGCGAAGAGAGATTCTGCCTGCCATTGCTAAAAACCGCAACTATCTCGCGAGACATGATATGGAATGGGTAGGAAACCGCGTGCGCCAACGTCCTGGGCCACAAAACGCCTTGGGTAAAGTAAAATTTGTCTTCCCCAATTCCCATATTATTTATATGCATGATACCCCATCTAAGAGTTTGTTTGACAAAGAACAAAGGGCTTTTAGCCATGGATGCATACGTGTGGAGAAACCGCGGGATTTAGCCATTATGGCACTAGAAGATGACAAGAACTGGACTATAGAAAAAATAGATGCTGCTATGAATCGAAGGGTTGAAAAAAGCTATTCCCTAAAAACCAAAATTCCAGTTTACATTGGCTATTTTACATCTTGGGTAGACCCCGAAGGGGAAGTGCATTTTTATGATGATGTTTATGGACATGACGCCAGATTGCTCGAAATGCTACTTACTGATTCAATTTAATGATATTGTAGAACTTCTTGCATAACCTCTCTACCGAAGGCTCGCGAGTGCGATTACGACGGGAGCGCTCTTCTTATTAATCGCAAAAAACGCCACTCTCTCGAATGGCGTTTAAAAAACAGAGCCGTCTAAAGCCTCTCTATTCAAATCTAAATATTTTATTTATCTGGGTTGCCCACCAGCTTCACTTTGACCTTTCCATCATTGCCATCTGTCGCTAACAAATGCAGAACAATTCCTCTGTACCTCTTATCTTCTCGCTCTGATTTACTCTTTATATCATTGTCATTTTTAGGATTTCTGATTGGAACAGTAATATTTAAATTAGTGCCTTTTCCAAACGAATATATTCCATCAACATCAAAATTCATCACACTTGAACTAATTTTTAATTCATTAATAGTTACTTTTTCGCCTTTGATATTAAAGTCTCCTAACAAGTCACTAAAAGTTATGTTGTTTAAATCTCTAAATGGAAACAGAAGCTTCCAGCCTGTTTTTATGGGTTCAAAATCGACTAAGGCTCCCTTATTAACATTGAATTTCACATCTCCGTTTATCGTTTGTTTCATCAGTTCTCCTTCAGGATTCAAAACTCCACTTACTGCAGCTTGTGCTGTAAGTTTACCTTTAAGACTTTCTGAAGAAAAGGATCGAACGCCAAAATTATCAAACGAGTACAGAAACTGCGAAATATCAACTCCGTTAACTTTTGCATTGGCATTAAAAGAATAAGACTCTTTTACTGGTGTCATACTTCCATCAAAAGAAATGCTCCCACCTGAGCTTTTCACCCAACCGTTTTCAAGCGTCAATTTGTTGTTTATGATCTTAATTCTGGCTTTTGCATCTGCGGCAACTAACTTTGCGTATCCTATTTTATCTACTTTGAGGTCTAATACTACCTGACTTTTATCAAAAGCATTATGAAGATTGTCAGAAAAACTATTTTTTGCAGCGCCTTTTTTTGTTTTTGCTTTTTGATTAGTAGTTAAAATTCCCAAAAACTCTTTGGCATTCAAATAGGGAGAATAAATCTTCCAATTAACAATCATTTTCTCTGGGTCATCATAATAAAGATTAAGGAAATTCTCTATTTTAAATTCCATAAAAATAGAATTCAAACGGTTTTTAAACTGTATCTTTTGTACTAAAAGTGATTCTTCGGTAAAATAAAGTTCAATAGCAGTATCCTCTAAAGTAACGTTTTTAGGAACATACTTTAAAGAAGCATTTTTTACAGCAACATTGCCTATAAAGTGTGGTTTTAGAAACTTATAGTTCTCAATGTCAACTACAAAATCCAGATTTGCTTTAGCATTCCCTTTTATAAAATGCATGAATTCTTCATTTATAATTTCATTTAATCTGGTAACTTCAAAATCTGATTGTAATTTACCCGTTGCTATTGGTTTCTCAAAATTAATAATCTTAGCTACAGGAACTGTAAAAGGAATCGTAGCATAAGCACCTGAGAAATGGGATAAAACAATAGCCGAATTAGCATCATTAAATCCTTTTCCTTTTATATAATTATTAGTAAATCTACCGTCAAAATTACAATTGGTTATGGTTCCGTCCGGAATTTGTAATTTGTTGTCCCGAACCTCAGCAGTAACCATAATTTCAGGATCGCCTTCGGAATTTAAATCGCCTTTCAGTGTACAATGTGCACTAAGCGGTTCATTGATATTATACAAATCCAGTTTTGAACTAATATTGTTAGCCAATAGTTTTGAGGCACTGCGCCATAAAATGGTGGTTTTTATATCGATATCAAAAGGCGACTGGTTTTTCTTTCCTAAATCAAAATGTCCCGAAATATCAAAAGCATCATCTCCTATTTTTAATTGATCCAAAAATACATCTATGGTTTTTTGATTTTTAGAATAGTCTGCCACTGCTATTCCTTTGACCTTTTTGCCTTTAATGAAGCTTCCTCTATTTACATTAAAAGCCATACTTTTAGCCAAAACATCTAGTTCAATTACTGCTTTTATATGATCACCCTTTAACTTTACTTTGCTTTTTAAGAATGCGACTTCAAAATGAAAGAGCTTATTCCCATGCAAGTTTTCAGAAATAAAGCTCACTTCATTTAGTATCAACTCATCGATAATTGTCTTGCCTGATTCTTTTGATTCTTCTTCTTTTGATTTGGATTTGAAAATATTGGAATTTGTTTTTCCGTTTTTGTCTTTAAACAAATAAACACTGGCTTTATTAACCACTACTTTCTGAATATGAACTTCACTTTTGAATAATTTAAGCACATTGAGTTGCAGTTCTATTTCCTCAGCATCTAAAAAAGTGCGCTTATGTACTTCCCATAAACTATCTTTTAACACTACATTTTCAAGTGATAAAGTAGCATTAGGAAATCCTGTAAAAAACTTATAGTTGACATCTCCTATTTCTACAGTTCCATTTATATTTTCGCTTACTACATCACTTATTTGAGCCAGAATTTTGGCTTTATTTGCTTTTACATAAAAAGCTAAACCAACTGATATAACTAATGTTAACGCAAAAAACAGCAATAAGAAATACCCTATTTTTTTAATTTTTTTATTAAAGGGTTTTCTTTTTGCCACACTTTTTATCTTATCTAAAGACCTACGCATACTTGTTATTTGTATTATGAAAGACTAAAGTAGGAATAATTGTCTGATTTTTTAAAACAATTCATCGTTAAACAATGGTTTACCATATTAAAAGTAGCATTTACACGATTTCGAAATGACGACAAAAGGGTAATAAGTACTCATAAAAAAAACGCCACTCTTTTGAATGGCGTTTTGAATGTTATAAATCTTGCTTTCCCTACTGCCTAGCCCTGATGGCAGCGGCATCTTCTTGTGGCGGGGTTCGCCACAAGAAATACAGCGAACAGCAGGAATAGCTACTGAAATGAATTCAGCATAAATCCTGAAATAAATTCAGATTAAATCTCTAAACCTATTTTGGTAAGGCTTTGAATCCCATATTGTACAAGGTGAATGCTTGGATATCCACATTTTCCTGAATAGTTGCCGATACCGATTTTCCTGCTCCGTGACCCGCTTTGACATCGATGCGAATCAAGGTAGGGTTGTTTCCTGTTTGTTTTTCCTGTAACTCAGCCGCAAACTTGAAACTGTGTGCTGGCACTACTCTGTCATCGTGATCACCTGTCGTGACCATAGTGGCTGGATAATGAGTTCCCGCTTTTACGTTGTGTACCGGAGAATAGCCTTTGATGTATTCAAACATTTCTTTGCTGTCTTGTGCTGTTCCATAATCGTAAGCCCAACCTGCACCTGCTGTAAATGTATGGTAACGTAACATATCCATCACGCCCACGGCTGGCAAAGCGACTTTCATCAAGTCCGGACGTTGCGTCATCGTTGCTCCTATCAGTAAACCTCCGTTTGAGCCACCGCGAATGGCTAGAAAATCAGAAGACGTATATTTCTGAGCAATCAGATACTCCGCCGCAGCGATGAAATCGTCAAACACATTTTGTTTTTGCATTTTAGTTCCTGCATCATGCCATTTTTTACCGTATTCTCCACCGCCACGTAAATTAGGTACGGCAAAAACACCACCATTTTCCATCCAAACGGCATTGGCTATGCTGAAACTTGGCGTCAAATTCACATTGAATCCCCCGTAGCCATAAAGCATTGTAGGGTTCTTACCATTTAGTTTCAATCCTTTTTTGTAAGTGATAATCATAGGAACTTTGGTTCCGTCTTTTGAAGTGTAAAACACTTGTTTTGATTCGTATTGATCGCTATTGAAATCTACTTTTGGTTTTGCATACACTGCTGATTTACCTGATTTTGGTTCCAACGAATAAATCGTTCCAGGTGTCGTATAATTAGTAAAGGAATAATACACCGTTTTGTCTTTTTTCTTTCCGCCAAAACCGCCCGCTGTTCCTATTCCGGGCAATTGAATGTCGCGAATCAGTTTACCCGAGTAGTCGTATTGCTTTACTGCCGAAACAGCATCAATCATATAATTAGCAAAAATAAAACCGCTGCTGGTTGATGGAAACAAGACATTCTCTGTTTCAGGAATGAAATCTTTCCAGTTTTCTGCTTTTGGATTACTGACGTCAACTGTCACGATGCGTTTGTTGGGCGCATTTAAGTCGGTTACAATAAACAGCTTGCTTCCCTCATTATCCATCACATAATTATCACTATTGAAGTTATCCACAACGGTAACTATAGGACTGTTAGGTTTACTCAGGTCTTTTATATATAACTCGTTCCCGTAAGTCGAAGTCGCAGCGGTGATAACTAAATAACGATCATCCTCCGTAACATTTCCGCCAACATATCTTCTTTTTTGGTCTGCGCCAAAGATAACTTGATCCTCTTTCTGAGAAGTTCCCAGTTTATGGAAATACAATTTGTGTTGGTCCGTTTTGGCCGACAATTCACTTCCTTTTGGCTTATCATAACTCGAGTAATAAAAACCTTCGTTTCCTCTCCAAGACAAACCGCTAAATTTTACATCGATGATAGTGTCTTCCAAAACTTTGTTTGTCAATGCATCCATCAGAATCACTTTTCTCCAGTCGCTTCCACCTTCGGATATGGCGTAAGCTACTTTAGAACCGTCTTTGGAGAAATCCATGCCACCAAGTGAAGTAGTTCCGTCTTTTGAAAAAGTATTGGGATCTAAGAACACTTCTTCTTTTCCTGCAGCGTCTTTTCTATATACGACAGACTGATTTTGGAGCCCGTCATTTTTAGAATAATACGTGTACTTTCCTTCTTGTGATGGCGCGCCTATTTTTTCATAATTCCACAGTTTTTCCATACGATTCTTCATTTCATCTCTAAAAGGAATCTGCTCTAAATAACCATAAGTGACTTTATTCTCCGCTTTTACCCAAGCCGCTGTTTCAGCTGACCTATCGTCTTCCAACCATCGGTATGGGTCGTTAACGTTTGTGCCAAAATACACATCAACCGTTTCCCCTTTTTTGGTTTCAGGGTACTTCAGTGGATTTTTATTTTGTCCAAAAGAAGCTATTGTAGGGATTACTGCCATTATTAGAATTAGTTTTTTCATTAGTATCATTTTATTGGTTAACAAAAATAAGGAAATTGAATGTCTTGCTCATGAAAGAAGACTCTTAAAGATAATGAGTCTCGAAAAGTTGTTTTTTGTTACGTTTTTTTTAAACATATAAGTCACATAAGTTTTTAGCTGTTTGTGTAAAAGTGTCACACAAAGGATTACAAAGATCCGCAGAGAGACACGGAGAAATTAATGAATATTTTGCACTGAAATTTTAAAACATATAAGTCATATAAGTTTTTAGCTGTTTGTGTAAAAGTGTCACACAAAGGATCTCAAAGGTCCGCAGAGAGACACGGAGAATATTAAATCTATTTGTGAAGCTTTGTGTCTCTTTGTTTAAGTTTTTCTCGCGAAGAATCGAAATACACCATTTAAAAAAACCATTAAGAAATTAAGCTTAAAACTTAACTACCCTAAATATTTTAATGGTTTAAAAAAGTAACTAAACTTATATGGTTCAAAAAACTACTGCAACCACAAATCCCGAAAAGTCCTATCCTTGTCATAATCATTGGCTTGTTTTTCTATATTAAAATACCTATTCTTTCTTGGATCATTACCTACTCCTGCTAAGTAAGCCCAGTTTCCCCAATTACTGCACACATCATAATCTACTAGTTGTGATTCAAAATAGGAAGCGCCAATACGCCAGTCCATATTGAGCTCGTTACAAAAATAACTGGCTACGTTTTGCCTTCCTCTGTTGCTCATAAAACCCGTTTTTTTCAATTCAATCATGTTAGCATTAATAAAGTCGGACTCGGTTGCACCTTTTATCCATTGTGATAAAAACTTCTTATTCAATGACTTTGAATTAACGATGTCGGTTTTTATTCCTGAATACAAGAAAAACTTAGTTTGGTGCTTTTTAAACATAAACCGAAAAAAATCACGCCACAACAGTTCAAAAACCAACCAATAGGTAGAGTCATTAGCACCATTTTCATTTTCGTATTTTTTAATTTCCTGATAAATCGTTCTTGGCGAAATGCAACCCAACGCCAACCAAGCAGAAAATTTTGACGAATAATCCTCACCTAGCATTCCATTTCTGGTTTCCTTATAAATGGAAAGACTTTTTGTTTCAAAAAAATAATGCTTTAATCGTTTTATTGCCTCCGTTTCCCCTCCTTTAAATTGAATTGCCGCCCGTGAATCCATTTTAGAAGTGGTCAGGCCCAACTCTTTTAAAGTGGGTAAATTCATTTCAGGAATGCTTAGTGATTTTATCTTTGATGCTTTTGCAAAAACAGCTCTAACTGACGCATCTTGTTCTGTTTTTTTTCTAAAAACGGTGAAAACGTCAGGAATATCTTTTTTCGTAAACGGCAAATCTTCTGCGTGATATAGTGTACTTGTACTGAAAGTTTCTAGCTCGCAACGCAGTTTGAAAAGTTCAGTTTGAACTAATTTTTCTGTTTGTTTTTCTTCAAATGCTACTTCGCGTTCAGCAAAAACTTTATGGACTTTGAATTCAGCCACAATTTTGGGAATTTCAACTTCGGGCTTTCCTTTTAAGATTAATAAACCCGAACCTATTTTACGCAAATTTTCATCTAAATTTTTTAATGACTCTATTAAAAACTGCGCTCGATAGCTGCCCGTCTTTTTAAAACCATAAGGGGTGGTTTCAAAATGCGCATCATCAAAACAATAGATCGGCAAAATTTGATCGCTTTGCGCTATTGCTTTAATGAGTGTTTCGTTATCATGTAATCGTAAATCCGTTTTAAACCAAACTATAGCCGTTTTCATTATAAATTATTTATGTTTTTTAAATAGTAATCTGCTTGTTCTAATAGCGCGACTTGTACTTCAGGCTGCATCTTTCGCCAAACGTTGTACATCATGCCAATACGAGGGTTTTTGCCTAATTTCTCTTCGTTTTTGTCATAAAAATTCCAATACAAACTATTAAACGGACAGGCTTTTTCACCCGTTTTAATTGCTTTTTTGTAATAACAAGATCCACAATAATGACTCATTTTATCAATATAACTAGCCGAACTCACATACGGTTTTGTGCCTACAATTCCACCATCTGCAAATTGACTCATGCCACGAGTATTTGTAATTTCAACCCATTCAATCGCGTCAATATAGATTCCGAGATACCAAGCATCTAATTCATCAGGATGAATTCCGGCTAAAAGCGCAAAGTTCCCAGTTATCATTAATCGCTGAATGTGATGGGCATATGCATAATTTAAAGATTGATTTATAGTATCTTTTAAACAATTCATTTTAGTGTTGCCTGTCCAGAACCAATCTGGCAACTTTTCTTGATTATTAAAAAAATTCATGCTAGCATATTCGGGCATCTTCAGCCAATAAATCCCTCGCATGTATTCGCGCCAACCTATTATTTGTCGCACAAACCCCTCTAATTGATTGTATTCAATTTCATTGGGTCTACTTTCCCACTCTTTTATGGCTTTATCAATCACTTCTTTTGGTGAAATCATCTTTAAATTCATAGAAAATGAAAGTCGAGAATGATATAAAGACCACTCGTTTGGGAACATAGCATCTTGATAACTTCCGAATAAAGGCAAACATTCTACTAGAAAAAAGTCTAATAACTGCAACGATTGCTCTCGATTAATTGGCCAAACAAAATTTACAGCATCAATATTTCCGATGGTTTTAATATCTGTTTTACTGATTTCATCAAGAACCTCTGAAACATTATTATTAAAAACTAATGGCGGTGTCGGTTTATGATTTTTGGGTAACTTTTTTCGGTTGTCGCTATCATAATTCCACTTGCCAGTTAATGGCTGATTGCCTTCCATTAAAACAGTATGCTTTTTTCTAAGCATCCGATAAAAATTTTCCATCACAAAGGTTTTCTTACCTTCAAAAAAGTGCTCTAATTCATTTCGTGTTGTAAAAAAGTGCTCCGAATCAGCGATCGAACTTGAAATTGTGATTACTTTACTCAGATTTTTTAATGCTTCATCAACACGAAATTCATCTGGCAATTGGTATTCAAAATGAGTAAAATTATGTTTTAAAATCAGGTTTTTAATGTTGTTTTCAAATGATTGTAAGTTGTTTTCATCAACTAGATTGATATAAATGATGTTATGCTTATTTAACTCTAATTCCTTGCTAAAACTTCTCATTGCAGAAAAAATACCTACCACTTTTTGAATGTGATGAGATGCATAATCGGTCTCCGTTCGAATTTCCATCATAACATAAGTCACTGAATCATCTACAGTTTTAAACCAGGAATGATTGCTGTTTAGTTGATCGCCAAGAATTAATCGTACCGTTTTTTTCATTTTACTTATTCATTCTGCATTTATCACTACAATATTTTACCTCATCCCAAACCTTTTCCCATTTTTTACGCCAAGTAAAAGGCCTATTACAAACAACACAGATTTTAGTAGGTAAGTTTTGTTTTTTAATGCCTTTCATTACCGATATTTAATCTGTTTCTTTTCCACTCTATACCCACTGATGAACCTTCGGCTATAAAAACCGCTTCTGGCTTTGTCGTATTTAAAACCGAAAAAGAATCACCATACATCGCTGTAAAATCACATTCAATTTTATAATCTAACACTTGATTGACTAACCAACTCGGATGCTGTAATTTGTATTCTTCACTGTTGTGTTCATCAATTTTAGTATACCCATAATAATGTTCGTAGATGAATTTCTCTAAAGTTTGCTTTTCCATCACCTTAGCTTCTGTTGTTGCTTCTACATAAATACTATTCCATTTTTTGCTTAAAAGCCATTCAAACTGTACTTTTTTACTTTTTCTTTCTGTTGTGATTTCGTGTTTCGTAGGAACCACGGTATAATGCTCTTTATATAATTTATTAGCCATCCAAGCCACAATAGGATACGGAATGGTTTCATTGATAAAGACCACACCGCGTTTTACGGTGTCTCCTTCTTTTCGAACCACATAAAAACGTAAATTGATTTCTTCGAAAGTGCCAAAATAAGGAATTGGAACATTGAAAAGTTTGGTTTTCTTGAACATAAACCCAACTAGACTTACGTAGGCTTTTCCATCATACAAGTCAAGCTCGACACCTTTGGGCAAGAATGGAAATAGGATTTTAGGATCGATTTCATAATTTGCCATTATAATATTTTCCCAATTTGCTTTTAAAAAAATAGTCATTATGTTTTTGTCTTTTTAGTTTTTCGATTCGGATTAGAAACGTGCTTTTTCAAAATCCGTTTTCCTTCCTCTTTCACTTCGTCTTTCTTCCTGAAACTCCAGACTATATCACTAGCCCGTTTTCTAGTTTCTTCAATATTTACAATTGGTTCAGGATAATCTTTCCCTATTTCACAGCTATAAAATTGTTGTTCAATTGGATTTAACTTCCACGGTTCATGAATTAAACTAACTGGAATTTCTGCTAATTCAGGCAGCCACTGTTTAATAAAAACACCGTCAGGATCATGATCTTCGGAGTTTTTTATGGGGCTATAAATCCGAATCGTATTTATTCCCGTTGTTCCTGATTGCATTTGAATTTGTGGATAGTGAATTCCAGGTTCGTAATCCAGAAACTGTCTCGCCAAAAAATGCAAGTCCCGCCAATCTTGCCAAAGATTAAATGTAAAAAAAGAAACTACCATTGCGCGCATCCTGAAATTGATATAGCCCGTTGCAACCAAACATCGCATGCAGGCATCTACTATTGGAACACCTGTTTTTCCTTCTTGCCAAGCTTTGATATATGTTTCGTTTTTTGGTTTAACCAAAGTGTCATACGCTCTATTTACATTTTCAAATTCCATGCGGCATTCGTCTTCGAATTTTTGCATAAAATGACAGTGCCAATGGAGTCTAGAAACAAAATTAAGAATGGCTCGTTTATTTTTAGAATTCTCATAATGCTGATTCGTATATTGGTAGATCATTCGCATACTAATATTGCCATAAGCCAGATAAGGAGACAGCCGACTGCAGCCTTTTCTGCTCAAAGCAGGCTTAGAAATGTGTTTGCTGTAATTGACGTAGCGTTCTTTCACGAAGCTGTCCAGATATCGCCAAGCCAAGTTTTCCCCACCTTGCTGAAAATTTTTGTTTCTGGACGTAATCGTTTCTGAAAGTTCTTTCCCTTTTAACAGTCCCACTATATCTTCATCCAATTTTATTAAATTCAAATGGGTCACATCGATTATTTTTGGCTCTGCACGCATGACATCCTCCCAGCGCTTATCCCAATGTTGCCTCGATTTTAATTTTCGAATTACACCATGCATTTGTGATTCTTTCCAACTGATATTATTTTTTTGAAAAAAATCCTCCATGGCTACATCTCTGTCAAAAGTGATTTTATTACCAATTTCCTGATGTGAAAAAACAGTTTTTATCTCGTACTTTTTTGACAACTCTGAAAAAACGTTTTGCACTTCATTGTGAAAATAATAGAAAGTTCCGTTTATGGGATTGAGCTTGCTTTGTAAATCCTGGATGGATTCATAAATAAATCGCCAGTGACGCACATCTGAATCTGGATAACTCATAACTGTGGGCTCAAAACAATAAATCAACACTAGTGGCAACCCTGAATTGTGGGCGTTATCTAATGCTACGTTATCTATAAAACGCAAGTCACGCTTGAACCAAACAATATTTACAGCAGCTTTACTCACGATAATTGAATTTTATTGTCACTATTTAGCCTTTATACGCTATACATCTGCTAAAACAAAGTTGTTTAACTTTTATTAATTTTAGTTAAACAAATATACGGAACTTAGATTCAAAAAAGCAGTAATTGTAATTATTATAAACACTAAAGGCACAAAACCAATTGTTATTTTGATTTTGTGCCTTGTAGAAAACAATTAAGAAGTTGCTTCTTATATTAACCCTTCAATTAAATACTAAAGTTCACACCTAGAACAATGTTTCTGCCTATGTTAGGAATCCCATCTGTCTTTAATCTTGACAAATGAGCAATGTATCTTTTGTCGAAAAGGTTGTTTCCGTTTAAATTCACATCAAAAACAGTTTTACCAAGTTTTACTGTTCCACCCAAGCCTAAATTAATTAATGTATATCCATTTGATTCCGTTTCAAATCCGCTCACGTTATTTTGATTCAAAGTAGTGTTTACGTTAAAAGTCGCGAAACCGTCCTCTAACCAATTCTTGATTTTAAACTCTCCTTTAATGGTATTACTCCAATTGTTAGCAGGAATCAAAGGTAGGTAATCGCCATTTTGTTTCTTCCCTGTAACGGTTTCAAAACTGGTTTCATAGTGCAACCAATCTAAAGGATGTGGATGAAAATGCAAGCCCACTTCACCTCCGTATAATTTGGCATTGCTTTGAATGTAATTAAACACATCATTATTCTCTAGCATCGTTCCTGTAGGTGAAGTATAAATATAATTGTTGATGTGGTTGTAAAAACCGTTGACAAAAAACTCAAAATGATCATTCTTGTATTCTAGGTTCAAATCCGTTTGTACGTTCTGTTCTGTTTTTAAATCAGAATTCCCTATTTCATATCGGTTGGTTCCCTCATGTACTCCATTAGATGTTAATTCAGCTAAATTAGGCGATCTAAATCCTGAAGCTAGGTTTAATCGCAAAGTCAAATCATCAGCTAAGTTTGTCTTGTAACCTAAAGAAGCATTAAAACTATCAAATGATTTGTCAATAGCTTTAAAATAGCCTTCTTCTCCCAGTGTCCCATTTTCTACACTGGTTATTTTTCTATTATCAAAACGCAAACCGGCTTGTACTGCGCTACTATTTCCCCATTCGTAATTAGCTGTTCCAAAAACACCAAAATCATTTGTAGTCGCATCTGGAATCAGGTATTCGTCACCAAAATTTGTATTTGTTTGGTGCATTCCTTGAATTCCGAAAATTGATTCTAGTTTACCAAATGTAGGCAAGTGGTACTTCGCATCGTAATTAAAGGTTTTCAACTTCATACGCAATCCTGCAACATCACTATCTTCAAACTCAGAACGGTCATTGGCAATATATCCCAAATCAACATCTAATTTCGAATTTTTCAAATAGATAATAGAGTTCAAACTCAACAAATGGCTGAAAACCCCTTGTCTTGGAAAACCGGTTTTTTTGCTTGTACTTTGCTCCGCTATTCCATCCTCAGGAATTCCTAAATCAAGATTATTGTAGTTGTAGCGTAAGACAGACGAGAATTTAGAATCACTATAACCAATTCCCGTTTTGAAATCGGTTTCATTGTAACGGGTATTTGTTACACGGTCCCCTCCAGAAATTCTATAATCAGAATGCGTATTGTAACTTCCTCTTGCTAAGAATTTCCAGTTGTCCGTAGATGTTTTTAATCCAAGTGAAGAATTGCTCCCTAAGGTATTTGAAAATAATTTCTGGCTAAAATTAGCTTTAAACGTATTCGCATCGGCAAATTTCTCTGGATTGAAATACAAAACTCCACCAAGCGCATCAGAACCATACAATAACGAAGCTGGTCCTTTGATAACCTCAACACTTTCTACTCCGGCATCGTTTAATCCCAGACCATGCTCGTCTCCAAACTGCTGATTTTCCATGCGAACTCCTTGTGAATATACCAACACGCGGTTTCCACTCAAACCACGAATAACCGGTTTCCCTATTGAAGTTCCAGTAGAAACTTGAGAAACTCCGGGAATTGTTGCTAATCCTTCGATCAATGTGGCTGTTCCTTTTTGTTGTAATTCTTTAATCGTTTCGTGCTCCACCTTCATCACGTTTTGTGATTGTATTTTATTGAAAGCCGTAGAAACTATTACCTCATCCATTTCGAATATAGTTTCTTCAAGGATTATATTTAGTGTATTTTCTTTCTGCAGGTTTTGGATGGTTTTATTCTGGTTCGAAAAACCTACAAACACGAAGCTTAGTTTTAAACTTCTATTGGGAAGATTAGCCAAAATATAATTTCCATTGTCATCAGTTGTAGTTCCTTGATGTAATTCTGGCGCATAAACTGAAACGCCTTTTATAGGTTGGTTCAACATATTTGTTACTTTTCCCGACACTGTGTTTTGTGCCTGAAGCATCGCTGAAAACCCCAAGATTAGGGTTATTATAATTTTTTTCATTGAAAATGATTGTATCGTTCCTCACTCTAGCTTCCCAAAGAAAATGGCGCTAGGAAGGGAACTATTTAGTAAATAAAAAGAAATGATAGTGGCTAAGAAATTAGCCCAAATTATTTACAGGAGGACCACGATGGGAATACAAACTTCCAGAAAATACAATAATAGCATCTGCTGTTTCATGAAAATAAGTAAATGTTTTGAAATTTGAATTCAGTTTATAAGCGAATTCAACTGGGGAAATATAGGACCCAAATGTGAAATGACATACTTTACAGTCATCAAACTTGTGATGCTGGTGTGTTATTTCTGGACCGTTACCATTGTATTTGTGGTGACATTCTGTTTGAGAAAATTGCTTTACAAAATGCTCATACGTATGAAAAGACTGCGACAGTATTGTGAACAATACCGTTACTGCCAAAGAAAGACTAATTATGAGTTGCTTCTTTTTCATCAGCTGCAAAGGTAGGAAAACCTAAAAAAGAAAACCATCTCTTTTAACAATTTGTTAAAAGAGATGGCTCAAAGTATATAATTCGTATGGATTAAACCAATTTTGACGCAACAAGATATTCAGCAATTTGAATTGTATTTGTAGCAGCACCTTTTCTTAAATTGTCAGCTACTATCCACATATTCAAAGTATTTGCTTGGCTTTCGTCACGACGAATTCTGCCTACAAAAACGTCATCTTTCCCTTGTGCATACATGGGCATTGGGTAAGTATAAGTATCATTATTATCCTGTACAACCACACCATCAGTATGATGTAATATATTTTGAATGTCTGAAACCTCAAATTCATTCGTAAATTCCACATTTACCGCTTCGCTATGTCCACCTACGATAGGCACACGAACAGCAGTTGCAGTAACCGCAATCGTTCTGTCACCAAGAATTTTTTGAGTCTCACGAACTAGTTTCATTTCCTCTTTAGTGTATCCATTTTCTTCAAAAGAATCACATTGTGGAATTGCATTTCTGTGAATTGGGTATTTGTAAGCCATTTCACCTTGAACGCCTGCATATTCATTTTCTAACTGTTGTACCGCCTTAACACCAGTTCCAGTGATGGATTGGTAAGTAGAAACAATAACACGTTTGATGTTGTATTTTTTATGTAATGGGGCCAAAACTAATACCATTTGAATGGTAGAACAGTTTGGGTTTGCAATGATTTTATCTGCTGCAGTCAACCCAGAAGCATTAATTTCAGGCACAACTAATTTCTTAGTAGGATCCATTCTCCAAGCAGATGAATTATCGATAACGGTAGTTCCAGCTGCAGCAAATTTTGGAGCCCACTCAAGAGAAGTTTCTCCACCAGCAGAAAACAAAGCAATGTCAGCTTTCATGTCTACAGCCGTTTGCATACCTACAACCTTATATTTTTTACCTTTAAATTCTATTTCCTTACCCACTGATCGCTCAGAAGCAACTGGTATTAATTCCGTTACAGGAAAATTTCTTTCGGCCAATACTTTTAACATTACCTCGCCAACCATTCCGGTAGCACCTACAACTGCTATTCTCATACTATATTTTTAATATTGAAAACTTATTTCGAAATACAAAAGTAAGTAATATAAAAATCAAAACAAGAGCGTTCACAAAAAACAACAAAATGTTACAAATAAAACATTTAGTGAGTTGCAATTCATTGCAAACTACTAAATCCTTTATTTTCAGTCTATAAAAAAAGAAAAACCGCCTCAATTAAGAAGCGGTTTAGTCCTGATATTAATTCAGGATAAATTAAAATATATAGTCTAGCGGCATTATTTCTTCAATAAATCTCTAATTTGAATAAGCAATTCTTCCTGAGTAGGTCCAGCAGGAGCTGCAACAGCAACTTCTTCTTTCTTTTTTGTTTTTTCAGCTGCCCTTAATACAACAAAGACAAATAATGCAATAATCACAAAATTAATTGTAGCCTGTACTAGGTTACCATAAGTGATAACGGCTGCACCCGCCTCTTTTGCCGCATCTAAATCAGCATAACTATTTCCGTCTAATGCTATAAATTTTTGTGTAAAATCAATTCCACCTGTTACTAAACCTACAATAGGCATAATAACATCATCTACTGCCGAACCAACTATTTTACCAAATGCTCCACCAATTACGACTGCAGTTGCCAAACTTAATACATCACCCTTCATCAAAGAGGCCTTAAAATCGCTAAAAAATCCCATAGTTTCTATTTTTTTAAGATTAAAAATATTTTCTCGGGTCCCAAAATACAAAAAAAATTAACATATTTTAACATTTTATCGATATTCGTAAGAAATTAACGATAAAACACACGTTTTACACGTTGCGAAATGCTTGTCAGAATTTCATAGGGTATAGTATTCAGCTTTTTGGCGATATAGGAAACCGTTGGGCTTTCGCCAAAAATGATTACTGAATCGCCTTCAGTACAATCAATTTCAGTGACATCAACCATTAGCATATCCATACAAATACTACCCAGGATTTTTGCTTTTTTATCTTTGATACTAACGAATCCAGCGCCATTTCCCCATGCTCTAGAAATTCCATCGGCATAGCCTATAGGGATTGTCCCAATTCTCATTGTTTTTTCCGCCATGAATTTCCTTCCATAACCTACACTGTCTCCGGCAGAAATAGTTCTGATTTGAGAAATAACCGACTTTAACGTACCTACATTCTCTAAATATTTTTGTTCTGAAGGATCATTTGAAACTCCGTATAATCCTATTCCCAAACGAACCATATTAAATTGCGCATCAGGGAAATTACTAATTCCAGATGTATTCAAGATATGGCGGATAGGATTTATCCCCAATTCAGTTATTATTTTTGATGATAATTTGTCGAATAAATTAATCTGCGACTCGGTGAAATCACGGTGTTTTACATCATCACTTGTGGCCAGATGAGATAAAATGCTTTTTATCTCGACCGTATCATTCCCTCTTAATGTGTTTATAAGCTCTTCAATTGTATCCTCTTCAAAACCCAAACGATGCATCCCCGTATCTAATTTGACATGAATGGGAAAGCGTTTCAGGTTTTTGTGTTTGGCAATTTTCAAGAAAGCATGTAAACTTTTTAAACAATAGATTTCTGGTTCTAATTGATGTTGAATAATAGCCGAAAAACTGGTGTTCTCTGGATTAAGAACCATTATAGGCAATTGGATTCCACCGTTTTTTAGAGAAATTCCCTCATCGGCGAAAGCCACACCTAGATAATCTACCTTATGGTGCTCCAGTAATTTGGCAATTTCAAGTCCGCCATTCCCGTAGCCAAATGCTTTTACCATTAACATGATTTTGACATTAGGTTTCAATTTTGATTTAAAGAAATTCAAATTGTAGCTAATCGCGTTCAGGTTTATTTCAAGTACAGTTTCATGTGTCTTCTCTTCCAATAGTTGAACAATTTCCTCAAATTGAAAAGAACGAGCTCCTTTTATCAAAATGGTCTCATTGGAGAAATCCAGATTTTCAAAATTCGAAACAAATTCAGCCGTGTTTTTAAATGTAATGCAGTTGGCAAATTTATCTTTAAACTCGGCTATGGTTTCTCCTATCCCGATTACGCGGCTAATATTATTGGATACAATCAATTGCGCAACCTTCGAATACAACTCTTCATTTGATAATCCACTTTGAAAAATATCTGACAGGATTACCGTTTTCTTTTGGAATTGCTTTTGACTTTCCAAAAAATCTAAAGCTATTTTTAAAGACTGAAAATCAGAACTATAACTATCATCAATAAGACTGCAATTATTGATTCCGGTTTTAACTTTCAAACGCATCTCAACGGGGAACAGCAATAACATTCTGGACTGAATAGTAGCACTATCATAGTCAAAATATAGTAACAGCATTAAACAGGAAACAGCATTTTCAACCGACGCTTTATCCTGAAATGGTATATTTAACTCATAAGAATCACCCTTGTATTTATAGTGAAGCGTTGTGCTTTGGTTTACTGTCTCTTTTTTAAACACGAACACATCAGCGTCTTCCTGATCAAAACTCCAGCTAAATGTTTTTGTATCTGGTAATATACATTTATCAACAAGTTTGTTTTTTTGATAAATCACTACTTCTGAATCCTTAAAAAGAACTAGTTTTTCTTTTATTTTTTGTTCCAAATTCTTGAAGCCTTCATCATGTGAAGATCCAATGTTTGTCAGGATACCAATTGTGGGTTTAATGACTGCCTCCAGCTTTTGCATTTCAGTAACCGTAGAAATTCCTGCTTCAAAAATCCCAAGGTTGTGTTTTTCATTAATAGCGATGACTGACAATGGAACACCTACTTGTGAATTGTAACTTTTTGGACTTCTTATGACGTTAAAATCGGGGCTTAGCAAGAAGTTTAGCCATTCCTTAACGATTGTTTTGCCGTTACTTCCAGTCAAACCAATTATGGGAAATTTGAAAAGGCTGCGATAATAGGCTGCAAATTGCTGTAATGCATCTCGCGTATTTTTAACCACTAGAAAATTTGCTTTGCCTTTGCAATCTTCGGGCACATAAGTCACCACAAAATTCTGTACGCCAATATCAATCAACTCTTTGATAAAAAAATGAGCATCATTATTGGGGCCAACCAAGGCAAAAAACAAGGTATGTGAACTATTTTGTAATGAACGGCTGTCGATAGATATAGTTTCCACCTCTGCTTCGGGAGTATTCCCGATCCATTCGGCATTAAGAACTGGGATGATATTTTTAAGTGATATACTCATTTATTTGGAATGCGATAAACGCTAATTTGTTATAAGAATTAAAGAAAATCCTTGTGTATTTACTATTTTCAAGAAAAAATATCTTTTATGAAACTTTCTCAAAAATAACACTTCTTTTTAAAATGCTGCTACTACCAAGACAGAATTTAAATATGGCTGTATGTTAAAAGCTTCTCACAAATGGCCAGTTCTTTTACTTATAACTTAAAATCAAGAAAAAAATTAGCTCACTTTTTTTTCCATATTCCTTATATTTGTATTGCTAACCAACTACAGAAGTCTTGAAAAAAATACTCCCATTATTCTCCTATATTTTTCATCCCGTATTTATTCCTTTGTACGCGACAATATATTACCTCATTTTGAATTTTTCTAATTTTGAAAGTCAGGAAATATATTTTGTCTTATCACAAATCTTTATTATTACAGTACTAATTCCAATACTATTTTTTTTCATTTTGCGTTATTCAGGGAGAATTGGATCTATTATGGTCCCCAAAATATCTGAGCGAAAGTTGCCTTTACTCATTCAATGTTTTTTGCTAATAATTTTAGTTCGCAATAGCATCACGGTAGATCGCTATATTGAGCTCCATTTTTTCCTATTGGGAGCGTTATTCAGCACGTTGATTGCGATGCTTCTACTACTTGCTAAAACAAAGGCAAGTTTACATATGATTGGAATAAGTGCGCTGACACTATTTGCTTTTGGACTCACAATACATCATCAAACCCAAAACGTAGCTTTAATAGTCTTCTTGATACTCATGAATGGTTTTGTAGCTTCATCTCGATTAGTAATGAAAGCTCATAGCAGTAAGGAATTAATCATAGGGATACTATTAGGTTGCATACCTCAAATACCATTGATGTTCCTTTGGTTATAGAATATAGAAAATAACGCCAATATTAAGCGACTTCATATCTATACTTTCGCCTTCAATATTTGCTGATTTAAAAAGGGAGTTTAATCCGTAATGGGCATACACATTTATGGTATTATAACCCGCTGAAACATAGAGCCCGTAAAGGAGCTTATTAAAATCCTTGTTATTCAAAACAACTATTTTGCTATCGCTATCACTATAAACCGATTTGTTGTATAGCAAATAACTAAATTTAAGACCACCGTAAATTCTCCAAAACTTGTGACTTTCATAAGTTGATGTTCTCCACCTGAATTCGATAGGGACATCGACTAGAAGTTGTGCGAATTTATTTTTGCTATAATCCGTTTCAGAGTCAATAATCGAATACACTGGCATTTCTCCAGATTCCGATATAAATAAATTTTGATTGTAGTTGTTATAGGTAAAACCAACACCCGAAGCTATGGCAATAGTCCTGTCGTCATTTATAGGCATATCCCTTAGAAAACCCGCAGAGAGACCTATAGAAAACTTATCCTGTGACAAACCCGCAGGTTTCTGTTGCAATGCATTATAAGTAAATCCAAAGTAAAACTGGTCTTCTCGATACAAAGAATCGATTTTCACCTTTTCACCCTCTTCTATTGTTTCCGTTTCCTGCGAAAATCCATTAAAAACTGACATTAAAAGAAAACAACTTAGGAATAAGCGCATGATGTTATTTTTGTTTAATGATTGCTTCATTTTAGTATCGAATACATTTTTAGATCTTCTTATTACAAACCGGTGTACAAATATAGGATTTTGACGGCTTCTTGTTACTACTGTGTGCAAAAAACATCAACAACATCTAAAGCCATGCTTGAAGCAAAATTCCATTAAAAAAACCCCAATCACTTTTACAAATGATTGGGGTTTTTAATTTGAAGTAGAGAGAAAGGGATTCGAACCCTCGATATGTTGCCATATACACGCTTTCCAAGCGTGCGCCTTCAGCCACTCGGCCACCTCTCTATTAAGGATTGCAAATAACACGAAAAAAAGTGACTTTCAAAAGTAAAAATCAATATTATATTATTTCACCTCGTAAAGAAGTTTCAAAAACATCTTTAAAATCCTGCTGCGCTATATTTTGCCCTAGCAAATACATTAATTTAGTAATTGCAGCTTCAGTAGTGATATCCTTGCCTGAAATAACTCCAATTTCTTTCATAGCAGTGCTCGTTTCGTATTGCCCCATATTCACACTACCTCCAGAACACTGTGTTACATTAACAATATATACTCCTTTACTTATCGCTTTTATCAATAAAGAAACAAACCAATCTTCAGTAGGTGCATTCCCGGAACCATAGGTTTCAAGTACAACTCCTTCTAAAGTTGGGATATCTAAAATGGCTGCCAAAACCGCTTCGCTCATTCCAGGAAACATTTTGACGATAACCACATTGTTGTCCAATTTTTTATGAACTAGTAATTCCGTAGATTGTTGTCTAGGCAATAACAACTCCCTTCTTATCTTCAGGTTAACACCTGATTCAACTAATTCAGGATAATTAGGAGAAGTGAACGCTTTAAAATGCTCGGCATTTATTTTAGTCGTTCTGTTTCCTCTATATAACTTATATTCAAAGTACAGACAAACTTCGCTTATGACCGCTTGTCCGTTTTCTTGCAAAGAGGCAATTTGAATAGCAGTAATCAAGTTTTCTTTAGCATCAGTTCGCAAATCTCCTATTGGTAATTGTGAACCAGTAAAAACAACTGGTTTGGCTAAATTTTCCAACATAAAACTCAATGCTGATGCCGAATAAGACATCGTATCTGATCCATGAAGTACTACAAATCCATCAAAACTTAAATAATTTTCTTCAATAATTGAAGCTATTCTAGCCCATTCTTTCGGGTTCATGTTAGACGAATCAATTGGCTCTTCAAATGAAATGGTTTCAATCTCACAGTCCAATTGCTTCAACTCAGGAATCCGATTCAACAATTTACTAAAATTAAATGCTTTTAGCGCCCCAGTGTCAAAATCTTTACGCATACCAATGGTACCACCAGTATATAATAAAAGTATTTTAGCTTTTGAGTTCATCATGATATTTTAATTTATTTACAACCGGATTAGCATACATTGCCAATAACCCCTGCAATGCAATAGGATTTTCAGCGTCTATACGCATTTCTAATCTTCGCTCAAAAAGCGATTTTTCGTCCTCTGTATATAAATGAGAATAACCGTTGCTACTATTCAATATATCATAGGCGATATAATTAGTAGGCCATAACTTATAATTACTCAAAATAGAATCATCAATTACTTGAGCCAAGGCCAAGATTTGCTTGTTAGGCTTATCAAATTCTTCTTTGATTTTATCTGTTTCAGTATTTAACACATCTCCTATGTGCATGTGTATTCTTTTCTTCTGTCCCATAACTCCACTAAGTAGGGTCATGAAATCTTCGTTCTTTTCTTTGATGTAAATCTCATTATTAGCCTCAGCCAGTAATTGCGGGATTTTCAAAACATCTGTAGGGTCATATTCATACGAAATTGAAACTGGAACTACTTTTATTTTTTTGAAATAATCCATAAGATCCATTCCATTAGCTCCCATTCCCACCATTTTCAAAACTCCTGGATTTGTAGCGTCATCTCCGTCTTTAGTTCTTCCCTCGCGTTGCGCAATCCAAACAGAACGGCTTTCTTCTAACAATAAATGACCAATATATTCTGACAGCACTTTTGAACTTTCTAACATTTCTCTAGGCGTCAATCCTCTTTGAACCAAAAAGTTTCGATTCATTTTTGCCAATACGTTAAGAAAATCTTTTTTAACCAAATTATCACCAATTGCTGATGCAGTCATCACCAATCCATGTTCAAATAAAGCTGTATTCAACAAGGTAGTATCTAAAAGAATATCTCTATGATTTGAAACAAATAAGTAGGACTCTCCCTTTTCTAACTTTTCGAAACCAGAAGTTGTCAATCCATCAGAGCTTTTCTCAATAATTTTTCGAATAGAATGATATATAAAATTACATTGAAAATCACGTATAGAGTGTGTTTTTCTAAGTTGCTCTTTCCAAATGGAATCTTCTACCTCTGGAAAAGTAAAATTCATCAATGCCTTCATCATAGGATGATTAATCACTTTCAATATGGCATCGTTTATTTCGGAATCATAAAATGGCCGAATAGCGTCAAATTTTTGCATTTTTAGTAATTTAAGGTGCGCAAATGAACAAAAAAAATATTAAATTATAATGAATTATACTTTAAATACCGAAAATTACCTTAGAATTTTCAGTTGTTGCACTGGCAATATCTTTTACAGAAAGCTCATAGATCTGAGCCAACTTATCTAGTACATTAACTAAGTAACTACTTTCATTTCTTTTCCCTCGAAATGGAACTGGAGCAAGATAAGGTGAATCTGTTTCTAAAACGATGTGTTTTAAATCAATTTGGCTCAAAAACTGGTCGATTTTACCATTTTTGAAAGTAACTACTCCACCAATTCCTAATTTCATATTGTAAGATATCGCCTGTAACGCTTGTTCGTACGTTCCTGTAAAACAATGAAACACCCCAAACAAATCAGCCGATTTCTCCTCTTCTAAAATCTCAAATATTTCATCAAAAGCTTCGCGACAATGAATCACGATAGGCAATTTATATTGTTTAGCTAATTGAATCTGTTTTCTAAATGCAATTTGCTGCTCCTTCAAATGTGTTTTATCCCAATACAAATCGATACCAATCTCCCCAATGGCATAGAATTTTCTCATGGCCAGCTCCTCCTCTACATGTTGCAATTCTTCCAAATAATTTTCCTTTACATAGGTAGGATGCAATCCCATCATTAGAAAGACATTGTCTGGATAGTCCTTTTCTAAATCATACATGGACTGGGTACAAGAGGAGTCTATTGCCGGAATAAAAAACCGGGAAACACCTTCCTTAATTGCCCTTTGTATCATTTCGTCGCGGTCCTGATCGAATTCCTCTGAATATAAATGGGTGTGTGTATCTGTAATTATCATTGTTTTCATTTAAAGAAGCAAAGTTAGCATTTTGAATTGTTGTTTTTTAGATTCTTAGTAATTTAGATTACTTTTGGTTATCAGCTTTGAACTATGAAAAACCTCCACGATATCCTGAAAAAGGAAAAATACAAAAAAATAAAATTTAAAATTACCAAGACCCAGCACCTTTTGATAAAAGCAAAAATCAATGGAATCGTCGGCAACTTTATATTAGACACAGGAGCATCAAATAGCTGTGTCGGTTTTGAAAGCGTGGACTTATTCCAACTTCAAGCAGAAGACTCCAAAACTAAAGCGTCTGGAGCAGGAGGCACAGGAATGCAAACGCAAACAGCCTCTAACAATATCCTTCAACTAGGTTTATGGAAGGATATTGAGTTCAATTTAGTAATCTTCGATTTATCCCATGTCAACGAAGCATTAATGCAACACAAATCAAAGCCAGTGCATGGCATAATTGGAGCTGATGTATTAATGAAAGGAAAAGCGATTGTGGATTACTTTAATTGTTTCGTATATTTACTATAGAAGCAAATGTAAAAACAGTCATAGAGATGAAACCTAGTACTAAAATTATAGCTCTGTTTATGGGACTGTTTTTATTTTCTTGTTCCCCCGACACCACTGAAGAGGGCGTTGATGCAACAAGGGCTTCTGAATCCTCTTTATCGATTAACAAAATCGACACTTCCATAGTTTGGAATTTTGATGATTTAACGGGATGGGAAGATGCAACGCAGATCGGACTTCCAAACTACTGGTTAAAAGACGGCAACCTTACTTTTTTCACTAATGCAAACACTTGGGAAAGAACCAAAATCAAAACCCTTTCCACTTTTACAACCGGCATTTATACTTGGAGAGTCTATATTCCCGAAATGGGAATTGGAGACATGGCGAGTGTAGGTGCATTTTTATATATTAATGATACTCATGAGCTTGATTTTGAAGTAGGCTACGGAAAACAAGTTATCCGCAATCAATTAAAAGCAGCATCTGACGACTTAATTGTGTACATGACTTCACAGGCAAATCCATTCCGATCTTATCAAACAAAAATAAAAAGGAGGCAATGGCACACTTTTTCAATGGAACTGACATTAAATTCAAGGCGTAATTACAAGCTGAGCTGGATCATCAATGGCGTAAAAGCAGCAACAACGGAGCTTAATTACGGAATCAATAATAAGTTTAAAATCTATTGCAGTTTAGAAAACCTGACTTTCATAGGAGATAATATTCCAAAATCTCAGAATTATGCGATTTTTGATTTTGTCGAATATAGTAGCAAATAAAAAATCCCGTTTGATTACTCAAACGGGATTTTTAGATATTTTAAACAGAGTTCTTACAATTCAAAAGCTCTCTTAGGATTGTTGTCTAGCAATAACTCCATTGGATTCTCTAACGCTTCTTTAACAGCAACCAAGAAACCTACAGACTCACGACCATCAATAATTCTGTGATCATAAGATAATGCTACATACATCATAGGGTGAATTTCCACTTTTCCGTTTACGGCAATAGGACGTTCGATAATGTTGTGCATTCCAAGAATTCCTGACTGAGGAGGATTGATAATAGGAGTAGATAACATAGATCCAAATACACCACCATTAGTAATTGTAAAAGTACCACCAGTCATATCGTCAACAGTAATTTGTCCATCACGGGCTTTTATAGCTAATCTCTTGATGTCAGCTTCAACACCACGGAAAGTCAAGTTTTCAGCATTACGAACTACAGGAACCATCAATCCTTTTGGTCCAGAAACTGCGATTGAAATATCACAGAAATCGTAAGCTATTTTATAATCACCATCCATCATAGAATTTACGTCTGGATATAATTTTAAAGCTCTTGTAACTGCTTTTGTAAAAAATGACATATATCCAAGACCTACACCTGCATGTTTCGCTTTGAATTCCTCTTTATATTGATTACGAATCAAGTTGATAGGCGTCATGTTTACTTCGTTAAAAGTAGTTAACATTGCCGTTTCGTTTTTAGCGGCAACCAATCTTTCTGCTACTTTACGACGCAACATTGAAAGTTTTGAACGCTCTTGACCACGGCTTCCTCCTGTAGGAGTTCCCATAGATGGCACTGCGTTTACAGCATCGTCTTTAGTAATTCTTCCGTCTTTACCAGTTCCTGTTACAGCTGCTGGAGCGATATTTTTTTCGTCTAATATTTTTCTTGCTGCTGGAGATGGAGTCCCTGAAGCATAAGTTGCTGCTGGAGCTGCCGCCACTGGAGTTGGAGCTGCTTTTGCCGCTTCAGCAACGGGAGCTACTGCTGGAGCCGAACCTTCTGGTTTAGCTGCTGCCGTATCGATTAAACAAACTACTGCACCTACTGCTACTGCATCACCTTCTTCAGCTTTTAATGTGATAATCCCACTAGCTTCAGCTGGTAATTCCAGTGTTGCTTTATCAGAATCAACTTCAGCAATTGCTTGGTCTTTCTCTACGTAATCTCCGTCTTGTACTAACCAAGTTGCAATTTCAACTTCCTTAATAGATTCCCCTGGTGATGGGACTTTCATTTCTAAAATCATCTTATATAATTTTTAAATTATGAATTTTATTGTTTGAGTCGTTTTAAAAACAACTACTGTTTATTGTTTGTTTTATTTTTAGCCCTGATTGTAGCGGCATCCTTTTTCTTTTTTCTTTAAAAAGAAAAAGATATAGCGAAAAGCAGGAAATAGCTCCTAATTTTATACAAATAAGTTTTTATCAAAAACCATTTTGATTGCATCTGCATGACGACGTTTTGCTCTTGTAGAACTTCCCGATGCTGATGCAGAATATGCTTTTAGAGAGGCAAGTCTGAATTTTACTAAATTAAAATTCATTAACATAAAGCTATATGCCCCCATGTTTTTAGGCTCTTCTTGTGCCCATACATAATCATCAGCGTTTGGATATTGTGCAATTATTTCTTTCAACTGCTCTACTGGCAATGGGAATAATTGTTCAATTCTAACAACTGCAACATCTGTACGACCATTGTTTTCTCTTTCGGCTGTGATATCATAATAGAATTTACCAGTACAGAAAACTAGTGTTTTCACATCAGCTTTATTAACTGCTGTATCATCAATAGTTTCTTGGAAACTACCATTTTCTAATTCTTCGATTGTAGACACACATCTTGGATCACGCAATAAACTCTTAGGTGAAAACACGATTAATGGTTTACGGAATTTTGTTTTCATTTGCCTTCTCAACAAGTGAAAGAAGTTAGCTGGCGTAGTACAATCAGCAACAAACATATTGTGTCTTGCACAAAGTTGTAAGTAACGTTCCATTCTAGCTGAAGAGTGTTCTGCTCCTTGTCCTTCATATCCGTGAGGCAATAACAAAACAATACCGTTTTGATTATTCCACTTATCTTCTCCACAAGAGATGTATTGGTCAATCATAATTTGGGCTCCATTAGAGAAATCTCCAAATTGTGCTTCCCAAATGGTTAGTGTATTAGGGTTTGCCAATGCATAACCATAATCAAAACCTAAAACTCCGTACTCAGATAAAAGTGAATTGTAGATATTAAAGTTTCCTTTTTTACCTTCTAAGTTATTGATTAAAACAACTTCTTCTTCAGAGTCTTCTACCTTTACAACAGCATGACGGTGAGAGAACGTTCCTCTTTCTACGTCTTGCCCAGAAATACGAACATCATATCCTTCTTGTAATAAAGATCCGTAAGCTAAATGCTCAGCCATTCCCCAATCTAACTTATTTGTATCAAAAAACATTGTTTTTCGATCGTTGATTAGTTTTTGGATTTTATTAATAAATTTTTTATCTGATGGCAAGTTACAAACAGCATTTGCTACTTCAGTCAATCCTTCTCTAGAATAAGAAGTATCTACTTTTTGCAACATTTGTTTATCAGTAACCTGTTCAAATCCTAACCATTCATTTTTCATAAATGGGGTAATAATGGTCAAATCTTTCTTACGAGAAGCTTCTAAATTCACCTCCATATCAGATTTGTATTCTTTCTCAAGACTGTTTACATAGGTAGCGTCAATGACACCATCTGACAATAATTTCTCAGCATAAAGGTCTCTAGGGTTTTTATGTTTTGCTATTATTTTATATAAAACTGGTTGTGTAAAACGAGGCTCATCACCTTCATTATGGCCATATTTTCTATATCCTAATAAATCAATAAATACGTCACGACCAAACTCCATTCTGAAATCTAGTGCAAAATTCATTGCATGAACTACTGCTTCAGCATCATCTGCATTAACATGTAAAACTGGTGACAAAGTAACTTTAGCAACATCAGTACAGTATGTAGATGAACGTGCATCAAGATAGTTAGTTGTAAAACCTACTTGATTATTAATTACAATATGAATGGTTCCTCCTGTTTTGTATCCATCGAGCTGTGCCATCTGGATAATTTCATAAAGAATACCTTGTCCTGCAATTGCAGCATCACCGTGAACAGCGATAGGTAAAACTTTAGAGAAATCATTCGGGAAATATTTATCTTGTTTTGCTCTTGTAATACCTTCGATTACTGCACCTACAGTTTCCAGGTGAGAAGGATTAGGAGCAAGATTTATATTAATTTTTTTACCTGTACTTGTTATTTTGTCAGCGGTTAAACCAAGGTGATACTTAACATCACCATCAAAATATTCTTTGTCATAATCTTTACCATCAAACTCTCCGAAGATATCTTGAGTTGATTTACCAAAGATATTAGCCAAAATATTCAAACGACCACGATGCGCCATTCCCATTACAAATTGCTCTACTCCCATTTGAGCAGCTCTCTCGATTAAAGTATCAAGAGCAGGAATAATTGATTCCCCACCTTCTAATGAAAAACGTTTTTGACCTACATATTTAGTATGTAAGAAATTCTCAAATGAAACCGCTTGATTTAATTTATTTAAAATCGCTTTCTTCTCATCAATAGAAAAATTAGGTTTATTGTCGTTTACCCCAACTTTCTCTTGAATCCAGTTTACAATTTCTGGCTTACGGATATACATATACTCGACACCTATGTGCTGACAATATATAGTATCAAGGTGTTTTATGATTTCAGTTAAAGTACAAGGAGCTTGCCCAATAATTTTAGCTGCATCAAAAACAGTGTTTAAATCTGCTGATGAAAGACCAAAATTAGTAATATCAAGATTAGGCTCAAATATCCTTCTATCTCTTACTGGGTTTGTTTTTGTAAATAAATGTCCTCGAGAGCGGTAGCCTTCGACTAATTTCAATACATTAAACTCCTTTTGAAGTTTTTCAGAAATTTTAGAGTAGTCAACTGAGCCTGAAGCTACTTCGTTAACTATATGTTGTACAGGATTTTCACCATTATAAGTTTCCATCCCAAAGTCAAAACCTTGAAAGAAACTTCTCCAACTTGGCTCTACGCTATCTGGGTTTTCTAAGTACTGATCGTATAATTGTGCAAAAAATTCTGTGTGTGCTGCGTTTAAAAATGAGAACCTATCCATAATATTAGTGAATATACTTTTTGTTAAAATAGTTTGGCAAAAGTACAATAATCCACTAAATTTACATTTACTTTTAATTACTTTTATATGTTAAAATGTTAAAAAACGAAATGTTTATGAGAAAAAATCAAATTAAGTGTGTTTCAAAAGCAGTTTTGGTTGTTATCACCTTATTATTTTCGAATAAATTATTAGCTCAAGATCAAAGAGTCAACTCAAGATCAAATGCTGATTTCTGGGATAACGTGCAATTTGGTGGTGGGATTGGTTTGGGTTTTGGCTCTGGTTATACCGATATATCATTAACGCCTAGTGCTATTTATAATTTTAATGAATATGTAGCCCTAGGACTTGGCGCCCAATATTCTTATGTAAGCCAAAAAAATTATTACAACTCCCATTTATATGGCGGCAGCATCATCGCTTTATTTAATCCAATAAGAGAAATACAACTTTCGGCGGAGCTTGAAGAATTGCGTGTTAATATAAATCCAAACGATTCAAGCTTGAGTTCAGAACAATTTTGGAATACGGGATTATTTTTAGGCGCTGGCTACAGAACGGCAAATGTAACCATGGGAGTACGTTATAATGTATTACAAGACGACAGTAAAAATGTTTATAGTGATGCTTTTATGCCTTTTGTAAGAGTCTATTTCTAGATATATTACTAACGGTATTTATTTCTGAACCAGACTTTTTGCCATTCTCTTTTTAAAATTAAAAAAGAAACCTGTTCCGCTAAAATGACCAAATCAGAACCGTCCATTTTTTTAACCTCATCTTCTGAAACATCAATTATATAGAGAAGATTCAGATATTCAGCAAATTTATATTGAATTAGTCTATAGATTTTTTCGTGCAATTGAATTTTCAATTCACTAGGAGAAATACTCATTGGAAAATCAATACCTTCATTAGCCAAATTAAAATCCTTATTAATTTGCTCGATTAACTTGAGGTATAAAGCTTCATTTTCAGCTTCTAAAAGCAACAAATCTGTATTTATTGGAGCTATAAACATTCGTTTTTTATTTTTAGTTAAATGACATCAGAGTTTTATAAAATCTAAACATTCCGACTCATTAAGTTTTCTCCGAAAGTTCTTAGCATTGCTTTTTTATCTTCTTCAATATGCATTTTTTCCAATGTCACAAATGCTTTAGAAGTGTATTCTTGTATTTCTTGCTGCGTTGCTTTTGAAGCTCCTGAAGTATTAAAAATATCTTTTACCCACATGATTTTATCTGTATTATCATCAAGACGACTAGAAAAGACATTTGCTAATTGCGAAGCTTGCTCTTTACTCGAAAAAGCCATTGCCTTTAAATATAAATAAGTCTTTTTGTTTTCAATAATATCACCACCTACTTGTTTCCCAAAAGTCTCTGGGTCACCAAAGGCGTCTAGATAATCATCCTGCAATTGAAAAGCCAAACCTAAATTTAATCCAAATTCATAAATCAAATTAGCATTTTCCACTGAAGTTTCGGCAATTATCGCTCCCATTTTCATGGCTGCAGCAACAAGAACTGCTGTTTTGTATTCAATCATTTTGAGGTATTCAGCTATCGTAACATTATCCCGTGTTTCAAAGTCAACATCCCATTGCTGTCCTTCACATACTTCAAGCGCTGTTTTACTAAATAACTTCGCTAACTGCATAAAAATAGCTGGTTCGTATTGTTCAAAATACTGATATGCTAAAATAAGCATAGCATCACCTGACAAAATTCCAGAATTAACATCCCATTTCTCATGCACGGTTTGGTGTCCGCGACGTAAAGGCGCATCATCCATAATATCATCATGCACCAACGAAAAATTATGAAAAACCTCAACAGCCATAGCAGCTGCTAGCGCTTTTTTATAATCTACATTAAATACTTCGGCTGTCATCAACGTCAAAACCGGACGCATTCTTTTACCTCCTAAATCTAAAATATAAGAAATAGGCTCGTATAGGTTTTTAGGTTCTTTAGTTATGAGTTGACTTTCTAGGTAGCTAATAAAGAATTCTTGATACTGATAAATGGCATGCATGGAAGTAAATTTTCGGCTAATTTACGGCATTCCCATTGGATAACAAATACCGTTTACTAAGGAAATGTTAAATTACCGTAAATACATTGGAAACTATTTTGGTATTCAAAGTTTCCATATTACATTTGCACACGAAATTAACCTTTGGAATTTAAGCGATGAATACTACTCTACCAATAGCAGCAACAAAATGGACAATTGATTCTAATCAATCTGACGTTCTTATTAAAGCAAGACATTCTATAATTGCATATATAGCGGGATCCATTAATAAATTTAAAGGACACATAGACATTCACGAAGATGAAATTGAAGACGCATCCATTGAATTTTGCCTAGATGTAAATAATACAGATAATAAACTAGAGCAAATGGATACTCATTTAAGGCTAAATGATTTTTTAGACATTAACGAGTTTCCATTCATCAATTTTAAATCGACTGCATTCCAAAAAATAAATAACAATATTAACTTTCTAAAAGGGGAGTTAACCATTCATAACATAACAAAAGTAGTAGAGCTGGATGCTGAATTCATTGGGATAAGAACTTACGAAGGAGTTGAAAAGGCAGTATTTGAAGTGGTTGGAAATATAAACCGAAAAGATTTTGGATTAACCTCAATTTCTAACAATCAAACTGGAGGATTATCTCTAGGTCAAGATATTAAACTGATTGCCAATTTAGAGTTTTCAGTATAACAAGTAAAAGAAAATGAAAGAGAAAATAATACAAAAAGCAAGTGAACTATTTTTAAAGCTAGGTTTTAAAAGTATCACCATGGACGATATTGCAAGTGAAATGTGTATTTCAAAAAAAACTATTTACAAATATTTCTGCAATAAAGAATTGCTTGTCGAAGAAAGCACTGCTTTGCTTCATAAAGAAGTTCATGAAACAATCGATTCAATTTTACAACTAAATCACAATGCAATTGAGGAGAATTTTGAAATACGAAAAATGTTTAGTGAGATGTTTAAATCATCAGCTGACAGTTCCACAATCTATCAGTTAAAGAAACATTATCCTGAGATTTATGAAAAAGTAATGTTGGCCGAAATAAATGAATGCTCGATGTGGTTTCGACAAAACATTATAAAAGGAATAGAAAATGGACTATACAGAAAAGATCTAGATATAGATAGTTATGTAAAATTTTATTACACCTTAATATTTAACATCAATGAAAATACAAGCTCTGAAAAAGAAGCTCAAAAATTAGAGCTTCACGCATTAGAATACCACACAAGAGCCATGGCAACTCAAGCAGGAATTACAGAACTAGAAAAACAATTACAAAACCCTAATACATAATGAAAAAACTAATTTTATTAACATTCTTAACTTTTGCAATTACTGCAAAAGCACAAGAAATTAAATCGCTTACCTTAAAAGATGCGATTTCCTATGCTTTAGAAAACAAAGCAGATGCCAAAAAAGCAAAATTAAAAGTAGAAAATAGCGAGTACCAAATTCAGGAAGTGCGCTCTAGAGCATTACCGCAAATCTCTGCTAATGGGAGTCTAACTTACAATCCAGTTCTACAGACTACATTTCTTGATTCAGGTTCATTTGGCGGAGAGCCAGGAACTACTATTCAAGCTAATTTCGGACAAAAATGGAGTTCAGTTGCAGGAGTTTCTTTAACACAAACCATTTTTGATCAATCCGTCTTCACTGGTTTAAAAGCGGCAAGAACAACAAGAGAGTTTTACCAAATTAACCAACAATTGACCGAAGAGCAAGTAATTGAAAGAGTAGCAAACAATTATTATCAGGTTTATGTTCAACGTCAAAATTTGACTGTTTTAGACAGTACTTACATCAATACTACCAAAGTAAAAAACATTATCAAAGGACAATATGATAATGGACTGGCCAAAAAAATTGACTTGGACCGAACTTTAGTAAAACTTTCGAACATTGATACACAGCGCCAACAGGTTTTGAATGCGGTACAAATTCAAGAAAACGCTTTAAAGTTTTATATGGGAATGCCTATTGAAACTAAAATTGAAATTCCACAGGCAGCATTTGAGGTTAGCCCACAATCTTTTTCAGAAGCTCCTAATACTGAAACAAGAACAGAGTTTTTGCTTATGAAAAAACAAGAGCAACTATTAGAATTTCAAAAAAAATCAGTGATGGCGGCATACTATCCTACATTATCCCTTTCGGCCGGATACAATTATATAGGTCAAGGGCCACAAATGCCATGGGGAGCCAAACCATCAGACGGCGTTTACTGGTCTGATTTCTCTTCAATAGGATTGAATTTGAGAGTGCCCATTTTCTCAGGATTTGAAACAAGATCAAAAGTTAGAAAAGCCGACGTTGAATTGCGATCTATGAAAGAAGATTTAATAGACACTAAATTGTCACTTGATTTGGCTTTCGCCAATGCTAAAACGCAAATTGACAATAGTTTGATTACTATTCAAAATCAAAAAGGCAATGCCCAATTAGCAAAAGATGTTTTAAGCAACACTAAAAACAATTACATACAAGGTTTAGCTTCTCTAACTGACTTATTAGATGCAGAAAATGCACATACTGAAGCGCAAAACAACTATACAGCTGCAATATTAAATTACAAACTAGCAGAAATTCAATTAATTAAATCAAAAGGCGAACTAAGAACACTTATAAACAACTAACAAAATGAAAAAAAATATAATAATAGCAGTAGTAATATTAGGTTCTTTAGCGCTTATTGCAATCACTTTAATCAATAACAAAAAAGAGAATGAAGCAAAAACAGCTATCGTAGCAGAAAAAAATGCCGCAGTATCTGTTAAAACAGCACAAGTAAAAACAGAAGAAGTTTCTCTCGATTTTGTAGTCAATGGAAATTTTGAACCAATACAAGAATTGACTTTTTCAGCTGAAAAATCCGGAAAAGTAATTAGCGTCTTAGTAAAAGAAGGTGATTATGTAAATGTAGGTCAAACCTTAGTCATTGTTAGAAGTGACGTTATAAATGTAAATGCTAGCACAGCTAAAGCAATTTATAATAATGCTCAAGCAGATTATGCTAGATATGAAAACGCCTATAAATCAGGAGGAGTTACGAAACAACAATTAGACCAAGCTAAGTTAGCTATGACTAATGCTGGATCTAACTTAAAACAAGCCAACATTAATGTAGGTGACACTAGAATAAAAGCACCAATAAAAGGGTTTATTAACAAAAAATATATTGAACCGGGTTCTATACTAACTGGTATGCCAGCAACTCCACTGTTTGATATCGTAAACGTTTCTAAACTAAAATTAAATGTTACCGTTAACGAAAGCCAAGTAGCAAGTTTAAAAGTAGGAAACCCAGTAACTGTTACAGCAAGTGTTTTTCCTGACAAAGTTTTCTCTGGAAAAATTTCTTTTATTGCTGCCAAAGCTGACGAGAGTTTGAACTTTGTTGTTGAAATTGAAATTGCTAACAACACGGATAACAATCTAAAAGCAGGGATGTACGGAACAGCTAATTTTGCTTCAAAACAAAAACAAGAGTTAAAAGTAGTTCCTAGAAATGCCTTTGTAGGAAGTGTGAGTAGTAATCAAGTATTTGTTGTAGAAAATGGACTTGCAAAGTTGAAAAAAGTAGTTGCAGGAAGAATCTTAGGAGAGCAAGTAGAAATTGTTGATGGACTGTCTGATGGAGATAATGTAATTATTACAGGACAAATCAATTTACAAGATGGTAAGCCAGTAGAAATTATAAAATAATTTTAAATGATGAGTTTTAAATTCTAAATTCATTTCACGACATACAAATAAAAATATGAAATTAGCAGAAATATCCATAAAACGTCCCTCGTTAGTGATTGTATTATTTACAATCCTAACACTTGGAGGACTCTTTAGCTATAGCCAACTAGGCTACGAATTGATTCCAAAATTCGAACAGAATGTAATTACCATTTCTACTATTTACCCTGGAGCTTCTCCGAGTGAGATAGAAAATACAGTTACTAAAAAAATTGAAGATGGAATAGCCTCGTTAGAAAACATCAAGAAAATTGATTCCAAATCATACGAAAGCTTATCGATCGTGTCGATTACATTGACTTCAAATGCGAAAATTGATGTTTCGATGAATGATGCACAACGAAAAATCAACCAACTGATAAGTGATTTGCCGGATGATGCTGAAACGCCATCGCTTACTAAATTCTCCTTGAGTGATTTACCGATTATGACTATCGGTGCCAATGGAAAAATGGATGAAGCCGCTTTTTATGATTTGATCGATAAAAAAATCACTCCTGTATTATCTCGTGTCGAAGGGGTAGCACAAGTAAATATTATTGGTGGACAAGAACGTGAAATTCAAGTAAATCTTGACGCAGTAAAAATGCAAGGATACAACCTTTCAGTTCCTGCTGTACAACAAGTTATTTTGACTTCAAACCTAGATTTCCCTACAGGAAACGTTCAAACTCGTGAACAAAAGATATTAATTAGACTTGCAGGTAAATACAAAAGTGTTGAAGAATTAAGAAACTTAATTGTATCGTCTAAAAATGGGATTGAAATTCGTTTAAGAGACATCGCTGACGTACAAGATGCGCAAAAAATCGCCGAAAAAATCTCAAGGGTAGATCAAAAAAGTGCGATTATTTTACAAATCATAAAGCAATCAGATGCTAATGCCGTTGCAGTAAGTGAGAAATTACTTGAAAGCATTAAAGCACTTGAAAGTGATTATAAAAGCAATAGCTTACAATTAGAAATTGCTAAAGATAGTACGGTTTATACCTTAGAAGCTGCTGACTCAGTACTTCATGATTTATTGATTGCCGTAGTCTTAGTAGCTTTCGTAATGTTGTTTTTCTTACACAGTATCAGAAACTCGTTAATTGTAATGATTTCTATTCCGGCATCATTAATTGCTACTTTTATCGGAATTTATCTTTTAGGATATACCTTAAACTTAATGAGTTTATTAGGACTATCGCTGGTGGTAGGTATTCTGGTCGATGATGCCATTGTAGTTCTTGAAAACATTTACCGACACATGGAAATGGGTAAGAACAGAGTGCGTGCAGCCTACGAAGGAACTGCCGAAATTGGCGGAACAGTTACTTCTATTACCTTAGTTATTGTGGTAGTATTTTTACCAATTGCAATGAGTTCTGGATTAGTTTCAAACATCATTACACAGTTTTGTGTTACCGTAATTATTTCGACCTTATTCTCTTTATTAGCATCGTTTACGATAATTCCTTGGTTGTCTTCTCGTTTTGGAAAATTAGAACACATTGAAGGAAAAAACCTTTTTGGAAGAATCATTCTTGGTTTCGAAAGCTATTTAACACGTTTTATCAACTGGATTTCTGGTTTATTAACATGGTCTTTAGATCATTATAAAACTACATTGGCAATTGTCCTTGTACTCTTTTTTAGTTCAATTGCACTTATTCCAGCAGGATTTATTGGTGGAGAGTTTTTTGCAGCATCAGATAGTGGGGAATTTTTAGTTCAAATAGAAATGCCTAAAGACGCTTCATTAGAACAAACCAACTTTATGACTCAAAGAGCGGAAGCTTTTTTAGCAACACAAGAATATGTTCTTAGTCAAATTACAACTGTAGGACAAACTAGTGAAGGGATGGGTGGTTCACAAGCGACTGCGTATAAAGCAGAGATCGATGTGAAAATGATTGAACAAAAAGACCGTACCGACGGAGCTTCTGTTTATGCTGCGAAAATCAAACGCAAACTAGAAAAAGTTTTAGTAGGTGCCAAAGTAAAAACAATGCCAGTAGGTATTTTGGGAACAGCAGAAAATGCGACTCTAGGATTAATTGTAACAGGACCTTCGGTAGAAAGTGCTATGAAATTTGCCAAATTAGCAGAAGCTGAATTGCGTACGATTCCTGGAACTACTGAAATTAAATTGACAGTTGAAGACGGAAACCCTGAAATCAATGTTCAAGTTGACCGTGATAAAATGGCAGCATTAGGTTTAAACCTACAAACAGTAGGTATGACTATGCAAACAGCTTATAGCGGTAACACTGACGGAAAATTTAGAGCTGGTGAATACGAATATGACATCAACATTAAATACAATGCTTTTGACAGAAAAAGTATTACTGACGTTAATAACCTAATTTTCATTAACAACTTAGGACAGCAAATTAAGTTGTCTCAGTTTGCAGCAATTACTGAAGGTTCTGGCCCTAGCCAATTAGAACGTAGAGATAAAACGGCTTCGGTAACAGTCCAAGGACAAAACGTAGGAGTTGCTTCTGGAACAATTGTTACACAATGGCAAGAAAAATTAGACAAATTGGAAAAACCTGTAGGTGTAAATTATATCTGGGGTGGAGATCAAGAGAATCAAAGTGAAGGTTTCGGAACATTAGGAATCGCTTTATTAGCTGCTATCATTCTTGTTTACTTAATTATGGTTGGACTGTATGATAGTTTTGCACACCCATTCGTAGTATTGTTTGCAATTCCATTATCGTTCATTGGAGCATTATTAGCCTTGGCTTTGACTAACAACACCTTGAATATATTTACCATTCTTGGTATCATTATGTTAATTGGATTAGTTTGTAAAAATGCGATTATGCTGGTCGATTACACCAATCAGCGAAGAGCAGCGGGTGAATCAATAAGAACAGCATTAATTCAAGCAAATCACGCTCGTCTTCGTCCTATTTTGATGACGACCATAGCAATGGTATTTGGTATGTTCCCAATTGCATTAGCTTCTGGTGCAGGTGCTGAATGGAAAAACGGTCTGGCTTGGGTAATTATTGGAGGATTGATCAGTTCACTTTTCCTTACTCTTATTGTGGTTCCGGTAATTTATGAAATTATGGAAAAACTAATTGCTAAATTAAGTAAAGGTAAAAAAGTAGATTATGAAGCAGAAATGGTTGCTGACTACGATCACAAAGAATTAAGCGAAGATGGATTTAATCCTGAACACACACTTTAATTATATATTTTAAATACAAAAAGCTGCCTATCCTTTATTTGGATAGGCAGCTTTTTATTTTAAAAGTATAGCAATTGACATATTATTAGTGCAAAAAAAAAAGGCTTCCGTAAATTGCGGAAGCCTTTCTCTTTATATTAAAAGCTCTTTAATCAGCGATAACCAAAGCTTCTTGTTTCCATTTTTTTACAGAGGCAACTCTGTTATCTGAATAATCCACTTCGCTTAAAACCGAATCATTCCAGAAAAACCACTTACCTACTTTTTCTCCTTTATTATATTCTGCAACAGCAGTTTTATTTCCGTTTACATCATAAGAAACCCATTTCCCTTGTAGTTTCCCATTTTCATAAAAACCTTCTTGTTTCACTTGGCCATTATCATATACATAAGTAGCCTTAACTAAATTCCCAACTGCTTCTAATTTAGGTTTTACAGCGGTATTTTGTGCAAAAATCATTCCTGAGATTAGCATTGCTCCGATAACTATATATTTTTTCATCTTGTAAATTTTTAATGGTTTGTCTAACAAATATATAAAGATATTTACATTTAAAATACAATTTGGTAACAATTTAGTAACATTGGACGAAAGCTTAACATTGGAAAACACAAAGCAACCCACTCTAATTACAAAAAACCTTCCTTTATTGGATTATTTTTCACGAAAGTAATTACATCAAATATTGGGAAATTAAATTTGAACATCAAATCACACTAACACAGCTAGAAACAACTCTAAAAAAAATGAGCCCGATACAATATCGAGCTCATTATGATCAAATTAATTATAAGTCTATTTAAACTATTGCGTTCAATCTATGTACAACACTTTTCTCCAACCAATAAAAACCCTTAATTTAATAGCACATCTAGTTCTTTCTCAAGATCAGGAGATGACGGTCTTGCAGCATCGGCTTTCACGATTTTCCCATTGGGATCTATAAGGATAAATCTTGGAATCCCTTTAATATTCAAATCTTTAACAAACTGGGAATTCCAGTCATTATCAGCGAAAACCTGAACACCACCCAGTTCTTTGCTCTTTATCATCGATTTCCATTTTTCGATATCCTTTAATTTATCAATGGAGATACTCACAAAAGCAATGTTTTTACCAGAGTATTTTTCTTCTACCTTTTTTAAAGACGGAATTTCACCAAGACAAGGCCCACACCAGGTGGCCCAAACATCGATATAAACATATTTCCCCTTAAAATCTTCGAGCTTAGTTTTCCCTCCAGCATAGTTTTCATAATTAAAAGACGGAGCGATTGAACCATTTAACTTCTTCGTTTCTATTACTTGCTTGTAATATTCCGTCCCTCTTTCCAAAACTATTTCTATGTTTTTCTTTTGCAGCGCTACAAAAACAGGATCTAATTTCTCATTATCCAATTTCAAAAAATCAGCTGTCCTTTTCTCTCTAACCATCTTAGTAAAGACTTCTTCGCTAGAAGCCATAAGAGTATTATAATCGTATTTTGATTCCTCAACTGTATACTGTGCCAAAAAGTTATTCTCGACAGCTCCAATTCCTGAATATACTATGGACTCGTCAAAATCTTGAGCATTCATTTTAAGATTCAAATCGTATCCGTTTTTTAGAAAAAGTTCGGTATATTCCTTTCCGTCAAACAGCATATAGAAACCTTCTTCCACAGCAAAAGAACCCTTGAAAATTCCATCTGCACCAACGAACATCTTTCTAATTTCCTTTCCATCATTCCTATTTCGAAAAATAATCGAATCCGTATTTCTGTTCGCAATCTCGCCTTTAAAGGAAACTGTTGCTCTCTTCTGCCCAATAACGTTAAAAGAGCAAACTAGTGCCAACGTAATAAAAATTAATTTTCTCATAAAATGTAGTTTTTTTACTATTAATCAAATCTAATTTATTTTTTTGAGGCCAAAATATAAATTAACAAAAAATTAATTTCTTGAAGTTTCGCCGTTTTCGGCATTAATTTAATTTTTGTGGTTACTTTTGTATCCTAAAATTTTGATAGTGTATCGAAGTCATAATTGTGGCATTTGAAATTAAAAGGAGGAAGCCCAGCGGGCTTCAGGTATTTTGCATTAGTAAAAACAGCATATAAAAATAAATAAAATGTATAGAAGTCATAATTGTGGCGAACTCAACGCCTCACATATAAATACTGAAGTAACCCTTGCTGGTTGGGTTCAAAAGTCTCGCGATAAAGGATTTATGAATTGGGTCGATTTAAGAGACCGTTACGGAATTACACAATTGATTTTCGACGAAGGCCGTACAGAAAAAACAGTATTTGAATTAGCTAAGACTTTAGGACGTGAATTTGTAATTCAAGTTAAAGGAACTGTTATTGAGCGCGAAGCCAAAAACAAAAACATAGCTACAGGAGAAATTGAAATTTTAGTTACAGAACTAACTATACTTAATGCTGCTTTGACTCCCCCTTTCACTATTGAAGATGAAACAGATGGAGGTGAAGACATCAGAATGAAATACCGTTACTTAGACATTAGAAGAAATCCTGTAAAAAACAGCTTACTTTTTCGTCACAAAGTAGCAATGGAAGTACGCAAGTATCTTTCTGACTTGGATTTCTGTGAAGTAGAAACACCATACTTAATCAAATCAACTCCTGAGGGAGCGAGAGATTTTGTTGTTCCTTCTCGAATGAATGAAGGACAGTTTTATGCTTTACCACAATCACCACAAACCTTCAAGCAATTACTGATGGTAGGTGGAATGGATAAATACTTCCAAATCGTGAAATGTTTCCGTGATGAGGATTTGCGTGCAGACAGACAACCAGAATTTACACAAATAGATTGCGAAATGGCATTTGTAGAACAAGAAGACATTTTGAATGTTTTTGAAGGACTTACACGTCATTTGCTAAAAGAAATAAAAGGAATCGAAGTAGACAAGTTTCCGCGTATGACTTACGAGCATGCGATGAAAACCTACGGAAATGACAAACCGGACATCCGTTTCGGAATGGAGTTTGGTGAATTAAATGAATTTGCAAAACATAAAGAATTTCCAGTTTTCAATGCAGCTGAACTAGTAGTAGCTATCGCCGTTCCTGGCGGAGGAAACTATACAAGGAAAGAAATAGATGCATTAATCGAATGGGTAAAGCGTCCTCAGGTTGGAGCTTCTGGAATGGTTTACGCAAAATGCAATGAAGACGGAACGTTCAAATCATCAGTAGATAAATTTTACGATCAAGCTGATTTATCTAACTGGGCAAAAGCAACTGGCGCAAAAGCAGGAGATATGATCTATGTTTTGTCTGGGCCAGCCAATAAAACTAGAGCACAATTAAGCGCTTTGCGAATGGAATTAGCCACTCGTTTAGGATTAAGAAACGCAGCTGAGTTTGCTCCTCTATGGGTCGTTGATTTTCCTTTATTGGAATTTGATGAGGAATCTGGTCGTTACCATGCGATGCATCACCCATTTACTTCTCCTAAACCAGAAGACATGCATTTATTAGAAACTGATCCAGGTAAAGTTCGCGCTAATGCATATGACATGGTATTGAATGGAAATGAAATTGGAGGAGGATCTATTCGTATTCACGATAAGGCAACACAACAATTAATGTTTAAATACTTAGGCTTCACCGAAGACGAAGCAAAAGCACAATTTGGATTCTTGATGGATGCCTTCCAGTTTGGAGCACCACCACACGGAGGATTAGCTTTTGGTCTCGATAGACTTGTAGCTATCTTGGGTGGTCAAGAAACTATTCGTGACTTCATTGCTTTCCCTAAAAACAATTCTGGAAGAGATGTAATGATCGATGCTCCATCGCTGATTGATGAAACTCAATTAAAAGAGTTACATATAAAATTACGCTAAGGTAGTTAATCGGAGATATTGACCGGAAAACGTTGAATATCAATTATTTTAATAAAAAAATTGACATTGATAGGATTCGTATTAGATTATATATTATATTTGCCCATTATAAATTATTATTACTATTACAATGCGTACAGGTACAGTTAAATTTTTCAATGAGTCAAAAGGTTACGGATTCATTACAGACGAAGAAACAGGAAAAGACATTTTTGTTCACGCTTCAGGAATCAACGCGGAAGAATTACGCGAAGGTGACAGAGTTAGCTATGAAGAAGAAGAAGGAAGAAAAGGAAAAGTTGCTGCGAAAGTAGCAGTTATCTAAGCAAAAATTTATTTTTTTGCCTACGAATGTTTAAAACGTTTCGATTTATTTCGAAACGTTTTTTTTGGTTATAGCCGAAATTACTGATAAAAAAAGTTAATTCAGATTCCTTATCTATAATCATTAAAAATTAGGAGTTAATTTTATTTCCGCATTCACTATATTTCAATTTACACTTGTGTTTTAATTCCTTGAAACCTATCTTTGTTGCTTATTTTAGCACGAAAAACACTTTAATTATGCAATCTGATCAATTAAGTTACATTCCTATTTTAATACAGTTTTTATTAGCTGTGGGATTTGTTGTCGGAACTATTATCGTTTCAGGAAAATTAGGCCCAAAAAGAACCTCAGAAATTAAGGACAAAAACTTTGAGTGTGGTATTGAATCTGTAGGAAATGCACGTATTCCCTTCTCAGTAAAATACTTTCTTGTTGCAATCTTGTTTGTATTGTTTGATGTCGAAGTGATCTTTCTGTATCCTTGGGCAGTCAACTTCAGAGAATTAGGAATAGAAGGAATGGTTAAAATGGTCATATTCATGCTTTTACTTTTGGTAGGATTTTTCTACATCATAAAAAAGAAAGCCTTAGTGTGGGAATAAAAAATAGTTTTAAATATTGAATTTTAATGATATTCATTCTAATTCAAAGTTTATAATTTATAATTCAAAATAAAAAAAATGAGCAATTCAAGTATAAAAATGGTTGAGCCACCAGAAGGTGTTGTAGGAGAAGGTTTCTTCGCTACAAAACTGAATGATGTAGTAGGTATGGCTCGTGCAAATTCACTTTGGCCATTGCCTTTTGCAACATCATGTTGCGGAATTGAATTTATGGCAACCATGGCATCGCATTATGATTTAGCACGTTTTGGCTCAGAGAGAGTAAGTTTCTCTCCGCGTCAGGCAGATATGTTAATGGTAATGGGAACTATTTCTAAAAAAATGGCCCCTATTTTACGTCAGGTATACGAACAAATGGCTGAACCTAGATGGGTAATAGCTGTTGGAGCTTGTGCTTCTTCGGGAGGTATTTTTGACACCTATTCTGTTTTACAAGGAATAGACAAAGTGATCCCTGTTGATGTATACGTTCCTGGATGTCCTCCAAGACCAGAACAAATCGTAGACGGTGTAATGAAATTACAAGAATTAGTTAGAACGGAATCCGTAAGAAGAAGAAGTTCTCCAGAATACCAAGAATTATTGGCTTCTTATAATATCAAATAACGAAATGGCTTTAGAAACAATAGAAATTCAGGACAAATTGACGGAAACGTTTGGCGAAAATGTTTTTCATTTTAACCAAGAAAAAGACGTGTTTTCATTTGAAGTGGCTGCTGATAAAATAACGGCAGTGATTCTTTTCCTGAAAAATGACCCCATATTGCGTTTTCACTTTTTAACTGATTTGTGTGGGGTACATTATCCAGACAGTGAAGTTGACAGACAATTTGCAATCGTTTATCACTTGCATAATTGGTACGAAAACAAACGTATAAAAATCAAGGCTTTCATTAGTGGTGAAAAACCAGAAATCAAGTCAATATCAAACATTTTCTTAAGCTCCAATTGGATGGAAAGAGAAACTTACGATTTTTATGGTGTTGATTTTATTGGTCATCCGCAATTGAAGCGTATCTTGAATATGGATGAAATGATTTCTTTTCCAATGCGTAAAGAATTCCCATTAGAAGACGGCGGAAGAACCGATAAAGACGACCGTTTTTTCGGTAGAACAATAGACAATTGCTAAAAACAGAATATATAATTTTTCACATTCTATAAATGTCAGAACTATTATTACCACCAGAGCATCGATATGCTAGAATAATAAAAGAGAAGCTAAATGAAGATGGAAGCGAGCTTTCAATCCTAAATTTAGGTCCTACTCACCCAGCTACACACGGAATTTTTCAAAATATTTTGTTGATGGATGGGGAGCGAATTTTAGAAGCAGAACCAACCATTGGTTACATACACCGTGCTTTTGAAAAAATTGCTGAAAACCGTCCTTTTTACCAAATTACACCACTTACAGACCGAATGAATTATTGCTCCTCCCCTATTAATAATATGGGATGGTGGATGACATTGGAAAAACTGTTGGATATTGAAGTACCTAAGCGTGCGCAATATTTGAGAGTTATTGTAATGGAGTTAGCAAGAATTACGGATCATATTATTTGTAACTCTATTTTAGGGGTTGATACAGGTGCTTATACAGGTTTCCTCTATGTTTTCCAATTTAGAGAAAAAGTATACGAAATCTACGAAGAAATTTGTGGTGCACGTTTGACAACTAATATGGGAAGAATTGGTGGTTTCGAAAGAGACTGGTCAGCAGAAGCTTTCAGAAAATTAGATGTGTTTTTAGAGGAATTTCCAGCAGCTTGGAAAGAATTTGAAAACCTATTCGAAAGAAACAGAATTTTCATTGACAGAACAGTTAATGTAGGAGCAATTTCTGCGGAACAAGCTATGGCTTACGGTTTCACAGGACCTAACTTACGTGCAGCAGGTGTAGATTATGACGTACGTGTATCTCAACCTTATAGTTCATACGAAGATTTTGACTTTATAGTTCCCGTTGGAAAATCTGGAGATACTTACGATCGTTTTTGCGTTCGTAATGCCGAGGTTTGGGAAAGTTTGAGCATCATTCGTCAAGCATTGGAAAAAATGCCAGAGGGTAATGATTTTCATGCAGATGTTCCAGACTATTACCTTCCGCCAAAAGAAGACGTATACACCAATATGGAATCATTAATCTACCACTTCAAAATTGTAATGGGAGAAGTTCCTATTCCAGTTGCAGAAATATACCATCCTGTTGAAGGTGGAAACGGAGAATTAGGATTTTATTTAGTAACAGACGGAAGTCGTACTCCTTACAGATTGCATTTCAGAAGACCTTGTTTTATTTATTACCAAGCCTATCCTGAAATGATTAAAGGAGCATTACTATCTGATGCGATTGTTATTTTATCAAGTTTAAATGTAATCGCTGGGGAATTAGATGCTTAAATAAAATTATAAATGATGAATTTTAAATTACGAATGTCCAAAAACATTTAAAATTTAAAATCCAAAATTTGAAATAATAAAAAATGGAACGTACACATTACAAACAAGAAATAAACATCACTGAACCATTGATGAACCGCATCAATGAATTAATCAGTCATTATCCCGCAGATAAAAGAAAATCAGCTTTGTTACCTGTTTTACATGAAGTTCAAGATGCTCATGAAAATTGGCTAAGTCCTGAATTAATGGATAAAGTAGCTGAAATACTTCAAATTTTACCAATTGAAGTTTACGAAGTGGTTTCATTTTATTCCATGTACAATCAAAGACCTATTGGAAAATACATGTTTGAATTCTGTCATACTTCTCCTTGTTGTTTGAAAGGAACTGAAGATTTGATGGATTACACTTGTGAAAAGCTAGGAGTCAAAGTGGGGGAAATTACTCCAGACGGACTATTTGAGGTAAAAGGAGTTGAATGTTTAGGAGCATGCGGGTACGCACCGATGATGCAATTAGGCGATTTTTACAAAGAGAACCTTACCGAAGACAAAATTGATCAGTTAATCGCTGATTGTAGAGATGATAAAATAATATTACACGATAAATAAGATGTCAAAAAAAATATTATTAGATAAAATAAACGTTCCAGGTATCAAAACCTATGAAGTATATCGCCAAAATGGTGGTTATGCTTCTGTAGTGAAAGCAATGAAAGCAATGACTCCTGACGAAGTTGTTGAAGAAGTGAAAAAATCAGGACTTCGCGGTCGTGGTGGAGCTGGTTTCCCTGCTGGATTGAAATGGAGTTTTATTGATAAAAAATCAGGAAAACCAAGACATTTAGTTTGCAACGCTGATGAATCAGAACCAGGAACATTCAAAGACCGTTATTTGATGGAATTTATTCCTCATTTATTGATCGAAGGAATGATTACTTCAAGTTTTGCATTGGGTGCAAACCTATCGTATATCTACATTCGTGGAGAATATATGTGGGTTTATAAAATCCTAGAAAGAGCCATTGCCGAAGCGAAAGCAGCTGGTTGGTTAGGAAAAAATATACTAGGAACTGGATACGACTTAGAACTACACGTTCATTGTGGTGCTGGTGCTTACATCTGTGGTGAAGAAACCGCTTTGATTGAATCATTGGAAGGAAAAAGAGGCAATCCTCGTATCAAGCCACCATTTCCAGCAGTTTCTGGATTGTGGGCTAACCCAACAGTGGTAAATAATGTAGAAACAATTGCTTCAGTGCCATGGATTGTAAACAATTCGGGTGATGATTATGCAAAAATAGGAATTGGAAGATCAACAGGAACCAAATTAATTTCGGCTTCAGGACATGTGAAAAATCCTGGTGTTTATGAAATCGAATTGGGATTAAGTGTTTATGAATTCATGAATTCTGACGAGTATCTTGGCGGAATGAGTTCTGACAGACCTTTGAAAGCTTTAGTACCTGGAGGTTCATCTGTGCCAATTTTACCTGCAGATTTGATTTATAAAACTGCAAATGGTGAAGATCGTTTGATGACTTATGAGTCTTTGAGTGATGGTGGATTTGCAACTGGATCAATGTTAGGTTCAGGTGGATTCATTGTATATGACGATACTTCATGTATTGTACGTAACACTTGGAACTTCGCTCGTTTTTATCATCATGAAAGCTGTGGACAATGTTCACCTTGTCGTGAAGGAACAGGCTGGTTAGAAAAAGTATTGTGGCGTATCGAAAACGGTCAAGGACGTGAAGAGGATATCGATTTACTTTGGAGCATTCAAAGTAAAATTGAAGGAAACACGATTTGCCCATTAGGAGATGCAGCTTCATGGCCAGTAGCAGCAGCTATTCGTCATTTTAGAGATGAATTTGAATATCATGTTCGTTTTCCAGAAAAAATAAAAAACAGAAACCATTTTGTTGCAGAACCTTTTGCTCAAGTAAAGCACTTAGTAACAAAACAAACAGTTTAAATTAGTTTCAAGTTTTTAGTTTTTTAGTTTCAATACCGATACTTATCGTCACTGAAACTTTAAACTTTAAACTAAAAAAACAAAAGTAAGAAATGAAAGTAACAATAGACGGTCAAGAAATTGAAGTTGAAGCAGGGACAACCATCTTGCAAGCGGCACGTATGATTGGTGGAGAATCAGTTCCCCCAGCCATGTGCTATTATTCTAAACTAAAGGGAAGCGGTGGAAAATGCCGTTGTTGTTTAGTAGAAGTAGCTAAAGGAAGTGAAGCAGATCCAAGACCTATGCCAAAACTAATGGCTTCTTGTGTAACAGGATGCATGGACGGGATGGAAGTGAACAGCAAATCTTCTGACAGAGTAAAAGAAGCAAGAGAATCTGTAACTGAATTTTTATTGATCAATCACCCATTAGATTGTCCAGTTTGTGATCAAGCAGGAGAATGTGATTTACAAGATTTAAGTTTTGAACACGGAAAAGCAAAAAGCCGTTTTATTGAAGAGAAAAGAACATTTGAACCAGAAGATATAGGTCCGAATATTCAATTACACATGAATCGTTGTATTCTTTGCTATCGTTGTGTAATGGTTGCTGATCAATTGACTGACAACCGAGTACATGGTGTAATGGATAGAGGAGATCATTCTAATATTTCGACTTGCATCTCAAAAGCAATCGACAATGAGTTCTCTGGAAATATGATTGATGTATGTCCAGTAGGTGCATTAACTGATAAAACTTTCCGTTTCAAATCAAGAGTTTGGTTCAACAAACCGTACAACGCTCATAGAGAATGTACAACACCAGGGTGTTGCGGAAAAACAACTGTTTGGATGTTTGGTGACGAAATTCAGAGAGTTACAGGCCGTAAGGACATCTACCATGAAGTAGAAGAATTCATTTGTAACGAATGTCGTTTTGACCATAAAGATCCAGCTGACTGGGTTATTGAAGGACCAAGAGAATTTGATAAAGATTCGGTTATCAATCAAAACAATTATACACAAAAACTAGATACGGTTCACATCGCTACAGAAGAAGGAATTCTTAAAGGTAGAGAACAAGACCGTAAAAAAATAAGCATGCCCGCTATCCCATTGGATAAAGAAGAAGAAGAAAATTTCAAACACGGTAATCTTTAGCAGATGGATAGTAGTATAATTATAGAAAAGAGTGTCATTATTCTGGTTGTATTTGCAATCACAATGCTAATGGCGATGTACTCAACACTTGCAGAACGTAAGGTTGCAGCATGGCTTCAAGACAGAATAGGACCTAACAGAGCGGGAAAAGGTGGGCTTTTACAACCTCTTGCCGATGGTTTAAAATTATTTTCGAAAGAAGAATTTGAGCCTAATACTCCAAATAGATTTTTGTTTTTCGTAGGACCAGCCATTGCCATGAGTACGGCATTGATGACTAGCGCCGTAATTCCTTGGGGAGATAGATTTCACTTTTTTGGAAGAGATATTATTTTACAAGCGACTGATATTGATGTTGCTTTATTATATGTTATTGGTGTTATGTCAGTAGGTGTTTACGGAATCATGATAGGTGGATGGGCGTCAAACAACAAATTCTCTCTTATGGGTGCGGTTCGTGCTGCATCACAAATGATTTCTTATGAAGTAGCGATGGGATTATCCATTATTGCTTTATTGATGATGACGGGAACGTTGAGTTTGAGAGAAATCTCAGCGCAACAACCCGGAATGCACTGGAATGTATTTTACCAACCGCTTTCTTTTTTCATCTTCTTAATTTGTGCTTTTGCTGAAACCAACAGAACGCCTTTTGATTTAGCGGAATGTGAAACAGAACTTATTGGTGGATACCACACTGAATATTCATCGATGAAAATGGGATTCTACTTATTTGCTGAATATGCAAATATGTTTATTTCATCTACCATCTTAGCTGTTTTATTCTTCGGAGGTTATAATTATCCAGGAATGAGTTGGGCAGTAGAAAACTGGGGAGTTAATATTGCTAACGTAATAGGAATTGCTGTTTTATTTGCTAAAATATGCGGATTCATTTTCCTTTATATGTGGGTAAGATGGACTATTCCAAGATTTAGATACGATCAATTGATGCATTTAGGTTGGAGAGTATTAATTCCATTATCTATCATCAATATCATCATCACTGGAATTGTGATTTTGAGAGCAGAAATAGCAATTTATTTAGGATTTTAAGTCCCCTAACCCCCAAAGGGGAATAAATTAGGAATAAATATTATCTATAAAAAAAAACCTAGCCCTGATAGCAGTGAAAATCCTTTACTTTTTTTCTTTAAAAAAGTAAAGATTGAAACGAATAACAGGAATAAGCTTTAAATAAAAATTAAAAAATGTCAATAGAAGCCATCTCCTTATCGGGAAGAAAAAAGCTAGTCTCTAACAAAGAGATGACCTTTTGGGAAAGAATGTATATTGTTGCAATTGTCAAAGGTTTGATGATTACAATTAAGCATTTATTCACTAGAAAAGTTACGATTCAGTATCCAGAGGAAGTTCGTGAAATGAGCCCAGTTTACCGTGGACAACATATGTTGAAACGCGATGAGCAAGGTAGAGAGAACTGTACTGCTTGTGGATTATGTGCTTTGTCATGTCCTGCGGAAGCGATTACCATGAAAGCCGAAGAACGCAAACCAGACGAAAAACATTTGTACCGTGAGGAAAAATACGCTTCGATATATGAAATCAATATGTTGCGTTGTATTTTTTGTGGATTGTGCGAGGAAGCTTGTCCAAAAGACGCTATTTATTTGACGACTTCAAAAGTATTGGTTCCTTCAAGTTACGACAGAGAAGATTTTATTTTTGGAAAAGATAAATTAGTCATGCCTTTAGATATCGCAATGAAAAATGCACAACTTAAAAACGCCAACTAATGTCAACTATACTTATTATTTTTTGTGTTTTAGCTGCCGTTACTGTGTTAACCGCTTTTTTGACCATCTTTAGCAGAAACCCAATTCACAGCGCACTTTATCTTGTTATTTGTTTTTTCTCAATTGCAGGACATTATTTATTACTGAACTCACAGTTTTTAGCCGTAGTTCATATTATTGTATACTCGGGAGCGATTATGATTTTGTTCTTATTCACCATCATGTTAATGAATTTGAATAAAGAAAATGAAGTGCACAAACCAAGAATCACACGTTTAGGAGCAATTGTTTCCTTTTGCTTGATTTGTCTCGTATTACTTGCCGTTTTCATCAACTCTAAACCTATTGTTGGAGAATACATCAGTACTGGTGAAGATTATCAATCTATAAAAGTTTTAGGAAAAGTGTTACTGAATGAGTACATGGTTCCTTTCGAATTTGCATCAATATTGCTTTTAGTAGCAATGATTGGAACTGTTCTATTGTCTAAAAAAGAAAAAACAGAGAAATAACATGAACAATATTTTAAATGAAATAGGCATCGAAAACTATATCTTCCTTTCTGTAATACTTTTTTGTATTGGAGTTTTTGGAGTTTTATACAGACGAAATGCTATCATCGTATTTATGTCTATCGAAATCATGCTTAATGCAGTGAATCTTCTGTTTGTTGCTTTTTCAACCTATCACCAAGATGCACAAGGACAAATTTTCGTCTTTTTCTCAATGGCCGTAGCTGCTGCAGAAGTTGCCGTAGGATTAGCCATTCTAGTTTCGATATTTAGAAATTTAGGTTCGATTGACATCAATAATTTAAAAAACTTAAAAGGATAAACTATAATGAATACAAATTTAGCTTTACTCTTATTATTAGCTCCTTTTATCGGGTTTCTATTTAATATTTTCTTTGGCAAAAGTATCGGAAAAACAGCTTCAGGAGTTATCGGTACTCTTATGATTGTCGTATCTTTTATTGTGACTTTATATTTCTTTGGAGCAATCACAGCAAAACCTGAAGGAATTCATATTTCTCTTTTTGATTGGATTCAAATTAGTAATTTCAAAGTAGATTTTGGATTTCAATTTGACCAACTATCAGTACTTTGGTTGCTTTTTGTAACAGGAATTGGATCATTAATTCACATGTACTCTATCAGCTATATGCATGATGACGAGAATATGCATAAGTATTTTGCTTATTTGAACCTGTTTATATTCTTCATGATTACTTTGGTAATTGGAAGTAACTTATTAGTATTATTCATTGGTTGGGAAGGTGTTGGACTCTGTTCTTATCTCCTTATCGGATTCTGGCATAAAAACCAAGAGTTCAATGATGCTGCTAAGAAAGCATTCATCATGAATAGAATAGGAGATCTTGGATTATTAATCGGGATATTCATAATTGGTTCATTGTTTTCTACTCTAGATTACGCTACCTTAAAAACAGCTATCGCTGGCGCAACAGATCTTAATATGTATTGGATTTCTGCTGCCGCTTTTGCTTTGTTTATTGGAGCTTGTGGAAAATCAGCACAAATACCTTTGTATACTTGGTTACCAGATGCGATGGCAGGACCTACTCCAGTTTCGGCATTAATACATGCTGCAACTATGGTAACTGCAGGTATCTTTATGATTACAAGATTAAATTATTTATTTGATTTAGCTCCAGACGTTCAAAATATCATTGCCATTGTAGGAGCCGTTACCTCTCTTGTAGCTGCAACTATTGCTTTGGTTCAAACGGATATCAAAAAAGTACTAGCCTACTCTACCGTTTCTCAATTAGGATTAATGTTCTTGGCATTAGGTTTAGGAGCTTACGAAGTAGCCGTTTTTCACGTTATCACGCACGCTTTCTTTAAAGCTTGTTTGTTCTTAGGATCTGGTTCAGTAATTCATGCTTTGCATGGAGAACAAGACATGAGAAAAATGGGTGGATTGAAAAAAGTGATGACTATCACCTTTGTAACTTTCTTAATCTCTTCATTAGCGATTTCAGGAATCCCTCCTTTTTCAGGTTTCTTCTCTAAAGATGAAATCCTAATGGTTGCTTTTGAGCACAACAAAATACTTTGGTTCATTGCTTCATTAGCATCACTAATGACTGCATTCTATATGTTCCGTTTATTATATCTTACTTTCTTCAAAGAATTCAGAGGTACAGCAGAGCAAAAAAGTCATTTACATGAAAGTCCAACACTAATCACTTTCCCATTAATTGTTTTGGCAATATTGGCAACATTAGGTGGATTGATCAGTCTACCAACAAATAGCTGGTTAAATGAATACTTGGCGCCTTTATTTACAAAAGTAGCTACAGAGGAGCACCACTTTGGAACTTCAGAATATATGTTGATGTTAGTTGCCGTAATTGGTGGATTAGTAGGAATTGGAATTGCATACTCTAAATACATCAAACAAAACCTAGTTCCTGAAGAGGATGAAAAAATCACTGGTTTTGCCAAAGTTCTTTACAACAAATACTATGTTGACGAAATTTATGATTCCTTATTTGTGAAATCAATAAATGGATTGTCAAAATTCTTTAGAGATAATGTAGAAACTACTTTATCATCTTTAGTTTTCGGATTAGGAAAAGTAACCAATGAAATAGGTTTTCAAGGTAAAAAATTACAAAGCGGAAGTATTGGTTTTTATCTTTTTGCTTTTGTTTTAGGCATTTGTGCCATCATAACCTATTTATTTTTAGCTCAATAATTTTATACTATGAATGTATCTCTAATATTAATTCTACTTTTAGTTGGCGCATTTGCAACTTATATTTCTGGCGATAAAGTGGCTTCAAAAGTGGCTTTGTTCTTTGGCTTATCTGCTCTAGGATGCTCGCTTGTATTGTTAAACCACTTTAATTCGGGTGAAAACATTAGCTTTTTATGCCAATGGATAAACCAACCCAATGTTTCTTTTGCCTTAAAGGCAGACGGATTATCAATTGCCATGCTTTTATTAACAACGGCATTGACACCAATTATTATTTATACATCATTTGGAACTGAATATAAAAACGCGAAAGCTTTTTATTCATTAATCCTATTTATGTCTTTTGCAATGGTTGGAACCTTCCTTGCAGCAGACGGACTTTTATATTACATCTTCTGGGAATTAGCCTTAATTCCTATTTACTTTATTGCTTTAATTTGGGGTAACGGTGATGCTGAAGAACGTAAAAAAGCAGTAGTAAAATTCTTTATCTACACTTTAGCAGGTTCGTTATTTATGCTAATTGCATTTATCTACTTATACCAACAAGCAGGAAGTTTTTTAATTGAAGACTTATACAAATTGAACTTATCAGCAACAGAACAATTATGGATATTCCTGGCATTCTTCTTAGCTTATGCAATTAAAATTCCAATTATTCCTTTCCATACTTGGCAAGCAAATGTGTACCAAAAAGCACCAGCTGTAGGTACAATGCTTCTTTCAGGAATTATGTTGAAAATGGGTCTTTACAGTATCATTCGTTGGCAATTGCCAATTACTCCGCTTGCAGCAAAAGAATACATGTATATCTTCGTCAGCCTTGGAGTTGCTGGAGTAATTTATGGTTCAATTGTAGCATTGAGACAAAAAGACTTAAAGAAACTATTAGCTTACTCTTCATTAGCCCACGTTGGACTAATCGCAGCAGGTACTTATACTTTAACTATTGACGGATTGCGAGGTGCAGTTTTACAAATGATTGCTCACGGATTTGTAGTAGTTGGATTGTTCTTTATCTCTGAAATTATTTTTAGAAGATATGAAACAAGAACTATTTCTGAAATGGGAGGTATTCGTACACAATCGCCAAAATTTGCTTCGATGTTCTTGCTTTTAGTTTTGGCATCAGTAGCATTACCTACTACTTTTAACTTTGTTGGTGAGTTTACCGTATTATATAGCCTTTCTCAAATCAATGTTTGGTTTGCCTTTTTAGGTGGAACAACAATTATCTTGGGTGCTTACTATATGTTAAAAATGTACCAACAAGTAATGTTAGGAGAAACAAATACAAAAGTGTTTGCTGATGTAACTTTCAAAGAAGGTTTTGCTTTGGTTCTTATCATCGGAGTATTATTCTTTTTCGGAATGTATCCAAAACCAATTACAGACTTAATCACACCAAGTCTTGAAGAGATTTTAAAAGTCATAAACAGGGTTTAGATTTTTAATTTCAGAATTAAGATTAACGATTTTTGATTTCAGATTTTATGTGATATAAAAAATGATTCATGCCAAAATACAGAATAGTAAAATAATATTAATAAAAACAAAATAGGTCTATAGTAGAAAGAAGATTGAAATTTAAAAGTCAAACATTTTAAATCCCAAATCTAAAATCTCAATTCCTAAATCTAAAATCACAATGAATACATTAATAGCTATAATAGGATTAGGTGTTTTATGCCTTTTATTTGAAATTTTCGAATTAAGGAAAGCCATTGTTCCTATAACAATTATTGGATTATTGGCCGTTCTTGGTCTGAACATATCTGAATTTAATTCTCCAGAAGCCTATTACAATAACATGATTATTGTAAGTAAGTTTTCAACTGCATTCTCTGGTTTGTTTATCATACTAACTATATTCTTGGTTGCCTTGAGTCATAAAGTGTATGAAAACCACCAAACAAAAATATCTGATTTCATTGCCATTAAAGTGTTTTTATTGGCAGGAACAGTTGCCATGGTTTCTTTTGGAAACTTAGCGATGTTCTTCTTAGGAATCGAAGTATTGTCAATCGCCTTATATATTTTGGCGGCAAGCAATAGATTGAGTGTCAAAAGTAACGAAGCAGGATTAAAATATTTCTTAATGGGTTCTTTCGCCTCAGGAATTATATTGTTCGGTATTTGTTTGATATACGGAGCTATGGGAACATTTGACGTTACTGAAATCAGCGAACTATCGAGATCAGCTGAATTACCAGTTTGGTTTCCAATTGGGATTGTTTTAGTAACAATTGGAATGTTTTTCAAAATTGCAGCTGTACCGTTTCATTTCTGGGCACCTGATGTTTACGAAGGTTCACCAGCATTAACAACTGCCTTAATGAGTACTTTGGCTAAAGTTGTAGCCATTGCTACCTTATTTAAGCTATTAACGGTTATGAATGCAGAAGTATCTTCTTCTTTCCAAATAGTTGTTGTGATCATTTCTATGGCATCGATGACCGTAGGAAATATTATGGCTTTGCGTCAGGTGAACGTAAAACGTATGTTAGCTTACTCTGGTATTTCACATGCTGGATTTATGTTAATGACTTTACTAAGCGTGACAAATGCTGCAGGAAGTTTATTGTATTACACTTCGGCTTATGCCCTAGCAGGAATCGCTGCTTTTAGCGTTATTCTGTATGTTTGTAAAAACACCGAAAATGAAGATATCACGAATTTCCACGGATTAGGAAAAACCAACCCATTATTGGCTGCTATTTTAACTGCGTCTTTATTGTCTATGGCTGGTATCCCGATTTTTGCAGGATTTTTTGCCAAAATGGTTTTGTTCAATCAAACGATTCAGGCTGGTTATATCGCTTTAGTTATAGTTGCTGTAGTGAATTCGATTATAAGCGTAGGATATTACTTTAAATTGATCTTAGCGATGTACACTAAAGAGCCTAATGAAGCTAGAACAGGAACTCCAGTTGTTATTTATGCCGTTGCCGTTATTGCAATCGTTTTGAATATTGCTTTAGGTTTGTTTCCATCATTAGTTTTGGACTTGCTAGCATAATAATTCAACACAAAAAGATACAAAACCCATCAAATTAATTTGATGGGTTTTTTGCTATTATAGCAATCCGTGACATTGCACCTACCCAGCCAATTCCCAATAAAAATATAAATCACATAGAGTTCCAAAGTAGATTTACTACATTTGTATATACAAGCAATAATACTGCAATAAATAAAATTATAATGGAAAATAAATTAAAAATACAGATTTGGTCAGATATTATGTGTCCTTATTGCTACATAGGAAAAAGAAGAATCGAAGGTGCACTAGAGCAATTTGAACATAAAGATGCCGTTGAAATAGAATGGAAAAGTTTCCAATTGGACTCCAACTTCATTGCTTCAGAAGATGATGATATGGCAGAACACTTGGCCACAAAATACCAAAAAGACAAACAATGGGCTCAGGAAATGATGGACAGCATGACTGAAAACGCAAAAAACTCAGGATTGGATTTCCATTTTGAAAAAGCAATTATGGCTAATTCATTTAATGCACATCGTCTGTTACATTTGGCTAAGAAATACAACTTATCAAATGAGTTAGAAGAACTATTGTTTAAAGCCTACCTAACTGATGGTAAAAACGTAAATGATCTAGCCACTTTAAGTGAATTAGGATTACAAGTAGGATTGGAAATTAAAGAGATTGAAGCCGTACTACAGTCGGATGCTTATGCAAAAGAAGTAAAAGAGGATATCCTTGAAGCCCAATCAATAGGAGTGCAAGGAGTTCCATTTTTTGTTTTGGATAACAAATATGCAGTATCAGGTGCACAACATGTGGAAACTTTCGTCAAAACTTTAGAAAAGGTATGGGAAGAAGGGAAATTTGACACAAAACCAACGCTGTTGAATACCACAGATGGTGACAGCTGCGGTATAGATGGTTGTGACTAGATTCCTTCTAAAACAAAAGCCCACTGACATTTTTGTCAGCGGGCTTTTTTAATCAATAATTTATAACAACCTAATTTCTTTTTACGATTCTAACATCTACAGTAGTTGCTACTCTATTATCACGTTGTAAAACTATAGGCTCATTAGATCTATAATCACGGTCGTTTGACTTTCTGTCACTTCCGTACTCATAGTCCTTATTTTGATTAGTTGCATATCCTCTACCGCCTTTTACAGACCCGTAAGTGTCTACCACTTGACCTCTACGGTTATAGATAATCTCTAAGCCACCTACTCGTTCCAAGGCAAAACGATTGTAAGACATTTGAACAGAACCTATACGTTTTATTCTATCATTTGAATCAAAATCAATTGAAACATTTCCAATTCGTGTCACATTGCCCCATCTATCGTATTGCACTTTTACACCGTAATTATCTTTGCGAAAAGAAGCGGATGAACCATAGTTTCTATTTCCATTCCCTCTTTTGTTTGGTTTAAAAGATTTATCTCTCGCTGAAGAACGCGCATTAAAATCAAATTCGCCATCGGCAAATACATAGAACTGAATTCCACCTTCTGTGAAAATAACAGGTTCCGCATTTCTAAAATCAACAGCTACTCGTCTCTCACTAGACAAGTTGTTTTTCTCTGTTGCATTTGCTACACCACCTCCCATTAAAAGGATACTAGCTACTAAAAAGGTAATTTTTTTCATGATAATTATATTTTGTGTTTTGCTTACTCTTGAGCTTTTCGGCTTACGCTTTTACTTATTTGATTAGGTATATTCAAGTAGCGTGCCAAAACTTTTTTTCTCGAATCCCGTGATAAGCATCTGTACTAATTTTAACAATTAAAAACACTTTAATTTAACAAATATTCAACCTAACAAATAATACTATATGTTTGCTACAATTGTAACAAAGTGGGAGTTACTTACACTTATAAGAACTTTCATAATTCAAAATCCTCATTGTTTTTTTGAAGTATACTTCTATAAACATTTACTAATTACAATTAGAAAAAGAGCTTTCTCTAAAAAGAATTTTAAGTAAAAACGATTGCACTCTGTTTTTGCCTTTGACTTCAAGTATTCAAACAACTCATTAATGACAGTAATGGAAATTATACTAAATACATTATTACGCCTACAAATTTAGTAGAAGCGCCTACAATTATAAAAACCCTACCAGTAAGCGAAGTATATATATTAGATCAAACAAATTATGAACTAAAACCCTAGCCCGCAGTATATCAAAATTTCGTAAAAGACATCTACGACGCACTCGTAAAAGGTAAATCAAGACTAAACAAATACAAAAAAATGATTATTATTTTCTAAACCTTTAGAGAACCATTAGGTATGAAGGAAGGCTTTATTAACTTTTGTACTGACAACTAAATTTTTTATGAGGTCATTACAGAATTTTCGAATAGAATAATCCAAACTGCCGAAGTGTATGTCATCCCAGGTGATCGTGATTTAGTTAGTGTTATTGAAACATCCAAGCATCAAAACTTACAACTAGATGTGGATTATGGAATAATTTTATACAATAACACACTACTTAAAAAATTAGTTAGAAACGGAATCATAACTATTTCAACCAATTTTGAAGCAATGGGGAAAATATTAGCCCAAATGATCTCTAAAGGAGAACGTAAACAAATTGAGAATAAATGCGCTTTAATTCTACACAATTCACTGTAGTATAAAATCAAAAAAGTCTTAATGACAAAAGACTTGAATGAGGAATGCAAGAATAATTCTTATTTGTTTATATTTAACGACAGTTCTAGTAAAATGATCCTTAGTTTTTTTTACTAATATAACATTGTGAAAATTTTATAACTGATTAAGAAATCATACCAATGTGAGGAGCTGCAAATCGACGTAGATACACAACTTTAAGTTGGTTCAAATATAAATTAATAAAAAAAAAAGACTAAAAATAATTATATAATAAATTTAATACCGTGAGTGAATTAATACCAAATAACAATGACTTTATCTTATATACCACACCAAATGGCAGTATTAAAATAGAAGCTTTTATTCAGGGAGAAACCATTTGGCTTACGCAGCAGAAAATATCCGATTTATTTGAAGTGGACAGAACGGTAGTGACCAAGCACTTGAAAAACATTTATCAAGAGAAAGAATTACTAAAAGAGGCAACAAGTGCAAAATTTGCACAAGTTCAAAAAGAAGGCCACAGAGAAGTAAAACGTAACATTGAATACTACAATTTAGACGCCATCATTTCCCTTGGTTACCGTGTAAATTCCAGCAAAGCTACCCAGTTTCGTATTTGGGCAACCAATACCCTTAAAGAGTACATTATCAAAGGTTTTGCCATGAATGACGAACGTTTAAAGCAAGGTACAACCACATTTGGTAAAGATTATTTCAAAGAATTACTAGATAGAGTTCGTTCTATTCGAACAAGCGAGCGTAGGATATACCAACAAATCACAGATATATTTGCAGAATGTAGTATTGATTACAACCCGAAAGCGGAAGTAACCAAAAACTTTTACGCTACAGTTCAAAACAAATTTCACTTTGCCATTTCAGGTAAAACAGCAGCCGAAATCATTTATTTAAATGCCGATAGTTCAAAACCACAAATGGGATTGACAACTTTCAAAAATGCACCAGACGGAAGAATTCTAAAGTTAGACATAGGAATAGCCAAAAACTATCTCGACGAAAAAGAAATCAAACAGCTAGAACGAACCGTTTCTGCCTATTTTGATTATATCGAAATTCTTATAGAACGTCAAAACACATTTACAATGGAAGCATTGGCAGAAAGCGTGAACAAGTTTCTAAACTTTAACGAATATAAAATATTAGAAGGCTTAGGAACAATTTCGCACCAACAAGCCATAAACAAAGCATCTAACGAATACGATAGTTTTAATAAAACACAAAAAATAAACTCGGACTTTGATAAACAGATAAGAGGTTTGGATAAAAAGAATAAGGAGTAGTCATATAACAATTCCTAAGATAAATTTAATGTGCTTAAATTATGAAAAAAGAAGAATGAACTATTTGTTAATTAATGGTAAGTACAGAACTGTTGAAGTTCAAAATCCAATATATAATGATATTAATACAGAACTTCGAAAAATAAACAAATCCCCCTTATGAAACTAAAGTACATAAAAGATCATATATCCATAAAAAAATTCGAAGATTTTGAAATTGAAGACTTTTCAGTTATAACAGGACTTAACGGATCTGGGAAATCTCATCTATTAAATGCAATAGACAATGGGGCTATAAAAATTGAAAACATTGACAGTGATGAAATAATTCTTTATAATTACGATGATTTTAATGTTTTTAACTTTGATCACAGTAACACTGAAACTAAATTACAGCAAAAGCAAACCGTTTTTGCAGACAAGAGTAATAGATTCACACAAAAAATAAATGAAAAGAAAAATATCATTTTAAATTCCTTTCATTTAAATCATAACATAGAAGGAATTACTATTGATGAACATCTATTAAATACTATTTTTTATTTAAAAATTACTGAATGGAGTGAAGAAGATTTTTTAAGTTACGAACAATTAACTAATGAAGAGTTAATTAATCATCAAAATTTATCACCTAAGCATCAATCATTACTGTCTCATTTCCCAATATTCACATACAATATAAGTGTTAGAAATTTTATTATTGCATTACAAGATCTTTACTATAAGAATTTATCCTTACAGCTAATTAGAAACCATGGTTATTCTATTGAATATTTAAAATTAGACAATGCTGAAATCAGTAAGATAAGTAAATTATTAGAACTAGATAATAATTTAAATTTATGGGATCAAACATTAAGAAATAAATACTCTGAACAGTCATTAAATTTTATCGAAAATATAAAGATGGCTATCCCTGACTTTAACATGAATCATATTAATGAAATAGTTATTAAAATCCCTATAGTATATAAAGAGATACTAGATTACTTTTCTGAAAACGCAGACAAAAAAACCCTAGATCAGTTTAAATCTGTTAATAGAGAAGAAAATTTATTTAAAAATATACAAGTTGGAAATGGATTTTTTAATTTAAAAGAATTAGAAAGTCAAGAAAAGCAATACCAAATAAGCAAAAAAACCAATGAATATAAAGAATTACTAAACATAAGAGACAGTAATGAATCTTTCTACACTCAGAAACAATTTATAGAAATTTATGGAGAGTCACCTGTTTCAATACTAAACCAAGTCCTAGAAGAATATGATTGTAATGGATATGAGTTTAGACAAAGTGAGTTAAATTATGTTTTTGGAACAGATATAAATCAACAAAACATACACATTTCATTATTTAACAAAGCTGGCAATTACACTACAAATTTAGAATCTCTTTCTTCTGGAGAAAAAACATTATTAGCATTAGCTTTTTCGATATATACCTTAAGAAAAAACAAGATTATCGCAAAAGTTTTTTTAATGGATGAATTGGACTCAGCTTTACATCCTTTAATGTCCAAAAGACTTATTGATGTGCTTTATTATTACTTTTATCAGAAATTGGGAATACATATAATTATATCGACACATTCTCCATCTACAGTTGCTTTTGCCCCTGAAGAAAGCTTACTGATTATGCGAAAAGAAGAACCTCGATTAATAAAAACCAACAAAGATAAAGCTTTAAAAGAGCTAACATTAGGAGTACCTTCTTTTAGTATAAATTATGAAAATAGAAGACAAATTTTTGTTGAAAGTCCATATGATGTGGAATATTACGAATCTTTGTATAATATTTTTAAAGATTACCTAAATAGCGAAATTTCATTAAATTTTATTGCCTGTGGGGACGTTCAAAAAGACAAGAACAGACAACCGAAAAATGGTTGCAAAATTGTCATCGAAATCACAACAATCCTAAGGAATTCAGGTAACAATTTAATTTTTGGAATAATCGATTGGGATTGGGAAAAAGCAATACCTAAGAACAATTATGTAAAAGTACTAGGTTATAATTATAGACACAGTATTGAAAACTTCATATTAGATCCACTGTTAATCGGTCTATTCTTAATAAGAGAAAAAATACTTAAAACTGAATATTTTGGATTAAATAAAAATTTATCACTAAGCGATTTACTTAATTTAAACGGAGAGCAATGCCAGAAAATAATTAACAAAGTTGAATCGGATTTTGTACAGAAAACAGATATAATTTTAACAACAAAGCATCAATACTCAACAATTAAAAATCTTAACCTTGAAATAGATGACTTTATTAAAATGACGCAAGGTCATAAATTAGAAACTCTTTATAAACAAGTATATCCTAAATTATGTGCATTCGCAAGTAAAGAAAACCAACTAAAGAATACTATCATTTCAAAAGTAATTGAAGATTTTATTGATTACACTCCAAAAGATCTCTTAGATGTTTTAAAAAGCACACAAGAAATCTAAATTTTGCGCTTTCAATCCACCATCTAAAAAGAAAAAACCTCGTAATCTAAAGATTACGAGGTTTTTATGTACCCGGAGCCGGAGTCGAACCGGCACGGTTTCCCACAGGTGTTTGAGACCAGCGCGTCTACCAATTCCGCCATCCGGGCTTAGCAGACAGAAGTAACAACAGTTACTTCACGCAATAAAGAGATATTTAGTGGTAGCCAAACATCTTTTTCCTTTAACACGGTGCAAATGTAAAAAATAATATTAAAAGTTCTACTAAAAAATCTTAATTTTTTCCTTTCACAGTTGAATAAATTTCATAAATTTGCAGCTCGTTAAAAACGAGACACACAACTAACTACACCCGAGGCAAATACAAACATAAGGCTTTACAGAAATAACAAAGCCGAACTGTATGGAGCGCAGCGGAATAAAAACAACAAATTAAATGTCACACCTAGAACCAGAAGCTAAAATTTTTGCTTGTTCACAAAGTGTTTATCTAGCGGAAAAGATTGCCGAGAAATACGGGATTCCATTAGGTAAGGTTACCATGTCAAAATACAGTGACGGTGAATTCCAACCTTCTTACGAAGAGTCTATCAGAGGGTTACGTGTATTTATTGTTTGTTCTACTTTTCCAAATTCAGACAATCTGATGGAATTGTTACTTATGATCGATGCTGCAAAACGTGCTTCAGCAAGACATATAACTGCAGTAATTCCTTACTTCGGTTGGGCAAGACAAGACAGAAAAGACAAGCCAAGAGTTCCGATAGGAGCTAAACTAACAGCAAAATTGTTAGAAACAGCTGGTGCAACAAGAGTAATGACCATGGATTTGCATGCAGATCAAATTCAAGGATTTTTTGAAAAACCAGTAGACCATCTTTTTGCTTCTACTATCTTTTTACCTTATGTAGAAAGCTTAGGACTAGACAATTTGACTATTGCTTCTCCAGATATGGGAGGTTCAAAAAGAGCTTATGCCTATTCTAAGTTTTTAGAATCAGACGTAGTTATTTGTTACAAACAAAGAAAAGCAGCTAATATTATTGGCACCATGGAATTAATTGGTGAAGTAAAAGGTAAAAATGTAATCTTAGTAGATGACATGATTGATACCGGTGGTACTTTGGCGAAAGCCGCAGATTTAATGATGGAAAAAGGAGCATTGAGCGTTAGAGCGATTTGTACACACGCCATCTTATCAGGAGATGCTTACGAGAAAATAGAAAAATCTCAATTATTAGAATTAATCGTTACCGATTCGATCCCATTAAAGAAAGAATCAAATAAAATTAGAGTGTTGAGTTGTGCACCTCTTTTCGCTGATGTAATGCACATGGTGCACCACAACAATTCCATAAGTGGAAAATTCATAATGTAGCAACCAGTTCGTGTGATTATTAAAATAATTACAAAAAACTGCTAAACAAGAATTATTAACAATTATATATATTACAATGAAATCGATTACAATTAAAGGATCAGAAAGAGAAAGCGTGGGAAAAGTTGCGACTAAAGCCTTACGTAATGCTGGAGCGGTTCCTTGCGTGTTATACGGAGGAGATCAACCAGTACATTTTTCAGCAGAAGAAAAAGCATTCAAAAGCTTGGTTTACACTCCAAACGCTCACACAGTTGTGATTGAATTGGCTAAAGGAAAATCATTCAATGCAATTCTACAAGACATTCAGGTTCACCCAGTGTCTGACAGAATATTGCATATTGACTTCTTTCAAATTTTTGATGAAAAAGAAATCACTATTGAAGTGCCAGTAAAAATCATCGGTAACTCTAAAGGAGTTATGGCAGGTGGAGATTTACGTTTAAACAACCGTAAACTTAAAGTAAGAGCTTTGCCTAAAAATCTTCCTGATTTTGTTGAAGCTGACATTACTCCACTTAACATGGGTAACAAATTATACGTTACTAAAGTTCCTACTCCAGACTTTAAAATCATGCACCCAGACAACACTGTTATCTGTCAAGTGAAGATTTCTCGTGCTGCTATGAAAGCGGCTCAAGAAGCTGCAAAAGCAGCAAAAGCAGGACCTGCAAAAGGAAAGAAAAAATAATATTTTCTCTACAAATACTAAAGCATCAGTTTCACAACTGGTGCTTTTTTTTTGACATCACTTTTTTTTAGGAGCACAAATACTTATTTCTACACACCATTTGTCCCGCTATTCACTTCAATCTTTCTGCCCGCCAAAAAAGGCGCACAAAAAGGATTTCCATTACTATCGGGGCTGTTTTACCGCTTTTTTACCTTTAGAAAACGCCTTCAACCTACAACACCAAATTATCTAGTTATCTAATTGACAATTTATCTAATTAAGAGTACTTTTGCAGCATGATAAAATGGATAAGAACTATATTTTCATCAAAACAAACAAAAGACAATACCGTTTCTATGAAACCGGAGGTTCACGAACACCAAAAAATCGACACAAAAAGCATGAGTAATAAATTTTTAATTGTTGGACTTGGCAACATTGGCGCTGAGTACGTGAACACCCGTCATAACATTGGATTCAAAATACTGGACTATTTTGCAAAAAAAGAGGCGCTTTCGTTCCAGACAGTAAAACTAGGCGCACTAGCCGAATACAAATTCAAGGGACGAACATTCTTTCTTCTGAAGCCCAATACCTACATGAATCTAAGCGGAAAAGCCGTGCAGTATTGGATGGAAAAAGAAAACATTCCGCTCGAAAATCTATTTGTTATTACGGATGATTTGAATTTATCATTTGGAACCATCCGCATTAAACCAAAAGGAAGTGACGGCGGCCACAATGGACTAAAAAACATCAACCTAATACTGAACACCAATCAATATACCCGTTTTCGTTTTGGAATCAGCGATGAATTCAAAAAAGGAAAACAAGTAGACTATGTACTTGGTGACTGGGATGATCAAGAAAAAGCTGCCCTTCCTGAAAGGCTAGAAATAGCATCTGAAATCATAAAATCTTTTGGAACTGCAGGACTAGAAAACACCATGACCGCATTTAACGGAAAATAAAAAAAGGGAAACATACTGATATGTTTCCCTTTTTTTTATTTTTATACATTGACTATAGAATAACTATCTTTTTAACTTCTTTTCTTTCCCCATCAATTACAGTCATCAAATAAAGTCCTGCCTGAACGTTTTGCAACTGGATACTTTCATTAAAATTACCATTATTTTCATATTCCTTTTCGAATACTTTCCTACCTAACAAATCGTGAACCATCACTTTTACTTCGGCTGTAGATTGACTGCTAAATTGAATATAAAAAACACCTTTACTCGGGTTAGGATACATTACGAAGTCATTAATTTCAAAATCAGCTGTAGCTAATGTAAATGTTTGTGTACAAATTGTCATGGAAGCCGCATTTAAAGTCCCCAAATCCCCTGAAAAAGCATCCCTAATTCTGAATGTCCAAGTTCCTTGTGGATTTTCTCCATTAAACGCCGCTAATGGCTGAAAAGGAGCTACAGTTTGAACAGTAGCGACTCCGCAAGCAAGCTCGTCTCCTAAATCATCATAGTTCACAATCAAACTACCATTTCTATTCCCGCAACTCTTGTCAAACAATTTTACGGTTGTACCTTGAGGACTTACTATCTCCATTTCAACATCAGCAAGATAAGCATGCTTAAAATCTACGTTAAAATTAACATCAGACACTGTAGCTGTTGTAGCCGAAAAAGCTATTGTCCTAGTGGTATAAGCTGCTTGTTCTGGAATAGGGAATGGTGCAGCAAAAGTAAAAGAAGCACAAGACGATTGAACTGAATACCCAATAGAAAAAGGTTTGCTATTAATTGCATAAAAAACATTAGCAGTTGGCTCTATTAAAATCCTACAGTTTTTAGCTTCAATATTAGGAACTGTAATTGCCTGCGAACCATCATTTGGCGTATTCGCTTGCAAAGTTGTAGGAAAAGTCAAACCACCATCAGTCGATAATTTAATATTCACATTTGTTGATCCTCCCATTACATCAGAACCATTAACACTCCAAGTTATTGTTTGACTTGTCCCTTGAACCCAACTTGTGTTTTCTACATTTTGCGATGTCACTGCAAATGGACCAGCTGTTCCACTTACGGTAATGATAGCTTCATCTGAATTTGTTTGTGCAGTCCCAGCTGCCGCATTATCCCTTGCGGTTAACACAAAACGAAGCGTTCTAGCAATAGTAGAAACCGACTCCCATTTACTTGTCAATTTATTAGACAACACATTGTTATAGGTCGGCATGTAGCGTATGGAACTAGCTTCTGGATACAAAGATCTAAATAACGGCCCGTCTGTTTTAGTTGAAACAGCCAAACTGTTTGCACCACTTGAACTAGTGGCAGCGTCATTTTGCTCCCAGGTATAGCTTAGAACGTCACCAGCAGAATCTGAGCCCGTTCCCTTTAACACAAAAGCAGTCCCTTTAGGAATCAAATAGTCAAAACCAGCATTTATAACTGGCGGAATATTGGTTAAAGCAGTATTAACTGGACATGTTTTTGTACTAAGATTATCTTGAATTTGTTTAATACTGGCATAAGCAAAATAATCATCTGAATTAGACTGAATATCATAATCTGTAGTTATTCCTGCATATCCCATAATAGTAGATCCACTACCAGGTTCAACATTCACACCAGTACCCTCAAGCTCATAGGAAAAGGTATGATTCGCACCTAGTTGATGCCCCATTTCATGAGCAACAAAATCAATGTCAAAAGTATCTCCTTCGGGCTTGTTATCTGAAGGTGAGGTATAGGCACTCCCTTTACCTGTACCACACACGCAACCAATGCAACCCGCATTCCCACCTCCTCCTGAAGCACCAAATAAATGACCAATATCATAATTAGCACTCCCTATTTTGCTAGTTAAATCAGCCTGTAATTCATTGGACCATTCTCCGCCAGCTCCAGCGGTTGCATCAGAAAATGGGTCTGTAGCAGCATTTGTATATGTTATCAAATTATTATTAGCTATAAGTACCAACTTTAACGCCAAATCCTTATTAAAAATACCATTGACACGTGTCATCGTCGCATTCATCCCTGCTAGTGCCTTAGCTTGAGTCCCCCCATGATAAACAGCATACTCTCCTGTACAGGCTAAGGCTAAACGCAACGTCTTAAAAACCTTATTATTAGCAGTAGTTTTCGCTGTCTTATTTAGTAATTGTTTATTTAAAGCTACGTCCTCCGTTTGACAAAGAAATGGCAAACTCCCTGCATCTCTGTATTTAGAAGATAAAACAACATAAAGAGAAGGATCCTCTGTATAAGTCTCTATAAATTCAGATCCACTACCAGCTCTTAAAACCATGGATTGAAGTCCCTCCAGAGACAAACTAAAATTTACCGAAGCCTTAGCATCTGTAATTCCAATTCCGGCATACGCTCTAATTTCAGGATATTTTGCTTGCAATTCCGGTTCGAAATTAGACGATTCCCATACCCGAAACTTCTCCATTACTCCAGCCGAATTTGGAATACTAATTTCAACACTTCCTTTTTTTGAGGTTATGCTATTTATTGTAGCCAATGATTCTACTAAAATATTTTGATCTAAACGATATAACGACTGTTTTATGGAGCTAGGTTTATCCGAATTGTTATCAAAAGTAGATACAGAACTTTGCTCTATTTTTTTCCACGGCGATTGATTTTGGGCCTGTGCCGATGAAAACCAAATCAGAATGACTATATATAAGATGTTTTTTTTCATGGACAACACTATTTATGCTTCAAAATTAAAGGATTTAATTTAATCCCGTAATGCAAAACCTCTATAATAGACAAATTTAACCTTTGATTTAAAAATATTAGCTTCCTTTTCTCTCAATTTTGATGAAAATCGATTTACTATACTTTAGATTTAAAATAGATAGTATAAATTTGCGCCACTATAAAAACATATATTTTGAAGATTTTTCGTTCCATACAGGATTTCAGTACCACAAAAAAAACCATACTCACTTTAGGCACTTTTGATGGGGTACACTTTGGCCATAGAAAAATTCTGGAAAGAGTATTGCAAAATACCGAAATTGATAAATATGAAAGCTTGGTGCTTACCTTTTTTCCACATCCAAGAATGGTTTTACAGGAGAAGTCAAACATAAAACTATTGAATACCATAACGGAAAAAATAGAATTATTGGAAAAAATAGGAATTCAAAACCTTGTTATACATCCATTCGACGAAATTTTCTCGAGATTAACTGCAGAAGAATTTGTCAGTTCTGTACTTGTTAACCAATTACACATCCATAAAATAATTATCGGCCACGACCATCGTTTTGGTAGAAATCGAACAGCTAATATTGACGACCTTATCGGTTTTGGAAAGCAATATGGATTTGAAGTGGAACAAATATCCGTTCAGGAAATAAATGAAATTTCAGTAAGTTCTACCAAAATTAGGACAGCGCTATCAGAAGGGAACATGATTCTAGCCAATAAATATTTGGGATACGACTATTTTCTAACTGGTACGGTTTTTAAAGGAAAACAGCTAGGAAGAACCATTGGATTTCCTACTGCCAACTTAAAAATAGAAGAGGACTACAAACTCATCCCTAAAAACGGCGTTTACATTGTAAAAAGTACGATAAACAAAGAAATTGTTTTTGGAATAATGAATATCGGTTTTAACCCAACAGTAGAGGGAGAAAACCTATCTATCGAAATCCATTATTTTAATTTCAATTCTGACTTGTATGACCAAGAAATAACGGTTTCCATTCTCCACTACATACGTCCTGAGCAAAAATTCAATTCAGTTGACTTACTGAAAGAACAATTAGAAAAAGACAAAATTTTTGCATTAGCGTACTTGGAGTAATTTCAAGAAAATTAAAAAATTTCTTAGCGTTTTTCGTAAAACATCTTTATATTTTACGTAAATTTGATAGGCAACACCTTGTTTATCAAGTAGATGATTTTTTAACTTTAGAAACCAAAACGTATGAAACTGCCAAAAGAATTATACAACGGAGTCATTATTTTCATAGGAATTGGCCTCTATTTCATATTGATGGAAATATTAGGACTTGCTGATTTATATTATTTACGTCTATTTAATGTGCTATTTGTCTTTTATGGCACTAATAGAACACTAAAAATGAACTACGAAGAAGGAAAGACCGTATTTACCAGCAATGCTACCTCAGCACTGCTTACTTCTCTAATAGGAGTGTTTTTAAGTGTTATTGGGCTGATTACCTATAGTTATATACAAGGTGGTGACGCATACCTTCAGTCGTTATCAAAAACATTTTTATTTGGTGGTTCCCCTTCAATAATGACCTATAGTATCAGTTTACTTTTTGAAGGAATAGTGTCAGCTGTAATAATTTCATTTATGCTAATGCTTTATTGGAATAATCGACTTGTTTCTGACAATCAATAAGTTAGATAAGCGTTTTTATCCTTCTATAAAAATACTGTCCTCAACTTTAGGTTACCGATTTTTAGTACAGTGTTCTATTCGTCTCAAATAAAACCAACAAGATGAAACTACCAAAAGAATTAGTTAACGGATCTATTATATTTATTGGAATCACAGCTTACTTTCTATTAATGGTTATTTTAGGTTATGGGAATTCGTTTTATCTACGGCTCGTCAACATCTTTTTTGTTTTCTATGGCGTCAATAGGACAATCCAAATGAATGTTAAGGAAGGGCAAACAGACTTTGTTTCAAATGCTGTTTCAACAATGGTTACCTCCCTTATTGGGGTGTTTTTAAGCATCATCGGATTGGTTATTTATAGCTATATGCAGGGAGGAGATGACTATGTACAATCGTTATCCGAAACCTTTTTATTTGGAGGAAACCCATCAATATTCATCTATTCTGTCAGTTTGCTTTTTGAAGGGATTGCCTCTTCGGTAATTGTCACCATGTTACTGATGCTGTACTGGAACAACCGCCTTACAGCTGATTAGCAATGCTTGTTGAATAGTATTACTGCTTTATAATATGCATTTCAATCACTTAATTATTTTATAACTTAAATCAACAACCATGAAACCACCTAAAGAATTAATAAATGGAATACTTATTTTTATTGGAACAAGCTTTTATTATCTATTAATGGATATCTTAGGACTTTCAGATCTGTTTTATTTACGCTTCCTAAGTGTTTTCTTTATTTATTACGGCATAAATAGAACTATAAAAATGAATCTTGCCCAAGGAAAGAGAAACTTAGCCTCAGATGCAGGTTCAGCGCTTACAACCGGTTTTATTGGAGTAGCACTATCTATCTTAGGCATAATTATATTCGCCTACCTAAACGGAGGTGATTCCTATGTTAGTTCCTTGCCTAAAACATTTTTCTTAGGCGGTGATCCTTCCTTAATGACTTATTCCATTTCTTTACTCATTGAAGGGATTTCCTTTGTAGTAATTATTACTATGCTACTATTGTTCTACTGGAACAACCGCCTTACAACTGACTAACAATTGGTGTTTAAAGATTGTCTATTACTTTTCAACAGCATTACATTGCTTCTTTGGAACAGTTTGAATACTTTCCGGACATCAAAAAACCGCAACAATGAGCATTAAAAAACACAATTGGGCAAAAGAATAAATTATTGCAATTTATAATAGCCTAATGGATTTGCTCTATGAAGCAGTTTGGAGAAATGTAAAAGACGGACGTGAATTTGACTAAGTATTGAAATTCAAAGTATACTATGATCTTGGTAAAAAAACCATAATGGTCAAGACATGGACATGGTATCGAAAAAAATATTGAGACTTCAGGAAGAGGAAAATAGATTTTACACCACTACAAAAAAACCTTTTCAGCCTAAACTGAATGGTTTTTTTTTGTAAAAACTAATATCTCCAACCTCAATAAATTATCTTTTTAACAATTGATTTGCCATCTAGCAGCACTACCTTAACAAGCACTACTTGCTGGCCTATAAGCAAATTTGAAATTTTTAATTCCTGATTATCTACATTTGTTTTTTGGTAAATATTTCTCCCTGCTGCATCAAATAATATTACTTTATCTATTGCAGCTGCAACTGAAGTAATCGAGATCTCTTTATTTTTATTTGTAATGAAAACTAGCTTTTCCTTTGTTGTTTCAAAATCAGTCACCCCTAATGTTTTATCAGTGTATAGCATTACAAAACGGTCATTAAAAGTTCCTTTATCTGTCACAAAGCGATAAGGAGAATTTTTCAAATTATGCGACGTATTATTTAATTTATCAATAATATAAATTTCTTGCTCCTTTAAAATACCATCAATCTCATCAATTTCAATAGTATAATTCCCATTGATAGTTGATTTATATCCTAAAACTATTTCGTCTTGATTATTAAAAGGCAAACCCCTTGCCTGTATCACTAAATTTTTCTCTTCACAAATACTGTAAAAGTCCAGATATTTATTTGCATTAAAAGTGGTTCCATCTAAAAAAGCATCGTAAGCATCAGTTGCGCCTTCCATATACCCTACCAAAATTTGCTTGAATACACCTTCTGAATTATAAATATTCAACCAAGCCCGATGCTTTTCAATAGCAGTTGCCTCATTTCTTTTTTGAGAATTGTTCATCTTATAGAAATTACTATTTTGGCCCGCAAGCCTCATCTTATTATTAAATTTTGCAATTCCACCGCCAGTAGACGCCGCAATAAAAAAAGACTGAGCCGAGGCAATTTTTCCATCAGGCTTAGTATTATTAATTCCTTGATTTTTTGAAGAACTTGTCCCAACTCCTCCCAATAAATTATAAACCGCATAATCGTCTGATGTATAAACATTATTTGTAATAGGCGTATTATGTGACCACAGATATACTGTTCCTTTTAATAAAGTGGCATTTTCCTTTAAAAAAAGGTCTATATCAATGGCAGATGGGTACGGATTCCCTATTAAGTTAAAACTTGCTGCAGGCCCAAGAGTTAGCGTCTTTTCGCCATTATTAGGAATCCCCTTAAAACTAGCCTCATAAATAGCTCTAGTTGTCGTAGAAAAACTTTGAGGTCCCCTAATTATATATCCTTTTGCAGTCTCCATAGTTTTACTAGAAGCTTCAGTTACCCAAGAATTTGTAGCAGGATTAAATGAATAGAATTTGTCCCAGCTCGTTTCAGGAGACGTATTATAAAGCGTCTGATTCGCAACGGGAGAAGACCAATAGGTATAGTCAGATCTTAGAACGGCTGTTGTTTTTCTCTTCAACAAAATAGCACCAGTATTGACAATTTCATCATCTGACTGATAAAGTGAAGCATTATTCTCTAGAACTAGAGTTCCCAAACCCGAGTAATCAAAAATCAAAGACAATGAATTACCAGCTGGCACAGTAACTATCTTTCCTTCTGAAATTTGACAGGAACAAGCATTGACAGTTGTAAAATTGGGAAAATTATCTGTAAAAACGATTGTTTTATCACTCGATGGAAGTCCGTTTTTCCAATTTGCACCATCCCAAATAGAGCTATTTGTACATAGTTTGATTCTGGCAACCCGATGCTTTGCAACACCAGAAACAGAGTTAAAGTTCCCGCCAATCATCAGTTTATTATCGGCAGTAAAACAACTAGTATATAAAGTACTATTTAATGCCACTGAGAAAGTGGGGTCATAAACACCATTATTTAATAAACGGCCCATACGTTTTATTGCAATACCATTATAAGTACCAGTGAAAGTCCCTCCAAATAAGATTCTATTATCTGGTTGAACTAAAAGCGAACGAACTTCTCCGTTACTTAAGCCAGTGCCCATCGTAAATGAAGAATCTAGTGTTCCATCTATATTTAACCTTAATATCCTTTTAGCCGGTACATTGCGATAATTAAGAAATATACCGCCAATAATCAACTTATTATCAGACTGAACTGCTAACGCATAGACGTTTTTATCAAAACCAATACCAACAGAAAAACTAGTATCTAAACTCCCATCAGCGTTTAATCGTGCTATCCTATTACGACTATTCCCATTAACATTTGAAAAACGACCTCCAATGACTATTTTACCATCTGATTGTATTAGAACTGCTTCTACTATTCCATCAGCACCAGAGCCCACATTAAAACTTGTATCTAATGCTCCCGTTGGTAACAGTCTCAGCACCCTATTTGCGAGAACTCCGTTGTAAAGAGTAAAGTTACCTACAACAACTATTTTTCCGTCCTGCTGAAGCGCAATTGCATAAATTTGATTGTTAGCGGCTGTTCCAGTAATAAACGCTGGATCAATTGCGCCGTCATTTAAAATCCTTACAATTCTATTAGCGTTTACGCCATTGTAGCTCGTAAAACTTCCCGCTATTACCATTTTACCGTCATTTTGAATCACAGCAGTTCTAACTATATTATTGGGGCCTGAACCAGAAGAATTATAAGTTGCATCTAATGTTCCATCTTCTAGTAGCCTCGCGATTCTAGGAGAATTTACACCGTTAAAACGGCTAAAGCTTCCAAAAGCCATCGTTCTATTATCTGCCAAAGGGACTACTTTATAAACTGAATTATCAAAACCAACACCCGGCGTGAGGTAGGCTATATCTAATAAACCATCTGTATCAATTTTTGCTAACCTTCCCTGATTTTGAGATTCAAATATAGAAAAAGAACCACCTACAAACCACGAGCCATCGGCTGCATTCTCTAAAGCATAAACTGCTGCACTTGAGGGTCCAGAACCAATATCAAAACTTGGGACAATTACACCATTGGAATCTAACAATACTAATCTATTGACATCTGTACCATTATATTTTTGACTAAAAGTCCCTCCCACCATAATAGAACCACTAGAAGCTACTTTTATCACGTTCACTCCTCCATTACTAAACCCAGTTCCCGAAGCAAAAGATGCGTCTAAACTACCGTCAAGATTCAACCTCACAATCCTATTTGCTGCAATGCCTTTGTACATTGTAAAAACACCTCCTATAATAATTTTTCCATCGGGCTGTAAAGCGAGCGCCGTAACATTATCACTAAATCCACTACCAGTTATAAAGCTAGTATCAATGCTTCCATTCGTGTTTAATCGAACAATTTTATTACACAGAACTCCACTAAAACTATCAAAGGAACCTGCTACAATAATTTTACCATCGGCTTGTACTTTTACTTCGCCCACTAAACCGTTTGGGCCAGTTCCAATAGAAAATGTCGGATCAATTGTCCCATCTGCTAAAATTCGCAGCACCCTATTTACAGTAGTTGAATTATACTTTGTAAAACTCCCTACAAGTATTGTCTTACCATCAACCTGCTGTGCTACTGCATATACAATGTTGTTTTCAACACCTACACTAGAATTAAAAGTAGCATCACGTGATCCATTACTATTGAGTCTTATTATTCTTCCTGAATCTATTCCATTGAATCTTGTAAAGGAGCCTGCAATCATAATTTTGCCATCAGGTTGAAGTATTGAGGTGTATACTTTTCCATTAAGACCACTCCCTAAGTTGAACGAAGCATCAACCGTACCGTCAGGCTTTAACCGACTCAAATACGGCAATGAAACACCATTAAAATATAAATAGTCACCTCCAACAATAAGATCTCCATCAGCTTGTAAAGCTACAGTCCTAACTGTGTTGTCAAAACCATCTCCTTGAAGTCCATCATCAGCTGTATTAAATGTATTATCTAACAAACCTTGCTGGGCCATAATACTTCCTGAAAAAAGAAAACACAGCAAAAACAAATAACCCCTTAGACTTGTATTCATAATGAAAAGGTATTAAATATTGATATCGAAAAGAATCACTCTGCAGTTGAAGATAATTGCTTTTCAATTCTATAACCCAGTATTTACTGAACTATAGTCATTAGCAAAAAATCCCTGATAAAAGTATTCTTAATATCCCATCCTTACAATACCCACTTTTAGTGATATTTCAATTTAAAATACTAATTTTAAGTGATTAACAAAATACATAAACACAAATTAATGATATTAAAATACCTACAAAAACATAACTTTAGTTTCACTGATATGTCACTTATCAACTATATTTGATAATAAGCCACTTACTACTACAAAAAAATACCCCATTACACAATCGTATAATGGGGTGTTCTTAAAAAGGTATAACTGTATGTTTAAAATATAATTTTCTTTGTAACTATGCTATTATCTTGCAATAAAACCTTCACAACTAAAACATGATTAGTACTTCCTAAGTTACTAATAGTAAATTCGTTTTTATCTATTTTTGATTTTAAGAAAATTTGCTTTCCTGTTACATCATAAACAAATACTTTGTCAATATAATTTGTTGAAGCATTGATGTTGATTTCCTTATTCTTACTTGTAATTACAACTTGATTTTCTACAACTTGAAAATCATCTGTAGCTAAGGTTTTATTAGTATAACTCAATACAAAACGATCGTCAAAAGTACCTTTTTCAGTGGTAAAAGTATAAGCGCCCTTTTTTAGGTTGTGAGTAGTATTAGTTAATTTATCCTCTACAAAAACAGCCATAGTAGACAACTCTCCATCCGTTTTATCAATTGAGATGCTAAAATCTCCTGCGATGGTTGAACTATATCCAAGAGGTACAACATCTGTTTGTTGAATAGGAAGCGCTCTTCCCTGAATAGTTAAAAGACTCGTATTATTAATACTGTAAAAATTAACAAAACTGTTTCCATTAAAACTCAATGCGTCATAACCCCTATCGTAATTATCTGTTGCTCCTGTCATATAACCTAACAGCATTTGCTTGAAAGCGCCTTGAGTATTGGTTAAATTTAACCAAATTCTGCTTTTCTCAATTTTATTAGTAGTAGTTGTTTTTTCTGTTTTTGAAGCAGAGGCCGGTTTCAAAAAGCCACTATTATCAAGGGTTTTATCACCATTAAGTCTCATACTATTAACAAACTTAGCTTGCCCTCCAGTAGTAGAACCCCTAGCAAAAAAACCTTGACCTGCTGCAATATAACCTGTCACTGAATTAGTTCCCCCTACTTTAGTAAAAGCCGAATAATCATCTGATGTATAGGCATACGCTCCAGAACCAGCTTTGCCGGGGTCAATTCCTGATGCTAACTGTATAGCTGATTTATGTGTCCAAAAATACAATGTCCCTTCAAGAATATCTGTCGCCCCTCCAGGTACTACATCTGTATTTGCTGCTAAAAAAGCGTCCCCATCTACAGCCGATGGATAAGGATTCCCTATCAGATTATTTTTACCAGCTCCTACTATGGTTACTGGGATAACACCATTGGTAGGCGTCCCAACAAAGTTAGCCGTTAAAGTAACATTACCTGTGTCAAACCATGTACCTGCACCTCTAACAATATATCCTTTACCAGTATTCATTATTGTATTAGCATTAGCATTTACCCATGAATTTCCTGAACCATTAAAGGAATAATACAAAGTACCCGTTTGTATTGCTTTTAAAGCAGCTAAGCTAACTGGTGATGACCAATAAACATAATCCGTTTTTTTGATTTCAGGAGTAGTTCTCTTATAAATTATATTTCCTTTATTTACAGCATCATCATTTATTTGAACTAAACTGGCATTGTTTTCAAAAATAAGTTTCCCCGAACCTAAAACCTCTACTTCATTAACAATTTTCATCGTTTTTCCAGCTTTAATAGTAACGTTTTTACTTCCCGTTACTTTACATGAGCAACCATCTACATCAGCGTCAATATCATAACCATCAGTAAATTTAATCGCCTGTAGAATAGTAGGTGTACCATCAGACCATTTAGTACCATCCCAAGTGTTTGTAATTGCTGGATTGATGACTATGTCGCCAACCGTTGTGGCTGATGAAGTACAAGTTCCGTTAGATACAGTATAAGTATAACTACCAGCAGCTAATTCTGAAATAGTTGTGGTTGTTCCTGTTCCTGAAGTCGTAGTACTTGATGTACCATCACTTCTTACTAAAGTCCATGTTGCTGGTAATCCACTTAAAACTACACTACCAGTTGGAGTAACGCAGTCTGGTTGAGTGATTGCACCTATTGTAGGCGCAGCTAACACATCTTCTACCGTTATCGCAACTTCATTACTGTTAATTGTACCGCAGCCATTGGTTGCATAATATCTTATTTTTTTACCATTATCTGCAAAGCCAACTGTATATGGTATCGATATACTTGCAAATGACCCGCTTCCAACTCCTGTCTCCAATTGCCAACCTGATGCTGTAACCGTAGAACCATTATCTGTTACAGTAGGAACAGTTGGATTTAAAGACCCGCCTGAACATAAGGTTGCAGTAGAGGTTATCCCTGAAATCGTAGGTGTATTATTAACCGTAATTTGAATCGCAGTAGATGTATTTGAACATCCACCAGAAGTAACCGTTCTTCTATACCATGTGGTAGCTGTTAAAGCCCCTGCTGTATATCCTTTCGTATTACTGGTTCCTGAAGCCGTGACAAAATTTGAAGTTGCACTCGTAGTACTGCTTTCCCATAAATAAACATAAGAACCACTTCCGCCTGTTGGTATAGTTCCTGTAAAAGCTGAAGGTGCTGTAGACATACAAATAGTTTGGGCTGAACTTACAGTATTATTAGAAATAACTGGATTCACAGTCATATTTACTTGTGATGCAGCACTTTTTACATAGACAGCACTCATTAAAAGATTGTCAAAAGTGGGCGATAGTTTCCCCGATGCATCTGTTATTTTTCCCAGAACTACATCGCCGGCATCTGTCCAATACATTGGTTTTCCAGGTGTTGCAGTTAGCGAAATCCATTTCTCTGTACCATCAACGTATAAATGGCCATAACCATCTGAAGGGTCATACCTAAAACGATAATTACGGAAAGTATTATCCATTGGGATTGGAAAAATATTGCCGCTAGTCACTGTTGTAAAAGACCCAGCACCGTTACTCACGCGGTAAGAAACACTAAAATTTGAACCACCAGTGATAATCAATGAACTTCCCCGAGTAAATAATTGGCTATCACCTTCATTTCTTAAATAACTTAAACTGTAATCGATACCTTCACTGTTAAATTCAGGTGCTGTTCCAGCAAAAGTTAAATCTATATCGGTTTTAGGAGAAGTAATAGGCGCAAGGCTATATGTTCCATCAGGACCTACAACATATTGCCCAGAACCTGAAAGTGCATCTATGCCATAATCCGAATCTGTAATTGCCTTTGTATTGTCATTCCAAGAAAAATTAAGAATTGGTTGTGTGAGTAAACCTGAAACACAGGCATCGCTCGAAGTTAAAACAACAGACACCTGATCTCCGTTTACGGGAGTATAGGTATAAGTAGGGCTATTTGTGCCCACATTCGTACCGTTTACTTTCCATTGATAAGCTGGTGAAGTACCTCCATTGGTTGGTGTGGCTGTATATGTAACAGATGTGCCATTGCAAACTATGAGGGAAGGGTTTGCAGCAATACTTACACTGGCAGTAAGTAATGGGTTTACTGTTACTGTTACTGTAAAAGTGGCTCCGGTACAGCTTCCTGTTTTTGGTGTCACAGTATAAATTGCTGTTTGTGCTGAACTTGTTGTGTTGGATAATGTTCCCGTTATACTTGAACCACTTCCAGATACGCCACCTGTCAAACCTCCTGGTACTGAAGGTGCAGTCCATGTATAAGTTGTACCTGGCGGTACTACGCCATTGGTTGCGTTAACTGGGGTTGAAGTAAAGCCAACGCCACTACAAGTAGCATTGGTCATAGCTGTTATAGCTGGTGTTGTATTTACAGTAACCGTTACTGAAGTTCGCGTACTCTCACAACTGTTCAATGTTTGAGAAGCAAAATATGTCCCAGATGCCAAACTAGTAGTTGAAACTAAAGCTGTTCCTCCTGTTGAAGCTGCATACCATTTTATTGTCGTACCTGTGGCAACTAAATTAGAAACTGTCGCTCCTGTGCAAAAAGTTTGTGATGACGCTGTAGGTGCTGGTGTTGTATTTACAGTAACCGTTACTGAAGTTCGCGTACTCTCACAACTGTTCAATGTTTGAGAAGCAAAATATGTCCCAGATGCCAAACTAGTAGTTGAAACTAAAGCTGTTCCTCCTGTTGAAGCTGCATACCATTTTATTGTCGTACCTTTGGCAACTAAATTAGAAACTATCGCTCCTGTGCAAAAAGTTTGTGATGACGCTGTAGGTGCTAGTGTTGTATTTACAGTAACTGTTCTCGAAGCACAAGTTGTTGTATTACAACCTCCTTCATATCTAACAAAGTAAGTAGTTGTACTTGTAGGCGAAACGATAATACTATTTCCCGAGCCTACTAATGTTCCTCCACAAGAACTGGAATACCACCTGGCTGTTCCTCCAGCTGCTGTTCCTCCGGTTAATGTAAGCGTAGTAGAACCACCGCTACAAATTGTAATAGTGCCTGATATACCTGTAGGAGCTACTGAAGACTGAGTCACCGTTATTGTGCCCGTTGCATTAGCTGAACCACAACTACCTCCTGTTAATGGAATACTATAATTAAATGTACCTGCTGCAGTAGGTGTACCGCTAATTGTTATTGTGTTTGAAGCAAAAACCGCACTAACTCCTGCTGGTAAACCATTTGCTCCTGAAACTCCACCATTAGATATTCCACTAAATCCAATTGTAGTATGTGTTATTGGAGTTAAAGCTAAATTAGCACAAATTGTTGGTGTTGATGATGCTGCACTTACTGTAGCGCCTGCGGTAATTGTTAAATTACTACTTGTTGATGTTCTACAAACTCCATTTTGAGTAGTAAAAATAACCCTAACTGTACCAGCACTAACTCCTGTTACTAATCCCGCTTGTGTTATTGTAGCACTACCTGTTTGATTAAAGATTGACCATTGCCCCCCTGTAGAAGGATTACTACCACTAATGGTAAATGTAGTATTAGATCCTGAACAAATTGACGCTGCCCCACCTCCAATTTTGCCAGGAGTTGACGAACCATTACCTGTAAGAATAAAACTAATTACATTTGAGTTTCCTCCAGTCCCACAAGTTGTATTAGCTCTCATTCTATAATAGTAAACACCCCCTGGGGCAAGTCCAGTTATAGTATGAGAAAGTGTTTTACCTACTGGTCGATTTTGATAACCAGTAACATAATTTGTAAAAGTATTATCAATTGCGACATCTAAAAAGTATCCATCTGCTTCTTGTCCGCTTGTGTTATAAACACCATTCCATTGCGCTACCCAATCATTACAACTTCCATACCCTGAATTAGCTGTAGGTGCCGCAATAGTCCTTGTTATAAAACTGTGTGCATTTGAATTAGTACTAACACCACAACTATTAGAAGCTCTAACTCTAAAATGATATGTTGTATTTGGAGACAAACCTGATAAAACCAGACTATTTACATTCCCTACATTTAGATTATTATAGCTAGAAAGTATTGTACCTGCTGAAAATGTATCACTAGTCGCTACATCTAAAAAAAATGATGTAGCTGAACCATCCCATCTAATAGTAGAAGTACACCAATTAACATTATCTGACCTTGTGTTCGTTGGAATAAGCGGTGTGATACAGGCTCTCAGTGCCAATAATATTGCACCCGCCTTATCTTTTTTATCATTCAATTGAACTGCGCCCTCTCCAGTAGGTCCCGGAGTTGGTTTTATCGCCCAAGCAGAGCCTACTGAAGCATCACCTGACCCCTGATTATCAAAAATTTCCGTTAAACTTCCTGGAGTAATGGTTTGCCAATTGCTAAAAGTCAAGTCTTTTTTTGACATCCCAAATATTAATACAGCTGTATTAGGAGTCACAGTTGTTATAGCATTGGTTGTAACATTATTATCGTTATCATTTCTCTTCAAAACACCAATAGCATCAAGTGGATTTGAAGTGTCTACTCCTGAAAAAGCAACAATTGCTCCCACAACTTTTTTTGATTCACTCCCTAATGTAAAACTATAATTATTTACTGAAGCGTCAGCGGGTGTAGCAATTTTGTACAAAACAGCTCCCCAAGCACGACCTCCTTTATCTTCAATAGCAGCACCCGCAACTAATGTCCAACCACTGGAAGCCGGATTCGTTTCATCTATTTTATTTTCTTGTTGTGCTATAGTTACCAACATAATATCTCCAACTTGGACCCCATTAGGTTTAGGAATCGTCAAAATAGGGTTGTCTTCTTTTTTGTCAATATTAACACTTGCTGATGTAGAAGCACCGCGCTGCTGAATTTGACTAAAAATTGGATTAACGAAAACGAATAGTAACAGTAATAAAAGTAATTTTTTCTTCATGTGGTATTTATTAATTTGGGGGTAAAATCATTTGAAGGACTTTAATTTTAAAATAAAAATTTTAGTCGTCACGTGCGCGAATAACCTAAAATAAATTTTTTAATAAAAATAAAATCGTTAATCTGTTATTTTATCCGTTAAAGTACATCAACCAAAAAAAAAACGAAAAGCCTTACAAAAAAATAGTTTCATTGTTCTTCTAATTTTAGTCATTCAATAACAAATTAATCTACGTAAGAAATAAGCTCCCGGTTTTATCAATTTTCAGTTTATTTTTTTCCAAATCCAAAATTAAAAAACCAACAAAAAAAGCAACCTTCCTCAACGCTATTCATCAAAATTATAACTGAATTTATTAAGCTAAAAACTCAAATTATTGCCCTTTTAGGCCATCCCTAAATGTGAATAAAAAAACAAACTAACTATAGAGAGAAACATCAAAATCAGCCATATATTTGAATATAGACCACTCAATTAAGAGTCAAAAACCACTTGCTTAACCAATCAACATTCTCCTAAAAAAATAGGAAACTTAAGCAAAATTCATATTGTTTGTAAATCCAATTAAAAACCCGAAATTTGAACAAAACTGTCTACCCCCCAAATTATAACCTCCTATGAATCCTATTTTTTCTATAAAAGACGCCACAAAAAAAATAGAACATTATTGCGCGTACCAAGAGCGTTGCCATGAAGAAGTAGAGTCTAAACTGCGATCCATGAAAATGGACTCAGACGAAATTGATCAAATTATTGCGCATCTTATTCATGACAATTTTCTTAACGAAGAGCGCTTTGCTTGCAGCTTTGCGCGTGGCAAACATCGTATTAAACATTGGGGAACTATCCGGATTACAAATGAGCTTAAATTCAGAAAAATAAATTCTCGCTTGATTACCACAGCGCTGAAAGAAATCACTCCAGAAGAATACTTAGAAACTTTTGAGAAACTAGCGGAAAGGACTTGGGAAAATAGCACAGAAACGAATGCTTTGAAAAAGAGAAAGAAATTTTGTGATAATTTACTTAGAAAAGGCTTTGAGAGTAATTTAGTATATGAAAAAGTAAAAGAATTAGAAGGGATGGAACGCGGATAAGAGGGATTTAATTTTTAAACATATAAGTCATATAAGTTTTTATCAAAATGCGGTTAAATAATTGAAAATGATGGGACACGGATGATACGGGTGTTGCGGATAAAAACGGATTTTAAATGTTAAACATATAAGTCATATAAGTTTTTACCTAAATGTGGTTAAATAATTGAAAATGATGGAACACGGATGACACGGATGTTGCGGACAAAAACGGATTTTAAATGTTAAAAATTTAGGTCATATAAGTTTTTATCGAAATACGGTTAAATAATTGAAAATGATGGGACGCGGATGACGCTTATGTTGCAGATCAAAACGGATTTTTTATTTTTATAATCAGTGAAAATCATTAAAATCTGCGGTAAAAAACAGCATTAAGACATTTACTTTTCTGTGAAGTTCATGGTGAAAAAAAGGGACGCGGATGATACGGGTGTTGCGGATAAAAACGGATTTTAAATGTTAAACATATAAGTCATATAAGTTTTTATAAAAATCCAGTTAAGAAGCTTTTTAGTAGATTATATAAGGCCGTATAAGTGGCGGGTAAACGAATTAAAGATCGAAAAAAAAGCCTAAAATTTAGAAGCAATTGAACGCGGATGACGCTGATGTTGCAGATCAAAACGGATTTTTTATTCTCTTAATCAGTGTAAATCTTTTAAATCTGCGGTGAAAAAACAAACAGACATTAATTTTTCTGTGAAGTTCATGGTGAAAAAAGGAACGCGGATGACACGGGTGTCGCGGGTCAAAACGAATTTTTAATGTTAAACATATAAGTCATATAAGTTTTTATAAAATGCTTATGAAAATATCTTTAGCAAATGACTTAAGGCCATATAAGTGACGTGTAAACGAAATAAAGATTGAAAAAAAGCCTAAAACTTAGAAGCAAATGAACGCGGATGACGCTGATGTTGCAGATCAAAACGGATTTTTTATTCTCTTAATAAGTGTAAATCTATTAAATCTGCGGTGAAAAAATAAAAACACTCAACAATTGCAACACTTCACTAATTTCTTCTGGAGAATTATAACTGTGCAAACAAAAACGAAGTCGTTCCTGCCCTTCGGGAACCGTTGGCGAAAGTATCGCTTTCACATCAAATCCTTTTTCTTGTAGTTTTTGAGCTATAGATGTAACATTTTCATTACCCGTAATGATGGCTGATTGTATTGCTGATTTACTGTGTACGAACAATTGTTTCAGTCCCAACATGTTCTTTTCCTGATTGAAATGAATGATGTTTTTGCGAAGTTGCGCTATGGTTTGTTGTTCTTTTTCTAAATGTTGATATCCAGTCAAAACCGCGGCAACGGAAAGGGGCGAAAGCCCTGCGGTATACTTAAACCTTTGGGCAAAATTTACTAAACAATCCCTCAATTCAAGCGAACCTAAAATCGCTGCTCCCTGACATCCTAAAGCATCTTCGAAAGTCAAAACACGAGCAAAAATAGAGTCTTGAAGTCCCAACATTTGAACAAATCCTTCGCCTTTTGAACCAAAAACACCCAAAGCATGTGCTTCATCAACTACTAAACGACAATGGTACTCATCTGAAATCCGCACTAATTCTTCCAGATTGGGACAATCGCCATCCATAGAAAAAACAGATTCGGTTACAATGTAAATACTTGTTGGGTCTTGGGTTTTAGGTCTTGGAGTTTGGATTAAGCTTTCTAAATCTTCAAAATCATTGTGATTGAATTTACAAGCTTTGGCATTCGACATTTGAATTCCGTCCTGAATAGCGGCGTGACATAATTCATCGTATAAAATCAAATCTCCTTTTTGAGGAACTACACTAAAAAAACCAATAGTAGCATCACTACCCGAATTGAAAATTAAGGCGGTTTGCGTTTGATGGAAATCAGCAATAAAATCTTCTGTTTCTTGATACAGCTTTTGGCTCCCAGATAAAAATCGGGAACCAGTCGCTGCTTCTTCAATGAATTTATTTTTAATTAAATACTCCTGCCTGTCCTCAGTAATAATTTCTGACCGAGAAAAACCTAAGTAATCATTCGATGCAAAATCAATTAAATCATTGGGCAAAGCGACTTTTTGCAAAGCATCGTTTTGTTCCAGTTGATTTAGTTCCGACTGTATTGATTTTGGAAAACATTTCATTTCCCGAAAATATAAAAAGTCTGTCGATAATCTGGAACTTTCCGTTTAGATTGTGATTCTCTATCTAAAATTATATTGTAATCCAAACAATAAATTACCTTTTGGCATAGGAACTAAATTCGTCTCTGTATACTCCGTGTTGAAAATATTGTTAGCGAACAATGACAACTCAAAAGCATGTAAAGTATAGGAAGCGCCCAAATCTACAACTGAATATGAATCTCCAGCAGTTCGTTCCGCATAACGATATGAGATCGTATTACTGAAGTTTTTCAAGAATTGCATATTGTAACTCCCCACAATCTGATGCTTTATTGAATTTAAAGAATACTGTGAGAAAGTATAGCTGCTTTGCTCAATATCATTCTCAATAAAAGAATAACCCAATTGCAACTTTTGAGCAAATGAATTAAGATTAAAGGTATAAAGCAGTTGTGTTTCAAAACCTTTGGTGGTAACATCTTGAATGTTTTGCGCTTGCCACGGATCAGTCAGCTCCATTTTTACGTAATCAATTAAATGATCAGAATTGCGATTAAATACCGCCGCAGACACATTAAAATTAGATGTATTCCATTTCAAACCAATTTCTTGCGAAAATGCTTTCTCTGGTTCTAAATTAGAATTCCCTATCGTAGTTGGAGATTTATAATTCAAATCGGTAAAAGTGGGGATTCTGTAGGTATAACCCAAATTACCATACACTTTCAGATTATCAAGCAATTCATACCCAACATCTATCCCTGGAAAAGCAAAAAATTTAAAGTCAGAAAAATAAGTCACCGCTACTCCCGGAGTAATATCTAATTTTTTATCAAACAATTCCAAACGATGCTCTAAAAACAAAGTACTTAGAAAACGGTTATTATCCCCCAGATTATTACTCGAAAGAAACACTTTAGCCGTTTCTATACCAAAGCCGGTAATACCAATATTTGACGTATACGATCCATTTAATTCTGCAGCAATTTTGTTTGAAATATGCAAATTCCTGTAAATAGACGGATTCTTTCTAATATAAATATATTCGTCTTCATTGCGCCTCCAGTATACCTTTGGCTTCCAGGTAAAATTACCTTTTTTAATAACCGTTGAAAAACCAACTAAACTAGCGGTTGTTTCCTCATATTGATCAATAGCGGCTGGCGAAGAATAGAATCCATTTGACCCAAATTTTTTGTCCGAAAGAGCCACCAACATCGTTATTGGCAAACTATTTTTGTTAAAAACACTTTTCAACACAAAATTCTGATTGTCAAAATCTGTATTATAGCGATAGCCATTCGATATGTTTTTTGAAAAATGCAAAATATGACTACTTTCATCCAAACTAACTCCAGCGGTAACCGCAGCACTAAACTGACCATAAGAGCCCGCCTGAAGACGTAATGAAGCATCATTATCAAGCGAATCCTTTGTAACGATATTGACAGCGCCGGTAAAAGCATTTTGGCCGAATACACGACTTGCTGGCCCTTTTATAATCTCAATTCTCTTGATAACTTCAATCGGCAATGCTAAATTCATCGAGTGATGTCCAGTTTGAGCATCATCTACCTTGAATCCATCTATAAGTAGCAGCGTTTGATCAAAGCTTCCGCCCCGTATATATAAATCAGCTTGCATACCACTAGTCCCGCGACGTCTTACATCAATTCCTGCAATTTGCTGTAAAGCATCGGCAACATTTGTCACTCCAGATTTTTTTATATCCTCGGCAGTAATTAACTGAATGGTTCTGGAATTTTCTTTGAAAGGCAAATCAATCCTACTGGATGTAATAACCACTTCTTGTAAAGTATCTGTCTTTTGTGTGTTTTGCTGTGCACTTACTATCAAAGAACCGATAAAAAAGAAAGCTGAAAAGTATTTATTTTTCATTTATAAAAGTGTTGAATTATTTAAAAACGCTGCAAAAGTACTATCTTTCCGGACTACTAAAATAGTCCAGTTTTAAAATGATAGATAGTCCGGTTAATACATTGCTAAAAAATCTTATCCACTTCGAAAAATCAAGTGCTAGCCCTGTATATATACAAGTTTCCCAACAAATCATCAATGCTATTCAGCGTAGTTATTTAGCAGGAGGCTCTTTATTACCTGGAACTAGAATTTTTAGCCAATTAATAAATGTCCACCGAAACACAGCCGTTGCGGTATATGATGAATTAGCTTCTCAAGGTTGGGTTGAAATAATTGCTAACAAAGGAACTTTTATATCTGTTCCCGAACAGAGAACTGTTACAATAAAAGCGGGTTCGAATCGGATAGGAGACCTTTATAATTTTGCAGCAACAACTGGATTTCCCTTTCAGCCCTCTTTTCATTTATCATCAACGCAAGAATTTTCAGAAGCCAAGTACGAACTAAATGATGGGCAACCCGATTTAAGGCTTCATCCCATTCATGAATTTTCAAAATGGTATGGCGCTTCTATGAAACGCAAATCATTGATTTCGAAATGGAATCAAAATAAAAAAACAAAGTATTCTGTATTTGAAAACCAACTGTGTAATTACCTAAATGCGACAAGAGGACTCCACATACAACCAAAAAACGTAATCAGCACAAGGAGTACAGAAATGAGTTTGTACATCATATCGCAACTTTTAATTCGCCCAAAAGATATTGTTTTGGTTGGGGATTTGAGCAATTATGCTGCTAATATGATTTTTCAACAATCGGGCGCGACTATCAAAACCATCCCTATCGACGCGCAAGGCTTAACTGTCGATTATATCAAAACACATTTTACCAAAGGCGCCATTCGCTGTGTTTATATTTGTGCCAATCGTGATTACCCAACAACTGTTTCATTAACAGCAGAACGTCGCTTAAAACTGTTACAACTTGCAAAGGAATACCAGTTTGCTATTATAGAAGATGATTATGACTATGATTTTCAGTTTGAAGGCTTAGCAATGCTACCTATGGCTAGCTCTGATGCAAGTGGAATGGTGATCTATTTGGGAAAGCTTGGACAATCTTTATTTCCGAGTTTTCAAACAGGATTTGTGGTAGCACCAGAAAATTTAATTTCAGAAGCCAAGAACTATTTACAAATGCTAGACCGCCAAGGCGATTTAACACAAGAACAAATGCTATCCGAATTGATTTATGAAGGTGAAATTCATCGATTACTTAAAAAAAACATCCTGGTCTATAAGCAAAGACGCGATTTTTTATACCAATGTCTTGAAGAAAATTTTAAAGATGTTATCCGTTTTAAAAAACCAACGGGCGGCTTAGCAATATGGTTACAGTTTAATACGGTAATTTCCTTGGTTCAACTTTCAGAACAAGCGCTGCGCTATGATTTGTTTTTGCCTAAAACCATACTTTATCAAGACAAAGACACTTGCGCTATCCGCTTAGGCTTTGGCCACTTGAATGAAGAAGAAATTGAAATTATAGTGAAAAAGTTGAAGCAGGCTTACAATTTAGTGCTCATTTGATCCTTTGTGAAACATTATGTCTAAAAATAAATTTATATGAAATAGATTGTATATTTTAGATGCTTATGAAACGAATTGCATCCCTATTCTTATTGGTATCATTGTTTTACAATGCCCTTGGGTACTATTTGATGTTTGCCTATCAAGAAGAGCAGGCATGGGTTTCTGTTATGGAAAAAACACCAGATCTGGAATTTCAAGTAATAGAATTGAATGCCTCCTTGTATTCCTTTGTTGAAGACACTGATTTTGAATATGTGAATGAGAATGTGATTATTGAAAATAAAAGTTATCATATTTTCAAAAAAAGAATTCAAAACAACATCCTTAGTCTGTATTACTTAAGAAATTCCTATGGAGATGTCATTGGAAAAAAATTGAACGACATTGTTGACAACCAATTATTCGACAGCACAAGCTCTAAGGAATCACCAGTAAAAAAACTATTAAAATCATTTCTTCAGGACTATATCCCTAACACAAGTGTCGCTCTTGAATTTTCTCTAAATTTACATCTAGCCTTACACAAAGATACTGCAGCTCTTAATCTAGCGGTAAATGCAGGTTACTTGCATTCTCTTTATGCGCCTCCAAAATTCATTTGATTTTTAATTACTAGCAGTAGAACCATTTTGTAATTTGACTCTTTAGTGTAAAGACAATCAAGCCTTTTCATTAAATCTGTGTGATAAAGTACTATTATGCTTTTCAAATTGGTAAAACAAACCACTATTCTTTTTATGTTACTATGTCCTTTTTAATAAAAAGAAAGACATAATTATTCGTATTAGAGATTCTGTTTTGCCTGTTTTCTATTTACAAAATCCTTCTACTGTCTTCTTTTGGCACTCGCTACCAAAGGAACAAACCTGCTTCTAATTTATAAAAAAAATGAAAAATGAAAAAACCAAACCAATTCTATATCTATTTTATATTACTAATTTATACATTATTACAAAATCAAAAAACAATTGCACAGGGATGTGTTGCAATTAAAGGAAATGCAACAAGCTGTATGATGATACATCCTGACAGCACTAATGTTGCTGGCTGGCAATTAGCTACTAGCGGGCGCTACTTTAGGTCATTTAGACATTTTTCTGGAACAGAAGAAAATAAGCAAAGGCTAATACAAAAAACAGAGGTTGTAAACTATACTTCCGTTTTTAACCTTTCACTCATTAGAAACCTTAACAATAGATGGTCCATTATGATTGATATTCCTGTTTCAAATAATGTTCGGTCCTCTCTTTATGAACATGGTTTAGTAAATGGGACCTATATAAAAAAAGAAAGACATTCTACAAGCTCTTTTGGAATAGGAGACATAAGATTTGCGGCTTACAGATGGCTATTAGACCCTACAAAAAGTACAAAAGCTAACATACAATTAGGACTAGGGCTTAAATTACCAACAGGAGATTACAATTACAAAGATTATTGGTATAACGTTGGTCAAAACGGAGGCAAAGAATTACGCCCCGTAGATCAATCCATACAATTAGGCGATGGTGGTACTGGAATTACCTTTGAGTTAAATACATTTTATAATTTCGTAGAGAACTTTGGGGTTTATGGGAACTTTTATTATTTAATAAACCCACGCGAGCAAAACGGTACGAGAACTTATAGAGAAACCTTATCCCCAAACTTAGCTAATGAAGCTATTATGAGTGTTCCAGATCAATATATGTTTAGAGCAGGATTTAATTATTCATTCCACCGCATAAAAGGATTATCACTCGCCGCTGGAACAAGATTAGAAGGCATACCAGTTTACGATCTACTAGGGGGTAGCAGCAACTTTCGTCGCCCAGGATACATCTGGTCAATAGAACCATCAGTTAATTACGATTATAAGAAAGTAACAGTGTTCGCATCAGTACCATTCGCAGTAGCAAGAAATCGTACACAAAGCGTAACTGATAAAGAGAACTCAGTTCTTCGTGCTACTCATGTTCAAGGTGACGCTGCGTTTGCTGATTATACCTTAAACTTAGGGGTATCAACTAGATTTTAAGAAGTACTAACTTATTTCATTACTGTAGACAACTTAATACAAATAGTTATTTCGGTTAATACGATAAAAACAAAGTGCGCTTTCATCCAATAATAGTGAGATGAAGGCAATCCCAAAGCATTAATATTTTTAATAAAAACACACTATGGAAATGACATTTAACTCTATATATTTTCAATTTAGCAAAAAAATGGAAAAGCACAGCATCAATTTAATGCGCTTTGCACTCGCCATAATCTACATCTGGTTTGGTGCCTTAAAAATTTTAGGAATGAGCCCTGCGGGTGAGCTCGTAGAGCAAACAGTGTATTGGTTTAAACCAGAAATCTTTGTTCCTATTTTAGGAATCTGCGAAGTGATTATTGGATCAGGTTTACTTATCAAGCGCTTCATTCCTTATACAATTGTTTTGATATTATTGCATATGTCAGCAACACTATTCCCCATATTTATATTAAAAACAAGCTGTTTTGAGGCTTTTCCGTACTGCCCAACATTGGTAGGTCAATACATTATAAAGAACCTTGTTTTGATTGCAGGAGCACTTGTAGTAGCAGGGAATCACAATACTAAATTCAAGAAAGAAATAGACACAATAGATTTGAAATAATAGATAATAGAAACAACTATACTATTTTAAAAACTCATTTACTGAACCTGTAGAAAACAAAAAAGCCTAACATTTACGTTAGGCTTTCCATATATATTTAAATTATTTTAGTCGACTAAAACAATTACTTTATTGTCTTTCATTTCTAAAGTTCCTGCAGAGATAGCTAATGAATAATTATCCGCACTTACTTTAGTAAACAATGCTGATGTTTCTTTGTTAGTTTCGAAATTTGGAGCTGTAAAACTTACAGTTCCTTTTTGAAGCAAGGAAACAATCGCCGCGTGATTATTCAAAATCTGAAAACTACCATTAATACCTGGTACAGATATCGATGTTACTTCTCCTTTGAATAACGAAGCTTCTGGTGATACTATTTCTAAAATCATAATTTAATTGATAATTGATAATTAACAATTGACAATTATCCATTGTCAATTATCCATTGATTACGCTTCTGCTAACATTTTCTCTCCAGCCTCAATAGCTTCTTCAATAGTACCTTTAAGGTTAAATGCTGATTCTGGCAAGTGATCTAATTCACCATCAATAATCATATTAAATCCTTTGATAGTATCTTTGATATCAACTAAAACTCCTTTTAATCCTGTAAACTGTTCAGCTACGTGGAAAGGTTGAGATAAGAAACGTTGTACACGTCTAGCTCTAGAAACAGATAATTTATCTTCTTCAGATAATTCTTCCATACCTAGAATCGCAATAATATCTTGCAATTGTTTGTATTTTTGAAGAATTTCTTTTACTCTTTGTGCACAGTCATAATGCTCATCACCAAGAATTTGTGGTGTTAAGATACGAGAAGTAGAATCTAACGGGTCAACCGCTGGATAGATACCTAGCTCAGCAATCTTACGAGACAATACTGTTGTTGCATCAAGGTGAGCAAACGTTGTTGCTGGTGCCGGGTCAGTTAAATCATCCGCAGGTACGTAAACCGCTTGTACAGATGTAATAGATCCTTTGTTTGTAGATGTAATACGTTCTTGCATCGCTCCCATTTCTGTAGCTAATGTTGGTTGGTATCCTACTGCAGATGGCATACGACCTAAAAGTGCCGAAACCTCAGAACCTGCTTGTGTAAAACGGAAGATATTATCCACAAAGAATAATACATCTTTTCCTTGATCTGTTCCTGCTCCATCACGGAAATATTCAGCAATAGATAATCCAGAAAGTGCTACACGAGCACGAGCTCCTGGCGGCTCATTCATTTGACCGAAAACGAAAGTAGCTTTAGACTCTCTCATTCCTGGCATATCAACTTTAGATAAATCCCATCCTCCATTTTCCATAGAGTGCATGAATTCATCACCGTATTTTATAATTCCTGACTCTAACATCTCACGAAGTAAGTCATTCCCTTCACGTGTTCTTTCCCCTACTCCTGCGAATACTGAAAGTCCACCGTGACCTTTTGCGATATTGTTGATCAACTCTTGGATCAATACTGTTTTACCAACACCTGCACCACCGAACAATCCAATTTTACCCCCTTTTGAGTAAGGCTCAATTAAATCGATTACTTTAATACCTGTGAATAAAACTTCAGATGAAGTTGATAGATCCTCAAATTTTGGTGCTTGACGGTGAATTGACATTCCGTTTTCACCTGTTTTAGGTAAATCACCTAAACCATCAATTGCATCTCCAATTACGTTGAACAAACGTCCGTAAACATCTGCACCAATTGGCATTTGGATAGGATTCCCTGTTCCAACTACTTCATAACCTCTACTCAAACCATCTGTTGAGTCCATCGAAATGGTACGAACGGTGTTTTCACCAATGTGAGATTGTACTTCAAGTACCAATAAAGTACCATCTTTTTTTGTGATTTCTAATGAATCATAAATTTTTGGAAGTTCAACATCTTTACCGTTGAATACTACATCAACTACTGGACCAATGATTTGCGCAACTTTTCCTATTACTTTTGACATTACTTATGTATTTATTAAATAGCTATTTAGGTTTATGAAATAGAACCAATTGAAATTTATCAATTAGACACTTTTTTCAAGCTGCAAAGATAATTTTTTAAAATAAAAAATCAACACCTTTTTCTATAAAAACAAGAAAAAATTAATGCATTGTTTAAAAATCCATTTTAAACGAATAAAAACAGCAATATTTAGTTAAAAATAAGAAGCCATTCGTCTCTCAACGAATGGCTTCTGTTTATCATTAAAACCCTAACAAATTAAAGCGATTTTGGAAATAAAATTCTATAATTCCCTAAATCTACTTCTTTTAAATTAGAACCATACGTTGCATTAATAGCATTAATGAATTTATTTGCAAGCATTGCGTACCCTCTTGGAGAAGGATGAACACCATCTGTCGAAAACCCACCGCCAGTAATAAAAGCACCCGTTACCGTAAATCCATTTGCTGTAAATCCACCATTTGAAACCTGACTCATCAAAGCATTAGAATCAACAAAAGCTAATCCTTTGGCCGTTGCAACTGCCTTAATTTTTGCATTATAAGCATCTGTTGCTATTTTCACCAAAGCAACCTCACTAGCAGTTAACGTCGTTTTATCTTCCATTGGATAGGTAACTCCAATAGTACTATTGGTTGCAGGATAACCTGCTTTTGTAGTACCAATTAAACCACCTGCGGTCAACAATATATAATCCCTAGTTGCCGCCGCACTACTAGCGTGACGAGCTTTTCCATACAAATTTCCTAAAAATCCAGCAGTAGATGCAGGGTAATTAAATGGAGCTCCTTGAAAAGCCGCAGTAAATAAGTCTGTAGCATCATAAGCTAACATTTCATCAGCAATTAGAAGAGGATTTGAAGAACTCACTGCCAATGTTTGGAATCGAGCAGGTTGAGACGCTGATGCCAAGATACTATTCATTGCCCCAAATAACGGGTTCAATTGTGCCACTGACGCAGCATCCAACGGAACTGGATTTGCGGCTATATATGTGAAAAATGGCAAAGTATTTACATAAGGAATATTTGCCACAACTCCTTTTGCACCTGCAGAGGTCAATGTATTTACTAAAGCATCGTAGGTAGCATCAAAACCAACTCCTGCAACTCCTGCAGAAGGAGTTATAGGATTTGAACCATCACCACCAGTTGTAGCGTAACCTAAAACATCATTAGTTCCTATCCAAAGTGAAAAGAAAGTTGGTGTTTGAGACATTGCATATGACACAATAGAAGTGGTAGCATTTGGAGCAAAACGAACATAATATGGATTTGCAGTTCCAAGAGCAATACCTGCTGCACTACCGTAACTTGGCGATAACAAATGAAAACTTTTTGCACCTGGAACCCCACAGTTATTATATGGACCAGCAGCAGCTATGGAAGTTAAGATCTCTGTCGAAGGAGTTCCTGAAACCGCAACTGGCGCTCCACCACCAGTTGAAGCTAACCTAGCTCCAGAAGCAATAGTCCCATTAATTTTAAAACCACCTATATTGTCAGCCATAAATGGAATTTTAAATTCTCCACCCCCAACTGCCGTAAATTTTTGCGCTATTATGTTAGTATAAGAAGATTTTTGCCCTTCAACGAACAAAGCACCATCTGAGTAACCTGAAGTTAATGAGTTTCCTAAAGAAACAAATTTAGAAAAGTTCGCAGACCCAGCAGTTAAAGCTAATCCGTCTGACGAATCTACAATCGTTACTACTTCATCGTCATTATTACATGCTACAAAGGTTAAAGAAACCAATAGTAGCCATTTTAAATTTTTTATCATGGTTGTATTTTTTTTTAAAGTTTTTGTCTCGATATTACGGATTGATTGTCCAAGATGCAAAATATTGTTGCCCAATTAAACCAGCACCTAATACTTGAGCATATTCTTTACCACCAATATTCGAAGCTCCAATTTTTAATGTCGATTTTAGTTTTGGAATTCCGTAATTGATTTGAGCATCAATTACAGTAGCAGCATCAATCATACCGTCTACCATTGTAGATTGCCATAAATAATCACTATTCCATCTTCCACTTACGTTAAAACCAAAGTTTTTGAATAACTTTTCGTTTCCGAATGACGCTTTTACTCTATGTTTAGGAGTGTTGAATCCAGCTTCAAAACTAGGATCCTTTTCTTGGTCAAACTTAAATTCAGCATAATTATAGTTAACACCTACTTCAAAGTCTCTATATACTTTTTTAGAAAGACCTAGACCAAAACCAAGTGATTTAATCTCTACATCAGTATTAGTATACAATTGATACACTCTATAATCACCAGCTGAAAGTGCTGCTAATGTCTGGAATCCTGGATCTGCAGGGTTAGGAGTAGCACTCGGAGAGTCTTGTGTTGTTCCATAATAAGGCGCAATCACATTTAAATTTCCGATAAAATCGTTGTAAATATTATAATATCCATTAACATCAACTGACACATCTTTTATAAATGAACGATACCCTAATTCAAATGCTTTAACTTGTTCTGGTTTTACATAATCAACATTTGTTTTTCTCAACAAAGTCGCATTTCCCGTAGCACTAAACTGACCAACAGATGTTGCTGTATAAGAATTATTATAAGCATTTAAACCATTTAAAACAACCGTGTTTGCCCCAAGTATAGCTTGACCAAAAGCAGAAATTGTACCACTTCCATCAATATCATTCCCTCTAACTTCAGAGAATCTTGTTAAATTATCAGGAGCTGAACCTAGCAACAGAGCACTACCTACATTAAAACCAATGTATTGATCTTGTGTTGATGGATTTCTGAAACCAGTTTGAAAAGACCCTCTAAAATTATGTCTTCTACTCTCACCACCTGAATACACAAGAGAAACTCTTGGAGATATATTACCATCAAAATTCTGCGCTTTATCGTAACGAATAGATCCTGTAAATTTCAAACGGTCGTCTATAAACTTCTTTGTAACCTGAGTATAAGCTCCATATTCATCATAGTTTATAGGTCCATCCTTATCCGTGTAAATTCTACCATGTGAATTCAATTGATAAGCTCTATAAGAACCTCCAACTTGAATTTCAGCAAAGTCGATCAAATCTTTAAAGTTATAATTCGCATCTGAATGATAAATTTTAGAATTATCAACCAATTTTGAACCAGTTAATACACTTGCTTCATTAGTCACTTTATCAAAAGCAGCTTTGAAAGCAGCGGTTCCAGGAATTAATCTTCCTGTATCAGCAGTAGATCTTGCAATAACGTGTGCATTTTCTGGTGTCTGACCTGCCAGAGTAGCACCTATATAGGCCCCAGCGTATTCACCAAACCAAGTTTTATCATCTTTCCAGACTCTATTTATATTAATACCTGTAAAAAGCATATCATACGAATTCCCCCCATCTTCTGTAGTAGTATATCCTCTCACAAAAAAGTTTTTACCTTTTATCTCTAACTTATGCTGCTGCATAAAAAAGTTATTCAAATAATACCTATTAGCACCTTGGTAAACTGCATTTCCCCAACCAAATTTACTTTGCCAAATAACTTCTAAATCATTTGCAAAAGGCTTATAATGAACTGAAAAGTCGATTTTAGTATTACTCGCTTTATTGTCCGTTAAATCTATCTCATTGTATCCAGTTCTACTCACATTAGTACTAGGTAGTAAGTTAACTGCCGAGGCTGGCACCAAACCCAACGCCGCTAAGGACGACCCAACTCCTTTTATATTTGTAGTAACCTCATCACCATACACATTTATACCATCATAATTAATATTACTTCTATCTCTACCTTCGACAGTTTTGTCATCATAATTCGTCGCATACCAATCTGTACCTTTCATATAGGTAAAGTTTGCTTTTGCAGCTAATTTTGGACTAAAGGCATGAGCCATTCTAATCCCATAATCAACATAATCATTATTACCTGCCGCTTTTTGACTTGTTTGTCCAAATTTCGCGTATGCAGTAATTCCCTGACTTGTAAACGGACTTTTACTATTCATAAATAGTATTCCATTAAATGCATTTGCACCATATAAAGCAGAAGACGCACCAGGCAGTAGCTCTACACTTTGAACGTCAATTTCCGAGATTCCAATCATGTTTCCCAATACAAAATTTAATAGAGGAGAAGCATTATCCATTCCGTCAACCAACTGCATAAAACGCGTATTCGCTACTGTTGCAAAACCACGTGTGTTAACTGATTTAAAAGACAAACTACTTGTATTCATCTGAACTTCTTTCAAATTTTCCAACCCGTCATAAAAAGTAGCTGAAGCCGACTTTTTAATATCTGCTGTTCCCATTCTTTCAATGGTAACAGGAGACTCCAAAACTCTTTCAGGAGTTCTAGATGCAGACACTACAATCTCATTAAGCAAGTTTTGTTCTTCTTTAAGAATAACATTAACTTTTTGATTGTTTGATGTAATATTCACCCTTTTTGAAACAAAGCCTATACTCGTAACTTCAATCACATAAGGCACTTTTGTTGGCGAAACTAAAGTAAACTTTCCATCACTGTCAGTAACCGTCCCTACGGCCTCCCCAACAATTTTAATATTAGCTCCAAAAATAGGCTGGTTGTCATTTTCAACAACTGTACCTGAAATTGAGTTTTGCGCAAAAGTTATGCTGCAAAAAAACAATGACAATAAAAGTAAATACATTCTCATTTGGTTGAATTTTATAGATTTATGTTGCCAAAGTACAATTATTTTTAATATTAATAAAAAAACGTTAAAAATAATTCCTTATTGTCAACGTTTTACTCCCATTTTAACACAATTACAGTAATATGATTTTTATACTAATCTCTGTATATATGTTAAAATGATGCAATATACTATGCGTACATACTATTTTTAAGAAATATTTATCTTTATCACAAAAATGATACATTTCCTTTATTTTTATCCAAAAAAAAAAGCGAGATACTAAATCTCGCTTTTTTTTAAAATATTATCAAAACAACCGTTTATTCCACTGTAACCGATTTTGCCAAATTTCTAGGCTGATCTACATTACACCCTCTTAAAACAGCAATATGATATGACAAAAGTTGTAACGGGATTGTCGTTATTAATGGCGACAAAGCATCCGATGTTTCAGGAATCTCTATAACATAATCAGCTAATTCACGAACTTGCGTATCGCCTTTAGTCACTACTGCTATAATTCTTCCACTTCTTGATTTAATTTCCTGAATATTACTTACTATTTTATCATAATGTCCTTGTTTAGGAGCGATAACAACAACTGGCATTTGCTCATCTATCAAAGCGATTGGACCGTGTTTCATTTCAGCTGCAGGATAACCTTCAGCATGTATGTATGATATCTCTTTTAGTTTTAAAGCCCCTTCAAGAGCAACTGGAAAATTATAACCCCTTCCTAAGTACAAACAGTTAGGCGCATCTTTAAACGTTTCAGCAATTTCCTTTGCCTTATCATTAGTTTCCAAAGCTTCTCTAACTTTCTCTGGTATTAATTCCAATTCTTGTAAATACATATGAAAATCTGATTGCGACAATGTCCCTTTAGCTTTTGCCAAACGAAGCGCAATCATCGTTAATACCGTAATTTGGGTAGTAAATGCTTTAGTAGAAGCAACACCAATTTCAGGACCAGCATGTGTATAAGCACCTGCATGCGTTTCTCTTGAGATAGAAGAACCCACAACATTACAAACCCCAAACACGAAAGCACCTTGTTCTTTAGCCAACTTAATTGCGGCCATAGTATCAGCCGTTTCTCCAGATTGAGATATAGCAATAACAACATCCTTACTGTTGATTATCGGATTTCTATATCTAAATTCAGATGCGTATTCTACTTCAACAGAAATCCTTGCAAATTCCTCAAAAATATATTCAGCAACTAAACCTGCATGCCACGATGTACCACAAGCAACTATGATAATCCTATCTGCATTTAAGAATTTTTCCAAATTATCTTCAACTCCGGCCATTTGAATAATACCTTCATTTGCATGTAATCTACCTCTGTAAGTATCTTTAATAACACTTGGTTGCTCATAGATCTCTTTCAACATAAAATGATCGTAACCTCCTTTTTCAATTTGCTCCAAATTCATCTGAAGCTCTTGAATAATTGGATTAACTAAAGAATCATCTTTAATCTTGCGCACTTTCATCTCTTTGTGCAACCTAATAACAGCCATCTCACCATCTTCTAAATACACTGCATTTGAAGTATATTCAATAAAAGGAGAAGCATCTGAGGCAATAAAATACTCACCTTCACCTATACCAATTGCCAATGGACTTCCTAAGCGTGCAGCCACAATTTCATCTGGATTCTTTTTATCAAAAACTGCAATTGCATATGCCCCTACAACTTGGTTAAGTGCAATTTGAACTGCCTTACCCAACTTTATATTTTCTTTTTTCTGCACTTCTTCAATAAGATTTACAAGCACCTCAGTATCTGTATCTGAATGAAACACATAACCTCTTTTTATCAATTCTACTTTTAAAGGAGCATAATTCTCAATGATACCATTATGAATTATTACTAAATCTCCAGAATTAGAAAGATGTGGATGAGAGTTCACATCATTAGGAACACCATGTGTCGCCCAACGTGTATGACCAATTCCTATCGTCCCGTTAGTAGTAATTTCCTTAGAAGCTCTTTCTTCTAGGTCAGCAACTTTACCCTTAGTCTTACTAAGTTTTATAGATTCACCATCATAAATCATTACCCCGGCACTATCATAACCTCTATATTCAAGTCTTTTTAATCCTTTTATAACAATAGGATAAGCCTCTCTATAACCTATATATCCAACAATTCCACACATATTTTTATTAATTAGGTTTAGTATAATAAATCTCCAACTTCAATCTTTTATCTACTGGAACAGTAGACTTACCTCCATATAAAACAGTCCCTAAAGGACTCATAACTGAAGCTTTTGGAGCTTGAGATATTGAAGATGTTGCCGTTCTTAATTTAGATGATGTTGTGGTATTTATATCTTCTGTGACAACAACTCCTAACTTAACATTAGTTGAGTCAGCATTTTTAATAAGGTTTCTTACTTGATTCGTAATTCTTATCTTATAAATTCCATCTGCTGTATTTTCTTTATTTAAAATACCTCCATATACTAATTTACCGTTTTTCGCATCCGTACCTGTCGTAGCGTCTACCGCATAATCATATACTACTCTGCTATTATTTAAATCATATAAGTAAATACGTTTTGGTTCATACGCACTTCCCATTGCACTTGCATCTACATGAAAAACAAGATTAGCCTCATTAATCAACCACCCATTATTTCTAATAGTTTCTAGCTCATCAGCAACACCATTGTTATCAGCATCTGCACCAAATAGCTCAAGAATTGACATAGAACCTTCTCCTCCTTTTAGATATAATTTTTCATCTCCAAGAGTCTTATTAATATTGCTGGAAGTCGTTGCGTTTGTATAAGACGTATTCGCATTACTTTGCTCTAATAAACTAACGGTATTTCCTGTCAGATTAAGCACAATAGAATTATCAATTCTTGTTTTATCTGAATCTGAAGTATCTTCTTTGAATTTTACCGTGATTTTCCCTTTCTTAAAATCTAATTGCGCCAACGCACCTGCACTTGTCCCTGATTTCTCAACTTTGAAATACAATCCTCTAAAATATTCTTTAAAAACATCATTTGAAGACAACTTCCCTGCGGCAGCACCATCAATGATTTTTGTTTTAAAAAAACTTGAATTTAAAGTCAATCGCATTCCAGGAGCTGTTCGTGTAACTACATCCTTACCATCCGTTGTCGTAGTTTCTTTATACTCAGCAGCGTCAAAGAAAAACGAATCGTTCTGAGAAACAATACTGCTATTATTCAATCGACTTCCTACTTTAGCACCATCAAAATCTGCATTTTGATCTGTAAAATATTTTTGCGCTTCTTGAAAACCACCAACAGGATCCAAGTCTCTCATAAAGTAACCTGACTCATATACACTTAACTTAATTTTAGCATCACTTGCCCCATATATAGAATCTAACTCATACACATGGTCTCCCTCTGTATCCGTAGACACTAAGGTACTAAAATAAGGAATCGTCAATGTTACACTTACGATCTCAGGGTTATTCCCTATTACAGGACTTGTAGACTCTAATGTCAACTGAGTTGCAAAATTCGCTGTTGTTGTACCAAATGCGGGGTTATCAAGAATCCCTAAAGAATTAATCGCAAGATTGTTAGATTGTATTGGCCCAATCTTTTGATTATAAGCTAACACACTTGACGTATATTTAGCAAAATCAAAATGATTATCTCCAATCAAACCATCTCCAATTGAATTATAATCTTTATCACAGGAATATAAAAAAACGACACAAGCAACTATAAGAATTTTCTTAAAAAAAGAATTATTGTACATATTAGATAATAAAAGTTTAAATTACAGAACCTCGTTATTGTAAAAATTGCTATAAGCTTCCGCAAATGCATCTTTGGGCACGAAAGGTAAAAAAGGTTTTCCTGAAGATTCTATAAATTTTGTTAAACTTGGAGACAAGCTATCTGAAGCAATAATAACAGCATCCGAATGTTGGATAGACGTTTTTATAATATTTTCATAATCAGGTGTTTTTAAGTCAGCTATAGCCTCGGCAGGTATCCCATCCAATATTATCTTATTAACCATTTCAGGATCTAAAGCACCTTCAAAAGATTGACTGTACACCGAAGTGACAATTTTAGTATCTGAAAATAATGCTTCATTTTTATAATAGTGTTTCATGTAAATAGGCAACATTGCCGCCATCCAACCATGAACATGTATGATATCTGGAACCCAATTCAATTTCTTAACGGTTTCAACAACTCCCTTTGCAAAGAAAATCGCGCGCTCGTCATTATCAGGATACATCACCCCTTCCTCATCTGCAAAAGTTGCTTTCCTTTTGAAATACTCATCGTTGTCAATAAAGTAAACTTGAATTCTTTCTTTAGGAATGGACGCCACCTTAATAATCAATGGCATATCTAAGTCATTTACTACCAAATTCATCCCTGAAAGTCTAATCACCTCATGTAATTGGTGTCTTCTCTCATTTATATTCCCATATCTAGGCATAAAAATCCTAATCTGTCCACCTTGATCATTAACCATCTTTGGCACATCGTAAGACATTAAAGAAACCTCGTTTTCAGCTAAATAGGGCACCACTTCAGATGATACGTATAATATCCTCTTATCTTTCATATTGTAATTTGCTTAATTTATTGGTAATAAAAACCACGCAAAATTACAAAAATTTATGCAGTTATTAACTAATATATTATGTTTGCAGTTAATTTTAATAAAACAACCATGCATATTTTCAATGGAAAAGAAGCTTTGATGGACTATTTGAAATCTATTAAGACTCCTTATTCCACTATTGGTTTCGTTCCCACTATGGGCGCACTACATCAAGGACACTTATCATTGATGCAACAATCATTGGCTGAGAACGAAAATACAGTGGTTAGTATTTTTGTGAACCCCACTCAATTTAACAACCCTGAAGACTTGTCAAAATACCCACGAACAATGGAAGCTGATATCGCAAAAATATCAGGTTTAAGTTCTGAAATAATTTTGTACGCCCCATCTACTGAAGATGTATATGAAGGAAAAATCTTGTCAGAGGAGTTTGATTTTGAAGGATTAGAAAACCAAATGGAAGGAAAATTCAGACCTGGTCATTTTAACGGAGTTGGAACTATCGTAAAAAGGTTGTTTGAAATTGTAAGTCCAACTAATGCCTATTTTGGAGAGAAAGATTTCCAACAATTGCAAATAGTAAAAAAGATGGTCGAAAAAAACAACATGGCAGTTAATGTTGTTGGTTGCCCCATTTACAGAGAATCTAACGGTCTTGCCATGAGTTCTAGAAATGAACGACTTTCAGAGCAGCAAAGAACTGATAGTGCCATAATATTCAAAACCTTAAATGGCGCTAAAGAAAAATTCAAAAATAATAGTGCTAAATCCGTTACAGAATGGGTCGAAAAACTATTCAAAAAAAATACATCCTTTGAATTAGAATACTTTCAAATCGCTGACGAAACGGCATTATTGCCTTGCGAAAGAAAAAATAAAACCAAAAATTATCGTGCATTTATAGCAGTTATTATCAATAATATTCGATTGATTGACACCATTTCATTAAATTAATTTACTTTTGTAGCATGCAAATTCAAGTACTAAAATCAAAAATCCATCGGGTAAAAGTTACTGGAGCCGATTTAAATTATATCGGTAGTATTACCATAGACGAAACACTATTGGAGGCTTCAAACATCATTGAAGGAGAAAAAGTTTCAATCGTCAACATCAATAATGGCGAACGTTTTGAAACTTATGCCATCAAAGGCGAGAGAAATTCAGGCGAAATAACACTTAATGGACCTGCCGCAAGAAGAGTTCAGAAAGATGACATCATCATTATTATTTCTTATGCTACTTTGGAATTTGAAGAAGCTAAAACTTTCAAGCCTTGGATTATTTTTCCAAATGAGAAAGACAATTCCTTAACATAATTAAAATTAGTTCGAAAATAAATGTAATTTTAGTATTACAATCCAAAAGACAATAGCCATCATACCTATTGTCTTTTTTTATTCTAATTTAAACAAAACAGTAACTCTTCCTATGGCCAAAGTAAAAACCACTTTTTTCTGTCAAAGTTGCGGAGCACAATATGCAAAATGGCAAGGACAATGCAATTCTTGTAAGGAATGGAATACCATTGCAGAGGAAATCATTCAAAAAGAAGAAAAGACGGCTTGGAAAAGCGAATCGGCTTCAAAGAGTAAAGCTCCAAAACCTTTAAAGATTAACGAAATAGATTCGACTCAGGAAATCCGTATGGACACAACTGATGCAGAACTTAATCGCGTACTTGGCGGCGGTATTGTTCCTGGATCCCTTACTCTTTTAGGAGGGGAGCCGGGAATTGGAAAAAGCACACTCTTACTTCAAATATCGTTAAAATTACCATACAAAACTTTATATGTTTCAGGTGAAGAAAGCCAAAAACAAATAAAAATGCGTGCCGAAAGAATCACGTCTGTTAGTGACAACTGCTATATTCTTACCGAAACCAAAACCCAAAATATATTCAAACAAATTGAAGCAATTGAGCCCGAAATTGTCATTATAGACTCCATCCAAACGCTTCATACGGATTATATCGAATCGACTGCAGGAAGTATTTCTCAAATTCGAGAAACCACAGCCGAACTGATTAAATTTGCCAAAGAAACTAATATTCCAGTAATTCTTATTGGACATATAACGAAAGACGGAAACATAGCCGGACCAAAAATTCTGGAACATATGGTAGACACCGTGCTTCAATTTGAAGGCGACCGCAATCATGTTTATCGTATTTTGCGTTCCCTTAAAAACCGTTTTGGATCCACAGCCGAAATAGGAATTTACGAAATGCTAGGAAGCGGATTACGGGAAGTTTCGAATCCTTCGGAGATTTTGATTTCACACAAAGACGAAGAATTATCAGGAACCGCCATTGCCTCAACCTTAGAAGGAATGCGTCCATTGATGATAGAAATTCAATCTCTAGTAAGTACTGCCGTTTATGGAACACCACAACGTAGTACAACAGGTTACAATGCCAAGAGACTGAATATGATTTTAGCCGTTCTAGAAAAAAGAGCTGGCTTTAGGCTTGGCGCCAAAGATGTTTTTTTAAACATAACGGGAGGAATTTCTGTAGATGATCCCGCTATCGATTTGGCTGTTGTTGCCGCCATTTTGTCCTCAAATGAAGACATTCCGGTAAATAAAGATTTTTGCTTTGCAGGAGAAGTAGGTTTATCAGGGGAAATCCGCCCCGTGAACCGTGTGGACCAACGCATTCAGGAAGCTGAAAAACTGGGCTTTTCAACCATTTTTGTCTCTAAATACAATAAGATCTCTCTAAAAAATACTGGTATAAAAATTCAATTAGTAGCTAAAATTGAAGATGTTGCCAGTATGCTATTTGGATAAACTTCATTCAAAATACCATCTTCACAACATTTCACTTAAAGCTTTTTTATTCGACTTATAAAAAAGCTTTTAAGCTGATTTACAGCTGATAATATGTTAATTCTAATTCTTTTACCATTGTTTTTTTGTAACTTTATGAAATGAACTCTATTCTTTCATAATAAAAAAATTAATCGTGAAACCTTCAGACAAAACAATGGTTCATTTTTATCAGCAACTCGGCAAACTATTTTATAGCATTGCCGCTGTGGATAAAACTGTTCGCGAAGAAGAGATAAAACAATTAAAAAAAATAGTTCAACAAGAATGGCTACCTCTCGAAAATACTTTTGACGTATTTGGATCTGATTCAGCATACCAAATAGAAATTGTATTTGACTGGCTTGCAGAAAATGACTGTGACTTTAAACAAATTTTACCCGATTTGAAAATATTCAGGTCAGTGCACACTAGCTTATTTACACCTCAAGTAAACGCCTTAATTATAAAAACTGCCAAAGCAATTGCAAGCTCATTTGCAGGCAAAAACAAATCAGAACATGTTTTAATAGGCCAATTAAATGCACTTTTAGAAAATCAACAATAAATTAAAACTCTAGTTATAATAATTCTATCTAATTTAAAATTGTCTAATCTAATTTAAAAATAATAAAAGATGAAAAAGCAAACTGGTATTTGGATTGACTCAACAAAAGCAATCATCGTAACTCTTGAAGGCGGTAAAGAAGCAATAACAGAAATACAATCTGATCTTGAAAATCGTGTTTATCATGATAAAGAGGGAGATAAAGGTAGTTTCTTTGGCGGACAACATATTGACTCCCAAAAATCATTCGATGAACGAAAAAAACATCAGATAAATACTTATCTAAAAGATGTCATATCGAATGTTAATGGAGCTGACGAACTTTATATTTTTGGCCCAGCAGATACTAAAACGAAACTAGAGCAAAAAATCAACTCTGAGAAATCTACTATTGCAACTAAGCCTAAATCTGTTGAAACTTCAGATAGCATGACTGAAAACCAGATTGTAGCAAAGGTCAAACAATTCTACAGCAAAAAATAACATCTATCCGTTAAATGGAACTATCACTTATTTTAGCGATTGCATCAGAAACTACAGCAATAAAGATGTTGTAGTTTTTTTTTGCCAATAAATGAGGTATTCAGATTAGGAGTGCATCAAAACTTTTAATAGTTTGCATCCGTTAAGCAGCTGGATTTGGTAAATGCGAAAAAAGACATTCCAAACGAGTTAGTTCCTTACATTTTAGATCAATCAATAACACATTCTGAAATTCATGAAAACCGGAAAACAAAAAATAATAATTATGCTAGTAGTAATTACTGCAATCTTCCTGGTTTTATCCATCGCTTTCTTTGTATTTAGAGATTCTCTTTTGCAACAGGCTGTAAACAAAGTATCCACAAAGATGAAGCAAGAATACAGTAGTGATTTATCTGTAAAAAAAGCTTCTTTCGAAGGTTTTTCAGGAGTGAGTTTGACCGAAATAATATTAGTTCCCAAAAATGCCGATACTCTTTTTAGCATTAAAAAAATGAAAACTAGTGTCAATGTATGGCAGTTGTTACTTGGAGAAGTACAATTGGGAACTTTAGAAATCCAAAATGGCCTGGTACAATTAGTTCAAAAAGGAAATGCAAAAAACTTTGCTGCCTTTCTAAAAAAAGAAAACAAGGAACCAACAAGCACGGATAAAAGAGATTATGCTGCTTTTGCCTACAGAATCATTTCTAAGGTACTGAATCTGGTTCCCACCGATATGCGCATTCAAAACCTGAAATTTAAACTGGATGACAATGGCAAAAGGGCTATAATCGACATAAAAAAACTTACTCTTTTTGACAAGGAAATTGAGACGTCTATTAATGTGCAAACCAATACTTTTTCACAACGATGGAAAATAAAAGGCTTTGCTGACCCTAGAAATAAAAAAGCAGACATCCGTTTCTTTAATATTGATACTGGCGCAATCAAAGTGCCGTATTTTGACGAGCGTTATAATCTTAAATCAAGCTTTGATTCCATCAGATTGAAGATTGAAAACATTGATAAAAGTGGCGGCGAACTACATATTGATGGCTTCACTTCGATCTCCAACTTAAAAATCAATCATCCAAAAATCGCCAACAAGGATGTCCTAATTAAAAATGCCCGCTTTGACTATCGTTTACTTTTGGGTTCTGATTTCATTTCGATAGACAGCAGCTCTGTTCTAAAGTTAAATAAAATAAAACTTAATCCTTACGCCACATTCGATACTGCATCAGACACGATTTACAAACTTAAAGTTAACATCCCGAAGATGAAAGCACAGGACTTCATCTCGTCGCTCCCTGATGGTTTATTTACTCATTTTCAAGGTATGGAAGCCGAAGGTACTTTTGACTATAAATTAGACTTCAAATTCAATAAAAACAAACCAGACCAACTAGTCTTTGACAGTAATTTGAAAAAAGAGAAGCTAAAAATCACAAAATACGGCGAAGCCAATCTCAACAAACTCAACGGAGAATTTGTTTATAGAGCCATCATCAATGATGTATTGCAACGTCCCATATTGGTTGGAAATGCCAATTCTAATTACACTCCGCTAGATCAAATTTCGCCCTACTTAAGAAAATGTGTATTAACTACCGAAGACCCTTCCTTCTTTTCACATCATGGTTTCATCAATGAGGCCTTCAAACAATCGATTGTAAAAAACATAAAAACTGAAAAGTTTGCGCGCGGAGCCAGTACAATTAGCATGCAATTAGTGAAAAATGCTTTCCTAACCAGAGAGAAAACGGTTTCTCGAAAACTAGAAGAAATACTATTGGTCTACATCTTAGAAAACAATCGAATTGTTAGTAAAGAACGCATGCTTGAAGTGTATTTTAATATCATCGAATGGGGGCCAAACGTATATGGAATTGGTGAGGCGAGTCGGTATTATTTTCAGAAGACTCCTGCTGAACTTAATCTAAATGAATGTTTGTATCTGGCTCGAATTATCCCAAGTCCAAAAAAATTCATGTACCAGTTTAATGATCAGGGAAAACTTAGGGATTTTGCCCAAAAACAAGAAACTTTTTTGACCAACATCATGATCCGAAGAGGCCTTCTCAGTATTGACGACACCATCTATAAATCACAACCGATGATTATTACTGGCGCTGCAAAATCACTTTTGAGGTTACGTGTTCAGGACAGTACAGCGGTTGATACAGTCTCGGTAAAGGATGAGTTTGAGTTTTAATGTCAAAAGGGTTAAAAAACCCTAGAATTATAATAAATGAAAAAGCCCACAAAAATTCTTTGTGGGCTTTCCTAAAAACATTGCGAACCTCGCGGTTAAATAATTCTTACGGCGCTGGATCTGGAATTATCGCCTGAACCTCATTAATGGCTTTCAACACATCCTCAGATAAAGTGACCTTGATAGTGTCAATATTTTCCTTTAATTGCTCCATTGTTGTAGCTCCAATTATTGTACTTGTCAAGAAAGGCTGTTGCTCAATAAAAGCCAAAGAAAGTTCCGTCAATGACAATCCGTTTTTAATAGCAATATCGTGATATAATTTTGTTGCCTCAGTACATTGAGCACTATTGTATCTTGTATATTGTGGAAATAAGTTGATTCTCGCTTTAGGATGATTTTCTCCGGTTAAAAACTTACCAGACAGAACACCAAATCCCATAGGAGAATACGCCAATAAACCTACATTTTCACGAGCACAAACCTCAGCAGATGCATTTTCAAAGAGTCTATTCAATAATGAATATGGATTTTGAACAGTTTTTACTCGAGGCAAATTGTTGTATTTATTCTCTTCTAGAAAACGCATAATTCCCCAGGCATTTTCGTTAGAAAGTCCAATATGCTTGATTTTTCCTTCTTTTACAAAACCATCTAAGGTTGTTAGCACTTCATGAATATTATCTTCCCACTGATCATCTTGAAGTGTGAACCCGCGTTGCCCAAAATAATTCGTTTTACGCTCTGGCCAGTGCAATTGATACAAATCGATATAATCTGTTTGCAAACGCTTTAAACTATTGTCTAATGCATATTTTACACTTGCTGGCGAAAAGTCATTCTTCTCACGCATGTAGGTGAAATTTGGATTAGGACCTGCAATTTTAGATGCTAAAACTATTTCTTCTCTTTTTCCTGATTTTTTAAACCAGCTTCCAATAATTTTCTCAGTGCTACCATAAGTTTCCTCACCTGCCGGAATCGAATACATCTCAGCAGTATCAAAAAAATTAACACCTTGTTCTAATGCATAATCCATTTGCGTATGACCTTCTGACTCGGTATTTTGCTGGCCATACGTCATCGTTCCAAGGCAAATTTTGCTGACTTTTATATCTGTATTGGGTAAAGTAGTATATTTCATTTAATGTAATTTTAAAGGATAAAGGTACAAATGTAGATTTTATTGCTTCTGTTCTTAGAGGGTATTAACAGATATTTTAGAAATGTTTATACCAATAAAAAAAGGTTCAGAGTTTTCACTCTGAACCTTTAAAATTTTGAAGCTCTGAAAATTTTTAATTAATTTCATTCAGCATTTCGGCAATTTCGTCTAATCTTGGTGTAAGAATAATTTCGATTCTACGATTTTTAGCTTTCCCTTCTGCAGTAGCATTACTAGTCAAAGGAGAGAACTCTCCTCTTCCCGCAGCCGTAAGATTTTCCTTGTTGATTGCTCTATTTTCACTCAAAATAGCAACAATTGCAGTCGCTCTTTTGGTTGACAAATCCCAGTTATTAGCAATTGGTCCTGAACTTGAAAAACCATCATCATCAGTATGTCCTTCAATCAAAACTGAAATGTCTGGATTATCACCCAAAACTTTCCCTAATTCAACAACTGCTTTCTTACCCTCAGCACCTACTGAATAACTACCAGAATTAAACAGCAATTTGTTTTCCATAGAAACATAAACCTTTCCGTTTTTTTGTTCTACAGTAAGTCCTTTTCCTTCAAAACTATTCAAGGCCTTAGATAATGTTTCTTTCAGTTTCTTCATTGCCGCTTCTTTGGCTGCAATCAAAGATTCCATTTCCTGCAAGCGCTGTGAGCTTTTGTTTAAACGCTCTTGTTCAATTGCCAATGCTTTTCCTTTAGCATCTAATTGAGCAAGCAAATCACGATTTTTGCTCATGTTGATTTGTAAAGCCTCGTTACTGTTTTTCTCCAAAGCTTTATAAGACTCATTTAGCAAATCCATTTTATTACTTAAAGCACCATAGTCTGCAAGCCATTTATCACGCTCTAATTTCAACTTGGCGTAATCATTTTTCAATGCATCTTGATCCAATTCTAATTGATTTTTAGCATTGGTAAGTTCTGAGTTTTCGTCAGCTAAACTTCTATTTTCCTTTTTAAGGTCAGTAAATTTATTTTCTAAATCATTGTATATCTTCTTAGACACGCAAGAAGTCGAAAGTGCCATTATCAGCAATCCTAGAGAGATTTTCTTTATCATTTTTAAAATTTAAAATTGGGTTATTATCTATTTTAACTTTATTCTACTTCTACTAAAACGGGACAATGGTCAGAATGTTTTGCCTCTGGTAATATAAGTGCTCTTTTTATTCGATCCTTTAAAGGTTCACTTACTAAACAATAGTCAATACGCCATCCTTTATTATTGGCTCTCGCAGTAGGAACACGCATAGTCCACCAACTGTAATTATCTGGTTCTTTGTTCAAAAAGCGAAAACTATCGATAAAACCATTATTTAAAAAAGTGTCAAGCCAGGCTCTTTCCTCAGGTAAAAATCCGGATACTTTTTTATTCCGAATGGGATCATGAATGTCAATAGCTTCATGACAAATGTTATAATCTCCACAAATAACCAAATTAGGAATTGTTTCCTTTAGCTCATTGATATAATTCTGGAAATCATCCATAAACATAAATTTATGATCCAGTCGTTCGCTGTTAGTTCCCGAAGGTAAGTAGAGACTCATTACTGACATTTCATCAAAATCAACACGAATATTTCGCCCTTCAAAATCCATATGCGGAATTCCTGTTCCAAAAACGATATTATTAGGTTTCACTTTTGACAAAATAGCTACACCGCTATATCCCTTTTTGGTCGCAGGAAACCAATAATGATAAGGGTAACCAGCTAATTCGAAATCTAATAATGGCAGTTGATCTGGAGACGCTTTAATTTCCTGAAGACAAATCACATCAGGATTTGCCTGTTGCAACCAGTTTATGAATCCTTTTGAAATTGCGGAACGAATTCCGTTAACATTGTAAGAGATAATTCTCATTGATATAAATTTTTGAATTTCAAAAGTAATAAAAATTAAAAAGGATATACCCCAAAAACCAGAAAATCGAATACGGCAATAGCCAGATAATGGAGTTTTTTTCTATCTTTGTTTTTCGCTCAATAAACAATACGTAAATGGGTTTAGTTACCGCAAAAGAAGTTGCAAAAGCAATAAATGCTGAAAAATATGGGGTTTTCGGAACTTTTTCCGGTTGGCTTTTAATGAAGGTTTTAAAAATATCCAAGCTTAATAAATTTTACGACCGCAACAAACATTTAGAAGACATTGACTTCCTGAATGCTATCGTCGACGATTTGCACATCAACTTTGAAATTCCGCAGGAAGATTTTAAACGCCTTCCTAAAGAAGGTGCATATATCACTATTTCAAACCATCCGCTAGGAGGAATAGACGGTGTTTTATTATTGAAATTAATGCTCGAAAGGGAGCCTAATTTCAAAATAATCGCTAATTTCCTTTTGCACAGAATTAAGCCTCTTAAGAAATACATCATGCCCGTAAATCCTTTTGAGAACCATAAGGATGCGAAGTCAAGTGTGATAGGAATCAAAGAAACCTTACGTCACTTAAGCGATGGAAAACCTCTTGGAATGTTTCCGGCAGGAGAAGTTTCCAGCTATAAAGACGGAAAACACATGGTGGACAAACCATGGGAAGAAGGTGCCATTAAAGTTATTAGAAAAGCACAGGTTCCTGTTGTTCCTATTTATTTTCATGCTAAAAATAGTTGGTTATTTTATCTTCTTTCAAAAATTAGCGGAACGTTTCGTACTGCAAAATTACCCTCAGAAGTATTTAGTCAGAAGCATCGCGTGATAAAAGTACGTATTGGGAAACCTATTTCTGTAGCTGAACAAAACGAATACAAAACTATCGAAGCCTATTCAGAATTCTTGAGAAAGAAAACCTATATGCTGGCTAATCCATACGAGAAAGAAAGCAAATTACTGATTCCTCCAACTTTAAAAATCCCTAGAAGTCCGAAAGAAATCGCAACCCCCGCCAATGGCGAAAAAATGATTGCGGAAGTAGATTCTTTAAGAGATACGGATTGCAGATTATTGCAAAGTAAAAACTACGAAGTCTTTTTTGCAGCAGCTGATAAAATCCCAAGCATCCTTCATGAAATAGGTCGCTTGCGTGAAATCACATTTCGAGAAGTGGGCGAAGGAACAAATGAATCTATAGATTTAGACAAATTTGATCAATATTACCACCATCTATTTTTATGGGACGAAGATGCGCAGAAAATTGCTGGTGCCTACCGAATGGGATTGGGTTCTGAAATTTTTCCTAAATACGGAATCGAAGGTTTCTATTTGAACGAACTTTTTCGTTTTGAGCCTGAATTACATGACATGATGCACAAGTCTATCGAAATGGGTAGAGCTTTTATCATTAAGGAATACCAACAAAAACCAATGCCTCTTTTCTTGCTTTGGAAAGGAATCATTCACACAACTTTGCGTTTTCCAGAACATAAATTTCTTCTTGGTGGCGTAAGCATAAGCAATCAATTTTCTGATTTCTCAAAATCTTTGATGATTGAATTTATGAAATCGAATTATTACGATCCCTATATCGCACAATACATACACCCTAAGAAAGCGTATAAAGTAAAATTAAAGGATGCCGACAAAGATTTCATCTTTAATGAAACTGAGGCCGACTTAAATAAGTTTGACAAAATTATAGACGAACTAGAACCTGGCGTTTTACGTTTGCCTGTATTGATAAAAAAATACATCAAGCAAAATGCAAAAGTGGTTGCTTTTAATGTAGATCCATTGTTTAACAATGCCGTTGACGGACTGATGTACATTAGAGTCGCTGATATTCCAGAAAGCACCATGAAACCCGTTATGGAAGAATTTCAAGCGGAGCTGGAACGAAAATTAAATGAAAAAGACAAATCACATTAAATTCATTTATAAAACAAAATAAAAAAGTCTCGACAACGTCGAGACTTTTTTTATGTTTAAAACCAAGCTTTTTTATTAAGCTGATACGTTTGATAAAATTCTTCATCTGACTTGGTCAAATATATTATTCCTTCTATCCAGCCCAATAAAGTCGTTACTGTACCACAAGTACAAAGACTGATCACTAACCATATTATCCCCTCAGTCGTATATCCTAAAAGGAATTTATGAATCCCAAAAGGACCTAAAAGAATGGCAAGTAATCCTGCTGCCAATTTCTTATTGTTTACTTGAGGTGGTTGCGGGTTATTCCAGTGTTCGTATTTTGTGTTTTCCATGTATTAGTTATAATTGTAAATGTTTTCGATAAATAAATATATAAATTATTATTTAAAGGCGCTATCGATAGGCTCCCAAAGTTCAATTTTATTTCCTTCGGGATCTAAAATCCAACCAAATTTACCGTAATCATAGGACTCCATTTCCCCTACAAGAGTCACGCCTTCTAGCTTTAATTGCTCTAGAAGTTTCTCTAAATTGGCAACTCTGAAATTTTGCATAAATTGTTTTTCGCTGGGAGCAAAATAAGTGGTGTCATCTGCAAATGGAGACCATTGCGTAGAACAATCTGCCCCATCGTTGTCTTTCCACCAGAAGGTCGATCCGTAATCATCTGTTTTTAAACCCAAATGTTTCCCGTACCAAGAAACCAGTTCTTTTGAGTTCTTAGATTTGAAGAAAAAACCTCCAATTCCTGTCACTCGTTTTTCGTCTTCTGGCTTTAGGGGTTCCCCAAAATATTTTACTTTTATCTTATCAACAATAACTTGCGCCAGTCGTTCATGACTCTCAAATGTCCAACCCGCTACATGCGGTGTTAAGATCACATTTAGTGCTTCCAGTAAATACTGAAACGCTTCAGGAGTATTGTCCTCTTGAAAAAGAGTCTCAAATGACAATTTCTCATATTCTAAAACATCGAGTCCTGCTCCTAAAATTTTTCCAGATTGCATAGCAGCTACCAAATCAGCAGTAACGATGTTTTTCCCGCGTGAGGTATTGAAAATCCAAAAAGGCTTGGCAAAACCGCCTATAAATGCCGCATCGACCATTTTATTAGTCTCTGGAGTCCAGGGAATGTGTAAACTCAAAACATCCGCTTTTAGTTGTAATTCTTCAAGTGAAACTTGTTTTGCATTTGCATCAGCCACATTTTCCTGAATATCATAACACAAGACTTGTACATCAAAACCGCGTAGTTTCTTGGCAAAGGCTTTTCCCATGTTTCCATATCCAATAATCCCAACTGTTTTACCGTCGAGTTCATGGCCGCGATTCCTTTCGCGATTCCAATGTCCGGAACGAATTTCTCTATCAGCCGTATTTAGTTTATTGAAAAGGGACAGAATCATTCCCAAAGTATGCTCAGCAACTGCGTTTCTGTTTCCTTCAGGAGCAGCGATTAATGTAACGTTTTTAGCTTCGGCATAATCACAGTCAATACTTTCTAGTCCTGCTCCTACTCTCGCTATAAATTGCAAATTAGTGGCTTTGTCCAAAAATTCTTTGTCAATTTTAAATCGGCTACGAATTACGATTCCTTGATAGTCTTGAATTTTAGCTTCGATTTCTTCTTTAGTTGAAGTGAAATCTTCGTGGTTTGTAAAACCCAGTTCTTGCAATTGTCCCATTAATATGGGGTTATTGCTATCGATGTGGAGAATTTTAATGTTTTCTTGTTTCAAAATATCCGTTTTTGATTTGAATGAGATTCAAAGTTACAAATTTGATTTGGAAACGTAGCTCGCATTAGGGATGGAAGTGGCATCCCACGCTTTTTTAAGCGTGGATATAGCGGACAGCCCGACCCGCCTTTTGTTGGCGGGAAATGACCAAATTATATTTATCCTTTGATTTTTTTTAATGCTGCTTTGATTCCGCGTATTATCGACGAACTAAAGCCATGAGATTCCATTTCGCTTAATCCAGCAATCGTGCAACCTTGCGGAGTGGTTACGCGATCTATTAATTGTTCTGGATGCACTTGTTCCTCCATTAGCATTTTAGCCGCACCTTTGACAGTTTGCGCCGAAATATCTAGAGCAGTTTGCCAGTCAAAACCAATCTCAATACCGGCTTGCATAGAAGCACGAATGTAACGCAATGCAAATGCTGTACCGCTGGCCGCAAGTACTGTTGCCGCATCCATCAACTTCTCGTCAATGACAGGCGCAGTACCTAAATCCTTGAAAAGGTCAACTAACTTTTGCCCTTGCTCCGCATTTTCTTGTTGAAAAGAGATACAAGTCGCTGATTCTCCAAACTGCGCGGCGATATTAGGCATTATACGGATGGCTTGATTAGCAGTTCCAATTTTACCTTGCAAGGCTTCAGTTGAAAGACCAGTTACTGCCGAAGCAATTATTTTGTTATTTATGACTGGTAGAATTTCAGATAAAACCAAATCAACTTGGTATGGTTTTACGGTCAAAATAATAATATCGGCTTCTTGAATATGGTGTGTATTATCAGTAGAAATAGTAATTCCTAATGATTCCAGATGCTGAATTTTGCTTGTATTTCTTCGGGTAACGGTTATTTTATGGTTGTTGGAAAATTTTGCAATTCCGATAGCAACAGAAGCGCCTAGATTTCCGCCTCCTACAATGTGAATATTCATTTTATTAGTTATTAGTTGGTTGTTATAGTTAAGTCGTTGTTTTTAATTTTAGAATCCCAGAATCATTTTTGCTATTGAAAAATAAATTAAAATTCCACAAATATCATTACTGGTAGTTATAAATGGTCCTGTTGCCAGTGCGGGGTCAACTCCAAATTTATCTAATAATAAAGGTATAAATGTACCTATAAGCGAAGCGATAATAATTACCGAAACTAAGGCACTGGTAATAACAACCCCAATTATAGGCGGCTCACCTAAAAGAAAATAACTTCCTAAAAACAAGATAGACGCTAGTATAGCTCCGTTAAACAAGCTCAAAGAAATCTCTTTTATAAGACGGTTGAATAATGATCCGCTCAAGGTATTATTAGCTAAACCTTGAACAATTATTGCTGAGGATTGAACTCCAACATTTCCTGCCATTGCGGCAATCAGAGGAGTAAAAAAGAATAAATTTCCGTGTTCAGCCATGGCTCCTTCAAATAAGCCCAACACTCTTACGGTGATAAATCCCCCCAAAAGCGCTAAAACTAACCAAGGCAAACGTGCTTTAGACAGCTCTAGAATACTATCATCGGCTTCTACATCCTGCGAGATACCTGCAGCCAACTGGTAATCCTTGTCTGCTTCGTCCCTGATCACATCAATAATATCATCAATGGTAATACGACCTACTAATCGTCCCATAGCATCAACAACAGGAATGGCTTCCAAGTCATATTTTTGCATGATTCTGGCTACTTCAACATCTTCGGCATCAACGTTTACAGAGGTTACTTTTTTGATATAAATTTCGGCAATCTGTGTTTTTGTAGAAGTAGTCAATAAATCTTTAAGTGACAACCTTCCTTTTAGTCTGTTTTCATCGTCTACAACATAAATAGAATGTACACGAGATACATTCTCAGCTTGGGCACGCATTTCTTTTACGCAGGTTAGTACACTCCAGTTTTCGTTGACTTTTACAAGCTCTTTCCCCATCAAACCACCAGCGGTATCCTCGTCATATCGCAAAAGGTCAATAATGTCCTTCGCATGTTCTAAATCGTCCAGCTCAGAGATTACCTCTTCTTTTTTGGATTGCGAAAGTTCAGCGATGATATCCGCAGCATCATCCGTATTCAGCTCATCCAGCTCCTCTGCAATCTCTTTTGCAGAAAGTCTTTTTAAGATGTTTTCCCTTAAATCGTCTTCTAATTCTAGAAGTATTTCAGATGTTTTCTCTGAATCTAATACCTTAAAGATATAAGTTGCCTCATCAAAATCCAGTTCATCCAGAATCTCGGCAATATCAGCATGGTGCATGTCACTAAGAAGACGCTCTAATTCGCTGTCGTTCTTATTAACAATATGTTGCTCTAATTCGAGTATTAAGTCTTTGCTGATTTTAAATTCCATCGGCTTCTATTTTTTGGGTAAGTTCAATAAATTGCGCTACATCCAGCTGTTCTGGGCGTAAGTTAAAAACGACATCTTCCCTCAACTCATCTGATAGATTCAATGTCTTTAAACTATTACGAAGGGTTTTTCTACGTTGTTGAAAAGCAGTTTTCACTACCGTAAAAAACAACTTTTCGCTGCAAGGCAAACTATAGTCTTCTTTTCTACGCATGCGCATCACTCCAGATTTCACTTTTGGTGGCGGAATAAATACGTTTTCATCAACAGTAAATAAATATTCTACGTCATAGAAGGCTTGTGCCAAAACAGATAATATTCCGTAAGCTTTAGATCCTTTCTTTTCACAAATACGCTGTGCCACTTCTCTTTGAAACATCCCAGCAAATTCTGGAATTTGGTGTTTCAACTCCAATGTCTTAAAAACAATTTGAGTAGATATGTTGTATGGAAAGTTCCCAATAATTGCGAATTGTTTTCCCTCAAAAACTTCATTGATATTGTATTTCAAGAAATCCTTTGAAATAATTTTATCTTTTAATTTTGGGTAATTCTCATCTAAGTAAGTAACTGATTCTGTATCGATCTCAATTACATACGTATTAATAGGCTTGTCTAGCAAGTACTTTGTAAGCACTCCCATTCCTGGTCCTATTTCTAACACATCCTCGTATCCTTCTAGATTGATCGTGTCAGCAATTGCTTTTGCAATGCTTTCGTCCTTCAAGAAATGTTGCCCGAGGTGTTTTTTAGCTTTTACTTTTTCCATGTTTTTTGTTTAAAGTTTAAAGTTTAAAGTTCCAAGTTTATCAACTCAACACTTTTCCCTTAAACTATTCTTAAATTAGAGAAGACAATTCGCTTCATCTAATATGTGTAATAAATCCCTTTATTGATGCAGAAACCCCAAAACTGAATACGGACTACTTTCCGCTAATGGTCAGAAATCAATTCCAACTCAGTTCTAAAAGCGAGCATTTTATCTCCAAATAAACTTACACCTTCTTCCCTAAATCTAGGTGCATCTTCCTGATAGTATTTCTCTAGAGTTTCCTTGCTGTCTGTGGTATATTGAGCAGAGTAAGTTACGCCTCCCATTTCCTCTTCAATCAAAACGCGAACCAATCGCGCAGAAGAGAATTTTCCCGTCGCTAAAATTTCAGGAATGTGTTTGTGTTGCATCCAAATCATCCATTGATCGTGAACGCTTTCGTGTATGTTTGTGGTAACGTTGTATATTATCATTTTCCTTGTTTAATTGTTGATTTGTTTAATCGGCTAACCTTTTCCTTATAAATTCGTGTCTCCTCTTAATTTCCTAAAACTCTTTCTTGCCTCTACAAAGTAAATGCTGTCCTGATGATTGAAAATTATTTTTTCATATAATGGCTTTGCCTTTTCCGGCGTTGCCAGTTTTTTATTGAAAATTTCTGCTGAGAAAAACAAGGCTTCATCTATATAAATTCCGTCATTATGATGCTCTATTATCTCTTGGTATTGGCTTAAAGCCAAATTAAAATCTCCCGTTTTTTCGTAAACCTTAGCTAAACGCAAAAGCGTTACTGCCTCTATTTCCTGCCCTTTAAACTTTTGCAAAATAGACTGAAACTGGGCAATGGCCTCTTTATTTCTATTTTGGTACAAAAGGTAATCTCCTTTAGCGAATTCCTTCAATGCCGCTTGTGTCGAATCAGCAACGGTATTATCATTTATCAAAAGAAAGTATTCTAAAGCATCGTTAGCAATCAATTGCGTACTGGCTGATTTCAATTCCTTGAATTGCTTTAATGCCCAAACAAAATCAGTTTTAAAATAGCTGGTTTTTGCTGCTTTCAAAGTCGCTTCATGCGCCAGCACATCATTCTTCAGGTTCATCTCTATCTGAGAATAATAAAGCAATGCCTGATTGAATTTTTCTTCGAAAAGTAAAATATCTGCCAACTCCATTTTTGCCTGCGCCACTTGAAAATCGTTCAATTGTAGCTCGAGTGTTTTTTTTATAATTGCTCTTCCTTGTTCTGGATCTTTCAAATTAAAGGCCACAAAATGCGCCTGAATTAATTGCAAAGATAAGGTAAAAGGACTAATCTCATATTCAGCTAGCAAAGCAGACAATTCCTTATTAATTGCAGCAAAATCTTTATCCTGTGCCTTGGCAATTTTCATTTTGATCAAATACGTCTGCGCTTGAATAAGCATCTCTAAATCTTTGGTGTTTGTTATCACAAAATCCAAAATTTCCACCGCCATCTCCTGATCTTCTTCCTCTATAGATAAGTGCGCCAAATTCACGATATTAGCCAATGATTCTGGATTGCGCTTGTAGATTGCTTTTTCTTGAATAAAAGCCTTCGAAAATTCTTTTTGTTGCACGTAAAACCAACTCAAAAAACGGTTCCAAAACAAATCTTGGCTTTTTTGTACCCGCACAATCAATCCTTTTCTTAGCATTTCACTAAAATTACCATCACTATCATCAGACATGAAGCGAGATAATTGATTTTGAATGATTATCGAATTTTGCGGATTTGCATACGATTCATCCAGAAAAGTGGAGATCATCATTTCTGTGTTGCCTAATTGCCCGTAAAGCAATCCATTCTGATAATTAAAATTATATTTGGGCTCTACCTCTGCAGCAATTTGATATGCTTTTAGAGCATATTCTAACAAAACCTTTTTCTCGAAAGAACTAGAAATACCAAAAACTTCATTGGGATTTTTCTTAACTCTATCTAAGGCTTGATTATAATATTCTTTAGCTTTTACATCTTGTTTTTGCAACTGATAATTATAACCAATTTCAACAAGAAGATTTCCTTGCTTACTCTTTTCTAATCTGTCTTTAATTGCTTTTTCTGCAATGCTAAATTGCTGCAATTGTTGGTAACAATCAATAGTTCTTAGAAAATAAGCTGTATTATAAGGAAGTGCTTTTAGTAATTCTTCATAACTAATTTTAGCTTTTTCAAAATCACCCTTATCATAGTAATATTGAGCCAATTGTTCGTTTTGAGAAAAACAAACCAATGAAAAAAACAGAGTGATATGTAGAAGGAGTTTTTTCATTATTCATGTTTATAATCGCAACAAACAGTTCCATCACAAAGCTGAGTTAACCGCAAATTCGCAAATTATTTTCTATACAAAACTAATATTCAATACTTTGAAAAATAAAACCATTAAGAAATTAAGTTTATTAAGTTTAATGCTCCTAAATTTCTCAATGGTTTTAAAAACTTCGCTGTTTATTGGACAGTAATTAATTTATAATATCAAATCCACAGTATGGACGTAAAACCTCTGGAATTACAATTCCGTCCGCAGTTTGGTAATTCTCAAGGATTCCTGCAAGCACTCTTGGCAAAGCCAAAGAACTCCCGTTAAGGGTGTGTGCCAATTGGTTTTTACCGTCTTTGTCTTTGAAACGCAATTTCAACCGATTCGCCTGAAAGGTTTCAAAATTTGAAACTGAAGAGATCTCCAACCAACGATCTTGCGCTGTTGAGAAAACTTCAAAATCATAAGTCAATGCTGATGTGAAACCCATATCTCCACCACAAAGACGTAATATTCTATATGGTAATTTTAATTCGTTTAGAATCTCTTTTATGTGTTCTACCATTCCGTCCAAAGCTTTGTAAGAATTGTCAGGGTGCTCGACACGTACAATTTCTACTTTGTCAAATTGATGCAAACGGTTTAATCCACGTACATGCGCTCCATAAGAACCTGCTTCACGACGGAAACAAGGTGTGTAAGCCGTAGTTAAAATTGGCAATTCATTTTCAGAAAGAATTACATCTCGAAACATATTCGTTACCGGAACCTCGGCCGTTGGAATTAAGTATAAATCATCTGCAGCATCGTGGTACATTTGCCCTTCTTTGTCTGGCAATTGTCCAGTTCCATAAGCTGACGCCTCATTTACCATATGCGGCACTTGAACTTCATTGTATCCTGCTGCTGTATTTTTATCTAAAAAATAGTTAATCAAAGCGCGTTGTAATCTTGCTCCTTTTCCTTTATAAACAGGAAATCCGGCACCTGCGATTTTAACTCCCAATTCGAAATCAATGATGTCGTATTTTTTTACTAATTCCCAATGTGGTTGTGCACCTTCATGCAAAACAGGAACTGCACCTTCTTCAAACACATTTAAGTTTTCCTCTGGAGTTTTTCCTTCAGGAACGATATCAGCTGGTAGATTAGGTAAAGTGTATAGTTTCTCCAAAAGTTCTTGTGCAATAACATCGGCTATTTCAGCTAATCTTTTGCTTTTCTCTTTTAGTAAAACTGTTTTTTCTTTAAGTATTGCTGCTTTTGATTTCTCTCCAGCTTTCATCAATTCGCCAATGTCTTTGGATAATTTATTAGATTCAGATAAAATACCGTCTAACTCGACTTGGGTAGCACGACGTCTTTCGTCTAGTTGTACCACTTCTTCAACAACACTTTTGGCATCCATATTCCTTTTTGCCAAAGCCTTGATTACTTTTTCCTGATTCTCTCTAATAAATGCGATTTGTAACATAGCTTGATTTTTATGACTCTACTTATATATTAATGGAAGCAAATTTAAGGAAATGTTTCATACTTATAGGAACAAAAGTTTTTTTAGAAAAAAATTTCGCAAAGATGCACAAAAGAGGACATAGAGTTTCGCCAAGTCTTATAAAACTATTTGCGAAACTCTGCTTTTTTTTCTTTGTGAATCTTTGTGAAACTAATTAATTAAGCTCTTTTAATCTCGTGCCCAACAAACTCTTCCAAGGCTGCAAACATATCATCAACTGAAAGCACTTCAGTATCAGGGTGTGATTTTAAGAAGTTAGCATTCAGAGCCACTAAATCTTCTTCGATTGCTGCAAATGATTGTGCATTTAATATATCTCTTGTTGGGTTTACGCCTTCCAGCTTTCCTTTCAGAAATTTATTCATTTTCACACTGCTCATTAATTTGGCTTTTTTACTTTGTTGTTGAAAGAATTCTAAGTGTTTCTCGGCACCAATTAAAGCCAAACCTTCTTCTACTAATTCGTTTAGTTCTTTATCCCAAGCTGAATTATATACAAACTGAGCAAAATTCCCTTCGGTGCATTGCGCTGTATAATAATCCAAATAATAACTCATGATCCCATCTTCGTGAATCAAATCATCATCAATTTTTTCTTCACGCATTAAGTTGATTACCGAAATATTAGAATTGATAATATCTTGCGGGTTTTCGCTAGCTGCTGCAGTTTCTGAAATAATTATTTTACCGAATTCCATTTGTTTTATTTTTAAGGAGTGTGCTGCAAATTTCGGGTAAAATAGCGAAGAATCGAAATGTTTTTTTCAGCCTCGAATTACACAGATTTACATTACTGTTTGGGATATAGGTACCAGACGACATAATGAATTTCTATTCTCTATACATTGTTTTTTACCACATAGAAAACAGAGCTCTCCTCTAAGTGAATAAGGCGTTTCACTTATTTAAAGAAAATCATAGGTAAAAATGGTTCTTTCCCACCTCGATCAATTTTGATTTCTGCCGAGTCTCATTACAAACCTCATTTTATCTCTAAAAAAGAATGCAAACCCACCAATGAAATATAAAATCACATCTATAAAATCTGCAGTATATCTCGAATTAAATTGAGGAAGATAATACTCAAAATAAAAAGAATAATAGCCCGCGAGTAAGACTATAAATCCAATAGAAAGCTCAAAATAACTGTCTTTTTTAAGACGCCGAATGATATACGTAATTGCACCAAGTGTGAGCGGGAGGTATAGCAAATCATTCACGTAATTATTAATCAGCCAGGGTAATTGAAAGCCCGATCGCTGCATAACATAAATAGTCAGAGTAATCAGTGACAGTGTGGCATAAAGCCCCTTTTTAAAGCTAATAAATGAGCACCGTTGTTGCCCCTCCAATAAAACAATTTCTATATTTTTATCTGACATTGTTATTTGTTTTAGCCTGCAGCCGCCGCTACAACTATAGAAATAAGGAATCCGATGAGCATTGAAAAGAAAACCCAAATTAAATAACTAACTTGAAAAATTGCTCGTATAATAATGTTCGAATGGTTCTTTCCCTTTTTTAAAAATACATCTACCCGACTTGGTTCTATGGTTTTTTGCTTCTCTATTTTCACTTGAAGCTTTTTTTCCCTTTCTAATTGCCGCTTTAAAACTATATTTATGATTGCGCCGCAGTTGCTACAGTAATCTGAATCTGTATTAACCGTATTACATTCTAAACACTTTATATAAGATTTACTCATAACACTTTTGTTAAATCATAATTTACGACTTTAGAAGTCAAATCGATATTCTTCAAACATAAATTAATCTGAATTCACTGCTTCACTTATTTAAAGAAACTTATAGCCAAAACACAAAAATGATTTACCCATTAGCAGATTCATCGTCCTTTTTCTGTTGATTCATTTTCCTAACCAAAGCCTTCAATCGTAAGGCGCTTGCTTTTTTATCCTCTTGAAGCTTAGCCTTTTTCCTATTTAGCAATTTGGTGTGTAAAGCCTTGTTTTTTGTGTTTTTTTCGGGTCCTTTTGCCATTGTTGGGAAATTACAATAATTTAGTTTGCAAAGATAAAAAAGTAAAACTCCTTATAGTTAAGTTATGCAGAATAATAAATTCTTCAACTAGTTTAAACTAAAGGAAAATCAAACACAAAATGGTTAGAACATGTGATTTATTGACACAATTATTCAATTCATCACAAATCCACTAGCCCCGATAGCAGTGAAAATCCTTTTACTTTTTCTTTAAAAAGTAAAAGATTGCAACGTATAGCGGGAAATAGCTTCAAATAAAAATTGGATTCCTTATTTTTGCAGCCAATAAAATTGAATCATGATACAGAATCCAAAAAGATATACGATTACAGCGGCATTGCCTTATACGAACGGACCAATTCATATTGGCCATTTGGCGGGTGTTTACGTACCTTCAGATATTTATTCCCGTTACCTGAGGTTGCAAGGAAGAGACGTTTTGTTTCTTTGCGGAAGCGACGAGCACGGCGTGGCTATTTCAATGAAAGCAAAGAAAGAAGGCATAACACCTCAGGAAGTAATTGATAAATACGATGGAATTATTCGTAAATCATTTATTGACTTTGGAATTTCGTTTGATAATTATTCTAGAACTTCGGCTAAAATTCATCATGACACGGCCTCAGAATTTTTCACAACGTTGTATGAAAAAGGTGATTTTATCGAGCAGGTCACAGAGCAATTGTATGATGCAAAAGCGGATCAGTTTTTGGCAGATCGTTTTGTAATAGGAACTTGTCCAAAATGTGGTAACGAAGAAGCATACGGTGATCAATGCGAAAAATGTGGCTCAACTTTGAACGCTACTGATTTGATCAACCCAAAATCAACTATCACAGGAGAAACTCCTATTATGAAATCAACGAAACACTGGTTTTTGCCTTTGGATCGTTACGAAGATTTCTTAAAAGAATGGATTCTTGTAGGACATAAAAACGACTGGAAGCCCAATGTTTACGGACAAGTTAAATCTTGGATTGACGGCGGATTGGAACCTCGTGCAGTAACACGTGACCTAGATTGGGGAATTGACGTTCCTGTTGAAGGTGCCGACGGAAAAAAATTATATGTGTGGTTTGATGCCCCGATTGGTTACATCTCATCCTCGAAAGAATGGGCTTTGCGCGAAGGAAAAGAATGGGAACCGTACTGGAAAGATCAGGATACAAAACTGGTTCACTTTATAGGAAAAGACAATATTGTTTTTCACTGTATCATTTTCCCAGCGATGTTGAAAGCAGAAGGAAGTTATATTTTACCAGACAATGTGCCTGCAAATGAGTTCTTGAATTTAGAAGGAAATAAACTATCGACTTCTAAAAACTGGGCAGTGTGGTTGCACGAATATTTGGAAGAATTTCCCGGTCAACAGGATGTTCTGCGTTATGCATTGACATCAAACGCTCCTGAAACAAAAGACAACGATTTTACTTGGAAAGATTTTCAAGCAAGAAATAATAATGAATTAGTTGCCATTTTCGGAAACTTCATTAACCGCGTGGTGGTTTTAACCAATAAATATTACGAAGGAATTGTTCCAAGTCCAAATACATTTTCGACTGTTGATGAAGCAACTTTAACAGAGTTGAAAGCGTATCCAGCCGTGATTTCGAGTTCTTTGGAACGTTATAGATTCAGAGAAGCTTTGGGCGAGATGATGAATGTCGCTCGTTTAGGAAATAAATACTTGGCAGACGAAGAACCTTGGAAAATGATAAAAACGGATGCTGGTCGTGTACAAACTCAAATGTATGTTGCCTTGCAAATCGCAGCAGCTTTGAGTTCACTTTGCGAACCTTTCTTGCCGTTTACAGCTAAGAAATTATCTAGAATTTTAAAAATTGAAAGTTCGTTGAGTTGGAGTACAATTTCTGAAAGTTCAGACTTACTACCAGCGGGACACCAAATAGGAGAAGCTGAATTATTGTTTGCTAAAATTGAAGATGAAGAAATTCAGAAACAAATAGACAAACTAGAGGCTACAAAAACAGCTAACAAAGCGGAAAACAAGCTAGTAGAATCACAAAAAGAAGCAATTCAGTTTGATGATTTTGCCAAAATGGACCTGCGTGTTGGAACCATTCTAGAAGCAGAGAAAATGCCGAAAGCAAACAAGCTTTTAATCTTGAAAGTAGACACAGGTATTGACGTTCGTATGATTGTTTCAGGTATTGCCGAGAGTTTTAAACCAGAAGACATTGTAGGGAAAAAAGTGACTGTTTTAGTGAACTTGGCCCCGAGGACTTTGCGTGGTGTTGAAAGTCAAGGAATGATTTTGATGTCAACCAATACCGAAGGAAAACTGGTTTTTGTAAATCCAGATACGGAAGGTGTTGCGAATGGCGAGACGATAAATTAATAAAAGTCTGAACACGAATTTCATAGATTATCACTAATTAACTGGTGACAATTCATGTAATTCGTGTTCTTTTTTAAAAGGAAGCACAGATGACCAATGCAAAACCAAGATTAGCCCTTGCTTTCGGAATACTATGTATTTCTATTTTTCCAATATTGGTCAAACTCAGATTGACTCCTGGATTAATTTCGGCATTTTACAGAATGGCAATTGCTATTTCTTTATTACTGCCTTATGTCCTAATCACTAAAAAATTTCAACTACCCGAGAAAAAACATATGCTACTTGCGATTATTTGCGGTGTCTTATTTGCTTCGGATGTTGCGGTCTGGAATATTGCTATCCAGGAATCAAGTGCTACACAAGCCTCGCTACTGACTAACTTATCACCATTATGGGTAGGTATTATTTCTTATATGTTTTTAAAAACCAAACCTGCCACTAATTTTTGGATTGGAACTACGGTAGCCTTATTTGGAATGGCAATGTTAGTTGGCTTCAAGTTCTTTCTCGAATTAGACTTTGACAATGCTTTTATACTAGCCGTATTATCAGGGATATTCTATTCCATTTATTTATTGGTCAGTAAAAAAGCCTTGACACATATAGATGTACTTTCATTTATGGTCATTAGTTTGCTCGCATCGACAGTATATTTAGCAGTAGTTTGCGTTGTGATGAAAGAACCTTTTTCGGGTTTTTCAGATATGGGCTGGTTGGTTTTACTGATTCAAGCTGTGGTTTGTCAATTGATGGCTTGGTTATCGATCAGTTATGCAACGCAGCATATGCGTCCCACGCGAGTTTCATTGAGTTTACTTGGCCAGGCGGTACTAACTTCAATTTTAGCTTGGCTCTTTTTGGATGAAAAAATTACATTAAATATGATAATAGGAGGTATAATACTACTTCTAGGAATCCGAATTACCTTTTTTACCAAAACACTTTCAATCAAAAATTTATTTAAAAAAACAAAAGAAGATTCCTCTTTGACAACATAAACAGACATGAAAAATTTAAAAGTAATAGCCTTCGATGCTGATGACACCTTATTTATAAATGAAACCTATTTTGCCGAAACCGAAGAAAAGTTCTGCGCACTAATGGGAGACTACTTATCAAAACAAGGGATTTCACAACAGCTTTTCAAAGTAGAAATCGACAATTTAAAAATATATGGTTATGGAATTAAAGGATACATCCTTTCCATGATTGAAGCCGCTATGAGTATTTCTAATAATACCATTCCGATTGAAATTATTGAAAAAATCATACAATACGGAAAAGAATTAACTGAAAAACCTATTGTATTACTTGAAGGCGTTGAAGAGACACTTGAAGCCTTACACGGAAAATACAAACTCGTTGTGGCTACAAAGGGAGATCTATTAGACCAACGTAGAAAACTACATAATTCTGGATTGGGGAGATATTTTCACCATATCGAAGTGATGTCAGACAAGCAACAGGTTGATTATTCCGACCTGATAAAACGTTTGGAAATAACACCCGGGGAGTTCTTAATGATAGGTAACTCACTGAAGTCTGATGTTTTGCCGGTTTTAGAAATTGGAGGGTTCGCTATTCACATCCCATTTCACACTACATGGGCACACGAAAAAATAGACCACAAAATTGTACATGAAAACTTCAAGAATTATGATAAAATTAGTGCTGTGTTAAATTTTTTAGACTAAAAGAAGACATATTTAATCTCGAATTCCTTGTAAAGGCATCAAAACCCTAGAATAACGGCACATTACATTCTTAAATAAAAGCAAAATAAAAGATTTTTTAATAATTTTTATTATAAAATATTATCAAAAAATCTATACCAAGGTGCTTTTTATAAGATTATAACTAATTCTTATATAATTAACACATAGAAATTTCTTATTAAACATTATGTCGTAAATTTGCATAAATTTAAAAAAATAAAATTATGAAAAAACTTATACTAACGTTGATTTGTGCTGCGGCAATCACAACAGTAAGTGCTCAAAATGAGACTGAAAAAACAGCTACTAATACTGACTACAACAAATGGTCTATTGAATTGGCTGCTGGTGTAAACAAACCACAAAGACCAATGACTTCAGGTTATTTTACATCAACTCCAAGTCCTTACGTTATTGATTTAGGAGCTAGATATATGTTTAACAACAAATTTGGTTTGAAAGCTGACTTTGGTTACAACAGCTTCGAAGGAAAAGACGAATCTAAATCTTTTGACACTAAGTACTACAGAGTTGATTTACAAGCTGTAGCTAACTTAGGAAGAATCATGAACTTCGAAACTTGGACTAACACAATTGGTTTATTAGGACACGCTGGTTTTGGTTTATCAATGTTAGAGAGAGAAGATCCTTCTTACGTAAAAGACAGAATGGGTAATTTCATGGCTGGTGTAACTGGACAAATCAAATTAACTGATAGAATCTCTTTAACTGGAGATTTCACAACTATTCTTAATGCAGCACAAAATGCAGCATTTGATGGTGCAAGTACTCGCGCTTCAAGAGGATTTCAAGGAATTCTTTTTAACGGTACTGTAGGTGTAACAGTTTACTTAGGTAAAAATGCAAAACATGCTGACTGGGTAACTCTTGTTGATAAAGATGTATTAGCTTTAACTGATAGAGTTGATAATATTGAAAACAAAATGTTAGATACTGACAATGATGGTGTAGCTGATTACCTAGACCAAGAAGCAAATACTGCTTCTGGAGCTTTAGTTAACACTAAAGGTGTTTCAGTTGACGCAAACAACAATAATGTTCCAGATGACGTAGAAAAATACATCATGGAGAACTATACTAGTAAAACTGACAAATCTCCAATGTTAAGCAACAATGAGTTAATCAAAAGCTTAATTAATGGTGGTTATGTTGCTACTTATTTTGATTTTGATAAGTCTACTCCAACAAATGTTTCTACTGAAGGTATTGATTTCATCTTAACTTACTTAAGAAACAATCCTACTGCATCAGTTGACATTATTGGTCATGCTGACGAAATTGGAAGATCTGCATACAATGACAAATTGTCTAACGCAAGAGCTAACAAAGTAAAAAGTATCTTATTAAAAGCAAATGTTGATGCTTCAAGATTGAATGTAATTGCAGCTGGTGAAGATAATTCAGTTGATAAAGATTCAGAATTGGCTAGAAAACTAGTAAGAAAAGTTACTTTCAGAATAAAATAATTTACACATAGATTATTTAAAAAGCCCTAAAGGAAAATTCCTTTAGGGCTTTTTTCATTTAACCTATCTCACAACTACATCTACAAAATTACAAGAAAAAAATATTGATTAGTAAAATTATAAAACAACGAATTTTAAATTCAAAACAATAGTAGTATTTTTGAACAATACTAAAATCAAAAAATATTGAAAGCACTATTGGACATAGAAAAATGGCCTAGAAAAGAACATTTTCATTTCTTCAAACAATTCGAAGAACCCTTCTTTGGCGCCACAGTAGAAATCGATTGTACAAGAGCTTACGAAAATTCAAAAAAACTAGACAGTTCTTTTTTCATCTATTATCTACACAAAACTTTAGTTGCAGTCAACAGCATTGAATCATTTCGCTATCGCATTTCAGCCGATACGATTGAGATACACAATCGAATTGACGCCTCAGCGACCATAGGACGAGCCGACGGTACCTTTGGATTCTCATTAATAGAATACAACCTTAATTTTGACATTTTTAAAGCAACTGCGTTAGCGGAAATCGCACGTATTCAAAATACCACTGGTATTTTTACTCGAACATTTGAATCTGACAATATGATTCATTTTTCAGCTATTCCTTGGCTGAATTTTACTTCCCTTTCACATGCGAGAAGTTATACTTTTCCCGATAGTTGCCCAAAAATTTCCTTTGGCAAAATGATGGTGGCTGAGACTGGAAAGAGAACAATGTCCATGTCCGTTCATGTACACCATGGATTAATGGACGGTATGCAACTGGGACAATTTGTCGATTGTTTTCAAGAAATTATGAATCAATAAACAAAGGTTTTTGTAACTTTACTGTCAACACTAAATACTACAACATGTTATCAAAAAATATTGAAAAAGCACTGAACGATCAAGTTCGTATAGAAGCTGAATCTTCGCAAATCTATCTTTCGATGGCATCTTGGGCTGAAATTCACGGCTTGGCAGGTATCGCAAAATTCATGTACCTCCAATCAGATGAGGAACGTGCCCACATGCTTAAATTAGTGCGATTCATTAATGAACGTGGAGGCCATGCTAAAGTATCCGAATTAAAGGCACCAAAAACAACTTATGAAACATTCAAAGAAGTATTTAATGAAGTTTATAAACATGAAGTTTTTGTATCAGAAGCTATAAATGAATTGGTACATATATCCATCACTGAAAAGGATTATGCCACTCATAACTTTTTACAATGGTACGTAGCTGAACAAATTGAAGAAGAGGCGCAGGCTAAAACCATCTTAGACAAAATAAACCTGATCGGTGACGATAAGGGTGGTCTTTATTTATTTGATAGAGATTTGGAACAACTAAGCACAAACGGCTCGACCTCTGGTATCTAAAAAAGCATTTGCAATTTGGCACTTGCGTAATAGGGTAACTTTAATCTAATTTAAAAAAATTGGGTAAAAAAGATAAAAATAAAAAGAAGAACAAAGAGAAGAAAGATGCCGATCCCGGTAAGCTCAAGTCAAAATGTTGCGAAAAATATAAAAAAGGAGAAGACAAGCGTTGTAAAAAATGCCCCAGATTTGATTTAGACAAATAGCAAGATTGACTTTTGTTAAACTAAAAAAACCATCGATTACTGTCGATGGTTTTCATTTTGCATTCAGTCTCAAGACATTTAAACAAGTCTACTTACCTAAAAGCATCACTTCATTAGCAACCACTTCCGTAACATAGCGTTTTTCACCATTTTTATCCTCGTAGCTCCTGTGTGTCAATTTCCCATCGATAGCAATCTCCTTGCCTTTGGTTACATATTTTTCTATGATCTCGGCCGTTTTTCCCCAGGCTACTACCTTGTGCCATTCCGTCTGTTCAACCTTTTCTCCTTTATCATTTTTGTAACTCTCATTAGTCGCGATAGTTAAATTCGCTAACTTTCTTCCTCCTTCAAAAGTTTTGATTTCCGGATCATTCCCTACGTGTCCAATTAACTGTACTCTGTTTCTCATTGCATTCATGGCGTGTAAAATTTAAATGTTTATGTTAGATTAAAACTCATGCCGATTGTATTTTGATTTCGACATTGCAAAGATCTGACAGCTTCATAAATTTATTCGGTTGGTATTCAATTACTTTCGGTTGTAAATATTTGTAAACGTTTGTAAACGGATACTAATTGTATTATATTTACTGCAAAAAATAAATAATATGCCGAATACCATACAGTCTATTGAGTTAAGAAACTTAAAAATAGAGGACTACAAAGAATTAAAAAAATCAATGGTTGAATCTTATCCAGAAATGGCAGATTCATTTTGGCAAGAAGAACAATTAGAAATTTTACTAAAAAAATTTCCTGAAGGACAACTCGTTATTGTAGTTGACGGAATTGTTGTAGGTTCAGCTTTATCAATTTTGGTAACTGAAGATTTCGCTTTCAAAACAAAAACATATAAAGACATTACTGGTAATTATACTTTTTCAACACATAATTCAGAAGGAGAAGTTATATATGGAATTGACGTTTTTATCAATCCAAAATATCGTGGACTTCGATTAGGAAGACGTTTGTATGATGTTCGAAAAGAATTATGCGAGCAATTAAATCTGAAATCAATCATTTTTGCAGGTAGAATTCCTTCTTACGGGAAATACAAAAATGAAATTACTCCCAAAGTTTATATCGAAAAAGTAAAGAAAAAAGAGATTTACGATCCTGTTTTATCTTTTCAATTAAGTAATGATTTTCACGAAGTTCGTGTACTAAAAAACTATTTAGAAGGCGATACTGAATCCTTAGAATATGCTGTATTATTAGAATGGAATAACATTTATTATGAAGACAGCCCAAAATTAATTAATGTTAAAAAAAGCGTAGTTAGGCTGGGATTAATCCAATGGCAAATGCGCTCATTAGCGAATTTAAATGCTTTATTTGATCAAGCTGAATTTTTCATTGACACTGTTTCTGGCTACGAAAGTGATTTCGCATTATTTCCAGAGTTTTTTACAGCACCATTAATGGCTGATTTCAATCATTTATCAGAACCGGAAGCGATTAGAGAACTAGCAAAACATACTGAAGCCGTAAAGCTAAAATTTCAAGAATTTGCTATTTCCTATAACATCAATATTATCACAGGTAGTATGCCGTTTATAGAAGATGGACATGTTTATAATGTAGGCTTTCTATGCAAACGTGACGGTACAAACGAAATGTATCGTAAAATTCATATTACACCTAATGAAGTGTTCCATTGGGGAATTACCGGAGGAAATGCTATCCAAACCTTTGACACCGATTGTGGAAAAGTTGGGGTTATAATTTGCTATGATGTTGAGTTCCCAGAGCTTTCTAGATTAATGGCAGATGAGGGAATGAACATTTTATTTGTCCCTTTCCTAACCGATACCCAAAATGGATATACGCGCGTTAAACATTGTGCTCAAGCACGAGCCATTGAAAACGAATGCTATGTTGCTATTGCAGGTTGTGTAGGTAATTTACCGAAAGTGAATAATATGGACATACAATATGCTCAGGCAGCTGTATTTACTCCATCTGATTTTGCATTTCCAAGTAATGGAATTAAAGCTGAAGCGACACCAAATACTGAAATGACTTTGATTGTTGATGTTGACATCAATCTTTTAAAAGAACTACACGAACACGGAAGTGTAAAAATACTGAAAGACAGAAGACATGATTTATATAGTCTGAAAAAAATATAATAATGAAAAATTGTTTAGAATGTGAAGAAAAAATTGTGGGCAGGGAAGATAAAAAATTCTGCAGTGACGGTTGTCGCAATGCCTACAATAACAAAATAAACAAAGACAACAATAATTTTATGCGCAACATCAACAATAAGTTGCGCAAAAATTATCGTATTCTCTTAGAACTTAATACCGATGGAAAGTCAAAGACAACAAGAGCAAAACTACTAAGCAAAGGTTTTGATTTTGAATTTTTCACTAACATATTAAAAACAAAAACAGGAAATACCTACTATTTCTTGTATGATCAAGGCTATCTGCTTTTAGACAATGATTTTTACATGCTAGTGAAAAAAGATATTTAATACCACATCCCCAATCCCCAAAGTATGAAAAAAGGTTTTTCCTCCCTATTTTGCGTTTTATTTATCCTGACAATCCTAGGGATACTTTACTTCACAATGATGCCCCAACGGACTTCAGATGACGTACCACTTTCTGAATTTTCTACAAAGAGAGCGTTCACGCAAGTAGAGGCGATTTCACAACAACCACATTACGTAGGTTCCAAAAATCATGAAAAAGTAGCGGAATACCTTCAACAGGAATTACAGAAACTGGGATTGGAAACATCTATACAAGAAGGTTATACCTTAACAGATTGGGGAAATTTAGTAAAATCAAAAAATATCTTAGCCCGAATAAAAGGGACACAAAACTCAAAAGCATTATTATTGCTTACTCATTACGACAGTGCTCCACATTCATCGTCCTATGGCGCAAGTGATGCAGGCTCTGGAGTTGCCACAATTCTAGAAAGTGTACGCGCTTTTTTATATGCAAAGACACCGCATAAAAATGACATTATCATTCTTTTCTCAGATGCTGAGGAATTGGGGTTAAACGGTGCAGCTTTGTTTGTAACAGAACACCATTGGGCAAAGGAAATAGGGCTAGTTTTAAATTTTGAGGCTCGTGGCTCATCAGGACCTAGTTATATGTTAATGGAAACCAATAATGGCAACGCTGGATTGGTAAAAGAGTTTGCCGCTGCTGACGCTCCCTTTCCGGTAACCAATTCATTGATGTATAGCATTTACAAAATGCTTCCTAACGATACTGATTTAACTGTTTTTAGAGAAAAAGGAAATATTCAAGGTTATAATTTTGCATTTATTGACGATCATTATAATTACCATACTGCACAAGATGATAGCAAACATTTAGATAAAAACACATTGGCTCATCAAGGAACTTACTTGATGCCTTTATTAAATTACTTTTCGAATGCTAATTTGAACACAACTCAAATTACAAATGACGAGGTTTATTTTACAATCCCATATACTTTTATACATTATCCTTTTAGTTGGGTTTTGCCAATGTTGTTTATTGCATTAATCCTATTTGTTTTTTTAATTTTTATAGGGATTGGCAAAAGAATTCTATCATTTCCAGAAATCATAAAAGGATTTGTTCCTCTATTGGGTTCCATAATAACAACTGGATTGCTAACTTATTTAGGATGGAAAGGACTTTTGTTGGCCTACCCGCAATACAATGATTTGCTGAATGGTTTTACCTATAATGGACATGCCTACATTGCTGCCTTTGTACTACTGAGTATGGCAATTTGTTTGGCCTTTTATCAGAAATTATCGGCTAAAAAACGCACGATGAACTATTATGTAGCACCATTATTTCTATGGCTTGTTATAAATGGCCTGATCGCATTTTATTTACAAGGCGCTGGGTTTTTAATTATTCCAGTATATTTTGCAATTTTCACTTTTGGATTTTTTATTGTTACACAAAAATCAAGCGTGCTTCTAAACCTTATTTTAGGTATTCCCGCTTTATTGCTAATCGCTCCATTTATTCAAATGTTCCCAATAGGTTTGGGGCTAAAAGTACTTTTTGGAAGTGCCATTCTTACAGTGCTAACTTTTGTATTGCTTCTGCCTGTTTTTGATACTTTTGTCAAAAAGGGAAGATGGGCATTGTTCTTTCTATTCATCTCCATCGGATTTTTTGCGAAAGCGCATTACGAATCGGGTTATGAAAAAGGCAAAGCCAAATCAAATAGCTTGGTTTACATTTATGATGCCGATAAAAATAAAGCCGACTGGGTTACTTATGATAAAAATCTGGATTATTGGACTAAAACCTATTTAGGAGAAAACCCAAAAGAAGGAGTTTCTTATAATGAAACGCCATTATTTAGCAAATACGCTTCTAAATTCACCTTTGCTACCGAAGCGCCCGTGAAGGAATTGGCACAACCTACAATTGAATTTCTAAAAGACAGCTTGAGTGGTAATCAACGTTATCTTAAAATTAAAATTAGTCCTAATAGACGGGTTAATCGCTATGATATTTTTGCTAGTGAAAAAATAGTTTTTAATGACTTCAAAGCTAATGGCGCAACCCAACTAGAACAGCAGGGTTCTAAAATGAATCGCAAAGGAAAGAAAATCTTAAGTTATTATGTTGTTAATAATGAACCGCTAGAAATGCAATTTACCATTCCTAAATCGGCTCTTTTTGATATGCAACTTCTAGAAAGCTCTTTTGATTTAATGGCTAATCCATTATTCAACATAGCTCCTAGAGCTTCGTGGATGATCCCAACTCCTTTTGTTTTAAATGATGCTGTGGTTATCAAAAAAAGAATCAAACCCACACCAAAAATAATCGAAGTTCCTGTATTTATTCAGACTACTAAAATAATCCAACGAAAGGTAGTAGCTCCCGTTGTAAAGGACACTTTATAAAAAAGATTAATATTTAAAATTAACCGCAAATTCGCAAATTAAACTTTGTGAATTTGCGGTTTTAATTTTTACACTAAAGTAAAAAACAGCATTAAAAATTTTAACCAATACCCTCCTATTTTATACTATTTTTGTAATTTCTATTTAAGTTTACGATGAAACAAATTAGCATTTTAGGTTGTGGTTGGTTGGGATTGCCTTTGGCGAAAGCCTTAGTCGAAAAAAACATCAAAGTAAAAGGATCTACGACTTCAGTGGAGAAGCTTTCTATTTTAGAAAATGAAGGAATCCAAGCTTTCTTGTTAGCATTAGATAGCGAAAGCGCTCCTGATGCTCTTCCCGCATTTTTTGAAGGAAGCGGAACACTAATCATCGCTATTCCTCCAAAATTAAGAGGGAAAAACAAAGATTATTCCGGCGCCAATAGCAATTCGTTTGTAAAAAAAATAGCAAACCTTTTACCCTTACTCGAGCAATCTTCCATTCAAAATCTACTATTCATCAGTTCGACTGCTGTATACGGTGATGCAAATGCAACGGTTGACGAAGACACCAAACCGATTCCTGTTACCGAAAGCGGCAAACAATTGTTGGCAATAGAGAATCTTTTGATGGAGAATAGCCATTTTAAAACTACCATATTGCGTTTTGGAGGCTTAATAGGCAAAGATCGTCATCCTGCAAGGTTCTTGGCTGGAAAAGAAAATGCAGACAATCCTGAGGCTCCTATCAATCTTATTCACCAAGACGACTGCATCGGAATTATCATAAAAATTTTGGAGACTAACACTTGGGGAGAAATTCTTAATGCAGTTACACCATACCATCCTACAAGAGAACAATATTACACTCAAAAAGCAGTCGAATTAAACTTGGTTCCACCAACATTTAATCATACTAATCCATCTACAGGAAAAACCATTTTAAGTGACAAACTAATAGAAATGCTTGATTATACTTTTACAAAAACACATTTATAAAGTGAAAACTAAAATTAGGAATGCATTTTCGACCAAAATAAACGCTGTCGGTCTACCTATATTAGCCTTGTCTTTTGTGTGCTTTTTTTGGGGAACAACCTGGATAGCCTCAAAAGAAGGAGTTAGACATATGCCTGCCCTTCAACTTGCGGCAATCAGGCAATTTATAGGAGGAACGCTTTACGTTTGTTTTTTCCTTTATAAAAAAGCACCTTGGCCAAAAGGAAAACAATGGAAAACAATAATAATCCTGAGCATTCTTAATTTTGCTTTAAGCAATGGATTAAGTACTTGGGGAGTAAAATACATCAGCAGCGGATTAGGCGCAATCTTAAATGCAGTTTTCCCATTGTGGATTGTAATCATAACCTTTTTTAGAGGTGAAAAACTCGCGAAATTAGCTATTATGGGACTGATAATAAGTTTCAGTGGGGTTTGTGTCATATTCTACGACCACCTCAGCGACTTCTTGGACCCTGACTTTAGATTTGGTATAATGTTGTCTTTGATTGCAACGATAAGTTGGGCATTCGGTAGTTTGTATACCAAGAAAAAAGCAGCAACCTTCAATCCGTATTTCAGTCTGGGGTTACAAATGGTAATTTCGAGCAGCTTCCTTTTTGCCGTTACAGGTGCAACAGGAACTAGCGTAAACATAACTTTAATTCCGGCAATTTCCTGGTGGGCAATTGCCTATCTTGTTATAATGGGTTCTGTTTTATCATTTATTGCCTATATCTATATGCTACAGAAACTTCCTCCGGAAATCAATAGTATTTACGCTTATATCAACCCAATAATAGCTGTACTACTTGGAGTAATTATTTTTGGAGAATCCTTAACGGTGACTATTGGAATAGGTGGTGCAGTAACACTTTTTGGATTATATATGGTCAATCATTCTTTAAGAAGGACCCGAAAAATGGCACTACAAAACAAATTATAAAGTAAAAACATCATCTATTTAGATAAAAAAAATCCCAAGCTTACACTTGGGATTTCCCTTTATAATCAAACTTTTATCTTACCAAATCTTAACTCTTTTTCCTGGTTCGATATACATTCCATCTCCTTTTTGTATTCCAAATGCATCATAAAATGCATCTATATTTTGCATAGGCACGTAGGAACGGTACATCCCTGGAGAATGCGGATCAGTTTTCACTTGGTTCTTTATCGCTTCATCACGAGATTTTGTACGCCAAACAGTTGCCCAAGAAATAAAGAAACGTTGTTCAGGCGTTAATCCATTTATTAGTCCCGGGTTTTTATTTTCTTTTAAGTACAATTGCAATCCATCATAAGCTGCGTTAACACCTCCTAAATCTCCTATATTTTCCCCCAAAGTAAACTTACCGTCTACAAATGTTCCTGGAAGAGGCTGCAATGCGCTATACTGATCAGCCAATGCTCCTGTCAAGGCTGAAAATTGTTTTAAATCATCTGCTGTCCACCAGTCCATCAAATTTCCATCAGCATTATATCGAGATCCAGAATCATCAAATCCATGAGAAATTTCGTGTCCAATTACGCCACCGATACCTCCATAATTTACTGCTTCATCTGCTTGATAATTGTAAAATGGCGGTTGCAATATTGCTGCCGGAAAAACAATTTCGTTATACGACGGGTTGTAATAGGCATTCACCGTTTGTGGTGACATGTTCCATTTTGTTTTATCAACAGGCTTATTCAGGTCCGCTAAATCTTGCTCAAAGCGCCATTTAGCCATGTTTTTTGTATTCTCAAAATAACTCCCACCATCTTCTGGACTTTTGATAACTAATGCAGAGTAATCTTTCCATTTGTCAGGATAGCCAATTTTTATTTTGGATTTATGCAGTTTTTCAACAGCACTCAATTTAGTCTCTGGCGACATCCAAGTCAAATTGTTGATTCTGCTTTCAAAAGCGACAAAGATATTTTTTATCATAATTTCCGCTTTGGCTTTGGCTTCAGCCGGAAACATTTTCTCAACATATAATTTTCCTAAAGCCTCTCCTATTCTACCATTGATTACTTGCAACGCTCTCTCATCACTTGGTCTTTGTTTCACAGCGCCAGTTAAGGTCTTACCATAAAAGTCAAAGTTGGCATCTTCAATAGTTGTTGACAACTGGCTAGAAGCTCTATTTAATAATGACCAACGCATGTATGCTTTCCAGTCATTTACTTTATTCTCTTTTAATACTGACTCTAGAGCCGTCATGTATTTAGGTTGGGAAACGATTAACGAATCCACATTTTTTAAACCAATTTTTGTAAAGTAGTTGTTCCAATTAATAGAAGGAGTCAGCTTTTGCAAATCAGCAACCGTCATTGGGTTATATGATTTTCTTCTATCTCTTCTTTCAACACGATCAAATCTTGGTTTTGACATTTCGATTTCAAGTGCCAAAATTTGTTCTGCTTGTACTTTAGCCTCTGCCGGTTTTTCACCTAGGAACCCTAACATTTTTGCAACGTGAAGAACGTATTTCTCTCTTTTTTCTTTAGAATCTTTATCTTCAGAAACATAATAATCTCTATCAGGAAGACCTACTCCTCCAGGTCCAACACTAATCACGTTTCTATTACTGTTCTTTGCATCAGCACCAACGTTAGCACCAAAGAATCCAATTCCACCAATAGGTTCCATTTCGATCATTAAAGCTTCTAGATCTTTAGCATTTTTAACTGCTTCGATCTTTTTTAAGTAGGGCTTTAAAGGCGCAATACCTAATTTGTTTCGTCCAACGGTATCTAATATTGACTTATATAAATTGATGGCCTTGCCTTGATCTGTATTTGATTTGTATTTCGGATTATTTACAGATTCTTTTAGGATTGCCAATGCATCTGCATCAGTCCTTTGTCTTAGTTCGTCAAAACTACCCCAACGGGTTCTGTCACTTGGAATTTCTGTATTGTCAAGCCATGTCCCATTCACATATCGAAAGAAATCATTACTTGGCTTTACATTTTTATCCATGTAATTAATGTTAATTCCAGGCTGCACTGGTACCGAAACATTTTGTGCCTGAGTAGCTGCAAGTCCCATAATTGCAGGTATTGCAAAAAGAATTTTTTTGTTTATTTTGTTCCTCATTTTTATTCTTGCTAAATTATTTTGACAAATATAATTAATAAACAGTATCAATTATATAAATTATTCGAGACCAAAAAGAGAAATCAATCAGCAATTAACATAAAAACGTTATAAACGCACAAAACCCGAATAAAATTCGGGTTTTGTGCGTTTATAAATTAATCAAATTACCAGATTTTAACTCTTTTTTCTGGCTCGATATACATTCCGTCTCCTTTTTTAATATCAAATGCTTTGTAAAAAGCATCCACATTTTGAACAGGAACATAAGCTCTATACATTCCCGGAGAATGAGGATCAGTTTTTACTTGGTTTTTGATCGCTTCATCACGAGATTTAGTTCTCCAAACCGTTGTCCAGGCAATAAAGAAACGTTGCTCAGGAGTGAATCCATCAATAAGACCTGGGTTTTTATTCTCTTTTAGATACAATTGCAATCCATCATAAGCAGCATTTACTCCGCCTAAATCTCCAATATTTTCTCCAAGAGTAAATTTACCATCAACATGAACACCTGGCAATGGTTCCAAAGCGCTATATTGATCAGCAAGAGCAGTTCCTAGCGTTGTGAATTGTTCTAAATCTCCGCTAGTCCACCAGTCAACTAAATTACCATCGGCATTATAACGTGCTCCAGAATCATCAAAACCATGCGAAATTTCATGCCCGATAACAGCACCAATTCCACCATAATTTACTGCTTCATCAGCTTCGTAGTTATAGAAAGGTGGTTGCAAAATAGCTGCTGGAAAGACAATCTCATTATAAGAAGGATTGTAGTAAGCGTTTACCGTCTGTGGTGACATATACCATTCTGTTTTGTCAACTGGCTTATTCAACTTGTCGATATCCTTTTGAAAACCCCATCTTGCGATATTTTTTACATTCTCAAAATAACTTCCGCCTTCAGCTATTCCTTTAATTTCTAATTTTGAATAATCTTTCCATTTGTCTGGATATCCTATTTTAATGGTAATTTTATTTAGCTTCTCTATCGCTTTGACTTTAGTCTCGGCAGACATCCAAGTTAAATTATTAATACGGTTTTGATAAGCAAGAATAATATTCTTAATCATTTTCTCCGCTTTTATTTTTGCTTCAGCAGGAAATTTCGCCTCAACATATAACTTACCTAATGCTTCCCCTACAGTTCCGTTAACAGTTTGCAAGGCTTTTTCTTCACGGGGTCTTTGCTTAATTGCTCCGGTTAGTGTTTTTCCATAAAAATCAAAGTTAGCTTCTTCTATTTTTGTAGATAATAAAGGAGTAGAACCATTGATCAAGTTCCATTTCATGTATTCTTTCCATGCCGAAACATTATTTTCAGAAAGGATTGTTTGCAACGCTTTCATGTATTTAGGTTGTGTAACAATAACGGTATCTAGCTTTGTAAAACCAATTTCTGTAAAGTAGTTGTTCCAATTAATTGCCGGAGTCATTTTCTGTAATTCGGCTACAGTCATCGGGTTGTACTGTAATCTTCCGTCTCTACGTTCTACTCTATCTAAACGTGGTTTAGACATTTCAATTTCTAAAGCTAAAATTTTACTTGCACTCTCTTTAGCCTGCTCTGGAGATTCCCCAATAAATTGAAGCATTCTAGCAATATGTAGCTCGTATTTTTGACGTTTTTCTTTTGTGTCTTTTTCTTCTGAAGAGTAATAATCCTTATCAGGTAATCCTAATCTTCCAACACCTATACTAAGTGAGTTTTTAGCACTGTTTTTATTATCAGCTCCAACTCCAACTCCAATAAAACCAATTCCTCCGATAGGTTCCATTTCAACTAATAACCGCTGCAAATCACCAACATTTCTTACTTTGTCAATTTTAGCCAAATAAGGTATTAACGGAATTATATCTTGTTTATCTCTTGCAACGGTATCCAGAATAGTATTGAAAAGATTAATTGCTTTTCCCTGATCAGTATTGGATTTGTATTTTGGATTCTTAGAAGCTTCTTTCAAAATTGTTAAAGCATCCTTATCCGTTTTTTTTAGCAATTCATTAAAACTCCCCCAAGAAGTTCTGTCGCTCGGAATTTCAGTTTTGTCAAGCCAAGTACCATTTACAAATCGAAAAAAATCGTCAGCAGGTTTCACTTTATTATCAAAGTAGGAAACATTAATTCCAGGCTCTTTAACGGTAGTTTTCTTTTGCGCTTCCGCTTCCGTTAATCCAATTATTGCAGGAATCATAAAAAGCAATTGCTTATTCAACTTTATTTTCATAATTTTTTATTGTTTAGTTAGTATCACAAAGCTATTGATAAAAGTTTTAATAAATGTTAATTTCTTACTTGAATTTACAGTTCTCAAAATCGGTTTAAAAGAGCCTACTTTTTTGTATTTTTGCAAAAATTATTTTCTATGAAGTCTATTTTTATTAAATACCGACTATTTCTTGGTGTTTTTTTCGTGCTCTCAGCCATTATCTTATACTTATTCTACACAGCATTAAAGCCAGTTAAAACACTTCCTATATATAATCCGGCAGACGTAAATCCCGAACTGGTTGACAGTACCGTACAATACATCAGCAAATACCATACTATCGCTGATTTTTCTTTTGTGAACCAAAATGGAAAAACAATAACCCAAAAGGATTATGAAGGCAAGATTTATGTCGCCGACTTTTTCTTTACCACCTGCCCTTCCATTTGTCCAAAAATGACAGCCAATTTATTTGATGTTCAAAAAGCCATTATCAATAACCCAAAGGTGATGCTGCTTTCCCACACTGTCTTTCCTGAAAACGATAATGTTGCAGTTTTGAAAGCTTACGCTCTTAAAAACGGTGTTGATGATAGTAAGTGGAACCTAGTTACTGGTGATAAAAAAGAAATTTATACCATGGCAAGAAAATCCTATCTGGCAGTTAAAATGGGTAAACCAGAAGAATTATATGATATGGTTCATACTGAGAATTTTGTTTTGGTAGATGCTAAAAGAAGAGTTCGTGGTTTTTATGACGGAACAAAAAAAGAGGATATACAAAAGTTAATTGAAGATATTAATTTTTTGAGTAAAGAATAAGCTCTGCTTACCGGAATTTTCATCGCTCTCAAATCCTATCTAAAGGCCTTCTTTTTTCTTAGTCTTAAAATAGTTCAAATAAGTTATAAAAGTGATAATTATCATCTGTTTTAGTATTATAATATGTACTTTTGCAATATTAATTCAATCTAAATAAGACTTGCGAACAACGATAAATTCACTTAAAAAAGGCGAGAAAGCCATTATCAAAGATTTTGATATTGACATTATTCCATTAAAACTTCTCGAAATGGGTTGCTTACCTGGGAATACGGTCGAATTGCTGCAAATTGCTCCTTTCGGTGACCCTTTATATTTGGATATCAACGGTTCCCATTTAGCCATTCGAATTGAAACGGCTAAAGAGATTGAAGTTGAACTAATAAAAATTACGCTTTAATGATCAACACTAATATCAATGTAGCCTTAATAGGTAATCCAAATACGGGTAAGACTTCCGTTTTTAACCAATTGACTGGACTGAATCAGCAGGTGGGGAATTATCCTGGGATCACCGTTGAAAAAAAGATAGGTTTTTGCAAATTACCCCATAATATAAAGGCAAATATTTTAGACTTGCCAGGTACATATAGCCTTAATGCGAGTTCGATTGACGAAAATGTTGTGATCGAATTGATGCTTAATAAAAATGACAAATTGTATCCAGACGTAGCCCTGGTAGTTACAGATGTCGAAAATCTAAAGCGTAATTTACTGCTTTTCACACAAATAAAAGACTTGGAAATCCCTACCATTCTAGTCATCAATATGGCTGACAGAATGGAACACAAGGGAATCACATTAAATATACCTTATCTTGAGGAGCACCTTAAGACAAAAATTGCCCTTATCAGTTCCCGAAAAGGTTTTGGAATTACTGAGTTAAAAGAATTGATTGTCACTTATAAAACCATTTCAAGTGAACCTTGTTTGAATGCTTCAGTTATTGACACAGAATATTTCAATAGTTTGCGTAAAGCATTTCCAAATCAGTTATTATACAAGCTCTGGTTAGTAATCACCCAAGATGTAAATTTCCTGAATTTAGAACGTAAAGAGATTCAAGGCTCTTTTACTAAATCACATTCTGATTTAAAACGATTGCAACAAAAAGAAACCATCAAGCGCTATCAGTTCATCAATGAGGTTCTGAAAGAAGGGCTCAAAGTAGATACCACAGTTGCAAAAGATTTTCGGAGCAAATTGGATCGCGTTTTAACCCATAAGGTCTGGGGTTACGTGATTTTCTTCGTGATATTATTCGTGATTTTTCAATCTATTTTTGAATGGTCAAAAATCCCCATGGATTTCATTGACAGTACGTTTGCCTCTTTAAGCACCTTAGCAAATGATTCACTTCCAGCAGGCGCTTTAACCAATTTGATTTCGCAAGGAATAATCCCTGGAATTGGAGGAATCCTGATTTTTATTCCGCAAATTGCTTTTCTGTTTCTATTCATTTCCATACTTGAAGAAAGTGGTTATATGAGTAGAGTTGTATTCTTGATGGATAAGATCATGCGTAAATTTGGTTTATCTGGAAAAAGCGTCGTCCCATTAATTTCTGGTACTGCTTGTGCTATTCCAGCTATTATGGCCACTAGAAATATCGAAAACTGGAAAGAAAGACTAATTACCATACTAGTTACTCCGTTTACAACTTGTTCAGCTAGGTTACCCGTTTATGCCATTATTATTGCTCTTGTAATCCCAGACGAACGTGTATTAGGAATTTTAAATCTTCAGGGTTTAACACTGATGTTGCTTTATCTTTTAGGTTTTGGTATGGCGATATTATCTGCCTATGTTTTAAACAAAATAATGAAAATCAAAGGAAAGACATTTTTTGTTGTTGAAATGCCAAATTACAAATTACCAATGTTTAAAAACGTGGCGATTAATGTGATTGAAAAAACAAAAGCTTTTGTATACGGTGCAGGAAAAATAATTTTAGCGATTTCGATTATTCTGTGGTTCCTAGCTTCTTACGGTCCTGGAAAAAAATTCAAAAATGCAGAGCAGATAATACAATCCAAAATCGAAAATACTGCATTACCTCAACAAGAACTAGACAACAAAATAGCTTCATACAAACTAGAGAATTCTTATATTGGAATTATGGGTAAAACCATAGAACCAGCTATCTCACCTTTGGGTTACGATTGGAAAATAGGTATTGCCATTATTAGTTCATTTGCTGCTAGAGAAGTTTTTGTAGGGACACTTGCCACAATATACAGTGTAGGCGGAAGTGATAATGAAGACACAATAAAAAACAAAATGGCTGCGGAAATCAATCCTGAAACGGGCGATAAAATATTCAATTTTGCCTCAGGAATTTCACTATTGTTATTCTATGCCTTTGCCTTACAATGCGCAAGTACACTTGCTATAACTAAGAAAGAAACTAACTCTTGGAAATGGCCGGTAGGTCAACTTATTTTCATGAGTGGTTTTGCATACGTTGTAGCGCTTATTGCCTACCAAATTTTAAAATAAACACATTATGTTACAAGAAATAATAGCCTTTATTATTCTAGCAGTTGCAGTTGGTTTTTTAATTAAAAAATATTTTTTTAAGAAAAAAAAATCTGCTAAAGATTGTGGTAGCGACGATTGTGGTTGCCACTAAGATATAAACCATTCCTCTTTTTACGCCTTCTGCAAAAGGAATATATAATACCTCTTTTCTTTTTTTGTAAATTCTAAAATCCTGTTAATCCAAAAAGAGAAACAAGCTCCATCCTAATTAAAAAACTCTTCTTTAATTTAAGTTAATTAATTTATATTAACTAAATTTACGTAGCTCCCGTATGCATTTAAAGCTTAAAGGTCAGTTGTTTACATCGCTAACTGTTAATTATTGGATTTAAATCTAATTTCATACCTATTCGCTTTACTCCTACAAAAGCAATTGAAATTATGGAACAATTTGAATTAGAACTAAATATTGCATTGTACAAGATTATTTAAATGAAAAGCGCTATATCATTTATAGCAGTAATCATCAAAATGGAAACAGTAGAAGTTTATCGGTCTATAAATCGTAATATCTCTGCTGTCTCAATACATTTTAAAGAATAACTAAGTGCAGCCAAAAAACACACAACTACCAACTATGAAAATAAAAAGAGACTCCTTTTGATTTCCTAAGCAAATCTTTTACAAGCTGCTTAGTCAAGTCGCCAAATGAGAATTTCATACAATTATTATGTTACAATTGATTTCAAATCAAAAGGACCAATAACAACTGATTATGAAAAAATTTGTCTTACTACTTTTAATCCTAAATATGAGCTCGCTTTATTCACAAAAAGCAATCTCTGGCTACGTATTGAACAATGCTGGCGCAGGTCTTTCAGGAGCTAACATAACCGAAAAAGGCACCACTAACAGTGTCTCTACTGATATTAATGGAGCATATCGAATTGTTGTAAAAGACCAGGCTACTTTGATCTTTAGCTACTACAGTTTCCCTAAACAAGAATATGACACCACAGAATCTGTTCTAAACGTCATTTTATCTGAAGAAGGAGGACAAAATCCCAATGAAATTGTAGTCACAGGAACAAGAGCCGCTCCACGAAGCAATACTACTACCGCACTCCCCATAGATGTGTTATCATTTGAAGATTTAAGTTCGACTGGGCAATTAACCTTTGATAAAGCACTACAACACTTAATACCCTCATTTAACACGGTTCAAACACCCGTAAATGATGCCACTTCATTACTGGATCCCTATGAGATTAGAAATATGGGACCTAGCAGGACATTAATTCTTATCAACGGTAAACGAAAAAACTTAAGCTCACTACTCTATGTTCAAACATCTCCTGGTCAAGGAGAAACTGCGGCTGACCTTTCTGCAATACCAATTGACGCGATCGAAAGTGTAGAGATTCTTAGAGATGGCGCCTCAGCACAATATGGCTCTGATGCGATAGCTGGGGTTATAAATATTATATTAAAAAAGAGAACTGGCAACGGTATAATAAATTTAAAAACTGGCATTACAGCCAAAGGTGACGGCGAAATGATAGGCGTTAGTTTAAACAATGGATCTACAGTAGGCGAAAAAGGTTTTGTCAATTACACCCTCGATTTCTCAAAAGTAAATCTGGCGAACCGAGCCGGAAAAGTTGATGCAGAAGGAGATTTTAATGATTTTATAGCAATATCTCCCAGTAACCCGGCCAGTTATGTCAATAATGACAATACACTTAATGGTACCAACATTACTGGACTGAATGAAACCCAAATTAATGCAATATTCGAAGACTATAAAGGTTCTTCTGATTACAATGCAAAATTGGCTACCATTAACCAAGGTAATGTGGCAGGAAGAACTTCAGTGGATTCATTTTTAAAAGATAATCCAGACGGCAGGAATATAAATGGATCTCCAGAAACAGCTTCCGCTAAATTCTTGGTCAATGGAGGATTTAATCTGTCAGACCAAACGCAATTGTACTATAATGCCGCTTATAGCTATAAAAAAGTGAACTCGTTTGCGAATTATAGAACCCCTTATTGGAAATCGATACAAAACCCCTTTGAAAACCCCAATATCTCGAACTGGAGTACCGCATCAGTTTATCCAACTTATCTAAAGGATTTCTTTGGTGATGGTACAACAGCCTCTTACAAAGGCTACCATCCCACTTTTACCGGCGACTTAAATGACTACAACGCAACCTTGGGTTATGGAGCGATAAAGAATGGATGGAACATTGATGCCAGCATAACCGTTGGTGGCAATACCCAAACCTATACAGTAGAAAATTCACAAAACAGCTCCAATATAAAAGCTTCTAATGGCCTAAATGTCTATCAAGAGAACAGTCCCGTTTTTTTTAAACCGGGCGCTGCTTCTTTTAACCATATTGTGGGTAATCTGGATATTTCTAAAGTACTATCAGACAAAATTAGTATTGGGTTTGGTTCAGAGTTTAGATCCGAAACCTTTAAAATTGTCGAGGGAGACAAAGCCTCTTGGGATGGATCAGGTGCTGATTCTTTTTCTGGTAATAGACCGGAAGATTCCGGTAAGTGGAACCGCTACAATCTGGGCGGTTATTTTGATCTTGCTTATGATTTTAATAAAGACTTTTTGGTAAATGGTACAGTCCGTTATGAAAATTACAGCGATTTTGGCGGAGCCACTGTTTGGAAGCTAAGTTGTAGATATAAATTCGCTAATGATAAAGTTACCTTAAGAGGATCTGTTTCTACAGGATTTAGAGCACCAACCTTACACCAGATTTATACTCAAAAATCACAATACTCATTCCTGCCTGGCCAAGCTATTCAAATTAGCGGCTTAATAAACAACATTTCGGTGCAAGCGCGTGTTCTTGGAATCCCCAAACTAGATGCAGAAAAATCAACGAATATAACCATTGGAGTTGGAGCCAAACCATTCAAAAAATTTAACTTCACCATAGATTACTATAACATTAAGGTGGAAGACAGAATTATCCTGGGAGACAATGTTGAAACACAATTTGGAACTGTAACCTGGTTTGAAAACTCATTTGACACAAGGACTTCGGGTTTAGACGTAGTTACAAATTATAGTAATCTGCAACTTGGATATGGAGAACTAGGTTTCAATTTATCTGGAAACATAACTTTCGAAAATAAAAGAATTTCAGCCGTCGCAAGTGACAATTTTGGACCTACGCTTGATGCTTTAATGTTTACATCAAGACCCAAAACAAAGTGGATTTTAGGAACAACTTACAAAATTAACAAATTCGACTTATTTCTGAACAACACCTATTTTGGCAAAGCAACATTCAAACAAGATGGGTTAGATTCTAATTTAAGAACCGAGTTTACACCAAAAATTGTAACTGATCTAGGAATGAATTATGCTGTAACTGAAAAATTTACACTAGCTTTAAATGTGAATAATTTACTGAATGTATTGCCGAAATGGAATTTTAAGGCTGAAAACACGACTGGAGCTGCTATTTTAAATGACCCAAATCAAGTAAAATCGCAATTCAACCTGATTACATTCAATGGCCGATATTCTCAAATGACCTATGAAGGATATCACTTTAGCCAATTGGGAACACTATCTAGTGTAGCACTAATCTATAAATTTTAATTTGGTTAAAAACCAACTAAAACTACCGTAATACATCATTAAAATTATAAGATATGATACTCAAACACTACCTGTTTTATTTGATACTGCTGCTCACACTGATGGGAAGCAATCAAATATCAGCCCAAGAGCAAGCTGGCGGGAAGGATTATGCATTAAAAGCTGATTTTCTATTTCGTTTTGTGGACTATGTATATTGGAAAAATTATTCCAAGGAACAAACATTTAAGATTGCCATCTTAGAAGAAAGTCCCATTACCACTTCATTGCTAAAAGCAACAAAAAACAAGAAAATTGACATTAAGGAATACAAAACCCTGAAAGAAATTCGTTCTTGCCATATTTTATTTATTCCTTACAATTGTACAACCCCCATCGAAACCATACTTTCCAATTTTTCCGGAAAGCCAGTATTAATAGTAACGGAGCATAATGGGGATGGCAAAAAAGGGGCACATATGAATTTTGTTTTGATGGAAAATAAATTAAAATTTGAAGTAAACCTAAAGGCAATAAACAAAGCAGGAATAGGAATTAGCTCCTTCTTGCTACAACATGCAATTATTGTACAGTAATTTCTTAAATTTACATTGATTCAGGACTGCAGTTTTGATGACCTCCAATACTAATTATAAAACAAAACCACTACAACGACTTCAAAATGTAGTTGTTTATAGACTTGAAAAACAAATATAAATGATAAATCTACGCAACATTTCTATTAAAAATAAACTGGTCCTTATGCAGGTTTTCACATCAGCATTCGTATTAGGGATTTGTATTACAGCATTTGTGCTAATCAACATTAAAGGATTTAAAGACAGAAAAGCAATTACCTCAACTGCTATTGCTCAGGTAATCGGCTTCAATAGTGCTTCTGCCATTGAGTTTTTAGACAATGCTGCGGCCGAAAAAATCCTAACTGAATTACAAGTACAAAATGACATCTTAAATGCAGTTATCCTTGACAAAGAAGGGAAAGTTTTTGCTTCTTATACCAAAGTAGGATCTGATTCAACTTACAAGTTCTCTGTGCCAGAAATGGGGCAAAATAAGTCTTTGTTTACAACTGAAAATCTTTTTATTTATAGCAAAATTAAAAAAGACAATGAAACGATAGGATATGTTTGCATCCGCTTTGAGCTAACGGAGTTAACCAAAATAAAAATGGATGTATTAAGCCTAGGAGTAATACTTCTAGTCGTGGGAATCGGGCTTGCTTTTTTAATTGCGATGATTATTAAAAAATACATTTCAAAACCCATACTAAACCTCGTAAAGGTTATTCAAAACATAAAAGAAACATCTGACTATAAAATTCGAATGACTGTTGAAGGAAAAGATGAAATTAGCGTACTTGCCTCTGGTTTTAATGATATGCTAGAAAACATTGAAAAAAGAGACAATGAAGTAGCCAAATCAAAAGAGCAATTAGATGAGCAAAATACTCTTTTACAATCCGTAATTCAAAATATGGGTGACGGATTAGTAGTATCTGATGAAAAAGGAAAATTCCTTATTTGGAACCCCGCCTCCGCAAAAATAATCGGAATTGGATTGTTGGATATTCCTGAAGAGCGATGGGCTGATACCTATGGCGTATTCTGGCCAGACACTAAGATCATTATGAAAACTGAAGATCTTCCTTTGGTAAAAGCTTTACATGGCGAAGATGTTGATGACATGGAGCTGTTTATTCAAAACTACAGAAAAACCGAAGGTAATTTTGTTATAATGTCAGCAAGGCCATTGAGAGACTCAGCAGGTAAAATTACAGGCGCGGTCGCCGTTTTTCATGATATTACTGAAAGAAAAAACTCAGAAAATGTTATTAAGAAATTAAATGAAGAGCTAGAAAAAAAGGTGACTGAACGTACAGCTCAATTGGCAGAAGCCATAGAAACACTTCAAACAAGCGAAGAGAAATATCGTGAAATAGTAGAAAACACAAGTGATGTTGTGCATACTACGGATTATAAAGGTAACGTAACCTATATCAATCCTGCTTGCGAAAAATTAACTGGTTATACTCAAAAGGAATTGACAGGCACTAATATTTCAGATCTTGTTGCGCCAGAATGGAGAGAACGTGTAAACGAATTCTATCTTAATCAATTTAAACATAAGATCGACGAGACCTTATATGCCTTTCCCATAATCACAAAATCTAGACAACAAAAATGGGTGGAGCAAACCGTAAAACAGTTGAGAGAAGGAAATAGGATCACTGGGCATAAATCGATTATGCGAGACATTACTGATCGAAAAGCTGCCGAGCAAAAATTAAAAGAAAGCGAAGGTCAATTGCAAACCATATTTAACGAGGCACCAGATGCCTTAATTGTAATAAACGAAGACGGAAATATTATAAGATGGAATCCAAAAGCTGAAAAGATTTTTGGTTGGTCTTTAGCCGAGGTTTTAGGAAAACCCATGGGAGATTTAATTATTCCAGAACAGCATAGAGAGAGTCTTGCCAAAGAGTTCAAAACTTTTGTTTCAACTGGGGAAAGTCCCATCATCAACAAAACAAAAGAAATCACCGGTCTTAATAAAAACGGCTTAGAGTTTGACATCGAGTTTACGGTATCTCCTGCCACAATACTAGGTAGCTATATCTTTATCGCCTTTATCAAAGACATTTCAATAAGTAAAAAACTGGAAAACGAGAAAATTGAGGCCGATAGATTAGTACGTCAAAATGAACTAAAATTAAAATTGATTTTAGAAAATATTGGTGAGGGAATCATTGTTACTGATACCCAAAAAAGAATTGTACTTTCTAATCATATGGCTGAAGAAATTATAGGTATAAAACAAGATTCTGAAATACCTACCACCCTTGACTGGTCAGCGGAGTATGACTTATATTATCCTGATGAAAAAACCATTTTCCCCGCCCAAAACCTTCCTTTAGACAAAGCATTAAGAGGCGAGTCATCAGATGATGTTGAAATAATAATTGCGAATCCCGAAACAAAAACTAAAAAACGAGTTTTAATAAGCGGAAGACCCATAGTTGATGAAAATAACTACGTTATTGCAGCAGTTGCAAATATAAAAGACATCACTTCTTACAAGCAGCTTGAGGTAGCCTTGGAGGAAAGTGAAAAGAAATATCGAAAATTAATAGGTTTCAAAAGCGATGAAAAATAACTGAGCTTAGGATACGCTTACTTTATATAAGCTATCTGTAAGAAGTACTTTTTGGACTTGATTTTAACTCCCTCTTTTGGGTATGGAAAAACGTTTATACTCTCTATGTTTCTTTTATCAGCCGGTAAATATTGCGTAATCCAGGCAATGTTTTCCTGGCTGTTCTTCCCTGAAATAATCAAAGTTTCTTCCTTTATAAAATTTTTGTCCAGATATACAGCTACCACAACTTTTATCTCGCCAGCCCAAATACAGTTGACTCCTTCTGGACAGCGCGAATCAGAAAGAACTTCTTTAAATACTAAAGAATTCCCTTTTTTCTTTATGCAGCTATTTTGCTTTATTTTCAGATAACTGACATCATTATTGTTTTGGGCAAATAAAGAAAAGCTAAAAATTAGCATCACGGCAAAAAGAATATTTTTCATTTGACTTTCATTTAATTACATCAAATATAACTGATTTAATTTAAGTCGTTTCCACAAAAAGATTACTGGCAATTTTATTCGAAATCGTCAAAGCCACTCCGTCTACATTGATTTTGAAAGATAAATCAAAACTCTCTTTGCTTATAATTTCTATTTTGGATCCCAAAGCAATTTTTTGCTTGTCTAGGTACTTCAAAAATTCAGAGGAAGTATCTTTCACGCCCACACATATTCCTTTTTGCTTTGCAGACAACTCTGAAAGTAATTGCTTTTCAATTTTGAGTATCTGTCCTTCCGCATTTGGGATTGGGTCACCATGTGGATCAGTGGTTGGGTTTCCTAAAAAATCATCCAATTTATTAATCAGTTTTTCTGACTTTATATGCTCTAATTGCTCGGCGATATCATGTACCTCATCCCATGAAAAATCTAACTTTTCGACTAAGAAAACTTCCCAAAGACGGTGTTTTCTAACGATCATTTTTGCTGCTAGCTTGCCTTTTTCTGTCAAGGAAACCCCTTGGTATTTTTTATAATTGACCAAATCCTTTTCAGCTAGTTTCTTAATCATATCGGTTACTGAGGAAGCTTTAGTTTCCATCATTTCAGCAATGGCATTAGTGCTCACCGCAGAATTTGAAACGACTGTGATGTGGTAAATGGTTTTGAGATAGTTTTCTTCTGAAAATGTCATTTATATATTTTTTAGCCCCGCTGTTGTAGCATCTCCCGATTTATAAAACAAAGTTTTTTAACTGTAGTTTTTATTTATCGGGAATATAGCGCATAGCAGGAAAAAGCTCCTAATAATTTTAATTTTTAACTATAAATAGTGGGATTGAAATCTTGTGACGCAGCTTATCTACTGTAGTACCAAAAATCAAATCCTTGAAACCGGTATGGCCGTGCGTTCCCATGACCAAAATATCGAAATTCCCTTTATTAATAATCTCCGGAATGACCTTATTAGGTTTCCCAAAACCTAACTGTATCTCTACCGTAAATCCTTTTTCTGAAAGCATATCTTTGTATTCCTCTAGTAATTTTTCATCGACTGAGGTTTCATGATCGTCTATGTGCTCGCCATAAATCATTGCTCCCACAGTTTCTACAACATGTATCAAAGTGTATTTTGCACCTAAGCCTCCTAATTCGAAAGCACTATTCAGAGCCACTTCATCAGCATCAGAAAAGTCTACTGTCACAGCAACATTCTTTTTAGCATTACTTCCCGACTCCGAAAATTTAAGTTTTAAATTATGTGGCGAATGATTTTGAATGCTGATTTTAGATTTCGACACAAATGGTTTGAAAACAATATACAGCAATAGAATCAAGAAACTAAATGCCAAAGGAACCACTGTTAACCACAGTACAATAGGGTTTTCAGAGGTTGCTAGCCATCCGGTAATTTCATCATAAACTAACTTACCATTTAAAATAACAATTATTGTAGCCACAGTCCAAGAGGCAATTTGTGTAAGGGTACTGATATGAAATCCATGCATTTTTGATTTATCACTTACAAAATGAATTAGCGGTATGATCGCAAAACCAAGTTGTAAACTCAAAATCACCTGACTTAAAATCAGTAATTTTCCAGTTACGCCTTCGCCAAAAATGGTAATCACAATAACTGCTGGTACGATGGCGATTAATCGAGTTATAATTCTACGTACCCAAGGTTGAATTCTTAAATTTAAGTAGCCTTCCATAATAATTTGTCCAGCCAAAGTTCCTGTTATGGTTGAGCTTTGCCCCGCAGCCATCAAGGCTACAGCAAATAAAATAGGCGCCCACTTCGTTCCTAAAAGTGGCGCTAAAAATTTATGTGCATCTTGAATTTCGGCCACATGATACATGCCGACTTTATAAAATGTGGCTGCCGCCAAAATTAAAATTGCGGCATTCACTAAAAAAGCTAAATTAAGTGCGATGGTAGAATCTATGAAATTGTATTTTAACGCCTGCTTGATTCCTGCTTTGGTTCTATCGAATTTCCTGGTTTGCACCAATGAAGAGTGCAAATACAAATTGTGAGGCATAACCGTAGCTCCAATAATACCAATCGCGATATATAATGCGGTTTCATTTGGCATTGATGGGATCAAACCTAATATTACTTTGTCTAATTCCGGTTGTGCAAAAATCATTTCGAAAATAAATGACGCTCCAATTACCATCACCAATGTTATGATAAAAGCCTCCATTTTTCGGATTCCTTTATTAATCAAAAACAATAATAAAAAAGTGTCTAATACAGTAATCATTACCCCTTCGATAAGTGGAATATCGAAAAGCAAATTAATCCCGATTGCCATTCCTAACACCTCAGCCAAGTCACAGGCCGCAATGGCAACCTCAGCCAAAAAATAAAGAATGTAGTTGATAAATGGAGAATACGTTTCACGAGAGGCTTGTGCCAAATCCCGTTGAGTCACGATTCCCAGTCGAGCACTTAAACTTTGCAATAGCAAAGCCATGATATTACTCATCAATAAAACCCAAAGTAGAGAATAACCAAATTGACTACCTCCAGCAATGTCCGTAGCCCAGTTTCCTGGGTCCATATATCCAACACTAATAAGGTAAGCGGGGCCAAAAAAGGCCAATATTTTTCGGAATACTGATTTCTTATTTAGAGTGGAAACCGACTCGTTTACCTCTTCTAATGATTTTCCCATTTTATAACTATTTGAGGCAAATATAATTATGTTTTTTTGTTATATCAAATATAATTTTTAGATTTGCCTAAATTTATATTTAAACACACTCTAAAATAACATTTTGAAAAACCTAATACTATACTTTTTCTTAGTAATCACAAGCCTTTCATTTGCTCAATCGAGTCTAAAAGGAAGCGTTACTGCCGATGGAATGCCATTGCAGCAAGCTAATATTGTTCTAAAAAAAGCTGCTAAAACAACCATCTCAGATGAAAACGGGGATTATTCCATAAAAAATCTTGCGCCAGGAAATTATGAAATTGTAGCGTCTTATACTGGTTTTAGATCTGAGAGCAGAAATATTACTCTTATAGACTCTACTGAATTAGTAGTTGATTTCTATCTAAAAGAAAACAACTCTCTTGACGAAGTAGTGATAACCGGAACTATGAAGCCGGTTAGCCGTCTAGAAAGTCCTGTTCCCGTAGAAGTATACAAACCCACTTTTTTTAAGAAAAACCCAACTGCCAATATATTTGAAGCTTTACAAAACGTAAATGGCGTGCGACCACAACTAAATTGTAATGTTTGCAACACAGGAGACATTCACATCAACGGTCTTGAAGGACCGTACACTTTGGTTTTAATTGACGGAATGCCCATTGTAAGCGGGCTCTCCACTGTTTATGGATTATCTGGAATTCCAAATTCACTATTGGAAAGAATAGAAATCGTTAAAGGCCCTGCTTCTTCCCTATACGGAAGTGAAGCTGTAGGCGGTTTAATAAATATCATTACTAAAAACCCGAAAAATGCACCGATATTTTCAGCAGATACATTTATAACAGATTGGGGAGAATTGAATGTTGATTTAGGTTTCAAAGGAAATGTTGGAAAAGCAGCTTCGGTTTTAACAGGTGTGAATTACTTTAATTACAGTAATCCTATTGACAACAACAATGATAATTTTACCGATGTTACTTTGCAAGATCGTGTATCCGTTTTTCAAAAATGGAATTTTAATCGAAAAAGCAATAAGCAACTCTCACTAGCTGGACGTTTTTTTTATGAAGACCGTTGGGGTGGAGAATTGCAATGGGAAAAGAAATACCGAGGAGGAAACGAAGTCTACGGTGAAAGTATTTACACCAAACGTTGGGAACTTTTAGGAGCTTATGAACTGCCAACTATTGAGAAAATGTTATTCTCCTTTTCATACACAGATCACGATCAGAATTCGGTTTATGGTGATATGCCATATCTGGCAAAACAACGCATCGGTTTTGGGCAATTGACTTGGGATAAAAAAATAAACAATCACGATTTGCTTTTTGGTACTGCTTTGCGTTACCAATATTATGATGACAACACCACCGCCACGGTCGATGAAGATGTAAATTGGATTCCAAGTTTGTTCGTTCAGGACGAAATTGAAATTAATGACAATCATAAAGTGCTATTGGGTGCACGTTACGATTACAACAACAACCACGGTTCTATTTTCACTCCGAGATTAGCCTACAAATGGAAAATAAACGACAATAATATTCTGCGTTTCAACACCGGAACAGGTTTTAGAATAGTTAATCTATTTACAGAAGAACATGCCGCTTTAACTGGTTCGCGCGATGTAATTGTCCTAGAAGAACTGAAACCGGAACGTTCTTTTAATGCCAATTTAAATCACCTGAAGAAAATATATACTAATAACGGAACCTTCATTGGCCTAGAAACAACCGCTTGGTACACCCGATTCAGTAATTCTATAATTCCGGATTACGATTCTAATCCAAATCAGATTATTTATAAAAATTTAGATGGATATGCCGTTACAAAAGGGATAAGTACGAATGTAGATATGGTTTTTAACAATGGTTTAAAAATGATTCTTGGTGCGACATATATGGATGTTTCCAAAACCGAAAATAACACCACCACTAGACAAATCCTAACAGAAAAACTCTCAGCTACTTGGGCAATTTCATACCGAATAAATAAATTGTTTCTTGACTTAGATTACACCGGAAATGTTTACGGACCAATGCGTTTACCACTTTTAGGAGACTTAGATCCACGAGAAGAATATTCGCCTATATGGAGTATTCAGAATATCCAATTCACATTTAATAAATTTAAAAACTTGGAGCTTTATGCTGGTGTTAAAAACTTATTGAACTGGACTCCTAACAAGGGAAATCCTTTTATAATTGCAAGAGCAAACGATCCATTTGATAAAGAAGTGCAATACGACAATAGTGGAAACGTACAAGCAACACCTGATAATCCGTATGCATTGACGTTTGACCCCGGTTATGTTTATGGACCTAATCAGGGAATTAGAAGCTTTATTGGTTTAAGATACAATTTGAAGTGATTTTTTTTAACATATAAGTCATGTAAGTTTTCAAGGGATAATTAGATTGTGCGTTTTTAGACATATAAGTTTTTTTACAATTATCATCCTTTCTTAAACCACATAGAAACATAGAATTTGTATTGTGGTGAAAGGCATTTTATTTAATAGAAGAGAAACATAGATTTTAATGATTCATATAGTTTAAGATTACACAAAAAACAGTTTATCTATGTGGAAAGTGAAACTCTATCAAATTCTTTTTAAAGACAAACTACTTTCTATGACTCTATGTGGTAAAATTATTTAACATAAAAGTCATATAAGTTTTTTAGACATTATTATATTTTTTAACCACATAGAAACATAGAATTTGTAATGTGGTGAAAGACATTTTATTTAATAGAAGAGAAAAATAGATTTTAACGAATGTTATAATTTAAGAAAACACAAAAAACAGTTTAACTATGTGAAAAGTGAAACATCTATCAAACTCTTTTAAAGGCAAAACACTTTCTATGAATCTATGTGGTAGAACTTTTTATACGCAATACAACTTATATGACTTATATGTTTAATAAAAAAACAGTCCTTATATTGCTCCTAATACTCATGGCAATTCCATCGGGTTTTGCTCAATTAAAGACGCATTCCTTTACAGAAGTAGAGCAATTATCTAAGGAAAAACCAAAACCCATCGTAGTCTATATCCATACTTCCTGGTGTAAATACTGCAAAATAATGGAAATGTCCACTTTTAATAACCCCGCTATCATCAAAGAATTGAACGAGAATTTCTATTTCATCTCTTTTGATGCCGAATCGAAAAAAGAAATCACTTTCAACAATCATACTTTCCAATTCAAACCAACGGGAACCAATACGGGAATCCATGAATTGGCGACAGCATTAGCAACTATTGACAAGCAAGTCGTTTATCCTACATTGACCGTACTTGACACAGATAACGCCATTCTATTCCAGCAGCATTCCTATATTAATGCCAAAGCTCTTTTGCGTATTCTTGAGAGATTGAAATAATTGCCTATTTTTGAGAAGAATTTCTACAATCAATATGAAACATTACAATTACATTTTCACTGGTGCAGGTTTGTCCGCTTTGATGACAGTCTATAAAATGGCGTTATCCGGAAAATTTAAGGACAAAACGATTCTGCTTATTGATGAGGATGTAAAAAAAACGAATGACAGGACTTGGTGTTTTTGGGAAGAAAACGATTCCGTATGGGAAAAATCAATCTCCAAAAAATGGAATTCGGCGCTGTTTGCCAATGCTGATTTTCGTCGGACTTTAGATTTATTGCCGTATCAGTACAATATGATCCAAGGATTGGATTTTTACAATCAGGTATTTGAACGCATTCTGAATGAAACCAACATCCATTTCATCAACCAGAGAGTAATAGACATCAATGAAATTCCAAATCATGTCTATGTGGCGACAGAAGCGGACAGTTTTACCTGTGACAGTCTTTTTAACAGCATTTACAGAAAACAAGAAGCGGAAAACCAAACCAAATATCCTGTTTTGCAACAGCATTTTATAGGTTGGTTTATAAAAAGTGAAGAAGCTGTCTTTAATCAAGAGCAAGCTACTTTTATGGATTTTTCGGTGGATCAAAGAGGCAACACCCGCTTTATGTACGTTTTGCCCACTTCAAAAACCGAAGCCTTACTAGAATACACCCTATTCTCGCACCAACTTTTAGAGAGAAGCGAGTACGAAGAGGAGATTCAAAAATACATTCGGAAACTCGGTATTAGTAACTACGAAATAATCGAAAAAGAAAGAGGAAGTATTCCTATGAGCTGCTATCCATTTTGGAAAAAAAATACCAAACGCGTTCTCAACATAGGAACTGCGGGTGGCTGGACCAAAGCTAGTACGGGCTATACCTTCAAAAACTCCGACAAGAAATCGACTGAACTAATTGAATTCATTCAAAAGGATAGCGATCTAAGAAAGTTCCATAAAAAGACTAAATTCTGGTTTTATGACTTGCTTTTGTTAGATATATTAGACCGTCACAACGAAATGGGAGCCCATCTCTTTTCCTCGATGTTTAAAAAAGGAGATTCCACCTTAATCTTTAAGTTCTTGGATGAAGAAACTTCGTTGCTCGAAGACATTCAGGTCATTTTAAAATGCCCAAAAATGCCTTTTATCAGTGCTTTAATTCGATCGATTAAGTATTTATGATAGTAAATTAGCTCCAAAAATACCGTCTATTAAACAATAACAAAACTTTATAATGCAACTAATGGAGTTCTTTTTAAACTTCGTAACTTTGCTTATTAAAAAATTAATATTTAAAATACAAAGATATGTATCCAGAAGAAATGGTAAAACCAATGCAAGCTGAATTAACAGTAGCAGGTTTTCAAGATTTACATAGTGCAGAAGCGGTTGATAACGCAATAAAAGCAGAAGGAACTACACTAGTTGTTGTAAACTCTGTATGTGGTTGTGCTGCTAGAAATGCGCGTCCAGGAGCAAAAATGAGCTTAGACGGAGCAAAAAAACCAGACCATTTGATCACGGTTTTCGCAGGTGTTGACAAAGAAGCGGTAGATGCTGCAAGACAACACATGTTCCCTTTTCCTCCATCATCGCCATGTATGGCTTTGTTCAAAAACGGAGAATTGGTTCATATGTTAGAGCGTCATCACATTGAAGGTCGCCCAGCTGAAATGATCGCTGAGAACTTACAAGATGCTTTTAACGAGCACTGTTAATACTATAATTTAACCGTAAAGGTTACAAAGTATTTGTACTAAGTTCGCAAAGATTTTAACCGCAGATTCACAGATTCTAAATTTGTGAAGCTGCGGTTTTTTTGTTTGTAGCTATTTTACTTCGTCAGTTCGCTTCGCTCGCGTCAGCTATTCGTTACAATCTTTTTTCCCGCTAAAAACGCGGGTAAAAAAGGATTTCCACTGCTATCTGGGCTAGAAATGTTTTGTGTAGGAAAAATGTATATATTTGAGAAATGAGAAAAATAAAAACACATATGACTTTAAACCTAGGAATACTAATAGTATTAATTATTGGTGCTTTTTTTTCATACATAAGTGCTGAAAAAGACAATATAAAGAAAGATGAAATTGAAGCTAAAACGGACTCTTTAGTAAAAACAGGAAAAGAGACTATTGATAATTTAAATATAGTAAGTAAAGATGTTTTAAAAGCTCAAGAACAAGCTAATATTACATACAATAAAATAAAGGAAACTTATGATAACACGATTGAAAATCTAGAAAAATCCGATCTAAATTATAAAACTAATCTAGAGAATTTAGAAAGAACTCTTGAAGCGAAAAATTCAATTTTAGAATCGCAAAAAGACATGATTTCGAAATTAACTGGTGGAGATAGTTATCCGTATTTCACAATTGAAGCCAAGAAATTAAAACTAAATATAAACGGGAAATATAGTATTCCGAATTTACATTTTGTAATATACTTTTTGAAAGATTATCTACTTGAAGACGAAAACAACTTAAAAAAATATTTGTTTGAGGGAAAAATGTCAACAAATATCTTAAAGATAAATGAAGGGACAATACCTAAGTTATTTGTAAATAAAAATTATAATAGTTTAGAATTATCTAATGTAGTTTTACAAAGTATAAAAGATGATACATATTCAGGGATTGATATTAAGTTCACCTCGGAGTTCAAGACATGGTCCCAAACTATTCGATTAAATAAAAACATATTAGATAATAATATTATAGAAATATGTAATGTTATTTATGAGTTAAAGGATACTAAATCAGAAAACCCCTTTGAATTAGCAAAAAGGATTAAAGCGGAGTCTTCTAAAAATTTCAATTTACCAATTGAAATATTTCAAAAGCTTAATAAAATATCTCTTGTCAATAATTTAATAATTATATATCCTAAAATAGAAATTCTGGATTTGAAATCAAGTGAAATTGAAAAAAACTTAAATTACTTTAATATAGATGAATTTAAGTGATAAAAAACCTGATCCCCAGCTAGCACTAGCGTCACACTCGTAAACATAAAACTGATAATAGCCAAACTAATTGCATAAGTCAAAAAGTTACTCCTATAGATATCTAACTCAAAGTTAAAATTATTATAAAACCACCGCTTATCCCCTTCTTCCTTACAAAAAGTAATATTTTTATAAAATGAAAAAATCGATACTTACTCTTTGTGTTTTGGCGGCTGTTGTATTGTCTTGTAATAAGAAAAAAGACGCTCAAGATGAAATCATTAAAAACGATACTATTGCAGCAGTAATGCCATTATCAACAGCGGATTCTATTGTTAATCAGGCAATCGAAGCGCACGGTGGTGAATTATACTCAAAGGCTGATTACTCTTTTGTTTTTAGAGATAAAAAATACCATTTTAAAAATGACGGAAACAACTTTGAATATTCCTCTGAAGTTCAAAAAGGAGATTCTCTTATCAAAGATGTAATGATTAACAATGACTTTAAGCGATACATCAATACAAAGCAGCAAACTTTGAGTAAAGAAGACGCGGGTAAATATGGAGAGTCATTGAACTCCGTTATTTATTTTGCTACGCTTCCTTACAAATTGCAAGATGCTTCAGTAAACAAAAAATTTATTGAAGAAACCACAATCAAAGGAAAGCAGTATGATGTAATCGAAGTTACTTTTGGTCAAGATGGTGGCGGTAAAGATTTTGATGATGAATTTCATTATTGGATAAACAAACAAACGCATAAGATTGATTATTTAGCATATAGCTACCTAACAAATGATGGTGGAATACGCTTTAGAGCCGCTTTTAACACAAGAGTAGTTGACGGCATAACTTTTCAGGATTATATCAATTATGAAGCGCCATTAGAAACCGCTTTAAAAGATTTACCTAAATTATACGAACAAGGAAAGCTGAAAGAACTATCTAAAGTTCTAACGGAAAATGTTGTTAATAATCAAAAATAAATAATCTTAGGCAAAATGCTATCGCTAAACTCTTTCCCTAGCCCAGATTACTTCACTTGACTATATTTTTATAGGAGTTCAGTGAACTTCGTTTGCAGCGTCATCCTCTTGTAGCAGCGATAGAGCAAAGCTGACACGAGCAAAGCGAACTGACGAAGTAAAATAGCTCCCAAAAAAAATACCGATAATTCGCTAATTAAAAAGTTATCTGTAATTATGATAAATTAAAATTTGTGAATTTGGGGTTATTTTAATCATGTGTATTCCTTACCATAGAAACTTAGAACCTCCTAACCTTTGCTCCTCTGAACCTTTTTTCATACTTTTGCAAAAATAATTTTTCACACTTAAACCGTTTATAGCATGCAACTGTATAACACTTTAAGCGCAGAAGAAAGAGCAATCATGATTGATGATGCCGGAAAACAAAGACTTACTTTGTCTTTCTATGCTTATGCGCAAATTCAAGATCCAACACAATTTCGTAACGATTTATTCCGCGCTTGGGACCCACTAGTGATTCTTGGTCGTATTTATGTGGCCAAAGAAGGAATAAATGCCCAGTTATCGCTACCCGCAGATAATTTTTATGCTTTTAAAGACACTATTGAAAAGTATGATTTCATGCAAGGCATGCGATTGAATATTGCTGTGGAACAAGACGATCACTCGTTTTTGAAATTGACTGTTAAAGTGCGTGACAAGATTGTTGCTGATGGTTTGAATGATGAAACTTTTGATGTGACTAATATTGGGGTTCACTTAAAAGCCAAAGAATTCAATGATATTTTGGATGACCCCAATACGATTGTTGTTGATTTTCGAAATCACTACGAGAGTGAAATTGGCTATTTTAAAGGAGCGATTACGCCTGATGTAGATACTTTTAGAGAATCATTGCCTATTATCAATGAGCAGTTACAAGATTTTAAAGAAGATAAAAACTTAGTGATGTATTGCACTGGAGGAATTCGTTGCGAAAAAGCTTCGGCATACTTTAAACACCAAGGTTTTAAAAATGTATTCCAGTTAGAGGGTGGTATTATTAACTACGCAAAGCAAATTAAGGAAGAGGAATTAGAGAGTAAATTCATTGGTAAAAACTTTGTATTTGATCACCGCTTAGGCGAAAGAATCACTGACGATATCGTATCACAATGCCACCAATGTGGGAAACCCTGTGATGTACATACGAACTGTATCAATGAAGGTTGCCATTTGTTGTTTATCCAATGTGAAGAATGTGCTCAAGCCATGCAAGGTTGTTGTTCACAGGATTGTATTGATATTATTCACTTACCAGAAGAAGAGCAAAAAGCAGTACGTCGTGGTGTTAAAAACGGAAATAAGATTTTCAAGAAAGGAAAATCAGATGTGCTGACTTTTAAAAATAGAGACGCAAATCTTGATCCTTTGGCCGCAGTTCCTAATCTTGTCGATTTAACTAAATCGAAAGCATTGGCTAAGAAAGAGCCAAAAATTAAAAAACAATACATTGGTAGAGGAACCCACTTTTTCCCAAAACCAAGTGTTGGCCAATTTACAATTGAAGAAAATGAAATTAAAATAGGTGATACTATTTTGATTAAAGGAATGACAACTGGAGAACAAAAATTAGTGCTTACTGAAATGCTAGTTAATGATAAAGTGGCAGATAAAGCGGTTGCAAATGATGTTTGTACTTTCAAATTACCTTTTAGAATTCGTTTATCAGATAAATTATATAAAGTTTTAGACTAAATATCTATTTTAAAAATACTTCCAAAGCCTATTTCATTCATTTGAAATAGGCTTTTTTACATTTAAACACCTAAATCACAACATTTTCAAAAACAGAAATCAATAACAAAAATCGATTTAGTTAATAATATTTACATTAATCAAGCGTAACACACAAATAATACTGTTAATAAATGTTAAAATGTATTAGATTTACGTAAACTTATACACTTAACTAACCATGAAAAAAACGTATTTAATTCTATTGCTGTTCTTTTTTGGAATCACTACCGGTTATTCTCAAAATATCACAGTAAAAGGTAAGGTTTCAGATGCCAAAACTTTACCATTACCAGGCGCAAATGTGTCTCTGAAAGGATCCAAGACTACCGTTGCAACGGATATGGATGGAAATTATCAAATTGAAGCTTCAAAAGGAGCTACTTTGGTTTTTTCATACATTGGATTTATAAGCCAAGAGGCCAAAGTTTCAGGTAGTACTCTGAGTGTTTCTTTAAAAGAAGACGGAGAAACCAAACTAGACGAAGTAGTTGTAACCGCAATGGGAATCAGCAGCAAGTCGAAGTCTTTAGGTTACGCAAACCAAACGATTAAAGCTGCAGACATTGAACGTCCTGGGCAGTTAAATGCATTGCAGGCACTGCAAGGAAGTATTTCTGGAGTTACAATCAGCAAAACTTCTGGAGAAGCAGGAGGAGGAGTCGATATCTTGATCAGGGGAGTTTCCTCATTGAGTACAGGCAGCAACAACCAACCTTTGATTATTATTGACGGTAATCCAGTTAACAATAGTACGATATCTGGAAATGTTTTATCAAGTGCGAATACATCTTCGCCGGGAAGCAACGAGCAATTTGGTTTTTCAAACCGTTCTATAGACATCAACCCTAATGATATCGAGACTTATACGGTACTAAAAGGAGCTGGAGCTACAGCACTTTATGGAATTTTAGCTGGTAATGGAGTTATTATTATCACCACTAAAAAAGGAAAAGAGGGAAAAACAAAAGTAAATTTCTCTTCAAGTGTAACCATGAGTGAGGTAAATAAATACCCTGAATTACAATCAACATGGAGAGAAGGATCTGGTTTATCTCCTAGAGTTTTAAGCATGAATGCGGATACGCCTTCTGGTGTTTCTTACTACCCTGGATTTACTTCTGGTTTCCAAACTAATGGTCCTGCTTATTCAAGTAGTGATGATTCGAGTATTAAGTTTAGAGATTTTTACAAAGATTTTTTTAAAACTGGTATTAACACGACTAACAATATTAGTTTGAGCGGAGGATCTGAAAAAATGAATTATTTCGTTTCTGCCTCTTCAAGCAAAGATGAAGGAATCGTACCAAATACAGAATACGCTAGAAAAACCTTGAAATTTAATGGAGGTTATAAACTTTCAGAAAACTTAAAAATGGGAACATCGGTTTCTTACGCTAATTCTGGAGGAACTCGTGCAAATACTGGAGATAAATCAATAATGAGTTCATTATCTTATTGGTCTCCATCTATAGACATTAACGATTATTTGACTGCATCTGGAGGCGAGAAAGATTGGACTGTGGGAACTATTGACCAACCTATCTATTTTGCGATGACAAGTAATCTACATGACAAAGTTGACCGCTGGATTGCCTCCGCTGATTTGAATTGGCAAGCAAAACCTTGGTTAAACATAGTATACAGAGGAAGTGTTGACAACTATTCAGAAACAAGAAACAGATACGCTGGTCCGGACTTAGATCCAGGATCCCCTGTAAACGGTTTTATCGTTAATGAAAAAATTAATTTTAGAGGTTTAAACTCTGATATATTGGCAACAGCCACTAAAACATTCGGAGATTTTAATACGTCTGCAATGATTGGTAATCAAATTTTTGAGACCAACTCTGATTATGGTTTTGTAAGAGGTGAAGGATTGTTGTTACCTAAGTTTAATAATATTGCGAATACGATCAATAAATATGCTGCACAAACTACCGAAATAGTTAGAACGGTTGGTTATTTTACTGAGTTGAAAGCAGACTATAAAGAAAGAGTATTTCTAGCGGCTACAGGAAGAAGAGATTACGCCTCTACTCTACCTACTGCTAATCGAGCATTTAATTATTTTTCTTCTAATCTTGCTTTTGTATTTCATGATTTGGTAGACAAAGAAGGAAGTATACTTTCTTTCGGGAAACTGCGTGGGTCATGGGCTCAAGTTGGAAAAATTCCACCTTTTGGAATTGGAAGATACAGCTACCCAGATACTCCGTTTAATGGTGTAGGAGGAGTTAGTCTTGGTACTGTTGATGCAGATCCAAATATCAAAGCGGAGATTGTTACCACAACAGAAGCTGGTATTGATTTACGTTTCTTTCAAAATCGCATTCGTCTAGAATACACTTATTTTGATAGAAAAAGTGACGGACAAATTCTAAAAGTAACTTTACCACAAAGTACTGGTTTAACAGGAACTTGGACTAATTCTGGTTCTTTAAAAACTACAGGACACGAATTGACATTAGCTGCTGACATCGTTAAAAGCGAAGATTTCAAATGGACTGCGATAGCTAACTTTACCGCTTATGAAACGGAAGTATTGTCTATCCCTTTTGATAATATTGATTTTGCTTACAATGGTGGTGCCGACATTTATTCAAGAATTAAAGTTGGTGATGCTGCAGGTTCTTTATACGGTAGAACTTGGACTTATGTTGATGGTCAAAGATTAATTGGTTCAAATGGATTACCAGTAATCGCAAAAGACGTTAATGGAGCAGTACTTTATTCTAAAGTTGGAAACGCTTTTCCAGACTATGTTCTAACGTTAAATAACACTTTCAAATACAAAAACTGGGATTTAGGATTCATGTTTGAGTATAAAAAAGGCGGTGAAGGATTTGATCCAGCAGAAAGAAATGGTATTAGAAATGGTATTTTAAAAATGACTGAAGACAGAAATCACACTGCCGTTTTAGAAGGTGTAAAAGCGGACGGTTCTCAAAACGACATTCCTGTAACAATTGATGGTAATAGCTATTATAGAAACACAATTATCAACCAAGCATCTGAAATATTAATCCAAGATACTTCATGGTTGAAGCTTAGAAATGTGTCTTTAACCTATAATTTATCATCTAATTTGGTGTCTAAATTGAAATTATCGAGTGCTTCTTTCTCTGCAAGTGGAAATAACTTTTTGTTATGGACACCTTTCAGAGGATTTGATCCAGAAGGACAACAATTTGGTTCAGGAAGTAATGTTTATGGTTTCTCTGGTTTAAATATTCCTTTGACACAATCGTATACATTGGGCTTAAACATTGGATTTTAATTTTTAAACGAAACGAATTATGAAAAAAATATTTAAAATTGCTACTGTACTTACGTTAGCAATCTCCGTTTATAGTTGCAGTGACAACTATTACGACACGAACACGCCGAGTAACGCCGTTTCCTCTGAATCGGTTGGTATTAATAACATTTTATCTTCTTCTATTCAATACACAATGACTGCGCAATATAGTGCAGCTACGAGTTTGGCTCAAGTTGACCAACATATTGCATCGGCTTTTAACGATCAGAATATTGACAAGCATTACCAATCTTCATTAGATGAATACTGGAGACTTGTTTATTCGAAAGCACTTCCAAATATTAAAGTTTTGGAAGAAAAAGCAACTGCTACTAATTCAAGTCATTATCTTGCTATTGCAAAAGTATTAAAAGCAATAAACATGGGCTTTACTACTGATCTACATGGAGACGTTCCTTATTCAGAAGCTACTCTTGCTGCAACTAATTTTTATCCAAAATACGATGCACAACAGCTTATCTACACGGATGTTATTAAGTTGTTAGATGACGCAATTGTATTATTTGCATCTCCAAACACTTCTACATTCAACCCAGGAGCAGATGATTTGATCTACGGCGGAAAAGCAGCAAGCTGGACGAAAGCGGCTTACACTTTCAAAGCTAGATTCCAATTGCACTTAATGAAAGTAAACGGAGCTAATGCCACAGCTACTGCTGTTTTGGCAAGTTTATCAAAGGGCTTCACTGCTAATAGTGATGATTTCCAATTAAAATACAATAGCGTAAATACAAATCCTTGGTATCAGTCTCAACTAGGTCTGTCTACTGGAAATCTTACCTTTTATATTTCAAATCATTTCATTAGTTATATGAATGGAGGAATCGTTTTCCCGTTTGCCTCTCCGTCATTAACAATGGACCCAAGAATGCCTTTATTAGTTGATCTAAGTACGTATTCAAGCGCTGGAATTTCTGCGGGTCCAGATCCAACTGTAGTTGCAAACTATATAGGCTCAACAAATGGAACTGGTACTAGCTCTAAAACTAAAATTGGAACTCAGTTTTTTTATTCAAAAATCGATTCTCCGTTAGTATATCTTACTTATTCTGAAGCGAAATTTATGGAGGCAGAAGCTCAATTTCTTCTATCGGGAGGAACTTCAACAAGTGTTGGTACAAATGCTGCAGCAAATGCTGCTTACCTTGCTGGAATTTCAGCTAATATGGACAAACTTGGTGTTGTTGCTGCTAATAAAAATGCATATCTAGCTGATGCGTCTATCGCTAAAGGAGTTGCAGCATTAGAATTAAAAGATATCATGAGACAAAAATTTATTGCCTTATTCTTAAATCCAGAAGTATTCACTGATTATAGACGATATGATTTTTCAACAAATGCTTTCAAAAATTTAACTAAGCCAGCAAATACTGACCCTTTAAATGAAGGAAAATGGATTAGACGATACGTTTATTCAAGTAATGAAAGAGGAGCAAATACAGAAAATTATAATTTAAATTTCAAACCTATGATTAGCCCAGTTTGGTGGGATAAATAATATTTTAGACAAAAAATTAGTTTTTTTGCTCATTTACAAAAGCCTATTTCATTCATTTGAAATAGGCTTTTTTTATTAAATATTTATGAATTATTGCCGTTTTCAATGGTTGTTACATAAACTTAAAAAATGCTATCTTTACCAATTAATCGTTTTAAGAACATAAGTTGTGTTTATCACAACACTATATATAAAATTATGGCATGTACAAGTTGTTCAACTTCTGATGGTGGATCACCAAAGGGTTGTAAAAATAATGGGACTTGCGGCACCGATAGCTGCAATAAATTAACTGTTTTCGATTGGCTTTCTAACATGAGTTTACCTACCGGCCAGGCACCTTTTGACTGTGTCGAGGTTCGTTTCAAGAACGGTAGAAAAGAATTTTACCGCAATACTGAAAAATTGACGTTAAGCATGGGAGACATTGTAGCTACGGTTGCATCTCCAGGTCATGATATTGGAATTGTTACTTTAACTGGGGAGCTGGTTAAAATCCAAATGAAGAAAAAAGGAGTTAGTCCTGATAGTAATGAAGTTCCAAAAATCTATAGAAAAGCATCTCAAAAAGATATTGATATTTGGTCAGCTGCACGTGAGAAAGAAGAACCAATGAAGGTTCGCGCTCGTGAATTAGCGATTGCCCAAAAACTAGAAATGAAAATTTCTGATATCGAATTTCAAGGTGATGGATCAAAAGCGACTTTTTACTATACTGCAAATGACAGAGTCGATTTTAGACTTTTGATTAAGGACTTCGCAAAAGAATTCAGCACTAGAGTTGAGATGAAACAAGTAGGTTTCCGTCAGGAAGCAGCTCGTTTAGGAGGAATTGGATCTTGTGGAAGAGAATTATGTTGTTCTACTTGGTTAACCGACTTTAGAAGTGTAAATACTTCTGCAGCACGTTACCAACAATTGTCTTTGAATCCACAAAAGCTGGCAGGACAATGCGGAAAATTAAAATGCTGTTTGAACTATGAGTTAGACACTTATATGGATGCGTTGAAAGGTTTTCCTGATTTCGAAACTAAATTAGTTACAGAAAAAGGGGACGCAATTTGCCAAAAACAAGATATTTTCAAAGGTCTAATGTGGTTTGCTTACACGAATAATTTTGCCAACTGGCATGTATTAAAAATCGAAAAAGTAAAAGAAATCATTACTGAAAACAAGTTGAAAAACAAAGTTTCATCATTAGAAGATTTTGCAATTGAAATCATTCAAGAAACGGAAAAAGATTTTAATAATGCTATGGGGCAGGAAAGTTTAACTCGTTTTGACCAACCTAAAAAAAGGAAAAAACCAAACAAAAAACCAAGACCAGCAGGAGAAAATGTAATTGTTGCAAATAACAAGAAACCAGCAAACAACAACAATTCTCCAGCTAACGAAAAGAAACCAGCAGCACCAAGAAAACCTATAATTATTAAAAAAAATGAGACTAAAAAATAGCTTTTTTATTCTTCTGACGGTGTTTCTTATTTATTCATGTGATAAAAAAAGAGTATTTGATGAATATAAAACGGTAGGAAGCGCCTGGCATAAAGACAGCATTATCACTTTCGATTTGCCAGTTCTGGATTCCACAAAACGCTATAATGTATTCATAAATTTAAGAGACAATAACAATTATCAATACAACAACCTCTTTTTGATTGTTTCCATGGAAAAACCAAATGGATACACAAAAGTGGATACCTTGGAATACCAAATGGCCAATCCAGACGGTACATTACTTGGAGATGGATTTACTGATATTAAGGAAAGTAAATTGTTTTACAAAGAAAATGTGAAGTTCAAAGGAAAGTACAAAGTACAGATCAAACAAGCTGTCAGGGAAACAGGTAAAGTCCCAGGGGTAACACACTTAGAGGGTATCACTGATGTAGGTTTAAGAATAGAAAAAATAGAATAGGATAATTTATGGCTACGAAACAAAACAACAATAAGGTTAATACGGTCAATAAAGACTTTAAGTATTATACTAAAACATTTTGGAAAATTTTCTTTTATGGAATGGGCGCACTCGTGCTATTTTTCTTGTTTGCCTCATGGGGACTGTTGGGTTCCATGCCTTCATTTGAGGACTTGGAAAACCCAGATTCAAATTTAGCCACTGAAGTAATCTCTTCTGACGGAGTTGTTATTGGTAAATATTTTCAAAAAAACAGATCTCAATTAAAGTATTCCGATTTACCTAAAAACCTAGTAGATGCCTTGGTTGCAACTGAAGACGAAAGGTTTTATGAGCATTCAGGTATTGACGGAAGAGGTACCTTAAGAGCCATCGCTAGCTTAGGAAGCAGTGGAGGAGCAAGTACTTTGACACAACAATTAGCCAAACAATTATTTCACGGTGAAGGATCAAAATTTCTGCCTTTCAGAATTATACAAAAAGCAAAAGAATGGATTATTGCCATTCGATTAGAAAGACAATACACTAAAAATGAAATATTGGCCATGTATTGCAATATTTACGATTTTGGGAATTTTTCTGTAGGTGTAAGCTCAGCAGCACAAACTTATTTTTCGAAAGAACCAAAAAATCTTACTATAGATGAGTCAGCTATATTAGTTGGAATGTTCAAAAACTCGACCTTATACAACCCGGTAAGAAATCCACAAGGAGTAAAAAATCGTAGAAACGTTGTGCTTGCTCAAATGGAGAAAAGCAAAATGATTACTGAAGCACAAAAATTAAAGCTACAAAGCTTACCTATCACGTTGCATTTCAAATTAGAAAGTCACCGTGAAGGAACAGCTACTTATTTTAGAGAGTACCTTAGGGATTACTTAAAAAAATGGGCTGATGAAAATAAAAAGCCAGATGGCTCAGATTACGACATCTACAAAGATGGATTAAAAATCTATACTACCATTGACTCTAGAATGCAATTGCATGCTGAAGAAGCCGTTTCTGCGCATATGGCAAACCTTCAAGAAGAGTTTTTCATACAGGCAAAAAACAATAAAAACGCACCTTTCGTAAATATTTCTAGTGCCGAAACCCAGCGTATTCTAACCCAAGCTATGAAACAGTCAAATAGGTGGAGTGTTTTAAAATCTCTTGACAAAACTGACGAAGAAATCATAAAATCATTTAGCGAAAAAGTGAAAATGACGGTCTTTACCTGGAAAGGTGAAAAAGATACCATTATGACTCCTATTGACTCTATTCGTTATTACAAGCATTTCCTGCAATCAGGATTAATGGCCATGGAACCACAAACAGGAAGCATAAAAGCCTGGGTAGGTGGAATCAATTACAAATATTTCCAGTACGATCACGTTGGTCAAGGTGCTAGACAAGTTGGATCTACATTTAAACCTTTTGTTTACGCCACAGCGATCGAACAATTAAACATGTCTCCATGTGATTCGATTATCGATGCTCCCTTTACTATGCCAGCAGGACGCCACCATGCAACAGAAGCTTGGTCACCTAAAAACTCTGACAACAAATACAGAGGAATGGTGACTTTGAAAAAAGCATTGGCCAATTCGATCAATACCATATCTGCCAAATTGATGGATAAAGTTGGGCCTGAAGCGGTAGTCAAATTAACGCATAAATTAGGGGTGAAATCTGAAATTCCGCTACAAGCATCCATAGCATTAGGAGCAGTAGACATTACCGTTGAGGATATGGTTGCAGCATACGGAACGTTTGCTAATCAAGGTGTTTATATCAAACCCCAGTTCTTGACTAGAATTGAGGATAAAAGCGGTGTTATAATCTACGAACCTATTCCTGAATCACATGATGTTTTAAACAAAGACATCGCATTTGCAATTATTAAATTATTGGAAGGAGTAACTGAAGGTGGTTCTGGAAACAGATTAAGAACTGAAGGTGGAGGTTATGGATACAATAGAATTACGGGATATCCTTATAAATTCACAAACCCTATTGCGGGTAAAACAGGTACAACTCAAAACCAATCTGATGGTTGGTTCATGGGAATGGTTCCAAACCTTGTTACAGGTGTTTGGGTAGGTTGCGAAGATCGTTCAGCGAGGTTCAAGAGTATAACTTACGGGCAAGGGGCAACTGCTGCATTGCCAGTTTGGGCATACTTCATGAAGCTTTGCTATGCTGACCCTGAACTTAAAGTATCTAAAGAAGAATTTGAACGACCAGCAAATCTTTCTATTAAAGTAGATTGCTATTCTGCTCCAAAAGTAAAAGATACTACTGCCGTTCAAAACACAGATGAGTTCGAGTTTTAAAAGTCTTAGAAGCTATTTCCAGCTATTCGCTATAGCTGCCTTGGTTGAACTACAACCACAAAGGATGACGCTACTATCTGGATTATATATATACTATTAATTACATTATTAGAACCAAATCATATGATTAATAAAAAAGTAAATTCTGTTCAAGAAGCACTTCAGGGTGTCGAAAATGGCATGACCATTATGCTGGGTGGTTTTGGATTATGCGGTATTCCCGAAAATTCAATTGCAGAACTGGTAAAAAAAGAAACTAATAATTTGACTTGTATTTCAAACAATGCCGGTGTCGATGATTTTGGACTTGGCTTGTTATTGCAAAAAAAACAAATTAAAAAAATGGTTTCTTCTTATGTGGGAGAAAATGCCGAATTTGAACGCCAAATGCTTTCTGGTGAATTAGATGTTGAGTTAATTCCACAAGGGACTTTAGCGGAGCGCTGCAGATCTGCACAAGCCGGAATTCCAGCTTTCTATACTCCTGCAGGTTACGGAACTGAAGTAGCCGAAGGCAAAGAAGTTCGCGAATTCAACGGAAAAATGCACATTATGGAGCATGCTTTCAATGCTGATTTTGCCATTGTAAAAGCCTGGAAAGGAGATACAGCTGGAAATTTAATCTTTAAAGGAACTGCTCGAAACTTCAACCCTTGTATGGCAGGTGCTGCGAAAATCACTGTTGCTGAAGTAGAGGAATTAGTCGAAGCCGGAACATTAGATCCTAACCAAATTCATATTCCTGGAATATTCGTTCAACGAATCTTTCAAGGAGAGCTATATGAGAAAAGAATAGAACAACGTACTGTAAGGCAAAAATAGTATTTAGTATTCCTTTCGAAAACAAAACTTATATGACTTATATGTTTTAAAAAAATAAAAATTATGTTAGACAAAATTGGAATAGCAAAACGCATCGCTCAAGAATTAAAAGACCGTTATTTTGTTAACTTAGGGATAGGAATACCCACTTTGGTAGCAAACTATATCCCTCAGGGAATTGATGTCGAATTTCAAAGCGAAAATGGCGTTCTAGGTATGGGTCCATTCCCTTTTGAAGGAGAGGAAGATGCCGATATTATAAATGCTGGAAAACAAACCATAACAACTTTACCAGGTGCGAGTTTTTTTGATTCGGCTTTGAGTTTTGGAATGATCCGCGGACAACATGTTGATTTAACCATTCTTGGTGCGATGGAAGTGGCCGAAAACGGAGATATTGCCAACTGGAAGATCCCAGGTAAAATGGTAAAAGGAATGGGTGGCGCAATGGATTTAGTTGCTTCTGCCGAAAATATTATTGTTGCCATGATGCACGTCAACAAAAAAGGAGAGTCAAAAATCCTTAAAAAATGCAGCCTTCCATTAACTGGAGTTGGTTGCGTAAAAAAAATAGTTACTGAATTGGCTGTATTGGAAGTAACTCCAAAAGGATTCAAACTACTAGAACGTGCTCCAGGTGTAACTGTAGAACACATAATCGCTTCGACTGAAGCGGAATTGATTATTGAAGGTGATATTCCTGAAATGGTAATTGATTAATAATATCATAAGTAATTTTAAACATAAATGCATCCTTAGTTAGGATGCATTTATGTTTATATACATTATTCCGACAAAAAAGAATCGTCTTATTGAGTAATTTGGTATTTACACCCTTTCAATAGTTTACAATAAACGTAGTTTTAGCGTCTCCATGTTCGTTCTACTAAATGGTTTCTCAACAAACTCAATTATTTTAGAATATGATTCAGCCTTGTCTTTGTCTCCCTGATCTACTGAAGAAGTGACCATGACTACCTCGATCTTTTTATCAAAATCCTCTTGATGGATAATATCTAACAGTCCCCATCCATCCATAACGGGCATATTAATGTCTAAAAACAACAAAATAGGAGTATCATCAGGAACACTTTTAAAGAATTCTAAAGCCTTCAGTGCCGAATTGAACGTTTTTGGTGATTCGTGAAGACCAACAGCCTGAATTATTTTACTATGTAAAAACAGCACTATTTCGTCATCATCTACAACTACTACATTATAATTCATTTGACTTATTTTTTATTAATAGTTTCCGTTTTCTTAACGATATCTCTTATAATACCATCAAGTTCGGTCCCAGAGTCAAAAAAGTGACCCAATAAATTTTCATACTCAGATGGAATCCCGTCTGACTCTTTCATATAGTCAATAATTGACATCATTTTAGCTAATGGAGCTCTAACGACATGCGAATGTGTCCACGCAATTTCTTTCAAGCTTTTGTTCTGGTCTTCAATAGTCTTGATGTGCTGCATCTGTTTAGTTATATCATTAGCCATAACCAACTTAGCCTTAGAGTCATTAAAAAAAATGATGTTGCTTTGGATTTCCACATTGATAATATCACCATTTTTCTTCTGATGTCTTAAGTACCTCTTCTTGAAGTTCTCCTTATATTGGTCAAAGGAATAAACACCTTGATCAAATATAGGATAGTCCTCAACTGGCCAAATTTCCTTAATAGTCATATTAAGAAATTCCTCTTTCTTAAAACCGTAGTTTTTTATTGCAGCATCGTTGACGTCCAGAAACTGAAAGGTACCTAAATCGTAAACCCACATAGGTAACGGACTTAAATGAAAAAGATCACTATAACGTGTTTTTGCCATCTCATATGAGAAGAAAATCTTTTTACGCTCTATGGAGCACACCATGCTCTTAAAAAGCATAGCTGGGGTTAATTCTTCTTTTATCAAGTAATCTGCAATTCCTTTAGAAATTGATTTAATAGACATACCCACATCATCATTTGTGGTCAAAACTATAATTGGGCAAAAAAACACCAAATCTAACATTTTACCTACTATCTCATCCTTTGCAATATCGGGTAGGGTAAGGTCTAACAATACGACATCAAAAAACTTATCTTCCATTGACAAAATCAAAGAAGCTTCCTTAAAGTTTTTTGCATGCTTAATTTCCGTTTTACACTCAAGTACTGATATAAATCGTTCAATCTTCTCAAAATCATTGAAATCATCTTCAACAACTAGAATAGAATATATTTTTGGCGTTTCATTCATTTTCTGCGATATTCACTTTCATTATCCATTCTTTTAACTCCCCTGTAAACGCACCTAATAATTTTAGCCCTTCGGAATGGCTTCTATCAGTTTTTTTGTATATTCCCTTTGAGGGTTAGCATACAACTCATCCGCATCAGCAATTTCCTCTATTTTTCCTTTGTTCATCACCAAAACCTGATCACTCATATATTTTACTACCGCCAAATCATGCGATATAAAAATATAAGTAAAACCAAAATTCTCTTTTAGCTCATTTAACAAGTTTAAAACCTGCGCTTGAACTGATATATCCAAAGCCGAAACTGATTCGTCACAAACGATCAATTTAGGCTGTAGCGCAATAGTTCGAGCTATTCCTATTCTTTGTCTTTGTCCTCCTGAAAATTCATGCGGATAACGGTTAAAAAATTCGCCTCCCAGTCCTACTCTTTCCAGAATTTCAATTGTTTTTTCTTTCCGTTCTTTGTCATTTTTATACAAACCATGTACTTGCATTGGCTCCATAATGGCTTTTCCAACTGGTATTCTAGGATTCAAGGATGAATACGGATCCTGAAAAATAATCTGTATTTCTTTTCTGAGTTTTTTAATTTCGGTGCTCCCTAACTTTGTAATATCTTGTCCGCGATATAAAATTTGACCAGCCGTGGCTTTGTCCAGTTGTAGGATGGCATTTCCCAAAGTCGATTTTCCACAACCGCTCTCCCCTACCAATCCAAGGGTTTCGCCTTCATATAATTTAAAACTGACATTATTTACTGCTTTAAAACCAGACTTTTTCCCAAAGAAACCAGCTGTAGAAAAATACTCTTTCTCGACGTTGATAACTTCTAAAATGGGTTCCTGATTGTATAATTTATCATGAAATTGAACTCTATCTTCTAACGTTACAATTTCCGAATTTATTTCATTACTTAAAAAATCTTGAATTGTGGGTAAGCGTTTCAAGCGCACGTCTAAAGATGGTCTTGAAGCAATTAAAGCTTTAGTATAATTGTGCTCCGGATTTTTAAAAATTTGTTTTACTTCTCCCTGCTCTACAATTTCACCTTTGTACATCACTAAAACTCGATGCGCAATCTCAGAAACCAAAGACAAATCATGAGATATAAAAATGATACTCATTCCCGTTTCCTGCTGAATGTCTTTCAACAATTGAATAATTTCTTTTTGAACTGTTACATCAAGTGCCGTTGTAGGTTCATCAGCAATTAACAACTGCGGTTTGCAAGCAATTGCCATGGCAATCATGACACGTTGTTTTTGTCCGCCAGAAATTTCATGCGGATATTTTTCGAATAATATCTCAGGATTTGGCAGTTTTACTTTATCAAACAATAAAAGAGTTTCTGCCTTTGATTCTGAATTAGATAATTTTGTGTGTTGCTGTAGAATTTCCTGAACCTGAAAACCACATTTTAGTGATGGGTTTAATGAACTCATTGGTTCTTGAAAAATCATGGCGATTTCATTTCCACGAAGGTTTTGTAATTCCCTTTCGTTCAAATTCGCTACATTTTTTCCATCAAAAATGATTGTGCCTTCAGAAATCTTAGAAATATGCGCGGGTAACAAACCCATAATGGCCAAAGAAGAAACCGACTTCCCTGAACCTGATTCACCTACGATTCCTAGAATTTCATTTTCATGCAAATCATAACTGATGTTTTTTATAACAGCGTTATAACCTCCTTCTCTTTTGAAAGAAATCTCTAGATTTTGTATCGAAAGCAAGGGTTTGTTCATGTTGGCAAAAGTAACTAATTAAGCTTAAAGTTGGTCTAAATGTTGAAAAACTGAAGGCGAAAATTATGTTTAAACATGAATAATCTCGTCATCTATTAATAAATCTTCTCTTCGGAGTCGAAGAAAAATCTGGGCAACGGCAATAGTATCCTTTTCACAGTAGGTTACAATCCGGTCAATGTCTTTATCCACATAAAAAACATGCCCTACTTGACTGCCGTCAATATCCCCTTTTGGCGACGGAATCCCGAGCACCTTGCATAGTAATTTTAAAGAGGTAAAATGTTTGTAATCCCCGAATTTCCATAACTCCAATGTATCCAAATGCGGAATTTCCCATGGTTTTTTTCCAAATAAATTCAGTTTATCGGGAATCGCGATTTGATTAATTATCATGCGGCGGGCTAGAAACGGAATGTCAAATTCCTTAGCATTATGACCGCATAAAACATGCTGCGGTTGGTTGAAATGATTGTTTAATAAATTATTGAAATCGTGAAGTATTTTCTTTTCCTCTCCAAAAAAAGAGGTTACTCTAAAATTCCTAATGTCAGCTTTGTTAGCAAAGAAACCTACCGAAATGCAGACAATCTTCCCAAACTCGGCCCAAATTCCTGCGCGATCGTAAAAATCCTCAGCAGTATATTCGTCTTTGCGTTGGTATTGGGTTTTGTGTTCCCAAAGGCTTTTTAATTCCTCATCAAGAGAATTATAATCCTCGGCTTCTGGAACTGTTTCTATATCAAGAAAGAGAATGTTATTGAGGTTGATTTTTTCTATCATAATAATGGAACGCGGATGACGCGGATTCAAATGGATTAGACGGATTTTATAAATTCATTCCTTCAAATATAAATAATAATTTGTTGCAGTATATCTGCAATTGACTGGACTTTAAAACAAACTTTGTTGCGGACTAGGGTTTTCATGTTCCAATAGCCATTTTTTACGCCACAAACCTCCGGCATATCCAGTCAGTGAACCATCACTGCCTATGACTCTATGGCATGGAATGACGATCCAAAGCGGATTTTTCCCATTGGCAGAAGCAACTGCGCGAATGGCTTTTACATCTCCTAAAATCTTGGACTGTTCTAGATAAGTTCTGGTTTTCCCATAGGGAATTTCTAATAATGATTGCCACACTTTTTGTTGAAAATCAGTTCCCTTTGGGTTTAATTTGAATGTAAAATCGTTTCTATTCCCCTCGAAATAATCATTAAGTTGACTAACAGCCTCGCCCAAAACCGCTGGAATTATTGCTGAAGCCTCCCCTTCATCAGAAACTGAAATTTCTGAAACTCCGTTTTCGTCTCCTATAAGCGTCGCAATCCCTAAAGGCGTTTTGATGTAAGCTGTTTCCATTGAATAAAAATAATAAATTAAACTGCTTAATACACATAGAATATTTAAAGTTCCCAAAGCAGCTATTTTGAAAACAAAAAACCACTCGCTTTCGCAAATGGTTTTGTTTTTTTAGCCCTGATGGTAGTGACATCCTTTTCTTGCATTCTTTAGGCAAGGAAAGATATAACGAACAGCAGGAATAGCTTCAGATAATACCAACTCCAGCTTAAATTATTTTAAATTACTGTAAAAATATGCCTCTAAACCTTTCAGCTCCTCGTCAGACATTGCTTTTGTAACGGCAAAATTGGTTTTCATCACTTCGTATTGGCTTGGGTCCACAATTGCTTCCCCTTCCCCTTTTAAAAAGGTGATTATGTCTGCGTTTTTGTCCTTATACATTTTCGCAATCTCCTGAACACTTGGTCCTATTAATTTTTTATCAACTTGATGACAAGATATGCAATTACCTTTGCCATTAAAGATTGTTTCTCCAAGTTCTTCTGGTGTTTGTGTTTGTGCCGGCATACCTTCAGAAACGGTAACCTCAGGCTCAACTTCTTTACCAAAAGATTCCTCCTCTTTGCCTTTACAAGATAAAGCTAAAAAAACCAATCCTAATACTATTATTTTTTTCATGATATAAGTGTTTGTTCTACCAAAGTTACACTATTAAAAACACCTGGATAGTGACTTTTGTCATCTTAATGCAAAAGTAATCGTTATTATTTATTTAAAAGTATCGCAGCTTCCTTTGCAAAATAAGTCGAAATCAAACTTGCGCCTGCACGCTTGATACACATTAATTGCTCCATCATGATTTTGTCATGGTCTAACCAACCTCTTTCGGCTGCAGCTTTAATCATCGCATACTCGCCAGAAACATGGAAAACCGTTACAGGAACATTTACGGCATTTTTAACTTCACGAACAATATCTAAATAAGCAATTCCAGGTTTCACCATTACCATATCAGCACCTTCTTCGACATCCCAAAGCGCTTCTTTGATGGCCTCAATGCGATTTGCATAGTCCATTTGGTATGTTTTTTTGTCTTTTGGAACTACCACATCCGATTCTCTTGGTGCACTGTCTAAAGCATCACGAAAAGGCCCGTAAAATGCCGATGCGTATTTAGCCGAATAACTCATGATTCCCACATTGTGAAAACCAGCAGCATCAAGACCTTGACGCAAACGTAAAACTCTTCCGTCCATCATATCAGATGGCGCAACAAAGTCGGCGCCAGCCTCAGCATGTGAAACTGCCATTTTTACCAAAGCCTCGTTTGTTGAGTCGTTTTCTACATCGCCGTTTGTAATGATTCCGTCATGACCATAAATAGAATAAGGATCTAAGGCTACATCTGGCATCACAATCATTTCAGGACAAGCCGCTTTGATGGCACGAATAGCTTCTTGCATCAATCCGTTTGGGTTCCAAGCTTCTTTTCCAGTATTGTCTTTTAAATCCTCGCTTACTTTTACATAAATATTTACGGCGCGAATTCCTAAAGCATATATTTCTTGTACTTCCTTTACCGTTAAATCTATCGAACGACGGAATATTCCGGGCATAGATGCAATTTCAACTTGCACGTTTTCACCTTCAGCAATAAACATAGGAAACATGAAATCAGATGGACTTAATGTCGTTTCACGAACCAAACTTCTGATGGATTCGTTTGTTCTTAATCTTCTACCTCTTTGTAATGGAAACATATGATTTATGATTTTAGATTAGTGATTGCAGATTTATGATTTAAAAACAAATGGTGATAACAGAAAATCTGAAATCAAAAATCGTTAATCCTCAATCTACAATCCAATTTTTTGGGTTTTCTAATACGTTTACTAATTTCTCTTCTTCGCTACCTGCTTCTGCATGATGGTCGTAAACCCACTGCACATGTGGCGGCAAACTCATCAGTATGCTTTCTATTCTTCCGTTGGTTTTTAGTCCAAATAAAGTGCCTTTGTCGTGAACCAAATTGAACTCAACATAGCGACCACGGCGAATTTCCTGCCATGTTCTTTGTTCTGGGGTATATTCTAAATTTTTTCTTTTTTCAACAATTGGAACATAAGCTTGAAGGAAACTATCCCCAACTTCTGAAACAAAACTGAACCAATCTTCCATTTTCATTTCCTCAGTTTCTTTGCAATAATCAAAGAACAATCCTCCTATTCCTCGTGCTTCATTACGATGTGCGTTCCAGAAATACGAATCACATTGTTTTTTATATTTTGGATAAAATTTAGGGTTGTGTTTATCGCAAGCTGTTTTACAAGTTTGATGAAAGTGAACTGCATCTTCTTCAAACAAATAATAAGGCGTTAAATCTTGTCCACCGCCAAACCATTGTTGGATTACATTTCCCTGATCATCGTACATTTCGAAATAGCGCCAATTGGCATGAACCGTAGGCACCATTGGACTTTTAGGATGTAAAACCAAACTCAATCCACAAGCAAAGAAATCAGCTTCGCCTACGTTGAATAGTTTTTGCATGCTGTCAGGTAATTTACCGTGAACAGCTGAGATATTGACACCGCCTTTTTCAAATACGGCACCGTTTTCGATTACTCGGGTTCTTCCTCCTCCGCCTTCTGGGCGTTCCCAAAGGTCTTCTTTGAATTTGGCTTGACCATCAACAGCTTCTAGTCCTGCAACGATGGTATCTTGTAAGTTTTGTATGTAGGTAAAAAATTGTTCTTTCATTATATTAAAGCAAAAGTATTTAAAAGTGTTTAAAAGTGTTTAAAAGTGTTTAAAAAGTGTTTAAACGATTTCCCAGAAATATCCTGGTGTATTAACAATCTTACCTTCTATCCTTAATGCAGAAAGATAATTCGTAACCTTATTTTTTTTCTTTTCTTCTGAAAGAGCAGTCGATAATTTAGGAATAATTAAGTTATCAATTTTATCTCGTTTCGTTTTCCCCCATTTTTTAAGGCATTCAAGTATCATCTCTTTAAAATGAGAATCGTCAAAACTACGGTTAGCTAAATATTCGGCTTGTAAATTTTCATCATTTGTTGACTCAATAATATCATAGGATAAGTAAATATTGGGTCTTCTTCCTTCAATATACTTCGCTTTTTTTAGATGCTTAAATTCAGTTTCTGTTATTTCTTTATGTTTTTGAACTTTGTCTAACAAAATGATTTCATCTAAACCTAAATTTGAGTTTTTGATAAGAATTCTAGCAAAATTCTCATCTAAAACTTTACCCGTGATGGTCACTTTTACCTTATTATCATCAAAATTATAATCTGGAAGTGGAAAAAATCGTTGTTTTTGAAAGTTAAATATTTTTCGAATACCTCCACCTTGAGTTTCAATCATATCTAAATTTTTCATTGCTTCAACCAAAAAAGGGTTGCGATACACTTCTTCGGGAGTGTCATTTAAAACAACATCTTCTACAGATTTTGGCAAAAAAGATCCATAATTAGAAAACACCAAATGATCATCTTCAAACTCGACTACGTTAATTCTTGCTCCTTTAGAATAATCTTGATGTGCTATAGCATTGTTTAAAGACTCTCGGATAGTATATGGTTCATATCGCAATACCTCGTCAGGAAATAATGTACCATCACGTAGATAACGGTATTTTAAATTTCGTATTTTCTTAAAAACTTCATCTATTGATAACAATAATGGAATTGAAAATATCTCAAAATCTTTATCTTGATTATCCAGAGTTTTTAGATTCCATCTAATCTTAACAGAAGAGTCTAAATAGTGTTCCGATTCCTCTTTCCCTAAAAGAATTAAAGTCGTCCTAGTTATCTTTCCTTTAATTGTAAGTTTTGATTTATTTAGAAAATCAACATCATTCCAATGATCAAGATCGTTGGAGTATTTAGGATTCCTTTTTTTAAATTCAATACGTGCTTTTTGTAATGCCTGTTGATCCAAATCTTCAATAGTAGCGTCTTGAATAATTACTTTAGACCAATCTTCATTAGCTTGAACTTGAGTCAATATAGCATCTAAACGAGCTTTTGTCATTTCAACCAAATTATCATCTATTCGCTGCCACGTTTTTTTATGTGCATAAACAGGTAATCTAAATTGATGTTTTGGTATATGGAAAATCCAAACAACCTTTTTAGTGTCTGAAGTAGTGAATTCATGAACACTAAATCCTTCAATATTTAGATTGGTTATATTTCCATTAATTCTAAACCTAATATCTTCAATTGTATAACCTCCAAAATCCTGAATACCTACAATTTCATACGTTTGATCTTGAATGCCAATAATTAAATGTCCGCCTTGCATGTTTGCAATTGCAGAAACATAAGAAATAACATCGTCACCTGCTCTTCCTGAAACAGCACTTTTTAACGACTTAAATTCCTTCCACTCACACTTTTCGTTTTCAAGCGGGTAGTTAGTCTTTAAATAGTCTTGTAGTTCTTTTTCAGTCATGTTTACGATAATTGTTAATTACAAATATAGAAAAGTATTTTTAGTGTCTAATGTTACTTAATATTTTGACAATCAATGTTCTTCACAATTTTTTTTTACAGCAGCTAACTTATTAATTATTTCGAATGAAAACGTCTTGCTCTCTAATTGAATATGCTCATAAATTGCAACGGCTTTCGGAATATAATCAAACTGACCTCCTTTAGAATAACCCACTAAAAAATCAGCAAATTGTTCCTTTTGCTCCCAATCCATTTCGTACTTATCTAATAATTGAATCAAATCTTTTTCTTCAATTTGGTCAATAATCACAGTTGTTAAATCAAAATCAGTCAACTGACTATCGATTAAACTAGTGTCTTCAATATTCCAAAATTTGGGTACAAAAACAAAAGAAAGCAAAGTGCTCAACATATTGTCAATCCTTACTTTCTTTTCGTCTCTTAATCCTTTATTCAGCATCTTTTATTGATTGTATTCTTTCACTGCATCGATAAATGCTTTTGCGTGATCAACAGGGATATTTGGTAAAATTCCGTGACCTAAATTCACGATGTATTTGTCTTTCCCGAATTCGTCAATCATTTCGTGTACCATTTTCTTGATAACAGGAATTGGCGATAATAATCTTGACGGATCAAAATTCCCTTGCAGTGTGATATTTCCTCCTGAAAGGTATCTTGCATTTCTTGGAGAACAAGTCCAGTCAACTCCTAATGCAGAAGCTCTACTTTTTCCCATTTCACCAAGAGCAAACCAACATCCTTTTCCGAAAACAATTACTGGAGCATCATCGGCCAAAGCTTCAACGATCTGGTTGATGTATTTCCATGAGAATTCTTGATAATCAACAGGAGATAACATTCCGCCCCAAGAATCAAAAATTTGAACGGCATCTACTCCTGATTTCACTTTTTCTTTTAGGTATAAAATAGTCGTATCAGTGATTTTTTGTAATAAAACATGTGCTGCTTCTGGATGTGAGAAACAAAATCCTTTGGCTTTATCAAAGCTTTTAGATCCTTGTCCTTCTACTGCGTAACACATAATTGTCCATGGTGAACCTGCGAAACCAATTAACGGCACCTCATCATTCAACATTTCTTTAGTCAATTTAATAGCCTCAAAAACGTATCCTAAAGTTTCATGTACATCTGGAACAATTACTTTTTCTACATCTTGAATCGTACGAATAGGATTTGGTAAATATGGACCGAAATTAGGCTTCATCTCAACATCAATTCCCATTGCTTGTGGAATAACCAAGATATCTGAAAACAAAATCGCTGCATCTGGAGCAATTCTACGAATAGGTTGCATGGTAATTTCGGCAGCTAATTCTGGAGTTTGACAACGAGTAAAAAAATCATATTTATCACGCAAAGCGATAAATTCTGGTAAATATCTTCCAGCTTGACGCATCATCCATACTGGCGGACGTTGTACTGTTTCTCCTTTTAATGCTCTTAAAAATAAGTCGTTCTTGATCATGTTTTATATTTTATCTAATGGCTCAGTGCTTTCTTCTGTATTATAATAGGCTATAACTTCGATAATTACATCTTCGATTGTTGGTATTTCGGCAATTACAATGTTTTTAACTTTATTTAATTCTAATGATTTTGCGGTAGTATTCCCTACGCAAAAACAAATTTCATTCTTGATTTTGTTGTTTGTCAAATAACTTTCAACGGCAGATGGACTAAAAAACATAATTCCATCAAAATTTTCCTGTTCTGATATTTTGAAAGGCGCTAACTTGGTTTCGTAAACTTCTATTTCATTAAAAGTTATTCCTGCGCTTTTTAATGCTTCTGGCAAAGTCTCTTTGCGCAAATTTCCGCTTAAAAAAGTATAGCTTTCCTTGTTGTAAATTAAAGTGATTATCTCCGCTAATTCAGATGCATAATCCAAATATACATCAACTGTAAAACCATTTGCTTCTAGTAATTCTTTGGTTTTTATACCAACACAAAAAACAGGTTTGGTCTTTAGAACTTCCCAACCGCTTTGTTCTATTAAACTTAACACAGCATTTTGGCTACTAAAAATCAAATTGTTGTTGATTTTATTCAGTTCAAAAAGGTTGTTTTTTATTTCGATAAAATCTTGTTCTAAAAGATCAAAATTAGCATCAAGAAATACTTGCCTTTGTTCTGCCGACAATGTTTTGGTGGATAAAATACTTGTTTGGCTCATTATTTCTTCAAATTATTTTTAATTTCCGTCATCAATTTTGTTCCTCCATTATTCAGAATTTCCTGAGCTGAGTAAAACCCTAATTTCTTCCATTCTTCGATAGGAACAATTTTATCGATTTCAATCTTTTCTTTTCCGTCAAGCGAAAATAAAACTCCTTGAAAATGAATGGTATCTTCCTCTTCATTATAAATTGCTAAAGCTCCGATTGGCGCTGTACAGCCACCTTCCAAAGTTTTTAGAAACTGGCGTTCAATATAGGTAACAATCTCCGTTTCGATATCATTCAGTTGTGATAACGCATCTTTTGTAAAAGCATCATCTTGCATGGCTACTACAACCATTGCTCCTTGAGCGGGAGCAGGAATCATCCAGTCTAAATTGATAAAATGCTCTGGTTTTAAGTTGATGCGCTCTAAACCTGCAGCTGCGAAAACAGCTCCGTTCCAGTCGCCTTCATTGAGTTTTTTCATGCGTAAATTTACATTTCCGCGTAAATCAACCACTTTATGTGCAGGGTATTTATTGAGCCATTGTGCTTGTCGACGCAAACTACCAGAAGCAATAGTTCCTGATTCATTTAGAAAATCAAGATTACCTTTATGAACTAAAATGTCTAATGTACTGGCTCTTTCCAAAACTGCTGCTTGAACAATCCCTATAGGTAAGGCCGTAGGAACATCCTTCATGGAATGAACTGCAATATCAACATCACCATTAATCATGGCAACATCTAGTGTTTTTGTAAAAATCCCTGTGATTCCGAGCTCGTAAAGTGGCTTATCAAGAATGATATCTCCTGTTGATTTAACAGCTACAATTTTGGTTTTATAGCCTAAATCATTTAGCTTTTTCTCTACGGTATGTGCTTGCCAAAGTGCTAGTTCGCTATCTCGCGTCCCTATTCTTATTGTCTTTTCTGCCATTTTTATATTTTGATTCCAAAAAAGTTTTTTTTTAAAAAAAAACTAAAAAACCATTAAGAAATTAAGATTCATTAAGTTTTATATTGTGTCTAGTCTTTTAAAATATTCATTTACAAAAGGCTTCATCGACTTTGTTATATTAGTTGTATTGAAATTAATAAGTAAACCTTGAGGCTTTTCTAATAATTTCATGTACGTTAATAATTGCGCTTCATGAATTGGCAACACATTTTCTATCGCTTTTAATTCTACTACTATACAATCATTTACTAAAAGATCTATTCTCAAATTAGATTCTAAATCAAGACCGTCATATTCAATTTTAACAATTAACTGCTGCTTTACATTATATCCATTTCTTTCTAATTCATACTTCAAACATTGCTCGTACACACTTTCTAAAAGTCCCGGCCCAAGAGCTTTATGAACTTTAATAGCAAAACCTGTTATTTCATAGGACAAGTTAGTAACTTCTTTTTGAGTCATGTAGCTTTAGTTTATTAAAAATAGATAAAATTCTTAATTGAGTCTACCAAAAATAAAACCTTAATATTCTTAATTTCTTAATGGTTCAGAAAAAAAGACTGCTTTTATTTTGCTGCCAATCCTATTTTGAAAACTTTCTCAATCCACTCAATACTTTCATCCACCATGGTGTCGTCATCTTTTAAATGATTGGCAAAGTGTGTTGTTATTTTTTGAATGATTCTGTTACTGATGATTTCTGCTTGTTCTTCGTTGAAATCAGCAATTTTTTTACTTTGAAAATTCAATTCAGAAGTTTTAATTGCATTCAGCTTTTCTTTTAAAGCATGAATGGTTGGAGCAAATTTTCGGTCTTTTGTCCAAACATTAAACTCTTCTTTTATTTCTTCGATAATTGCTTCTGCTGCCGGAATATGATTTCTTCTGTTTTCTAAAGTTTCATCAGTCAATTGAGATAAGTAATCCATATGAATTAATGTAACTCCTTCTAATGCTTCAACATCTTGATTCACATTTTTAGGAATAGATAAATCCAAAATCAATAGCGGTTTCTTAAGATTTAAGATGGCTTTATCAACTGTAGGGTTTTGAGCACCTGTAGCTACCACAACAACATCTGCTTTTTGAAGTTCTAAATGTAGTTCTGAGTAATCTTTAACGATTAGGTTCAGCTTGCCTGCCAATCTCTCGGCCTTATCTTTGGTTCTGTTGATTAAGGTTATGTGTTCATTTTTGGTGTGTTTAACCAAATTCTCACAAGTATTTCTCCCTATTTTACCCGTTCCAAATAACAAGATATTCTTGTTACCAATGTCCTCAACATTCTTGATAATATATTGTACCGCTGCAAATGAAACAGAAGTAGCTCCTGAACTAATCTCAGTATCATTTTTTATCTTTTTGCTTGCTTGGATTACAGCGTTCACCAATCTTTCGATGAAATTGTTAGCCAATCCCATTGCTTTTGATTGTGTAAAACTTGATCTAATTTGAGATATAATTTCAAAATCACCTAGAATCTGGCTATCTAAACCAGTTCCTACGCGGAACATATGACTAATAGCCTCTTGATTTTTATATACAAAACCTACTTTTTGAAATTCTTCAACACTTCCTTTACTGTTTTCACAAATCAATTTTATCAATTGAAAAGGATGCTCGGCAAATCCGTAAATTTCAGTACGGTTACAAGTAGATGTAACAATTAAACTTTCGATTCCTTCAGTTTTTGCTTGTTCTAGCAAACGGGTTTTTGCTAAAACATCCAAGCTAAATTTACCTCTCATCTCGGCATCCGCTTTTTTATAGCTTAGTCCAACAGAATAAAAATAGTGATGTTTTAAAAGGTTATTATTTTTCATATAAATACTTTTCCAGAAAGTGGAACAAAATTATCACTATAGAGTTTATAAAAGTAACGCTGTAAGTACTATTTGTATCGCTACGTGTATTTTTATTTCTAAAGTCCTCTTTATTGGCAAAAAACGTTATTTTTGCACTGAAATCAAGTAACTAGATGTGATTAATTTAGAGTTGTTCTAAATAACAGGCGTTGACAATTATCATGTTTTCACAAAAAAAATATCGCTATGGGTTCTCAGGAAATTATAAAAATAGAAGACGATTTTACATTAATTCGCTTTCAAAATGACAGCACCGAATCTTTTAATGCGCAACGTGAAGTCAGCAGTGGCTTGATTCAGTTTCATTTTGGACTGAAAGGAAGTGCTAAATTTATCTTCAATCAAGGAAACTATTCATTGGAACTAAAGGAAGAGAAATCGTTACTTTTATATAATCCTCAAAAAGAATTGCCATTGAACTTAGAACTGGCGCCAAATTCGTGGGTGATATCCGTAATTATCTCCATCAAAAAATTTCACGCGTTGTTTTCTTCTGAAGCGGATTACATTACTTTTTTAAGCGGAGACAATAAAGACAAGAAATACTATAATGAAGGTAACATTAGCCCATCAATGGCAATTGTTCTTAGTCAGTTGTTTCACTACAGCCTGCACCCTTCCATTAAAAACTTGTATTATAAAGGAAAAGGATATGAATTGTTGAGTTTATATTTCAACAGAACTGAAGATCCAACTGCAGAACAATGTCCGTTCTTGATAGACGAAGACAATGTTATGAAAATTAGAAAAGCCAAAGAAATCATTATTGCTAATATGGCGGAGCCACCAGGTTTACAGGAACTAGCTGATGAAATAGGTTTGAATCTTAAGAAACTAAAAATGGGATTCAAGCAAATTTACGGCGATACTGTTTATGGTTTTTTGTTTGACTACAAAATGGATTTCGCCAGAAAACTTCTTGATAGCGGTTCTTATAATGTAAACGAAGTAGGATTAAAAATAGGATATAGCACTGGTAGTCACTTCATCGCTGCATTCAAAAAGAAATTTGCCACTACCCCAAAGAAATATTTGATGTCAATAAATCCTAATACTTAGCAAACTATTGGTTTTACATATTAAACAATAAATAAAAAATAGTTAATTCGAATTTATAAAAATATAAGTTTGTTTACTTTTATCGAACAATTTCTCATTCTCAAGAATGAGATTTAATGAAAACAAAAATAAAATGAAAGGTGTATTATTAGTCAATTTAGGTTCCCCAGAAAGTCCAACAGCGAAAGATGTAAAGCCTTATTTAGATGAGTTTTTAATGGATAAATACGTTATAGACGTTCCATTTCTTTTACGGGCATTGCTTGTTCGTGGAATCATTCTTCAAACAAGACCTAAAAAATCAGCTGCTGCTTACGCAAAAATATGGTGGGACGAAGGTTCTCCTCTTGTAGTTATCTCTAAAAGAATGCATGAAAAAGTAGAAAAACTAGTTGACGTTCCTGTTTCCCTTGCTATGCGTTATGGTAATCCATCATTGCTATCTGGACTTCAAGAACTGCATGATAAAGGAGTAAACGAAGTGCTACTTTTCCCATTGTACCCTCAGCATGCAATGGCATCGACGACGACTATATTAGAACTAGCAGAAGAGTTACGTAAAAAGCACTTTCCAGAAATGAAGTTTACAATCGTTCCCGCATTTTACAACAAGCCCGACTACATTAAAAATCTGGCCGATTCAATCAAAGGACATTTAGATGGTTATGATTATGACCATTTATTATTCTCGTATCACGGGATTCCAGAGCGTCACATTCGTAAGACTGATATAACCAAATCACATTGTAAAATTGATGGTTCTTGTTGTAATACACCGTCACCGGCACATGAATTTTGTTACCGTCACCAATGTTATGAAACTACTAAACAAGTGGTGAAATTATTAGGGATTCCAGAAGGAAAATATAGCCAAACTTTTCAATCGCGATTAGCTGGTGACAAATGGCTTACACCATACACAGACGTTGAAGTAAACAAAATGCCTGAAAAAGGAATTAAAAAACTCGCTGTCGTAACTCCTGCCTTCGTATCTGATTGTTTGGAAACATTAGAGGAAATAGCTATGGAAGCAAACCACGAATTCAAAAAGCATGGTGGTGAAGAATTTTTAGCTATACCTTGTTTAAATGACAGTGATGAATGGTGCACAACCGTTAGCAATTGGATCAGTGAATGGGCAACAGTCGAAAAAAGCATTGCATAAATGGCAGTTTCAGCCGAGGAACTAGGGACGCAAGACATTAAAAAGCTGTTGATAAAGCAAGCGGTTCCAGCATCTATAGGAATTTTATTTATGTCGGTCAATATTTTGATCGACACTATTTTTGTTGGCCAATGGATTGGGTCCTTAGCTATTGCTGCGGTGACCGTTGTTTTGCCTATTACTTTTTTCATTTCCTCATTAGGAATGGCCATAGGTGTTGGTGGCGGTTCCGTTCTCTCGAGAGCATTGGGAGCCAATAATAAAGAAAAAGCTTTATTGACCTTTGCTAATCAAATTATGATGACATTTTTGATGGCATCTGTATTTGTGCTGTTAGGAATTTTTTTTAGTGCCGATATGTTATTGCTTTTTGGTGCCAAAGGAGCAATTGTAAAGCCCGCAACAGAATTCTTTTTCCCTATAATTTTATCTGTTCCTTTTTTAGCACTTTGCATGATGGGAAATAACATTATACGGGCTGAAGGAAAAGCAAAATTCGCGATGTTTGCCATGATTATTCCCGCTTTTGTAAACATTATACTCGATATTGTTTTCATAAAATTAATGAACTTAGGCATGTTTGGAGCAGCTTTGGCTACTTCTATTTCCTATTTTATGTGCTTTCTTTTCGTCTTATGGTTTTTCATGTATAAAAGTGAACTTAAGATAAAAACGAGCCACTTTAAATTTAATTTTCCAATTATAAAAGAGATTACAAACTTGAGTTTTGTTACCTTTTCAAGACAAGGTGTTGTAAGTATTCTAGCCATTATCCTTAATCATACTTTATATACCTACGGAGGTGAGCATTCGATAGCTGTATACGGAATTATAAGCCGAATGTTAATGTTTGCTTTGTTTCCTGTTCTTGGAATAACTCAAGGTTTTATTCCAATTGCTGGTTACAATTATGGCGCAGGAAATTACGAAAGGGTAAAGGAAAGCGTAGAAGTATCCATTAAATATGCAGCGCTTTTGGCGGCAATTATCTTTGTATTTATACTTGCTTTTGCACAACCTATCGTGTCTATTTTTACCACAGATCCCAAAGTCATTGCTGAAACTCCAAATGCCCTTAGATGGGTTTTTGCGGCATCCCCCATCATTGCGATCCAACTAATTGGTGCGGCCTATTTTCAGGCAGCAGGGAAAGCTAAAAAAGCATTATTTCTTACCTTGAGCAAACAAGGGTTTTTCTTAATTCCCCTAGTACTGATTCTCCCAAATTTTTTCGGTATTTTTGGAGTGTGGGTTTCTTTTCCCATCGCCGATGTTTTATCAACATTAATTACTGGTTATTTTCTAAAAAAAGAAATGAATATAAAATTGACAAAACATAAGAATGGAATACTATAACTACCTCAAATCATTACACCTCATCTTTGTTATCACTTGGTTTGCAGGTTTATTTTACATTGTACGTTTGTTTGTTTACCAAATTGAAGCTGCACAAAAACCCTCACCTGAAAAAGAGATATTGCAAAAACAATACAATATAATGAGTTATAGATTGTGGTATATCATCACTTGGCCATCTGCGGTTTTAGCGAGTATATTTGCCTTTTGGATGCTGTTTTTTACTGATTTGGGAGCCGCTTGGCTAAAAATGCCTTGGATGCATGTAAAACTTGGCTTTGTATTTGTGTTGTATTTGTATCATGGTAAATGCCATCAAATATTCAAACAATTACAAAACAACGAAATAAAATACACGACTAACTTCATGCGTTTGTGGAATGAAGGAGCTACTATAATCCTTTTCTCCGTAGTTTTCTTGGTAGTGCTGAAAAATGCATTTAACTGGATTTATGGCGTTATCGGAATTATTAGTTTTTCCGTTTTGATTATGCTTGGATTTAAATTTTATAAAAAAATTCGAGAAAAAAATCAATCTTAATTATGCTAAAAGGCTTTAAAATATCAATGTTATCATTACGAATTCGGATTTTTCTTTCGATGATCGTATTGATAATTGTAGCCTCTGTGCTGCTCGCTTCCATTTCTATTATCCAATTTAAAAACGAAGCCAAAGAGTACCATCAGGAACGACTAGAACGTAAGGAAAATGCAGTACGAGAACACATTAACTATGTACTTTCAACAACGACCTATCCGCTGACAACCGAAAATTTAGATCTAATTTTCAAGGATAAAATTCATGAACTGGCACACATTCATAATATTGAAATAAACATTTATGGCTTAGATGGGAAATTATTAAAGTCTTCTAAAGAATCCTTTTCCGTTGATAAGGTTTCGCCTCCCATTCCAAAATATATTTTAAAACTCGTACGTTCCTCCATCGAAAAACGATATGTAGACATTAAAACCATAAATGGCGTCAAAAACAGATCCTCTTTTACCCAAATTAAAGACGACAAATTCAAACCTTTGGGTGTTTTAAACCTGCCGTACTTAGAAGATGATGGTTTTTACGACAAGGAACTAAATAGTTTCTTAATCCGTTTAGGACAGGTTTATTCCTTTATGCTAATCGTAGCTTTTGGGTTAGCCTATTTTCTTGCCACCTATATAACGAAATCATTGAAGACCATTTCTGATAGGTTAAACGAAACCAGTTTGAAGCAAAAAAACAAAAAAATCGTGTTAGAAGCCAGCAGCAAGGAAATTAATTTATTGATCAGCTCCTATAACCGAATGGTGGACGAGCTCGAAATAAGTGCCGTAAAACTAGCACAAAGCGAAAGAGAAGAAGCTTGGCGCGAAATGGCAAAGCAAGTGGCCCATGAAATTAAAAATCCATTGACTCCAATGCGTTTAACCGTTCAGAGTTTTCAGAGAAAATTTGATCCAAATGATCCTGAAATAAAGCAAAAAATGAACGATTATTCAGAAACATTGATTCAGCAAATAGACACTATGAATTCAGTTGCGTCTGCGTTTTCAAATTTTGCTTCCATGCCTGCACAACAAAATGAAACCTTAAATGTGGTAGAGGTCGTTGAATTAGCTTTAGACATTTTCAATGAGGAGTTTATTACCTTTGAAAGTGACGCTGCAGAGATTATTTCGAAAATAGATCGAACACAACTAATTCGAATTATTACCAATTTAGTTAAGAATGCCATTCAATCCATACCGGAACATCAAGAAGATAAAACGGTATTCGTAAACGTAAAAAAAGAAATGAATAATGTACTGATTAGCGTTGCCGATAACGGAACGGGAATCAGTCCTGAAGATATAAATCGTATATTCGAATTTAAATTTACCACCAAAAACAGCGGAATGGGTCTGGGCTTGGGTATTATTAAAAACATCATCGAAAATTATAAAGGAACAATTACCTTTGAAACAGAATATGGAAAAGGAACTCAATTTACAGTTTCACTTCCTATTATTAACTCCTAAATCATCAAAATGAGCTACAAAAACATCTTAATAGAAAAAGAAAATAGCATTGCAACCATAACTATAAATCGTCCTACGAAACTAAATGCGTTAAATAAAGAGACTATTCAAGAATTGCATCAGGCTTTTCAAGAATTGGAAAAAAATTATGAAACCCGAGTGGTTATTTTAACTGGTAGTGGTGAAAAAGCTTTTGTGGCTGGAGCCGATATTGCTGAATTCTCAGAATTTTCAATTGAAGAAGGGGTACAATTAGCCGCACAAGGACAAGACATCTTGTTTAATTTTGTCGAAAATTTAAAAATACCCGTAATTGCAGCCGTTAATGGTTTTGCACTTGGTGGAGGGTTAGAATTAGCAATGGCCTGTCATTTCAGAATTGCTTCTGACAACGCTAAAATGGGCTTGCCAGAAGTGTCTTTAGGAGTTATTCCAGGCTATGGTGGAACACAACGTTTGCCACAACTAATTGGGAAAGGACGCGCTATGGAAATGATATTGACAGCCGGAATGGTAACAGCTGAGGATGCCTATAGAATGGGATTAGTGAACAATGTTATTCCACAAGCAGAACTATTAGATTACTGCAACGGAATTGCCCAAAAAATCATGAGAAACTCCCCTTTGGCTATAAGCAGTGCTATAAAATCGATTAATGCTAACTATAAAGATGGCGAAAACGGTTTTGAGACTGAAATAAAATCCTTTGGAAAATGCTTCGGTACAGAAGATTTTAAAGAAGGAACTACTGCCTTTTTGGAGAAAAGAAAAGCCGTTTTTACTGGCGAATAAACTACTATATTTTTCATTCAAAATACTTTTAACTGCCGATTCTACGATTATAAAATCTTAGAATCGGCAGTTGTTTTTTTCAACAATCCCACAAGCGTTCCCCATCAATAAAATTTTTCTTTAATAAGCTCCTATTTTGACTTACAAAAGCTAATTTTGCAAACTCCTATATGGGAATAATTCAACTAATAAAAATTATGATTATGTCTTTTCAACCTGTATTCGTTCAATTTTGGGAAAAAGTAAAAGAAAGTATCGAAAATGGTACTTACGCTAAATTGACTTTGGCAAAAACCATTGGTGATACTGAATTGAAAAATATCTATGTACGTCCGGTATTATTAGAAAATGATGTTTTCAGTCTTTCTCTTACTGCTAAGTATAAAACAGAAGAAATTGAGAGTTTCCATACTTTGGATGAAGCCTTTTTAGTTTTGACTCCCTATTTGAATAATCCTTTTTTGACAGCCTTGTTGTTTACAACAGAAAATGATATCACTTTTAAACTGAATAAAAAAAGGGTAGCAAGCATTATAGAGCAAGCTCCCACTTTTAAACATGCCTCAGATGTTATTATTGAAATGAAGGCAAAAGGGATTATATAGATCCTATTGATAATCGTTTTTTGTAGAGACGCACGGTAGAGACGCACTGCAGTGCGTCTCTACAAAACGTATTATTTTTCTCCGTACCATTCTGCATAAAACTGAGACAAGAAACCTTCCATATAGCGGTGTCTTTCTTTTGCAATTTGCTTGCCTGATTCGGTATTCATTTTATTTTTTAGCAGTAATAATTTCTCGTAAAAATGATTCAGTGTTGGCGCCTCATTATTTTTATACTCTTCCTTAGTCATCTTAGTGTTTGGGGAGATTTTAGGGTCATAGAGCGCTCTATTCTTAAATCCGCCATAATTGAACGTTCTCGCAATTCCAATAGCTCCTAGCGCATCTAAACGATCTGCGTCTTGCACTATATCTAATTCTATGGAAGTAAAAGTTTTTTCGAAATTGCCCCCTTTATAGGATATATTCTCGATGATTTTTACCACATGATCTATTTTTGCTTGATCTACATCTTCTGACTCTAGGAATGTTCTGGCAGTTTCAGGACCTATAGATTCATCTCCATCGTGAAATTTACTATCAGCAATATCATGAAGTAAAGCTCCTAATTTTACAACCGTTTCATCACAAACTTCATTTTTTGCAATCAACATCGCATTTTTATAGACTCTCTCGATATGAAACCAGTCATGCCCACCTTCTGCATTATCTAATTTATCTTTTACAAAAGTGATTGTCTTACTAATTATGTCTGCGTTGTTCATCTTTCTATCTTTTAAAAAAAATGTTGGTTTTCGAAGATTTCAACCCTCAAAAACCAACACTTGCTATTGTTCTTTATTATTATATCACTTTCTAACTAGATTCTAGCAGGTTCTACCCATTTGAAAATATGAGATTCTTGTGGAATAACCATTCTTTCTGAAATTCTAGCCATCCTTCCTGGTAATTTCATCAGATAATCTCTTGCTTTTTCAGCTTCGTCAGTCAAGCCAGTAATTTTATCAATTTCCCACTTGTCCATTAATTTTTGCATGATATCAATGTAGTCAGCTGCTGTGTATACACCAATTCGTTGCGCAGAATCAGAAAATTGTTCGAAAGCAGTACTTATCTTTTGTCCAGATTCTCTCAAGAAATGAGCTGGCATAACGATTTTTTGTTTCATCATGTATTGAAAAGCAATCATCATTTCGCTAGGGTCAACCTGAAAAATTCTGTTTACAAACTCACTATAAGCATGATGATGACGCATTTCGTCACCTGCAATCATCTTACACATTTTAGATAATTTGTTGTCACCATATTTCTTAGCCATTTGAGCTACTCTATTGTGAGAAACATAAGTGGCTAGCTCTTGAAAACTAGTATAAACAAAGTTTTTATATGGATCTCTTCCGGTACCAATATCAAATCCGTCATTAATTAGGTGCTGCGTAGTCATCTCAATTTCACGCATGTTAACACGACCTGATAAATACAAGTATTTGTTCAACAAATCACCGTGACGATTTTCTTCTCCAGTCCACTGTCTGATCCATTTAGACCATCCGTTTCTTCCCACGTTATCAACTCCGTCAACATCCATCAACCAAGATTCATAGGTAGGCAAAGCTTCTTCGGTAATAGTATCACCCACTAAAGTCACCCAAAAATCATATGGTAAATCTTTCGCAATTTCACGCAATTCCTTAACCTCATCAAAAAATGTATCACTTTCTGAATTGGGTAAAAAATCCGTTGGTTGCCAAATTTTTTCAACTGGTATTAAAAACTGATCAACATAGTTATCAACGTCTTTTTCCAAAAACTGCATAACCTCTAATCGAATATTTTTTATTGACATTTTATTTAAATTAAAATTTAATTCCTTTTACTACTTCACTTTCCGTCTTCTCTATCAACTCAGCAAAATCAAATTCACTTACTGCTAATGGCTTATGTATTACAAAGGTAAGGCGATTTCCTAAACCAAGTGGAAAAAATCCGTGTTTAACCATTTTCCAAGAATTATTTATGCTTATTGGAACTACATAAGCTGACGGAGCATACTTACATAATATTTTCAATCCACTTTGTGCAAATTCCTTTGGCTTGCCGGTTTTGCTTCTAGTTCCTTCTGGAAAAATAACTGCCGAACGATTATTTTTCTCAATGTATTCTGCCAATTTTTTAATTTCAGGGATAGCTTGCTTAGGATCTTTTCGATCAATCAACGCTGATCCGCCATGGCGCAAATTAAAGGAAACACTTGGAATTCCTTTTCCCAATTCTTTTTTACTCACAAATTTACAATGAAACTTGCGCAAAAACCAAATCATTGCAACAATATCATATAAACTTTGATGATTCGATACAAAAATTATTGGAACACCTTTGGGTATACTTTCTATATTCTCAAATTTGTAGGTAGTTCCCAAAAGATTCGTACACTTCAATAAAAAAAAATTGAGGTAGTCAACGCTTACTTTATGAGCGTTATATCCAAAGACATTAAAACAAATCCACTGAATAGGATGGAAAATGACCAACGTAAGACCAAAACATAAATAATACAATACAGATATGGGATACGAAATCAGTTTTTCCATGCTTAAAAAATTAAACACAAAAGTAACAAATATATTTTTTAGCGCTAATTAAATCCCAAACAATAATAGGTTTAGTGTTTAATTGTACCTTTGCTCTCTAAAATCTTTGCCCTTTACTTCTAGAAATGAACTTCAGCTATCCAAAAAACGAAAAACTAAAAAGTAAAATTACAATCGGATTATTATTTACGGATGGAAAATCAGTATCTAAATACCCATTGCGATTGGTTTATCATTGCGGTCCATTAAGTGACGGTCAAACCATAAAAATGGGAGTTTCTGTTTCCAAAAAGAACTTTAAAAAAGCACTAGATCGAAATCACTTTAAACGAATTCTGCGCGAAACCTACCGCTTGAACAAACATATACTTACTGATAATCTTGACAAACCTTGTGCCTTTATGTTGTTTTATCAAACTAAAGACCGTTTGTCATATGACGAAATCAACACTAAAACAATTCAATTGTTTGAGAAATTCATAGCGCAAAACGTGAAAAAAGACGAAACGGATACTACCATCATTCCAGTAACTAAATAGTTTCTCCTCTTTTAAAAAAGAGGGTTTATTTCATAACAGGCTCATTATTGTTGATTTATTCTTAATTTAGTCTTTTTTATTTTAATAGTAAAATACCATGACAGCCTTTTTGAAAAAGAAATATATCATCCCTATTATCGCTTCCCTCTTTTTGTTTGTTGGTGCCAGTTTCAAAAACGATTTTTTTGAAATTGCTAAGCAAATAGAAATTTTCACGACCTTATTCAAGGAATTGAACACGAATTATGTCGACGAAACAAATCCTGGAGAATTAATGGACAAAGCCATCAATGGCATGTTGAGCAGTCTCGACCCCTATACTGTTTACTTCAACGAGCAAGAAGTAGTTAATTTTAAAATAAATAATACAGGCGAGTATACTGGAATAGGTGCCTTGATTACTAGGAAAGAGGATAAATTAATCATCCGGGAAGTTTACAAGGATTTTCCTGCAGATAAAGCTGGTTTTAAAGCTGGTGACGAAATTATCCAAATTGGTGATGTTCTATTGGCCGACTTTAAAGACGATGCCTCCCAATTAATGAAGGGAGCTAAAAACACTAAAATAGCGCTGAAATACATACGCCAGAACAAAATAAATACCGCTGAAATAGTACTCAATGAGGTTGCCATAAAATCAGTTCCGTTTTTCTCCAAAATAGATGCCAAAACAGGATATATTGTTTTGTCACGTTTCAACGTAAAAGCGGCCCTTGAAACTAAGGAAGCATTAGAAGAACTTAAAAGACAAGGTGCTGAAAGGATCATTTTAGATTTAAGAGGAAATCCCGGAGGACTACTAAATGAAGCCGTAAACATATGTAATCTTTTTGTGCCAAAAAACGAGGTTATAGTAACCACTAAATCAAAAATAGAAAAACACAACAATACCTACAAGACTAGTTTTGATCCAATTGACACTCAAATACCATTGGTGATAATAATTAACGGTAAAAGTGCTTCGGCATCAGAGATCGTTTCGGGAGCTTTGCAGGATTTAGATCGCGCAGTCATTGTGGGTAGTAGAAGCTTCGGAAAAGGTTTAGTACAAAAACCGATTGACCTGACTTACAACACACAACTAAAAGTGACCATTTCTAGGTACTATACGCCATCAGGAAGATGTATTCAAGCCTTAGATTACGCACATAAAGACAAAAATGGTTTGGCAATCAGAACAGAAGAAAAAAACTACAATACCTTCAAAACTCGCAAAGGCAGAACCGTTTATGATGGTGGTGGTATTTTACCAGACATACAACTTGAAGAGACAAAAATGAGTCCTATTGCTGCGGCTTTAGTAAAAAATGACGGCATATTCAATTATGCTACCTACTATTATTTTAAAAATCCTAATTTGGGAAATCAAATTCCAAACTTCTCTAATGCCGATTACCAAAACTTTAAACAGTATTTAAAAACTCAGAATATCTCCTTTGACACTGAAACGGAATTGGCACTCAAAAATACTTTGGCTATAGCCAAAAAAGAAAAAATAGACGCCACAATTACTACCGAATACGAGCAATTACTTGCGGCATTACAAAAAAGCGAGGAAACACTATTGGATAAAAATCAAGAAGAAATTAAACATTTAATTGTTGATGAAATCATCAAACGCTTCCAATACCAAGAAGGTTTATACCAATATTATACTAAAAACAATTCAGAAATTCAGAAATCAGTTACTATTTTAAATAATAGCACGGAGTACAAAAACACATTGAAGATCTAGTTAATGCTACACTATTTAAAACTAATCGCCTTGCTCTCATTTGGCTATCTTACCGCCCAAGGGAAAAAAGTTGAAACAGTTTATTTTGATTTTGATAAATACACCTTGGAAGTTGAACAGGAACAAAACATTCTTGATTTTATCATCCAGGCAGATACTTCTAAAATTGAATCCATTCAAATTTATGGTTATTGCGACGACAGAGGTAATTCAGATTACAATTATAAATTATCAGAAGCTAGGGTGAAAACCGTTCAAGAAATCCTGACTTCATATGGTTTCAATAAAAATAAAATAGTACTTGTTGAAGGCATGGGACGTGTAATATTGACCGAAAATATTTTGGAAAACTTAGCCGAAATCCGTTCCAAAAATAGACGAGTGGATTTACTTATCGTCAGAAAAAATAGTTTCGGAAAAGGAATTTACAATTCCATTCAAGAAAAACATATTGTAGGAGATCGCATTTACTTTGAAAATATCCTATTTACTATGGGTAGCAGTAAACTAAGTTTAAATTCTAAAAAGGAGTTGGATAAAATTGCGATACAGCTTCAAAAAAACAAAAATATAGAATTTGAAATTAGGGGCCACGTTTGTTGTACCCCAAAACCTTATTTTGATGCTATTGACCGTGCAACAAATGAGAGAAAACTGTCAGTGAATCGTGCCAAAACTGTATTCTGGTATTTAATGTCCAAAAACGTCAATAGTCTTCGAATGACTTACAAAGGATGTGGAAATGAATTCCCCTTAGGTAAAGGGGATGATGTTGACCGAAGAGTTGAATTTTTAATTACAAAAGTATAATTACTCTCTTTTCATTTCTATATGAGGAATATCGTCCTCTAAATACATTTCGCTAGTTTGCACAAAACCATGACTTTCATAGAATTTTTTCAAGTATAGTTGGGCACCAATAGTGATTTTACTCTCGTTAAAATGCAATTGAACTCCAGCAATAGCTTCTCGCATTAAATCGTGCCCCCATTTTCTGTCTCTATAATTTGGATCAACGACAACTCTTCCTATTGAAGCATTGTCAAAGCTTATTCCCGCTTTAAAAAGGCGTGCGTGGGCAACGATATTCCCTTCAAACTCACCATAAAGATGTAATGCTATCTTGTCTTTACCATCAAGATCAAGATAAACGCAGTTTTGCTCCACTACAAAGACCTCACTTCTTAGTTTGAGTAAATCATATAGTTCGTTAACCGTTAATGCCTCAAAAGGCTTTATTTTCCATTGTATTGCCATGGATTCTCTTTTTAATTTGATTTTTAATTTAAACGATCACTTGCTATTACAACTGATTTTATAATAGCCTCCAATTCAAGCATCATATCTCTTTTTTCCTTTGAAGGAGAGTAACAAAACCCCTCTAGAATCAGCATTCTATCATTTTTTTCATCGACAATAGAATAATTGATAAAAGGTCCAGACATGAAGTCATTTTTTAATTCCCAGGTTCCTTTCATTTCATAAGCAAGCTTTCCAGCCAGTTTAATCTTAAAAAAATACGGAGAATATGCCTCTTCAGTAATCATATCAGTCCCGGCCTCTTTTCCATGAATATACTTCACCCCAATAGAATCGCGCATTTTTATAATATTCGAAACTAAATTGTCTTTGTTTTTAATAGAATTAATTGGCACCTGATAAATTAACAAACTCGTATTCCCGCTTACTATTTCTTTTTTTAACCAAATAAATTTATCATCCTGAACCATGTATTCATAACTGGAAGGAATATCTATAGAAACACCTAATTTACTATTGACATTTTTCGGGTCCAATAACGACTTTTTGTTTAGCCTCTGAATCTCATCAATTTCTGTCTTTCGAATGGTTTTAATTATCTGAGGAGTATTATTTTCTAAAATAGTCAAAATATCTGCAGCTGTTTTTCCTGTAATATGAAATACATTTTGAGGAAAAGCATACTGATCATTCTTTATAGCAAATTCATTTTTTTCCGCTTTTTTTACCACAATAATGTTGCGGTTGTCAGTCATAAACCCTTCCATCAATTTTACTGGATATTGATTTATGGTAAAAAGTGGTTCCTCCTGCGGCAAGCCAATAACGGGAGAAGCAAACTTATTTCGAATGCTGTCCCCAATTTCGCCATTCCACAATTGATCCTCTATTATAACCGAAATACTGTTGACTTTCCCCGTTGTTTTTCGCGGAAGATCCTCGCTTTGCTTTTTGCATGAAAAAAGCAATACGGGAATAAGAAGGATTAAGAAAAAGGTTTTATTCATTATAATTCGATTGTAAAATGGACAGTAATGGATCTAAAGATAGTCCGCACCTTTTAGATATTTATTGCACCCAAATTTATAGAAGATTATCTTATTATCCATTAATTTTTAATTTCATTCCGGGTTTTATTTGTTCACCGCGAATATCGTTCCATTTTTTTAAATCTGAAATAGATACTCCAGGATATTTTTTTGCTATGCTATATAAAGAATCTCCTTTTTTAACATAGTAATCAGCGCCTTGTTTTACAGAGATTGTAGCTGCGTTTTTCTTGAAAGAATTAACGGTTGCTCTATTCGTTTTGATTGCAACTTCATTTTTTGCCACAATTAAAGTACTTCCCAAAGCAATAGTATGACCCGATAAATCATTCCACTCTTTCAAATCTTCTAAAGTTGTTCCGAATTGTTTCGAAATGCTACCCAAGTTATCTCCTTTTCTAACCGTGTATTTAATATTTCTTAATTCAGGAGTTGCAACATGAACTTCTTTAGCATCCAATTTACTTTTTACAAGCTGCAAAGTCATACCGGCCTTAATTGTAGTACTTGAAAGTTGGTTCCAATCTTTGATTTCAGCTATCGTAATATTATTTTCTTTAGCAATCGCATTCAAATTATCTCCTTTACGAACCACATAAAAAGCATTTCTATTAGATGAAACTGTATCTAATTCAGTCTTGTTTTTTAATTCAGATATAACTCTTTTTTGATTTTTTAAGATACTTTCCTTAGAAACCGTTTCTAACTTAGCCTTTTTAACTACAGTTTTAACGATAGTTTCTGTTGTAATAATTTTCAGGCTTTTCCCATAAGCAATAGTATTGTTGCGGAGTTTGTTCCATCTTTTTAATTCGGAAACCTTCACATCAAACTTATTGGCAATCGCGCCTAAGTTATCTCCTCGCCTAATTTTGTAATATTTTGTTCTGGTACGGGTAATTCTTTGACTATTAGAATTGATTCTTTCTTTTGAAACTGTCGCCCTAGATTTCCGATACGGATGTTCCCTTAGATCTAATTCATGTTGCACATAAGCATACATTTTGTCTTCATTAGAAGCAAACACTGCAATTTTCTCTTTGGGTAATCTCAAATAATGGTTTTCATCATTATAAAAAGGAACTACATTTAACTTATAGGCTGGGTTTAATAGTTGAAGCTGCGCAACAGGAAGGTCTAATAAGTCTGAAATTTGCTTAAATGACATTTCCTTTTTAACCATGATAGTGTCAGTCGAGAAATGCTGAACTAAAGCACGATCTGGTCTTATTCCATGCTCATTATGATATTCATACAAATACATTGTTGCTAAAAATGCTGGGACATATCCTCTTGTTTCTCTAGGCAGGTGCTTTCTAATGTTCCAATAATTCTGTTTTCCACCAGAACGCCTGATTGCCTTAGATACATTACCAGGACCGGAGTTATAAGAGGCCAAAACCAATTCCCAATCGCCAAAAATAGAATACATATTAGACATGTACTTTGCTGCAGCAGCAGTTGCTTTTAAAGGATCGCTTCGCTCATCAACATAGGAATCAACCTTTAATTTGTATTGTTTTCCCGTTTGGTACATAAATTGCCAAAGTCCAGTAGCCCCCACTCTAGAAACTGCCTTTGGATTCAGTGCCGATTCTACGACAGCTAAATATTTTATTTCCAGGGGAACGTTTTCTTTGGCGAAAGCCTCTTCAAAAATGGGAAAATAGTATTCAGAAATAGCCATTAATCGCTCAAAAGATCTTTTTCTGTACTTTAGATAGGATTTAATTACATTTTCGAGACTCTCATTGTATTCAATTCTGAAAGGTGATTTTGCATCCATTGCAGCCAACCTCGATTTTAACAATTCAGTGGACAGCTCGTTGTAATCTACTTTTTTATCTATATCTATATTTTCAATATCATAGGAGATGTCACTGTACAAATCTAAATTTGTCAATTCATTCATCCATAAACTATCTACGCAAATGGCCATTTGGTCCTTCTCGAAGGTATTTTTGATGGAATCTAAATAGGATAAGTTATTCTCTGAAATAACAATTCCTTTGCTTTCGGCAGAGTTCTGCGAAAACAAAGGAATTGATGCTAATAATAAAAGTGATAATGCGGATTTTTTTATATTCATGCTGTTTTTTTGCCAACCTACTTCATCAAAATGATGACGTAAATCGTTTTTTTACAAACATAATATGTTATTCCTAAAACTTTAAATAAATACTGTTAAAGCTGTAATTTTTAGTCTAGAATTGCTGCAATACCTGGCAATACTTTACCTTCTAGCATTTCAAGCATTGCTCCACCACCGGTAGAAACGTAACTCATTTTATCTTCAAGACCAAATTGTTTTACCGCTGCAACTGAATCTCCACCACCCACAAGTGAGAAAGCACCTTTTTCAGTAGAAGCTGCTATATAGTTACCAAGAGCGATTGTTCCGTTAGCAAAACTTTCCATTTCAAATACACCTAATGGTCCGTTCCAAAGAATCGTTTTAGATTCCATTATTACCTTTTCAAAGTTGGCTAATGATTTAGGACCTGCATCAAGACCTTGCCATCCGTCAGGAATTTCATTAACATCAACAATTTTAGTATTTGCAGTATTTGAAAAATCATCTGCCGCAATTACATCTACAGGAATGTGAATTTGAACCCCTTTTTCTTTAGCCAATCTCAAGATTTCTAAAGCCAATTCTTGTTTGTCATCTTCACAAATAGAATCACCAATTTTTCCTCCTAAGGCTTTCACGAAAGTAAAAGTCATTCCACCACCAATAATCATGTGGTCTACTTTATCAAGAATGTTTTCGATAACCGTAATTTTCGAAGATACTTTTGATCCACCAAGAACAGCTGTTACTGGTTTTTCGCTATTTTTTAATACTTTATTTAAACTTTCGATTTCTTTAGCCAATAGTAATCCGAAACATTTTTCAGTTGGGAAAAATTGAGCAATGATAGTAGTCGAAGCGTGTGCTCTATGTGCAGTTCCAAATGCGTCATTAACATAAATATCTCCAAGTGACGCCAATTCTTTTGCAAAAGCAACATCACCTGCTTCTTCTTCCTTATGAAAACGTAAGTTTTCTAACAATAAAACTTCTCCTGCTTTTAAGTTTGCAGCAGCATTTTTAGCTTCTTCACCAATACAATTTGAAGCAAATTGAACTGAAACACCAAGCACTTCTGAAGTTGTTTTCAAAATATGTTTTAGTGAATATTTCTCTTCAACACCTTTTGGTCTTCCTAAATGTGACATTAAAATCACGCTTCCACCTTGAGCAAGAATTGCGTCAATAGTTGGTTTTGCCGCTTCAATACGAGTAGCATCTGTTACATTGAAATTTTCGTCCAAAGGCACGTTAAAATCAACACGTATTATTGCTTTTTTATTTTTAAAGTCAAAGTCGTTTATAGTCTTCATTAGGTCTATTTTTAGTTTGTTTTATTGAAAGAATAACAAATATAGAACTTTTAGATTATTAATAAATTCGAATAAATCAAAAAATATTGCTTTTAATGAACGAAATCGTTGTAATTCGATAAATAATTTATTTTATCACTATTTAAAGTGATTTATTTTCAAAAAAGAGAGTCTAATCCTGTTTTAAAATCAAAAAGAAAATTTAATATCAAAATGAGGCTACATTTTAGCAAACTTTGCAATTGAAAACTTTAGACTAACCCATTTTCTTATATCTTTGCTTTATGCAATTTTCTGAAATTTTAGGGCAAGAACACATTAAAAACCATCTGACAAAAAGTGCAGAAATGGGCAGAATTCCCCATGCGCAATTATTTGTTGGACCGGAAGGAAGTGGTACTTTAGCTATGGCTATTGCCTATTCCCAATATATTTTATGTGGTAATCAAAACGGGGAAAACTCAGGCCCGAATGAAGCCTGTAATCTGAAATTCCAAAAAACATCACATCCTGATTTACACTTTGCTTATCCAACAGTGACTACTGATGCAGTAAAGAAAAGTCCAAAAAGTATTGACTTCATTGTAGATTGGCGAAAATTTGTAACTCAAACTCCTTACGGAGGTTTGTTTGATTGGTATGCCATTTTAGGAGTTCAAAATAAACAAGGCGAAATTAGAGTTGATGATGCACAGGAAATTTTAAAATCATTATCTTTAAAATCATACGAAGGCGGTTATAAAATCATGATTGTTTGGATGGCCGATAAATTAAATATCGCCGCTTCTAATAAGTTATTGAAACTGCTGGAAGAACCGCCAGAAAAAACGGTTTTCATTTTAATTTCTGAAAACGAAGAAGATATTATTCAAACCATACGTTCCCGTTGTCAGATTTTACATTTCAATGGACTGAGCGAACCTATTATAGCAGAAGCTTTGGTTTCGCGAGAAAAAGTGGATCCTAGTTTAGCGGCTAAAATAGCACATCAGGCACAGGGCAATTACAATATTGCTTTACATTTATTGCATGATGACAATGATGAATTTCCATTTGAACAATGGTTTGTAACCTGGGTTCGGGCTGCGTTTCAGGCAAAAAAAGATGCTTCTGCAATTCAGGACCTAATACTTTGGAGCGAAAAAATTGCAAGCCTTGGAAGAGAGACTCAAAAAAAGTTTCTAGAATTTTGCATCGAAATGTTCCGTCAGGCTTTGTTGATAAATTATGAAACTCCAAGTTTAGTTTACTTTGAACCAAAAGTAGACAAATTCAAACTCGAGAAATTTGCGCCATTTGTTAATGGCAATAATATTCATGATATTTTCAAGGAACTCTCGGATGCCATGTATCACGTGGAACGCAACGGAAACGCGAAAATCATTTTAACCGATTTGTCAATCAAATTAACACGCTTAATCCATAAAAAATAACCATATGAATAACGTCGCATCCATTCTAATTTTAATTTTTTTAGCTATCACTTTTCTTCAATCCGGTTACGACAAACTGTTTTACTGGAAAGACAATGTCGAGTGGCTAAAAGGCCATTTTGCTAAAACACAATTAAGAAACCTAGTGCCTTTGGCTTTAATGCACATTTTGGTTTTGGAATTAATTTCTGGGATTTTGTGTATTGTAGGTTGTATCGAATTATTGATTAACAATGGTAGATTATTTGGTTTTTACGGAGCCGTTTTTTCATGCATTACCTTACTTATGTTACTCTTCGGACAACGATTGGCTAAAGATTATGATGGAGCTAGAACCATCGTTATTTATTTTATGCCTGCAGTAATGGCCGTTTATTGGTTAAATTAAAAAAATAGAATTAAAACAAACAGTAAATACATTAACGAAAATAATGACACCAAAACATCCTTCCGAATCCTTAACAACATTAACCGATTTAGTTTTACCAAGTGAAACAAATCCTTTGAATAATCTTTTTGGCGGCGAGTTATTGGCCCGTATGGATCGTGCTGCAAGTATAGCTGCGAGAAGACATTCGAGAAGAATTGTGGTTACTGCATCAGTGAATCACGTGGCATTTAATAGAGCCATTCCTTTGGGAAGTGTCGTTACTGTTGAAGCTAAAGTTTCTAGAGCATTTAAAAGTTCAATGGAAATTTTTATTGACATTTGGGTTGAAGACAGAGAGTCTGGTAATAAGACCAAGGCTAATGAGGCTATATACACATTTGTGGCGGTAGATGATACAGGAAGACCTGTAGAAGTACCCCAAATAATCCCAGAAACTGAACTTGAAAAACAACGATTTGATGCTGCATTAAGACGCAAACAACTGAGTTTACTTTTGGCTGGAAAAATGAAACCAGAAGATGCTACTGAGTTAAAAGCATTGTTCATGTAAAAACGGAATTTACTTCTTGAAAGAGAAATTTTTAATTAAAAAAAGAAGTATTTTTACGAGCACAAAAAAATTAAAAGACAAAAAATGTAGCAATCTGATAGGTTCAGCATTTTTCTTAGAGCGATAAAATAATACAAATGAAAGAAAAGGTAAAAGAGAAGATGAGTACAGAGAAAGAAGCCAAACTAAAAGCGTTACAACTTACCCTTGACAAACTGGACAAAACCTACGGAAAAGGAACAGTAATGAAAATGGGGGATAAAGCCATTGTAGAAGTGGAAACCATTTCTTCAGGCTCTTTAGGAATTGATTTAGCTCTAGGGGTAAATGGATATCCAAGAGGAAGAATCATAGAAATATACGGTCCAGAATCATCTGGAAAAACTACTTTGACGCTTCATGCTATTGCCGAAGCTCAAAAAGCAGGTGGAATTGCAGCTTTTATCGATGCAGAACACGCATTTGATAGAAATTATGCTGAAAAATTAGGAGTTGATATTGAAAATCTAATCATTTCTCAACCAGACAATGGAGAGCAAGCATTAGAAATTGCTGAAAACTTGATTCGTTCAGGTGCAATTGATATTGTTGTAATTGACTCGGTTGCTGCATTGACACCAAAAAGTGAAATTGAAGGTGAAATGGGAGATTCTAAAATGGGTCTTCATGCTCGTTTAATGTCTCAAGCATTGAGAAAACTAACAGGAACAATTAGCAAAACGAATTGTACTGTATTCTTTATCAATCAATTGAGAGAGAAAATTGGAGTAATGTTTGGAAATCCAGAGACTACAACTGGAGGAAATGCATTGAAGTTTTATGCTTCGGTTCGTTTAGATATCCGTCGTTCTACTCAAATTAAAGATGGAGACAGCGTACTTGGTAACAGAACCAAAGTAAAAGTGGTAAAAAACAAAGTAGCACCACCTTTTAAAATTGCTGAATTTGACATCATGTATGGTGAAGGAATTTCAAAAACAGGAGAAATCTTAGATTTAGCTGTTGAGTTTGAAATCATCAAAAAAGCAGGATCTTGGTTTAGTTATGGTGAAACCAAATTAGGACAAGGTCGTGATGCTGTGAAATCTTTGATTAAAGACAATCCAGAATTAGCAGATGAATTAGAAGTAAAAATCAAAGCTAGAATTAAGGAATTAGCTGATGCTTAATATACTTTTCTAAAGTAATTAGAATGCCCGAATGTAATATTCGGGCATTTTTTTTGGCCTGTTTTTTCACCTGTTACTTGTATTTTAAAACCCATTTTTTGATAAAAATCAATTAATTTTGAATAATAACGCAACCTTTTTTATTCATTTTCATCTTATATAAAATGTAACGAAGTTATTAATATCAAAAATTATGAAAAAATGAAAAAACTAGTTTTATTTTTAGTGCTAATTACAACTTTAGTAAGTTGTAGTACTGACAATGACAACAATGATTCTTACACCTACGAAGTGCTTCCCGTGCAAAGCTATGAACTTCCAGCAAGTTTTACTCTAGGAGAAACCTATGAAATTAAATTGAAATACCAAAGGCCTACAGCATGTCATATTTTTCAAGGAATTTATTACGATAAAAACCTAAATACGAGAACCATTGCGATACAAACAGCTGTAAATGACAACCAGATATGTACCACAGAAGTCCCTGCATTATCTGAGGTTTCTTTTAATTTTTATGTCACTAATACTGGGTCTTATATCTTTAAGTTTTATAAAGGAGAAGATGCTGCTGGACAAGATCTTTTTGAAGAAGTAGAAATTCCTGTAGTTAACTAAAAACCAGAAAAAATCTGTGGGATTAGATCAAATAATTAACGATTGTAAAAAAAACAACTCTAAAGCTCAGGAGCAATTGTATCAATTGTTTTCTAAAAAGTTTTTTGGGGTATGCTTGAAGTATTCTAGTAATTATGCTGATGCTGAAGATAATTTACAAGACGGTTTTTTGATAATCTTTAGAAAAATAGACCAGTTTAATGGCAAAGGTTCATTTGAAGGTTGGGCGAAAAGAGTAATGATAAATAATGCACTCCAAAAATTTAAAGGAGTGCGTTATTTAGAGCTTACTAACGAAAATATACCCGAGGATGATGTTGAAATAGATGACGAGAATGTTCCTATTGACTATTTAATGCAAATCATCCAAGAATTACCAGATCAATACCGACTCGTTTTCAGCCTCTACGTTCTTGACGGTTATTCCCATAAAGAAATTGCAGACACATTGAAAATAACAACAGGAAATACAAAATCAAATCTTTCAAGAGCAAGGCTCATTTTAAAAGAAAAAATTGAAGTTTATACAAGAATTGAAATAAAGTCATTGGCAAAATGAGCGATAAAAAAAACATAGACCGATTGTTTCAAGAAAAATTTAAGGATTTTGAAGCAGAACCTGATCAACAGCTTTGGTTGAACATTGAAGCGCAATTAAAAGAAAAAAAACGAAAAGTAATTCCTTTTTGGATGCAATTTTCAGGAATTGCTGCTGCCCTTATTTTAGGATTCTTCGCCTTCAATATGGCTTTCAATACCAATAATGAAATCAAAAAAACCATTGTTTTAGATTCAAAAAATGAAAGTAAAAACAAAGACTCTATTTCAAAAGAAAAAAAGAATGCCCCTTTTCATATAAAAAACAAGCAACAAGTAGTAATAACTAACCCAAACACCGTTAGAAATCATGAAAATGAAAATACAACTTTTACTTCCGCAAAAACCAATTCTGAACAAAAGAAAAATTCAACTGATTCTTCGCTTTATAAATCGAAAAATAATTCACCGCTAAAACCGTTAGCTTCTAATACGTCCAACTCAAAATTAGACCAGGGAATTGTCGAGAATAATCGTCTTAAAAATGCAAATTCACTCGCAAATACTGTTGATAAAGTAATGGGAGAAACCAAATTAGACAGCAAGTCAGATTCTAAAATTGTAGCGTCTGATACTAAAAAACAAGATGCTATTATTCCAGAAACTCCAAATGAATTAGCCGAAATTCTAAAAAAGAAAGAAGAAGAAAAATCTCCTACCGATATCAATAACAAAGACAAATGGCAAATTGTGCCTAATATAGCTGCTGTCTATTTGAATCCAAATTCAGCTGGATCTTCTATCGATGCACAATTCGATGACAATACAATAACAGCCGATAACAGCCTTAGCTTTGGAATTGGTGTGAATTATGCCGTTTCTAATAAAATCACCTTAAGAACAGGGCTTAATAAGCTTGCTTTGGGATATAACACCAATGACGTCATTTATTCAACCAGTTTAGCAACTAATAACCTCCCTAATATTACCTACAGCTCTAGCGCGCCAATTGAAGTAAAAAACCAAGATGCACTTAGTACACTTGTTGGTTTTGAAAGAACCATACAAAATACAAGTACTGCTGCTATCAATCAAAAAATGGGCTATTATGAAGTGCCGTTAGAGCTTTCATACGCTCTTTTAAATAAAAAGTTTGGTGTTAGTATAATTGGTGGAATTAGCACTTTATTTTTAAACCAAAATAAAGTTTCCTTAGTCTCTAACAACATTAATTTAAAGTTAGGGGAGGCCAATAATTTAAACCCAATTCATTTTAGTACCAATGTTGGAATGGGATTTAAATACCAATTTATGAAATCATTTCAGGTAAACATTGAGCCCATGGTCAAATATCAGTTGAACACTTACTCTGACAATTCCAATAGTGACAAAGCTGCTTTTATTGGGTTATATACTGGGATTATCTATTCCTTTTAGTTGGATATCATACTCCATTAGTTGGGAATAAACGACTTCTCTAGTTTCTTCACGGATTACTTTTCTATCTACTCCTGTTTTTCCAAAAGTATCAATCTGTGGATGTATTTTAGCCCTCATAATTCCTGGGCTACCACTGAAAAAGGTGTAAGAAAACCTTTTTTTATTATCTGCAAAAGTAATGGGAAGAATTGGAATTTGATGCTCAATCGCTAATCGAAAAGCCCCATCTTTAAAAGTATCCAATACAATGGATTCATCATCTGGAACACCACCTTCTGGAAAAATACAAACACTTAAACCTCGGTCGATTATTTTTTGAGCCTGATTAAAAACTTCTAGTCGGCTTTTTGAACAACCTCGATCCACTAAAATACAGGTCCTTTTATAGAAAAAACCAAATAATGGAATTTTAGCCAATTCCTTTTTACCTACAAAAACAAACGGACTCTTAACTACTGCTAACATCAACATAATATCAACCATTGAGGTATGATTAGCAACAATCATATAGCTTTTATCTGATTCTAAGATTTGGTTTCTTTCAATTTTATAGTAAAACCCCATTCCGAAGAGAATGAATTTGGCCCAAATACGTGACATTTTAAAGTAGTACGGATAACCTTTTTCAGAAACGATAGACGCTACTAAAAATGGTAACATAATCACTATGGGGATAGTAAATAAAATATAAAACCACATCCGCCATAAAGTCCAGAAAATTATTTTTATTCCTTTCATGAGTTCAAAAATAGGGATTCCTATGATACTATTTTTAAAAAGAATTAAATTTGGGAAAACTATAACCGCAAAGAGCAGCCTTTTATTTAAAAAAAGATACAAGTATTGTCGACTGCAAATTATTAAATTAAACTCTCAATCTAATTTTTTGACGTTTGCTAAGCTTTTAAAAAATAAAAATTACCGCAAATTCGCAAATTAAATTTTTCAATCAAGCTTTTAAATTGGCGAATTTTCGGTCAATATTTAATTCCTTAAAATAGCTGTTGCCTTTCTTACAACAGAAGCCTCTAAAAAAATAAACTTAAAAAAACTATGCGAACTTTGCGGTAAATAAATAAACTATGCGAACTTTACGCTTCAGAAAAAAATTACAATGGCAAAAATACTTACCGGTGTCCAAAGTACAGGAACACCACATTTAGGAAACCTACTTGGGGCAATCATACCCGCGATTCAATTATCGAATGATCCAAAAAACGAATCTTTTCTTTTTATTGCCGACTTGCATTCGATCACCCAGATAAAAGACGGAAATACATTAAGGACCAACACCTACAGTACTGCCGCCGCTTGGCTGGCTTGTGGATTAGATGTTAACAAAGTGGTTTTTTACAGACAGTCTGATGTGCCACAAACAGCAGAATTGTCTTGGTATTTAAGCTGTTTTTTCCCTTTTCAACGTCTGACCCTTGCCCATTCATTCAAAGACAAAGCAGACAGACTAGACGATGTAAACGCAGGCTTGTTCTCCTACCCGATGTTGATGGCTGCTGATATTTTATTATACGACGCAGAGTTAGTTCCAGTAGGAAAAGACCAATTGCAACATCTTGAAATTACTCGTGATGTAGCATCAAGATTCAATCACCAAATGGGAGAAACATTTGTTATTCCTGAAGCCAAAATACAGGAAGACAGCATGTTGATTCCCGGGACAAATGGCGGAAAAATGAGTAAATCAGCTAATAATTTAATTAATATATTTCTGGAAGACAAAGCATTGCGCAAGCAAGTGATGTCTATAGAAACGGACAGTACGCCACTAGAAGAACCTAAAAATCCAGATACTTGTAATGCATTTGCGATTTACTCCTTGTTAGCCAATGCCGAGCAACTTGCAGCAATGCGTGCTAATTACGAAGGTGGAAACTATGGTTACGGTCACGCCAAACAAGCTTTGTTTGAACTGATATGCGAAACCTTTAAAACCGAAAGAGAAAAATACAATTATTACATGAACAACCTTCCAGAAGTAGACGCCTTGCTTAAAATAGGCGCTAATAAAGCTTCAACAGTTGCGAATGCTGTATTGTCAAGAGTACGAGAGAAATTAGGTTTTGAAGCCCTTTAGTTTCTATAATTATTACGCTCAAAACCCCTTTTTTTCGAAAATAAAAAGGGGTTTTTGTTTATTAAACTAAAATATCACTAAAAGTGGGTATTTGATTTACGCTTTGTTTTGCGTAAGTTTGAAAATGAGGCTTTTACAAAAAAAGCACTAATTTAAGATCATATTATGAAAATAAAATTATTTACCCCCCCCCATTTTTTAGGAATTTTCTTTGTTTTACTACTCTTTTCTTGTACTAAAGAGGATTTGCCAAGCAACTCAACAACTACGGTGACAAATCAAATAGAATCTGCTAAAACATGGTTTTAAAATAATCCCATACTAAACAATTTCATTCTTTTAGAATTTGTAGCCAAAATAGATTGGGAAAAAGCACAATCATTTGAGGATTCAACTAATATAGCAATCGAGGTACCAATAGTTTTAAAACAAAACATATCTTTAACAGCTGACCAATCTACAGTATCGACCAATAGATTATTATTTATTAAAGGAGAAAACAACATATATACTTCCTATATTATTAATATTTCTTCTTCAAAAAACAATTTGGAACTAATAAATAACTTAACGAAGTTAAACTACTTTAATATTCCAAACGATTTTACAGGAAAGGTCTTAGTCATAAAAAACAACACCAAAAGTGCAAATATTAGTATTATCATTGATGGGAAAGAAAAAATAAAAGAAGATAATATATATGCCAAAGCACCATCTGTAAGCTGTTACGAAGTTATTCAATTATATGATACAGGACCTCCTAGACAAACTGGAATTACTTTTTGCGTGGATGATAGCGGTTATAATCCCTATACCAACCAAACGAGCTATACCTATCATGGTGGTGGTGGAGTTGAAACAACACCTGATGATGTCCAAATTATCAATGGACTAACTGGTAAAGCTTTATGTATTTATAATTTATTAAACTCTTCAAGTTCAGATTTTGCAGATGATATTAAAAAATTCGATGGAGAATTCCCTGTAAGTCATTTAAAATTAACAATTAATAATAATTTGGAACCATATGTTTATGGAATAACATTACCACCTATTAACTATGTAACTGAAGTACAAATAAGTAATACGGCTTTAGAAACATTATCTGATTTAGGAACAGCGACAGTATTTGCGCATGAAATAATCCACGCAGAAATATTTAGAAAGATGTTGTCTGCGGCTCAAAGAGGTACTTTGAACTCAAAAACTCCTAACGAACAAATAACATTAGTAAATTCATTAAAAGATAATTTTCCAGGATTATATGACTACTATGAAAAAAGGTATAATCCTACGTGGAATCATGAAATGATGGCAAATCATTACAGAGGTACAATTGCTGATATAATACAAAAATTTGACAATAATCACCTTCCTAGATCCACGTATGAAGCTGTAGCATGGGTAGGTTTGGGTAAACATGGCAAAGACACAACAACAATTGCCTGGGATAATTTAAAACCCGAAGAAAAAAAAGTAATTGAGGAATTAATCAGAGATAATTTTTATAACGGCCCCTCAAATTGTAATTAATTATGAAAACAATTATCTACACACTATTATTATTATTAAACGTAAGTTTTATATATTCACAAAATTTAAAAAGCTTAGAAAAAGATTTTAATGCTTTTTACGTAAGCAACGAAATCGCAAAACCAATAAAATATATATTATTTGACGGAAAAGAATGCGCTCATACAAAGGGCGAAAATAAAGAGGGAACATTCTATCATATAAATGGCGACAGCTTTTTATATATTAAAAAAAGACATAAAACAGATACCCTTTCAATTGCCATTTTAAAAAAAATAAAGCTACAAAGTAGCAGGAGATTACATGAAGAAGAAGTTAACTTCTTTATGAAAAAAATTGAAGAGTACGAAAGAAAAACCAATACAAAAATTCCAAAATCAATGCCCATATCGCGCACTCATAAATACTTTAAGATTTATATCTTTGAAAAAGTAAATGCTAATAAAGTAATTAGGCGCGAAGTGGAATGGCAGTATGCCACTTTTTAAAACCTGCAGTTTGTTATATAGAAACGGAGTTTTATGATGCCCTTCAAATTCTAAATTAACCATGAAAAATGTATTTTATATATTATTGATTCTGGTCACTACTTTTGCACATGCGCAAACAAGGAAAAGTGATTTCTTTAGATTATATAAAGGGGGAAATACGTATTTAAAACCCATTAAATATGTGCTTTTCGATTCTACTGCTAGTTATGCCGAGAAAAAAATCATTCAAGATGTCATTTACTTCAATATAAAAGGAGAGCAATTTGTTTATAAAAAAAATCATAAAGTTGACACTTGTTCAGTAGACCTTTTACAAAAAATAAAACTAGACAACCCTGCCGATTTAAATCAAAATGCCTTTCTTTATTTTAAAAATAAAAAAGAAGAAATAGAAAAAAAATCAAATCATAAGATACTTATTCTCTTTCCTGTAGCCGGTTTTAATAACTATTTTAAAGTTTATGTTTTAGAAAAAATAAAGAACGATAAATTACTAAAGTATCTAGTAGACTGGGAGTATTCCACTTTTTAAAGGAAAAAAACTAGAATTTGAAGTTATCTAGTTAAAAAAAATAAACCGCAGATTCGCAGATTTAAAAAAATTAAAAATCTGCGAATCTGCGGTTCATTTACTTCAGTTTATATCACCTCAAACAATTTCCCTGCTAATGGCCGAACCATTCTGTTGCTAGGTACATGAGCCGCGTTATAAACGCTATATTTAGCGATGAAAAATAGGTGGAAAATTACACTTTAATAAACATTACTACTTCTGCAAAAGCTTCCAGCCTTTAAAAGGCTGAAAGTTTTAATAATTCAAAAGAAACTATCTTTTCTATATCGCCTCAAACAATTTCCCAGGTAAAGGTCGAACCACGCCTTTCAATTCCATATTTAGCAACATTCCTGAGATTTTATAAATAGGAAAATCACAACGCAGGGCAATGATATCCATCAGTTCTTTTCCGGTTTTTAGGAGGTAATCATATACTTTCTGTTCATCATCCTCGAGAGTCACAAACAGTTGTTTTTGCACGGGTTTTGTTTCTTTCTGGATATCCCAATTCAAGATGTAAACCAAATCAGCGGCGCTGGTAAGCACATTCGCTTTCTGGGTTTTGATTAGGTTATTGCAGCCGGCGCTGTATTTGTCAGTTACACGTCCCGGAACAGCAAAAACATCGCGATTGTAATCGTTGGCCATGTTAGCAGTAATCAAGGAACCACCTCTATCAGCTGATTCTATTACGATTGTAGCTTCTGACATTCCCGCTACGATTCTGTTTCTTCGCACAAAGTTTTCCTTGTCGGGATTCGAGGTACTCCAGAACTCGGTCATAAAACCGCCATTTTCTTCGACTTTGGCAACATATTTTTTATGAGTTTTGGGATAGATCTGGTTCAATCCATGCGCGACCACTCCTATCGTTTGTAAATTGTTTTCCATCGCCAGTTGATGTGCCACGATATCCACACCATAAGCAAAACCACTGACAATGATGGGATCCAGTGGTGCCAGGTCCTCGATCAGCTTTCTGCAAAACTCCGTTCCGTAGGAAGTGATCTGTCGGGTTCCCACAATACTGATTATTTTTCGATTTTTTAGATCGATATTTCCGGAGGTGAATAATAAAAGTGGTCCGTCAATACAATGTTTCAGTCGGTCTGGGTACTTTTCGTCCTGAAAATAAACCGCATTAATGTCATTTGACTTGATAAACTCCAACTCAAGATTGGCTTTTTCGAAAACAGATTTATTTTTAAGGCTTTTCAGTAACATCGAACCCACTCCATCAATGGCAGCTAATTGCGCAGACTTACTTGTAAAAACTGCTTCGGCAGAACCGCAATGTGTCAACAGTTTCTTGGCCATAATATCGCCAACACCCTCTACTCTTTGCAAGGCCAATAAATAAAATAAATCCTGTTCTGTCATCCTAAATAATTGTTTCTGAAATGTATAAAATTATTATGTCAATTGTTAATAAAAATTGTGAATAAAATTTTGATAACTTATCTGGTTGTATAACTTTGTATACATGAACATCCAACCATACATCGCTCAGCTATTATATCGTTATCAATGTGTTACCGTTCCAGGATTCGGTGCATTTTTGACGGAAATTCAATCGGCTCAATGGGTTGAAAGCGCAAATTCGTTTTTTCCTCCAAAAAAATTGATTTCTTTCAATGCCAATTTGAAAAATAATGATGGCCTATTAGCCAATCACATTGCTCAATCTGAAAAAACCTCTTATGAATATGCCGTAAGTGCTATTCAATATGAAGTTTTGACTTGGAAAAAAGCATTGGAGGCAAACGGTATGTTTAGCATTAAGAACATTGGTGATATTTGCCTAAATGCCGATGGTAATTTGGTTTTCACACCAGCTGATCAAGCGAATTACTTGTCTAGTTCATTTGGTTTAACCTCATTTGTTTCTCCTGCTGTTAAAAGAGAAATCTTCGAACAAAAAATGGAAGCGCTTGAAGAAACGAAAGTCATCACTTTAGACACCGAAGAAAGAACAGGAAATTCTTATTTAAAATATGCTGCAATTTTCATTTTGGGACTTAGTTTAACCGCAAGTGTTGGTTATTCTGTTTATCAAAACCAAATTGCATCTGAAACTGTTCTTGTAGAAACTGCTGTTCAAAAGCAAGTACAAAACAAAATTCAAGAAGCAACATTCTTCATAAAAAATCCATTACCGGCAGTGACACTTTCTATAAAAGAAAACAAAATGTCCTATCATGTGGTGGCAGGTGCTTTTAGAGAAGAGAAAAATGCACAAAAAATATTTGAACGCCTTTCTAAATTAGGCTATAAAGCAAAACGAATTGCCCCTAACAAATACGGATTGTTTCCAGTATTGTATGGCAGCTACTCGACTATAGGAGAAGCTGAAAAAGCTAAGAAAGAAATTCAGAAAAATGATAATCCAGAAGCTTGGCTTTTGATTGAATCCCTATAATATAAAAACCATAATGGTTTAGACTACCCCCAAAAAGCGTAAAGCTATTTGGGGGTGTTTTTTTAGGAGCTTTTTCCAGTCATCCGCTGTATCTCTTGTGACTCCCAATAAATATTGGGAGTCACAAGAGGATGCCGCTTCTACCTGGGCTATTGGTTTTCATTTTTACAAAAAAATTATACCTCAAAATCAGCTTTAGAAATAGCAGACGAATCCAACGAATTGCAAAGTACAGCTGTCCATAAAAATCAATATTTGGTGTAAAGGAAAAAACCAAAGCTTCATTGCTGTAAGAACATTCGGATTCCTGTTTTTCCTGCGTTTTAACGGACTAATTATCCTATAAAGCTACACGAATGTAATTTTAACTGAAACACGCGATAAAAACACTTATTTACCCCAAAAACAAAAGCGACTTAGGCTAGAACCTAAATCGCTTTTTTTTTATTCAAATTAAACTAAATGATTACATAATCTCACTAATTTGAAGCTCTCCTTCTACATTAGTGTAATTAGGTACATCAGCAGCAAATTTTGCTGCATGCGGTCCAAAAGCCGCTTGGAATGTAGCAACTGATTCGAATTTTAAATCAACTACTGCTACGTAGGGCGCTAATTCTCCAGGAATGCGACCTCCAATTCCTACAGAAAATTCCATTCCTTTTAAAGCATCTCCTAATGATTCAGCAACCATAGGAAGGTGTGAATTTTTATAATAATCGACATCAAACTTAGTCTCTGGACCGTTTGGATACATTACGCTTACTTTTATCATGCTATTTGTTTTAAATTTTAAATACAAGTTACAAACCTACTTATATATTCCTAACATTCCTGTTAGCACTATCCCGCAGCCCGAGCTGAGTGGAGCTCTTTTTTGTGCAGCGTTGCGGAACAAAAAAAGCGGGAACGGAGGGCGGATAAGCTGCCCAAATAAATAAAATAAGGTTTATAAATTGATTGTAATTTTAATTATTTAGACCAAGCAAATTTTTGGAAAGGCGCGTCAACTGGCGTTTTAGCGATATGATTTGTGTAGTTACTGATTACTTTTTGAGACAATCCAAGGATAATATCAAGTACTTGTTGCTCTCCGTAACCTGCTGCGTAAAATGTTGTTAAATCTTCTTCTGAAACATTACCACGGTTGCGAACCATGCTTAAAGCCATGTTACGTAAAGCCTCTAATTTTGGGTTTGCAAGTGGAGTACGATTACGTAAAGCCTCAGTAATAGCGTTATCTACTTTCATCATTCCAGCAATTGCAGTATGTGCAGGCACACAGTAATGACACTCATGTTCTACGTTTATGGTTTGCCAAACTACTGTCAATTCTTCTTCGTTGAATGAAGAAGCAACAAACAATTCATGTAATGTTTGGTATGCGTTTAATAAACCTGGAGATCCTGCTAAAACACCGTGAAGTCCTGGAATCATTCCATATGCTTTTTGAGATCCTTCTAATAATGCTTTGCTTGCTTCTGGAGCTGATTCGATTGTGTGAATTTTTAATGTTGTCATAATGTGATTTTTAATTGTATTATTTAAAATTATTTTAATTCTAAGCGTTTGCTTAGTTTTAGAACAAAAAAAAAGCTAGATGTTTTTGAACGTAAGCTCAATATAATCTTCTATTTCTTGTTTATCGTTGACTCTTGATGCTGCTGCAAGACCGTGTTTTGCTAATAGCAAATAATTGGCTTGCTTCAATACAGTTTGTTCGTCTTTACTTTTATCGGTTTGAATTTTTTCTATAAATAGTTGTTTGATACCATCCATAAATTCCACCATTTGTGTATTAATCATTTGGTCTTCTGCTTCTGCAAATTCGTTGTAGGTATTGGTTAGGAAACATCCTTTATAATTACCTATCTCGATTGGAATTTGAACCGAATCATAGAAAAATTCTTTGATATCGTTGATTCCGTTTGTACTATTTTTAAACTTTTCGAACATGCAGTTTACTTTGCTTTTGTAGCATTTTAAACTTTCTAAAAACAATCCTTGCTTGCTACCAAAACTAGAATAAATCGAAAACTGGTTGATTCCCATTTCTTTCTCCAACATACGAACCGAGGTGTTTTCATACCCATTGCGCCAGAACAAAGACATTGCTTTTTCTAGAACTTCTTGTTCGTTATATTGTTTACTTCTTGCCATTGTTTGTTTTATTCTGATGCGAAACTAAGCAACTGCTTTGAAATAAAAAAATTATTTAGAAACTTTTAACTTACCTACATCACGAATTCCATTTCTTAAAGAATGTTAAAAAGTAATAAACTGAAGTTAAACCCTTATTCCATTTGCCTTTAGTATAAGAAGTTTTTGTAATTTTAGGATATGGAAAATATATTAGTAGCCGGTGCTAATGGCACCACAGGAAAAAAAATAGTAGACATTTTAAATAAATCTCAAAATTATAACCCTATTGCAATGGTTAGAAAAGAGGACCAACAAGCCTATTTCAAAGACCAGAATATTCAAACTGTTTTGGGCGATTTAGAGGCTGATGTTACTTCTGTTTTTTCTAATCCAATTGACCGCGTAATATTTGCCGCGGGTTCAGCGGGGAAAAATGTAATAGGAGTCGATCAAGAAGGCGCTAAAAAATTAATTGACGCTTCAAAAAAGGCAAATATCAAGAAATTTGTAATGCTAAGTTCTATGGGAGCTGACAAACCCGAAGAAGCAACTCAATTACAAGATTATTTGAAAGCAAAACACAATGCTGACGAATATCTAAAAAATAGCGGTTTAAGCTATAGCATTGTCAGACCTGGAACTTTGACGAATGACTCGAAATTAGAAATGATTGAGCTACAGCAAAAGTTAAACAAACATGGTGAAATCAGTAGAGCCGATGTTGCACAAACATTAGTGCAAAGCTTAGAAGATAAAACGGCTGCAAATGCCACTTTCGAAATTATCAAAGGAGAAACTTCAATCCAGAAAGCTTTGGATAAAATTAGTTAAAACAATATTTATTACGCAGTTTAGATTAATAAGAGAATACAATTATTGATTCAAAATAAAAAACCGAAAGGACTTTATAGACTAAAGTTCTCTCGGTTTTTTTTATGTTGTTTTAAGCTGAGACAGAATTATAGCATTTATCTAAACTTAGTTTATAAGATACTTACATATTCAATCCCTTCCTCTCTCCTATTCCAAAAATATTATTCTATTTTAAAGATTAGCAATTCTTCGTTTTTCGTCCATTTTTAAGTAAAAAAGCAAACCAACTGCTAAGGCTGAGCATATTGAAAAACCAACAAACAATGGCAAGGCTGTTTCTTTAATAAAACGGCCAATAAAGATACTGATAGGAACGGCCATAATGGTCGAAATAAAACCCGTTACTGCCGCAGCAATTCCAGCAATGTGCCCTACTGGCTCCATCGCCATAGCGCGTACATTTCCGAAAAGGAAACCAATACTAAAAAATTGCAATGCGAAAAACAGCAACAAAATACGCACATCAGGATTTGGTGTATTGTAAAATAACGCCACATAGCTCGCCGAAACTACAAAGAAAGAAACTAGGGCTACCGTAATTAATTTTTCCATTCCGTATTTTAATACCAGTACACCATTTGAAAAAACAGCTGCACCTATTGCAATTGCCAATCCGGCGAATATGTATGGGAACTCTTCTTTTAGTTCATATTGATTTTGGAATATTTGTTGGGAACTACTCAAATACACCATAAAAGATCCAGTAATAAAGCCCGAGATAACAGTAAAACCAATTGTTTTCTTGAATTTCAGTAATTCTTTAAACTCCCCTATAAATCCTTTTTTGGAAAAAACTTTCTTGTTTTCAACAGATAAAGTCTCGGGTTGTCGCTTCCAAAACCAGAATGAAACAACCAAACTAATGATCACTTGAATATAAAAAATTCCGTGCCAATTGTAATAATCAAGAACAAACTTACCCAAGGCCGGCGCAACCACGGGAACTAATATAAAAACAACAGTTACAAATGACATGATACGCGCCATGTAATCTCCGCTATACATGTCTCGAATAATAGCAATACTAATGGTTCTAGGAGCCGAAAGACCAATTCCTTGCAGAATCCTTCCTATGACCATCATTTCTAAACTTGTGGCGTTTACACAAATAAAGCTGGCGCCAATAAACAACGCAAAACCCATGTACACGATAGGTTTTCGACCTAAACCATCGGACAACGGACCAAAAACTAAGGGCCCAAATCCAAGTCCAAGAAAGATCATCGTGATGAGTAATTGGTTATCAACAACATTTGTAGTACCAATTGTTATCCCAATAATTTCTAGTGCTGGTAATAAAGCATCGATTGCCAATGCCACCACTGACATTAGTGAAGCCATAAGTGCGACGAACTCAAATTGAGAGGTCCTAATATTTTTTTGCATCCTGCAAAAATAAGGATTTGAATTGGTTTCTGCGTTTTATTGTAAAATACAACAGTCTTAATTTATCAAGCTTTAGGCGAAGACTGTCCTGTAGAAATAGAATTCAGATGCGCTTACTGCTTCCTCTTAGCTCTCAATCTTTTTTATTGTACCATTGACTGTACAACAAGCTTTAACCGTGTTGAATATCGTTCCAAATTTTTCAATATTCTTATGAAGTAAATCAATATTTAAGCTATCATCTTGGCTGTAAACGATTAATTCATACTGTATTTTATCCATTCTTGGCGGTTTTTCAAGTCGCACAGCATTTACAGTTAATTCAGCCCTTGAATATTCAAAATTCATCATAGCAGAAAAACGAGCTACATTTTTTAGAATACAAGCCGAAAAAGATCCCAAAAACAACTCTGCTGGATTGGGCAAAATAGCTTCTGTATCAGGAGAAACCCCAAAACTAATCTCAGATTCTTTGATATGTACAGCCGCATTTTTATCTGAAGAGATACTTGCTTTAACAGAATAGTTCATAAAGTCTTTGGTTTTAGTATTTAGTAATCTGATTTATATTTATGAAAACTATGTATACTAATGATGAATATTGTTTTTTTAACAACCTCCTATTCTTTAGCTACTCCATAAAAAACAACCCTAGAAACAAGCTTCTTTACCATAAGGATTGGATTCAAAGTCAATTGTAAAGTTAAACTTTCTATCATCTTTACCCCTTGTATATTCTACATAATCCCAATTTCCTGAGTGAGTTAGTTTATATTCCCCGTTAATCTCCATCCCTATTTTTTCAGAATAGTATTTTATAATTGTGGGATGAGCCCCACCTTTAATAAATTCTTCTTTAATAAAAACTAAATCTATCGGCGCTTTTTGGCCTTTGTATTTTATCTGGACCGCATCTTCTTTATCTGTAAAACTTATCCATATCATTCTTGAAGCTACTTTATCGTCTTTATAACAAATATAATGATCTATAACGGTACTTCTATTATCAACTTTTAGGGAGTCCGGTTTTTGATTCTTTACCGTAGTTTCTAAATCCGGTTTGTCAGAAATACTTTCTACTTTATTATCTAAATTAACTGAAGGACTATTCTCTATTTTTTCTTTGCAGGAAAATATTGAGAACACAATTATTAATGTCAGTACTATTTTTTTCATAACGATTGTTTTTAAACCTAATTCAAACTCGCCTTGAACATTCTCAATTCATCCCAAGAATATTTCTCGCCAAATTTTTCTTTCATTCCGTTCAACGATTCCTCTTTGTAATACTTGAAGGCTTCACCTAATTCCTTGATTTTATCTTGTGGCATTATGTCGTGAACACTCACTTTTTTAGATTGAATTAATTTTACCAGATGACTTTCTATGGTTTGAGTGGTCAGTTTTCTAATTGTCGCAATGTCTTGGATAGAATTCTTGTCAATCCAAAGCTCATAAGTTATCTCTACAGTTGATTTTTTGGGAGCTTTACTATCTGTTTTTTTCTTTGAAGTATAGCGTTCCAAGTCTTTTTCGTCTTCAATCAAAGTGACGTGTGTTTTCTTGAATTGGTTTTGGATCGCTTCCGTTTTTCTAGTAACGTATTTTTTTATTTCATCAGAAGTCAATTTTTCTTTCGAAATAGGATCTCCAGCCACCACGGTTTCAATCAGCAATTTGGCTTTCATCAATCGCAAAACGGCTTTCGTCTGCAATTCTTCTAATACGCTTAATTCATCGTAAAAAGCTTTCACTTTTTTGATGCGTTTCACCTCTTCAAGTTTCCACAAAATCTCAAAAACCAAATCATCCATGGGTTTCAGGAAATAACTGAAAGCAGCTTGAATCCTTTCGGAAACATGAATCAAATCAACGGTTTCATTGTTGAATATTTTATTGAGCTGATGAATGAATTTTTTGGATGGATCCAGTAACGAATCGATGGCTGTCAGCTGTTTTGCCGCCCAAACCGAATGTTTCGATTTCTCTGAACTTTCTGATTTTTCTGAATAACTGAACTTGTGGTTGCGCCATTCTTGTGCCAAATCAGCCCAATCAAAACTGTTAATCAAATAGTTATGGATGAAATTTTTGGTTTCAAAATGCAGTGAATTTTTCAATAATTCCTCGGTAGCTTTATTCAGCGAGTAATCCATCACATCCTGGTCGTTAGAAATGCCGTTCATGCGCAATGGAGAGAGTAAAATAAGCCCTTCTAACGAACGCAAACGAGATAATGCGACATAAGCTTGTCCTGGCATAAAAACCTGCGAAACGTCAATTGCAGCTTTGTCAAAAGTTAGACCTTGACTTTTATGCACCGTAATTGCCCAAGCCAATTTGATTGGATAATGGACAAAAGTTCCCAAAACCTCTTCTTCAATTTCCTTAGTCGCCTGATCTACTTTGTAGCGGATGTTTTGCCATTCGTATTTTTCGACTTCTATAGTCTTGTCTTCCTCTGGAAAATGAACAAGAATTTCTTGGCTTGACAATGACTTGATAATCCCCATCTTCCCATTAAAATAGTTCTTATCAATAGACAAGTCGTTCTTTACAAACATGACCTGAGCTCCAATCTTGAGCTTTAAATTTTCTTCTATCGGAAATATTTTTTCGGGAAAATCACCTACAATATCCGGTTTATAAGTAATTAACTCGCCTTTTAAATCATGTAAAGCCTGGGAATTCATTGTATCCGCTTTGGCATTATGTGTAGTCAGGGTTATATATCCTTTATTCGCCTTTAAATCAAAATCAGGTTTAACATATTTATTCAATACCTGAATATCTTCTGGAGTAATTTGGTTGTTCCGCAAATTATTTAAAACAGATATAAAAGTAGAATCCGTTTGACGGAAGATTTTAGATAATTCAATATACAAGGGTGGATTTTGCTGCACTACATGCGAATGAAAAAAGAATTTTCCTTTGTAATAGGCACGCAAAGTTCGCCACTCCTCATCCCGAATTACCGGAGGCAATTGTAATAAATCTCCTATGTATAAAACCTGTACCCCACCAAAAGGCGTTGTTTTCTTACGAACCGTCTGCATCATGTAATCCATGGCGTCTAACAAATCAGCACGTAGCATACTGACTTCATCAATAACCAACAATTCCATGTTTCGAATCACCGACTTCTTCAGTCCTCCCATTTTAAAATGCCTACGCAAAGTATCCTTTGATTCGAATTTTACGGTTTCAGTAAACTGGGATTCCACATTAAACGAAGGAATAAATCCACCGAAAGGCAATTGAAACATAGAATGTATCGTCACACCTCCCGCATTTAGTGCGGCAATTCCCGTGGGCGCTACCACAACCGTGTTCTTATGTGTAGTAGCTATGATTTCGCGCAACAGCGTAGTCTTTCCTGTACCCGCTTTCCCGGTCAGGAATATAGACCGTTGCGTTTGATTAATAAATTGTAAGGTGTATTCTGCGGCTTCGGATATGGCTTGCATTAGGCGGATAAATTAAGTAGAAATAACATTTAAACTGCCTTAATTTCCCCCTAAACAAAGGCTAAATTAAAGCGTAGTAAAAGTAACTTTTTTATATTCCAAAAAACAATATCAGCTAAAAATATAAAACCAATATTTAAACTAAAAATGGACTATAAAAAACAATGCCTTCATTCTAAAAGTAGAATAAAGGCATTGATATGATTGTCTAAAAATGGAGATTATTTTTTCTCTTCTGCTTTAGCTTCAGTTTTTTCTTCTACTTTATCTTCTGTTTTAGCAGAAGCTTTGTATTTGTCGTTTAAAGCTTTCACGATATCTTTTGTGATATCATATTTTTCTTCAGCATACAAAACTGATGCAGCATCTCCTGTACCATAGATATAAGCGTATCCTTTTTCCTTACCGTAAGCTTTGATGAATTTTTTCACGCCAGTTACTAAAGAGTCCATTTCAGTTCCACTTTCTTGTTGCAATTGTTGTGACAAAGCTTGTTGAGCATAACTCAATTGTTGTTCTCTTTTTTGCAATTCAGCTCCTTTTTTCTGAGCCCATTCTTGACCATTCGCTTGTGCTTGACTTTGAAAGTTAGCAGCATCTTGTTTGAAACGATTAATCTCTGCTTCTAGTTGTCTTCCTTTTTCTTCAGACTGTGCTTTGTATTTTGCTTCAAGATCTTTTGCTTCTGTATATTCTTTCATTAATACCGAAGTATCTACATAAGCTGTTTTTACTTCTTTAACTTCTGCAGTTTTGTTACAAGCAACTACTGAAATAGAAATTGCGATAATTAATAATACTTTTTTCATTTTGGTTTATTTGTAATTTAAAGTGTTTAAGACAAAAATATAAAAAATTAGGTAGTATCCTCATAAAGTTTGAATATTACGTATTTTTTATACTATTAGATTTTACTATTGAAAAATGCCGACGCATAATTTCGACTTATAAAAAACGGCTTTATTAGCGCTAAAATGGGCTCGTTTCTGAAAAACGGATACATAATCCGTATTTAACTCTAAAAACAATCCTTAAAAGTGCCTTAAAATCGATTTTACTTGTTTTTTAGCACATAAATGTGCGATGAATATTCAAAATTGCGTTTTGCCTTCCAGTTGGATTGCAAGCCTATAAAAAATGCTTTTACAAAATTCATTTTCCCTGATTTGTATTTTTCCGAAAGCAAGCTCACATAAAAAGAGTCAAATTTCATGGGAAGGACTTTTTCTAATTCCATTCCTTCTTTTTCAAAAAGTGATCTTATTGCTTTTTTAGAGAAATGCCAAAAATGAATTGGCACATCATAAGCAGCCCAAAAAGCACCATAATGTTTTGCATCGAAAGATTTGAAATTTGGAACCGCCACAATCAATGAACCGTTTGGTTTTAATAATCGTTTCAGCTCTTGTATTTGATTATCTAAATTAGGTACATGTTCTAAAACGTGCCACATCGTAATTACATCAAAAGAATGATTTTCTAATTCGGCTGTATCTTCCACAAATGAAACTTCTTTTTTTATGGCTATCGCTTTTGCTTTTTCGCTTGGCTCTACTCCTATTGTCTGCCAACCGTTTTGTTTTGCAACAGATAAAAAATCACCGGTTCCGGCACCAATGTCCAGAATCCTTCCCTTGTTAGGTTGAAGCGAATTAATCAGATTCAATTTATTTTTTAAGGCTATACTTTTTACAAAGTGGTACGCTTTTTCAAACAAGGATCTTTTACTGTCTGTATGCGAAATGTAATCTACACTTTCGTAATACTTACCCAAGTTATCTAAACTGGGTTGTGGATAGGTTACCAACATATCCATTGTTTGGTCATGGTACAAATCAAATGTTTCTTTAGAAACAGAATGGTCTTTTACGGTAAGGAAATGTTTTTTATTTGAAATGTCCATTTTTAGTTCTCAGTCATCAGATTTCAATTTTCAGTATAAAGATGAAGATTGAAAATCAAATATTAAATTATTTATTTTTAAAACACAAGCTCCTTAGCAATAACAAGGCTTTCGGCCGTAGTTTCACGTGGAACATATCATTTTAGAATGAAGATTAACGATTTTTGATTGCAGATTTAAAAAAGATCATAAATCAAAAATCGTTAATCTGAAATCAAACATCTTATCTCCCCATGTATATCAATAACACAGAAACATCACTCGGAGACACTCCGCTTATTCTTGACGCTTGCGAAATAGTTACAGGTCTAATTTTACTCAACTTTTGCTTTGCTTCAATAGACATTGATTTGATTTTATGATAATCAAAATCTTCAGGAATTTTCACATCTTCTAAACGAGTTAGCTTATCAGCATTGTTTCTTTCCTTTTCAATATAACCTGAATACTTAACTTGGATTTCTGCTTGTTCCAAAATTTCCTGGTCTACCTCATTTTCCTCGACATAAGTTTTCACCTTTTCGAATTTCATTACATCTTCCAAATCAATTTGTGGACGAGAGAATACTTTAAACAATTTATCCCCTTGTGTGATAAGTGCCGTTTCTTTTGATTCTAATATTGGATTAGCCTCTGCAACGGAAACACTAGTTTCTCTAAAGAAAGAAACCATTTTCTCAGACTCTTTCAACTTATGCTCCATACGACGTAAACGTTTTTCAGAAGCTAAACCTATTTCATGACCCATAGGTGTTAATCTGAAATCGGCATTATCCTGACGCAATAGCGTTCTGTATTCTGCACGAGAAGTAAACATTCTATAAGGCTCTTCTGTTCCTTTAGTAATTAAATCATCAATTAAAACTCCGATATAAGCTTCGTCTCTTTTCAAAATCAACGGCGCTTTTTCATGCACTTTTAAATGCGCATTGATTCCCGCCATCAATCCTTGAGAAGCTGCTTCTTCATATCCTGTAGTTCCATTTATTTGCCCAGCGAAATATAATCCTTCAACTAACTTCGTTTCTAATGTATGTTTCAATTGCGTTGGTGGAAAATAATCATACTCGATTGCATAACCTGCACGAAGGAATTTTACATTTTCAAATCCAGCAACAGACTTCATTGCTTTATATTGAATATCTGCAGGCAGCGAAGTTGAAAAACCATTCACGTAAACCTCACAAGTTTTCCAACCTTCTGGCTCAATAAACAACTGATGTCTTTCTTTGTCTGCGAAACGATTTATTTTATCTTCAATTGACGGACAATATCTTGGTCCCATACTTTTGATACGACCATTAAACATAGGAGAGCGATCAAACCCTTCTCTCAAAATGTCATGAACATCTAAAGAAGTATAAGTCATATGACAAGATCTTTGATGAATCAAAGGCGTAGTTAAATCAGAATAAGAAAACTTATCTGGTTTGGCATCTCCTTTTTCCTCGTTCATTTTAGTAAAATCCAAAGAACGACCATCTACTCTAGGAGGCGTTCCTGTTTTCATTCTACCTGATTCAAATCCGGCATTAACTAAATCTTCCGTAATTCCATAAGCAGCACTTTCACCTGCTCTACCTCCACCGAATTGTTTTTCTCCAATATGGATTAATCCATTAAGGAAAGTACCGTTAGTCAAAACAACTGACTTCGCTTTAATTTCGATTCCAAGCGAAGTACGAACTCCTTTAACTTTTCCACCTTCGATAATCAAGCCTTGCACCATCTCTTGGTAAAAATCTAAATTAGGAGTTCCTTCTAACATCATACGCCACTCTTCAGCAAAACGCATACGGTCACTCTGTACCCTTGGAGACCACATAGCAGGTCCCTTCGATTTATTCAACATTTTAAATTGAATAGCAGTCCTGTCTGAAACAATTCCCGAGTATCCACCCAAGGCATCAATCTCACGAACAATCTGTCCTTTGGCAATTCCACCCATAGCAGGATTACATGACATTTGCGCGATATTTTGAAGGCTCATTGTAACCAATAAGGTTTTTGAACCTAGATTAGCAGCAGCGGCAGCAGCTTCAGAACCTGCATGTCCAGCACCAACTACAATTACATCATATTCTTCTTGAAACATTTTTCTTTATGAATTTGTTCCCGATTACCGGGAATTCGATTCAGAAGACAAGCACAAAGGATGTCATCAAAATCTTAATTTAATTTAAGTTCCTTGCAGAACTTCATTGTTGCACTCTATTTATTCCACGATGTTCCACGTGAAACATTCTCTATTAAAAATAAAATTGTCGTTTACTGTTCCACGTGGAACATGGCCAACTTCTCATCTTCCTTCAAACGCATTACGCGCTCGTCTTCCTCTCCCTTATCCTTGTAGCCACAATAATGTAAAACGCCATGTGCTATTACACGCTTTAACTCGGTCTCAAAAGAAACTTCAAAATCATTAGCATTATCTTGAACACGTTCTACAGAGATGAATATATCTCCATTGATTTCGTTCCCTACAGTATAATCAAAACTGATAATATCAGTCAGATTATCGTGGTTCAAATATTCAAGATTGATTTTGTGTAGATATTCGTCATCACAGAAGATATAGTTTATCTCCCCTTCATTCTTGTTTTCGGATACAATAACTGCAGATATCCAAGCGGCAATCGCTTCTTCGTTATCTAAGTTAAAGTCACTTTCGTAATTAAAATTAATCATTTTTTATTAAAATATTCTTGAACCTTCAGGTTAAAATTGGAGCGCAAAGGTAATGATTGTCTGTTTAATATCTCAATGCTATTCAAATAATATAACAAAGCGTCTGGCAGTGCTTTAGATTGATTGTCAAACTCTTTTTTATTCGATTCTGATTGCCTCTTATTTTCCTCTCCTTGCTGTTGCAAAGCAGTCTTTAGTTTCAATAGTTCTTGTTTAATATTCAAGATCTTTTGAAGCGTTTCGCTTTTAAAACCCTTATTCAATAATTGCTTTTCCAATTGCTTCATCTGTTCTAAAGCATTACCTCCGCTTCCATCCATTCCCTGTTTCTTTAATTCATTTTCGAGAGCTTCTCGAAGTTGTTTTTGCTCCTTATAGATTTCCATTATTGCTTGTGCATTGTCTTCATCACCGCCTTGCGAATCTCCTTTTCCGCTTTTACTTCCTTCACCGTTTTGACCATTTTCCCCATCTCCTGGCTTCTGCCCACTCTTCATTCCTTCCTTTATCTTCTCTCCTAGACCTTCCTGCTTATTAATAATATCCGGCAATTGCATTCCTTCACCACTTCCTGGTTTTGGTTTTCCTGAACCCATAGTTGATAAGGAATTTTGCATATTACTTAACAATTCGCTTAGGAAATCCCCTAATTTATTTGCTCCAGCAATAACATATTGTTGATGCGAAATCCCTTTTGGAATCTGCGCATCAGAAAGGCTTTCAAGAGATTTATCAATATTGTACTGTACACTCCCTATCTCTTTAGTAATGTCTTCTGCTATCTTTGGGTTACGCAGCGAAAGCGCAAACAAACTATCATCAACATGTTTAAATTGTTGTTTTAAATCTTGCTGAAAACGTATGTTCTTATTGAAAGCTGGCGAACCTCTTCTTAGATCTCTAAATTGTGACATAACATCTTCTTGTGTCAAAGAAAAAGCCAAAAGATTATCCAAAATTTGACGCAACATTTTAACATCTTCCTCCATTTGTTCCTTTTCACTTCCAGCCAAACTCTCCCCCATTTTTTGCGCCATGGATTTAATTTTCTTTGCCGCCGACTTTTGCTTAGACTTAGCATCCTTTTTATTTTCCTGCTGCAGTTCTTCTGAAGCTTTTTTCAAATCATCAGTAATACTTTTTTCCGCCGCCGCATCTTTTGGAAGATCCATAGGAGACTTCAATTCCATATTTTCCTTTTCCAATGCTCTTAACTCTTCTTTCAATTTATCAAAATCGGTAGTAATTACCTTTTGCTTATCCAATGAATTCTCTTTGTCACTTTCCGATAATTTATTTTGTTTATCTCCAAGTTTATCCAATTTATCAGCTAATTGTTCTGCTTTTTTCTCCACATAATACTTTTTAGTTAGTTCAACCAATTGCGCCAAATTCTTGATTTGGTTTTTACTATTTTGTTTGAATTTATCTAATTTGTTCAGTAGCTCTTCATTCTTAATCTTGTCATTCAATTCCTTTAATTCATCCAGCAGCTTCTGATTTTTTTCTAAATCTTTATTGGCATTCTCTAATCTTTTCTTTAAATCATCTTTAAACTCATCCTTTGAATCCGACTTAAATTCATCTAAATTTTTCTTCATCTTATCTGTGAATTCCTTCATCATCTCATCTTGCTTCTTTTGATGTTGAAGAAAATCTTTGACATTTTGTTGCTCTTTAAATTCAAATTGATCTTTCTCCTTACCTGATTTTTGAAGTTTTTCTATATTATTAATTTGTTTGTCTTGTGCTTTAATAGACTTTTCTAAGCTATTAATATTCTCATTTTGCTGTTGAAATACTTCATCTTGTTTTTCTTGATCGGTTGCAATTCGATCAGAGAAAACGGAAGACCTTGTGCTCTTGTATTTATGAATAGCATCATTATCAAAAACCTCAAAGTAATACTCATAAGAAATTCCCTGCTCTACCGGAAGCGTACTAGGAAAAGCAAATACGAATTGCTGAAAAATGGAAGACTTTACCGCTATTGTTCCCCGTTTAGCAGCTTCCCGTTTGTTCCTTGGATAATAAACAACCTGCAATTTAGAAATTCCATAATCATCTGATAATTGTCCTAAAATATAGTTCTTAGCCACCTTCAAACTATCTGGAGCATGTTTTACCTCTATAGAAGGGTACTGATCTTTAACCACTGAAAGCTGATAATTCAACTTTTCATAGTTATGAACCTTAGTATTTGAAGTAACAATTTGATAATCTGTATTTTGAAAGACATTTTTGGATAATGCAAAGACATTTTCTGCTTTCGCAAAAGGAAAACTCACTTTTTCGGTCATCCATTCCACCTTTTGAGTAGCATCAGTATCTATTTTCCATGTCACTCGGGTTCCTTCTGGAATAACTGCATTCCCTGTTCCATTTATAGATTCCGACTTTCTATTTAAATAAGAAGGAAAGTTTAATTCCATTTTAAAATTAGAAATAGAAGGAACTTGAACTACTTTTAATTGATAATCTCTAGAAGAAACTGAATTTCCTTTGACGTAAAAAGAAACGTCACTACTAGGCTTTGCAATTTTAAACTGAAACTCTCCTACAGCAGTATTCTCTAAAAAATAACTTTCATCATCAATGAATATCATTACATTTTCAGGAACTACTTTACCAACTGTTTTGAGCTTAAGTACGAAATCCTTGTTTTGCTCCGTTTGCAAATTTTTATTCAACACTAAAAATTCAAAAGGCGCTGGAGCCAAAAAATTATCATTGTAATGCACTACCCTATTTAAACTCTGAGAAATCATCTGGTTATTTCCTGTCAAATAAAACCCAGCAAAAAATAAAATTGGAGCCAAAGCTAATGGCAAATATTTTTGGTTAGACTTAAAATCGACAGCATTACTAAAAGGAATTGGCTGCAATGCATTTGCTTTTTGATCTATAGAAGCAATTAACAATTCTGAATTATCTTCTTTATTATTAGAATTAGAAAGCTGTAGAAAATTAGTTAGTGTGTCATTGACATCGCCAAAGTGCTTTCCTATAATTACCGAAGCCTGATCATAATCGATACCTTTTTGAAACTTAAACAATTTAAATATCGGAAAAAGAATAAAACGAAAAAGCAGAAAAGTCTCTACTGCGACAAAAGTCCAAAATAACACTGTTCGTCCCATTGGTTTCAGCCAAAGAAAATACTCTATAAAAAGGGTAAATAGAAAATACAATAATCCCAAACCGATAAAGAATACTATTCCTCGAATCAATTCATTAACGTAAAACTTTTTAATAAAAGCTTCTAACTTAAGATAGATAATATTTGCTGCTTCCACGATTTATATGGCTTTATATAACCAATAAATGTAACAATTTATATGAATAAAGAAAAGTTAAAAGAACTGGAATTTAATCAATTGAAAATTAACCTCTTTTCAATCAATCCGTTTTGGTGTTGGATTTGTATCTTTGAACCAAAATTTATAAAAATGTCGAAGCAAGTTCGAGTGCGTTTTGCACCAAGTCCTACAGGACCTTTACATATCGGTGGTGTTCGTACCGCATTATTCAATTATTTGTTTGCCAAAAAAAATGGCGGTACTTTCTATCTAAGAATTGAAGATACCGACCAAAATCGCTATGTTCCTGGAGCGGAAGCATACATCATGGAAGCGCTAGAATGGCTAGGAATTACTCCTGATGAAACCATTGGAAAGAATGAAAAATTCGGTCCTTACCGTCAAAGCGAAAGAAAACATTTATACAAAGGATATGCTGAACAATTGATAAATTCTGATTGGGCGTATTATGCTTTTGATACCGCAGAAGCTTTAGATGCTTTTAGAAAATCTGAAGAAGAACAAGGAAAAACATTCATATACAATCATACAAACAGAGAAAAACTAGATACTTCTTTAGTCATTTCTGCAGAAGAAACAGCTAAACGTATTGCTAATGGGGAACATTATGTAATTCGTTTTAAAACTCCTGTAAACGAAACTTTGCATTTGCAAGACATTATCCGTGGTGAAGTAAAGTTTGACACGAATCTTTTAGACGATAAAGTTTTGTTTAAGAGCGATGGTATGCCAACATATCATTTAGCGAATATTGTTGATGACCATTTAATGGAAACATCACATGTTATTCGTGGAGAAGAATGGTTGCCATCAATGCCTTTACACGTTTTATTATATAGAGCATTTGGTTGGGACACACCAGAATTTGCACATCTGCCATTGATTTTAAAACCTGTTGGAAACGGAAAACTATCAAAACGTGACGGAGACAAATTAGGTTTTCCTGTATTTCCACTAGAATGGAAAACGGAAGAAGGAGTTTCATCTGGTTATAGAGAGAAAGGATTCTTTCCTGAAGCTGTTGTTAACTTTCTAGCCTTATTGGGCTGGAATGACGGAACAGACAAAGAATTATATAGTTTAGAAGAATTAGTAGGAGCTTTTGACTTGAGTAGAGTTCATAAAGCTGGAGCAAAATTTGACCCAGAAAAAAACAAATGGTTCAATCACCAGTATTTGATCAAACAAGAAGATGCCTCTTTGGCGAAAGCCTTCACTCCTATTTTGGTTGAAAAAGGTTTTACTGTTGATGAAAATGTTGTGACAAAAGTGGTTTCTTTAATTAAAGAGCGAGCTAATTTTGTTTCAGAATTTTGGGATTTGAGTGATTTCTTTTTTGTGGCTCCTATGGAATATGATGAAAAAGTAAGAAAAAACTGGAAACCTGAAACACCTGCATTAATGCAAGAATTGATTTCGGTTCTTGAAGAAATCACAGATTTCACGTCTATGAATATAGAAACAATTGTAAAAGATTGGATGACGAAAAACGAAATTGGAATGGGTAAAGTAATGCAACCATTTCGTTTGAGTTTAGTTGGCGCCCTTAAAGGTCCTCACCTATTTGATATTGTTGAAGTAATAGGAAAACAAGAAACAATCACAAGAATACAAAAAGCAATAGCTAGTTTATAAAAAAGAAAAAGTCCCGATAATCTCGGGACTTTTTCTTTTTTATAAATAAACAATAATATTACCATTTAGAATAGCTGGATTTCCTTTAAAATCATAACCTAGATTTTTAGTATTTAAATTTTCAAGCATATTATTGATTCCATATTGATATGAAATATTAAAACGAAAATGTTTTACCCCGGCAGTCAAACCTACCGATGGATAGAAATTAAATTTTGAAATGTCTTGAATATCCTTAACTATCAATGTTGTTCCTGAAATAGTATTGTTCTCTTTATCATAAGCAGATTTGAACTTTCCAGCAACCTGAACAATTGGCCCAAACTCAACACTCAATCCATTTTCAATCAGTACATAACTTAATTGTAATGAAATTTGTGCCGATGCTAATTTTAAACTTACATCCTCATTTGCTAAAAACTTGCTTTTTGTATCTACAGAAAAATTGTTCTCACTAAACTGGATACCGTAAACCATATCCCACATATTGTAAAAGTTGCCTCTTATTGATAGCCCTGCATTCCACCCTAACTCCGGTTTGGTTTGAAAGTTATTAGTATTCAAGCTAAGCTGGTTTACACCAACATTAATTCCTATTCTATTTGAATCTCTATAACCATACTGCGCGTTTACTGTTAATGAGATCAAAAGTAAAATCAAACTTATGTATAGCTTTTTCATAAAATAATATTAATCTAACACAAACCTAAAGTTTTTTTGTAATTTAACACTAATTTTTAAACTAAATTATATAACTATGAACATTGCATTTATTATTATTCTTGTCTTAGGATTCTTTATTCTACTATCCTCCTTTTTTACTGTTAGGCAACAAACCTCTGTAATAATAGAGCGATTTGGTAAGTTTCACAGTGTGAGACAATCTGGATTACACCTAAAAATCCCTTTAATTGACAGAGTTGCAGGACGCGTAAACTTAAAAATCCAACAACTGGATGTCATTATCGAAACCAAAACAAAGGACAACGTATTTGTGAAACTTAAAGTTTCTGTACAATTTATGGTTGTAAAAGATACAGTTTACGATGCATTTTACAAACTAGAATACGCACACGATCAAATTACCTCTTACGTTTTTGATGTTGTACGTGCAGAAGTTCCAAAGTTAAAATTGGATGATGTTTTTGAAAGAAAAGATGATATCGCTATCGCGGTAAAAAGCGAATTGAATGAGGCAATGACAACTTATGGTTATACCATCATCAATACATTAGTTACTGATATTGATCCAGACATTCAGGTTAAAAATGCAATGAATAGAATTAATGCAGCTGACAGAGAAAAAACAGTTGCTGAATTTGAAGCAGAAGCATCAAGAATTAGAATTGTTGCAAAAGCAAAAGCAGAAGCGGAAAGTAAACGTCTACAAGGACAAGGTATTGCTGATCAAAGAAGAGAGATTGCAAGAGGATTAGTAGAAAGTGTGGATGTATTGAATAGAGTTGGAATTAACTCACAGGAGGCCTCTGCCCTTATTGTAGTTACACAACATTATGATACTTTGCAAGCTATTGGCGCCGACACTAATTCTAATCTAATTTTATTACCTAATTCACCACAGGCTGGAAGCGAAATGCTAAATAATATGGTTGCTTCTTTTAGTGCATCAAACCAAGTGGGAGAAATGATGAAAAAAACAAGTAGGAAACAAGCTAAGAAAGAAGCAAAAGAAATTGAACCTGCTAACGAAGAAGATTCTGAAGAAGAAATATAATGAAAAAAAAAGAGGCTTAACGGCCTCTTTTTTTAAATATAAACTTTTTTAAAAATGGTAATGCTAAACCTATAATCTTTCCATATGGTCCAAGAATAGTAGGCATATAAGACCCTATAACACCTCTTACTAAGTTTTTTGGCTCTAAATTTTCTTTTACATTTTGTAACTCAAAATGAAGTTTTTGAAGGCTTAATTCCTTCTCAATCTTTAAGATCTCCAGTTCCCTATCAATTTGAGCGTATGACGAATACTTTTTTGTTCTCATAGTTTAATCGTTAAAAAATATTCCTGAGAATTTTTCTAAAAGCGGTCCTTCAACCATTTTATCTTTTATAAAAAATAAAAGTATTGTAAAAAAAAGATAAATTCCTCCTACAATTAAAAATCCTAATGGGTAGCTATCAAAATAATTTCCAATAGCAAAAGCTAAAGCAAATGAACCAAAGAATAAAACCATAGCAATACCTAATAAAATTAATGAAAATTTTAAAAAAGCTGTGGTCGATTTCATCGCCATCTTGAAACTACGTAATTTATAATACTCAAGATTACTTTCTATGTATTTGGTGACATGTTCCTGAATATTCTCTGAATTTTCTTTTAAATCCTCAAAAGCCATATTTTAATTTTTTTTTAATATTCTATTTCTTTTATTTTTGAAGCCTGGCATTTTGCTCTTTTAATTCAGCCAATTTTATTTCAAGAAAAGAAATTACGTCTTCTGTTTTATGACTCATATCAGAAAGTATCTCTCCATAAGTTTCTTCTAAATCTACCTTGGCAGTTGATAATTTTTGTTTCATTTCAGATGTTAAACCCTCATATTTAACTTTCAAATCTTTTTTGGTCTCTTTATAACCATCCTTTAATTTTCCTCTAGTTTTTTCACCTTTCTCTGGTGCAAATAAAATTCCTATTCCTGCACCTATTGCTATTCCACCAATTAGAGCTATTAACGTATTCCCCGCATTATTTGACATGTTATTTGATTTTAGTGATTAATACTTTAAAAATACAAAAATTATTAACACCATCTTGTTAATAAGCAGTTAAAGTGAATTTAAACAAGAGCAAAACTTAAAACAAAGCCAATTATAGCCATAAATACTCAATAGCTATACTAGATAAAGAAAAAAATCAAAAAACGCTTTAAAAACACTGTATAAAAGCCATTTTTAATTGATAAATATTATATAAAATATAAATCCAATAGAATTATACAATAATAAAAAAACGCCTTTAAAAGGCGTTTTTAATATTGTTAAAATCTATACTCTAAAAAAGTATTAAATATTTAAATCGTTTAATAAACTTAAAACATTTTCATTCTTTTCTTTACTTTTTAATTCAGAAAGCTGTGTTTTAAATTCTTCGAAATTACTACTGTCGTTTTCTAAATTTTGAATCGCTAAAATACGAACCGCAGCCAATTGACTTTTTAATGACATTGAATACAGTTTTGTCAATACTTCCAATTCAATGTCCTTTGTCTGAACTTTATTAGAATTTGCCAAAATTAAATTAGCAAACAACAAAGAGTTGTTGTCATTTTTTACATTCTTGACTACCGTTTGATTGATCAAACTGAAATTATCAATACTTATAATGTTGTCAACTATGCTTTTTAATAACAAATTAGCATTGTCTGCATCCTTCTCTTTCACATATTTATTAATTTCCTTTTGGGTATTCATCAATAAATTAGCCTCTTTCTTACCTTTTTCTTCCCATGCATCCTTCAAGCCAACCGTTTTATTAAATACTATTTTGCCTTCTTTACTGTCTTTATCAACATTAAAATAACCCAAACGTTGAAATTGAAATTTATCACCAGCATCTGCAGTTACCAAACTAGGTTCTACAAATCCTTTTATGATTTCAAGAGAATTTGAATTCATAAATTCAAGGAAATTCTTTCCTTTATGACTATCTGGCGCCTCATCAGTGAACAAACGGTCATACATACGAACCTCTGCCTCAACAGCATGTTTCAATGAAACCCAATGTAATGTACCAGCAACTTTTCTTTGAGAAGCTTCACTCCCACTCCCACTTCGGCTATCTTCATCATAAGTAACATGGATTTCTGTAATGTTTCCTTCAGCGTCTTTTATTACACTTTCTCCCTTGATAATATATCCATTTTTAAGTCGAACCTCGTTTCCAATGCTCAATCTAAAAAATTTAGGTGGCGCAACTTCTAAAAAATCTTCTCTTTCTATATACAATTCAGCTGAAAAAGGAACTTCTCTAAAACCTGCACTTTCATCTTCTTGATTGTTTTCAGCTTCTAACCATTCTACTTTATCCGCTGGATAATTTGTAATAACCACCTTAATTGGATCTAAAACAGCCATTACTCTAGGAGCCGTTTTATTCAAATCTTCGCGCAAGCAAAATTCCAACAGCGAAACATCAATTACGTTTTCACGTTTTGCTACACCAATAATATCACAAAACTTCCGAATAGAATTTGGCGTATATCCGCGTCGTCTCAATCCTGAAATAGTAGGCATTCTAGGATCATCCCAACCATTAACAATATTTTCTTGAACTAATTGCAATAGTTTTCTCTTGCTCATTACGGTGTAATTCAAGTTCAAACGTGCAAATTCATATTGATGTGGTCTTACCTTGTTCTCATCATAAATTTGGTCTAAAAACCAATTGTATAACTCGCGATGCATCACAAATTCAAGAGTACAAATAGAATGCGAAATCTGCTCTATATAATCGCTTTCACCATGAGCATAATCATACATAGGATAAATATTCCATTGATTACCAGTTCTGTGGTGATGACGATGTAAAATACGATACATCAATGGATCACGCATCAACATATTAGTTGATTTCATATCAATTTTAGCGCGCAAAACATGAGTTCCTTCCGGAAAATCACCATTTTTCATTCCTTCAAATAAAGTCAAGTTCTCCTCAATTGAACGGTTTCTATACGGACCGTCAACACCTGGCTGAGTTGGAGTTCCTTTTTGAGTAGCCATATCCTCAGAAGATTGACTGTCTACATAAGCTTTTCCATTTTTTATCATGGCAATCGCCCAGTCATATAACTGCTGAAAATAATCAGAAGAATATAATTCTTCCGACCAATTAAAACCTAACCATAGTAAATCTTCCTTGATTGCATCTACATATTCCTGCTCTTCTTTGGCTGGATTTGTATCGTCAAAACGTAAATTAACTGGCGCATTATATTTTAATCCCAAACCAAAATTTAAACAAATTGATTTGGCATGGCCAATGTGTAAATACCCATTAGGTTCTGGAGGAAAACGAAAGCGCAATTGATCCTGTGGAAAACCGCTAGCTAAATTTTCCTCTATTATTTGCTCTATAAAATGTAATGATTTTTCTTCTGTAGACATGTTGTTGTATTAAAAAAGCAAAGTTATCAAAAATGTCGTGCAAACGATTAATCGGTAAGTTGTTTCTTTTGTATTGGTAACCAAAAAAAGAAATTATTCGTACTTTTATCGAATAAACAAACAACCACATTAACAAATACACTAAAATGGGAACTATAAAATTAAAAAATATACGCACTTATTCTTACCACGGTTGTCTTATAGAGGAAGGAAAAATAGGTTCTGACTATTCAGTTGACTTAGAAATAAAGACAGATTTAAGAAAATCATGTGTCTCAGATAATTTAGAAGATACAGTAGATTATGTACTTTTAAACGCCATTGTTGTCGAAGAAATGGATATTCGCTCCCATTTATTGGAACATGTAGCCCAAAGAATAATCACTAGGGTATTTAGTGAAATTCCTGAAGTATCAAGAATTCTTTTGGCAGTTTCTAAGTTAAACCCTCCTATAGGTGGTGATGTTGAAGCGGTTACCGTAGAATTGGAAGAGTATAGAAGTTAAACGAACAGTTGCTGTTTGACAAGAGATAATCTTTTTTTGAAATTTTATAAACTTAAGCTTTTAAACTCTAAACTTTTTAAGTACTTTTGCCATCCATTCAACAATGGCGTCGTGGCCGAGTGGCTAGGCTGGGCTCTGCAAAAGCTCCTACTGCGGTTCGAATCCGCACGATGCCTCAAAAACCTTCAAAGTAATTTGAAGGTTTTTTTATGTCTAATTTTTAAGAAAAATTAAATAAAGCATAGGTTCGAATCCAAACGATGGGTTAAAACCTGCAAGGAAACTTGGAGGCTTTTTTTTTGTTTAATTTTTTATAAAAATTAATTAAAGATTAGGTTCGAATCCAAACGATGGGTTAAAAACTTCAAAGCAATTTGCAGGTTTTTTTTATGTCTAATTTTTAGAGATGGATCACAGAGAGTCACAGAGAATCGCAAAAATTTAAACCATTAAACTAGATTTAGAGAGCATAATTTTTTTTAATCCCTTAATGATTAAATTTAAATTCATTTTTAAACATAAAAAAACCGCTCAAATTGAGCGGTTTAAAACAATCTATAAAACAAATTTAATTTTGTTTTTCTATATTTTGAAATGCTTTCTTTACCATTTCTTTTTCTTCTGGAAACCATCCTTGAGTTATTAAAACCAACCCAAAAACCATTAGTACAACACTGATTCCTTTTTTGATTTTAAGAATATTAGTAGGTGTCATTTTTGATTTTAATTGCTTTGCTAATAAAATCTTAATACAATCTACAAACAAATAGGTGATAATTACCGCACTAAAAAAGGTCATCATTCTAGAGGCCTCCATCTCCATTTTTGGACCAATTGAAATGATAATTGCCAACCAAAATCCTAAAACTCCTATGTTGATAATATTTAAGAAAAATCCTTTAATGAATAAGCTGAGATAGTTTTTTCTAATGATCTCGTTATCTATTTCTTTAGTGTTTATCTTTTTTTCTTTTCTTAAACTTATAAAGGAAATTACTCCATAAGCCAGCATTAATATTCCACCAAAAATAAAGAGGGCTGGTTTATCTTTTAAACTTTGAATTAATCTATAACTCCCCAAATAGGCTATTCCAATGAAAACAATGTCTCCTAAAATAACACCTAAATCAAAAACAATAGCAGCTCTAAAACCTTTTATTATACTAGTTTCAAGTAGAATAAAAAAAACAGGACCAATCATAAAACTTAAGAAAATTCCCCAAGGAATACCAGATAAAATATCGTTTATCATTAAAATTGATTTTCAATAAATATATATAATTATTCCTTCTCTACAATTTTTCCACCAAAGAGAGTCTCTTTATTAATTTGTCTTGGCTTACCATAGATGTAAACAGAGCCTCCTGCTTTTACTTTTGCATCTACCAATGTACTAGCATTGATTTCAGCATTTCCGCCCGCAGAAACGTTTATTGAGGTTTGAGAGGTACTTAATTCCCTTGATTTCAAAACTCCACCTGACATAATTGTTACATCTTGGTTAACAGCTTCTCCAGATAAAGCGATAATTCCTCCAGTAACTGCCTTAACATTTACTTTTTGTGTGTCTAATTTTACATTTATCTCTGCTCCTTCCCTAGCATTTAAATCCATAATAGTTTGCTTGAAAACAGACTCACTAGAAACATAAGATCCTTCACTTGCTGAGATAGCTTCAATATTTGTAAAGTATAATTTGATAGAAATATCATCCCCAGACAACAATTTTGGAAAAGGCATTCTTAATTTCAATTCGCCATTATTGTTTACCACTTCCACTTCACTCTCCCTGTTTCCTGTAATAACTACCTTATTTTCTGACGCTGGGATTAGCTTTACGTTCAGTTTGTCAAAAACTTTCACTTCATTAAAGTCACCTAAATTTTTGGTTACTTGTGCAAAAGTTGCCTGAGCAGCTAAAGCAAATACTAAAATCAATACTTTTTTCATTTTTTTTATTTTAAAGGTTCTTCGATTCTTCTTATAAAATTAAAATCCAATTGTTTTTTAACTAAATCGGCATTTTTAACTTTAACGAAGATTTCGTCACCTAATTGTAATAATTGATTGGAAGTTGCTCCAACCAATGCATATTGTTTTTCATCGAATGTATAGTAATCGTCTTTTATATCACGAATACGAACCATTCCTTCACATTTGTTTTCGATAATTTCAACATAAATTCCCCATTCGGTAACTCCTGAAATTACACCTAAAAACTCCTGATCTTGATGATCTTGCATGTATTTAACCTGCATGTATTTGATGGAATCCCTTTCGGCATTTGTCGCTAAACCTTCCATAGTAGAACAATGCAAACACTTTGTTTCATATAATTCTTCATCAGCAGATTTTGCTCCATCTAAATAAAACTGTAGCAAACGGTGTACCATAACGTCAGGATAACGACGAATTGGTGAAGTAAAATGAGAATAATAATCGAAAGCTAATCCGTAATGACCAATATTATCAGTTGAATATTTAGCTTTACTCATGGTACGAATAGCTAAAGTATCAATTAAATTTTGCTCTTTTTTACCATTCACATCTTCCATTAATTTGTTCAAAGCTTGAGAAATAGAACCTTGTTTGAAATCAATTTTATGTCCAAATTTAGCGATCACTGCTTGCATCGCAAAAAGCTTATCTTCATTTGGTTCATCATGGATTCTATAAATGAATGTTTTCTTTTGTTTTCCAATAAATTCAGCTACTTTTTTATTAGCCAAAAGCATGAATTCCTCAATCAAATGATTGGCATCCTTAGAAACTTTAAAATAAACACCTTCTGGTTCTCCCTCTTCACTTAAGTTGAATTTTACCTCTACTTTATCAAATGAAATGGCACCATCGTTCATTCTTTTTCTTCTGAAAATCTTAGCTAATTCATCTAATTTAAGCGTTGCTGAGACAATTTCTGGCGAAACTTGATACGAACTACCTGTAATCGAAATTTCTTCCGGAATAGTATCGTCTTTCGTTTCTATGATGTACTGCGCTTCTTCATAAGCAAAACGTTGATCTGAATAAATTACTGTTCGACCAAACCATTCGCTAATCACTTTGCATTTGTCATCTATTTCAAAAACAGCCGAGAATGTATATTTTTCCTCTTGTGGACGCAGTGAACAAGCAAAATTAGATAAAACCTCAGGCAACATAGGTACTACCCTATCTACTAAATAAACAGATGTCGCACGTTGATACGCTTCATCATCCAGGATTGTTCCTTCTTCAAGATAATACGAAACATCGGCAATATGAATACCAATTTCGTAATTACCATTTTCTAATTTTTTAAAGGATAAAGCATCATCAAAATCTTTCGCATCCTTTGGATCTATTGTAAACGTCAACGTATCACGCATATCACGACGCTTCGCAATTTCGGCTTCTGTTATCGTAGTATCTATCTTTTGAGCATAGGTTTCCACTTCAATAGGAAATTCAGACGGCAAACCGTATTCAGCTAAAATGGCGTGAATCTCAGTATCGTGTTCTCCTGGTTTCCCTAAAACTTTAATCACTTTTCCAAAAGGACTATCGGCTCTAGTAGGCCAATCTTCGATATGTACTAAGACCACATCTCCTTGTTCTGCTTCGCCTATTTTATCTTTTGGAATAAAAATATCAGTGTACATTTTTGGATTGGCTGTTGACACAAAAGAGAAGTTCTTTTGAATATCAATTACTCCAACAAAATCAGTTTTACTTCGTTCTAAAACTTCAATAACCTCACCCTCAGGCTTTTTACCTTTTCTTTTGTTGTAAACATATACTTTTACGATATCTTTATCTAGTGCATGATTTAAATTATTCGTAGGAATAAATACATCTTCTTCTAGTTCAGCACAAACAAAATAAGCTGTTTTACGGCCGGTCATGTCTATTTTTCCTTCGTAATATTCTTTGCTTTCGGCTTTTATTAAATATTTACCTGGTTCAGATTCAATAATCTTGTTCTGGCCTGCAAGTATTTTCAAATCCTTAATTATTTGATTTCTACTTTGGGTATCGTCTAACTCTAGCTTTGCTCCTATTTGTTTATAATTGAATGCTTTATTAGCACTTTGCGATAATATTTTTATAATTTGTTCAGAGAAATCTTTCTCTTTCTTTATCGGCTTTCTAATTCTTTTACTCATAAATCTTTTCTTAAAAGCCGAAAATTACAAAATAGTTGACAGTTATCGTATAATAGAGCCGAGTTTTAAAGAAAATATAACTTTAAAGAATAGTTGTATCTTTATGAAAAGAATCTAATTATGGAAGCATTTATCACTATCGCTGTTTTTGACTACATTCATGAAATTGAAATTCTGAAACATCGTTTGGATCAGGAAGGTTTGCAATACTTTTTTGAAAATGAAATCATGTCTTCTTTTGCTCCAATGTATTCCACTGCTTTGGGCGGAATCAAACTTAAAATTCATCCTAACGATTTTGCAACAGTTAAAACTATTCTTCAAGAAATGAAGTACGACAACAATTTAAAAATCGTTTAATTTTTTTGAAAGTTGTCAACACATATATAATACAACAAAAAGAAAAATTAAATTTAAATTATTTATTAATGGGTATTATAGCTTGTTAATAATGGCTATAAAATTAATTTAAAAAGACTTGAAATGAAGTTTTAGGTTGTTATTGGGAGTTATTAACAACGTTATATGTACTTAATTATCTAGTTTTAAAGAGTTTTTGTATTTTAATTAACAATGGTTGATAAAGTAAAAACTATTCTAATTGTAAATAAGTATTTTTTATTTTTTTGTTGATAAACTACTTTTTAATATTGATAACTATTCTAAAAATTCCGCTAACTAAATTAGGATTTTAAAAGTGGGTTTTGGATTACTTATTTTTTTAATACAACCATAAAATACTTATAATATTCTATCTGAAGTTATTAACAATTACTGTTAATATAAGGTTAACTGAATATCAAGCAATTGCGTTTCGCTATTAACAATGTAATTTTTTAACATTTTATATTAAGACTATTCATTGATTACCAATATTTTATATATTTATTAAAAATGTTTATAACTCTATAAATAGATGAAAATCTGATAGTTATAAAGGTAATAAATGAAACTGTATTTGTGGACTTTGTATTTTTTAAAATAAACAAATCTATCATTTATATTATCCAATATTCTTTTGGTAAATTTGCCAAACACAACTTAATAAAAATAGAATGAAAATCTCAATAGGAAACGATCACGCTGGTCCAGATTATAAACATGCAATTGTAGAAATGCTTATCGCTAAAGGTCATGAAGTAACTAATTATGGAACTGATACTGTAGATAGTGTAGATTACCCTGATTTTGCACACAAAGTAGCTACAGATGTTTCTGAAGGTAAAGCTGATTTTGGAATTATAATATGCGGAAGTGGTAATGGAATTGCAATGACCGCAAACAAGCATGCAAAAGTGCGCGCTGCTCTATGTTGGATGAAAGAGATTGCAGCTTTAGCGCGTCAACATAATGATGCTAACATAATAAGTATTCCTGCACGTTATACTTCAATTCCACAAGCAATTGAAATGGTAGATACTTTTTTGAATACTGAATTTGAAGGCGGAAGACATCAAAATAGAGTAGATAAGATTTCTTGTTAAAAAAGGAATTTTATTTTAAAATAAAATAAGGGAGAAGTCCTAAATTGTAAACGAGCTGAGTTGTCAAACTTAGCTCGTTTTTTATTTTAAACTCAATGAATTAATGTTAATTGAGTCAGTGGATGTATTTATTTATTATTTTTTTGAGGTTTTAATTTTTAAAGTAAAACAATTAGAAAGTTATTAGTTCCTTATAAAAAAGAAGATATATAAACACAATTTGTAGCAGCACTAAACCAAAGTACTTCCATAAAAAAGAAGCTTTTGCGGTTTTATGTCTAAAAAAGAACATCGCAATTCCGGCTCCTATAGTTCCTCCAAATGCTACGAAGCTTAAAAGTGTTTTCTCTGAAATTCTTCTTTTGTTTTTTATCGCCAGCCTTTTGTCATAGGCAGTGACTAAAAAAGAAATACAATTTAGGATTATAATAAAGTAGAATAAAATATACATTTTCACAGAAATTAGAGCCAAAGATATTATTTTAGCTATTCGAAAAAAATTAAAATGAACAACATACAATTCATATCAAAAACAGTTGCAACTGCAGCAGTTAATATTCAAAAAACGGTGCAACTTTTACAGGAAGATTGCACGATTCCATTTATTTCACGTTACCGAAAAGACACGACAGGAAACCTGGATGAAGTGCAAATCGAAAACATTGCCAAGCTTCAAAAAGAGTATGAAGCAATTGTAAAAAGAAAGGAAGCTATTTTAAAATCTATTGATGAACAAAATGCACTAACTCCTGAATTAGGTAAAAAAATAGAGCAAAGTTTTGATTTACAGGAACTGGAAGATTTTTATTTGCCTTACAAAAAGAAAAAGAAAACCAAGGCTGATATGGCTCGAGAAAACGGCCTAGAGCCCTTGGCTAAAATTATCATGGCGCAAAGTAATGATGATGTCGATTTTATTTCTACCAAATATTTAAATGATAATGTCATTAATGAAGATGCGGCGCTTCAAGGAGCTCGTGATATTGTTGCCGAATGGATTAATGAAAACATTTATGTTCGTAAGCAATTGCGTCGTTTATATGAACGTAAAGCGACAATCACTACAAAGGTTGTGAAAACCAAAAAAGACGATGAAGCAGCCCAAAAATTCAATCAATATTTTGATTGGGCAGAGCCATTGACAAAGGCACCATCACATCGATTATTAGCGATGTTACGTGCCGAAAACGAAGGTTTTATCAAGTTTAAAGTTGAAGTGGATCTGGATGAAGCCTATGATATTATAGATGCATTAGTTTTAAAAGGTCAAAATAAAACTACGCCACATGTGCAACTCGCTATTGAAGACAGTTACAAACGTTTGCTGAATCCGGCAATTTCAAATGAAGCTTTGCAAGAAGCTAAAGCTAAGGCTGACGCCAATTCTATTCAGGTTTTTGCTAATAATCTTGGACAATTGTTGCTGGCTCCACCTTTAGGAGAAAAACGAATTCTGGCTATTGATCCCGGTTTTAGATCTGGATGTAAAATCGTTTGTTTAGATGAAAAAGGAGATTTGCTATACAACGAAACCATTTATCCGCATGCTCCGCAGAAGGAGGAAGCGATGGCGATGAAAAAAATCCGTTCTATGGTAAATTCCTATAAAATTGATGCTATTTCGATAGGCAACGGAACGGCTTCCCGCGAAACGGAGTTCTTTATCAAGAAAATTGCTTTTGATAAACCGGTGCAAGTATTTATCGTTTCTGAGGCGGGAGCTTCGGTATATTCCGCATCCAAAATTGCACGTGAGGAGTTTCCTGATTATGATGTAACCGTTCGTGGATCGGTTTCTATTGGGAGACGACTTTCTGATCCATTGGCTGAATTGGTAAAAATTGATCCAAAAGCCATTGGCGTAGGCCAATACCAGCATGACGTTGATCAAGCTAAACTGAAAGAAGAATTAGATAACACCGTAATTCGTTGTGTGAATTCTGTTGGAATCAATATCAACACTGCAAGTAAACATTTATTAAGTTATGTCAGTGGAATAGGAGATAAGTTGGCCGAAAATATTGTGAACTATCGCTCAGAAAATGGCCCTTTCGAAAATAGAAAACAACTGAAAAAAGTACCCCGATTAGGCGAAAAAGCCTATCAGCAAGGGGTTGCCTTTATTCGAATTTCGAATGCAAAAAATCCATTGGATAATTCAGCTGTCCACCCAGAGGCTTATTCGATTGTGGAAAAAATGGCAAAAGATTTGAAACTGACAGTAAATGATTTAATTGCAAATAAAGAAAAAACAGCTTTGATAAAACCAGAGAATTATATCACTCCAGAAATTGGATTGTTAACCTTGAAAGATATTATCAAAGAGCTTGAAAAACCAGGATTAGATCCAAGAAAATCAGCCAAAGTATTTGAGTTTGACCCAAATGTTAAAACGATAAAGGACGTAAAAGCAGGGATGATTTTACCTGGAATTGTGAATAACATTACCAATTTTGGTTGTTTTGTGGATATTGGAGTGAAAGAAAGCGGATTGGTACACATATCACAACTCAAAGCGGGCTTTGTGAGCGACGTAAACGAGGTTGTCAAATTACACCAACATGTTCAGGTAAAAGTGAGCGAAGTAGATGAGGATAGGAAACGTATTCAATTGACTATGATTCTCTAAGTAGGACGCTAATTCTGCAGCATTTACTGAAATGTAGTAATCGACAAAGACTAAAATTTGCATAAAAAAACCAGCTTCTTTACAAAGTAGAAGCTGGTTTTTTATTTGAATACTAACTTATTTTTTGCCTTACAAAAAGAGCATTATAAGTGTCAATAGGATTCCTGCTGCCGTAAAGTACATTCCTTTTTTGAATATAGTTGTTTTGGGTAAAAACATCCAAAAAGTAGAAATAACGAAGAAAAGCAAGGATAAACCAAAAAATACATTCAAAAAGAATAGCGGTTCACCAGTTTTTGCTTTATGCAAATGATTCATTTTTTCTACAATAAATGGTAGACTCGTTGTAGTATATTTAGTTGCTCCTGTTTTTTTATTGTAGGTTCCTTCTTTAAAGAAAATAACACATCTCCTTCTTCATGTTCTGCTTTAAATTTTCTAAGATGTAATTCTTTCCCTAAATCTTCCCCGCTTAAATTGGGTGCTACTGTTTTAACAATATTTTTTTCTTGTTTTAAAAATTGAGTGTCCCTAAAAATTAATAAAACACCACTTAGCGCATAGACAGCCATAATTCCTGCAAGGAAAAAGCCTAAATAACGGTGGATTATTCGCATTAAATTACTTTGTTTATTTTTTTTTGCCATTTTTCTGTCAATTGTTGGTGATGATTTTTTTAGGCGACAAAAGTAAACAATCTAGTATATTTCTTAATATAACTTAGAAAATTTTATGACATTCTATTGCATTAGCTGTGTGTGGTACTTTATAGGTATTTGTAATAATAGAGTTTTGCATTCCTGAAAAGGTAGTTTTATTAAATGAATAGGACAGGGAAAATGAAAAGCAACTAATTGGGTATACTGATAGTTTTTTCTCAAAAAAAACAGAAAGTAATCTACATTATGTTTAAACAAAAAAATCCCAAATTCTAATAATACATTAGAGTTTGGGATTCAAATAAGAAACGATATTTCTTATTTAGTTTCTTCTTTGCTGTCTTCTTTTTTATCAGTTGAAGGCTCTTCTTTAGCGGCATTTTTAAATTCTTTAATTCCGCTTCCTAATCCTTTCATTAATTCTGGAATTTTTTTACCTCCAAAAAGTAATAAAACAACTGCTAATATAACTAGGATTTCTGTAACACCAAATCTTCCCATGATTGAATAATTTATGCCGAAGCAAATTTGTAATAAATCTTGTGACAAAGGTAAATAGAATAACTTAATATGAATTCAATTTAAGTCAATTATTTAATTTCAATTACGTTAAAAGTATATTAAAGTTAATTTACTATTAGGATTACGACCTTAGTTTGCAGTCAAAGTGCTTTATTGACATTAATTATTATATTTGTAACATAAAGAAATTGTATGTCAAAAAAGAGGTTGAAAAGGAAAAAACTCCACAATAAATTATTCGTAAAAAATCGTTTGGTGATATTGAATGAGGATACTTTTGAAGAAATTTTCTCGTTGAAATTGAACCTGATGAATGTTTTTATAGTGGCTTCTATTGGGGCTATTTTATTGATTTCAATCACTACTTTTATTATTGCTTTTACTCCTTTACGGGAATTTATTCCAGGATATTCCTCTTCTAAATTAAAAAGGGATGCAACAGAATTGGCTTTAAAATCAGATTCTTTGACCGTTGCACTAAAGAAAAATGAAGCCTATATTTTATCAATTCAAAAAGTACTAAATGGGCAGCTGGAATACGCAAAATTCAATAAAGATTCCATATTGTCATCGATTGAAGAGCCAATGCCAAAAGTAAAATTATCTGCCTCAGAGGAAGAATTAGAACTGAGGGATCAAGTGACTAAAGAAGAAAAGAAATACCTACCTACTAGCCCCAAAAAGAAGAAGTAAGCATTAAGTGACAATAAAGTTGTTTTTTTAAACTTTTAGCGGGAAAAACCCATAAAATCAGTAGTATAAAATGTCAGTAAAATCAATTGCAGCAAAATTATTTGCAAAAAAAATATATAAAAAAACTCAGGCTTGGGCAACAAATCCTGTGGCGAGTCAGCAGGCTGTTTTTAAGAACCTGATAAAAGAGGCGAAACAAACTGATTTTGGTCAGGATCATAATTTTGCTGAAATAAAAACATTTGAGGATTTTGCTAAAAATGTGCCTATCCGGGATTATGAAGATTTAAAAAACTATGTTGAAAAAGTGGTTAATGGTCAAGAAAATGTTCTCTGGAAAGGGAAACCACTTTACTTTGCCAAGACTTCCGGAACTACATCTGGAGCAAAATATATTCCGCTTACAAAAGAATCCATGCCTTATCATATTGAGGCTGCTCGAAATGCTATTTTGCATTATATACACGAAACGGGAAAAGCTGATTTTGTCGATGGGAAAATGATTTTCCTACAAGGAAGTCCAATTTTGGAAGAAATACACGGAATACAATTTGGACGATTATCAGGAATTGTAGCTCATTTTATTCCAAAATATTTACAAAAAAACCGAATGCCTTCTTGGGAAACCAATTGTATTGAAGATTGGGAGACTAAAATTGACGCAATTGTTGATGAAACCATCAACGAAAATATGACAGTCATTTCAGGAATTCCTTCTTGGGTACAAATGTATTTTGAAAGATTGCATCAAAAAGGAGGAAAGAACATAGGTGAAATATTCAAGAACTTTAATTTGTTCATTTACGGCGGAGTCAATTACGAACCTTACAGAGCCAAGTTCGAAAATTTAATAGGTAGAAAAGTAGACTCTATTGAATTGTTCCCGGCATCGGAAGGATTTTTTGCTTATCAGGATTCCCAAAAGGAAAAGGGAATGTTGCTGTTGCTGAATGCAGGAATTTTTTATGAATTTGTCAAGAGTGAGGAATTTTATTCTGATAAACCTAGGCGCTATACCATTGGAGAAGTCGAATTAGGAGTAAATTATGTTTTGATAATTTCTACTAATGCGGGACTTTGGGGATATAATATTGGAGATACAGTGCAGTTTACTTCATTAAAACCGTATCGAATTATCGTTTCGGGAAGAATTAAACATTTCATCTCTGCTTTTGGAGAACATGTTATTGCTAAGGAGGTAGAAAGTGCTTTACAGGAAGCAGTGGAAGGAACGACCGCTCGAGTGAATGAGTTTACAGTTGCTCCACAAATAACACCTGCCAGCGGATTGCCTTATCACGAATGGTTTATTGAATTTGAAAACGAACCAGATGACATCGTTGCTTTTGCGGAAGCGATCGATAATGCCATGCGAAAACAAAATATGTACTATGACGATTTAATTATCGGAAACATCTTGCAAAAAGTAGTTATAACAAAAGTGACTAAAAATGGATTTCAAGACTATATGAAATCTATTGGGAAACTGGGGGGACAAAATAAGATCCCGAGACTTTCTGATAACAGAAATATTGCGGACTTACTAAGCAAGGCATAAAAGAATTACATTTGAATTTCAATACTAATAAAAAAATGAAAGAAACTAAAAATATATCACGTTCAAGAGCACAAGAATCATCTGCTGCCATAGAGAAAATGTACATTACAATGCGCCATTTATTCAATAGGGGTTTTTATAAACCAATGGGAATTTCTGGGGACACTTTACGTGAAGCTTTATTGGCCTTACGTCCTGAAATATATGGAAATATTGCAGAAGAGAAAGTGGAATTAAATGGACTTTTGTATGTTATCGAACGTCTTCCTTTGGGAATTGAGGAATGTCGATTTATTAACCTTACCTCTGCAGAAGGATACTCAAAATCTCATTTCCAGGCAATTATTCCTCCAAAAAGAAGAAGAAATTGTTATCGAATTGATGAGGAGCAAATGAATGTGGAAATCACTCGTGGTCGTTCAGATATCTATGATATTTTAACGCATTTGACTTTTATTTTTATAGAAAGTCATAAAATTAGAAACCGAGTATTATTAGATGATGCTGGTGAAGTATCACGCGATTGGATGAAATTGCAATATGCCGTTTCTCAAAATAAAAAGTTATCTCTTGTAGAAAAAGAGAAAGCAATCTCACATACAGCTAATATTCTGGGGAGAACCTTTGAAGAAGTATTGGACATCTATGATGCCTTTGGTTCAATAACTGCACCAGATCGTTTTTTACATGTTATCTACTGGTTAGGAAAATTAGCCATTGAAGAAATTCTCGACAACAAAAAAAGAACCATCACCTTTAGCCCTATTTTAAGAGAGCGACTAGGTCACCATATTCATGGTGAAATTTGGGCTACTAACATCAAGGAGGTTTTAAAGGAAAAGAATCTTATAGATCGTCCTATTCATGTTATAAGCGCTAATATGCACTCTGTGATGAATTCCATTTTTGCTACAACCGTTTTAAAAACGCAATTCAAAGAAAAATCTGATTTCTTTATTTATGAAGAATTAAGCAAATCAGGTGCCAATGAAGTTCGAAATAAAGTAGAAGAAGTGGCTTTAAAGCACGGTATGATTTCGATTCCGGATACTTCTGGAACTAATATTGACGTACAAATTTTTGACACTGCTAAAATTAATTGGGCGCACTCTTCATTTCCTACAGCAAAATTAGGAGATAAAAAACCAGTATTAATTGTAATGGATTATGCTTTTGGGGAACAAGCGTACGAAACGATTGATGAGTTGTTAAAACCCTTCAAAAAAGACACTTTGCTAAATGTAGAATCCGTTTCTATAATGGGGAAAGCAGGAATTCTTGAAGGTGGAAAGGGAGATATCATGATTCCAAATGCTCATATCAATGAAGGAACGGCTGATAATTATTTTTTCGAAAATGAATTAACTGCTGAAATGTTTAAAGACAATGATATTGCAGTTTTTGCAGGGCCAATGGTTACGGTGTTGGGAACTTCGCTTCAAAATAGGGATTTATTAAAGTTTTTCCATGAATCTACTTGGGGAGTAATAGGTCTGGAAATGGAAGGTTCTTATTATCAAAAAGCCATTCAATCCGCTTCAAAAATTAGAAAAAGTGTACCACAAGATGTAAAAGTAAGATATGCTTATTATGCTTCAGATAATCCATTAGAAACAGGAAGTACGTTAGCTTCAGGTGGACTTGGGACAACAGGAGTAAAGCCTACTTATTTGATTACCATTAAAATATTGGAACAAATTTTCAACGTAAAATAGAATTATAATATGAGTGTAAACTTACCCCAACATAATCCTAACGATCAAGAAATTGATTTAACACAAATATCTAAAAAGATAAAAAGCTTTTTTCAAGGAATTAATACATTGATTTTTAATTGTATTCGGTTTTTTGTAAAAAATGCTGTTGTGATTGCCATTTTGTTGATTGTTGGATTCGGTTTGGGATTGTTTTTAGATAAAACACAAAAAAAGTTTGATCATCAAATAATAGTAACACCAAATTTTAAATCAGCAGATTACTTATATTCTAAAATTAATTTATTAAACGCTAAAATTATTGAAAGGGACACTGCTTTTTTAAAGAGAAGTGTTGGTTTAAAACATCCAGAAATACTAAAAGGAATAAAAATCAAACCGATAACAGACGTATATAAATTCATTGAAAATAAAACTGAAAACTTTGAGCTAATCAAATTAATGGCCGAAGCAGGTGATATTAATAAAATCCTTGAAGATAATTTGACTAGCAAAAATTATACAAATCATGAAATTATAGTCAAAACAGATGAGTTAGCATCCGATGAATCAACCATTCAGCCTATTTTAAATTTCTTGAATGAGTCCGATTATTTTAAGAAAATTCAAATAGAAGAGTTTAAGAATACCCAAATAAAGCTGAGTCAAAATGATACGATTATTTCGCAAATTGATGCTGTTTTAAATGGATTTTCAAGCTCTGTAAACAGGAATCAACAAAGTGATAAACTGGTTTATTATAATGAAAATACGCAGCTAAACGATGTTATCAAAACAAAAGAAGCTTTAATTTATCAGCAAGGAGTTCTTAGGGTTGATTTGATAGGAATGGATAAGATTATTAAAGAAAACAGTGCAACATTAAACATAGAGAATAGAAGCTCAATCAATGGTAAATTAAAACTGGTTTTGCCAATTTTGTTTTTGCTTTCATTTATTTTCATACACTTATTTTTAAAGTATTACAAAAGTCAAATGAGAAAGGCACAATTGATATAATTTCTTTTAAAATGAAGCAGAACCAAACAGAGATTTAATTAATTCAACTACATACAATTTCCTGAAATTTTGAAAAAAAATCAATATGGGTTTCAATAAAATAAAAAAAAATCCAATTGTTTTACAGAGTTTTACAACTATGTTTTTAAGAATCATAGGGGTAATCACTCTTTTTGGTTTTTCTTTGTTTTTAACCCATAATTACGACCCAAAAATCATTGGTCAATTTGACTTTATAAGAATGGTTTTATTGGTTTTAAGCAGTATTTGTGTTCTGGGTACTGATCAATCCATATTATATTTTACCGGCATTTTAAAAAGCAGCAATGAAACAGAAAAGTTAAGGGCGATTTATAAAAAAATTGCTGTGCTGATTTTTGCATTGTCTATGCTGGTGTTGATTGTGTTTTTAATCATTGGTCAAAATAGAATTAATGTTTTTTTTAATCAAAAAGGCACCTATTTACTGATTTATAAGGCCATTATCGCCTTGTTTTTCTATTGTATAACTTTGTTTAATACTGAAACAATTAGAGCATTAGACAAAATTTATACTGCTGAATTGTTTAGAAATACCTTTAAGTATGTTTCCGTTATTATTGGGGCTGTCGTTTTGTTTTATATACATGAGGAAAGCTATTTGGTAGATACTTTTTTAGTTGGGTTTGTTGCACTTTCGATTATAACGACGATTATTGTTTTTAGACTGTTCGAAAAGCAAAAAAACGATTCAGTACTTGTAGATGACACGGATCGTTTTAACTACTCTTTTATCGCTCACAAATCATATCCTATGGCTATAAGTAATTTAGCTATTTTCTTGATGATGACCTTTGATGTAGTGTTTTTGAAAAAGTTTAAAGGAGATGAAACAGTCGCTTATTATTCAATTGTGATGAAGTTAGTTTCTGTTTTGTTCATGATTAACAACTCCGTGTATATTTCTGTTTCTTTAAAAATTGCACAGCTTTATACTGAAAAGAATCACAGAGAATTAGTAAAAGTATTGAGAGAAAGCGCGAGAATAATTGTTATGTTGACATTGGCGGTGGTTATAACCGTTTGTTTGTTTTCTGAAGATATTTTATATTTCTTTGGAGAAAACTATATAGAAGGAAAACAGGCGCTCTTGATATTAATGGTGGGTCAATTGTTGGCTTCTTTTTTTGGAGTTGCTGCGATATATTTGAATATGACGGGAAGACAAAGTATTTTCCAAGTCATCTTGATTTTTGCGGTATTGCTTAATTTAGTTCTAAATATTATATTAATCCCAATGTATTCAATGACAGGAGCAGCAATTGCTTTTGTTGCGAGTTTACTTTTTTGGAATATAATTACAGCAATAATTATTTATAAAAAAGATAAAGTAGTGGTTCTATTTCATTAAAAATCGATTGTAAACAGCATCGATTTTTAACTGAATTATTCATAAACAAATTAAGGTTTCCTATAAAAAGCAAAAATGCGAACACTAGTTAAAAAAAATAAGGCAGTATTTATAGGGTTGTTTTTTTGCAATTTACTAGTTGCCTTTTTGACGCCTTATATTTTACCGGAAAGGTATTTTAATGATACTGTAATAATTGTGTTTGACAAAGGGCGCGAAATAGGTTGGTTTGGTAGTTATCCGTTTGCGATTATGTTTTATAAACTTACGGGTTTACGGCATCTCTCTTTTTTTCTTATTGCCTTGATTCAATTTCCCATAGTAACCTACATATTATATAAAATTGGGGTTCCGCACAACTTTCATAAGCTAAATGTAAAAAATATTTTGGTCTATATTGGACTGCTGCTTTTAGGAATATATATGTCGATGCCCACTAAGGAATTCATTACGTTTTTAATGTTTTGTACTATTCCTTTTATATTTCAATCTAATAAAAAGCCAGTATTTAAAATTGCGTTTTCACTTATTTTAATCGCTTGTTTTTCATTTTTCAGGCCTTATTATCTTTTGATGCCAATATTTGCAATTGGAATGTATTTACTGTCGTTTATCAAATTTGAAAACAAAACAATATCGATTATTTTTTATGGAATATTGATCGCGATTTTTTTATCACTGAGTCACGGAGCTATAAGAGGAGAATATATTTCGAAACAGACAAGGGAAAATTATGTCGTTGAGAATATAAATAAAAAGAATATAAATACGGCTGTAGTATCGCCAATATCACAAGACACATGGTACGGTGAAGCATTTGGTATTGTTTATGGTTTTATGGCTGTAAATGTACCCGTAATTGAAGCAATTAAACATATTTTATCACCACAAGTATTGGTTTTTGTATTGTGGCAGTTATTGCTATTTTATATTTTGTTTGTCCGGTTTTCCAGATGTTTAAAAAACAGGAAACAATATCAATTTGAGTTATGGACCTTATTGATTTTATTTGCTTTTTTTATCGTTCAAGGTATATTTGAACCAGATTTAGGCACTTCTATCCGACATAAAATAGGGCTTTTTCCTTTAATATATTTTGCATTGTATTATGAAGATTTCAGAAAAGACATTCGACAAAGTATTTAATTTATTTCTGTTTCTAATTGCTATTACATTAATTTTCAGAAAACTGTCTACTGTTTTTTTGATAGCTTTTGTAGTTTTCAATTTGCTGTTTTTAAAAAAAATAAAAATTTCAAAAAAACAACTGCCAATTATCTTGTTAGTGGCAGCTCCATTCTTAATGGAAATGTTGTTTTTTTGGAATAATGATTCTTACGCTCTCGGCTTAAAATCATTAGAGAAAAGTGTTTCGCTACTGTTTTTCCCAATATTTATAATTGGAAATTATCAGCGTATTCAATTTATAAAAATTTTGAAAGCCTATTGCATCACTACAACGCTTATTATGGTCTTCTTTTTTGTACGTTTTATAGTGCTGGACTCGGAGCATTTTTTTAAGTACCTCAATGGGAAAGACCTTTGGGAAATGGGCTATGTTTTTGCTGACAGTATTGGTATTCATGCACCAGCGCTCAATATGCACTTGGCTTTTGTTGCTTTTTCTAATTTTTATTTCTTGTTTGAAGCTTCCAAAATTAATTACAGTAAATGGTCTAAAACAAGAGATTTACTAGTTTTAATTATTTCCTTCTTTTTTGTTTTGTATGTGAATACCAGAATGGCTTTATTAGCCACTTTAATTGGTTTTCTGATAGTTGTTTATTTCCAAATTTCAAAAAGATACAGCTCTAATGTAATCTTCAAAAGAGCGATAATTTCTCTAGTTTTGATTGCTTCAGTTTTATTTTTATTCATACAGAAGAATCCCTTTATGAAAGAGAAGTATTCGACTCAAATTTTTTCGAATATGGATAAAGTAGGGAAATTAGACGAGATCGATCATCCTGAAATAGCGGTTTATAGTTCTTTTGTTACAAGGGTTTCCATCTGGAAATCGGTCTGGGAATTATCACTCAAGAACCTTCCTTTTGGAGTAGGAGCTTCAGATGGAAAGGCAGAATTAGTAAAGTATTTTAAAGAAACGAATCAGGTATTTCTAGCGGAATATGAGTTTCCAACGCACAATCAATTTTTAGATTTTTTATTGAAATTTGGAATATTGGGTCCCATTGTTGCCTTGTTCTATATTGGATTTATTGCTTATTTGGGAATTAAGACTAAAAACGCAGTTATAATATCGTTCTTTTTATTGTTTTTTACCTCAAACCTGACAGATGATTTTCTGCTTCGTTTTGATGGAATTGTCTTCAGCGGATTATGGATTTCTATATTTGCTAGTTATTGGCTTCAACAAAAAAGGGAGGCAATTTTAGCTTAATATTTTTAGAATGAAACAAAAAAACCGCTTATTTAGCGGTTTCAATTACATCTTTTTTAAATTCTAGATGTGGGTATATTTCTCCAACTTCTGAAAATTGTTGCAGTGTTTCCATAGGTACATTTTTCACAACATAATCTTTTCCAGGAGGCAATGTTTTTATATAATCATCTGTTGCTGCTATTGAATTTGTTCTCCAACGAGCGCCTTCTTTTATTAAATACCATTGACCATTAGTTCCTAAAACTATTTTGCCTTCGTAACGGTCAAAGTCAGTAACTTCGACTTTTACTTCATTAGATGTTTCCGGTGCAATCTCTTGCATGGCATCTTGCTGAGGCGTTTCCTCGTTCTTGTTTCCGCATGACAATGAAAATACTACAACAAGAGTCGCAATTAAAAACCTTTTTTTCATTTGAATTTATTTAATATAGTAAAATTAAAATTTTGGTAAATATCGCTATTTTTTTTATCAAAGAAACTGACTATATTTCATAAATTTAATTGTCTTTTTTTAAAGATTCAAATGGCATAATTTAAGGCAATACTATGTAATCATTAAAATAATGATACATTTGGATTTAAATGCAAATGGATAAATTGCGCATATAATTAAAATGGCAAAAACGAAAATAGCTCATCTATTACATTCCTTAGGAGGAGTCGATATTTATGTAAGATTGTTATTAAATAACATTGATACAGACTCATTTGAAAATATAGTCATTCATGGCACTAAAGACACCGCTGTGCCTTTTTTGGATAAAAATAAGAAGAATCTAAAAGAGTATAAAATTTCAATTTTTAGAGAAATATCAATATTCAATGATCTAAAAGCTACCTATCAAACCTACCAAATTTTAAAGAAAGAAAAACCCGATTTAATACATAGCCATAGTGCTAAAGGAGGGATAATAGGAAGGGTTTTAGGACCAATATTAGGTGTAAAAGTAATTTATACACCTCATGCTTTCTCGTATTTGAGCAGCCAAAGTAAATTAAAAAGAGGCATTTTTCTGGCTATTGAAAAACTGCTGGCAAAAAGAAGCAGTTTGCTGTTAGCAACCTCTAATTCTGAGAAAAAACGTGCGATTGATGAAGTGGGGTTTGATCCTCAAAACACCATCGTTTTTAATAACTGTATTGAACCAATATTAAAAATAGAACCCTTATCCATTCCTAAAACATGGCCTGATTATTATATCTGCACCGTGGGCCGACCTTCTTATCAAAAAAATATTGAACAGATGGTAAGGGTAATGAATGAGGTGAATAAAGAAGTTAAAATTCATTTAGTGGTAATGGGAGTAGGGCCTGTTTCAGATCAATTAGAATCAGTAAAAAGTCTTATTCAAGAACTTGATATGGAGAATGAGGTAACTCTTCTGAGCTGGACTGAAAGAACAGACGTTTTTAATATAATTGACCAATCTAAATTGTATATTTCGACAGCTCGATATGAAGGGCTTCCATACGCTGTCATAGAAAGTTTAGCATTATCGAAGCCTTGTGTCGTAACAAATTGTGACGGAAATAGAGATTTAATTAAAGACGGTTTTAACGGTTTTGTTATTAATGAAGACGTGATTCAATTCAAGGAGAAAATTTTAGAGTTGCTCGGAGATGAAAAGTTATTAGAGCGCATGTCAAAAAAATCGCAGCAAGTTTTTGCGGAAAATTTTTCAATTAAATCAAATATCAAACAATTGGAAGCAATTTATAAAAGCTACAATTAATTATAACAAATTCATGTTTAGAGAAGTAATTAAAAAAAGGATTAAAAAAGAAAAATTTAACCCTGGGGTACTTGGTTTTTTTATCAACTATAATTTTCTGATTAGAAGATCGATATTTTCAGTTATTAAGGATCATGCCGCTAAATTAGATGGTTCATTATTAGATTTTGGTTGTGGTACAAAACCGTACAAGGATTTATTTGTCAATGTAAAAGAGTACATCGGAGTTGATTATAAAATAGAAGGAAGAGAACAAAATACTGATGAAATTGACCGTTTTTATGATGGAAAAGTGATTCCATTTGAGAACGAAAGATTCGATTCTATCTTATCTACAGAAGTCTTGGAACATGTTTTTAATATTGATGAATTGTTGCAAGAGTTTAATCGAGTTTTAAAAGAAAAGGGGAGAGCAATAATAACAACTCCATTTACATGGGAAGAACATGAAATGCCTTATGATTTTGCTAGATATACTACTCCAGCCTTACAATTTTTATATCAAAAACATGGTTTTAGAGTTATTGAAAATTTTAAAACAGGGAATTATATTGAAGTGATTTTTCAATTTCAGTTAAATTACATAAAGAACATACTTCCCAGCAACAAGAATGTAAGGCAGGTATTTCTTATTCCTTTCATCATTTTCTTCAATTTTTTTGGACTACTGTTCAGTTTTATATTACCAGTAGATAAAAACGCCTATTTTAACAATGTCTTTGTGTTGGAAAAAACATCAAATATGGTAGAGTAAATAGTGGATTTGATAAATCGATTTACAATACTAAAAATTTTATACTAATTACTTTCGGAATCCTAATGATAAAGTTATTTTTGACAGAATCAAATTTATCATAAAAGCGGAGGTCCGTTTTTTTTATTCGCTTCTGTATTTTTTTATACAGGCATATTTCTAAATGTTTTACTATGAAAAGGATACTTATCACTGGTGCAGCCGGATTTTTGGGATCACATTTATGTGACCGTTTTATTAAAGAGGGTTATTTTGTTATTGGCATGGATAATCTCATCACTGGAGATTTAAAAAATATAGAACACCTGTTCAAACTGGAAAATTTCGAATTTTATCATCATGATATCACAAAATTCGTCCATGTTCCTGGTCAATTGGATTATATCTTACATTTTGCCTCACCGGCAAGCCCTATCGACTATTTAAAAATTCCAATTCAAACACTAAAAGTGGGCTCTCTTGGAACACATAATCTTTTAGGTCTGGCAAGAGTGAAGAAAGCTCGAATCCTGATCGCTTCAACATCTGAAGTGTATGGAGATCCCTTAGTTCATCCACAAACGGAGGAATACTATGGTAATGTAAACACAATAGGGCCCAGAGGGGTTTATGACGAGGCTAAGCGCTTTCAGGAATCCATAACGATGGCCTATCATACTTTTCACGGGGTAGAGACTAGAATTGTACGTATATTCAATACCTACGGTCCAAGAATGCGACTAAATGATGGAAGAGTTATTCCTGCATTTATCGGTCAGGCTTTGCGTGGTGAAGACCTCACTATTTTTGGCGACGGTATGCAAACACGTTCTTTCTGTTATGTGGATGATCAGGTGGAAGGTATTTTCAGATTGTTGCATTCGGATTACGTATATCCAGTGAATATTGGAAATCCTGACGAAATCACAATTAAGGATTTTGCTGAAGAGATTATAAAATTGACGGGTACCAATCAAAAGATTGTCTACCATGCTTTGCCAGAAAATGATCCTTTGCAACGTCAGCCAGACATCACTAAGGCCAAAGAAATTCTGGGTTGGGACGTTACAGTAAATCGTGCCGAAGGAATGAAAATAACCTATGATTATTTTAGATCATTATCAAAAGAGGAACTTTCAAAAGAAGAACACAAAGATTTCTCTAAATACATCAATTAAAATAGGATACATTTAAACCAATAAATTTAATTCTATTACAATTCAGTTAGAATAGATTCGCTACTCATGACATTACCCCAAATAGGAAGATATTCAAAATACATAAGGCCAATAAGTATCTTAATGGACTTATGTATTATTTCTGTTTTAGGGTTTTTTTTATTCGAAGATCTTAAAATAAATCTTGTTTTCTATTTAATATACCAAGGATTAGGCTGGATCGTTATTGCATTTCTTATAAAGTTTTATGGAGTCTATCGCTTTACAAAACCTATAGAAATAATCTCGAAAATAATAAAACAAGGCGTTCTTTTTCTTTTGATTGTCATTGCTTTTTTCCCCTTTTCGGATCAGGCTATTTTTAATGCGGAGCGTATTGGTTTATCCATAGTATGTAGCTTGATTTTAATCACTATTTCAAAATTATTTTTGTTTTATTGTTTGATAAAATACCGACTAATAGTAGGGAATAATCGCAGATACGCTGTAATCGTAGGCTATACGCCAGAATCTATTCAACTGAAAGAGCTTTTTGAAACTAGGAAAGATTATGGTTATCAGTTTTTGGGTTACTTTTCAGATAAAAAAATAAATCCAGAAATTAAGGGGAATTTGTTGGATTTTAAGAGCTTTTCAATAGCAAATCAAGTAGATGAAATATACTGTTCGCTAAGTGAAGTTTCAAATTCACAACTGAAAGATTTAGTAGAATTTGCTGATGAAAACAATAAAACAATAAAATTCATTCCAGACACAAAAGAGATTTTTTCAAAGAATTTAAAGGTAGATTTTTACGATTTTTTTCCTGTACTATCTTTGAAAGACACTCTTTTAAATGAGCCGACAATAAAGATATTTAAACGTTTTTTTGATATTATTTTTTCGTTGATTGTAATAATTGGTGTGTTATCTTGGTTAGCACCGTTGTTGGCAATTTTAATTAAATTAGAGTCCAAAGGTCCTATTATGTTCAAGCAAGGAAGACCGGGAATTGGTGAAAAACCATTTAACTGTTATAAATTTCGTTCGATGCAAATAAATGCGGTCTCAGAAACAGAGGCTTCTAAAGACGACCCTAGAGTTACTAAGATAGGGAAATTGATGCGGAAATCGAGTATTGATGAAATGCCTCAATTTGTAAATGTTTTGTTTGGAGATATGTCTATTGTTGGACCGCGGCCTCATCTTTGGTCACAAAATAAAACTTATGGCGGTAAAATTAAGAAATACATGAAGCGTCATTATGTAAAACCTGGGATTACGGGTCTAGCTCAAGTTAGTGGTTATAGAGGAGAGATTGAGACCGAAAAAGACATGATTAACAGGATAAAAATGGATGTTTTTTACATTGAAAATTGGTCTGTAATTTTAGATTTAAAAATCATTTACATGACTATTGTAAATATTTTAAAAGGAGATAAAAAAGCATATTAAAAATGGAAAGTCCACTTGTATCTGTAATTATTCCCACATTCAATTCTGAAAAATTTATTTCAGATGCGATTTTTTCTGTGCAAAATCAAAGCTACTTGAATTGGGAAATTATCCTTGTTGATGATTGTTCTACTGATGCAACTCTTAGTATTGTTTCAGAAATGGCTTTAAACGATAAGCGAATTAAATACTCTAAATTATCCAAAAATTCTGGAACTGGAGTGGCAAGAAATTCGGCTTTGGCTGAAGCCAAAGGAAAGTATATAGCTTTCTTGGATGCTGATGATTTATGGAAGGCCAATAAGTTAGAGCTACAGCTTAATTTCATGAAAACCAATAAATTGCCATTCACTTTTTCTTTTTATGACTGTATTGATGAAGAGGGGAAGCCCTTAAATAAAAGAGTGGAAGCGCCTATAAATTTGAGTTATCGACAATTGTTTTTTTGTAATTATATTGGGAATTTGACTGCTATTTATGATGTCAATTGCTTTGGCAAAATCCCCATTTCCTCTATTCGTAAACGCCAAGATTGGATGCTGTGGTTAACAGTTTTGAAAAAGATAAAAGTTGCCCATCCTGTTACTGAAAGTTTAGCGTATTATAGAGTAAGAGATAACTCCATTTCGACTTCTAAGTTTGATTTGATAAAATATAATTTTGCAGTTTATAGAAAGTATCATGGTTTTAGTTTTCTTTTTGCCGTAGCTTGTATGAAACTATTTTTATTCACACAATTGTTGATAAAGCCATGGTATATCAAGACAATTAAACCATCGATTTAAACTGTTTCAATTTCCCTCTTTTGTTTCTTTTTAAAACAGCTTTTCTTATAAAACTAAACTTTAAGTTGGGTTCCAAATACAGAATAATGGCTTGTTCAATTTTTTCAATTTGAACTAAATTTAATTCATTATCGCTAACATATTTTATCTGAAAAGTATCTATTTTGGTTTGCTTAATCGTAAACTCTTTCACATTTCCGTCGTCTTCAATGATACTTTTTGTTATGTAGTAAAAGGTTAATCCCGGGGCTTTTTTTCCACTAGGCAATACCGCAATATCATTAGTTCTTCCAATTAGTTTTTTCAGAATCGGTTTTTGAAGGATACTTTTTTTATCCAAGATGCCAATATCACCTATGTCATATCTAATAAAAGGATGTGCTTTGTTAAATAGGGAAGTGATTACAATGCGACCTTCTTTTCCATAAGGTAAAACACAATTATTTTCATCCAAAATTTCCACAAATAAGGTTTCCGAATTCACTTGCCAATCTCCTTCCGGATTCTCAAAAGCTATCAAATCAAGTTCTGATGCGCCGTATTCATTGACAATGGGAATCCCTAATTGTTTTTCTAAAAGTAGTTTATCATCTTCAAAAAGCATTTCTGAGGTAACCATGCAAACTTTAAGCGAAGGACAGATGTCTTTTAGTACGATATTTTTTCGCTGCAAAAATTTAGCAAAAAGTACAATTGAACTAGTATATCCGTTGATGTAGTCGAATTTTTTGTTTCTAAAGTGAGTCAGGAATTCTTCCAAAACTGGATCTGACAAGTCAAAAATGGCAAAACGGAAACGATTGCTTAAAAAATCTTTTAATCTCTCTTTTTTATTACCAATGAAATCCATCGGGATTCCATAAAAACGAGCTTGGTATGAGTTGTTAAAATCAAGACCGTACCAACCAAACCGATAGATGTTTGAAGCCCAAGTCAAAGCATGGCAATATTTGTCTTTGGCAAAAACAAAAGGATCTCCGCTTGAACCTGATGTTTTGTTTCGATAAATGTTTTTAAGTGTATAGCCGTTAGAAAGCCTTTCCTGCAAAGGTTTTTGCAAGTTTTTTTTATTCAAAATAGGCAAATCGGCCCAATTATTACAATCTTTTTCACCAACTAATTCCCGATAAAACGGATTATTTTCCAAATGGAAAGATACAATTTCTTTCTTTTTTTGTTCAATAAAAACCTGCTTATCCAATTCAGATAGCGCTGTGATTTTCAATAAATCGGCATTGGCCCTTTTTATTGGATATCCGTTTAATTGAAGCGATAAGTCAAAAAGAGATAGCATTTTATGTGTTTATTTGGTCAAAAATAATATTTAACGGCAACTAATAGGGGAGAACCAACAAGTTTTTAAAAATTAATTATTATTTACGTGCAAAAGCAATTATTTTTGCACGACAACTAAAATAACAACACATGAATATTTTACTATTGGGTTCAGGAGGAAGAGAACATGCATTTGCATGGAAAATGATTCAAAGCCCGCTTTGTGACACTCTTTTTGTAGCACCGGGAAATGCAGGGACCGCTTCGATTGCAACGAACGTCAACATGAGTCCAACAGATTTTGATGCCATAAAAGCATTTGTAATTCAGGAAAAAGTAGAAATGGTTGTTGTAGGGCCGGAAGATCCTTTGGTAAAAGGGATTTACGACTTTTTTCTAAATGACGATAAATTAAAGCATATACCAGTTATTGGTCCCTCAAAAATAGGAGCACAACTAGAAGGAAGTAAGGAGTTTGCAAAGGAATTCCTGGTAAAACACAATATTCCAACCGCAGCTTATGATAGTTTTACTGCTGAGACTGTAGAAAAAGGATGTGATTTCCTTGAAACTCTAAAACCTCCGTATGTATTAAAAGCGGATGGATTAGCGGCAGGAAAAGGGGTTTTGATTATTCATGATTTGGCAGAAGCCAAAGAAGAATTGAGAAACATGTTAGTAAATAAAAAATTTGGTGCTGCAAGTTCAAAAGTAGTTATCGAAGAATTCCTTGACGGAATTGAATTGAGCTGTTTTGTTCTTACAGACGGTAAAAGTTATAAAATTTTGCCAACGGCCAAAGATTACAAACGTATTGGCGAAGGCGACACAGGACTAAATACAGGCGGAATGGGAGCTGTTTCTCCGGTTCCTTATGTAAATGCTGTTTTGATGGAAAAAATAGAAACACGTATCGTTAAACCTACGATTGACGGTTTCCAGAAAGATGGAATTCCTTATAAAGGATTTGTTTTTATTGGATTGATTAATGTTAATAACGAACCAATTGTTATTGAATACAATGTAAGAATGGGTGATCCAGAGACCGAAGTGGTGGTTCCTAGATTAAAAACGGATTTAGTTCAATTGTTTATGGCTGTAGCCAATGAAAAGCTAGACGAAATCACACTTGAAATTGACGAAAGAAGCGCGACTACTGTTATGCTTGTTTCTGGTGGTTATCCTGAAGATTTTGAAAAAGGAAAAGTTATTTCTGGATTAGAAAACATCACCGATTCAATTGTTTTTCACGCAGGAACAAAATTGAATGACAATGAAGTTGTTACTAATGGAGGAAGAGTATTAGCAATAACGTCTTATGGGAATGACTTCCAAGAGGCCATAAAAAAATCTTACCAAAATATAGACAAGCTACATTTTGATAAGATGAATTTTAGAAAAGATATCGGTAACGATCTTTTATAGAAAAATATGATACTTAACCCTAAATTTTATTTGGGGTTAGGTTATTTTATTTAAAAAAAGAGTGCGCTGTAGTATCTTGGTTTTCTTCTCCATTGTCTTCAAATATTTTTAATTGTTTGATCCAATATACCATTGCAACCGCACAAATAATCATGAAAATCCAATTGATTGTATTAGCAACAAACCAAGATGAAAGTTCCAAAGAACGTAAAAAATCTAGGGGAGCAAATAAAATATTTACAAATAGGTATTGAATTCCTTCAAAAAATGCTTTCATATCGTATAAAATTATTTTGTTATTTTTTTAATTCTCAGCGTAAAGGATTTTCTTTTTAAACTAAAGGGTTTCCTTTTTAAACAAGTATTATATTTACAGTCACAAAAGTATAAAATATCCTTATGATTACAAGTGTTTTTAAAAAATCTACACCATTAAATTTTTCTCTTGTTGTATTTTTAATTTTTATCTTTTTTTTAATTTATCAAATTCAAGATCTGAGTTGGACTAATTCTGCTTTGATGATTTTTCAAAGAGTGGGATTGTTGTCAGTTTTGTTTGCTTCCGTTTTTATCTCAAATTTCGTTTCAAAAAAGAACGGAATGAGTAAAGACAGTAGTTACACGGTTTTATTCTACTTATTATTTCTGCTATTTTTCCCTTCGGTCTTAGATAATATTAACTTAGTTCTAGCTAATTTCTTTATCCTTTTGGCACTTCGAAGATTAATTTCACTTCAGTCACTAACTGCCTCTAAAGAAAAAATATTCGATGCCTCTTTATGGATTTTTGTAGCCTCTATGTTCCATTTTTGGAGTATTATTTTTATCATTTTGGTTTTTATTTCTATAATGTTTCATGTTGCAAGTGATTATAGAAACTGGATATTGCCGTTTATTGCTTTTTTTGCTGTTGCAATTATCTTTACATTCTTTTCATTAATATTCAATATTAGCGGGATTGAATATATAAATAGAAGTGTAAAAACGAGTTTTGAGATTAGTTACTTTACTAATAATTACCAAAATGCTGCTTTATCAATCTATGCAACTGCTGCTATATTTTTTGTAGTTTCCATGTTTGCAACACTTTCAAACAGACCTTTGCTACTACAATCCTCATTCAAAAAAATTATCGCTTCCTTTTTTATTGGAGTTTTGATTTTCTTGGTTTCTTCAAATAAAAGTAATGATTTACTGATTTTTACAATAGCGCCCTTGGCAATAATGGCAACAGCTCATATTGAACTGCCACAAATAAAGTTAAAAAAGGAAATGGTTTTAGTGGTGCTTATCGCCTGTAGTTTATTTGCTTTTTTCTCTCAATTATAATTTAGTTCCATAAGCCAAATCTCCTGCATCACCAAGTCCTGGTACAATATAACTGTGTTCATCCAGCTTTTCGTCTAAGGAAGCAATCCAAAGATGGCAATTATCAGGTAACTTACTTTCAAGAAGAGCGATTCCTTCTGGAGCGGCAATGACCACTGCAATATGAACTTCCTTTGGATTTCCTTTCTCCATTAGTTTATTAAAAACAGCAACAATAGATTGTCCTGTTGCAAGCATTGGGTCAACAATAAGTAAGTATTTGTCATTAAAATCAGCAATGGCTTGGTATTCAACTACAATATCAAAGTAGTCATCATTATTGGGATGGTGTCTATACGCTGAAATAAAACCATTTTCAGCATTGTCAAAATAATTCAAAAAACCCATATGCAAAGGCAAGCCAGCACGTAAAATGGAGCAAACAACCAATTGATCCGAAATTTCCGTTGTTTTTTTTATGCCAAGAGGGGTTTGGATTTCTATATCTCTATAGTGCAATTGTTTACTCAATTCATAAGACATTATCTCACCAATTCGCTCAATATTTCGTCTAAAACGCATACTGTCATTATGGACATTTACATTCCTGATTTGGCCTAAAAAGTGATTAAGTACGCTATTGGTTTCTGATAAATTATGAATTTGCATGATTGTATTTATTTGAAGTTTTATTCAAAAAATCAAGTTTTATATTGATTTTCGGGATCCAAAAATAGAATTGTTATTTGGAATTTTTTTATAAAAGTATAAAAAGTATCTTTGTATCTATAAAAATATAAAATTATGTTTTCAAAACTAGCGTATTCAATATTCGAACAAAGTATTAAAGATTATCATGAATTTGATAATGTTGACCAACCTATAAATAATCCATTCCCTAAAGACAAATTCGAACATTTATTATATGTGAAAAATTGGATTGACACGGTGCAATGGCATTTTGAAGATATTATTCGTGATCCTAATATTGATCCAGTGGCTGCATTGACCTTGAAAAGAAGAATTGACGCTTCAAATCAAGAACGTACGGACATGGTAGAATATATTGACGGTTACTTTTTACAAAAATACAGTGATGTAAAAGTGAAAGAAAACGCTAAGATAAACTCTGAAAGTCCAGCATGGGCATTTGACAGATTATCAATTTTAGCATTGAAAATTTATCACATGAATGAGGAAGCGACTCGTGAAGAAGCGTCTCAGGATCACAGGGATAAATGTCAGGCAAAATTAAATATATTGTTAGAACAAAGAACTGATTTGTCAACAGCGATCGATGATTTGTTGACAGATATTGAAAACGGTGATAAATTCATGAAGGTGTACAAGCAAATGAAAATGTACAATGACGATGAATTGAACCCAGTTTTGTACCAAGGAAAAAAATAAGAAAAGATAATTTAAACCATTAAGAGATTAAGAAAATTAAGTGAAACTTAATGAGCCTTAATCTCTTAATGGTTTTTATACATTTAGTTAATTGCCAAATAAGATTAAGCATATAGCCGTCATGAGACTTTCCGCAATGGGAGATGTCGCCATGACGGTTCCTGTTTTACGCGCATTTGTGATTCAACATCCAGAAGTTAAAATAACAGTCATTTCGCGTCCTTTTTTCAAACCTTTTTTTGAAGGAATTCCCCAAGTTTCCTTTTTTAGTTTTGACGAAAAAGAACGTCACAAAGGATTTTCAGGATTGTTGCGTTTGTACCAAGATTTAAAAAAATTGGATGTCGATGCTTTCGCAGATTTGCACAACGTTTTGCGTTCTAAAGTGATCAGAACACTTTTTGCTTTAGGCGGAAAAAAAGTAGCAGCAGTCGATAAAGGTCGTGAAGGAAAAAAAGCACTGACTCGCAGTGAAAATAAAATCCTGAAACAACTACCCAGCATGTTTGAAAGACATGCAGAGGTATTTGCTACATTAGGTTTCTCCATAGATTTAGCAAATCCTATTTTTCCTAAAAAAGCAGTTTTAAAGGAAGACATTACTGCTATAATAGGCACTGCAAACCTAAAACTGATTGGAATTGCCCCTTTTGCGCAATACGATTCTAAAGTCTATCCTTTGGACTTGATGCGGTCAGTAATCGAAGAATTGTCGAAAAATCCAAACAATAAAATTCTACTTTTTGGAGGAGGAAAAAAAGAAATTGAAATTCTGGATTCTCTTTCGAATAATAAAAGCAATGTTATTAATATGGCTGGTAAAATCAAGTTAAATCAAGAACTTGAACTGATCAGTAATCTTGACGTTATGCTTTCTATGGATTCTGGAAATGCACATATTGCGGCAATGCTAGGTGTAAAAGTCATTTCGCTTTATGGTGCAACGCATCCTTTTGCCGGATTTATGCCTTTTAATCAGGTAATAGATAACGCTTTGTTAGCTGACAGGAATAAATATCCTTTGTTGCCAACCTCTGTTTACGGCAATAAAATAGTTCCTGGTTATGAAGATGCTATGCGAACTATTTCAGTTGAAAAAGTAATTGATAAGATTAATTCAGTTCTTTTTTAGTGATTTTTTTTCTACCAATAGAACAACTGAAATTCCTATTACATAAGTCATTAGATCCCAGAAAGAAAATGAAGTGCCAATAACTGTTTTGGCGAGACTTGAATTTTCAAGACCAAGCATTTCGATCCCATTAAAATATTGCAAAGTTTCTATTGCGAAAGAAAAAATAAAAACAAATAGAGCCACATTAAAAACAGGCCAATCAAAAAATGATTTTATAAAGCAATAAATCAAAATAACCACCAATACATCGCCCAAATAAGGTCTTACAAAAGCATCATGAACATAAAGCGCAATAAAAACTTCTGTCCAAAAAATTATAAAAGCTAGTAAAAAGTACTTTTTGTTGAAGGTTAGCAAACCGGTCATTTATTTTTTAAATATAATTAGAAAGTATATACTGCTCTGTTATTAGTGAAATAAGTATACTAAAAAGTTAACGCAGAAGGATTTTGAGTTAAAAATAACGAAAAATAATACTTCCCAAAAATAAAAAAACTTCCCTTTTCAAGGAAGTTTTAATTATGATTTTAGCTACTTACTAAACATCATCATAATCTATATAGATACTTTCTGATGTAGGATGTGCTTGACAAGTCAAGATTAATCCGCTAGCAATTTCTTTATCAGTAAGAATCGAATTTTTAGTCATTTCAGCAGTTCCAGAAGTTACGCGCGCAAGACAACTACTGCAAATTCCTCCTTGACAGGAATACGGAGCGTCAATACCTTGTTTTAATGCTGCATCAAGGATTGTTTGTTTTTGCGACATTTCAAAAATCGTTTCCTCGTCATCAACCATAACAGTAATTTTCGAATGACCTTCTAGTGATTCAGTAATTACGTTTTCATGAGAAGAGGTCGTGAAAAGCTCGAATTTAATAGCCGATTCTTTTACATTTTTCTCCTTTAAAACACCTGAAACTAGTTCGATCATTTCCTCTGGACCACACAAATAGAACTTATCAAATTCCAATGCTGCGTGTTTGTTATTCAAAACAAAATTTACGGTAGATTTTTCTATTCGGCCAAACAAAGCGTTTTCTACTTTCGCTTGGCTGTAAATATTGTGGACAAATAAACGACTTACATATTTTAATTGTAGGTCATGTAATTCTTGGTGAAAGATCGTTTCCTCTGGGGTTTTATTCCCATAAACAAGAACAAACGTGCTTTTAGGTTCGCTTTTTAGCATCGATTTAATAATCGAAATAACGGGTGTTATACCGCTACCAGATACAAAAGCGGCGTAGTTTTTTTGACGATCTGCTTGTGGTTCAAATGTGAATTTCCCTTCAGGTTTCCCTACTTCAAGTGCGTCTCCTGCTTTTAGTTTTGTATTGGCAAACTGAGAAAAAGCACCATTTTTAACCGCTTTAACCGCAATACGTAATTCACCACTTTCTGGTGATGAACATATAGAATAGGCACGACGAATTTCTTGACCGTCTAATTTTAGTCTCAAATTAACATATTGACCAGCAATAAAAGTATAGTTTGGTTTTAATTCTTCGGGAACATTAAAAAGTATGGAAACTGCAGCTGCGGTTTCGCGCTTTACTTCTTTTATAATTAATTTTAAAAAGGATGGCATAGGATAATTTTTTTACAAATATACTAAAGAGATTAGGTTTCTTAAATCAAAGTGTTTGAAAATTTATATACATAGAATAGTTATGTATAAGAAACTTATGTATATTTGATTTTTAAAATTAGATTGCTTCGTACCTCGCAATGACAAAAAATGAAAAACTCACAATTATATAAAGGAAGTTTAAATACGATCATCATGAAGTTGCTGGAGGAAAACGGCAAGATGTACGGCTATGAAATCACCCAAAAAGTAAAAATAATTACCCATGGCGAACTCAATATTACCGAGGGTGCTTTGTATCCTGCCTTGCACAAACTCGAAGCCGAAGGTATACTGGATGTTGAGATTGCAAAGGTAGACAACCGCATGCGCAAATATTATAAACTCACCGAGAGTGGTCAAAAAGAAACCGTAAACCGACTTGCAGAATTAGAGGATTTTATCCGAAACATGCAAAGCTTAGTGAACCCGAAATCTAACCTAGAATTTTAATTTTTAGCCAATGAAATTAACTACTCAACAAATAGAATACGTAGAAAATTATATCATTAGTAAGGATATCAAATGGTATGAATTGCAAGTAGAACTAACGGATCACATGGTCACTAGTATGGAGGAATTTTGGGAAAAAGATCCTGAGCTTACTTTTCATCAGGTGAAATACTATGCTGAAGATAAATTTGGCAGGAACGGGTTTAAAGTAATTGAAGAGGAGCGTACTCAAATTCTTAGAAAAGAGTTTAGAAGAGCACAATTAAAAATGATTGCGGAGTATTTTAAATTCCCGAAAATTATTTTAGGTATTCTGTTAGGCTTTCTAGCTTTTAAGGCATCTTTTTATTTTGATGAACCAGTAAAGTTTGTTGCAATTTTATTCGGTTTATTAGCAGTACTTATTATTCCAGCATTCTATTCTTTTTATATAAATAGAAAAATTAATGGGAAACGTTTTTTAGAATTGAATATTAATCATGGTACTTTCACTGGAATTTTTGGATTGATGTACTGGGTAATGTATTTTTTAAATTCTTTTAAGGAGTCGGTTCAATCACATCCAATTTTAATATTAGCTTTATGTTGTTTATGGGTAGTGGGAATCTTATTTTTAATTACTGGAATTCATCTTCAAAAGAAGACAATTGAGAACGTAAAAAGGCAATACCAACTCACTTAATTTGCTATGAAACTAACCAACCAACAAATCACAACCATAGATGAAACCTTAGTTTTAAACGGCTTTGTCTATGACGATATCAAGCTCGAATTAGTAGACCATATTGCTACAGAAATTGAGTCGGAAGCTAGTATTGAAGACAAACCTTTTGAGGTTGTTTTAAAAGAGGTTTTTGATAGATGGAAGCCGCAATTGAAGCCAACTTCACATAATTTATTACTAGGTTATGGGTTTTTAGCCCCAAAGATTATTTCGGATAAATTTGCCGATGACAAAAAAAAGGAACTAATTGCTTCAGGAATTACTGTCTGTTTGCTTACGGTTTTAATTTTATTGATTGGAAATAAATTTCAGAACCCCTCGGTTTTATCGGGTATTGTATTTTTTTTACAATCGACATCACTAGTGGGTGCATTATTGATGATAAGCGGTAAATTATTTGTTTTAAAATCTAAAATAAATACGACTCATCTATTCTGGTTTAAGAAAAGTTTTAATCTGCTTCTGCTTTACGGTTTACTCATTGGGTTAGGTTTTTTTCCTATTCTTCCTTCGAATAAAAATACAGGAATAAAATTAGGTGGCTTGATTGTTACATTGATTTACTTGTTCTTGCTTTACGGGACTTTAAAGCAATTTTACAAGCATTTTCTATTCGAAAAAAAATTATCAACTTCTAAGCCATGAAACTAACTAGCGAACAAATAGACCAACTTTTTAGTTTTACCCGCCAGCATTATGTGGAATGGTATGACTTGCAATCAGAACTGGTCGACCATCTCGCGAATGCCATTGAAACGCAATGGGAAGAGAATCCCAAACTTACTTTTGACCAAGCCCTGAATGCTGAATTCAAGAAGTTTGGCGTATTTGGCTTTATGGATGTGGTCGAAAAACGTCAGGCTGTTTTAAGCAAAAAATACAATCGTTTGGTTTGGGAACATTTTAAAGACTTTTTTGGAATTCCTAAGATTGTGTTGTTAATTGCTATGACACTAGGGTTGTTTAGTATTCTTAAAATAAATTTTTACAGCCAATGGATTTTCATAGGACTGTATCTCATTTTGATTGTGTTTTCATTTCGTGAAATGTTCAAAAACAGCAAGCGCAAAAAGCAACAAATAAAAGAAGTCCAAAAAAGATGGTTGTTTGAAGAGATTATTAATCAATACGGTAGTTTTTCTGTGATAGCGCTTACGCCTTTAAATATTTTCATTCAGTTGCTAAATCACTCTAAGGACATTTTATCAAACCCCTATTATACATTGGGCTTAAGTTTCTTGTTTGTGCTTTTTGCTATTATCGTTTTCATCATCTTTAAAATCATGCCAGCCAAGGCAGAGGATTATTTGCTAGCCACTTACCCAGAATATAAATTAGATAGACTGTAACATTTTCTTACTTTTATTTACTTACTATGAAACTAAACCATTAAACTATGTTCAAACGTTTTATTTATCTAGAATGGAAAGCTTTTACAAGGTCAGCTTCTTTCGCAACTAATTTGGCTTTAAAAATCTTGATGGGGTTTGTAGCTATTTATTTCATATTGGTTTTCTTAGCATTAGGAGTTGGAGCTTTTTATTTTTTGAGAAAAATGAACTTAGATCCAATAGTTACGGTAAATAAATTCATGATTTATTATATTTTGATGGATTTAATTATCAGATTTATGCTGCAAAAAATCCCAGTAATGAATATTCGTCCTTTGTTGATTTTCCCCATAAAAAAATCCACAATCGTACATTTCTCTTTGGGAAAAACTATTTTGTCATTCTTTAATTTATTGCATGGCTTTTTCTTGCTTCCATTTAGTATTGTTTTAATTGTTGAAGGTTATGATGTGGTGTCTGTATTGCTTTGGTTTACAGCGATGTTTTCATTGGTTTACATTAATAATTTTCTAAATGTAATATTGAGTAATAAAGACAATCTATTTGCTATTTCAGTTGGCTTTTTTGCTGTTTTAGGAGGATTACATTATTATGGTTTTTTCAATATTACTGATTATACAGCGCCTTTTTTTGATGCTATTTTTAATAGCTATTGGGCTTTTGCAATTCCAGTATTTGTTTTAATCGCTTTATATTATTTTACTTTTCAATATTTCAAAAATGATTTATACCTCGATGCTGGTTTAAATAGTAAACTTGACATTGCAAAAACGGAAGAGTTAACGTGGTTAAACCAATTTGGAACCATTGGAACGTTCTTAAAAAATGACATCAAATTGATCAAAAGAAACAAACGTTCAAAAACCACGGTAGGACTAAGTGTCATGTTTCTTTTTTATGGTTTTCTTTTCTTTACAAACGGAATAGAGGCATACAACAATCCTGTGATGCACATTTTTGCCGGAATTTTTGTCTCTGGAGGATTTCTGATCACTTTTGGACAATTTGTACCTAGCTGGGACAGCGCCTATTATCAGTTAATGATGACACAAAACATTCCTTATAAAGGCTATCTGAGTTCAAAATGGTGGCTAATGGTAATTGCTACGATTGTGACCACAATAATTGCATCGTTCTATCTTTACTTTGGATTGCAGGTGTATTTAACCATTATTGTAGGTGCAATTTATAATATTGGAGTCAATTCTCATTTGGTTTTGTTGGGTGGCGCATATACTAAAACACCAATTGACTTGAGTTCTGGTAAAGGTGCTTTTGGAGATAAAAAAGCATTTAATATCAAAACCATGCTGATTTCTATACCACAACTAGTTTTACCTGTATTATTGTATTGGGTAGGTTCAACTTTAGTAAATGCTAATGTAGGATTAGTTCTAGTCGCATCAGTAGGTGTATTAGGTTTTGCATTAAAAGACAGAGCTTTTACCTTGATTGAAAAAATTTATAAATCCGAGAAATACGCAACAATCGCTGCCTATAAGCAAAAAGGCTAAGTCTGCAGTTGCACTAAGTGATTACCAAAACAATAACCAAATAACCGCATTAACCTTTCAAATATGATTCAAGTAAACAACCTTTCGAAAACATATAACGGAACAACCGTATTAAAAATTGATTATCTAGAAATAAAAAAAGGCGAAAGCTTAGGGTTAGTAGGGAATAACGGAGCAGGGAAAACCACTTTCTTTAGTTTGTTATTGGATTTAATCCAACCTTCAACAGGAAACATTATCAATAATGAAGTTCAAGTCAATACTAGCGAAAACTGGAAACCATTCACAGCTTCTTTTCTTGACGAAAGTTTTTTAATAGGATATCTCACGCCAGAGGAATACTTTTATTTTATAGGCGATTTACGAGGACAAAATAAAGCCGATGTTGATGCTTTACTTGCTAAACATGAAGAGTTTTTTAATGGAGAAATCCTGAAAAACAAAAAATATTTACGTGATTTATCTAAAGGAAACCAGAAAAAAGTGGGAATTATTGCTACGCTTATAGGTAATCCAGAAGTGATTATATTAGACGAGCCCTTTGCAAATTTAGATCCTACAACGGTAAACCGATTAAAAAAAGTAATTAAGGAACTTTCAGAAAATCCTAATATAACGATACTGGTTTCCAGTCATGATTTGCAGCATACAGTAGAAGTTTGCGATAGGATTGTCGCCTTAAACAAAGGAGAGCTTGTAAAAGACATTAAAACCTCTGAAGAGACCTTACAGGAGTTAGAAACGTTTTTCGCCGTTTAAATTTCTATATTTCGAAAAGAAACGTATTTTTACCAGTCATTATACTAAAAGACATTTTTAAAAGTTTAATGATAAAAACGTTTACCATTGAAAATAAACTTATTTAGATATTCAATTCCAGTAGGATTGTTAGTTTTTTTGGTAGCCTGCTCTACTAAGAACAACAGTTTCTTGTCTAGAAATTCTCATGCTTTAAGCACCCAATACAATATTTTATACAACGGTCAAATAGGATTAGACAAAGGTGTTGAGAGCATAAAATCCAGTAGCAATGACAATTTTTGGAAACGTTTGCCCATCGAAAGAATGCAAATTAACGAAGAGTTAACTGCAGAGGGGAAAACTAAAAACCAGGATTTTGAATTGGCTGAAACCAAAGCAACCAAAGCTATTCAAAAACATTCTATGAATATTGACGGCAGGGAAAGGAACTCTCAAATAGATGAAGCCTATTTATTGTTAGGGAAAGCCCGTTATTATGACCAAAGATTTATTCCTGCTTTAGACGCATTCAATTACATATTATATAAATACCCAAATAGCAGCAAAATTTATGAAGCTAAAATTTGGCGTGAAAAAGCTAATATGCGCTTGGGCAATGATGCTGTAGTAGTTAGTAACATGTCTAGACTATTGAAGGATCAAAAACTAAATAAGCAGGTTCTTGCTGATGCAAATGCACTTTTATCACAAGCTTTTTTAAATCTTGAAGAGAAAGACAGTGCTGTCGCCAAATTAAAATTAGCCGAAAAATACACCAAACGAAACAATGAAAGAGCGAGATATCGATTTATATTGGGACAGCTCTATGAAGAATTAGGTAAGAAAGACAGTGCTTTATATAGTTATGAGTCCGTAATAGAGATGAATCGAAAATCTGAAAGGAAGTACGTTATTCAATCGCAAGCAAGGAAAGCACAGTTATTTGACTATCAAAAAGGAGATACTACTGCCTTCCTGAAAAATTACAACAAATTGATTGCTGACCGTGAAAATAGACCATTTTTGGACTTACTTTTCTATCAGAAAGCTGTTTTTTATGACAAAAATGGCAATCAAAAACTAGCTTCTAAGTTTTATAATGCCTCACTAAAAAAAGCAACGACAGACGAATATTTGATTGCCTCAAATTATAGAGATTTAGGAAATTTGTATTTTAAAGAAGCGAAGTATCCAATTGCAGCGAAGTATTACGACAGCACTTTAGTCAAACTTGATGTAAAAACTAGAGAATTCATTCATATTCAGAAAATTAGAAAGGATTTAGACGAAGTTATTCTATACGAAGCATTAGCCTCAAGAAATGACAGTATTATAAATATCGTTTCATTGCCTGAAGCAGGAAGAGTTATGTACTTTGAAAACTTTATAGAGAAACTAAAAAAGGAAGACGAAGTTAAAAGAATAGCGGAAGCGGAATTACAAACGAAACTCGAGAACATTGAGAGAAACAGCAAAACGCTATCTATTGACCCAGCCATTGCTAACCAAAATCCAGGAATGTCAGTACGGAAATCACCGCTATTGCCTCCGTCAATGACAAGTATAAATCAAGAACAGAACACGTTCTACTTTTATAATCCTACAACAGTAGCATTTGGGAAAGTAGAATTTAAAAAAACATGGGGGCAAAGGGCTTTAAAAGGAAACTGGCGTCAATCATCATTCAATCCAACGGCAATTTCAAATATAGCTTCAACAGATACAATTAATTCCACCCTAAAATCTGAAGGAGATGCTGTAGCAGAATCAGAGCAAATTATAGACGAATACACTACTGATTTCTATCTAAAACAACTGCCTACAAGTCAAAAAGTGATAGATAGCATTGCTAAGGAGCGTAACTCGGCCTATTATCAACTTGGGGTGATTTATAAAGAAAAATTCAAGGAATACGAATTGGCTACGAACAAACTGGAACAATTATTGAGCAATAATCCAGAAGAAAAGTTGATCCTTCCGGCAATGTATAATTTATATAAAATATACCAAATTACCGATAGTGTCAAAGCAGAAGCGATGAGAAACAGTATCAACAGTAAATATCCGGATTCTCGATATGCACAATTGATAAATAACACAACTGTAGAGGAAGCCTCATTAGTTGGTACTCCTGAAGGGATTTACAACAAATGGTATAAATTGTATGAAGAAGAGAAGTATTTTGCTGTTTTAGAAGAATTAGATGGCTTGATCAATCAGTTTTCAGCTGATGAAATTGTTTCTAAATTTGAATTACTAAAAGCAAATTCAATTGGTAAACTAAAAGGATTATCTGCCTATAAAGTAGCATTACAATATTTAGCGGATAATTACTCGAACACTGAAGAAGGAAAAAATGCACAGGAAATTTTGATCAATCAAATTCCCTTTTTAGAAAAAATGGATTTTAATACCAAAGACACTAAAAACTGGAAAATTCTTTATAGAGTGACAACAAAAGAAGACAATAGCACAAAAGCAATTGAAGATAAAATAAAGAAATTTATTACCACTAATAATGGTCAAGGATTAAAATATTCATTTGATATTTATACTGGTAAAGAGAATTTCATAACAGTTCACGGTTTAAACAGTGAAGCGCATGCTCGAAATATAGCTTCGCTTTTGAAAGTAAATAAAGAATATAAAATTGAGGAACTAGCAGTTGTGATCACAAATGAAAATTATAAAGTAGCCCAAATCAATAAAAATCTTGATGCTTATTTAGCATCAATATACAAATAGACATGTTTAATAAAAAAGCGAAGCCCTACACTGAACTTTTAGGAAAAACCAATAGAATAGTTGAAGGAACCATTATTAAAGGGGATATCATCTCTACAGCTGATTTCAGGCTTGACGGGGAGTTAATTGGTAATTTTCAATCTACCGGAAAACTGGTCATTGGGCCTTCTGGAAGTATTATTGGAGATATCATATGCAATAATGCTGATATTGAAGGGAAATTTAATGGAAATATTCAAGTTACTGAAGTCCTAAACGTGAAATCTAAAGCAAGTATTCACGGCGAGGTAACGGTGGGAAAATTATCCGTAGAACCAGGTGCTGATTTCAGCGCTTCTTGTGTAATGAAGATTAATGTAAAAAAACTCTACATAACTGATGGACAAGAAAACAAACAAACAAAAACTAACTAATAAATGGCTTGTAATGATGAATATTCCTTTTCAAATGGGAATCATCATTTTTAGTTTCACTTATTTAGGAATGTGGCTCGATGAAAAATATACAGACACTTCTATTTTCACCATAATATTATCATTAACATCTGTTTTTTTATCGTTGTATAACATTATAAGGCAGGTTAAAAATTTAAATAAAGAAAATTAATGCAAAAAATTTACAGTTTCCTAAAATACATAATTCCATTTTCTGTCGTCTTATTTTTCGTACAAAATTATATTATTAATACAGTTTTTGAAAAAAGTTTGTTTTTCTATTCTACTTGGAGTATTTATCTTTTTCACTTTATAATTACAGTATTATCTTATTTGTTCTTGTTATTTGTAAATAAAACCTTTCCTGACAAAACAGGATTTGCGTTTATGGGAGTAAGTCTGATAAAGATGATGGCTGCAGTCGTTTTCTTAATTCCACTCCTTCAATCAGACCTTAAAAATCAGATTCCTGACGTAGGAGCTTTTTTTATTCCGTATTTTTTATACCTGCTTTTTGAAACTTTCTTTGCGATTAGTCTGATAAACAAGCATTAAATTATATATTTAGCGAATTTTAGGGTTGTAAATAGGAACATAACCTTAAAAACTAAATGATATATTTTCAATTGTGAATAAATTATGTACCTTTGCAAAAAATTTTAAAACCTAAAATTAGACAACAATTAATAATGATTATTTCAAAAAAACCACTTCAGTTCTTGTTAGTAGCTTTTATGGCTTGTGTTCCTTACATCAGTAACGCAAACCCTTTGATTGATAGCGTTCATGTTGCTAATGAAATAGTTGTTGAGCATCACGCTGAGGCAACTCACGAAAAGAAAGAATTTAATGCTACAGATTTAATTAATTCTCATATTGGAGATTCTCATGAATTTCACATTGCTGATTGGGAAGGACATCCTATTTCTTTTTATTTGCCTGTAATTTTATGGACAAATAATGGATTAGAAGTTTTTTCAGCAGAAGCATTTCACCATGATAATACTGGAGAACATGTTGTTGATGTTAATGGTCAAAAATTAGTTCGTTTCAACGAAGTTATTTTTTACGCAGATAAATACGAAGAATTATCTTTAGATGATAGAAAGAATGGTGCCTTTGCATTTGATGCAAGACCACTTGATTTTTCAATCACTAAAAATGTTTTCTCAATGTTCATGTCAGCTATTGTAATGTTCTTTTTGTTTTTAGTAGTTGCTCGTTCTTATAATAAAAACAAATTAGCTCCAAAAGGACTTGCTGGTTTCTTAGAACCGTTAGTAACTTTTGTTAGAGATGATATTGCTAGACCAAATATTGGTGAAAAACAATATGCAAAGTACATGCCGTACTTATTGACAATCTTTTTCTTTATTTGGATTAATAACCTTATTGGATTGATTCCGTTTTTTCCTTTTAGTTCAAACTTAACCGGAAATATCTATTTTACATTTGTATTAGCATTCATCACTTTTATTGTAACTACTTTAAGTGGGAATAAAGATTACTGGGGTCATATTTTTAATACGCCAGGAGTACCAGTTTGGTTAGCACCTATTATGATTCCTGTTGAGATCATTGGTATGCTTACAAAACCTTTTGCCTTAATGATTCGTTTGTTTGCTAATATTACAGCAGGTCACATTATCATTTTGAGTTTAGTTTCATTAATCTTCATTTTTGATACAGTTTGGATTTCTCCTATATCTGGAGCCTTTGTATTATTCATGAGTGTATTAGAAATGTTAGTTGCAGCGTTGCAAGCATACGTGTTTACGTTGTTATCAGCATTGTTTATTGGTCAAGCTGTAGCAGAGCATGATCATCATTAAAATGTGTTTTAATAATTATTAACTATATAAATTTACTATTATGGTATTAGCTGGAATTGGAGCTGGATTAGCAGTAATCGGAGCAGGACTTGGAATTGGAAAAATTGGTGGATCTGCAATGGATGCTATCGCTCGTCAACCAGAAGCTGCTGGAAAAATCCAAACTGCTATGATTATCGCTGCTGCACTTATTGAAGGTGTTGCGCTTTTCGCAGTTGTAGTTGCTTTAATCGCAAAGTAATTAAAATCTAAAATTTCCTGTAGCGGTTGGCTACAGGAAGTTTTTTTACAAAAACAAAAACAATTTTTAAATATATAAGTTTATGCAATTAACTTCACCAGAGAGTTTAATATTTTGGACAACAATTATATTTGTTGTTTTCTTTATTCTTTTAAGAAAATTTGCTTGGAAACCAATTTTGGGAGCTGTGCAAAGTCGTGAGGAGTCAATCAACAATGCATTAGCATCTGCTGAATCAGCTCGTCTTGAAATGCTAAATTTAACAGCTAGCAACGAACGTATTTTACAAGAAGCAAGAGTTGAACGTGATGCTTTATTAAAAGAAGCACGTGAAATGAGAGAGAAAATGATTGCTGATTCTAAAGCTGAAGCGCAAGTTCAAGGAGAAAGAATGATCGAGCAAGCTAAAACGGCTATTGCAGCTGAGAAAAATGCAGCTATGGCTGAATTGAAATCTCAAGTTTCTACTTTGTCATTAGATATCGCTGAAAAATTATTGAAAAACGAATTATCTAACAAGGAAGCTCAAACTAAATTAGTTGAGAACATGTTAGGAGACGTAAAATTAAACTAAGATTATGTCAGGAACTAGAGCAGCAATTCGTTATGCAAAAGCAATTTTAGAGATAGCTCAATCAAAAGGTGTGGCTGAAGCAGTTAGCATTGACATGAAATTGATCGCTTCAACTATTAAGGCAAACCAAGAATTAAGTAGTTTTATTCAAAATCCAACGTTAAAAGTGGACCAAAAAGAAAACGCTTTGTTAGAGGTATTTGCAAACACTAATGGTGTGACTAAAAGTTTATTTCATTTGTTATTTGAAAACAAAAGATTTGAAATTCTAGAAGCGATTGCATTAGAGTACAATAATTTGTTTGATGTTGTGAATGGTGTAGAAGTGGCGAAAGTTACTACTGCTATTCCAATGGATGCAGCTTTAGAAGCTAAAGTTTTAGCGAAAATTGCAACCTTATCAGATAAGAAGATTACAATTGAAAGTGTAGTAGATCCATCAATTATTGGAGGGTTTATTTTAACTATAGGTGACAAGCAATACAATGCTTCTGTTGCTAACAGATTACAAGTATTAAAAAGAGAATTAAGTAACTAGTTTTTATTACACATTAAGTGTCTAAATTATAAATTAAGATGGCGGAAATCAAACCTGCTGAAATTTCAGCAATATTAAGAAAGCAAGTAGAAGGTTTTGAATCTGGTGCTACACTAGAGGAAGTAGGAACAGTACTTCAAGTTGGAGATGGTATTGCTCGTATTTACGGGCTTTCGAATGTGCAATACGGAGAGTTAGTAGAATTTGACAATGGTCTTGAGGCTATTGTATTGAATCTTGAAGAAGACAATGTTGGTGTGGTACTTTTAGGACCATCAACAGGAATCAAAGAAGGTTCTACTGCTAAAAGAACACAACGTATCGCTTCTCTTAAAGTTGGAGAGCAAATGGTAGGACGTGTAGTAAACACTCTTGGTTTTCCTATCGATGGAAAAGGACCAATTGGTGGAGAATTATACGAAATGCCTTTAGAAAGAAAAGCTCCAGGAGTTATCTTCCGTCAACCAGTTACTGAACCATTACAAACAGGAATAAAAGCAGTAGATGCTATGATCCCAGTTGGTAGAGGTCAACGTGAGCTAGTTATTGGTGACCGTCAAACAGGTAAATCAACTGTTTGTATCGATACTATCTTAAATCAAAAAGAATTTTACGATGCAGGAAAACCTGTATTTTGTATATATGTTGCAATTGGACAAAAAGCGTCAACTGTAGCAGGAATTGCTAAAATGTTAGAAGAAAAAGGTGCAATGGCTTATACCATTATTGTTGCAGCTAACGCTTCTGATCCAGCTCCGATGCAAGTTTATGCTCCTTTTGCAGGTGCAGCTATTGGAGAATATTTTAGAGATTCAGGTCGTCCAGCTTTAATAGTTTATGATGATTTATCTAAACAAGCTGTTGCTTACCGTGAGGTTTCTCTTTTATTAAGAAGACCACCGGGACGTGAAGCATACCCTGGAGATGTATTTTACTTACACAGTCGTTTATTAGAGCGTGCTTGTAAAGTAATTGCTGATGATGGAATTGCTAAAAACATGAATGATTTACCAGATTCATTGAAACCTATCGTTAAAGGTGGTGGTTCATTAACTGCTTTACCTATTATCGAAACCCAAGCTGGTGACGTTTCTGCATATATCCCAACAAACGTAATTTCGATTACAGATGGTCAAATTTTCCTTGATGGAGATTTGTTTAACTCTGGGGTTCGTCCAGCAATTAACGTAGGTATCTCGGTATCTCGTGTTGGAGGAAATGCACAAATTAAATCAATGAAAAAAGTAGCAGGTACTTTGAAACTAGATCAAGCACAATTCCGTGAATTGGAAGCGTTTGCTAAATTTGGTTCTGACTTAGATGCAGTTACTTTAAACGTAATTGAAAAAGGTAGAAGAAACGTTGAGATCTTGAAACAAGGTTTAAATGATCCTTATACTGTTGAAGACCAAGTTGCAATTATCTATGCTGGTTCAAAAAATCTATTGAGAAATGTTCCTGTGAACAAAGTAAAAGAATTTGAGAAAGATTTCTTAGAATTCCTTAACAACAAACACAGAGCAACTCTTGATGCTTTAAAAGCAGGTAAGTTAACAGATGAAATTACTGATGTAATTCAAACTGTAGCAAAAGAAGTTTCAGCAAAATATAACTAATTAGGTTTCTAGGTTTTGGGTGTTAGGTTATAGATATTTCTTAGCCAAACACCTAAAAACCAATAACCTTATACCCATAATAAAATGGCAAATTTAAAGGAAATCCGTAATAGAATTACTTCCGTTTCATCTACGATGCAAATTACATCAGCGATGAAAATGGTTTCTGCAGCAAAGCTAAAGAAAGCACAAGATGCAATCACTGCAATGCGCCCTTATGCCGAAAAATTGACGGAATTGTTACAAAGTCTTTCTTCTACACTTGAAGGTGGAGCAGGAGATGAGTTTACAACGCAACGTGAAATCAAAAAAGTTTTAGTTGTTGCCATTACTTCTAATAGAGGATTATGTGGTGCTTTTAATTCGAATATAATTAAGGAAGCTAAAAAGCGTTCAGAATTATATACTGGTGTAAAAGTTGATATTTTTGCTATTGGTAAAAAAGGAAATGATGTATTGGCTAAAACAAATTCAGTAGTTGATAATCAAAGTGATGTTTTTGACCAATTGACTTTTGAGAATGTTGCGGTAATTGCAGAAACATTAACTCAAAAATTTGTTTCTGGAGAGTATGATAAAATCGAGTTGATATACAATCAGTTTAAAAATGCTGCGACTCAAATTGTTCAAGTAGAACAGTTTTTGCCTTTAGCACCTATAAAATCTGATTTAACGGTTTCAACATCTGATTATATCTTTGAACCTTCAAAAGAAGAAATTGTATTGACTTTGATTCCAAAATCATTGAAAATGCAATTGTACAAAGGGATTCGTGATTCATTCGCTTCTGAACATGGTGCTCGTATGACCGCTATGCACAAAGCGACAGATAACGCAACCGAATTGAGAAATCAATTGAAATTGACTTATAACAAAGCGCGTCAGGCATCTATTACTAACGAGATCTTAGAGATTGTTGGTGGAGCTGAAGCTTTGAAAGGATAGTATTTATTCTATCATATATAAATATAAAGAGCCGACATATGTCGGCTCTTTTTTTATGATTTAATAAAATCAAGTATTTATACCTATAACCATGTCTGAGTAAATAATTAAATTTGACAACTTAAACAATCTATTTTTAATCTTATAGAGATGGTTAACTTCCCAATTCAGTTATCAGAAAGTATCTTATTGTATGCCCAATTGGGTCAAGACTCTTCATCGCTAAGAAGGGAGCTTTACTTTATAAAAGAACATAAATTAGAATTGTATTTAAATACAGATCAGTTAAAATGTATTTTTTGGGTTAATATCTACAACGCCTACTCCATAATAATAGCAAGTGAAGCCTCTCGGTCAGAAGAGGCATATAAAACTAAGAGGATAAAAGTAGCGCACAATTCTTTTTCTTTAAATGATATTGAATATAAAATTCTGCGTATAAATAGTCGTAACCCCGTTTATAAATTCATTGATAATTTATTCTGTTGCTCTTATATAAGGAAACTGGCCGTTAAAGAGGTTGATTATCGTTTGCAATCAATGCTAGACCGCACTCCCTTAAGCAATGGTCTTAGTGACAATTAAAATTATTCTGTATTACTCCACTTTTCAGTTTTTAATTTTGAAAGCAGCTCGCTTTTATCATTATATGGCAAAAGCTTCAAAATTGGCTTTATCAGTATATTTTATGATTTTATTTAAGAGTCTTTACAGTTGCCAATTCTTTTTAAATATTTAATTTTGAGTTTTAATGTAATTCTATACTCACAATGAAATTGGATATTAAGGAACTGACTACAATAGAAGAAATGCTGCAAATTATTGAAGTAATTCGCTTTTTGTATCCCACATTTACTACTGAGAAATATCAAGGCTACCTTAAGGAAATGGTTCCTCATAATTACAAGCAAGTAGCCATTTTCGAAAATGATTTATGCGTTGCTGTTACTGGATTTTGGACAGGGTTTAAGCTTTGGTCAGGAAAATATATAGAAATCGACAATTTTATCGTTCACCCAGATCACCGATCAAAAGGTTTAGGCAAGATGCTTACAGATTATGTTGATGTCAAAGCTAAAGAGGAAGATTGCACCATGATCGTACTTGATGCTTATACTGGGAACTTTACAGCACACCGTTTTTATTACAATCAAGGATATGTGCCTAAAGGTTTTCATTTTTTAAAAATATTAAATGAAGAGAGGCTATCTTAAATCAATATGCAATGGAATTTTTCAAAAAATTGACTTTACTAGTGTTGATGATGTTATGCTTCAGTTATTGCGGATCTAAATACCAAACACAAATGGAATTTCCACAGGAAATAGCGCGGACTTATTATGAAACTGAGAAGGTCGATGACCAACAGCAAGCGGTTAAGCTTAGTTTTTACATTGAATTTAAGGAACCACTTTCTGAGGAAATTAACTTGCAAAAAGTATATTTCAGAAACCAAATTGGGGAAATTAAAAAAGTATCAAACAAGAAATACCTTGCTCATTTCATTCAATCTCCAGTAATTCAAGATATCATTTTAGATAGTGATAGCAGAAAAGAATATGGGAATAAGCCACCAGTAATTGTTAAATCAAAATTTGAATTAAACAAGGACGAGGCCATGCTGGAATACCAAAAGAACGGTGATACCATTTATTTTAAACTCAGAGAGATTGCTAGGGCGCAATGATTCTGTATCCTTCAATGATTAAACCAAAGAATTAGTTATTTTTGTTCTTTTAAATAGAAATTAGACACAACATTTTGGGATTATATAAAAATCTTTTTAAACAAACAGTTATTTACGGACTCGCGACAGTTTTGCCGAGAATGTTCAGCTTTTTGTTAGTACCGTTATATACTGACTTACTTCCTAAAGAGGAGTATGGAAAGTTGTCCGTTATTTTTGCCTTTATGATATTTTTCAATGTTATTTTGGCTTACGGTATGGAAACCGCTTTTTTTAGGTTTTTTAACAAGGAGTCCAACAAGGAATCGGTTGTAGAAACCTCTATGGTGTCCATTTTTTGGACTACGATTGGGTTTTTGTTCATCGCGCTATTGTCTCGTAATTATTTAGCTGAGTGGTCTGGAATAGATTCGCAGTATATTGGTTATACAATTTGGATTTTAGCATTAGATGCTCTTGTCATTATCCCGTTCTCAAAATTGAGAGCTTTTCAGAAACCTATGGTGTATGCCGTGATAAAAATTGGTAACGTACTTGTTAACCTGATTCTGAGCGTAGTTTTCTTAATTTATATCCCACAACTGATTGAAGCAAGCCCAAATGGTTTACTAAGTTCACTGTATGTTGAAAACTTTCAGATAGGCTATATATTCTTGGCTAATATCATTGCCAGTCTATTGACTTTTGTTGCCCTATCGCCGGATTATGTTTATTTAAAATGGAAATTCAATTTTGATTTATGGAAGCGAATGATGGGGTATGGATTGCCAATACTAGTTGCCGGAATCGCATTTGCCATAAACGAACAATTTGACAAAATTCTTCTGGTAAAACTATTACCTTCAAATATTGCTACAGCTGAAGTGGGGGTTTATTCCGCCTGCTACAAACTGGGGTTGTTCATGGTTTTATATAGGACCGCATATACACTTGGAATAGAACCTTTCTTCTTTAGCCATTCATCTGATAAGAATGCGCCGCAGACCTACGCAACGGTTACTAAATATTTTGTCATCTTTGGCTCATTCATTTTGTTGTCAGTGATCGTTTTTGCTGATTTGTTTAAACTGCTTATGATTCGCGATAGTTCTTATTGGGTAGCGATGAAAGTGGTGCCATTGATTATTTTAGCCAACTTCTTTTTAGGGATTTACACGAATCTTTCTGTTTGGTACAAACTAATAGACAAAACCTACTATGGCGCTTACATTTCCATTGTGGGGGCGGTAATAACTTTAGTGCTAAACTTTTTGCTGATTCCTTCCATGAGTTATTACGGTTCGGCGATCGCGACAATTGCGGCTTATGGTAACATGATGTTTATTTCATACTATCTGGGCAATAAATATTACCCCATTCCTTATGACTTAAAGAAAATAGGAGGCTATCTTTCCTTATCTATATTCTTCTCGGCCGTATCATTTTATGGCTTTAGAGAGAACTATTTTGTTGGAATTTCATTGCTATTAGCATTCCTATATTTCATTTATTATCACGAAAAAGAAACATTAATAAGAATTATAAAAGGTAAAGATAGTTAGGAGCTATTTCCTGCTGTATGCTATATCTTTTCTTTCCTAAAAAGTCAAGAAAAGGATGCCGCTTCCATCAGGGCTAAAAAATAAAAACATAATTTGGGAAAAGTAGCGACTTGTTCCAACATAAAAACAGAAATAATGACAATAAACATCATCAATAAATCCCAGCATGCCTTGCCTAATTATGAAACGATAGCTTCGGCTGGAATGGATTTAAGGGCAAATCTAACTGAATCAGTAAGCTTAGAACCATTAGGAAGAACAGTTGTTAAAACAGGTCTTTTTATCGAATTGCCAATAGGATACGAAGCGCAGGTACGACCAAGAAGCGGACTGGCTTTCAAAAACGGAATCACCGTGCTGAATAGTCCAGGTACTATCGATGCTGATTACCGTGGCGAAATTGGTGTGATTTTAGTAAATTTATCCGATAAAGCTTTCGTTATCCAAAACGGAGAACGCATCGCTCAACTTATTATCGCAAAACACGAACGCGCTGAATGGATAGAAGTACAGGAATTATCTGAAACCTCAAGAGGAGAAGGTGGATTTGGAAGTACGGGAGTAAAATAAATTTAATAATTTAAAGATTGAAATATTTAAAAATTCGAAGAGAATCATTTAATTTTTCAATCATTTAATCTTTCAATATAAAAAAACATGAAAATAATAGTACCAATGGCTGGACGTGGTTCACGTCTTCGCCCACATTCATTAACAGTTCCTAAACCGTTAATTCCAGTTGCAGGAAAACCTATAGTACACAGATTAGTAGAAGATATAGCTAGAATACTAAAAGAACCTATTGACGAGATTGCTTTTATCCTTGGTGATGAGGCTTTTTTTGGAGATGATGTGGTAAAAAGCTTAGAGGAATTGGCTGAAGGATTAGGTGCGAAAGCTTCTATTTATCGTCAGGATTTACCTTTAGGAACTGGACACGCAATTATGTGTGCGAAAGAATCTTTATCGGGACCTGCAGTTATTGCTTATGCAGACACGCTTATCAGAGCTGATTTTGATTTAGATCCTACTGCAGATGCTGTAATATGGGTAAAACAAGTTGACGAGCCAGAAGCTTTTGGAGTAGTTAAAATGAAAGAAAATAATGAAATCACAGAATTAGTTGAAAAGCCAGCTGAATTTGTAAGTGATCTAGCTGTTATCGGAATTTACTATTTCAAAGAAGTGGGTGATTTAAAAAAAGAATTACAAACTGTATTGGACAACAACATTCAAAACGGAGGCGAATACCAGATTAATGACGGAATCAAAGCTATGATGGCTAATGGTAAAGTTTTTAAAACCGGTAGTGTTGATGAATGGATGGATTGTGGAAACAAGAATGTAACTGTGGAAACCAATTCAAGGATGCTAGGATTTCTTCACAAAGACGGTGCTGATTTAGTACACAGAACGGTAAGATTAGAAAATGCAACTATTATTCCACCCTGTTTCATTGGTGAAGATGTTTCCTTGACAAACACTACTGTTGGTCCTAATGTGTCCTTAGGAAAAGGATGTCATATATTAGGTGGTACTATTAAAAACAGTTTGATTCAATCGCATGCGCACATATCCAATGCAAATTTGGACAATGCTATGATAGGGAATCATGTTACTTTTAAAGGTGATTTTACAAGTGTTAGTATAGGAGATTATTCAGTATTAGAATAAGTTTTTATCACAAAAAGTTAAAAATCCAGTAAAGCATAACAAGTTTTAAATTGTTGCGTTTCTATGATAAAGGGCTCAATGAAAAAATCGCGTTTATTAATTCTATTTCTAGTTTTGCTAAGCAATTCTGCATTGCTATGGGCACAAACGGAACCGGAAGAGATTAAGCAGGAGGTAAACAAATTCCAGGATTTTTTCTTTGAGTCACTCAAGCAAAAAGGGATTGAAAACTACGATAAGGCGATTGTCGCTTTAGAACAATGTTTAAAAATCGAACCTGAAAATGCCACAATTCATTTTGAATTGGGAAAAAACTATTTGGCATTAAAAGACTATAAAAATGCCTACACTTCTTTTGAACATGCCGCGAAGATTGACCCTACAAACAAATGGTTTTGGGTGGGGATGTATGATGTTAATTATGCAGCCAAGGATTTTAATGGCGCGATATATGTTATCAATAAATTAATTCCATTTGATTCGAAATTCAAGGAGGATTTGACATCGCTCTATATGAATACGAATCAGTATGATAAAGCATGGGCTCTTATCAATGAGCTCAACGAAACTTCAGGGAAATCGGATAGAAGGGAAGCGTATAAAATGCAAATTTTATCACAAGGGAAATACCAGAATGCTGAAATAGAAAATTTAATCGGACAAATCAAGGCGAATCCTAAAGAAGAGTCTAATTATATTTCGCTGATTTTCTTGTATTCTAAAAATAACGAAACAAACAAAGTGCTGGAAACAGCGCGTAAACTAGAATTGGCAATTCCAACTTCTGAATGGGCGCAAGTCAGCTTGTTTAAAACCTATTTAGAGAACAAGGACGGAGCAAAGGCTGTTATAGCTATGAATATGGCTTTGGCTAGTAGTAAAATTGATTCTAAAATAAAACACAGGGTTTTAAATGAGTTTTTGATTTTTGTGAATTCAAATCCACAGTTTACCCCTGATTTAGAAAAAGCCATAGGCTATTTTGATAATGATCCAGATGTAAATGTGGCAAAAGAAGTAGGGAAGTTTTATCAGACAAAAAAACAATGGAGTTCGGCCGTCAGCTATTATGAACTGGCAAATAAAAAGGGCTCAGATGTAGATATCGAAACAAATTTACTTTTGCTTCAAGCATACACCGAAACCAAGCAGTTTGAAAAGCTAGCGAAAAACGCTACGGAAATGATTGATGTTTTTCCTACGCAACCACAGTTTTATTACTATGCTGGTTTAGGGAGCAATCAATTAGCTCAATATAAAAAAGCAAAAGAGATATTGGAAATGGGATTGGATTATCTGGTTGATGATCTTTCACTAGAAACGAATTTCAATATTCAACTTGGCGAAGCATACAATGGTTTGGGAGACGCAAAGAAAAAGGATTTCTATTTCTCAAAAGCCAATCAATTATTAAAAAAATAAAATTCAAATGAATAAATTTTTAGCAGTATTAGTGGTGGTTTTTATGGTTTCTTGTAAATCAAAAGCTATTGTGGCCGGGGCGACAACTCCAGTAACTTACATGAAAGCAAAGAACATAATTGCGAAACATTACGACAACAAAAGTGATTTTTCGACATTGTATATAAAGGCAAAAGCAAAATATTCTGACGACAATCAGTCTCAGAATGTAACCGCTGAAATAAAAATAAAGAAAGACGAGCAAATATTGGTAAGTATTCGTTTTCTGGGAATAACGATGGCCAAAGCATCGATAACGCCAACATCTGTTAGCTATTATGAAAAGATAAAAGGAACTTATTTTGAAGGTGATTTTAGCGCGTTGAGCCAATGGCTGGGAACTGATTTGGACTTCGATAAAATCCAAAACATGCTAATAGGGGAAGCATTAGATGATTTGAAAAAAGGAAAATATTCAGAGTCTTTAGTAGAAGGCTTGTACCGTCTTGATGATATGGCAAACGATAACACAAAGAAGACGTTCTACATAAATGGGGGTGATTTTAGTGTAAACCGACAAGAAATTACACAAACGGCAGAAGGAAGAATGATCCAGGTTGCCTATACTTACATTAAAGAATATAAAGAAGCAATTGTGCCAGCGACTGTCGTTATTCATACGTATCAGCCAAAAGGAAAATCTGAAATTAATCTGGATTATGACACCATAACCTTCAATGAAGAACTTTCTTTTCCATATAGTGTTCCAAATGGTTACAATAGAATTATAATTAAGTAAATTTGCACAAATATATTTTTAAGATGCCAAAATTTCTCGTAAGCCTACTATTTATATGCATGACTTCTGTGCTCTGGAGTCAGTCTTCCCAACAAGAAAAATTAGAACAACGTAAAGCCGAAATCCAAAAGGAAATTAGGGATAACGAGAAGTTATTACTTTCAGTTAAGTCTAAGGAAAAGTCGGCGATGAATGTATTTATGATTCAAAAAAACAAGATTAGACTGAAAGAAATCTTGATTAATACTACTGAAAAGCAAGCTAAATATTTAGCTAATGATATGTATATAAATCAGATGAAAATCAATAAGCTTAATAAAGAACTAGGTGTTCTTAAGGAAGATTATGCAAAGATGATTGTGAAGTCTTATAAAAGCCGTTCTGAACAAAGTCGAGCGATGTTTATATTGTCATCAGATAATTTTTTGCAGGCTTATAAAAGAGCGCAATATTTAAAGCAATACACTAGTTTTAGAAAAAACCAGGGAGAAGAAATAAAATCAAAATCGGTTGAACTTGTTAATTACAATAACAAGTTAAATGCTCAAAAAATTGCCAAGCAAAAATTGATTGTTGAAAACCAAAAGGAAAAAGTCAGTTTAGTAAAGGAAAAAGAAGAGCAGGAAAAACTGGTAAATTCTATTAAGAAAGACAAAAACAGAATTGTATCTGATATCAGGAAAAAGCAAAGGGAGTCTAAAACCATCGACAAACAAATCGATCGTTTGATTCGCGAGGCTATTGCTGAAGCAAATAGAAAAGCGGCATTAGAGAAAGCACGAGCTAAAGCATTGGCAAGTAATTCGAATGCAAGTCCAAAAGAAGTTGCTGCTGCAGTTGCTAAAGAACCTGTGTCATCATCAAGAATTGAATTGACACCTGAAGCAAAATTAATAGCAGATAACTTTAGAGCAAATAGAGGTAGTTTACCTTGGCCTGTGGAAAAAGGATTTATTTCATTAGGATACGGAGATCAAGCCCATCCTATTTATAATACTTTGGTGATTCATAATAGTGGAGTAGAAATTACTACTAATGAAGGTGCTTCGGCAAGAGCTGTATTTGGTGGGGAAGTGGCCAGTGTCATGATTTTATCACCAGTTAATAAAGCAGTGATGATCCAGCATGGAGATTACTTTACAATTTATCAAAACTTAAGTTCCGTATCTGTTAACAAAGGAGATAAGGTAAGCATAAAACAGACTTTGGGAAGAGTGAGAACTAATGGAGATACCGGTAAGACGGTAATTAAATTTTTGCTATTGCAAAACACCTCTTACACGAATCCACAAGGTTGGTTGAGCAATAAATAATAGTTCAAGAATAGACTAAGTGTTTTAAAAAAAAAGCGAATCAATCACATGATTCGCTTTTTTTTTTGCTACAAAGTAAAATGAATTATTGTTGTTGCTGTTCAATATAATCGAGCTTTTCTTTTGCCTCAGCAGATACATCTTGGAGTTGTACATTGTTTACCTCCTCAAAATGCCTACCGTCTTCATATCCGATAGAAACCGATACAGATAGTGTTTGCTTCGCCAATCCTTTAAATGTTCCTTTAATAGGCGTGCATTCAATAAAGTTAAGGCCTACGGAGAGCTTTACGTGATTGTCCATGGTCCAAATATTATTTGTAGGATCAATACCTAGCCAACCTTGTATGGGGGAGTAAATTTCTACCCATGCATGTGTTGCGCCTTCACCCCTAAGGCCACTCTCATTAGGACAGATATAACCACTTACATACCTTGATGGAATACCAGCAGTTCTAAGAAGTTGTAATAAGACAAGGGCAAAATCTTGACAAACCCCTTTTCGATGTTCTAGAATCTCATCTAGTGTGGTTTCGATATTCGTAATTCCTTTAGTATACGTAAAATTAGTAAATATATATTCGTTGCATTGTTGTGCAATTGCAATAATCGATTTGTCACTGGAATCAATTTCTTTTAAAATCTTGATAATTTCTTCTTGCTTCTTAATTTTTTCTGGATATGATAGTCTTAATAAATAAACATCATTCTCTAGTTTAGCTACTAAGTCTGCTACTTTCACATGGTCTATTTCGGGTATTTTTTGTGAATGTGTTGTACGCACTAACATCTTAGACTCAACAATCATTTCTGAGTGCGGCTCCATAATATTGAAGTTTCCCACACGATTCCCATGGTAATCTGTGGTGATGGTAATCTGTGGGTTTTTAGTAATCGAAAGCTGAAATTCCAGTACCTCTTGATTTTCAAAATTATGAGGAAACAACCTGATTTCATTAATACTTTCATTAATTGGCCGGTTATATTGGTATTTCGTGATATGAACAATATTGAAAGTAGCCATTTTTTTTAGGAATAAGAGAAGAATAATTTAGAGAAATCAATCGAAAATTGAGTTATTTGTGTCCTTGTATTGTTCAGTAAATCTTCTAGTTGTTGATTCGTAAGTTGGTGATAATCGGTAAACTCCAAAGAGCTTTTTAGTCGGCCAAATTGATTGCGCATCGTTACCGCCTCGCTTTGATTGTTGTCTTTTAATATGGTGTTTAAATATGATTCTAGTAATGTTAAAGTATAGATTACTGAATGAGCAAAATCCTTATTAAAGATTAAGTGCTGTACTACCTTACGATTGTGAGCAATGTTACTATAACTTTTTTGATAAAATTCATAGCCAGAAAGGGACAATAATAATTTTCTCCAATACAGCAAATCTTCTTTGCCTTCTAGGTTATATTGTATTGGCCCATAATAAGACTGTGTCATAGATATGGTTTGCAAACATCTTTCAATATGTTTTCCAATTCTAGAAAATGACCAGCCCAAACCTCTTGGCATTGTAACTTGATAAATACCATTATAAAGTAAAAAATCTTTATTGATTTTACTTAAAACTGAATTTGCTTCAGGTGTTTCTAGTTTTTTGGGTAACTCTGGATCGTTAATAAAATGATACATAGAGTTAATATGTTCCCACAATTCTTTGGTAATTTTATCTTGAGAGCCTCTTGCATTTTCTCTAGCTTTAGAGATAAGACACTTCACAGAGCTCGTGTTTTTAGCTTCACAAATAATGTGCTTTAATACAAAGTTAGTATTGTGTTGTACTGCTAATATTTCCTCTGGAGATAAATTAGTATAGTTTTCTAATAATGGTTTATACCCGTGATAGTCATTTATTTCTTGATCAAAAGACATGATATAAAGCGTGTTGAGCGTAAGCAACATGCCATCTGCTCTTTCCATGTATCTGTTGAGCCAAAACATCCCATCAGCAACTCGGCTTAGCATATTTACTTCCATAGTGTTTGTTTTATTGGTTCTTTTGTATTGACTATTTCATTATCCAAGTATCCTTACTTCCGCCACCTTGAGAAGAGTTAACAACAAGCGAACCTTCAGTTAGGGCTACTCTTGTTAAACCTCCAGGTACAATTTGCACTCCATTAGGACCACATAAAGCGTAAGGTCGTAAATCAACATGTCTGAGTTTGAGTTCTCCATCGATAAAACAAGGAACTGTACTGAGTTGGATAATAGGTTGTGCAATAAAATTTCGTGGATTCTTTACAATAGCAATTTTAGCGTCTTCTAATTCTTTTTCGGTGGCTTTATTTCCCATAACCATTCCGTAACCACCACTTCCATTGGTTTCTTTAATAACCATATTACCCATATCGGAAAATACAAATTCACGTTCTTCTAAATTTTCCATTTGGTAGGTCGGAACGTTTTTAAGAATAGGTTCTTCATTTAGATAATAACGAATCATTTCAGGGACATACGCATAAACCGCTTTATCATCTGCAACGCCATTTCCTACTGCATTAACTAAGGCTACTGTGCCTAATTTGTAAGCACTTATTAAACCAGGAACTCCCAAGGCGCTGTCTGGTCTAAATACTAATGGATCTAAATATTCATCGTCTAAGCGTCTATAAATAACATCAACTTGCTGAAGACCTGAAGTTGTTTTCATATAAACTTTACCGTTATTTACCACTAAATCTCGTCCTTCAACTAATGGAATTCCCATTTGTCTAGCTAAAAAAGTATGTTCGTAATAAGCAGAATTATATACCCCTGGAGTCATTAAAACCACATTAGGCTTCGAAATGTTTCTAGGAGAAAGGGACACTAAGATATTATGAAGTATCATAGGGTAGTTAGCGACCATACTAACATTGTTAGCGCTAAACATCTCTGGGAAAATTCGCTTAGTGATTTCTCTATTCTCTAACATATAACTTACACCACTAGGACATCGTAAATTGTCTTCTAGGACATAAAATTCACCTTTCTCTCCTCTTATTAAATCAATACCTGCAATATGAACATGAATGTCATGAGGTACTTTAATACCATGAACTTCTGGCATATAATGCGGGCAGCTTGTTATTAGTGCAGCTGGAATGATACCTTCTTTTACAATGAGTTGGTCATTGTAGATGTCTTCTAAAAATAAATTAAGGGCTTTTAAACGCTGTGCTATTCCCGTTTCTACTTCATCCCATTCATTTTTTGTAAGAATCCTAGGAATTATATCAAACGGGAAAATTCGTTCTATTCCTTGATCTTCATCACTGTAAACCGTAAATGTAATTCCCTGGTTCATGAAAATATCCGAAGCGAGATTGTGTTTCTTATTTAACGTTTCAAGATTTAAACTTTCTAATGTTTGTAATACTTGACGATATGAGTCTCTTACGCCATTTTTAGAAAACATTTCATCCCATCCCCTTGGGTTTAAATTAGGTGTTAATTTTACCATGTCCTCTGTTGTTGAATAATTAATGAAAAACCAGTTTGTTGTAAATAAACTGTAATTTTTTAGTTAAAAATACGGTTTTAATACTTTCAAATAAAATTTTTATTGAAAAATTCAAGACAAATATATAATTCTCTTTATGTTGGCTTTGTATTTAAGAATAGTTATTTTTTCATCTTTTTTTTTTACTTATTAACAGTGTTTTATATACTACTAATAAGTAAAAAGCCTTTAAAACAGAGGTATGCGGATCTTTTGTAGTTTAGAAACCAACTTATAAAACGAATGCAAGTAGTGGTGCTTGGGGATTTTATTCTTGTACTATGAATTATTAGGAAAAAGCGGTGTTTTTTTAAATTGCAAACCACAATCAATTTATTTTTTGAAAGTGGATTCTGTGGATCTCATCATTCCTTCCGTATTCCATGTACCAGAAACAATCATACGTCTGATGGTGTATAGCGGGTCTATTGAATCTCTTTTAGTCGAAAGGATAAATGCCATTTCATAGCCACTTTCTTTTACTTTAGGAATGGCTTCTTTGTTCCATAAACCAAATGGGTAAGCAAAGTAAGTAACTGGTTTTCCGATGATGTCTTCTAATTTTTTCTTAGGTTTAACCAATTGAGTGTTCCAGTCGTCACCTGAATATTTCGTCACCATATGATGGTCCCAAGTATGAGCTCCAACAACATGTCCGTCATCTGATAACTTTTTAATTTCCTCTGCTGTCAAATAATTTGGTCGATTGATTGAAACCGTCATAACAAAGAAAACCCCTTTGAAACCGTATTTGTTCATTTCGGCAGCTCCTATGCTGAATTGTTCGCCACGCGTATCGTCAAAAGTAATCATGACTGGTTTTGAAGGTAGCGGAGCATCATGTACAAGATATTCGTACAATTGATCTGGCAAGATGGAATGATAACCAGCATCAGATAACGCTTTCATTTGCTCTGCAAAGTTGGCTGGTTTTACTGAATAGACTTTGGTCATGGGACCAGCATTAGCATCAAAATTCTTAATGTTGTGATAGCACAAAATAGGAACTTCTTTTTTTGAAAGAATAGTGGCAGCATCATTGGTCACTTTCTGTACTTCAGTTTCCTTTGCAACAGCGTTTACCAAAGTTGTTTTCTGTGGAACATCCTCTTTGCTTGTTTCCTCAGCTTTTGATTGGCAGCCTTCCAAAATGATAAGTCCTAAAATCAGACAGGCAAAATAATTTTTCATTGTACTGTATTTATTGAAATTGAATATAGCTTGGTTTTGGTGTGAATTTCAGCAATTCTTCTGGAGTGTACATTTTTGAATTGTTCCAATTGTCATTTTTATAAAACAATTTAAAACCAGTAAACTGGACCGGCTCTCTATAAATATAAGTCAGATAGGTTGATCTTTTTAACACTCTACTTCCAAAACCATCCATATCCATCACTACCTGAACCTCAGGAAGCGTTTTTATTCTTTTATAGTCGGTTACCATTCCTTGGGTGAAACGGTGTACAACAAGGACTTTAGGCGTTAGTTTGTTTTCACGAACAACCTTTGCTAGAATATCAATGGCGTCATTTATATCATCGGCTGTAAAACTTCCAATTTTAGTTCCAGGAACATGACCGTTTTTCAAAGAAAACTCAGGGTCAATTCCTAAATGAACATTGGGTAAAGAAAGGTATTTTATCAATTCGCTCACTTCTGCTTTAACAGTACTGTGTCCTATTTGAATGTCTAAAAACACCAAAGCATCAATGGGTTTTGCCCATTTAAGAACGGTATCTATTTGTTTGAACGGCATGCGCATGCGATACATGTTTGCGCTTCCTGGCGATCCTTGAGCTGTAACGGCTATGTAATGTAATGCGGGAATCGCTTTTACCGTAGAATCGGCTGCGTTCCATTTGGCAACCTCACCTTGCAGTTTTGCTATCATTTGCTCCCTTGGGATTTCACCTAAAATCCCCATTCTTGTAGAATATAAATTTCCGTAAAAAGCAATTATTCTGTTGTACGGCAATAAAGCTCCAGGCAAAGGATAAGGAGTTTTAACTGGCCACCTTCCGGTAGTGTCGTTGTTGCTTAGCGCAATCATTCTTTTATTGTAGTCTACAGTGTCGATTGTAGCTTGGGCCTTTTTCTTTACAGAATCTATCTTTACTTCTGTAATTTTTTCATTTCCTTTCACTTCATCGGCAGCTTTACCTTGATTGCAACTGGAAAGTAAAATTAATTGGGTAAAAATAAGGAAGGTAATTGCTGTCTTTTTCATAAAATAGGTATAGGTGTTTACTACAAAGGTAAACCTATTTATGTCGCATTTATTACGTTTAGACAGTTAGATTTTATAATATTATTTGCGATAGAAATGACGTGAAATTTACTGCGAATCAATAGTTCTATTTGCTTTTTAATGGATTAAAAGAGGATTTTCTAATGATGAGATTGGTTTTTATTTCGATTGTTTTATGGCTGACTTCATTTTCAGTATTAATTTCTTCAATTAGATATTTAACGGCAACTTCACCTATCCTGTTCCCTGGCTGATCAATACTGGATAAACTAGGTTTTATGATTGTAGAGAATCTAGAATTACTGAAACCTACTACTGCAATTTCCTTTGGAATCTTAACTTTATTTTTTTTGAGTTGCATAATTGCCCCAATGCCTGCCTCGTCTATTATAGTAAATATCCCATCCGGTTTATTTTGAAGACTTAGTAAAACGGTGGTTAGTCGCTCGCCTTCTTCGATAGAAAGGTCTTCAGAGCTTAGTATAATACTCTCGTCTACCTCTAAATTGTATGTTTTTAATGCTCGTAGGTATCCTTGAAATCGTCTTTCAGAAACATTGGAACTATCTGTTTCTTTAAGAATTGCAATTCTTTTTTTGCCAATAGTAATCAGGTGTTCCACGGCTTTAAATGCGGCATCCTCATCATCAATAATTATTTGCGTACAAGGCACTTTATTTGAAATTCTGTCAAACAATATCAACGGGATGTGTTGTGTCATTTCTAGAATTTCCTCCACATTTTGAGTTTTTTTGGTCAAGGATAATAAAACACCATCTACTCCAAACTGACTCATTGTTTCTAGTAATTCGGCTTGTTTACGTTCATTATTGAAAGATTCGCAAATAATAACTTTATAACCACTTAATTCTGCCGTTGAAAGTATTCCTCTTAATAACGTAGATGTAAATTGATGTTCGATATCAGGAATAATTACTCCAATTATATTTGATTTTTGGGAGCGAAACCCTTTCGCAAATAGATTTGGCGCGTATTTTACTTTATTGGCGTAAGCCTTAACTCGCTCTCTTGTTTCATCGCTGATGTCTATATGGTTATTTAATGCTCTGGAAACGGTTGAAATAGACAATCCTAATTCAAAAGCCATTTTTTTTAAGGTAATAATATTTTTTTTGCGCATTTTTTATAGATATAATAGCAAAAGTACTAATTTTATTCTTGTTCGCAAACGTTACCGCAAACGTTTGCGGAAGTTTTCGATTGAAATTTAGCATCAAAACAACGAAATCGATTTTAATTTAGCCAAACAAATAACCAAAAGATTAACTTAATTAAACCATGTTATGAAAAAGTATATTAAAGTTTTTTTACTGCTTATAGGAACTTATTCCTATTCGCAATCTACCGTTAAAGGGACGGTTACTGATGAACAAAACAATCCCATCCCTTCAGCAAATGTTGTGATTGTAGGAACAAATGATGGCGCTACAACAGATATTGATGGTAATTTTACTATCAAAACAGCTAAGACTGGTGCACAAAAAATTAAAGGGGTTTTTATTGGCTTTTTTCCACAAACTAAATCGATAACAATTTCTGGAGATGTAACAGTAAACTTTTCATTAAAAGAAAGTATTGAAAGTTTGGACGAGGTAGTTTTAACAGTGAGTTCTAGTAAGAGATCACAAAAAGAAACGCCACTTTCTATTACATCTTTAAGTGCAAAAGATTTAACCAAGTTAAACACAAGTAGCCAAGCTAATATTTTAAGAAGTATTCCTGGAATTACTACTGAAAACGGAGGTGGAGAGGTAGCATCAAACGTGTTTGTGAGAGGTTTACCTTCTGGAGGACAATTCCAGTTTAATCCTTTACAAATTGATGGAATGCCAGTTTTGGCAACTTTTGGTCTAAACTCATCAGCTCATGATGTTTATTTTAGAACTGACATCGGAATTAAAAGTTTAGAATTTGTACGTGGTGGATCTTCTGTATTGTACGGAGTAGGTTCAGTTGCAGGGATTATTAACTACACAAGTGTAACAGGTTCTGAAACACCAAAAAACATTTTGAAATTAGAGTTAGGAACTAACTCAAGATATAAAGCTGACTTCTTGACAAGTGGACAATTAGGAGGTAAAGATTCAAAATTATTTTATGCATTGACAGGTTTTTATAGATATGATGAAGGACCAATAAAAACGGGTTTACCTACTGAAGGATATCAGTTGAGAGGTAATATTAAGAAAGAAACAGAAAAAGGATCAATTACTTTTTCAGGACAATTTATTGACGATCAAGTACAGTTTTTCTTGCCTTACCCACTTGAGGGAGGAACTAGAAACAGACCTACTGGAAATGATGGAAACGAAATCTTGACTTTACAAACTGTAGCTGCATCTAACTTTTCATACAAAACTCCAAACGGAATGTACACTTCTCCTATTAGAGATGGGGTATCTACAAAAGGAGGATATTTCATGACTAATTTTGTACACAACTTTAATGACAATCTTAAAATTGATGCAAAAATCAGAAAATCTAAATACGAGCACCAGTTTAATTTATTTTTAGATGGAAGTGGAGTTAGCGGAGCAAAAGCTGTTGAAACGCAACAAGAATATAAAGATGCTAGAGGATTAACTACAGGAAATTTTACATTACAAAACGGTACTGCTTTAGATCCTAATGCTCGTTTATTTGAAAATAGAATATTGGATAGAAACAGACCTTTAAGTGAATTGGTTTCAGATATCAAATTAAGTTATAAAACAGGAATTCATACTCTAACAGGAGGGACTTTTATGTCAAGATCTGAGGCAGGTGACTTTAATGTAACAACTAGTTATTTAAGTGAATACAGCAACCGCCCAGATTTAGTTAACTTATCTGGATATACTGTAAACGGAATTACAAATAGAGGAGTAGGTTATACAAACAGAAATATCTCAAGTAATAAATTAGCTTTCTTTTTTGCAGATGAGATTAAATTAGATCGTTGGAATTTTGATATTGGTATTCGTCATGAAACAGCTTCAGGGAATATTGAAAACGAAAAAACAAAATCATATACTGTAGATAATACAGGTATTTCAAATTTGGATAATGTAGTTTGGGGTACAGGTTCTTTTCAAACAGGACACGTTTCAGCTAATGACTTTGCAGTTGCTTTAGCAGCTTTGTACAAAGTGAATGATAACGCAAGTGTTTACGGAAACTTTTCTAGAGGTTATTTCTTCCCAGAATTAAGAAGTGTGAAATTTGACGCATTTGACAATCCATCATCATACACATCTGAAAAAATTGTACAAGGAGAAGCGGGTTTAAAATATGGTAAAGGTTCATTCTCAGGAACTCTTGCTGCATTTATGTTGAACTTATCTGATAGAAGAGCGATTGAATTTATCAATGACCCAAATAGTGCAGCTCTTATTGAAAAAGTTGACAAACAAAGCACAAAATCATACGGTTTAGAGACTACTTGGAACTGGAGATTTATTGAAGGATTTACCTTCAACGGAACTTTTACCTATCAAAAACATGAGGTTACTAAGTCTGAAAAAACACCTGCAATCGTAGGAAACAAATTAGTAAGACAGCCTAATGTGATGTCAAAATTAGGATTGTCATATGATAAAGCAAACTTTGATGCTAACCTTGACTATAGTTATGCAGGTGATAAATTTGCAAATGAGGCTAATACAATCAAGTTAGAAGGTTTTGGTATAGTAGATTTAAACCTTGGGTACACTTTTAATATTGGACAAAGTGACGAGACTTTACGTTTAGGACTTCAAAGTTTTAACTTATTAAACTCTGATGGAATTACTGAAGGATCACCTAGAATAGGAAACAATCAAACAGAAGAAGAATTTTTTGTAGGAAGACCAATTATCCCAAGAACGGCTTTGGTTAACTTAACATTTAGTTTCTAATATAATATTATCCAGGATGTCTTGGTATTAAACTATCAAGACATCCTTTTAATAAAAATAAAAAAAACGGTATGAAAAAAGATTTGGTTATTGAAGCGCAAAATGTATTAGATGGAAATTTTCAAGAAAAAGGATATTCTATCCCTTGTAAAGGATTATACCCTTTTCAATGGAAATGGGATTCTGGATTTATAGCCATTGGTTTTGCCCATTACGATATGGAAAAAGCCAAAAGAGAAATGAAAACACTTTTAGATGCACAATGGGGGAATGGATTTATTCCGCATATTGTATTTCATGTTGAGACAGATAGTTATTTTCCAGGACGTGATTTTCATTTATCAAAATTACATCCGGAATCTAATGATGCCTATCCTTCAACAGGAATGACACAGCCACCAGTATTGGGTTTCACATTAGAAAAAATGTATCAGATTGCTACTGATAAAAAAGATGTTTTAGATTTTATCAAAGACAATATTGATAAGGTGTATGAAAATCATCAGTATTTTTATAAAAATAGAGATCCTCAAAATGAAGGCTTAGTTTACATTTACCACAACTGGGAGTCAGGAACGGATAATTCCCCTTTATGGGATGACATTTGGGATACAATGAACCCTCCTTCTTATACTTTTGAGCGAAGAGACACTACTCACGTTGATGCTTCTCAAAGACCTTCAAATAGAGAATACGACCATTATTTGCATATTATCGAAATAGCAAAAGAGCATAATTACGATGATAAAAAGATTGCTGAGCTGTCTCCGTTTTTGGTACAAGATCCTCTTTTTAACACCATGTTGATTAAGTCTAATGAAGCACTAATTGACTTGTATAAAATAATAGGTGGAAACGAAGACAAAATCAAGCAACTAGAGCAATGGCAGGCTAAAAGTAAAGCTTCATTTAACACTAAATTATACGATGCGGAATTAGGTGCTTATATCCATTATGATTTAAGAAATGAAAAACCAATTCGTTTTGTAAGTTCGTCTTCGTTCACTCCATTATTCGCAGGAATTCCAAGTAAGGAACAAGCAGCGACTATAATACAAACAATGATGACTAAATTTGGAGGTGACGATATGTACTTGTGTGCGTCTTTCGATCCTACTAATGAAAGATTTAATCCTAAAAAGTATTGGAGAGGTCCGGTTTGGATCAATTTAAATTGGATTTTATATAATGGATTAAAGGATTATGGATATGATGATATTGCTGCCAGAGTAAAATCAGATACAATGGAGTTGATTACAAAGGCTGGTTTTTATGAATATTTTGATCCAAGAAAATCGGAACATACTGAAGGAAGTAAAGGTTACGGCGGAGCAAACTTCTCTTGGAGTGCAGCTTTGTTTTTGGACATGTTAGACAATTAATATAAAAAACGAATCATTATGAACTGGATTGACTATACGGTAGTAATTGTTTACTTAATTGCTTTTTTAGGATTAGGTTTTGTTTTTAAAGAAAACAAAGACGCCAAAGATTATTTTTTGGGTGGTAAGGATATGGGATGGTTTCCCTTGAGTTTATCAGCGATGGCGACCCAGCTCTCTGCAATTAGTTTTATATCTGCTCCTGCGTTTGTTGGGTTAGCGCAGGGTGGTGGAATGAAGTGGTTGACATTTGAGCTGGCCGTTCCATTGGCTATGATAGGGATTATTTTAATAATCGTTCCACCATTGTACCGTGCTAATATAGTCAGTATTTATGAGTTCGTAGAGAGACGTTTTTCTACTTCAACACGTATTGTTTTGAGTCTTGTTTTTCAAATAAGTCGCTCGTTATCAACTGGGGTGGGAGTATATACGATTGCGATTATTTTGCAATCGGTACTGGATATTAGTTTTCACTGGACCATTCTTTTAATCACCATAATCACCATTGTGTATTCCTACATGGGCGGAATGAAAGCCGTAGTTTGGGGTGATGCCATTCAAATGGTGATCTTGTTCGGAGGTTTACTGATTTGTATTTATTATGGATGGGATGTTCTTAAAGCTAATCCTAATTTTACAGGTTTTGATAGTGAACGCTTACAAGTAATTGACATTCCTAATCTTGGTTTTGACGGTGGAACTTATGGGCTGTTGCCAATGGTTCTGGGAGGTTTGTTTTTATACCTTTCTTATTACGGTACTGATCAAACACAAGCGCAGCGATTAATTTCTGCAAAGGATGAAAATGCGGCTAAGAAAATATTATTGACTAACGGATTGTTGCGTTTTCCAGTGGTGTTGACCTATTGTATTATGGGTTTAATAGTAGGTGCATTAGTGCATTTGACACCTGATTTCATGAATGAAATTGCGTCTTTGACTCAAAAAAATTATCCTGAAGAATTCTTAAAAAACGGAATCAAACCTGATTTGATGTTGCCTGTTTTTATTATGAAATATTTGCCACACGGTTTAATTGGGATTTTAATTGTTGGGATTTTATCTGCGGCAATGTCTTCTGTGAGTGCTACAATACATTCACTTGGAGCGGTAACTGTTGAAGATCTTTTTAATAGAGGTAAAGTAAAATTAAGTCAAGCAAAATACATGAAATTCTCTAAGATTTCAATTGTGTTTTGGGGTGTTGTTTGTATTGCTTCGGCCTACCTTTTTGGGAATAACGGAGGGACAGTGATTGAATTGATAAACATGATTTCATCGCAATTTTATGGTCCTATTTTAGCCACTTTTATAATTGCTATTTTAGTAAAAAGAGTCAATTATATTGGTATGAATGTGGGAATCATAGGAGGAGTTTTGATAAATGTTGCTATCAAATTTTTCTTTGATGATATCTTCTGGATTTGGTTTAACCTTACTGGATTTGTAATCACTTTCGTTTTAGCATTAGTATTTAGTGCTTTGTTTAAAACCGAAAAAAATGAAGATATTAATATTGAGTTTAAGGTAAATAGAGGAGATATTTTTTCAAAAGATATAATCATATTAGCTGTATTTTTCTTAATCATATTAGCAGTGAGTTTCAGTTTACCAACACTTTTAGCGATGGTGAAATGATGATTAAATAGGTGAATTGCAATCTAAAAACAGTACGATTTAAATTATAATTGTACTGTTTTTAGTTTTATAAAAGAATGATTAAACAGCAATCCTAATTTCGACGATTTTGAAAGTAATAATTGAAATGTTATTTGCATTTCTAATTTTGGTTTCTATAATTAGTTCATTTGGTTTTGTACTCAGAATATTAGGAGGGCTGTTTTTAGTTTAATTTTTGTCGAATAAAGAGTCACTGTGACCAATGATTCTGTAATAAAATAAAGAAAATGAGAGTTGTCATTGCACCAGATAAATTCAAAGGATCCCTATCAGCGTTAGAAGTTTGTCTCGCCATAGAAAATGGAATTAAGAAATTTGATTCTTCTATTGAAACCATCAAGCATCCGCTTGCAGATGGAGGTGAGGGAACACTTGATATATTGCAAAACTACTTTGAACTAAAAACAGTTTCGTTACTTGTAAAAGATCCTTTATTTAGAGATATTACGGCTACTTATATGGTTTCTGAAGACACGGCTTATATAGAAATGTCTAATGCATCTGGACTTCAACTGTTAAGGGAAGAAGAAAAAAACTGTTGCAATACGACGACCTTCGGAACGGGTCAATTAATTTTAGATGCCGTCCAAAAAGGTTTTAAAAACATTGTGTTGTTCATTGGCGGAAGCGCAACAAATGATGCAGGTATAGGAATGGCAACAGCTTTAGGCTATCAATTTTATAATGCCGATAATAAAAGTATAGAGCCCATTGGAAAATCGTTGCTAAGTATTCACAAAATTGAAAATGACAAATTACTTTTCACTTTAAGTGATATCAATTTTACCGTGGTTTGTGATGTAAAAAACCCTTTGTACGGGCCAAATGGTGCAGCTTATGTTTATGGCGGCCAAAAAGGAGCTTCATCAGAAGAAATAGAAACATTAGACCTAGGATTGCAAAATTTCAGCAAACAGGTTTCTAAATATTTGCATAAGGAAGTGGCTGAAATTCTAGGAGCTGGAGCAGCCGGAGGATTGGGAGCAGGAGCAGTTTGCTTTTTGAATGCTACAATTAAATCAGGAATTGATTTTGTGATGGAACAAACGGGTTTTGATGCATTGCTAAAAGACCAAGTTGATTTAATAATCACAGGAGAAGGTTCTGTCGATAAGCAAACTATTGAAGGCAAAGTTATCAAGGGAATTAGCGAAAGAGCGATTCAAAACAACATTCCGTTTTCGATTATTTCTGGAATTGTAAAAGACGAGAAACTAATACAAGAAAACTTACATCCTAAAAGTATTGCTTCGATTATGGAATTAGGTGTTACTACTGCCGATGCTATGAAAAATGCTGCTTTGCACATAAATGGAATAGCGCATAAATTGATAAAAGAACATAAGGCAAACTGATTTTTTTGAATTTAAAAAAAGGCTTGAATCAAATTACAACAAAGACTGTCAGAAATGGCGGTCTTTGTTGTGTTTTAAAGAAGTAGCTCTGCTAGGAATCAATCTTAGAATAAAAGAGTTGGATAGCCCAATTATTGGATTCACATAGCTATGATTTTCTATGATAAAGTGAAACGACTTTTAAGATTTATAAAATCTATGTTCCTAAGTGGTTATTTTTTTTATTAGATTAATTACAGCTACTGGTTATATTCACTTTAAATTTTTTTAACCACATAGAAACATAGAGAAAAAAGAGTTGGATAGCCCAATTATTGGATTCACATAGCTATGTTTTTCTATAATAAAGTGGAACGACTTTTAAGATTTATAAAATCTATGTTTCTATGTGGTTTAACTTTTTATTTAGTAGATTAATTAATTTTATATTAATTATAGCCAAAGGCTTATCTTTAGTTTAACCACATAGAAACATAGGAAAAGAGAGTTGGATAGCGCAATTCTTGGATTCATATAGCTGTGATTTTCTATACTAAAGTGAAACGACTTTTAAGATTTATAAAATCTATGTTTCTATGTAGTTTAACTTTGTATCCAGCGATTAAAAAGCTAATTTTAGCTCTTCATTTAATCTCAAGTCCTTGAATACAAAAGCACAGTTGGTTTTTAGTCTTTTCATTATCCAATTTTACTTTTCCCCAGTTTTTGGACAAGTAAAAAAAGATACGACTTCGCTTGCTGAAATAATTATAAAAGCGACTCCAATCCAAATAGCATTACAAAAATCAGCTTCTTCAGTTGCAGTGATTCAAAGAGCAGATTTGGATAAAAGTGATGGAGTAATCCTGACTTCGGTACTCAATAAAATTCCGGGTATTAATATGCAGCAAGGTGCTTTGAATACCAATCGAATTAGTATTCGCGGAATAGGCGCTCGTTCTCAATACGGAACTAGCAGAATTAAAGCCTATTTTGAAGATATTCCTTTGACGACTGGGGAAGGAGATACCACAATTGAAGATATCGATTTAGAAACTATTGGCGGAATCGAAATTAGCAAAGGTCCTAACAACACTAGCTTTGGCTCCGGATTAGGCGGAGTGATTCATTTGTTTGCGCGAGAAACTCCCGCAAGAGAATCGTATGCTAAATCGGGGACGACTTATGGCAGTTATGGATTAATCAAACAAAGTCTGGGTGCCGGCTATAGTGATGCTAATTCGAATCTATTTTCTAATTATACGCATTTACAAAGTGATGGCTTTCGGGCAAATAGTTCTTATGATCGGAAGTCGGTTAATGTGCATGCGAAACAAAAATTAGGAACAAAAGGGAGTTTGTCTTTTCTGGGAATTTTTACTCGTCTGAAAGCGTTTATTCCGAGTTCTATAAATGAGAATGATTTTATAAACCATCCCGAAAAGGCGGCGAGTACTTGGGCAGCGGCACAAGGATATGAGTCGTATGACAAATCACTTTTGGGCATCGGTTACAACTATTCTTTTTCAGACAAATGGACTTTTAAAAGCAGTGTTTTTTCTAATTTCAGAAAAGCGTACGAGCCAAGGCCTTTTAATATTTTGGACGAAAAAATAAATGGTTTAGGTTTTCGATCTACGCTAAATTATAAAGCCAAATTGTTTTCATTGCCTTTTGAAGCGAGTGTCGGAACTGAAATGCTAGCGGAGCAATATGCTTTTTCACTTTTCGAAAATTTGTATGTATCGCAGCCAGGAAAGGGCAGCATAGCTGGAGCCGAATTCAGCAAAATGAACCAGAATCGGAATTATAGTAATTATTTTTTAGAAGTGAATATTGAGCTTGTAGAAAATCTTCATTTAGAAAGTGGCTTGGCTTTAAATACTACAAAATATACGCTGGAAGATGTTTTTGAGCAAAACGGAAATCAATTAGAACAAGGCTATACTTTTGGGAAAGTTTGGTCACCTAGACTTGGGATTTCCTATCAGCTAAGCGGCGGAAAAAATATATTTGGCTCTATTAGCAAAGGGTTTTCAGTGCCTTTGGTGGCTGAAACGCTAACTCCCGAAGGACAAATCAATACCGACTTAAAGCCAGAAGTGGGACTTAATTATGAATTGGGTTTTAAAGGAAATTGGTTAGCATCAAAATTACACACAGAACTCGTTTTGTATAGCACCCAAATCAGCAATTTATTAGTAGCGCGACGTACTGCCGAAGATCAGTTTGTGGGGATTAATGCGGGAGAAAGTTCGCATCGCGGAATAGAACTTACGCTTAATTATAAACTTTTAAAAAGAGCCAATTTCGAAATAGACTCTTATTTATCCGCATCTTTTAATGACTTTAAATTTAAAGATTTTGTTGATAATGGGATTGATTATTCTGGTAATCGGTTGACAGGAGTTCCCAATCAACAATGGAATGCCGGAATTGACTTGAAAACAGCAAGCGGATTTAGTTTCAACAGCTCTTTTACGAGTATGGGAAAAATCCCGATGAATGATTCGAATACAAAATACAGCGAAGGGTATTCGCTTTTGGATGTCAAAGCAACTTATAGTTTTACAATTTTAAAGGTTTTAAAATCAACATTAAGTAGCGGAATTAATAATGTACTAGATCGCAAGTATGCCGCTAGTATTTTGCCTAATGCTACTGCTTTTGGCAACGCAGCGCCACGGTATTATTATCCGGGAAGTCCAATCCAGTTTTATGGCGGAGTTTCTGTTACTTATCTTTTTTAGTAAATCAGCTTACTTATTGCTTTACGGCTTCCACTTGTTCCAGGCTAATCATTTTAGGATTTTTGTTGCTCCAAGAATTCCTAATATAATTCATCACATCAGCCACTTCTTGATTGGATAATCCCATGGCAGGCATGCTACTGTTGAATTTTTTTCCGTTGACTACAATTTCACCTGATTGTCCAAATTTTATAGCATGAATACTTTGGGTTTCTTTTTTGCTGAGCCAATCAGAACCGTCCAGCGGAGGGAAGTTTTTAGAATCTCCTTTGCCGTTTGCAAGATGGCATTGCATGCAAAAATCAGCATAAACTTCTTTGCCTTTCGCCATGCTTTTTTCTAATGGTGTTTTTTCCTGATCGATTTTGGCAACAGCCAAATAATCACTTTCCCGACTTGAATTAAAGGCTTGAGTAGTATTCGAAAAATAGAACGCAGACGAGAGTGAAAGCGCGAGTCCTACAATTAGTTTAGAGGTTAACATATTAATTCGGGATAATTTTAAGAATTCCTTTTCCTTCCACTCCTATGTAAATATAGCCGTCTGGACCTTGAGCTACATTTCGTAAACGCCCAACATCAGTAGCAATTTTTTGTCGCCCAATGATTTCATTTCCGTTTAGTTTTACCAATTCTAAGTATTGAAATTTTAGTGAACCTACAAGCAAATGTCCTTTCCAGTCAGGATAGCGATCGCTAGTTACAAAAGCCATTCCGCTTGGTGCAATAGAAGGCACCCAATAGTAAATGGGGTCTTCAATTCCCGGTTTTACTGTTTCAGAACTAATAGAAGTTCCGTCATAATCGATTCCGTAAGTAACCACAGCCCAGCCATAATTAGCGGCTTTCTTGATGATGTTAATTTCGTCACCACCTTTTGGACCGTGTTCGTGTTCCCAAACATCTCCTGTAATAGGATTTATAGCTAATCCTTGTGGGTTTCTGTTACCATAAGTATAAATGGCTTCTTTTGCATTTTTTTGACCTACAAAAGGATTGTCTTTTGGAATACTGCCATCATCATTTAGACGGTATATTTTTCCGTTATCACGTGTAATGTCTTGTGGATTTACAAAATGCTCACCTCGTTCCCCAGCTGAGAAATAGAGATATCCCGCTTTGTCAAAAACAATTCGAGAACCAAAATGTTGCCCCTTGGTCGTATTGGGTCCGCATTTGTATAAAGATTCTATTTGTGTTAAAGCTCCGTCTAGCAATTTAGTACGAATCAGTTTAGTGTTTCCTCCCTCGCCTTCACCCTCAGTAGAGGCGTAAGTGATATAAATCCAACCATTTTTAGCATAGTCAGGATGCACGGCAATATCAAGTAATCCTCCTTGTCCACGATTGTAAACTGCAGGAACATTTTTTATTTCCGTTTTTACCCCATTTTTAATTTGGTATAAAATCCCGCTTTTTTCGGTAACTAATAAAGTTCCGTCTGGCAACCAAGCCATTCCCCAAGGGTTTTGAATACCATCAGCGACTGATTCAAGAGTATAATTTTTGACTTCGTCCTGAAGGATTAGATCATTTGGATTTTTCTGCGCTTGGCAGCTGAATATAATAAAGGGAAGTAGTAGTAGGCTGATTCTTTTCATGGTTTTCTTATTTAAATCGCGTTTGAATTAATCCTAACATTCGAAGATAGTAAAAGAAGAGAAGCGAAACAATCTATTTTTGAAAGCTTTGTTAAGGCAAATTTTTAAAATGGCATTATGTCTAAAAGGATTTGGTTGTTGTTTTCGTTAACGACTATTGTAAGTAGCGAATGTTTGTGTACAGTGTCGTAGAAGCTATAATCAAGAACTACTTTGTCTGTATCGTCTGTTGACTCTTCAATCTTTAGGGTTAGTTTTCCCTTTGCTCTAGCATGAGCGTTGTTTAGCATGTCTTTAAAAAACTCATAAAAATCCATTTTGTTGGGCGCTTCAGTTTGAACATCGGCAGACATTAAGAAAGGGAAGAAGGACTCAGGGGTATTGTTAGTGCAGGATGAGATTAATTCTGCTTTTATTTTTTCATTCATTTTTTTTAAATAGAAAGTTATCTGTCAGGGGAACTCTGACCAAATACGAAAGTAGTAAAAACAAAAAAGACCTTAGACTGCTATTACGTTTTTTTGAGAAGTCACCCTAGATAACTAAGTGGTTTGGGTTCTAAGCGGCTGATATATTTCGGGAAAGCTGCTTTATTCAGGTTGAATTAGACTCAGAGTTAAATTTTTTGTTTAATTTCACATGGTAATTGTTAAACAAAATGTCATTGTGTTTCAGAATATAGCTTTTGAAGCTTGTAGAAAGACTTTTGCTTAATACAAAATATTGGTAAACATAAAAAGAGGAGCTAATAGTTAATTATTTAGATCTCTTGAATTAAAATAAAATCAGATGAAAAGTAAAATACCCGATAATGTTGTCTACTCTGTTGAGGAAGGATTTAATGCCAATATATTGCCCTACGGAACAAATGTAGGTGCTCCAGTAATTAGAGTTGATGATGTTGTTTCCTGGAAAAGCAGAGGCATTGAGAATGTAAATAAAGAGCTTGGAAATAAATTCAACGAATTGAAAATTCAATATCAAAAGTTGATGGAAGAATACGAATGGAATGAGTTGGTTTATAGTGCTAAATTTTCATTTGAGCCTGTTATTGGGGAAATCTATCATTTATATAGAGATGCTAATGCAGTAAACTTTCTCTCTTTGATAGGACCACAAGAATGGAATAGAGAACACATTGGTACCTTTAAACTCAATAGTGATAAAAAGTGGATACTACTAAAAGCAGAAAACGCTGCTATATTCTAAAGTTAGTTTACCCTGTTCATAAGGAGTAGGTAGTATTATGAATTCGTGCTCCATTATAAGAAACGTACTCTAATGTATTTTCTACGATGGTATCGCAGGTCAAAATATAAACCGTAAACCGTCAATGAATTGCACATATATCGAAATTTATTCCACATAATAATGTTTTAATCTAAAGATACGTAATTTTAAAGGAAGCGACGCGCCATTCTGATATTAAAGCTAGTTTGAGCTTTTTAAGATTGTTAGATATTCCTGAAATAATAGAGGAATGTATATTAAGTTTATTTCTTTTAGGATAAAAATTCACCTATATGGCGAACTCTAACCCAATACGAAAGTTGTAAAAACAAAAAAGACTTTACAGTAATGTAAAGTCTTTTAGAATTTTAAAATTTCAGGCCAAATTTGGACACTTTTTTTATTGAATCTAAAGCTTTTATGAGGTTTATCTCTTTAATGCTTTCATTTTTGGAAATAGATTTGAAAACTGACTTTAAATTTAAAAACTCATTATTTTCAAATATTTTTGTTTGTTCACTTAAGTCAAATATTTTGTCCCAATCATTTTTACTTATTAATTTTAATCGATCGTAAATTACTTTTACATCGACAATTTCAATTTCAATTTCACTGGAAAGTAATTTAACCTGATCAACGTTTATTTGATTTTCCTCGATGTACAATATAAATTTGTTTCCAATCGATATGTCTCTGGCATTTAGATTTTTTGATCGTTTTATTTTATTTGCAATTTCCCAAAGATCTGTAGACATTAATTTAAAATCATCAATGTTTAAAATATACTTAGAGAGTCCATCCCAAAATTTATTTCCATAACCTAGTATTTTGGAAATAGTGATTAAATTATTTTCAGATTTATTATCAACTTCTTCAACTTCAATATCTCGAAGAATAACCAAATCATCAGTAATAAAGCAATCACTAAAAGTTTCCATTTTTATAGAGTAAACTTCTTCTTTTAACAACTTCCAACTAGATTCTCTTTTTGCGTACTCAGAAATTAGCGAACTGTTCGAAGACTTTACCAAATGATTGTAGACAAAAACTATCAGCTGCTGTAATTCGTTTACAATGCGGCTATCTATTACTTGCTCTTCATAGATCTTCCATAAATCAAGCTTATTTGAAGTTAGGTGATGAAAAAAAGATAGTGTATAGGCAACAGTAAATGATTTTAAGTTGGTATCACCAATAGCATTAACATTTTTTCTACCAAATAACTTATCAACTGTTTTAAATAGAATGGCGTTCGAAATTAATTTCTTGTAATAATTTTCACCGGGTAACTTATTCCTCTTAACTAATTCGTTTATTTTTTTTGTATATTGAATAAAGTTTTTCTGAGCACCTTGAGAAACGTAGTGTGGTTCTAATTCCCAAATGTTTATAAATTTTGCTACTTCTGATTTGATAATTTTTTGACTCGTAGGATTCTGTTCTTTGAATTTTCTTTGTTGAACTACCGTTGTTAACTTGTTTAATGATTCTTTGTATTGGCCGTTTACACGTTCAAAGTACCACAATGTCGATATGTTTTTATTCGTACTATCAACAACATATTTTTTTCTAGATAATGATTCAATTTGAACAAAGAAGGGATTGTTAGACGATAAATCTAATTCAGAAACTTTGTTTTGGCTGTTAGCATATCGTGCAATATTTGGCACTTCAATATTCTTTTGATCAATATCTTTGATCACTGTCAATTTCATTTGAACAAATACTTTGCTTATATCAGCATCTTTGTATTTCTTTTGAGTGTGAAATAATGAGGCAGTTGTTTGTCCACCGTTAACAATTTGAAAATCATTCATTTTTGTTAAATAAAGTTGATTTTCAATTATTTCGGTTTCCACAATTTCAGCAGTTGCTGTTATACCGTTATTATAAGGCAAAAACATTTGTGGTTTATCTCTTATGGTATCTCTAATTCCTTTATTGAATTTACCTAATTGTCCTAAAAACGCACGTACATTACTTTCTAATAATTCATTGGAATGTAAATCATACAATTTTGCAAGTACACTACCGGGAATAATTGCTAAATAACATTCATACAACTCATTTAAATCAGGAACTTTAAGACATTGAATACCTTGAACGTCATCTGTTAGAAAATCTTTAAATTTAATTTCAATTGGTTCTCTATTGCTAGAATTTTGATTTAATTTATAAAACCTTTGTATATCCCATACGTGAGTATAAATTGTTAAATCGTCATATCCTTTAATGAAGGAGGAATCTAAATTATATTTTGAATTACCATTAATTAAAAAGAATATATTAATTCTAATGAAGTTTGTTTTTTGTTTTGTTATAACTTTTAAAAGTGCGTTTAATTCTGTTTGTGCTGGATCAATATAATCTATATGCCCTTTTAAAGCGGCATTCAAAAATCGTTTGATTTGGTTTATACTCTTATCAAAATCAATTTTTTGAATATTATAATCATATGTTGAATGATTAAAATGTGTTATGAATAGATCTAAAGTTTCGAAATAGACTTTGTTGTTATCATCCTTGAATTCATCCTTCAAACAATATCCATTTATTTTCCAATCTATTCTTCCTTGTGAATCTGGATGAATATAAGACAAAACACTTGCTCCTTCAGATTTTTCAGCTCCATCTAATATTTCAAGACAATGCTCTGTAAACTTATCTTCAAAACTAGCGCCTTCACCATCTGAGTATACTAATGCAGCCACATCCGATTGCATAGATTCTATATAATTTTGTAATCCTCTTTCCATTATTTTATTAATTCAATTATCGATTCAACATTTACAACAAAGGGCTCTATCGCAGAGAGTTCAATATAATAAGAAGCGTTATAAACCCCTGACACTAAGTCCGACGGTACTATTTTTGGGAAATCACTTTCAACTAAATATTTATAATTTCTTTTGAGGGCGTATTGACTATTATAATTTTCAAAATCCTCATCAAAATAACCAATCAATACTAATCTTTCATTAAAGAATTTCAACGCATTGTGATTGCTAGCTATTTTATTGCGAATATCTGTAATAATGGTGTTCAACGTAAAACCTCTATCTTTTACTTGTTCTGCAACATATAGAATAAGATACAAATGAGATAGGTTTTGTGCGTCAAGTTGTCTTTCGCTAGTGATTCTTATTTTTGGTGTTTTTGCAGATGTGAATTTTACTTCTATTCCTTTAGATCCAAATAAAAAATCTTTGTCTTCATAATCTGGACCTGTCCAACTTTCAAGTACTTTATCTATAGAGTATTTTTCATCTAAAAATGAGTTAAATAATAATAACTCACCAATTAATCCTTTTTGGTTTTCTAAAGTGAGTCCTTGAAAATTAACTTTATCAAATAATCTTTTCCATTTTAAAACAACATTTGAAGTTTCTACTAATGCTTCATTTTCCGTTGTACATTTTGATATTTCTTCGACGATATTTTCTATAAATAAGCTAAAAATATCTTTAAGCTGATTGTCTAAAAGATAAATGTGAAATTCTTTTACTTCTTTAAATTCAAATGTTTCAACAAACAATCCTTTGAACTTATAGTTCTTAAATTCAGGATATTTAGCAGTTTTTAAAGTTTCGAATATGAATAAGTGGTTTCCTGTAATGTGATTAGTCGCTGCAAAACATTTAAAAGGTTTTACATGTTCAAGTTGTGTTTTGATAATGATTTCATCAGTAGGTATATGAGTTTCCCAGATAGATTTAATACTAATCATAATTATTCGTCTTCGTTAATTAAGTCATCATCTTCTTGAGTTTCTTCATCAAATCCATTATTTATCGTGGCAGTATAAGATACTTTTTTTTCGTTTTGAATTGTCGGAAAATGAAGGCTATATCCAATGATTGGAATGTCATTTTTTACATTCGGTGTTCCGCGTTCATCTAAAGCATAAATCAATAATAACCCTTTCTTTTCTTTTGAACGTTCAAGTTTAATTTCACTATTCAATTTAATTTCAGTTTTTGTTAAATCAATTTGTCTATCAATAGTGTCGTCAATTTGGTTTTTAGAAATATGATAATATTCACTATTTCTATTTAATTGTTGATTACGAACACTACAACCTAATGTGATTTCTTGACTACCAATAGAAAGAGTATAGGTTTTCAATTTTTTATTTTTAGATCGTTCACCTTTTTTTGACTTACCTTTCTCGTCAATAAAAATATCACTATCCGTATTTGAAACTATTGCAACTGACCATTCCTTTATTTCAGACTGTTTCAAAATATATTCTCCGAGTTGAGCGTTTTTAATTTTTGGCAAATCAATTTTATAATTGTCTAAAAAAGATGCAATCTTTTCTTTGTCAAAATCCTTTATCAGAATATATCTAGGAATTAAATCTAATTCTTTATGTTTAATTATTTGAGTTTTTTTATTTCCAATATTTAATAATTCTTTAAACAGTTTGAAGTTGTTTTCAATAGCAGTCTTAGTTTTCAGTAATTGATAGGTTTGTGGATTGGTACCAGAAAACGAAATTTCAATTTTATCCGAGTGATAAAGTTTTGCCAAGCTCGTAATGGTCATTAAACCAGAATGATTTCTTACTTTTAGTTTGAAATCTTTCGGTTTTTGTAATGCTGCTGTCATTTCATCAAAATCATCACGCATTTCTTCAGTGGCCATTGTAATGTGGTTGAACCATTCAAAAATTTGTTCTGTTGTATAAAGGCGACATAAGTCAACATATCCTGGACGATAACCAAACCAACGTCCCATTTGCATCAATGAATCATACATTTTTGTAGTTCTCAAATAATAACTTATAGATAATCCTTCCAAAGTTATTCCTCTCGACAATCTACTTCCTCCAACTGCAATAACAGAAAAGCCATTGTCATATCTACTGTAATCAATTTCTTCAATTTTATGATATTCTAAATTGGTTGTCGATCGGGTTCCGTGTACAGAACGAACTTCAATTTTTGAAGCTGCTTTTTTCAATTCTTTTTTTACGTCTTCCCAAGAATGGACTTTAATTCTTATGTCTGTATAATCTAAATTTTCTAAAACATTTTCAGTTGTTGGTAAAAAATCAGATTTATACAAATGTTCAAAATCAATCAATAATAATTCATCATTACCATCGATTGCATTTTTATATTCCCGCATTTTATCATTAACTAAGTAGGCAACTCTATCTATCCATTTTACCAATAAAGCAACGTGAATTAACATAGAATTGTGTTTCTTTTCTTGACCACGAACTCTTCTGATTGCACAAGTTAAAATGAATGATTTTATGGCTTTTTCTAAACTTTTAGGTAAATATTCAGGTAAGTCTGCTTTATTGTGTTTATTAATTGTTCTGAAAAATGGAGGGTCGAAGTCATCAATTGCTCGGAAAATATCTAATGGTTCATTGTCTGTTCCATTTGGATTTTCAAAGCCAAATATTTTTGCCGCACCAATGTAATTAGTAGGAGCTTTTATGTTGATTATGAAATCTCTCGGGAATAAATCTTCGCCAATTTTATATATTTTGTTTTTTACAGTAGTTGTTAATTCTTCATTGTGATCTTGTGAAATAAATAGGTTTGCGTATGGAGTTGCAGTGTAACCAATAAATGTGTTTTGATTAAAAATAGTAAGTAAAGTTCTAATTAACTTGTTGATTGTTTTAATATCGTCAATATCTTTTGCGGTATTTACGGAAGCTGCATCTGCTTCATCATCAATAATTAAAACAGGAACATCGAACAATTTTGGCGTTCCGTCTATAATTTTGATGTTTTCATTTTTTGAAAACCAGTCTATTAAATTTTCAAGAATACTTTTGTTTTTTTTGATAACAAAAACAACAGGGTTTTTTCCAATTGGGATATTTAATCGATTTGCAACAGATTGACTAAAATCGCCTTCGTCACCACTTTTGTAATAGGAAGAAGTAAGGGAATAAATATCCGTTTCTACTTTCAATTTCCCTACACCAATAAGTCTATTTTCATTTTCTCGAATAAAGGCAGAACTACTTCTTCCAATAAATCCAGCATCAATTCGCTCTTGAGTCTGTCTTCTTAAAGAACTAATAGTTCCAGCGATAACAATTATTACTTTATAACCTGAATCAGTTGCTTTGTTAATCAATCCCACATAATTAGATGTTTTCCCAGATTGAACATGTCCTACAACCATTCCACGTCGGTCCCAAGAATTGTTATCTTTAGGATTTACACATTTATCTAAAATTTTATCTGTAAAGTCATCTAATTCATTGACAGGAAATGAAGGGTCATTTTGAGACATAAATAATTTATACCTATTCCATAATTCAAAATTGATATTGCTTTTTTCTTCACTCAACCATGGGTCGATATCATCAGACATTACAGTTATCTTCCCTTTTCCGATTTCGCATTCGGATCTAATCACTTCAAATAAATTCGCAAAATCAGCATCTTTAAATTCAGGTGCTGATTCAATTTTTTCTTTTATTATTTTAAGTATAATATCATCGGTTATTTGTTCCTTAGGGATCATATTCAGGAATGCGTAACATACTAATTTGGCAGTTTGATTTATATCGTTCATTTTAAATAATCGTTGATTAATGGAAAAAAATTAAATGGTGTTGCATTCATTATTTGTTGACGTGATAATGATTCCGGTATTCCTTGAGATATATAAATTTGAAATAATTCAACAGCTAGTTTTATTAAATCGTCACTTGGCGTTTCTGTTATTTTTTCCAATTCGTGAAATGAGGGATCTTCATTTTGATTATAAAGAATTAGTTCTACGGGAATATTTTCTTCTAACAGTTTCAATGCTTTTGAGAATAATTTATTTGAACTATCCGATTCAATTACCTGTCTTATAATTGGATGCTTTTTATTTATTTTATATTTTTTAACTCCCTCTCTATTGGTTTCATCTTTCCATAAACTTTCAAAAGATGCATTTCCATTTTCTTTTGAAATTGTCTTCTGACCCCTCCAATTATATATTTTTGCGGACTTCATTATTGCAATTTTAGCAATACGGGATAATTCTTTTCTAATCTCAATAGGTGGCATTGCTGTAGATTTTTTTATATCTAAATTCCAGTCAAAATCATTTGCATTAGGGAAGTTTATTGCTATTCTTGCTAATTTTGAATACTCTCTTTTCTTTTCAATTCCAAGCCAATCACCCGCAACGAGTAATCGATCTCCTCTATAGACATAAAATCCTTGTTGTTGATACCACCCTAATGGACCGCCTGATTTTTCATAATCTTCGGTGCTTATTTTTGACATGTGGGGTAATATAAAATAGGTTACTTCTACATTATTGAGTAGTAACTCTATTTGTCCCATTTCTGGTTTGGGGTCTAAATTTAAAAGGAAGGGGTTCCAAGCATCAATTTCATAGGTATTAGAAATGAGCTTGATTTTTTTGCTTTCGATGAATTTATGGAAGACAATGCCAAGATGTTCTTTAACTGTCACCATTTCTTGGTAAAAGGCGTTTTTTACTGATTCATTCTCCTCACTAGCATTGCCAACGATTCTATCTAAACATTCCCAGATTATTAGTGTCCCACTTACTAAGTCATCTAGTTTTTTTAAATACGATTCGTCTGAAACATAATCCAATAAAGTCCATTCTTCTTCTTGATTGATAAAGTCAATATCCCAGCATCTCTTGATAGTATTGAAACCTTCTTTTTTTGTAATAACAGTTAGTCTTTTGCACTGTGAAAAAGAGGCGGTTTTTAAGCCCATTCCAAATCTACCCAAGTCTTTTTCGTCCCTAAAATCTTCTGGGTCTTTACTGCCTGGAGTCATTGCAATAATCAATTCTTCTAAATTCATTCCTTTTCCATTGTCTAAAATGGAGATCAAGGAGTCTTTACCTTTCCATAAATAATCAATTGTAATTATTTTAGATTCTGCAGATATGCTGTTGTCAACAATGTCCGCAATAGCAGTAGATAAATTATATCCAAAACTACGATAGGAATTTATGGTAGATTTTGGATTTGGTTTTGCATTCTCAGCTTTGTATTGGTGCATAGTATTTCAGAATGAATGCATTACGAAATACATTCGATTAATAGATTATTTTCATTTTTGTGTGGTATTTAAAAATGTTCTTAGTACTATTTTTTTATAGAGTTTATATTAACTCTTTAATTTTTTTTGCAATTCCTTCGGCCATAAGCACTGGTACTGCATTTCCAATTTGTTTGAAAGCCGTAGTTCTACTTTTTTCAAAAAAATAATCATCTGGAAAAGATTGAATTCTAGCAGCTTCTCTAACTGTAATTGATCTGTTTTGAGATATATCTGGATGAATATAATAATGTCCGTCAGCACATATGTGTGCAACTACTGTATGAGATATACCCGCATGGTTTACAACCTGAAATCTATTTGTAAAAGACTTGGTGTTTTTATGTTTTATTAATCTTTCAGGTAATTCAGAATAATTTAATCTTTTGTTTTCATTAACCCATTTATTAACAGCTATCTTATAGATTTCTAGATCATTTTCGTTGTTTGGTCTGGCAATATGCTGTGTCGTGAAGTCAATACCGTTACGAATATTAGTACTTTCTAGATATTTATTTGATTTCTTTACGTATTTTGAAATACCCCATTCACCTTGACCATTTTGAATTTTAGGTAGGTCTGCAAATAAGTCTTTAAGAATTTGAAATTCGTTTAATTTTTCTTCAAATTCAGGGTATTTCAATTTTAAGCTCTTCTTCCAGCCGATAATTATTACTCTTTTTCGGTCTTGTAAAACACCAAAATTCTTTGAGTTTAATACTTTTTTATCTAATTGATAACCAGCTTCTTGCACGGCATCAAAAATCAAATCTAGATACATGCCGTTATTTGCAGAAAGTATTCCAGGAACGTTTTCAAATACAAACATTTTAGGTTTATACCTTTTCAAAAACTCAACATAGTATTTGTATAAATGATTCCTTGGATCTTCCGACATTCCCTTAGGGTCTCTTGCTCTGCCCGCTACAGAATAAGCTTGACAAGGTGGTCCTCCAATAACCAAATCAACTTTGTCATCACCTAATTCCATATCGATTTTATCGAAAATAAATGGTAAAGTGTCAGATGAAATTTCAGTGTTTATAACTGAATTAATTAAATTATTAGGTATTCTTGACCAGAACTCATCCCTTGAAATATTACCCTTTAAGTAATCATGATATTCTGATATTCTATTATTTTCTTGTAGGTAATGAAATGCAGTTCTAGTTTTCAATGTGTCACAAGCATCTTTATTCATCTCAACGTGTGCAATAGGGGAAAATCCTGCTCTAACAAAACCTTCTGATAGTCCACCTGCACCAGCAAAAAGGTCTATATATTTTAACTTATTCTTCATAATTAAATAATTCTTGAACTTTAACTTCAAGACCTTTTGAAAGTTTTTCTATTATTGTAATTGACACGTTTCTTTTACCTTTCTCTATATCAGAGATATAATTCCTGTCTACATTTGAAATATTAGCTAAGTGTTCAATTGAGATTCCTTTTTGCTCTCTCAATGATTTTATTTTTTGGCCAAATTTTTCTTTAATATTCATAGTTTATAAAATTAGATTGGCAGTTTAAAAGAACCCGCCTACTATTGTATGCGTCTGTAGTGTTTTTGTGAACAACTTGTTATAATATTGAAAATGAGAAAAAAAAAACATTGAGTCTTTCAATGTGTATTTTTTGATTATCAAAAAATATCTCATCAAATTAACTATCTCCTAGCCCTGACTGCAATGGAATTCCTAATGCAAGAGGCTGCTGTTTTTCTAGGGATAAAAGAGCGACTGCAAGAAGCTACTTTTATGCCGTAGAAAAGCAAAGCCTATAAATAAGAATGAAATGTAAGCCAGGAATAGCTCCTAAAATAAGGCGTAATTTAAAAAAAGGAGGGGTAAATGGAATTATTGTCGTGAATTGCTTTTTAGGCAGTTTTAAGCGCTTGTAAATGTGTTTAGCTGTAATTGTGGGAATTGTAGATTTTGACTTCTTGTACCGTGTCCAGATGTAGTTGTAAAATAAAAGGTTTCTAAAACGCGAGCTTCTGTCAAATACGAAAGTAGTAAAAACAAAAAAGAGCTTACATTATTGTAAAGTCTTTTTAAAATGGTGTTGTAGAAAACTAACGCGACTTTGACTTGAAGTAAGACATACCACTATGGGTATTTTAGTTGTTTCTTATTTGTTGAATTTTTGTGCTGTCTATTAATTTGCCAATTTGACCTGGGTCGTAATCACAAGGAACCTCACGTTCTTGTGCAGGATAATAACCACCACCAATATGGTATGCTGGTGTTGTAATTGTTTTTAAACATTCGTTAGAGGAGCATCTTGATAATAGTAAAATTAGTATAATGCCGAATATAAATTGTTTGCCCAAAGTTGTTGTATTAAAAATTTATAATAAAAGATGTTTATTTTAAATCGAAATTATTAAATAATCCTCACTTAAGTTATTTTATTCAATCTTTTTTTTAACAAAGAATTCTCCGTGATTTTAGGATATCGTATTAGGTTTTCGATATAAATTTTACTTTTCATTTTCTTGATATGCTTCTCGATTGCTAAAGCTTGTGTTTTGGTGTCACATTCAATTTAAAATAGATTTCTCAATCTGTAGCTTTACTCGTAAATTTTCTAGTTTCGTTTGAATTTAAATGAAATTCCAATCGTAGATCCAAATCAGAAGTATAGCCAATGTAAAATCGATTTAATGTGGCGGAGTGAAGAATGTAAACTAAATCCATTTTTGTAGCTTTTATAAAATGAAAGGTTTCTAAAACGCGAGCTTTGTCAAATACGAAAGTAGTAAAAACAAAAAAGACCTTACATTGCTGTAAAGTCTTTTTAAAAAGTTGCTCCTGATAATAATTGGGATGGGCTCCAACCAACCCCGAAAGCTTTCGGGGCTATGATTAACAGTCTTTGTGTTTTTCAAGTAATTTGATGGTGATTTCAAGAAATCGTATTAAGTTTTCAATATAAATTTTACTTTTTCCACTAAACCGAGAGCTACATAAGAACTTCGTTGAGTTTATTGCAAAAAAAAAGCCCGACATTGCTGTCAGGCTTTTTAAAAAGTTGCTCCCGATAATTATTGGGATGGGCTCCAACCAACCCCGAAAGCTTTCGGGGCTATGATTAACAGTCCTTATATTTTTCAATTAATTTGATTGAAATTTCAGGATATCGTATTAGGTTTTCAATATAGATTTTACTTTTCATTTCCTTGATATGCTTCTCGATTGCTAAAGCTTGTGTTTTGGTGTCACATTCAATTTTAAAGTAGATTTCCCAATCTTTAGCTTTACTCGTAAATTTTCTAGTTTCGTTTGAATTTAAATGAAATTCCAATCGTAGATCCAAATCAGAAGTATAGCCAATGTAAAATCGATTTAATGTGGCGGAGTGAAGAATGTAAACTAAATCCATTTTTGTAGCTTTTATAAAATGAAAGGTTTCTAAAACGCGAGCTTTCATCAAATACGAAAGTAGTAAAAACAAAAAAGACCTTACATTGCTGTAAAGTCTTTTTAAAAAGTTGCTCCTGATAATAATTGGGATGGGCTCCAACCAACCCCGAAAGCTTTCGGGGTTATGATTAACAGTCCTTATATTTTTCAATTAATTTGATTGAAATTTCAGGATATCGTATTAGGTTTTCAATATAGATTTTACTTTTTCCACTAAACCGCGAGCTACATAAGAACTTCGTTGAGTTTATTGCAAAAAAAAAGCCCGACATTGCTGTCAGGCTTTTAAAAAGCTCCCTCTCTTGGGCTCGAACCAAGGACCCTCTGATTAACAGTCAGATGCTCTAACCAACTGAGCTAAGAAGGAAACTGTATATTTTATATTCTGGTAATGAATGAACGTTTTTTTGTTGCTTTATGATGATGTGCGTTTCAGCGGTAAAGCGGTGCAAAGATAGGGGTAAATTTGATATCTGCAAGCAAAAATTAAATTTTTTTTACTTTTTTTTTACTTGCCTACAATTGCTTTATAAATGTCGTTTCCGTTAGCAAATAGTAGTAGTGTTATAAGTAATACGAAACCAACCATTTGTGCGTTCTCTAGGAATTTATCACTTGGTTTTTTACCTGAAATTATTTCGTATAATAAAAACATTACATGACCACCATCAAGTGCCGGAATAGGCAATAAGTTCATAACACCAAGCATAATTGATAATAATGCCGTGATGGTCCAAAAAGTTTCCCAGCTCCATGTACTTGGAAAAATATCAAATATGGCTTTAAATCCACCTACTTGTTTGTATGCACCTGTACTTGGACTAAAAATCATCTTTAGTTGTTTTCCGTAACCTACTAATTGGTCTTTTCCTTTTGTGATTCCAACAGGAATTGATTCCATGAAAGTGAATTCTTGTGTGCTCACCTTGTAGTATCCTAGTTTTTCTAGGTTGGCTATACTTAAACCTCCTACACCTACGCCTAGTTTTCCTTCTTTGTCAACCGTTACTGGAACTTGTGTTTCTTTTTGATCTCTTAAAACCGTCGTTGAAATCGTTTTTCCTTTGTTGTTGTCTAAAATAGTTTTTGCCTCATCAAAGTATTTAATTTTTTGACCATTAAGAGCAAGAACTAAATCTTTTGGCTGTAAAGCAGTATTTAATGATCCTTCTGCAACACCGCTAATTACAAATGGCATTCTGATGCCTACAAGAGTACTTTTTTCAAACTTCGACAATTGATCGATAAAATCAATAGGCATTTGTATTTCTTGTTCGCTTCCGTTTCTTTCGATCAACACTTTTTTAGACATGATGATTTTCATGTTGATGTCATTGTCAAACCTTGCTATTTTTTGACCATCTGCTGAGATGATTTTATCTCCAGTTTTAAAACCTGCATTTCGCATGGCTTGATTCTCGATCAATACACCGTCTTGAAAGTCAGAGTTAGCAATATAAGTATCACCGTAGGCAAATGCCATCCCGATGTAAATGATGAATGCCAAGATGAAATTTACCGTAACACCACCAAGCATGATGATCAAACGTTGATAGGCTGGTTTAGATCTGAATTCCCATGGTTGAGGTGGCAAAGCCATTTGTTCCTTGTCCATACTCTCATCGATCATTCCAGAAATTTTTACATATCCACCCAAAGGCAACCATCCGATACCGTATTCAGTTTCGCCGATTTTCTTTTTGATAAGGGAATATTTGACGTCAAAAAACAAATAGAATTTTTCTACTCTGGTTTTAAACAATTTAGCAGGAATAAAATGTCCTAATTCGTGCAGTATAATAAGTAATGATAAGCTCAATAGGAATTGAGAAAGCTTGATAAATATGTCCATTTTTTAATTTTAATTCTTTAAGTGATGCGCAAAAGTAAGGTTTTCTAAGTTATCTTGAAAGGTTTAGAATTCACCAATATAATAAATGGTTTGTCAACAATTGTGCCATTAGATTTTTTAGTTAGGCGCAGCTCTCGTAACTTTACGTGTTATATGTGAATTTTATTTATGGTTCACTAAAACATTTCAAAATCAAATATATGTCAACTATACTATTCAGTCCGCTTCAAATAAAAAGTATTACGCTAAAAAACAGAATCGCCATTTCTCCAATGTGTCAATATTCAGCCACAGATGGCTTTGCCAATGATTGGCATCTTGTACACTTGGGCAGTCGTGCCAGTGGTGGTGCGGGACTGATCATTCAGGAAGCGACTTCGGTTTCTCCGGAAGGCCGAATCTCTCCAGGAGATTTGGGACTTTGGAAAGACGAACAAATGGATAAGATGAAAGTTATAAATCAATTCATCATCGGTCAAAACGCAGTTCCCGGAATACAGTTAGCACATGCCGGCCGAAAAGCCAGTGCAGCATCACCATGGCAAGGCAGTAAGAAAATCTTTCCTGCTGATGGTGGATGGGAAACTGTAGCGCCAAGTGCAATAGGGTATCATGATGATGAGACGCCAATAGCCTTAGATAAAACAGGAATTCAAAAAGTGATTTCCGACTTTAAATCAGCTACCAAAAGATCCGTTGTAGCAGGTTTTCAAGTAATGGAAATTCATGCAGCACATGGTTATTTATTACATCAGTTTTTATCGCCATTATCTAACTTAAGAACGGACGAATATGGAGGAAGTTTTGAGAATAGAGCTCGCTTAACGATGCAAGTACTGGAAGCAGTTCAGTCAGAATGGCCAAAAGAGCTTCCGTTATTTGTGAGAATTTCTGCCAGCGATTGGGCTGAGGGCGGATGGAATATTGAAGAGTCGATACAACTTTCGAAAATACTAAAAGAAAAAGGCGTTGATTTAATCGATGTCTCTTCAGGGGGATTAGTTTCTCACCAACAGATTCCGTTGGGGCCTAACTACCAAGTGCCTTTTGCCGAAAGCATAAAAAAAGAAACCGGAATTATGACTGGCGCCGTAGGTTTAATCACCGAAGCCAAGCAAGCAGAAGAAATTTTGACTTCTGGAAAAGCTGATTTGGTGTTGTTTGCTAGGGAGTCATTGAGAGATCCTAATTTAGGATTGACATTTGCGCATGATTTACAGGCAGAAATTGCATGGCCAAAACAATACGAACGAGCGAAAATCAGATAATTTTTTTTGAAACATATATGTCATATAAGTTTTTTTAACTGCTGGTTTTTTGCAACATATAAGTCATATAAGTTTTTTTCTCGATGCTGATAAAGTTTAGAATTGAAAGCTCATATAACATGGAGTGTTTAGTTTGCGGATAATTTTTTTAAAGATATAAGTCATGTAAGTTTTATATAGTGTAAAATAGTAACGAGTCAGCTTTTTCTATTTCTTATATGTTTAATTTTAAAGACAAAGAATTAAAAATAAAAAACCCGCGATAATCTATTATAATCCGTTTCATCCGCTTTCCATAAGACAATACAGAGTAAGCGCATTCTAATTCTTATATGACTTATATGTTTAATTTTGAGAATCCGTAAAGATCAGTTTCATCCGCGTTCTATAAGACAATACAGTGTAAGCTCATTCTATTTCTTATATGACTTATATGTTTAAAATTTAGAGACAAAGAATTAAAAATCCGCGATAATCTATTAAAATCCGATTCATCCGCGTTCCATAAAACAATACAGAGTAAGCGCAAACTATTTCTTATATGACTTATATGTTTAATTTTAAAGACAAAGAATTTAAAAAAAATCCGCGATAATCTGTTAAAATCCGATTCATCCGCGTCCCATAAGACAATACAGAGTAAACGCAAACTATTTCTTATATGACTTATATGTTATAAATTAAAGAATAAAAACGCGATTAATCCGCGTTCCATAAAAACACAACAACCTATGAAAAAAATAAAAACAGCTTTGCTTTCCTACGGTATGTCAGGAAAAGTGTTTCATGCACCATTTCTGGAATTTCACCCTGGATTTGAATTGCTTGGATCTTGGGAAAGAAGCAAGCAATTGATACAAGAAGATTATCCTAATACGAAAAGTTATCCCACTCTAGAATCAGTTCTCGAAGAGGATGTTGATTTGGTAGTAGTTAATACGCCAGTGGGAACTCATTTTGAATATGCCAAACAAGTATTGCTAGCGGGAAAACATGCCATAGTAGAAAAAGCATTTACTACCACTGTGGCCGAAGCGCAGGAACTAGCTGCTTTGGCCAAAGAAAAAGGCGTGAAACTGTCGGTTTTCCAAAACAGAAGATGGGATAGTGACCTCAAAACGGTACGACAAGTCCTTTCGGATGGTGTTTTGGGTGATATTGTGGAAGCCGAATTTCATTTTGACCGCTACAATCCTAACTTGAGTCCAAAGCAACATAAGGAAACTGCTAATGACGGAGCAGGGATTCTGAAAGATTTAGGTCCGCATTTAATAGATCAAGCGCTATATTTATTCGGATTCCCGAAGTCTGTTATGAGTGATATCAGAATTACTCGAGAACATTCCTTGGTAGACGATTGGATCGATATCGTTTTGTATTATGATACTTTTAGAGTGAGACTGAAAGCTGGTTTTTTTGTCAGAGAAGCCATTCCGGCCTATCAGCTTCATGGAAAAAAAGGTTCGTTCTTGAAACCACGCGGAGACGTACAGGAAGACGATTTGAAATTAGCTAAAAAACCAAACTTAGACACATGGGGAAAAGAACCCATAGAACTAGAGGGAGTGTTGCATACTAATATAGACGGAGTAACCATGCATGGAAAAATCCCAACATTGCAAGGGAACTATTATGCGTTTTTTGATGGCGTTTACAATTCAATTGCTAATGATACTGTTGAACCAGTAACTGCCCAAGATGGTGTTAGGGTAATGCAAATTATTGAAGCTGCAATTCAAAGTAGCGCTCAGAAAAAAGTAATCGATTTGTAGTTTTTAAACAATAAGCATAGAAATTTTACCGCAGATTCGCAGATTTTATTAATTTATAAAATCTGCGAATCTGCGGTCTTTTTTTATAAATCTGATTTCAAAAGGCTCTATTTATAAACAATAACGTTGTAATTATTGCGACAAATTTTATTTAATGACTACGGCTGATTGCTTTTTGTATTTTTGCCGCTCAAATTATTAAAGTCCGTTATTTTGATAGATATAAAATTTATTGCCAAGTTTAAAGCAAAAGGAAAGTATAAGAAAACCTACGAAAACGCTAAGATTTCCTATCTCAACAGAATCCGTTGGGCGGTTTCCTCTTTTTATTTTGGTATGGGATTGTGTTTCGCTACATGGGCAAGCCGAATTCCAGATATTAAAACAACTCTAGATTTAGGATCGGCAGAGCTAGGAAGTATTTTGTTTGCAGTTCCTGTAGGGCAATTGTTAATTATGCCTTTTTCAGGGAAATTGGTAACCCGTTACGGGAGCCACCGCATCCTGATATTCGCCTCTTTATTATATGTTTTAAGTCTCGTTAATCTTGGACTGGCAACTACGGCCTGGCAATTGTCCTTCGCATTATTTTTGTTTGGACTATTTGGAAACCTAAACAATATTGCAGTAAACACACAAGGTGTTTATACCGAAGTACTTTTCAAGAAAACGATCATGTCTTCTTTTCATGGTATGTGGAGTTTTGCAGGATTTACCGGAGCTTTGGTAGGACTCGGAATGTTGGCTTTGCAACTTTCGCCATTCCATCATTTTCTGATCGTTGGAGCCATTGTGGTTTTGATGATGGCATTCAATTATAAATTCCTGATCAAGGCCAAAGAAATACCTAAAGCCGAAAAGAAAAAATTATTCTCAAAACCAGACAGTGCCTTAATATATCTAGGTTTGATCGGTTTTTGCTGCATGGCCAGCGAAGGAGTAATGTTTGACTGGAGCGGTGTTTATTTTAAGGATGTCATCCAAGCGCCGGGACCTTTAGTGATTTTGGGATATACTTCCTTTATGATTATGATGGCTGGAGGCCGCTTTTTTGGCGACGGTCTGATACTTAAATTTGGTAGGAAAACAGTCATGCAAATCAGCGGTGTTTTAATTTCGGCAGGACTTTTCACATCGGTATTTTTCCCATACATTATCCCATCTACGATCGCCTTTATGTTCGTCGGTTTAGGAGTTTCTACAATTGTACCTACACTTTATAGTATTGCGGGAAAAAATCCAAATGTTCCACCAGGCGAGGCTTTAACGATTGTTTCAAGCGTGAGTTTCCTTGGTTTTTTAATGGGTCCGCCCGTAATTGGTTACATCGCTGAATTGTCAAGTTTGCGGTTTTCTTTCGCTTTTATAGGGCTTTTCGGGGTTTTGATTGCCATTATGGTTTCTAGAATCAAAGCGATTCAGTAATTTTTTTAGGAGCACAAATATTCATTTTCATACTACATTTAGTCCCGCTGTACGCAGTATCTTTATTGCCGCCCCAAAATTTTGGGTCTGGCAATAAAGGATACTTGCTTCCATCGCGGCTATGCATCACTTTTTGTGGGTTTCATTTCTTTCGATATTAAGGCGTCCTTAGCTTCCGCAGTCGAGCGTCAAATGTTTGAAGAAGTCGTAAAAACAAAAACTGTTTGAGCGGAGCGAGTTTTTTTTGTTTTAGACTTCGAAAACTAATTTGACCGACGAGGGAGCTGTGACTTGATTTTTTTGTTTCTTTTTTGATCAAGCAAAAAAGAAAATTAGTAAAACACAATTTTTACTTTCAACCAAACGGTTTTCCATACATTTTTGCTTAGATTTTACTGCATATCAAACACTATCATTGACGTTTTTGAATAATTGTACCACTGTTTAGTTTTGTGTAGATTCCTGCAACATTTCATTCGATACAAAAAAACCAACCTCAATATATCATCCCAAGAACGATAAATCCCAAAATAAAAAACAAATTTTATTTTCACTGAAAATCAACAACTTATAGATATTTTAATTACATTTAATTAATAATTTCAGATAATAAAATTGACTGGCCTTCTCAATACCACTGTTTTATAGCATTCTTTTAAATTTTCCAAAAACATTTTTTATTGATTTCCATTATTTCTCCCTTGGAGATGTTTTTATATGGTCCAAAATCGAAAGTTTTCAAATTTATTTAGAATTAAAATTCCCAAGTCTCATAAAGGGAATTAGTTAGCCTATAAAACAGAAATACATCTATGAAAAACGTTTTCCTGACTCTTTTGCTACTATTCCAGTTGGGATTAGCTTTTGCGCAAAATGAAACTGGGATTAAGGGAATGGTTTTGGAATCCAAAACCCAGAAGCCACTTGCCTTTGTTGTCGTTTCAATCCAGAATACCACCTTAATGCAATTGACCACAACAGACGGGGAATTTGCTTTTGAGAACTTAACCGAAGGTGATTATTTAATCCTTTTACACAGTCAAGGATTCAAGGACGCCTTGATTCCTGTTTCAATAATTTCAGGTCAAATTCTTGACCTAGGAACTATTATGCTCGAAGAGGACCAAATTTCAGAAGTACAAACAAGCATAATCCGTCTGTTTGATAATGACTTAAGCGAGGACAATAGCGGTTCAGAAAGTACTTCGGGACTTTTACAATCCTCTAAAGATGCTTTTCAGCAAGCCGCCGCTTTCAATTGGGGGCAGGCACGGTTCAGGATTCGGGGACTCGATAGTGAGAACGCCACCACAATGATAAATGGAATTGCCATGAATAAATTATATGATGGCAGACCGCAATGGAGCAATTGGGGCGGTCTCAATGACGCCACCCGAAATCAGGAATTTTCTATAGGAACAGCTCCTTCTGATTATACTTTTGGGGGAATTCTTGGAACCCAAGAAATCAATACCCGCGCTTCAACTTATCGAACCGGTTCAAGAATCACGGTTTCGGGAACGAATACTAATTACAGTTGGCGTACGATGGGAACTTATGCTTCAGGAATGGGAAATAGCGGTTGGGCTTTTGTCGTTTCGGCAGGAAAAAGATTGGCACAAGAAGGTCATTTTGAAGGTACAACTTATGATGCAAGCTCTCTTTTTATGAGTGTCGAAAAGAAATTAACCGACAGTCATTCGCTCAATTTTACTGGATTTTATACGCCTAATACCAGAGGAAAAAATTCTCCAAATACAGATGAGGTAACGCAACTCACTTCTGTAAATTATAATTCTTATTGGGGGTATCAAGACGGAAAGAAAAGAAATGCCAGAAATAAAACCATCGAAGAACCGATCTTGATGCTCAATCATTTTTTCAAAATAAACGATCATACTAATCTGAATTCGGGTTTGATGTATCAATTTGGTAAAATTGGAAATAGTAACATCGATTATCAAAGTGCAAATAGTCCTGATCCAACCTATTTCAGAAAATTACCATCGTATTACACCTCACTTTATGCTCGGGATAACGGAGAATATTCTGGAGAATTTACGCCTGATTATGAGAATGCAGAGAAAAGCAGAATTCTATTTCTGGCAAATCAGCAGATTGATTGGAATGCTATGTATCAAGCCAATCAAAATCCAATTCTAGATGGCAACGGAAATATATCAGGATATGAAGCGGCTATAAGTCATTACGTTTTATACGAAGACCGTACCGATGATAAAACAATGGTGGCGAGTTCCATTTTCAATACGCAACTGAATGAAAATTTGATTGTGAATGCAGGAGCCTCGTTCCGGAATTTAAAATCACACAATTACCAGAAACTACTGGATTTATTGGGCGGTGCTTATTTTGAAGATATCGACGGTTTCTATAGCGGAAATCAGGCGCAATCAGATTTAAATAATCCAAACAGACAAGTGGCGGGGGGAGATGCTTATGGCTACAATTATAATTATGTTGCGAATACGCTGGATGCTTTTAGCCAATTCAAATTTTCATACGACAAAGTCGATTTCTACTTGGCACAATCCTTTACTAGTACAAATTATCAAAGGGAAGGATTGTATAAAAACGGAATTTATGAAACGATTTCTTTTGGTAAAAGCGAGAAACTTCAATTTGAGAATTTTGGTTTCAAAGGAGGACTGACTTATAAATTATCAGGAAAACAATTGTTGACTTTTAACGGAGCTCATTTGACCAAAGCACCTACGATTAGGAACAGTTTTCCTAATTCACGATTAAATAATTCTATTGTAAATGGGCTACAAAGTGAGAATATAAATAGTCTTGATGCAAGCTATATATATCGTGCTCCAAAACTCAAAGCGCGACTGACAGCCTACTACACTACCATAAAAGATGCAACTAAAACTTCCTTTTTTTATGCCGAAGGGATTTTTGATAATGGCGCGGGATATACAAACACGAATGCATTTGTGAGTCAAACATTAACCCATTTAGACAAAAAGAATATGGGGGCTGAACTCAGTTTTGAATACCAATGGAGCGCCACAATTAAAAGCAGTTTTTCAGCGGCTTATGGACAACATACCTATGATAGCAATCCTGATTTAAGTATAAACAATGATGCCGTTGCTACAGTTGAAAACACCAATCCGTCCTTTGATTTTGGAACCACTTTGCTCAAAAATTACAAGCAAGCCGGAATGCCACAGCAAGCGTATGCTTTAGGAATCGAATACCGAGATCCAAAATACTGGTGGATTAGCTCTAACATAAATTATCTGGCAGATAACTATATTGATGTGTCGCCTATTTCCAGAACGAGTCACTTTTATACAAATCCCGCTAGCGGATTCCCATTTCCCGAAGCAACAGAAGAAAGAGCCGCTGAATTACTAAAACAGCAACAATTTGATGCCGTTGTACTACTGAATATTATTGGAGGTAAATCATGGCGCATTCGAGGAAAATATTTAGGCCTTTTTGTGAGCATTAATAATGTCTTGGACACTAAATATAAAACTGGTGGATATGAACAAGCGCGAAATGCGAATTTCAGACAACTCAATCAAGATGTTTCCAGCGGAACGCCGTCTTTTGGCAACAAATATTTTTATGGTTACGGCAGAACTTATTTTGTAAATCTCAGTTTCAATTTGTAAATAAATAACTATCTATTATGAAAGCTACTTCCTTTAAAATGATTCCCTTGCTGCTTTCGGCATTCTATTTTTCAAGCTGTGTCAATGATGAGGTTGAGGTTCCTAAACTGAGCTGCAATCAGCCTGATTTGTCAGTAAATAAAACGGTTGCAGATGTTCATGCTAAATCAGGAGCAATAGTTTCTCAATACAAATACGATGATATTATTGAAGCCTATGTGGTTTCAACAGATGAATACGGTAATTTCTTTAAGAGTATTTCGTTTCAAACTTTGGCAACAGCCACAACGCCAGCGATAGGGTTTAGCGTTCCAGTAGATGCAACCAATATCTATGTTGATTTTAGATTTGGAAATAAAGTGTACATAAAACTGAAAGACCAATATACTGATATTAATTACGGAAGTCTGCGAATAGGAGGGATTTATGTCAATTCCTATAATGAAGGTGCTGTGGGCAGGCTGTCGCAAAATGAGTACAAAAAAGTATTGCACGCTTCCTGCACGACTTTAACAGACGACCAACTAGTGCGAAAAATCACAATTGCCGATTTACAGAATGATTCAAACTTGAATACGCTTGTGGAGTTGTCAGAGGTACAATTTGCTGAAGCTGCTATAGGCCGTCATTATTTTGAAGAAAGTAATAATATTGGCGGAGCGACAAATTGGAACTTAATAGACAAAAAAGGAAATCAAATTATTTTTAGAACCAGTAGTTATGCTGATTTTTCAGGCAAATTAGTGCCTGACGGTAGCGGTAAAGTAAGAGGGGTTTTGACTAAATTTGGTTCTGATTATCAGTTAGTCGCACGTTCTGAAAGTGATGTTGCAATTTCAGGAGTACGGGCAGTTCCCTTCTTTTCGGAAGATTTTAGTAGAGTTGTTGATAAGTCAAATTTAAGCCTTCCGGGTTGGGCAAACATCGTTCAGAGCGGTACACTATTTTGGAAAGGAACCGTTTATTCAGGTAATGGATATGCCGAGTTTAATATTAGTGGGACAAAAGTAATTTCTAATATCGCTTGGTTGATTTCGCCCAAAATTGATATGGATACACATACTAATGAGATATTGACTTTTAGAACTGCCCAGCACCACCTAGATGTGGACTCACCACTAAATACTATTGAGGTTTATGTTTCTACTAATTTTGATGGTTTGAATGTGACTAAGGCAACTTGGATTCCAGTTCAGGTTATTTTGCCAAAGCAAGCCACACCATGGTATCAGTTTGTGGGAAGTGGAGGAGTAGATTTATCCTCTTACAAAGGAAAAATAAATATTGCTTTTAAATATATTGGCTCTGGAAAAAACCTTGCGCTGGATGGGGCTTTTCAGATAGATGATGTTCAGGTTTTTGGGGATTGATTTTAGTTATATAGTAGTAAAAAATATAATTTATGTAGGCTGTATTTTATATATTTGCGAGCTTATCAATTAAATTATTATTATGAAATCTATTTTATTAGCATTAGTTTCTATACTATTTGTTTCTTGCTTATCAGAAGGTGATGCAGCGAAAACTGTTGATTATACAGTTGAAAACGAAAAAGAAATTGTCGATTACATCGCGGCAAACAAATTAACAGCTACAAAAACTGATTCAGGTTTGTATTATGTTGTTAATGAAGCAGGAACAGGAACACAACCTACAGCTTCTTCTAATGTTACAGTAGCTTACAAAGGATATTTTACCAATGGAAATGTATTTGATAAAAGTACTGATCAAGGTATATCCTTTGGATTGAATCAAGTTATAAAAGGTTGGACAGAAGGAATTCCTTATTTTAAAGAAGGCGGTAACGGTATTCTTTTAATTCCATCTCATTTAGGTTATGGAAGCAATGGTAGCGGACCAATTCCTGGAGGTTCTGTACTAGTTTTTGATGTTAAACTGATCAAAGTAAATTAGTTTTAAACTATTATAAACAACAAAAGGCTGTCCGAGAAGACAGCCTTTTGTTGTTTATAAATCCTATATCCTTTTTCTTGGAATAGTTATTTTAAATTATTTTTTGATTTCAATAATGCTAATCGCATAACCTCCACCTGGAGCAGATAACTGTGATAATTTAGATTTGCTAGTTACCGTCATTTTGCGAATAACATACGCTTGAGGATTTGTTTTGTAATGAGCATCTTTTGCATCAGCATAAATAGTTGCCTCATATTTTTTTCCTTTTTCCAAGAAATCAAATTTAATGTTCGAGGTACGTGGAGTTTCTCCATTTACATTCCCTAAAAACCAGTTGTTTGTTCCTTTTGCTTTTCTAGCAACAGTAATGTATTGTCCCGGTTCAGCCTCGATGTATTTACTCACTGTCCAGTCAATAGCAACATCTTTAATAAACTGGAACGCATCTAAAAAGCGATTGTAGTTTTCAGGTAAGTCGGCTGCCATTTGCAACGGGCTATACATCGTTACGTATAATGCTAATTGATTAGCAATTGTACTGTTTACATGCGAATGATTGTCAGGATTCAATTTTGATAGATCCATTTCAAAAATTCCCGGAGTATAATCCATCGGTCCACCAATTAATCTGGTAAAAGGAAGTACTGTTACGTGATTTGGTTTTGAACCTCCAAATGATTGATATTCCGTTCCTCTAGCTGATTCGTTTCCAATTAAATTTGGGTACGTTCTAGATATTCCAGTTGGGCGCACCGCCTCGTGTGCATTGACCATAACTTTATAATCAGCTGCTTTTTCAATTGCATATTGATAGTGATTGACAGTCCATTGGCTATAATGATTTTCGCCTTTAGGTAAAATGTCACCTACATAACCACTTTTTACAGCATCATATCCATTGTCTTTCATAAACTGATATGCTGTGTCCATATGGCGCTCGTAGTTACGAACTGACCCCGAAGTCTCGTGGTGCATGATCATTTTTACTCCTTTTGACTTGGCATACTCATGAATTGCTTTTACATCAAAATCTGGATATGGAGTTACAAAATCAAAAACATAATCTTTGGCATGACCAAACCAATCTTCCCAACCTTGATTCCAACCTTCAACTAAAACACCATCAAAACCATTTGCAGCAGCAAAATCAATGTATTTTTTTACATTGGCATTGTTTGCACCATGAGTTCCGTTTGGTTTTGCTTTTGAATAATCAGTAATACCTAGTTGTATTGATGGAAATTCATTAGTATATGACCAAGAGCTTTTTCCTGTAATCATTTCCCACCAAACTCCAATATATTTAACAGGCTTGATCCATGAAGTATCTTCAATTTTAGAAGGCTCGTTTAAATTCAATGTCATTTTTGAAGCTAGAATGTCAGTAGCATCATCACTTACCATAATCGTACGCCATGGGGTTTGTTGCGGAGCTTGCATATTTCCTTTGTCGCCATTCGCGTTTGGAGTCAACCAAGATTCAAATACCATGTTTTTGTCATCTAGGTTCAGGTGCATGCAAGAATAATTAATTAGTGCCGCCTCATGTAGATTGATATACAAACCATCACTAGTTTTCATCATCAAAGAAGTCTGAACCCCTGTAGGAGAAAAAGAAGTCTGTGACACGTTGTCCGTTTTAGCTTTTTCGGTTAATCCTCTAATTTCAGATAATTTTGAGGTTGTATAATCGTATTCTTGTGTGTCATAATCTCCCGGAATCCAAAAAGCAGTATGATCTCCGGCCATTGCAAATTGCGTTCTTTCCTCTTTGATTATAAAATAAGTTAGGTTCTTTTGAGTAGGAAATTCGTAACGAAAACCAAGACCATCATCAAACAGACGGAAACGAATCACCAATTGTCTATCAGTTTCGTTTTGGTTAAGAGTAATCGCCAATTCATTATAATGATTGCGAATTTGATCTTCTTCACCCCAAACTGGTTTCCAAGTTTCATCAAAAGTGCTTGTTTGGGTGTCTTTTATCGTGAAATTATTTAACAATGAATTTTTGTCAAATAACAATTTTTTTTCAGATGCATTTGTACTAAAGGTCAAATCATACAACATTGTCTTTTTGTCGCTTTTTAGTTCAAGACCAAGTTTACTAGGTTTTATGACAGCTTTACCTTTGTAGTTCAAAGTATAACTTGGAGTTCCGTCAGCTAATAATGAAAATTCCATTGTGAATTTTTCATTGGGTGATTTTAACTGTTGTGCAGCTGCATAATTAAATAGTGCTAGCCACAATAAAGAGGTGATAATAAAATGCTTCATTTTTAAAATAGAATTTAATAATTAATTTCAGTTTTGATAATAGAATGTGGTGATCATGATTATCGCATATTTTACTTTTTGCGAAATCGATTTTTGTCGAAATTCTAAAAGTCTCATCTGAATTTAGAATTTCGTGGAGGTAAATATAAACCCTTTATGTGTTGCATATTTTTACCATTATAAAAAAGTAGATTTAAATATAGTGATAAATATTTAAATCATTGTTTAATAGTGGTTTGAATGTTTTTTTTAATAAAAAAAAGTGGTGGTTTTGTGGACTAAAAATAGTGGGTTCTTACTGGATTAGTCCTAAACCAATTCATTTTATGTCCTTTCCTATCGCCATCACATTTGATTCAAAGGCATCACGTGGACCTACAGCTTTGTTCTTGATTTGGGATCTGTAATTGTAAATTGTCGATACAGAATAGCGAAGGAAAACAGATATTTTGGCGCTATCTTTTATGCCTAAACGGATCAATGCAAAGATGCGAAGTTCAGTATTAAGCAATTCGCCTTCCTTTAATTGAATGGCATCTTCATCAACTAATAGGGCTGCAAATTCTTCGATAAAGGTGGGAAACAGTTGTAAAAAAGTTTGGTCAAAATTAGTGTAGAATTCTTTCAGCTCATTTTCGATAAACTGTTTTGACTTAACAGCAGTCACCAAATCATTCATTTTTCCAGTTGTTACCATTACATTTAGTTTGCGTCGGTATCCCTCAAGTTTTCCTATATAATCCGAACATTGATCCATATAACGCCCAATATATATTTCTTTTAGTAGGTTGGCTTCAGTCAACGTGAAATTAGCTTCGTTTAACTTCTCGTTAAAAAAAGAGAGTTCTTTATTCAATTCAGAAAGCTGAATATTGGCCAAATAGATGTCTTGTTTCGCTCTATTCAATTTCTTCATTTGTTTGAAAAGCATAAATAATATGACCAATAAAACAAGCGAGAGCAGACTGGCGCTGACTAGAAAAAGCACTATTTGAAAGCGGTTTGTTTCATTTTGCTGTTGGTAGGCTTCATTGATGATGGGCATCATCTTCGAAATTTCATAGGTTCTTAAACGGGCATTACAAAAAAGTGCATCTTCAAGAGATCGTTTCATGTATTTGTACGCTCGGTCTATGTCGCCATCTTCATACATCATAAAAGCGAGTGATCGAAGCGAAATGTATTCTTTTTTGGCCAATTGTAAGTCGGAGATAGCTGATATTGTCAACCATTTTTTTTCCTGTTCATGGTCCTTTTTTCCATGATAGGATTGTGAAATCAAATAAGCTACAACTGCTTGTTCTGGATTATCATTAGATATATTAGGGAAATAATCAAGCAATAAATCTAACGATTCCTCATGTTTTTTGTCCCCAAGGAGTTTGCTGGCTTGGTCAATAAATTTTAAGTTAGATTGGGATGGATAAGACTGCATGGTGGAGTCCCGATACTGTCTAGTCAATAAATCGTATTTCTTTTGTTCCTGAAGTGAGGCTGCATAATCAGACATAGAGCCATAAATAGTAGTATTGACACGGTAAAAATAACTGTATAGATCAGCCGAAGATTTGATGTCAATTTTATGGAGAACATCAGTGGCTTCTTTATACATTCCTAATGTTCCCATTATGGAAGCTAGATTTAATTTGGCCGAATTGATTTTTGTAATATCCTTTAAAACAGTGGCTATTTGAAGATTTTTTCTGGCATACCCTAAAGCGGAATCCGACTGATAGAGTTTGTACTCATCGAATAAGTTTTGACCAATTTCATATTTTTGAAGATCGCTAGAAGATTGTTTCAGCAAAACTTTCAGTTGTTTTATTTTATCCTCTTTGCGATTGGAATAAATCTGGTAATTATCAACTGTTGTATCCAACTCATTCAACAAAGTGTCAAAATCATTTTGCGCCATAAGTAGTACAGGAAAGAGCAATACAACAACAAAATTCAAAAGTCGATTCATTCAAATGGGATTAAATTGGGGTAAAAATAATTAAAATAACCTATTGCAGCGGGAGTATTTATTTTTTTACCACATAGAGATATAAATAAGGTTGTTTTTGAGAAGACGTTTTACTTTTTTAAAGAAAACATAGCTTTTGGAGCTTAATGAAAACAGCAATTCCTATTTATGAAAGCATTCGAAAAAAAAGATCTCTTTGCAACTATGCTATGTGACAAGTAAAATTTCTATCTAATTCTTTTTAAAGACAAATAATTCTATGGCTCTATGTAGTAAAAGAGATTCAGAAGTCAAAAGCTTCCCCAATAAATAACCTGTAAAAATCTGTGAAATCAGCGGTAAAAAAAAATAACCGCAGAGTAGAATGATTCGCGCAGATTTCTTTCAGTAGTTTAGTCAAAAAAATAATCTGCGAAAATCTGTGGAATTAGCGGTGAAAATATTTTACAGTTTGCTATGTGACAAGTAAAACTTCTATCTAACTCTTTTTAAAGACAATTAACTCTATGTCTCTATGTAGTAAAAGAGATTCAGAAGTCAAAAGCTTTTCCGATAAATTATCTACGATAATCTTTGAAATCAGCGGCTAAAACACACTATTGTTAAATAACAGCAGTGCTCAAAGTATCAATTTTCACAGCTATTGTTTATTATGAAGGGATAAATTCCATAAGTCGCTGACAAATGATTAAATTTGTGACTTATTCAAAGTTATGTTAGAAAAAGAAACAATAAATTTCGAAAAAACGGCCATTGTCGGTATTGTAACCCAAAACCAAAGCGAAGAGAAATTAAAAGAATATCTCGACGAATTGGAGTTTTTGACTTACACAGCAGGTGGAGAAGTGGTAAAACGTTTTTCACAAAAGATGGAGCGTCCTAATCCCAAAACTTTCGTTGGAACCGGAAAAATTGATGAAATTCATTCGTATGTAAAAGAGAATGGAATTTCAACATTGATTTTTGATGATGAATTGACTCCTTCACAACAAAAAAATATTGCCAAAATAATTGAGGAATGTAAGATTCTAGATAGAACTCACCTTATCCTTGACATTTTTGCACAACGTGCCGAAACTTCTTATGCAAGAACACAGGTAGAACTGGCGCAGTGCCAATATTTGCTGCCTAGACTTTCTGGAATGTGGACTCACCTTGAGCGTCAAAAAGGGGGAATTGGAATGCGTGGACCTGGGGAAACCGAGATTGAAACAGACAGACGTATTGTTCGCGACAGGATAGCGTTATTAAAAGATAAAATTAAAGCCATTGACAAGCAAATGGGCACGCAACGCGGGAATCGTGGCGCCATGGTTCGTGTTGCTTTGGTTGGTTATACTAATGTTGGAAAATCGACATTGATGAATGCCGTAGGGAAAAGTGACGTTTTTGTCGAAAACAAACTTTTTGCGACTTTGGACACCACCGTTCGAAAAGTAGTCATCAAAAACCTCCCTTTCTTGCTTTCTGACACCGTAGGTTTCATCAGGAAACTGCCAACACAACTAGTCGATTCTTTCAAAAGTACGCTTGATGAGGTTCGTGAAGCTGATTTGTTGTTGCACGTGGTTGATATTTCACATCCTGAATTTGAAGATCATATCGCATCTGTAAACCAGACTTTATTAGACATCAAAGCTAATGATAAGCCGGTAATAATGGTTTTCAATAAGATTGATTCTTTCAAACATTTGACCATTGATGAAGATGATCTTATGACCGAAAAAACACCAAGACACTTCACGCTTGAAGAGTGGAAATCTACATGGATGAGTCGTGTAGGAGAAGAAAATGCTTTGTTTATTTCGGCAACCAACAGAGAGAATTTCGAGGAATTCAGAGAGCGTGTATATGAAGCGGTAAGACATATTCACATTACCCGTTTTCCTTACAATAAGTTTCTATACCCAGACTATAAAGACGCTGTGGAGAAAGAAGACAAAGACGAGCAAGAAGAGGAAACAATTGATTAATTCATAGTTTCCCAAAAACATAAAATACCCCAATCCCTTTTGAATTTTCATTAGGGATTTTTTTTGGGCATGCCCCAGCTTCCACTACGTTACAGCTGCGTCAGGCTGTACGCTGCAATCTCCCGAAGAAAAATCTGGAGGATTTCCGCTGCCATCCTTCATGCGAAGCTACAGTAGTAATTGCTAGTGCGCTTCTTTTGATGTGTTGTAAGATATAAAAACATTTGAATAAAAAAACGGTGAAAAGTAGGACGCCATTGCACATATATACAGTTTTATAACGATAATATTTGCACTACTCGAGAAACAAAACTACTTTTGATAATATCAAATGATAGTATCGATGAAACCACCGTATGAGATTACACCAAATATTTTAAAACTAATTAGCGCTATTTCTGAAAAACTTGGAGAAGTTAACGCAAACTTTTTAAACAGACAATCTCCACAACTTAGAAAACAAAATATAATAAAAACAATTCATTCTTCTTTGCAAATTGAGGGCAATACATTAACAGAAGAACAGATTACTGCGTTAATTGAAAACAAAAGAGTTATCGGGCCTGAAAAAGACGTTTTGGAGGTTTTGAATGCAATTAAAGTGTATGAAAGCCTAAAAGAATTTAACTTTTCATCTGATAAGAGTTTTTTGAAAGCACATTCGGAATTGATGGCCGGTTTAATAGAAAACGCAGGGAAATATAGAAGAAAAGGAGTAGGAATAGTTAAAGGAACTAAAGTCGAGCATGTTGCTCCGCCTTATGAAAATGTTCCATATTTAATGAATGACTTATTTGAATATCTTAAGAATTCAGATGAATTGGTTCTTATAAAAAGTTGTGTCTTTCATTATGAAATGGAGTTTATTCATCCATTTCTAGACGGAAATGGTAGGATGGGTAGATTATGGCAAACTTTAATTTTAATGTCAGAATACCCAGTATTCGAGTTTTTACCTTTTGAAACACTCATTAGTAAAACTCAGAATGAATATTACAAGTCATTGGCTATGAGTGACAAATCAGGAGAATTAACTTTTTTTATTGAGTACATGCTTGGGGTGATTAATGAATCCCTAAGTTCTTTACTCTCTTATAATAACAGAGTTTTAAAAGATATTGATAGATTAGACTATTTTTTAAATCTTGGTTTAAACGAATTCACAAGAAAGGATTATATGAACATTTTTAAAGATTTGTCATCGGCAACAGCAAGTAGAGACTTAAAAAAAGGAATGCAACTAAATTTATTTAAAAGTGAAGGCAGTCTTAATAAAACTAAATATATTGTAAGTAAAAACTAGGGTTCGCAATGCCGGATTATTAAAAGATAATCTTCATGAGATTGCTTCGGCAGTTCGCTATCGCTATAATCCCATCTGGAGCTCGTCTGCGACGAGTACCTACTTAAATTTAAAGATAAAACGTAGCGTTTGCAACGAGGTTAACTACATATAATGCCGCAACAAAATAGCTACAATAAATAGAAAAACTATGATAGAGGTTTATGTAAATGGATTAGTAAAAAAAGTCACAGGAATCAAAGATATAATTGGATTCGAAAAGGAAGATATTATTTACATCAAATTAATTGGCAATGAAGAAAAAAAATTAAATGAAATCGCTGAAAAATGGAATATAAATTTAGAACCATTTCAAAATAGAGAAGATATTGAAATTAGTTCTCATTATATAGATGTTTCCAACCAACTTACCTTAAACCTATCTATTCCTATTAATATCTCAGAGGGAACAACCAAAGAGGAGAGTATTCATATCGTCATTAAGGAAAATATACTTTTTCTATTTTTATCCGAAAACATGAACAAAACACTAAACCAGTTGATTAATTTAAGATATGACATTGAAAACCTAAAATTAGAAACACATTTAGACTTTTTAGCTTTCCAGATCGGAATCTTATCTGATTATTTTGCAGACATTGTAGAATTAAACTCGAACAAAATCCGAGACACATACTATAAGGCAATGAGCTTTACAAAAGTATCTGATGATATTTTAGACATACTTACAAAGTACAATTTTAATAATTTTATACTAAGAGATTCAGTTTCGGAATTTCAAAGAGTAATTTTATTGCTAAGAAAGAAGTACTCAGGAAACAAAATTATTAATGAAAAATTAGAGATAGAAATAAACGATTTAAATGTAGTTTCGGAGCATATTCAATATAACTTTGAGAGAGTAAATGACTTGAAAACAAACATAAATAGTAAAATTGAATTAGAGCAAAACAAAATCTTCAAGACTTTGACAATTATTACAGTTTGTGTATCAATTCCATCATTAATAGCTGGGATTTATGGGATGAATTTTAAAAACATGCCTGAATTGAATTATTACTACAGCTATCCAATTGTAGTAGTTGTAATTATTTTAAGTTGTTTGGTACCTCTAATCTATTTTAAAAGAAACAAATGGTTTTGAGAAATAGTAAAGCTAATAATGTATAAAACCTGTATTGACAGCAAAAGATGGCAGTGTCATTTACAAGAAACCGCTTGGTATCATTGCTCGCAAATTGAGGTAAAATGAATCTTTCTAAGCATTTCCATTTGGTTAATAATAATGTTAGCGAGGGTAAAGTTTTTGTATCATCGAATATAGTAAAAGTCTATTTGTAATTAACTTTCGAGTGGTTCAAGACTATTTTCAAAAATCAATCCTGCTTTGTACATTCCTTTTAAAACGGGATGTATTTCTTGTCCCATTTTTGTTAAGCTATATTCGACCCTAAGCGGAACTTCAGGAAATACAGTCCTGTTAATTAAACTATCCTGCTCTAACTCTTTAAGTTGTTTTGTCATCATACGCTCACTAATATCAGGTATTAGTTTTACTAATTCACCATATCTTTTATTCCCTTGAAAGAGGTGCAAAATAATGGTGCCTTTTCTTTTTCCTTTTATAGAATTTATAAATGTATCAATAGGACAATAACTTTTTTTCATCTTTTTTGGGTTGGGAACGCAGTAAATACACAAAATAGCACAAAATGTTCGTAATGGAATATTTTGTAAGCTATTGTTTATCAGTATATTTTAGTCGAAATTTGATGTAAAAGTAATCAAATCATATAAAATAGCAACAATGAATAGTAAATCAACATACAAGGCCTTTAGAGTAGAAGAAAAAGACGGAAAATACATTTCGACAATAAAAGAAATGCCATTTGAATCTTTGTCCAAAGGAGAATTATTAATCAAAGTACACTATAGTTCATTAAACTACAAAGATGCTTTATCAGCTAGCGGTAATAAAGGGGTAACGAGAAATTATCCGCATACACCAGGTATTGATGCTGTTGGAACAATTGTTTCATCTGAATCAGGTAAATTTAAAGTAGAGGATACTGTTATTGTAACCAGCTACGATTTAGGAATGAATACAAATGGAGGTTTTGGTCAATACATCAAAGTTCCTGAAGACTGGGCTGTTAAATTACCGGAAAAGCTATCTATGAAAGAAGCTATGATAATAGGAACAGCTGGATTGACAGCTGGTATGTCAGTATTAAGACTTACTGAAACAGTTAAACCTGAAGATGGAGTGATAGTTGTCTCAGGTGCTACTGGAGGTGTAGGGTCTTTAAGTGTCGCTATTTTAAGTAAGCTTGGATATAAAGTGTCAGCAATAACAGGGAAAGAAACTGAAATTGAATTTTTAAAGAAACTAGGAGCAGACAACATTATTATGCGTACAGACTTTGAGGAAATGGATAAAAAGCCACTTTTAAAACCAGCTTTTGCTGGAGCTATTGACACTGTAGGAGGAGTAATTCTTGAAAACATTATTAAATCCGTAAGTCCAATGGGAGTTGTTACTTGTTGTGGTAATGTAGCGTCTCCAAAACTTGATTTAACGGTGTTTCCTTTCATATTAAGAGGAATTAGCCTTATAGGTATAGACTCTCAAAATTACCCAATGAAATACAGAGAGATAGTCTGGAGTAAATTAGCAAATGAATGGAAAATGGATAATTTAAATGAAACATGTACTGAAATAAGTTTAAATGAATTAGACGAAAAAATAGATTTAATGCTTAAAGGAAAATTGAAAGGAAGAACAGTGGTGAAAATGGAGATGTAAAACCATACTTACTTCGATTTTTCTTTTGGAAATAGGATATATTGACTGAATAAAACCGAAAATAAAAAGCCCTTTTGATGAATTTCAAAAGGGCTTTTTATATACTTATTTTTGTTGGTTTCTAGAAACCATAATTCACTCCAATTCCAAAAACTTCACTTACCTGAACGGCTTGTATAGAGTTGTCATCGTATATTGTTCGTAAAGCCACGTTAGCCGAAAGGTATTTGTTGATTTTCATAACCAAATTCATTTGGTAATCGATATCTACATTTTGCGGATTGTCCAAATAGTTGGAATACAAATTCAAACGGTTCTCAATCGAGACATTTGCCATCACGTTAAACTTGTAATTAGCCGAAATACTGGCTCCAAACTCAAAACGAGAACTGTCACCCTGCAATACACCAAACGACGGTCCAAATTCAGTGAAATGGTCGTGAACAAGGATCAGTTTTGCGGTAGCGGGAGAAAAGTTGACACTTAAATTATTGCTTTTTTTCCATAACATTCCAGGTCCAAATTGAGTATAGGCAGGTGAGAAAAAGTGCGAGATTTTTAAGTCGTCTTTATCATAACCTGAATCCATTTGAGTTTTAAAATTGAAGAACAACGAATAGTACCAATCGCCTTTTGCTTTTTTACCCCAAAGTGAATTTAATTCCAATCGGTCGTCAGTTTTGGCAATTTGATTATCTCCTTTAATTTTGGTCAACCCATAAGCGGCGATAAGTTTGTTATCCCAAACAACATCTCCTTTTTTATAATTGAAATCATAATTCAAGTTAAAGTTTCCAGCAATGTTTGAGGTTCCGCCACCAAGCCACTGCTTGTTATAAGCAGATTGGTTAAAAAGTAAGGAGATATTCCCTTTTTTTGTCCAAAGTTTTGTGGTGTCTTTTGAGACTTCCTGAGCATTTACAGTTACTAAAGCCAAAAGGAATACGAAAGAAAGTAGTATTTTTTTCATGTTCTTGTATATTAAGGAATTTATTTTTTCGCCTTGTACAAGGGAACTGCTGAACAAGCTTCGCCATACATTATGCTTCTAGCAAAGGGTTGCAAATTGCTTGCTGCCAAAACATATGCACGCATGGGTACTGGTTTTCTAGAACAGCCTTTTATAATAATCGCTTTATTGGCATAGACAGAATAGTCAATTTTAGCTAGTAATTCCTCATAAAGGGAGGCGTCTAAATCTTCGATGTTTCCGTTAACCACTTTCTTCGCAAATGGAGCCACTTGAATGGTGACCAAAATGCTAGCCCAGGCTGGAACTATTGCATCCGTACTGCAATTGATAGCCACAAATTGATCTTGGTATTGTGTCCAGTCATGATTTTTAAGATGTTCCCTAAAGTCTTTTTCTTTCAACAAAAAACCTTCCAAAAGCCATTGCGAAATATCTATTTGCGCACGAACACCCTTTGGATAGTAATCTTCAAGATCGAATACTTCCAGAGCACTGGTGGCTACTTTATTTATAATTTCTTCCATGTTTCTCGTTTATAGTTTAAAAGTTTAAGGTTTAAAGTTAGTTAGACAACTTTAAACCATTAAACTTTAAACAATTTTTAAAGCATTCCCAATTCTAACTTCGCTTCCTCGCTCATTAGATCTTTACTCCATGGTGGATCAAAAGTGATTTCTACTTCAGCATCTTTTATGTGCTCAATTGATCTCACTTTTTCTTCTACTTCTCTTGGCAAACTTTCCGCTACCGGACAGTTAGGAGAAGTTAAAGTCATCAGGATTTTCACCTCGTAATCTGTGTTGACCATAACGTCATATATCAATCCTAATTCGTATATATCAACAGGGATTTCAGGATCATAAATTGTTTTTAATTTTTTTACAATTGCTTCCCCTAAATCATTAGTGTCTATTTCTTGTGTCATTTTTATTTTAGTTTTATTCTGTTATTGTATTTTTAAACATATAAGTCATGTAAGTTTTTAGTGTACTTATATGTTAAAACTAATTCTTTGCATTGAATGCCAAAGCATACATTTTAATGTTTTTTATCATCGATACCAATCCGTTTGCACGTGTTGGTGATAAATGCTCTTTCAGTCCTATTTCATCAATAAAATTCATGTCAGCTTCAAGGATATCTGTAGCGCTTTGATTGGAGAAAGTCCGAATCAAAATGGCGATAATACCTTTGGTTAATATCGCATCGCTATCGGCGGTAAAGACTATTTTGTCTTCGCTTTGTTCGCCTTGCAACCAGACTTTCGATTGGCAACCTTTAATCAGCTTATCTTCTGTTTTGAATTCTTCTTGTATTAAAGGTAAATTCTTCCCTAATTCGATGATGTATTCATAACGTTCCATCCAGTCATCAAACATGGAGAATTCGTCTACGATTTCTTCTTGTATGTCTTTAATTTTCATTATTTTGTTTTGCAAATGATGTTATTTTATTTACGAATTTCTTAATTTTTTTTGGTGGAAAACCGTTATCAAAACTAGTAGTTTCGTATGCTTTGTCTTTATAGGTGATTTTTAAATTGGCAATTGCCGCTCCGTCATAAAATCGCTTTTCTGTAGGTGCTTTTAATTTTGCCAAACTATCCAACTCTACTGTTTGGAAACAATTCACCAATTCTTTCCAGTCGGCATCTGAAATTTTTGTGGGAACAGTTTTCTCTTTTCCACTGCGGTCTGAAGAAATTGTAACCATTTGTTTCTCGACCGTTATTTTTTGATAAAATCCCCTCGAATTGGCCACATATTCAATTACAGCTGTTTCGATGTCCTGTTTTTGTTGATCGTCGCAACTTTTTCCCAGAAAAAGGGTTAAGAACAATAAGGATAGTATTTTCATATTTTAGGTATTAGGATAACATTGTTTTTGCTCTCTTAATGGCTTCTACCATCGCATCAATTTCCTCTTTGGTATTGTAAAAAGAGAACGAGGCTCTTATAGTTCCTGGAATCTTGAAGTAATTCATGATTGGTTGTGCACAATGGTGCCCAGTTCGTACCGCTATCCCTAATTTGTCAATAATAGTGCCAATATCATAAGGATGAATTCCCTCAATATTAAACGAAATTACAGATGTTTTTGTTGCTGCCGTGCCATATATTTTCAAACCTTCAATTTCAAGTAAGCGTTGTGTTCCATATTCCAACAATTCTAGTTCTTGTTTCTGAATATTTTCAAAACCAATAGAATTCATATAGTCAACTGCTGCTCCTAGAACGATTCCTCCAGCAATATTAGGCGTTCCAGCTTCAAACTTATGAGGTAATTCAGCATAAGTAGTTTTTTCGAAAGTTACTTCTTTGATCATTTCGCCACCACCTTGATAAGGAGGTAATTTATTTAACCATGCTTCTTTTCCGTATAGAATTCCAATTCCTGTAGGTCCACACATTTTGTGTCCAGAAAAAACATAAAAATCACAATCAAGTGCTTGAACATCAGGTTTAACATGCGGAACGGCTTGAGCACCATCAATTAAAACTGCAGCACCAAACTCATGTGCTTTGTCAATCATGTATTTAATGGGATTGACTGTTCCAAGTGCATTTGAAATATGGTTTACGGTTACGATTTTTGTTTTATCCGATAGTAATTTGTCAAACGCTTCCATAATCAATTCGCCATTGTCATTCATAGGAATCACTTTTAGCGTAGCACCCGTTTTCTCGCATAGCATTTGCCAAGGCACAATATTACTGTGATGTTCTAATGAAGAAACTAAAACTTCATCGCCTGGTTTTAAAATTGAAGCAAAACCATTTGCGACTAAATTAATTCCAAAAGTGGTTCCTGAAGTAAAAAGCACTTCATGCGTAAATTCAGCGTTGATGTGATCCTGAATCTTCCCACGGGAAAGTTCATAGGCATCAGTTGCCAATTGGCTCAAAGTGTGAACACCACGATGAATGTTAGCATTAATTTCTTGGTAATATTTTGAAATCGCATCAATAACGACTTGTGGTTTTTGTGAAGTAGCTCCATTGTCGAAATAAACCAATGGTTTTCCGTTTACTTTCTGGGTTAGAATGGGGAAATCAGCTCTAATTTTATTTATATCTAACATTTTAGCTACGTGTTTTTATAGTTTTTTATTGGTCAGATAGTACGCCAATAATCGACATTTTTTAAACAATCCAAGTTGTAATTGGGGCTTGTTTATTTAGAATTTTTCTAAATACAAAAGTAAGAAAAACTAAATTGTTTTAGGCATTAATTCACCAATTTACTTGTGTTAATTTCGCTTTTTTATGAAATGAAATCAATGAATTATTAATTTAAAAATAATTATATTGCATTGTTTTACAATTAACTACTATGAAATGCGCATAGTTAAAACTCGAGATGAAAACCGATGGAGATATTCGAATTCCATAGTCTGATAAAAAACAAATAGTAACTAGGTATGAAAAAATTCTTTAAACTTCTGGGATTAGCTGTATTTATCTTAATTTTTTATTTAGGATTCACCACCTGTCCAAAACTTGATTTGATTTCTGGCTTTTCGGCTAAAAGTGTCGCTTCCGGTCATTTTATTGATAATCGTTCACAAGAAATGATTGAAAAAGGGGACAATGATATCGATATGATTGACTTGGCTACCAACACTATTTTCGAAAAGGGAAGTTTTGCAACGGCATCAGTATATGGCTTGAAGGAACGAAAAGCGATTTATCGAAAAGGCTTGGGTGTAACTTTGGTTGACAGTGATTTTGACGAGACAAAACCCTATGAAGTTCCTAATAGAACAATCGTGAAGAGTAATTTGACGTTTCCTTATGGGAATAATGAGCCAATGGATACTGTTTTTAGTAACGTTGATTATGGCAAATTAAATTCGGCTGTAGCCAATGCATTTGATATTAATGGACAAAAGGTTAAAAGGACGCGTTCTTTATTAGTGATTTATAAAGACAAAATCATTGCCGAAAAATACGATACGGGATTCAATAAAGACAGTAAAATTCTGGGATGGTCGATGACCAAAAGTATTACTGCTACAATTTTTGGAATCCTAGAAAAACAAGGGAAATATGATATTAACAGACCGGCACCAATACCAGAATGGAAAAACGACGAGCGCAAAATCATTACCACAAATGATTTGCTACACATGAATTCTGGTTTAGCTTGGGAGGAAAATTACAGTACAATTTGCGATGCAACGCAAATGCTTTTTCAGGCAGAGAATATGGGAAAAGTGCAACTAGAAAAAGAAGCGGCTTTTAAACCAAATACACATTGGAACTACTCATCAGGAACTACTAATTTGCTGTCTTATATTTTAAGAAATCAGTTTAAGACGCATCAAGAATATTTAGATTTTTGGTATTCTGCTTTGATAGATAAAATAGGAATGAACTCTATGGTTTTAGAAACAGATATGGCGGGTAATTATGTAGGCTCTTCTTATGGTTGGGCTACGACAAGGGATTGGGCAAAATTTGGTTTGCTTTATTTGCACGAAGGGAATTGGAATGGCGAGCAGCTATTTAATAAGAGCTGGGCTAAATATGTGGCAACGCCAACAAATGGTTCAAATGGGGATTATGGGGGACATTTTTGGTTGAATGCCGGTGGAAGATATCCTGATGTGCCAAAGGATTTGTACTCGGCTAATGGTTTTCAAGGACAAAAAGTATTTATTATTCCGTCGCACGATTTAGTTATTGTGAGAATGGGTTTAACAGAAGATGCTAAGTTTGATGTAAACGGAATGTTGAAAGGGATTCTTGGGAGTTTTAAGAAGTAAGTTATGATAGATGAAAAGTATCCGTTAATTGAGGCTTTAAAGAAGTATAAAGCAAACTTTAATAAATCGCAATTTATTAGTTTACCAACTAATACTAATTTTGGGAATTTAAATATCATTTGGATGCAAATTGTTGTTAGAACCGAAAGTTGCAATAGTGAAATTATAAATATATATGATGATTTTTATAATTCGAAAAAGGAATTAGTGCTAAATGGAACTGTTGATGTAAGTCTTGAAATAGGTTATAAAGAAATAATGAAAATTGAACAGCTTTTTTATTGGTTAAGAAAGACGTCGGATGAATTAATATCTTTAATTTTTATATTGAGTTATTTTAAAGAAAATACTAGATACCCGCTAAAAATTAAAGTGAGTTCAATTGGCGAGTTTCTTAATAAGGAAAAATGTTTTGATGGAGGATTTGATAAGTTTAAAAGTATTTTACTAACATTAAATGAAATTTCTAATGGTTATAAACATTCCTTTATTAATTCTCAGCTTAATTCTTATAGTGGTTCTGTGCATCCAGTTGTTTTTGCATATTTAATGAAATATAATGATTCAAAGAATTCTGCAGAATTTCGTTCGATTGATTTAAAAGTATTTCTAAAGGAGTATGATGATTTTTTAAAATTCACTAAAAAGTATATTGAGTTAATGTATGTAAATGAATAATATTTTTTAGCCGCGATAGAAGTGAAAATCTTTTTTAAGGTTTTTACCGAAAAAAGATTGTAGCGGATAGCGGGAAATAGCTTCAAAAAAATAACCCTTTCAGAGTTTTGAACTTTGAAAGGGTTAAATGTTTTAAGTCCTTAATTATTACAAATCAAAACCTATTTTCACGCCTAATTTGTTAGCGATGATTTTGGTAATTCTTTGTTTTAATTCAGGTATTTTGATGTTTTCGATAACTGCATTCGAGAACGCATACATCAATAACGCTTTTGCTTCTTTTTTAGGAATTCCACGTGCTTGCATATAGAACATTGCCGTTTCGTCTAATTGTCCGATGGTACAACCATGAGAACATTTTACGTCATCAGCAAAAATTTCTAATTGCGGTTTTGCATTTATTGTAGCTTTGTCACTCAATAAAATGTTATTGCTTTTTTGGAATGCATTCGTTTTTTGCGCTTCTCTCTCTACATACACTTTTCCGTTGAAAACACCTGTAGAACGATCAGAATAGATTCCTTTGTAGTCCTGAAAGCTTTCGCAATTTGGAGTGGAATGTTTCACTAATGTGTAGTGATCTACGTGCTGTTTCTCACCAATAATCGTGATTCCGTTTAAGGTACTTGTCAATCTTTCGCCAAAGTGATAGAAATTCAAGTTGTTTCTCGTTAAGTTTCCTCCAAAAGAGAAGGTATGAACAGCTACATGACTTTCTTGTTTTTGGGAAACATAAGTGTTGTCTATAAGATTAGCAGTGAGGTTGTCATTTTGAATTTTGTAGAAATCTACAATCGCACGTTTTTGTGCAAAAATCTCTGTAACCGAATTGGTTAAAACAGGATTATCATTCAAACTCTGGTGACGCTCGATAATTTGTACATGAGAATTCTCACCTACAATCACCAAGTTTCTTGGTTGTGTCATCAAAGCAGCTTCGTTTCCAGTAGAGAAATACATGATTTCAATAGGTTTGTCAGCGACTTTACTTTTTGGGATGTTGATGTATGCTCCTTCAATAGCGAAAGCCGTATTCAACGAAGTCAAGCTATCGTCTTTATTGGCAATCTGGTTGAAGTAAGTATCAATAATCATTTTGTACTTTGGTTTCGTCAATGCCGACGCCATTAAGCAAACATCAATCCCTTCATGCGTTGTTGATGATAAATGAGAACTGAAAACACCATCAATAAACACTACTTTGTAGGTGTCTACTTCGTGTAAAAAATATTTTTTTACATCAGAATACTGAATGTTACTATCTGTTTTTGGAAAAACGGTAAAGTCATTTTTTAGAATGGCGTTTAGCGAAGTGTATTTCCAAGCTTCATCTTTTTTGGTTGGGAAACCTTTATTTTCAAAGTTTTTTATGGCTGAAGTTCTCACATCATGAAGTTCAGAGTGAACATCGATGCGCTCTTCAAAAGCCATAAAAGACGATACTAATTTTTCTTTTAAATCCATTTTTATAGTTTTTGTTTAAAGTTTAAGGTTTAAAAGCTTAAAGTTATTTTGAGGTAACTTTAAACTATAGACTTTAAACAAATTTTATACTTCTTGTTCTTGTTTGATCCAGTCGTATCCTCTTTCTTCAAGCTCTAAAGCTAAAGAAGCGTCTCCAGATTTTACAATTTTACCGTTAAGTAAAACATGAACGAAATCAGGAACGATATAATCTAATAAACGTTGGTAGTGCGTAATTACTACAATTGCGTTTTTGTCGCTTTTTAATTTATTAACTCCGTTAGCTACGATACGTAATGCATCAATATCTAATCCAGAATCAGTTTCATCAAGAATAGCCAATTTTGGTTCTAACATCGCCATTTGAAAAATTTCGTTACGTTTTTTCTCTCCACCAGAAAATCCTTCATTTAATGAACGAGATAAAAACTTACGGTCGATTTCTAATAATTCTGATTTCTCACGAATCACTTTTAGCATTTCATTAGCAGGCATTTCTTCCTTACCGTTTGCTTTGCGAGTTTCGTTGATGGCTGTTCTAATGAAGTTTGTTACTGAAACTCCAGGAATTTCAACTGGATATTGAAACGACAAGAATACACCCTTATGTGCTCTTTCTTCTGGAGCTAAATCAGAAAGGTCTTCACCATCTAATTCGATTTCTCCTTCAGTCACTTCGTAAGTTTCGTTTCCTGCAATGATTGAAGCAAGTGTACTTTTTCCGGCACCGTTAGGTCCCATTATTGCGTGAATTTCTCCTGCTTTTACTTCAAGATTAATTCCTTTTAATATTTCTTTGCCATCGATTGAGGCATGTAAATTTTTTATGCTTAACATCTGTTTTCGTTGTTTAAAGTTTAAAGTTTAAAGTTCTCGTGTTTACTGAAACTTCGTGCCTTTAAAATCTTTCTTGTTTAAATATGATATAAAATTATTTATTTTCCCGCTTAAATTTTCGAAGTCAGTTTTTAAAAATTCAAACTTTTCTACGTTAATATAATTGTAATCTAGTGCTCTGTATAATTGAGACCTTGTTTCTCCAGCGGATCCTTTTGCAATAGACAAAAATTGTCTAAATTCTAAATTTCCATTTCTTTCAAATCCTTCGGCAATATTATCCATTACTGAACCAGATGATGCTTTTATTTGATCTCTAAATCTAAAATCATTTTTTAAATCTGTTTCTGCAGAAATAATATGAATCTCCTTAGCTAGTCGTCTGGCTTCTTTCCAGATCTCTAAATCTTCAAATTTTGTAATTGTAGCCATAAAATTTGTTTAAAGTTTTCTAGTTTAAAATTACTCAACTATTACGTATCCACAACTTTAAACCTTAAGCTTTAAACTTTTTTTATCCTACCGATCCTTCTAACGAAATTTCTAATAATTTTTGTGCTTCTACTGCAAATTCCATTGGCAACTTGTTCAAAACTTCTTTACTGAAACCGTTAACGATTAAAGCAATTGCTTTTTCAGTTGGAATTCCACGTTGGTTACAATAGAAAACTTGGTCTTCACCAATTTTACTTGTCGTAGCCTCATGTTCCACTTTAGCTGTTGGATTTTTACTTTCGATGTAAGGGAAAGTATGCGCTCCACAATTGTTCCCCATTAATAAGGAATCACACTGTGAAAAATTACGAGCATTTTCAGCAGTTGCTCCAATTTTAACTAAACCACGGTAGCTATTCTGTGATTTTCCAGCAGAAATACCTTTGGAAATAATGGTCGACTTAGAGTTTTTCCCAATGTGGATCATTTTTGTTCCTGTATCGGCTTGTTGGAAATTATTCGTTACAGCGATAGAATAAAATTCTCCTACTGAATTATCTCCTTTTAAAATAACCGATGGATATTTCCAAGTTACTGCAGAACCAGTTTCTACCTGTGTCCAAGAAATTTTAGCGTTTTTCTCGCAGATTCCTCTTTTAGTCACAAAGTTGAAAACTCCACCTTTACCTTCTTTGTTTCCAGGGTACCAGTTTTGTACTGTTGAATATTTTATTTCGGCATCATCAAGTGCGATTAGCTCAACTACAGCAGCGTGTAATTGGTTTTCATCACGACTTGGGGCCGTGCAACCTTCTAGGTAACTTACATAACTACCTTCGTCAGCAACAAGTAATGTTCTTTCGAACTGTCCTGTTCCTGCTTGATTGATTCTAAAGTAGGTCGAAAGTTCCATTGGACAACGAACTCCTTTTGGAATATAACAAAAAGAACCATCAGAAAATACTGCAGAATTCAAAGCAGCATAAAAATTGTCTTTTTGTGGAACAACTGTTCCTAAATATTTACGAACTAATTCTGGATGCTCTTTAATAGCTTCAGAAATACTCATAAAGATAATTCCTTTTTCTCCTAATGTTTTCTTGAATGTTGTTGCTACTGAAACAGAGTCAACTACAATATCCATAGCGACATTATTCATCATTTTTTGTTCGTCAACAGAGATACCTAACTTTTTGTACATTTCTAAAAGTTCAGGATCTACGTCGTCTAATGTTTTATTAGGGTCAACCGCTTTTGGGGCTGAATAATAAGAGATAGCCTGAAAGTCAGGTTTTGTATAATGTACATTTGCCCATTCTGGTTCAGTCATTTCTTGCCAAGCACGAAATGCCTCAATGCGCCAGTCGGTCATCCATTGTGGTTCTTCTTTTCTGTGGGAAATGGCACGAACTATATCTTCGTTTAACCCAATAGGAAACGTATCCGATTCCAATTCGGTATAAAATCCGTACTCGTATTCTTTAGTTTCGAGTTCGATTTTTAAGTCGTCTTCTGTATATTTACTCATTCTTGTAAAGATTTAAAGATTTAAAGATTCAAAAATTGAATATTAAACTTTATTATTTGTGTCTAAATTTTAAAGAGAGAAACTCTCTCCACAACCACAGGTTCTGCTTGCATTAGGATTATTGAAAACAAATCCTTTTCCGTTTATCCCGCCTGAAAATTCCAGGATGGTTCCCGCTAAATAGAGAAAAGATTTTTTCTCTACAGCGATTGTTATGTCGTTGTCTATGAAAATCTTATCTTCTTCGTTTTTGGTTTTGTCAAATTTCAAATCATAAGACAAACCAGAGCATCCGCCACTTTTTACACCTACTCTTACATAGTCTGTAGCAGCGTCAAAACCGTCCTCTTTCATCAAATCGACGATTTTCTTTTTGGCAGTATCAGAAACCTTTATCATTGTTATATTGATTTTGTCTAAATTAACCACAAAGGTAGTGTATAAAAACCTTTTTCCATAATTGATAACATTTTTATAACTAATGATAAAATAGAAAAAGTCTATATGATTTCTTTTAAAGCAGATCAATTTTCATAAATTGCAATCTATTACGGAAAAAGCAAAAGATTCTAAACGTTTTCTTTTATCTATATGAGGTGATGAGGATCTAAACTAGATCGTTTTATCCTTCAATTTTTTAATCTTTCAATTCAAAAAAATGAAACTATATCCTATTGAAACCGGTAATTTTAAACTTGATGGTGGCGCAATGTTTGGCGTGGTGCCCAAAACAATTTGGAACAGAACCAATCCCGCAGATGAAAATAATTTAATTGATATTGCAGCTAGATGCTTGTTGATAGAAGATGGCAACCGACTGATTTTGATCGATACTGGAATGGGTAACAAGCAATCAGAAAAGTTTTTTGGCTATTATTCTCTTTGGGGATCTCATTCTATGGATAAGTCCTTAGCTAAATATGGTTTTCACCGTGACGATGTTACTGATGTTTTTATGACGCATCTGCATTTTGACCATTGTGGTGGTAGCGTGCAATGGAATGCAGACAAAACGGGGTATGAACCTGCTTTTAAAAATGCTAAATTCTGGAGTAATGAAAATCATTGGGAATGGGCTACAAAACCGAACCCTAGGGAGAAAGCCTCTTTCCTGTCTGAAAATATTCTACCTATGCAAGAAAGTGGTCAATTGAATTTTATAAAAAGACCTGAAGGGGATTTCTTGGAATCATCAGAACTAGGTTTTGGCATCTTTTTTGCGGATGGACATACTGAAAAACAGATGATTCCACATATTAAGTATAAAGATAAAACAATCGTTTTTTGTGCTGATTTATTGGCGACAGCCGGACATATTCCAATTCCTTACGTAATGGGATATGATACGAGACCATTGTTGACCATGCCTGAGAAAACTAAATTTCTTACATCCGCAGCTGATAATGATTACTATTTATTCTTGGAACATGATGCACACAATCAAATTATAACTGTGCAACATACTGAGAAAGGCGTTCGACTAAAAGACGTTTATACGGCTGAAGAAATCTTAACGTAGTGTTAATACTGCTTTTATTTGTAACAAAATAAATTATTTTCGACAAATATTTAAAACATAAATTAAATTTCCATGAATATTATTAAACCCATTTGCCTTTCTACTTTTGCCGTTTTGGTTTTAGCAGGATGTGGAGCTCAAAAGCAAGTTTCAACAACTGCTTCGTTAGCTCAAATTAGCGCTCCTTTAAACATAAAAAAAGTTGCTCCTTTAAAAGAAAATGAATTAAAACGTTGGAGTCATTTAGACATTGTAAATGATACAATCCCTGGAATGAGCGTTGACAGAGCGTATTCAGAATTATTAAAAAATAAAACTGGAGTAAAAGTTATTGTTGGAATTGTAGATTCTGGTGTTGATATTGAACATGAAGATTTAAAAGATGTTGTTTGGACCAATACAAAGGAAATTCCTGGAAACGGAATTGACGATGATAAAAATGGTTATGTAGATGATATTCACGGTTGGAATTTTCTTGGAGATATTACCAAAGAGAATTTGGAGTATGAAAGAATCATCAAAAATAAAGACTTAGTTGATGAGTTAACGTATCAAGCTGCAAAAGCATTAAATGATAAAAAAATTGCGGATGCGACAGTAGGAAAAGCGCGTACAGAGCAAATGATTGCGGATTTAAACGAAAGTGATGCCGCTTTAGCAAAGCATTTCGGAAAACCGGTTTACACAATTGACGAAGTAAAAGCAATTGTTTCAGAAGAACCAGCCATGCAAAAAAGCAAAGCTTCAATGCAAAGAATGCTTTCTTTTAATTTGCCAATAGCAGATTTGAAAGTGGCTATTCAAAAGCAATTAGATGGTATGAATGCGATTTTAAAAGGAGACAACCTAACAACTGATTATAGAAAAGTTGTAGGAGATAATCCTAATGATATCACAGATACAAAATACGGGAATAACAATGTTATGGGACCAGACAAGAATGAAATTCTTCATGGAACTCACGTTGCTGGTATCGTTGCTCAAGTGAGAAACAACAATATTGGAGGTGACGGAGTTGCTAACAATGTTCAAATCTTGACTGTTCGTGCAGTACCAGATGGTGATGAGTACGATAAAGATATTGCGTTAGGAATTCGCTACGCAGTTGATAATGGTGCAAAAGTGATTAACGGAAGTTTTGGAAAAAGCTTTTCTCCTCACAAACAATGGGTTTATGACGCTATTAAATATGCTGAAAAGAAAGACGTATTAATTGTTCATGCTGCAGGAAATAGTGCTGAAGACATTGATAGTTATGATAACTTTCCGAATGATTCTGATGACAAAAAAACGGAATTCGCTGACAATATGATTACTATTGGAGCTTTGAATTATGAATATGGGGATAAAGTGGTTGCTCGTTTCTCAAATATTGGGAAAGTGAATGTTGATGTTTTTGCTCCTGGAGTGAAGATATATGCTACAACGCCAAATGATACTTACAAGTATTTACAAGGAACTTCAATGGCTTCACCAAATGTTGCAGGTGTTGCTGCTTTAATACGTTCTTATTATCCAAAATTATCTGCCTCTCAGGTAAAACATATCTTGATGGATTCAGGAGTAGCGATTTCTACTGATGTAGTTGTTGGAGGGAAACCTACTGATGTGCGTTCTTTTACTGCGCTATCTCAATCAGGAAAAATAGTGAATGCTTACAATGCTTTACTGATGGCTGAAAAAATGTCAAAATAATATTTATCAAATATTTAAAAATGGAAGGGCAATTTGTCCTTCCATTTTTTATTTTAAGCAATTTGAAAACCTTCATTTATTTTTTTACTTTCGTCAAATCTTAACATAGTGTTAATCCATTTATAGTCTGTTGTAAAAAGACATAATTTAGGCCCACATTTAATTTTAAAAATTTATAAATGAACACGATTAAACCTATCTATTATTCTGCCTTTGCATTTTTTGCATTAGTAGGATGTAGCGCTCAAAAACAGCTTACTAAGACTAGTGCACCTATAACGATAAGTTCGCCTTTGATTATTAAAAAAGTGGCGCCTATTAGTGATGCTGATTTAAAACGTTGGAGTCATTTAGATTTAGTTAACGATACAATCCCCGGAATGAGTGTTGATAAAGCCTATTCTGAATTGTTGAAAAACAGAAAAGGAGTAAAAGTTATCGTAGGAGTTGTAGATTCAGGAGTTGACATTGAGCACGAGGATTTAAAAGATGTTGTTTGGACCAATGCAAAAGAAATTGCTGACAACGGAATTGACGATGATAACAATGGGTTTGTTGATGATATTCACGGTTGGAATTTTCTTGGTAATTCAGGATTCGAAAATTTAGAGATGACCCGTATTCTGAAAAAAGCAGATGATGGATCAGTGACCTATAAAAATGCAAAAGCAGAATATGAAAAAAAGTACAATGAGGCATTGGAAGGAAAACAGCAAGTAGATTTTCTTTTAAACACTAATAAAACGATTCAAACGTATTTAAAGAAAGACGATTATACGCTTGAGGAATTGAATGCAATTGTGACTACTAATGAAGATTTGAGTAAAAGTAAAATGATTATGACTAGCGTTATTGGGCAGTCAGGTCCTACATTCAACGCTGATATCGAAGAATATAGAAAATACGTTTACGACCAATTGAATTATAATTTGAATAAGGATTTTAATGGCAGGGAATCAGTTGGTGATAATCCAGATGATATAAGTGACAACAAATACGGTAATAATGTAGTTTTTGGGCCTGATAAGGAAGAGGCATTGCACGGCACTCATGTTGCGGGAATCATTGCCCAAGTTAGAGGCAACAGTATTGGAGGCGATGGAATTGCAAATAATGTTGAAATTATGGCAATAAGAGCTGTTCCTAATGGTGACGAATACGATAAAGATATCGCTTTGGCGATTCGTTATGCTGTTGATAATGGCGCGAAAGTAATTAATGGGAGTTTTGGAAAAAGCTATTCTCCACACAAACAATGGGTTTTTGACGCCATTAAATATGCTGAAGCAAAAGATGTTTTGTTTGTACATGCCGCTGGAAACGACGGAAACAATATTGATTTAGAAAAAAATATTAATTTTCCAAATGATTCTGAAGACAACAAAAAAGAGTTTGCTAGCAATGTTCTTACTGTTGGTGCGATAAACAATATTTATGGTTCTACTGTTGTTGCTCCATTTTCTAATTACGGCACTATTAATGTGGATGTATATGCGCCGGGAATGGAGATTTACGCTTCTGTTCCAAACAACAAATATAAATACGAACAGGGAACATCTATGGCTTCGCCAAATGCAGCCGGGGTTGCAGCATTAGTACGCTCGTATTACCCTAAATTATCTGCTAAGCAGGTAAAGCAAATTCTAATGGATTCTGGAACACCACTTCCAACTTCAGTAGAATTAGGAGAGCAAAACGATAAAAAATCGGCAGCTGATACGTCAAAATCTGGAAAAATGATCAATGCGTATAATGCACTGATTTTTGCAGCTGCGTTATCTGAAAATATTCAAAAATAAATTTACTAATCCAAGGACATGAGTCCTTCCATTTTTCAATTAAATACCATGAGAAAACTTATTTTACTTTCAATTATCACGCTCAGTTTTGGGTCTGTTTATGCACAAAGTGCCACATACTGGCAACAACATGTTGATTACAAAATGGATGTTACCATGGATGTAAAAAACTATCAATATAAAGGAAAGCAGGAATTGGTTTACACCAATAATTCTTCTGATACTTTAAGAAAAGTATATTATCATTTGTTCAATAACGCATTCCAACCAGGAAGCGAGATGGATGCAAGACTACATAGCATCAAAGATCCTGACGGAAGAATGGTGAACAAAGTAAAAGTAGATGGAAAAGAAGTTAAAGTAAGCCGAATCGAGAGCTTGAAGCCTAACGAAATTGGCTACTTAAAAATTACTAATTTCAAGCAAGATGGAGTTGATGCTGTTGCAAAAACGGTAGGAACAATACTTATTGTTGATTTAGTAAAACCAATTTTACCTAACTCTAAAACTACTTTTACCCTAGATTTTGATGGTCAAGTGCCAGTTCAAATTCGCCGTTCTGGTAGAAACAATTCTGAAGGAGTTGAATTGTCAATGGCACAATGGTACCCAAAAATGGCCGAATTTGATTTCGAAGGATGGCATGCTGATCCTTATATCGCAAGAGAATTTCACGGTGTTTGGGGGAATTTTGACGTAAATATCACTATCGATAAGGACTATACAATAGGAGGTTCTGGGTACTTGCAAAATCAAAACGAAATAGGACACGGATACGAAGATGCTGGTGTTAACGTAAACTATCCAAAGAAACTGAAAACATTGACTTGGCATTTTGTTGCGCCAATGGTTCATGATTTTACTTGGGCTGCTGATAAAAACTACATTCACAATGTGGTAAAAGGGCCTAATGATGTCGCTATACACTTTTTATACAAAAACTATCCAAAGACAGTAGAGAACTGGAAAAAGCTACAACCAATGATGGTGAATGTAATGGATTTTTACAATAAAAACATTGGAGACTATCCTTATAAACAATACTCTTTTATACAAGGTGGTGATGGAGGAATGGAGTATGCGATGTGTACTTTAATGCTAGGAAACGGAACTCTGGAAGGAATTTACGGTACGGCTACACATGAGTTAGGACACTCTTGGTTTCAACATATTTTAGCTTCTAATGAATCTAAGCACCCTTGGATGGATGAAGGATTTACGACTTATATTGAAGATTTGGCTATCAACGAACTATCTGGTAAAAAAGTAGAAAACCCTTTCAAAGGGAATTATAACGCTTACTATAAGTTAGTGGAATCAGGGAAAGAACAAGCACAAACGACACATGGTGATCGTTATGATGAAAATAGACCTTACAGCATTTCGTCTTACGTAAAAGGAAGTATCTTCTTATCTCAATTGGGTTATGTAATAGGACAAGACAATCTTGCTAAAACGGTAAAAAGATATTACCAAGATTTTAAATTCAAGCATCCTACGCCAAATGATATCAAAAGAACGGCAGAACGTGTTTCAGGTGCTAACTTAGACTGGTATTTAGTTGATTGGGCAGAAACTGCTAATACAATTGATTATGGAATTAAAGAAGTGAAAGAAAATGGAGAGTCAACTACAGTTAGTCTAGAGAGAATTGGAAGAATGCCAATGCCTATTGACTTAACAGTAGAATATGTTGATGGAACAACAGAGAGTTTCTATGTTCCGTTGCGCATGATGAGTTTTGAGAAAGAAAACCCGAATCCATCCGTAAGAAGAACAGTTTTAAACGACTGGACTTGGGCTGCATCTGACTATGACTTTACTATCGCTAAAGCAAAAAGCACAATCAAGAAAATCACTATTGACCCAAGCGGATTAATGGCTGACGTGAAACAAGCGAATAACGTTTATGAAATGAAGTAATATTTCTTATAAAGCAAAAAAAAGTCTAGTTGTGAAACTAGACTTTTTTTTTGCTTTTATATTTCTTCTGATTTACTTAGATTTTCTAACATGTCTTTGGTCATGGTTTCTAAGTCATATTTATGTTTCCAGCCCCAATCTTCTCTCGCTTGGTGGTCATCTATACTTGCAGGCCAACTGTCCGCAATTTTCTGGCGGAAGTCAGGTTCATAAGTAATCGTGAATTCTGGAATGTGTTTCTTAATTTCTGCAGCAATTTCTGTTGGCGTAAAACTCATTGCAGCCAAATTGTATGAAGAATGAATTTTGATTTCATCTTGTGGTGCTTGCATAATATTTATGGTCGCAGCAATTGCGTCATCCATATACATCATTGGCATTTTAGTTTCTGATGAAAGGAAACATTCGTAAGTTTTATCAGAAAGTGCTTTATGAAAAATATCAACTGCATAATCTGTAGTTCCACCACCTGGAGGTGAAGAATAGCTTATTAAACCAGGATAACGGATGCTTCGCACATCAACACCAAAAATATTATGGTAATATTCGCACCATCTTTCACCAGATTGTTTGCTGATTCCATAAACGGTAGAAGGTTCCATTATGGTATATTGTGGGGTATTCTCTTTAGGAGTTGTAGGTCCAAAAACAGCAATGCTAGAAGGCCAGAATATTTTTTTTATTTTTCCGGCTTTCGCCAAATTCAAAACGTGAAATAATGAATTCATGTTGAGGTCCCAAGCAAAAGCAGGGTTTTTCTCAGCTGTCGCTGATAGCAATGCAGCCATCAGATAGATTTCGTCAATCTTATGTACTTCTACAAGATGCTCAATTTGATTGAAATCTAAGGCGTTAATTACCTCAAATGGACCTGAGTTGACAACGTCATTGTTCAGTTTACGAATGTCAGAAGCGATAACATTATCAGTTCCGTATATTTTTCGTAATGAATGGGTTAGCTCGGTTCCAATTTGACCACAAGCGCCAATAATTAATATTTTCGTACTCATTTTGATAGGTTTTGAATGGCAAAGGTAACGTTTTCGTAAATATTTTCGCGCTAGTGAATCAAGATTACAAATACGATACAAAAAGGCTTAAAAGGATAATTTTCTTTCTGTTTTTTTGGCATATTTAATGCTGAAAATGCAGTGTTTAGAGTGTAATTGTAATTCGCATTTTGGAATCTGTAATTATAAATTTACTTTGTAACTTTGTGCTTCAATGCAATTACAATGAAATACAAATTATCCTACTTTCTTTTTCTGATTATTTTGCTTTCCTCATGTAAAAATGATGATCAAAAACGGATTGCCGAAAATGAAAAAGATGCCCAAAAAAAGGAAGTCATTTTCTTAAACATAGACAAAGGCTGGGTCTTTTATGACACTCCTATTAATACCACTTCAGAGGCCAGCATGGCCACTTGGAATGAATTACGATTATTTTTAGCTGAACTGGCAATAAAGCCTAAAAAAACCATTGGCGCTTTTCAGCAAAAATCGACAGCTATTTCTAAAAAAGTAATGGCGTTGAATGAAAATATACCAAATCAGTTTGACAAGCCTCAGATCAAGAGTAGAATTTCGACTTTGATCACTAAGGTGCGCTTGCTGGATTTATATATTCATTTGGACAACATTCCAGAAAAAAAGGTAACTCGCACAATTGCAGAGATCAATAATGAATTGTCCTCCTTGCAGAGACAAATGGATAAAATTACAGAAAAAAGTAAAATTCCTGTTGAAGCGGGCGAGTCAGAATTAATGAAAATGATGGATGCTTCAAGAGCAATCCCGAATACACCAACTACACCTATCGATCCAAATACCCCTCAAATTGAGTAAGACAGCCTTATATAACACATACGATAATTCCCCAAAAGTTAAGCAAATTGTAGAGCAATTGGGCGGATTAAACCCAATAAAGATGCAACTCGACGGTTTGTTGGGCTCTTCTGTTTCATTCGTTATTCGTGCTTTATTTAAAAAGGCGGAGCGTCCCTTTTTGATAGTTTTAAACAACAAGGAAGAAGCAGCTTATTATTTGAACGATTTAGAACAAATGATTGGTGAACAAGATGTACTGTTTTATCCAGGATCTTATCGACGTCCGTACCAAATTGAAGATACAGATAATGCTAATGTTTTGCTACGTGCCGAAGTGCTCAACAGAATTAATTCGCGCAAAAAACCAGCGGTTATCGTTAGTTATCCAGAAGCGCTATTTGAAAAAGTAGTTACCCGTAAGGATTTGGAAAAAAATACTTTAAAAGTATCTGTTGGAGACAAAATTTCTATTGATTTTATCAATGAAGTTTTATTCGAATATGAATTCAAAAGAGTTGATTTTATTACTGAGCCGGGCGAGTTTTCTGTTCGTGGAGGTATTGTCGATGTTTTTTCTTTTTCAAATGATAATCCATACCGAATCGAGTTTTTTGGAAATGAAGTGGACAGTATTCGTAGTTTTGACGTTGGCACACAATTGTCTATAGAAATCCAAAAAAAAATCACCATAATTCCTAATGTGGAGAACAAGGTTTTTCAGGAGAACCGAGAAAGTTTCTTGGATTACATTTCAGAGAAAACGGTAATTTTCATTCAAAACACTGAGGACCTTTTTTCACAATTAGACAAGCAATTTACAAGAGCAGAAGAGGCTTTCGAAAAACTGTCTAAAGACATAAAACATGCCGCGCCTGAGCAATTGTTTCTAAATCAATCTGCTTTTATCAAAAGAGCATTGGATTTTTCAATCGTAGAATTGAGTTCCAGACCGATATTTAAAATAGCAAAAAAATTCGAATTCTATATTCAACCACAGCCATCGTTCAACAAGCAATTTGACCTATTGTTGAATAACCTGAATGAGAATCATTTCAACGGATATAAAAATTATTTATTTTGTTCGAATGAAAATCAGGCAAAGCGTTTTCATGATATTTTTGAAACTCTGGACGAAGCTAATTCGGAGAATATTCGAAAACAATATAATACTATAGTTTTTCCTTTGTACCAAGGTTTTATTGATGAGGAGAATCAAATTACTTGTTATACGGATCACCAAATTTTTGAGCGCTATCATAAATTTAACATTAAGAACGGTTATTCTAAAAAGCAAAATATAACTTTAAAGGAACTCACCACTTTGTCTGTTGGGGATTATGTAACGCATATCGACCACGGAATAGGGCGTTTTGGAGGACTGCAAAAAATACAAGTAGAGAATAGAACACAAGAAGCGATAAAGTTAGTGTATGCGGACAATGATATTGTTTACGTAAGTATTCATTCGCTGCACAAGATTTCGAAATACGCAGGTAAAGACGGAGCGCCTCCCAAAATATATAAATTGGGTTCGAATGCCTGGAAAGTTTTAAAACAAAAAACTAAGGCAAGAGTTAAGCATGTTGCGTTTAACTTGATACAATTATACGCCAAAAGAAGATTAGACAAAGGATTTCAGTTTGCCCCCGACAGTTATTTACAAAATGAATTAGAAAGTTCATTTATTTATGAAGATACGCCAGACCAAACCAAATCTACCCAGGAAGTAAAGGCCGATATGGAAAGTGACCGTCCTATGGATCGCTTGGTGTGTGGTGATGTGGGTTTTGGTAAAACTGAGGTTGCAATTCGTGCCGCTTTTAAAGCTGTTGACAATAGCAAACAAGTTGCCATTCTGGTACCAACAACCATATTAGCCTACCAACATTACCGTACTTTTACGGAAAGATTGAAGGATATGCCAGTCTCTATTGGCTATTTAAACCGATTCAGATCGGCAAAACAAAAAGCAGAAACGCTGAAATTATTAGCCGAAGGAAAACTCGATATTGTAATTGGGACACATCAATTGGTTAATAAAAATGTTGTCTTCAAAGATTTAGGATTGCTGATTGTTGATGAGGAACAAAAATTTGGAGTCAACGTAAAAGACAAATTAAAAACAATAGCAGCGAATGTTGACACACTGACTTTGACTGCAACGCCAATTCCGCGAACCTTGCAGTTTTCGTTAATGGCAGCAAGAGATTTATCTGTAATTACAACGCCACCACCCAATAGATATCCTATCGAGACGAATGTGGTTGGTTTTAGCGAAGAGTTAATTCGGGATGCGATTTCATATGAGATTCAGCGTAACGGACAAGTTTTCTTTATCAATAATCGCATTGAGAATATTAAGGAAGTCGCAGGAATGATTCAGCGATTGGTACCAAATGCCAGAGTGGGAATTGGCCACGGACAGATGGAAGGAAAAAAGCTCGAAGAGTTAATGCTTGCTTTCATGAATGGTGAATTTGATGTTTTGGTAGCAACTACCATAATCGAAAGTGGATTGGACGTTCCAAACGCCAATACAATTTTCATTAATAATGCCAATAATTTTGGTCTGTCTGATTTGCATCAAATGCGGGGACGTGTAGGGCGAAGCAATAAGAAAGCCTTTTGTTATTTTATTTGTCCACCCTATTCGGCGATGACAGAAGATGCTGGGAAACGAATCCAAGCCTTGGAACAATTCAGTGAGCTAGGAAGCGGATTTAATATTGCCATGAAAGATCTTGAGATTCGCGGTGCCGGAGATTTATTGGGAGGAGAACAAAGCGGATTTATAAATGAAATTGGTTTTGATACCTATCAAAAAATACTAAACGAAGCCATCGATGAATTGAAGGAACATGAATTCAAAGATTTATACCCTGTTGAGAATGATATTGAAACCAAAGAATACGTAAAAGACCTTCAGATTGATACTGATTTTGAGTTGCTATTTTCTGACGAATACATAAATAATGTAAGCGAACGATTGAGTTTATACAATGAGTTGGCTACTGTGAAAAATGAAGAAGAATTACAGCTCTTCCAGAAAAAATTGATCGATAGATTTGGACCTATGCCACCACGCGCTATTGCGTTAATGAATAGCATCCGTATTAAATGGATTGCCAGCCGTGTTGGAATTGAGAAATTAGTTATGAAACAAGGAAAAATGGTAGGTTACTTTGTGTCCGACCAACAATCTGATTATTACCAGTCCAATCGTTTTACGGATGTTATGCGTTTTGTTCAGAAACGAAGTTCTATTTGTAAAATAAAAGAAAAAGAAACGAAAAATGGCTTGCGCTTGTTGTTGACTTTTGATAATGTGAAATCAACTAGAAGGGCCTTGGAGTTAATGGAAATGTTGGGCGGAATAGAAAAATAATTTTTCTATTAGTTTAAATTAAAAAGCTTCCAGTCTTTCAAAGACTGGAAGCTTGAAATATAAGATTTGAAATGTTTAATTCTTCAAATCCTTGATTACTTTAAAAGCAACATCTACCTGCTCTTCACTCACTAATATCGTGAATTCATTAGAAGTTGAAATGACTTCGTTAATTATAATTCCTTCCCAAGCTAAACGTTGGAAAATGAAATAATAAATACCAGGAATAACAATGTTTTCTTTTGGTAATTTTACTGTTATTGAAGCTAAATCATCCAATTTTTGAATTAGTTTTTCGTTAGCAAGGTGTTTGTCAACCAATTGGTTTACACTTTTGCTTACCACAATGTTGATTTCATTTACACCTCTTGATGAAGTGTAAAAAACATCTGGCATCTCATTGATATCAGATATTAATGCTGCTTGTTTGTTTAAAACAGTTTCTGAAACCGCAAAAGTATAATCAGTCAAGGCAGAACGAACGGTGATTTCACCTATGTTTTTTATTACCTTATTTATTTTGTGGTTTAGTCTAAAATCAAGCTCTTCAGTAAGTCTTTTTAATGCCATTACAACCGCGCCTTGTTTCACTTCTTTACCAAACTCACTTTCCAATTCGGACATGATGTTTCTCGATAGTGAAGTCAGGTTGATAATCCCAAGCGATAATGCGTTTAATAAAAAGGGTTTTGTTTTGATGTAATTTTCTACAATTGAAGAGACGGTTTTCATAATTTTAGTGTGTTTGTGTTTGGTAAGAACAACAAGGTTGTTTAGTTTGTGTGTTAAATGTCGCTACAAATATAAATAAAAAACAATTTGTTACAAATATAACATCAAAAAAAACACTTAAAAATGATAAAATGCATCTATAAGGTGCTCAATGGCAAAAGCTTTGCCTTCTTTATGAATGGCAATGATGTCAAAACGGACGTTAATGTCCAAATCTTTTTCGATTACATACGCATCTACCGCCTTTACCAGAAGTTGGATTTTTTTAGGTTTTACAAAATCCTGGGGTAAACCAAAATCTAAAGAAGAACGGGTTTTGACTTCGACAATGGCGAGTATGTTTTCTTTTTTTGCAATAATATCAACTTCCGCTTTTTGGAAAGTCCAGTTGGTTTCTAAAATAACATAGCCGTCTTTCTGTAGATACTCTACAGCCAACTCTTCCCCTAATTTCCCTAAATCATTATGTTCAGCCATGAAAAATAGTGTTCAATATTTAGCCGCAGTATGTATAGATCTGCAATCAGAAACCGTTAATCAATTTTGTTATTCAAAAACAACGCTTGAACTATTTTTCCCCACATTTAAGCTTACTTTACTACCTAGTACCAAGGCTCTGTTGTCACGAATATGTCCTGCGGGAAAACTGTAGAGGACTGGAATATTATATGTTTTAGTCACATCTTCTATGATTTGAACAGCATTTTTTCCCCAAGGAATATCATTGTCTTTCATGTCTGACATGGAGCCCACTATAATTCCTTTTATGCTCTCTAGGCAGCCATTGCGTTTTAAATTCATCATCATACGATCCACGTGATATAGATATTCATCTAGATCTTCGATAAACAAGATTTTATCTGTGCAATCGATCGCTGACTGAGATCCCAATAAACTATAAAGAATGGATAAGTTTCCACCTACTAATTCGCCTGTTGCAGTCCCCATTCGATTCATTGGGTCAGGAGCAACTTGATAAGACAATTGGTTTCCAAATAATGCGATTTTCAAACTTTCAACTGCTTCTTTTGAGGCGCGTGCTGTCGTGACGGGCATGATTCCGTGTATGGATTTAAAACCCATTGTATTCAAATGATTATGCAATACGGTAACATCACTAAAGCCAATAATCCATTTTGGGTTTTGTTTAAATTTGGTAAAATCTAATAAATCTACCATTCTGACCGTACCATATCCTCCTTTTACGCACCAAATTCCTTTGATGTTAGGATTGTCTAATTGCTGCTGGAAATCAGCAGCTCTTTGTTCATCCGTTCCTGCAAGTTGGTTTTCATCTAAACCAATTGTACTTCCTATAACGACTTCTAGTCCCCAACTGTGTAATAAATCAATTGCTGGTTTAAGATTGTCGTCAAGGTTTTTTCTGGCTGTAGCCAAAATGGCGATGGTGTCTCCTTTTTGTAAAATAGGTGGTGTTGTCATTAGTGTACTAGCTTGGCTGTTGAAAGATTCTAAAATAAAAAATAAAAACAGGAATTTATATAAACCAAACGTACTGTTTATAGATGAAGATCGAGTAGTGTGCATATTTTTGTTTTCCTTATTTATTAATATCAGTGTAGTCTATAATAATAGACAAAAACAAAGATAAGCAAATTGAAAATAAATCTGAGTTTGTTATTCAAATGAAGTATTTTTACTAGGAGTTAACATAAGTTTTGAAGTATTTCCTGTTGAGAGTCTATTTTTAATATGTCAGATATGAGATTTTTACGATTGTTTTCCTGTTTTATTTTACTCTTTTCATTGACAAATACTTTTGCTCAGCAAAAAAATTACGCCATACATACATTGGCATTTTATAATTTTGAAAATCTTTTCGATACCATCAATGACCCCAATACTAATGATGATGAATGGACGCCAAAAGGAGCGCAGCATTGGACTTCCAAAAAGTACCAGCAAAAACTGCTGAATCTTTCGAGGGTTTTACTCGAAATTGGTTCTTCTGAAAATACCAATTCGCCGACTTTTATAGGTTGCTCTGAAATTGAAAATAGGGGTGTCTTAGAGGATTTGATTAAAGAACCCAAACTGATCAATAAAGAATACGGAATTATTCACTTTGATTCTCCTGATAAGCGGGGTATTGATGTGGCCTTATTGTATCAGAAGAAATATTTCCGACCAACCACTTACACCAATATACCTTTGAATGTATATCGAAAGGAAACCCCAATTAAAGCGGTAACAAAAGTGGAAGCGAATGAAAGAAGTGATGATAGTTTGGTTGTGAGCGACCAAAACAATCGTGTATTTACGCGTGACCAATTGCTGGTTACTGGTTTTCTGGATGGTGAGGAAATTAATATTATTGTCAATCACTGGCCTTCTCGTTCTGGTGGTGAAAAAAAGTCTAGCCCTTTTAGGGAAGCTGCAGGGGCACTAAATCGAAAAATTATCGATTCCTTACAACGAATCAATCCAAATGCAAAAGTGATTACTTTAGGAGATTTAAATGACGGACCTTTTAATAAAAGCGTGAAACTTGCTCTGGGCGCCAAAGCCAATAAGGCAGATGTTCTTCCTTTTGGAGTATTCAACCCATTCGAAGATATGGCTAAAAAAGGATTGGGAACCATAGCATACCGAGATTCGTGGGATATTTTTGACCAAATCATGGTGTCTCAATCATTAATTGAAAATGACTTCAGTTCTTTTCGATATTGGAAAGCTGGGATTTACAACAAATCTTTTTTGATACAAACTTCCGGCCAATACATAGGTTATCCGAAACGACACTCCGCAACTGAAGTTGGTTTTAGTGATCACTTTCCCGTTTATATCTATCTGATTAAAGAAATGAAGTAGAAGTAAGTCAAAGAAAGAAGTAGAGAAAACCCATAGCGTAGATAATAATTTATAAAATTTAAGGCATCCTACTTTTTAGTAACTTAGCAACTCATAAATTAAACACACAGTCAAGATGTCCATAGCAAAACCGTTCAACCTAAATAAATGGATTGATGAAAACCGTCATTTATTAAAACCACCAGTTGGTAATCGTAATTTATACAGAGAATCAGGGGATTATATTGTCATGATTGTTGCGGGACCTAATGCCCGTAAAGATTATCATTACAACGAAACCGAAGAGTTATTCTATCAGTTAGAAGGGTCGATAAAAGTAGTCATTCAAGAGGATGGGGAGCGCAAAGAAATGGAACTAAATCCTGGTGATATGTACTTGCATCCTGCTAATGTTCCTCATTCTCCAGTACGTTCAGAAGGCTCAATAGGATTAGTAATTGAACGCAAAAGAGTAGGGAAGGGATTCACTGACGGACTGCAATGGTATTGCGACAATTGCAATCATAAATTGCACGAAGTACGTTTTGAACTTCATAATATCGAGAAAGATTTCTTACCTCACTTTGAACATTTCTATGCTTCAGAGGAATTAAGAACCTGTGATAAATGCGGTACAGTTATGGAAGTTGACCCTCGATTTGTTGCCAAAAAATAGTTTTTTCAGGAGCTATTTCCCGTCATCCGCTGTATTCCCGATTAATAAAAACTACGGCTTGAAAAAAAGCCTTGTTTTTCTAAATCGGGAGATGCCGCTTCTACCGGGGCTAGGGCTGATTAAGTACGATTATAATCTGTAGATAAGTTTAAGCGTTTAAGAAATATAAGATTTTTACCAAAGAGAAAAATGGAAGTTAGCGATTAATTTTTGCTTACATAACGCTATGTATTCTTTTTAAAAAGTGTAACGCCTTTTAGCGACAACACTATCTATGTCTCTATGTGGTAAAAAAAAATAATAAACTCAAGGTGTTAATCACAGTTCAAATCGCTTTCCTTGTTCAGGGAAAATAAATTCCAGACCCAAATCATTTTGCTTTTTCAATTGTGCTTTAATTTTCGCGAAATTCTCAGTTGGAGGTTTCATGTGTGTAATGATAATTTTAAAGCCTTTCAAAGCACCTTTTCCTGCAAGATCACTTAGAGTATGAAGCTCTTTCATGAGATATTTTGGAGTTAAATGCCCAAATAATTGCGAGTCGGATTGCTCATTAGGAAATGAAACTTCAATAAAAATTCCTTTTAATGTTCTGTTTTTAATTAAAGGAGCTATTTCCGTCCATAGCAAACTCAACTTATTGCTTTTCTCAATTTGATCCGCACCAGTATCACCTAAATATAAAGCGTAGGCATTGTCATTTTTAATTAAAAAAGCAGTGCTTTCAAAAGGGTTCACATGACTTAGTGGAAACGCTTTTACAGTCATTGTCGTATTTGTAATTGGAGTTTGTTCTTTAGGGTTTAATGTCTGAAAATGGTATTTTTTTATTTGATAGCCAGTTCCTTGATCTCCAAAATTAGCCCAAGTTTCGCCATTAAAATAATGTTTTTGCATCATTTCCATACAATCTTTGGTTGCGTAAATGGTTTTTGATGAATCGGCAGGTGAATTAATAATCAAACCCGCAACATGATCTAAATGCGCATGGGATATTAAATAGCCTTTGATGTATTTTTTTAAAACAGCTTCAGACGAAATTTTAAAAACATTGTTCTCAATCGCTTTTTCAATTCCAGCATGTATTGTTCCTGCATCAAGACAAATAAAATCGTTGGTGTTTAAAGGTGCTATTAAGTAGGCTGAAAGATTTTTTTCATCAATTCCACCTTTTACACCTAAATGGACAATTTGGAAATTTGTTTTTTGTACCTTTTGAGAAAAGCTATTCATCGAGATTAGAATCAAGCAAATCCAGAAATTTTTTAAAAGTGCCATGCTTTATTGTGTGTAATTAGGAATTAATTTTCAGTCTATAAAATTAGGTTCTTCTTTCCAAATAGAAGCTTTTTTTAGTAAATCAATTTTAAATCGTCAAATTGGTCTAATTTTACTTAGATTTTAACAATTTAATTCGAGAGAAATTCAACTCGAAATAATATCTTTACAAAATAATATAACAATTTTAACTAAAAAAGTTACAATGACAACAATAGCAAATCAATTCGGAATGAAAGAAGCTTTGGCACAATTGGGCATAAAGGACATAAATGAAGGTACTTCAACAGGTTTAAATCATTTTTCAAATGGAGAAATCCTGGAAAGTTATTCTCCTGTAGACGGACAATTGATAGCGAAAGTGAAAATGTCAACTGCTGCTGATTACGAAAAGGTAATGCAAACAGCAACAGAGGCTTTCAAAACATTCAGAACGATGCCAGCTCCACAACGTGGTGAAATCGTGCGTCAGTTTGGAGAGAAATTACGTAAAAACAAAGAAGCTTTAGGTAAATTGGTTTCTTACGAAATGGGGAAATCATTACAAGAAGGATACGGAGAAGTTCAGGAAATGATTGATATCTGTGATTTTGCAGTGGGTCTTTCGCGTCAATTGCATGGTCTGACAATGCATTCTGAACGTCCAGGACATAGAATGTACGAACAATATCACCCAATGGGAGTTGTTGGGATTATTTCAGCTTTCAACTTTCCAGTAGCTGTTTGGGCTTGGAATACAGCCTTGGCTTGGATTTGTGGTGATGTTTGCGTTTGGAAACCATCAGAAAAAACACCTTTATGTGGAATTGCCTGTCAGAATATTATTGCTGAGGTGATTAAAGAAAATAACCTTCCAGAAGGGATCTCTTGTTTAATCAATGGAGATTATAAAGTGGGAGAAATGATGACTAACGATAAACGTGTTCCTTTAATTTCTGCAACGGGTTCAACTCGTATGGGGAAAATTGTGGCGCAAACCGTTGCTGGACGTTTAGGTAGATCATTATTAGAGTTAGGTGGAAACAATGCAATCATTGTGACTCCGGATGCTGATATTAAAATGACGGTTATTGGAGCTGTTTTTGGAGCAGTAGGAACAGCAGGACAACGTTGTACTTCAACTCGTCGTTTGATCATTCACGAAAGTATTTACGATAAAGTAAAAGAAGCGATTGTATCAGCATACAAACAATTACGCATAGGAAACCCATTAGATGAAAACAACCATGTAGGTCCCGTAATCGATAAGCATGCAGTGGAGATGTACAACAAAGCTTTAACAAAAGTAGTTGCCGAAGGAGGGAAAATCCTTGTTGAAGGTGGTGTTCTTTCTGGTGAAGGTTACGAAAGTGGCTGTTATGTTAAACCAGCAATTGCTGAAGCAGAAAACTCATTCGAAATCGTACAACACGAAACTTTTGCACCGGTATTGTATTTGCTGAAATATTCTGGGGACGTTATGGATGCCATCGCAATCCAAAACGGAGTGGCTCAAGGATTATCTTCTGCAATCATGACTAATAACTTACGTGAAGCAGAATTATTCTTATCAGTTGTAGGTTCAGACTGTGGAATTGCCAATGTAAATATCGGAACTTCTGGTGCTGAAATTGGTGGTGCTTTTGGTGGAGAAAAAGAAACTGGTGGCGGACGTGAGTCTGGATCTGATGCTTGGAAAGTGTACATGAGAAGACAAACCAATACAATTAACTACACAACAAGTTTACCTTTGTCACAAGGGATAAAATTTGATTTGTAAGAAGTAGTTATAATAAATAAAAAAAGGCAATTTGAGTTTTCAAATTGCCTTTTTTTATTTCTGGATCTTTCGTAATCTTCAAAAGAATCGTTCTACTTTTATGATTTTAATTTGATCTATAAATTAAAAGAAGCACCAATGTTTAATGTAAACTGATTGTTTAAGTTATGTCCAAAATCAGTACTATTTTTGTCATATTTTGCAATAGGCACTCCAGCCTCTCCAAACAATCCAAAACCGTCAGTAAAGAAATAACGGAAACCTAAATGGGCACCAAAATTTTTCAATCCTAAGTCTAATCCTGGATAGATATCCATATTTGGCTCCAATTGCATAACACTTCCTAGGTGCGCATTAAATCTAGCTTTTAGATCAACACGATCTCCAAAAGAAGGATTCTCATCATTCAATGGGTTTGTACGTACTGATAACAAGTAATTAGCGGTAAGTCCTAAAGACATATTTTCCCCAATCCCAAAATCAGACGATAAAAAAATACCAGTTCCGCCGTCTTGTAGATTAAGACCAACTTGTCCTTTAACATCTCCGTTTCCTTTGAAGGCTTGAGCATTAATTAGACCAAAACATAATAGTAATGATAATGTAATAATTTTTTTCATAATTCATGGAAGTTATAAATTCCGGGGCAAAATTAGTTTAATAAATTCTAATTACGGCCTTTTTCATCGAAATACAGTGCGTTCAACGGTTCGCTTTGCCAGAATTCTTTAGTGTTGATATCCATAATGGTCAAAGGTCCTTTGAAAGCAGCTCCGGTGTCTACGTTCCAAACGCAAGCCATTTGCACAGGAACAGTTTTTCCGATGCGTGTAACAGGGGTGTGTCCTATATAAATTTCATCATAAAGTGTTAAGCGTTTAGGGTACAATAAATCATTGGGTTTGATGCTTCGGTCTAGTGCTAGAGCAGTTTCCCATAGGGTTCTATCCCAGTAAAATAATTTTGGGTAGAACTCATAAGCAACGCCATTCATATTTGTAAACCCCGCATGAACAAATAGACGGTTTTTTTCGTCAAGATGATAATCTTGTAAGGATTCCAAGAAGTCAATATGCAATTTCTTCCTTCTTGAGTCTACCTCTTCATAAGCCATGACTGTCGCTTCTCCACCATGTTTGTACCACAATGGGTTGTCTTTGTTGTCTTTAAGCCAATGAAGCAGGAGTTCATCGTGATTCCCACGAATGAAAATACAGTTGTTTGTAGTGTTCAATTCGATTAAGAAATCGATAACCTGCGGAGATTGGCTCCAGCCATCTACATAGTCTCCTAAAAAAATTAAGCTATCTTGTGGAGTTACCTTCGCTCGTTCCATTATTTGGTGCAGCGCGCGCAAACCGCCGTGTATGTCGCCTATGACTAATGTTCTCATTTAGTGTGTTCTCAATGTGGTTTTCTAAAACAGTAGAAATACCGTTTTTTATAATTTATAAAAATAGGTAAAAGAGTTTGTACCAAAGAATTTTTAACTGTTTTTTTCGATATTATAGAAGCTAAAGTAGCTCAATTGGTGCTGTAATTTATTACTTATTTGTTGAAAATTCTATTGGATTAGGATTTTTGAGGCTACTCATTTTAAAAAGCAATTAATTTTATTTGCCCAAATTGCAAAATATTAGTTTAAAAACGACTGTTTTTAACCGCATTAAAATATACCCACTTTTAATGATTGATTAGAATGAAAATTAAAGCTAACTTTATAAAAAATTTAAAACGCCAGATAAATGAATGCAATTATCGCTTTTTCACTTTTAATTATAGAAATGATATGCAGTTTTATAAATGACCTCTTATTTGGTTAAAAACATCACTTCATGGCTTTTTTTGGTGTAATTAGGAGATTAGTCTTAGCTCTTCTCAATCTAATTATTGTCTTAAGTCTACTGCTATAGTAATTTTTGGTTTAGAGTTCTTTCAGTGTGCTTTAAAAGCATTTGGCTACTTACTGCATGTCATATTTCATCTTCCTCAAAATCCGCATGGCTTCTTTAAAGGACAAATATATTTGTCTATAGGGTTTCAAAAGCGGTTTGGCTTCAATTAGCTTTTCTTTGGCATCATCAAATCCGTTGAGGTAGCAAATCATGAACGTAGAAGGCAAGTTTTCAAGATCTTTACGTTCCCTTTCTGTCAATGGCTGCTCTTTTTTCAATTTTTTTAATAAGGCAATATTCGAGTTGTAAATGTGGTAAAGCATTTTACGGTTGAACCCGATGGCTCAAACTTGTCCTCAAACGTTAGCGCAGGTATTTACCTGTGCCCGCAAAGGTGAGGAAATACAGTAAAAAGTTGTGGCAATTAAAATGCTCCATTTTTTTGTTTAATTTTAAAATAAAAAGGTCAACAAAATACAAAGCAACAACTACTGAAGAAGCTTATTTTGTAACTATAACAACTGTGGGTTGGGTAGATGTATTTACAAGATTGAGTCAAAAAAATAATATTATTCGTGCCTTGCAGTATTGTCAAGAAAATAAAGGCTTGGAGATATATGGTTATTGCATTATGTCTTCTCATATTCATTTGCTTTGTAAAGCCACTAACAATTTTATTTTGTCGGATGTAATGCGGGATTTGAAGAGATTTACTTCTATAAAAATCATACAAACAATTCAGGAAGAGCCAGAGAGTAGAAGAGAATGGATGCTGGAATATTTTAGAAAAGCATGCGAACATTTAAAAAAAGAACAAAAATATAAAGTATGGCAAAACGGCTATCATGCAGAACATATTTATAGTAACAAATTCATACGTCAAAAACTAGATTACATACACAACAATCCTGTAAAAGATAGAATTGTTACTTTAGCAGAAGATTATTATTTCAGTTCTGCTAGAAATTATGCCAGTTTAGATAACGATTTAAAGGTGATTTTGTTAGATTTGTTTTGACAATCTTTGTGGGCACAGGCAAATGCCTGCGCTAAAGATTATAGGATTTATACTATGTAATGGGACATGCTTTTAAAAGTGGTGTACCGCAAAAAAAGTTGAAAAATGCTTTCACGGCGTTTCAATCTTGTTTTTTAACTTATGTAATTCCTGTCTTTGAACATAGTTGTAATAAATTTAGCACTCCACAAACATCCAAGAAAGCAAGAAGATAAAATGGAAAAAATTACACCTATGATGCCGTTGTTTATTGTGGCTTTATTTATATTTTTCACAGCAAATTATTTTTTAAAAAAAGATAAAAGAGATAATTTAGGTAAAACCAATTCTGGATCCGAAATGGATTTTAATAAATATATAAATATTAAAACTAAATATGCTAAAATATTTTCTCTAGTCATTATTATTTTTATAATATCAAAAATATTTTTTATTCTGTTTGTATAATCGAAAAAAAACGCGCTATCGGGTACTTTAAAAGAATTTGGCCGTTTACTGCACGTCATATTTCATCTTCCTCAAAATCCGCATGGCTTCTTTAAAGGACAAATATATTTGTCGGTAGGGTTTCAAAAGCGGTTTGGCTTCAATCAGCTTTTCTTTGGCATCATCAAATCCGTTGAGGTAGCAAATCATAAACGTAGAAGGCAAGTTTTCAAGATCTTTATGTTCCCTTTCTGTCAATGGCTGCCCTTTTTTCAACTTTTTTAATAAGGCGATATTCGAGTTGTAAATGTGGTAAAGCATTTTACGGTTGAATTCCGGTGGCTGAAAAAGCATTTCGCTTTCTATCTTATAATAGCCATTCTCGTAAAAAAAGATGGTTTGTTTCTCTAATGGGTAATAGCTAGTCTTGTCGTTCAATCCCAGCGGTACATATTCAATAATCGTAAAATAATCATCGTCATAAGATATCGTGACCACGTCTTGTGCCGAATAAAACAACTTTACTTGTTCATTGATAAGCTCAATATCAACACGTGACAAATAGATTTTATCACGCACCTTTTTTGGGATTCCAGCCCAGCAAATGATGAATAACTCCTTAAACACTTTGTATTTTGGCGCCATGTCCTTGTGGCGAAAATTCATGAAATCAAAAACACCGTCAAGGGTGTGTTCTATGTTGTTTCTGGAGCCGTTTTCAATGCCGATGACTGTTTCGGCGTTTTGATAACTCCTTTCAACTTTAGCTACTGTTGGTGTCGTATTGCTTCCTATTCTTATAAAAACGCTACCAGCAGGGATGGTATGAATCCCTTTTTTAAAAAACGAACTGTTTTTTTTGGGTTTTATTGTGACTAGTCCTACGACCTTATCTTTGGGTAAACTTGGGAAGGGGACATTCTCATATTGAATTTTAGGCGGGTTTTCAAGATAGGCATTTACTAAATTCTGGATGTGACTGTCGTCAAAAAAGTCATCACCCACAATTTCGTTATCTTGATCTTCAACTCCCACAACAATATAAGAGTTGTTTGTGGGATTCGAATTTGACAATGCGCATATATGCTTCAAAAACTTCGCTTTTCCCTCACGAGTATGCAAATTCAACTGGCGTTTTTTATCATAAAAACTGCACTCATCATTATAGGCGAGCAGGTTTTTGATTAAAAGACGTTTGTTGATCATTGATTAAATTAATTTTTATTGACAATTGTCGATGATGCTTGGGCTGTACTCATAACTACTAGATCGGCAATATTAATATGGTAAGGTCTGGAAACTACGAAATGAATAATGTCAGCAATATCTTCAGCTTGCAAGGGCTCAAAACCTTTGTATACATTTGATGCTCTTTCAGAATCTCCTTTGAAACGTACTTCACTAAATTCGGTTTGTACCATTCCGGGATGAATGGCTCCGACCCTTATTCCGAATTGGTTTAAGTCCATGCGCATTCCTTGGTTTAAAGCATCAACGGCATGTTTTGTGGCACAATAGACATTTCCGTTTGGATATACTTCTTTTGCGGCAGTAGAACCAATATTGATAATATGACCAGATTTTCTTTCAATCATTTGTGGAATTATTGCTTTCGAAACATACAAAAGTCCTTTTACATTAATGTCTATCATGGCGTCCCAATCGTCTATATCTCCAGTTTGAATTGGATCTAAACCATGGGCGTTACCTGCATTGTTAATCAGAATGTCAATTTTAGAAAAAGCTTCAGGTAAAGAATTGATTTGCTCTGAAACAGCTTTTTTATCCCGAACATCAAAATGCAGGGTGTGCACTTCAGTCAATTTAGAAAGTTCCGTTTCTAGCTCGGCCAATCGGTCTTCTCGTCTTCCGCAAAGGACTATTTTATAGTTATTTTTAGCTAATAGTTCAGCTGTGGCTTTACCTATTCCGCTGGTGGCACCAGTTATTAGTACTGTCTTATTCATAATTTGTATTTCTATTTAGTTCGTATATAGGTCCCTGGGGGAGACTAAAAAAAAAGAATCAACAACACAGAAACATAGAAAGAAAAGAGCTGGAGAGTCCAATTCTTGGATTCACATAGCTATTGTTTTCTCTAATCGAGTCAAACGCCTTCCTAATTTTATAAAATCTATGTTTCTATGTGGTTAAAAAATTAAACAAATTGAACTACACCCACCGATTATACATATAAAAATATATACGTTAGAGGAAAAGGGAATAATTTGAAATTTGTAAGTGGGTAACTATAAGCCTGATTTAAGGCACATCTTCTCCCATACTTTCTGACCAAATGGCAAACCAATCTTCTTTTTCGAGTTCGAGTTCGACCGCTTTCATCAAAGACTGAATTCGGGCTACATTTACAGTTCCGGCAATCGGAATCACTTTTGACGGATGTTTCAAAACCCAAGAAAGCAAAATTGTGTCAGAGCCTAAATGGTATTTCGAAACTAATGTAGCTAGTAATTTTTTCAATTTATGTGTTTGAGGAATGTCTTTTCTGAAAACACAACCTAGTGGATTCCATGACATAGGGCGAATATTATGCATTTGCATATAATCAAAGCTACCGTCAAGCATTGGTTCAAAATTAGTGGCCGAAAATTGAACTTGGTTATAACTAATTTCCGTTTTCTGACGAATCAATTCTGTTTGTGAAGAAGTAAAATTCGAAAGTCCAAAATCGATTATTTTTCCCTCAGATTTTAGTTTTTCAACTGCTTCAGCAATTTCATCAGCTTGCATCAATGGGCTGGGTCTGTGTAGCAAAAATACATCTAGATAATCAGTTTGCAGGTTTTTTAACGATTGTTCAACGGAACTAATAATATGCGCTGTAGAATAATCATAATGTTTGACAGTGTTGTCTCTGTTTTCTGACAGCATCTGAATTCCGCATTTAGAAATTAATTGCATTTTTTCTCTCGCTATTTTGCTAGAAGAAAATGCTTTTCCAAAGTCGGCTTCCGTGGTGTATGAACCATAAATATCGGCATGATCAAAAGTCGTGATTTTGTTTTCAAGGCATACGTGAATCATGTTTTCCATTTCCTTTGAAGTGAGGTTTTTATCCCAAACTCCCCAATTCATAGTACCCGCAATTATAGGTGATAATGTTGTTTTATTCATGGTTTTATTGTTTTAGTAAAATCTGCATTTATGCGATTCCGAAGTATATTTTTCAAAGTTCTTAAAAATATAAAAATTGTATCATAATTCGACCTTAAAATTAGGGCATTTGTCGAAGTTTTAACCATTTTTTAACATCTTACCTCTAAAAAATAATTCAATTTGCACTCTCAAAAGTAAGGCATTAAATTCAAGGTTTTAAAAATATCAATATGGAAGAAAATACATCGACTTTAGACATAAGAGCAATCAATGAAAAAATAGAAAGAGAGAGCGCTTTTATCGACCTTCTGACTATGGAAATGAATAAAGTGATTGTGGGTCAAAAGCACATGATCGAACGATTGTTAATTGGACTTTTAGGTCAGGGACATATTTTATTAGAAGGTGTTCCGGGATTAGCAAAAACGCTTGCTATAAACACACTTTCACAAGCAGTTCATGGTTCATTTAGCAGAATCCAGTTTACACCAGATTTATTACCTGCAGATGTTGTAGGAACCATGATATACAACATTAAACAAAATGAATTCTCTATTAAAAAGGGACCTATTTTTGCAAATTTTGTTCTAGCGGATGAGATTAACCGTGCGCCAGCCAAAGTGCAATCAGCATTATTAGAGGCGATGCAGGAAAAACAAGTGACTATTGGTGATACCACTTTTAAGTTAGAGAGACCTTTCTTAGTTTTGGCTACTCAAAATCCAATTGAACAAGAAGGAACGTACCAACTTCCAGAAGCACAAGTCGATCGTTTTATGTTGAAAACGGTTATTGACTATCCTAAAATGGACGAAGAGCGTTTAGTTATTCGCCAAAATCTAAAAGGAAGCTATGAGAAAGTGAATCAAGTTGTTTCTGTGGAGCAGATTTTACGTGCACAAGAAGCGGTTCGTGAAGTATACATGGACGAAAAAATAGAAAAATACATTCTTGATATTGTTTTTGCCAGCCGTTTCCCTGAGAAATATAAATTAGCAGATTTGAAACCATTAATCAGTTTTGGAGCTTCGCCACGTGGAAGTATTAATTTAGCTAATGCGGCCAAATGTTACGCTTTCATAAAACGACGCGGTTATGTTATTCCTGAGGATGTTCGTGCTGTTGTACATGATGTATTGCGTCACAGAATTGGGATTACTTATGAGGCAGAAGCAGAAAATATTACTTCTGTTGATATTATTAATAAAATCATCAACGAAGTAGAAGTGCCTTAAAGTTTGTTTAATGTTTAAATTTTTAGCTTGTTGAAAGACGAGCTTGAAACATTAAACTTTTAAACTTTAAACAAATTATAGAATGGATACAAAAGAGCTTTTAAAGAAAGTACGTAAAATAGAAATTAAAACCAGAAGATTGAGTGATCATATCTTTTCTGGGGAATACCATACTTCATTCAAGGGGCGTGGAATGACGTTCAGTGAAGTACGACAATATCAATACGGAGACGATATTCGTGCTATTGACTGGAACGTTACGGCACGTTACAACGAAGCACACGTCAAAGTTTTTGAAGAAGAACGCGAATTGACGATGATGTTGATGGTTGATATTTCAGGCTCTGAGAGTTTTGGTTCCCAAAAACAATTTAAAAAAGACATTGTTACTGAAATAGCTGCAACAATGGCTTTTTCAGCTACGCAAAACAATGATAAAATTGGATTGATTTTGTTTTCGGACCAAATCGAATTATATATTCCGCCCAAAAAAGGACGGTCGCACGTTTTGCGCATCATCCGTGAATTGATCGAATTCCAGCCTGAAAGCAATAAAACAGATATTGCCCAAGCATTGAAGTTTTTATCAAGCACCCAAAAGAAGAAAGCCATCGTGTTTATGATTTCTGATTTTATGTGTGAAGATTATGAACAAACCCTCAAAATAGCCTCCAAGAAACATGACATTACGGGTATTCGAGTATTTGATATTCGGGAAGAAAAAATGCCCAATATTGGCATGGTTTCGATGCTTGATGCCGAAACGGGGATGACAGAATTGATAGATACCAGCTCTAAAACAGTGCGACTCAATTATGAGAAATTTTATAGGGTTAAAGTGAATTATTTTAAGGAAACCTTCAGCAAATCAGGTTCAGGTGTTGTCAATACCAGGGTTGATGAAAGCTATGTCACAAAATTGTTGGGTTATTTCAAATCGAGGTAGAGATGTAAGATTTACGATTTTTGATTTTTGATTTCAGATTGAAAATAAAAGCAGCAAATGAACAAACAAGAACTAGAAAGCAGATTAATAGTTTTTGCCGCAACCATAATTATTGTCGCAAGTAAATTTGAGAAAAACTATGCAGGGAATCATCTGGCTGGACAAATAATAAGATCAGGAACTTCACCCGCATTAAATTATGGGGAAGCCCAAAGTGCAGAAAGTAGTAAAGATTTTATTCATAAAATGGGTATTTGTCTAAAAGAGTTAAGAGAAACATTTGTGTGTTTGAAAATAATTGAAAAATCAAATTTGATCTCGGATTTAAATTATTTGTCAATTGCGAAAAAAGAAGGAAATGAGTTAATTTCTATTTTCGTTTCAAGTATAAAAACAGCTAAAACAAATTTGAAATAATTAAGATTTTAGAGATGAAAACAAAACATGATTTTAGACAGATCTGAAATCAAAAATCGTTAATCAAAAATCTGAAATCTAAAATTTCAAGAATAAAATATGAAAAAAAACATATACTTACTATTACTGCTTCTTTCCACTGCTATTTTTGCTCAGCAAAAAAGATTGGAAACAAGTATCGATACAACAAAGAATAAAATTGGTGCCGAGTTTAAATTAACCATAAAAACTTCGGTGGATACTTTGTCTAAAGTTGTTTTTCCTAATCTTAAAAATATAGGCGCTCTTGAAGTGATCCGTTCTTATCCAATTGATACGGTTAAAAAAGACGACCGCTATGAACTAATCAAGAAATACGGATTGACCCAATTTGATTCAGGGAAATATTCGATTCCGAGTATCAAGATTTTCATCAACAGCAAACCGTATATGACGGATTCACTTTTGGTGGAAGTCGCGAATGTTCAGGTAGATACTTTAAAGCAAAAAATGTATGACATTAAAGGCATCACACCCGTAAAGAGCTCCTTGGGCGACTGGTGGAAATACCTGCTGATTTTTGCTTTAATCCTTGGTATTGGGGCATTGGTGTATTGGTTAGTAAAAAAACAACAAAAGAAAAAGATTGAAGAAGAGGTATATAAAACTCCTATCGAAAAAGCGACCAGTTTACTGAACAGCTTAGAGAAGAAAGAGCTTTGGCAAAAAGGAGAGGTAAAAGAATATTATAGCGAATTAACTGATATTGCTCGAAATTACATCGAGGAAGCAATAGAAATTCCTGCTATGGAAAGTACTACTTCAGAATTGATTTTGGGACTTAGAGCTGCTTCTGTCCGAAAAAAAATGACGGTTTCGCAGGAAACTATAGAAAATCTGGAACGAGTGTTGAAACAAGCCGATTTAGTGAAATTTGCTAAGTCAAAACCGTTGGACTACGAAATAGCGGAGGATAAAAACAAGATACAAAAAGCAATCCTAACACTGGACAGTTCTATTCCTGTTGAGGTTGAAATTGAAGAAGATGCGATTCTGAATGAAGCACAAAAACAAAAACAGATTCAAATTCAATTAGAACAAAAGAGAAAAAGAAGAATTTTAATTGCAGCTGCTTCAGTTCTATTCTTACTATTAGCTACGACGAGTTATTTTATCGTGACCAAAGGGTTTACTTATGTGAAAGATACAATCATAGGAAACTCAAGTAAAGAATTATTAGAAGGAGAATGGGTAAAAAGTACCTACGGAAATCCAGGGGTTGTTATTGAAACTCCTGAAGTTCTGAAAAGGATAGACTTGACAAAATCATTGCCTAAAAACGGATTGGCGCTCATTAAGGAAATGAATTCTTTTGCCCTTGGCGGAGTTTCTGACGAGTTTTACCTGATGGTTTCTACTTATAAATACAAACAAGATTCGACAGCAGTTGATTTAAAAAAATCATTAGAAGTGACCTTGCAAACATTAGAATCACAAGGGGCGCAAAACATGATTGTGAAACAAGAAGATTTTGACACGAAAGAAGGCGTAACCGGGATTAAAGGATATGGTACTTTTTCGAGAGTAAATGACAAGTCAATAGGTAGCGAAAAATTATATTATGAGATCGTATTATTCAGTCAAGAAGGAGGATTACAACAAATTATGATTTTCCATAAAGACGGGGATTCTTATGCAACAGAAATAGTAGACAGGGTGATGAGCTCAGTCGAATTAATACAACTAAGTAAATAATGACGAATATAACTTTTCTAAATCCTGAGTTTTTCTGGTTGTTTCTTTTGATTCCAATTGCCATTATCTGGTTGGTTTTTAAAAGAAATGAGCAATCGGTGACTTTAAAAATAAGTTCGATTCAAGGATTCAAGGGATCAACATCTTTATTGGCAAGGCTAAAACCTTTTTTGAGCGTACTGCGTTTATTGGCGTTAAGCTCCTTAATTGTAGCCATGGCAAGACCAAGAACAGTTGACATAAGCAACAAAACAAAAACGACTAAAGGAATCGATATTGTTATGGCAGTTGACGTTTCTGGGAGTATGCTAGCCAAAGATTTGAAGCCAAACCGAATGGAAGCGCTAAAAAGAGTGGCGGCTGATTTTGTGGATCAAAGACCTAACGATAGAATAGGACTTGTGGTTTATGCCTCTGAAGCCTATACGAAAACTCCCGTAACCAGCGACAAAGCGGTGATTCTTGAGGCCATTAAGAGTATAAAATACGACAACGTATTACAAGATGGAACAGGAATAGGGATGGGATTAGGTACGGCTGTCAACAGATTGAAAGACAGTAAAGCCAAAAGTAAGGTAATTATCCTTTTGACAGATGGTGTTAATAATGCGGGTTTTATTGAACCAGAAACCGCGGCAGATATTGCCAAACAATATGGAATAAAAGTATATACTATAGGAATAGGAACAAATGGTATGGCGGAATTTCCTTATGCTGTTGCTCCAAACGGTCAATTTTTGTTCCAAATGATGAAAGTGGAAATTGATGAGAATCTAATGAAAAGTATCGCTAAGAAAACAGACGGAAGATATTTCCGTGCAACAAGCAATAGTAAGCTAGCTGAAATTTATGGTGAAATCAATAAATTAGAAACTACCGAAATCGAAGAACTTAAGTTTTATGATTACGATGAGAAGTATAGACCTTTTGTTTGGCTTGCAGGATTTTTATTGTTGGCTGAAATTGGTTTAAGAAATACAGTGTACAAAAGCTTCATATAGTTTGTTGAAAAATGGAGTAAAGAGGGTCATAAATGACACTCTATGATTTAAAATAATTTGGTGTGCTTTGTGCTAAAACTTTGCGCCCTTTGTGTTTGAAAAAATTATGGAATTAGACGAAAAAAAATATTTATACCTGCTTTTCATTATACCATTAGTAGTGTTGCTGTTTCTATACAATTTATATTGGAAAAGAAAAAAGCAACGTGAATTTGGAGATTTAGACGCAATAAAAAGGTTAAGTCCAGAGAAATCTACTTTTAAACCCACTTTTAAACTGGTAGTTATTCTTTTGGCGTTGGCTGGATTGATACTAGGATTGGTAAATCCAAAAATAGGGACCAAAATGGAAACGGTGAAACGGGAAGGAATTGATATCGTTTTTGCGATGGATGTTTCTAAAAGTATGCTTGCCGAGGATATAGCTCCAAGCCGATTGGAAAAAAGTAAGCAGATTGTTTCCCAAATTATAAACCAATTAGGTAGTGATAGAATAGGGATTGTAGCTTATGCAGGAAGTGCATTTCCAGTCTTGCCGATAACGACTGATTACAGTGTAGCCAAAATGTTTTTGCAAAGCATGAATACCGAAATGGTTTCTTCACAAGGGACGTCTCTTGATGAAGCAATCAAACTATCAGCTACATATTTTGACGATAAGAGCAAAACGAGCAAGTTGTTGATTTTGATTTCTGATGGTGAAGACCATTCTGAAGGAGCGCAAGCAGCAGCGGAAGAAGCCAATAAACAAGGAATGCGAATCATTACAATTGGTCTTGGAACTGAAAAAGGAGGAACAATTCCTTTAAAAAAGAACGGTATTGTTGAAAGCTATCAGCGAGACAATAATGATCAAGTTGTAGTTACTAAATTAAACCGTGCCAGTTTAGAGGCAATTGCTAAAGCTACAAAAGGTGGTTATGTGAATGGAAATAACACTAAGGAAGTGTTGGAATATATAAAAAACACTTTGGATAAAATTCAAAAAACCGAATTTGAATCTACACAAATGGCCGATTTTCAGTCTCAATTTCAATGGTTTCTTGGAATCGCGTTCGGTTTGTTGTTTTTAGACTTTTTCTTGTTGGAAAGAAAAACGAATTGGGTTAGCAAGTTAAATTTATTTAACGAAGAAAAGTAAATTCCTATTGCTTCAAGCTTTTTAGAATTAACAGAATTAAATTAAAATGAAGAACATTAAAAAACACATATTTGCCTCTTTCTTGTTTCTCCTATGGGGTCTGGGTGGAGTATTTGCACAAGAGAAGGATAGAAGTCTACCTAAAGCAAATGGAGAATATGGCGAAAGTAAATTTGCAGATGCTGAGGCTAATTATAGAGTTTCGAATTCGAAATTTCCTGGTAGAGCCATCGCTTCCTATAATTTAGGAAATGCAATATACAAGCAAAACCAAGCTTCGGAAGCGAAATATGCCTATGCAAAATCAATAAAAAATGCCAAAACAAGACCTCAAAAACATAAAGCTTTCCATAATATGGGAAATGTTTTTATGAAGGAAAAAAATTATACTGAGGCAGTAGAGGCTTATAAAAATGCATTGCGTAATGATCCCACGGACGAGGAAACAAGATACAACTATGCCTTAGCCAAAAAGATGTTAAAGGAAAATCCTCCTAAAGACGATAAGAACAAGGATAAGAAAGACAAGGACAAGGATAAAAAGGATCAGGATAAGAAAGATCAGGATAAGAAGGACAAAGACAAAAAGGACGAAAAGGGAGACAAGGATAAGGATAAAAAAGACGAAAAGGATAAAGACGGAAAAAACAAGGACGACAAATCTAAAGATCAAGAGAAACCAAAGCCAGCTCCTGGCGGAATTTCCAAACAAAGATTAGAAAACCTTTTGGACGCGGTCAGTAATGAAGAAAAGAAAGTGCAAGACAAAGTAAATGCTTCTAAAGTTAAAGGGAAACCTACAAAAACAGAGAAAGATTGGTAATCAATTTTATTAGTTTGGAAATTTAGTAATGCAACTATAGAATTTAAAATATATCCGGTAAGGAAAGATTGAATAAGAAAATGAAAAGATATTTGATTTTAATACTAATCAGTTTTCAAGGACTTTTGGCTCAAGTGCAGTTTGAAGCCAAAGTCAGTAAAACAACACTTGGATTAAACGAAAGACTTCGTATTGATTTTGCCATGAATATTGATGGCGATAACTTTAATGAACCTTCTTTTGATGGATTTAGAGTAATTGCAGGACCTAGCCAGCAAGTGAGTCAATCATGGGTAAATGGTAGGAGCTCTTTCGAAAAAATCTATTCCTATTATTTGTTACCAAATCAAAAAGGGAACTTGGTAATCAAGCAGGCTACAATTGAGTATAATGGACAAGTATATAAAACATCTCCTATAAAAATCAACGTTACTGCAGCTGTAGAGCAACCTAAAGATCCTAATGATACCAGTGTTTCTGCAGATAATAACGTATATCTTGTTGCCGATATTTCTAAAATGAATCCCTATGTCAACGAACCAATTACGATCGTTTATAAATTGTATTTTACCAATGTGGGAATCTCCAATTTTAGAGAATTAAACAAGCCTAAATACAATGATTTCTGGAGTCAAAACATAGAAATTAAGCAACTTGTTGCCGAAGAAGGCATGTTTAAAGGCGAAAATTACCGTTTTGTTGTATTGAAAAAAACAGTTTTGTATCCTCAAAAATCCGGTAAGCTTAGTATTGAGCCTTTGTCAATGGATATTGATGTGCAACTCCCTAGCAATAGAAGAGATGTGTTTGGTCGAATGATCTTGACTGAAGGGAATAAAAGAGTATCAGCTGGAGCAAAAACCATAACGGTGAAAGCACTACCGGAAAAAGGCAGACCAGATGATTTCTCAGGGGCAGTGGGTAATTTTGATTTTAAAGTTACACCTAGCAAAACAAACCTTAAAAACGGGGAAAGTCTTGATTTAATAGTGAGTGTTACAGGTAAGGGAAATATGAAGTTATTTACTTTGCCAAAACCGGTAGTTCCTAATGCATTAGAGATGTATGATGCTGTTCACAATGAACAAGTCAATACTTCGTTGTCAGGAATGTCAGGAAAGGTATCAGACAGTTACACAATTGTACCGCAATACAAAGGAAACTATCCTGTTAAACCGATGCAATTTTCTTATTTCGATTTAGGATCTGGAACATACAAAACGATAACTTCTGATGAGGTAATGATTAATGTGCTTGAAGGACCTACGGATACCAGAACTGCTGAAAATGGTAATTCGAAGAACAATAAAAATAGAATTTCAAGCCAAGAACAATTCAAGTTCATAAAACTAAAAACGAATCTTTTGGCGAAAGCTCAAAATGATTTCTTTGGTTCTCAATTGTATTTTGGTTTAGTATTGTTGCCGTTTTTAATGTTGCCTCTAATTGTTTTATTCAAAAAGAAAAAAGAAGCTATTGATGGTGATGTCGTAGGAAATAGGATTAGAAGGAACAATAAATTAGCTAAGAAATATTTGTCGGAAGCCAAGAAACAAATCAATAACAAGGAGCCTTTTTATGTTGCCTTAGAAAAAGCGATGCATAATTTCTTGAAAGCTAAATTGCATATCGAAACTTCGGAAATGAGCAAGGACAATATAAAAGAACTGTTATTAGGCAAAAATGCGAGTTCAGAAGGGGTGAACGATTTTATTGCTCTTACTGAAAATTGTGAAATCGCTAGATATGCTCCTGCCTCAAGCACGACAATTCAGAAGGATTATGATAAGGCGGTTGCAATAATATCAGAACTGGAAAAGCAGATATAAAATTGATGATCAGCTATACAATTGACAATTGAAATAAAATGAAAAATATTTTTTATATACTATTACTGACTACCCAATTTTTCTTTGCCCAAAATGGCTTTGAAACAGGGAATGATTTATATCAAAAAGGCAAATACAATGAAGCGGTTGCGGCTTACGAAAATGTTTTGAAATCTAAAAAACAGTCGGCCGAATTGTATTTTAACCTTGGGAACAGCTATTACAAGCTCAACAAAGTGGCGCCAGCAATTTATAATTACGAAAAAGCATTAGTACTTAGTCCAAATGATAGCGATGTACTGACCAATTTACGCTTTGCTCAAAAGCGAACCATCGATGAGGTAAAAGTTATTCCTAAAGTGGGTTTTGGTAAATTACTTCGTGATTTTACGGCTATCTATCATTACAATACTTGGGCGTGGATTTCGGTTTCATTTTCTGTATTGTTTTTATTGTCGTTTTTGGGCTATTATTTTTCTCAATTGACACTGTCCAAAAGAATATTTTTCTTCGGAATGTTTATTATGTTTGTTTTACTACTGATTAGTGTTGCTGCAGCAATTTTCGAAAACAGCCATTATAAAAACGAAATACCAGCAGTAGTTTTTGCCGAAATGATAGAGGTAAAAGCGGAACCTCAAAGATCAGCATCTAATGTTGTGACACTGCACGAAGGCACAAAAGTTTTCGTAAAAGAAACAGTAGAAAACTGGAAGAAAATCCAATTGACGGACGGTACCGAAGGTTGGATTGAAACATCTGCCATTAAAGAAGTGAAGTAATTCGGCTTTCTAAGTTGGGAACTTTATCAGATAAGGGAATGATTTTAAACAGGCTCGCTTTCTTTTTTCTTTTTAAAATCATTGTACCAGGTCTCCAGTGAGGGATAAATGTATTTTGAAGTCTCTTGAATTGGATTATAAAACAAGGAGTTGTCGAGAGTTTCCTCTTTGACAATCATATTGTTTATATTGATTTTCTGAAAAAGATTCAATACAATACTCAGAAGTAGTATGGTTTTGACAACACTAAAAAATCCCCCTGCCAGTTTATTTATCCATCCCAAAAAAGCAAAGTCCATGATTCCGGTAAAGACCTTTGCCAGGACATGTACTGCTAAAACTACAGCTATAAAAGTCAGTGCAAAAGCAATTATCTCTATATATTTTGGCGACCAAGAAACGTGACCAGTAAGTGCTTTTCGGACTACATATGAGAATTTTATGGCGATGTAGATTCCCAGTATTAATGAAATCAAAGAAGCCAATTCTATAAATAGACCGTTTTTTATTCCTTTAAACAAGGCGTAAATAAGTAAGGAACCTAAAACAATATCTAAAAAACTCATAGTTAAAGAATAAAAAGAATAGAACAAAGATAGAAGAATAAAGAAAATAGAGGGAAGAACTGGGAGAAAAGAAAGTAAAAGAGGGAAGTCTTTAAAAGAATAAAGAAAATAGAGAATAGAATATCCCGAAGTCAAAAACCTAGTTCCTATCTTTGCAAAAATCAATTTTTTAAAACTCAAAGGATGAAGTCTTTTCTCTTTATTCTTTATTATATTTTCAAAAAAAATGTCAAGAGACACACAACTTAAAGACCGCTGGGAAAAGCTGGTTAACATACTTTCAGATCAATTTTCGCAAGGTGAAGATTTAGATTTGGATGCCATCATTTATTTAATCGGAGTACAAGAACTTGGAAAGGTTCACAATGAATATAAAAAAGACGAGAAACTAAATTTGATGCATATCGCGATATGCAGATTATTAGAACCTTATGGTTTCTATGAATTCGAGTTTTTTGACGAAGACGGTTGGCCGCATTATAGAGTCAAAGAAGAATTGCCACCGCTAAAAGCGGGTGAACAATCCGTTTTGATGAAAGAGGCAATTGTCAGCTATTTTATAGAAAGAGAAGTTATAGATTAGTGATCTGTAAATAGTTTTAAGTGTTCGGCTAAAATAATTTAGGACATATAAAATGTAGTTATGTTTTTAAACTTTAAAAAAAATGAAAAGACAAGTACAAAAGCAATCTAACAATTTAGAATGGAAACTTTAAACTTTAAACGGGATACCTAAAACAAATTTTGTAATTTTGCACTCGCAATTATTGGATGAAAATGATAGACAAGATAAAAGAATATATTGGTGAAGCACAAGCTTTCTCAACACAAAACCCAGCAGAATTAGAAGCGTTCCGAATTAAATTTCTAGGAAGTAAAGGACTACTAAAAGAGTTTTTTGCTGAATTCAAAAATGTTCCTAACGAACAAAAAAAGGAATTTGGACAAGTAATTAACTTGCTTAAAACTTCAGCTGAAGAAAAAGTGAAATCCATTCAGGAATCTTTGGAAAACAAAGAAGAAAGTAAAGGATTTTATGGTGATTTGACAAGATCTGGCGAGCCGGTTACTATTGGTTCACGTCACCCTATATCATTGGTGAAAAACCAAATTATTGATATCTTTTCAAACATTGGGTTCAACGTTTCTGAAGGACCGGAAATCGAAGATGATTGGCATAATTTCACAGCATTAAACTTACCGGAATACCATCCGGCGCGTGATATGCAGGATACTTTTTTCATTCAAACAGATCCAGATATTCTGTTGCGTACACACACATCATCTGTGCAAGTGCGTTACATGGAAAACAATAAACCGCCTATACGTACTATTTCTCCGGGAAGAGTTTTTCGTAATGAAGCCGTTTCGTCTCGTTCGCATTGTATTTTTCACCAAGTGGAAGGACTTTATATTGATAAAGACGTTTCGTTTGCTGATTTAAAGCAAACCTTGTTGCATTTTACAAAGGAGATGTTCGGAAAATCAAAAATCCGTTTGCGTCCTTCTTACTTTCCATTTACGGAACCAAGTGCTGAAATTGATATTTATTGGGGACTAAAAACCGAAACTGATTACAGAATTACCAAAGGAACCGGATGGTTAGAAATTGGTGGTTGCGGAATGGTAGACCCTAATGTACTTAAAAACTGTGGTATCGATCCAGAAGAATATACTGGTTTTGCTTTCGGAATGGGAATCGAAAGAATTGCCATGCTGAACTATCAAATTGGTGATATTCGTATGTTTTATGAAAACGATGTTCGTTTCTTGGAGCAATTCAAAGCGAGTATTTAATTAATAAGAATTAGGAGCTATTTCCAGCTATTCGTTACAATCTTTTCTTGTTTTAAAGAAAAACAAGAAAAGGATTTTCACTTCTATCTGGGCTAGAAAGTTCTAAACAATACTATTTTGTGTCTTCGATACAGCATAGCAAAACATAAGTAATGAAAAAAGACATCATCATCCCCGAAGTGGAAAACGTATTTTTAGCTGCCGTTCAAGAATGGAGTGACGATTTCATGGAGAAAGTCTGGTATGCTTATTTAATTAACGATAGCGACTTTCTTATAGAAAGTGTTATGGTTGTTTCAAAGGCTTTTGGAACCATAGATGGCGAAATGAAAAAAACGTCCTTATTGCGTCATGCTTATGTTGAAGTGCAGCCGGTTTCAGTTGTAAAGATTGAAATGATGGAGAAAAGTGTTTTATTACTCAACAATGAGTTTATGGTTACTTTTTTCATTGGGAATAAACTATACGACAAGAAATTTATTTTTAAAGCAAATTCTATAAATGAAGAAGCGACCGAAGAAGTGCCTATATTATTTGTTGAGGGTGTCATTGTGAGGTAAGGCTTGTTCTATAATCATAAAAAAACCACGTTTATTACTGTTTACAAACAGAAATAAATGTGGTTTTTTATTTGGACTAATATTGTGAACTGTCTGCTTATATTTTGAATTTAAAACGAAGAAACTTTTGTCAGTTTGTCTGTGGCTAAAAGGCTTGCGTCTTTATTTACATACCAAGTTCTTACTTTTGGTATTTTAATCCCAGAGAAAACCTCTTGTTCGCTTAGCACAATGTATTCTCCGTCGTTTTTAGTTACGTTGTGATAAAATTGATATATTTCCATCGCATACGTTTTTGGATCAAAATAAAAGAGCCAAGAGTCTTTTCCGATGCCTTCCTCATATTTGACTTTTAAAATCAAATATTCTTTACCCATGAATTCTTTTTTCTCAACAACAGGATCGATAATTGTTCCTGGATCATTAAGTTTCATTGGCAAACCGTATAAAAATGTATAGTAGTTGCGCATGAATTTTGCCCTAGTTTCAGTTAAGTTGTAGGCTTTGGCCTCTTCGTCACTAAATTCTGTTTTGCCATTTAAACTAAAAGAGGGTTTGTTTTTATTTACAATATGCTCCACTTTATTCTCGTTTTTAAACGAACTCAGTTTAAAATATTCTTGTGGTAAATCAATACTTATTTCGCTCAGGCGTTGATTGCCGTTAGGCATTTGCATTTCTATGAAAAGCTTTCCTTTAAATTGACTCCAATTGTTGTTTGGGTCATGATATTCAATAGTTTTCTTTAGTAAATCCAATCCTGTCATCTGCTGGGCAGAAGTTTGGAAAACAACAAAAAAACAAATCAAAAGCAAGCTTCTTTGTAATAATACAGATGTTCTTTTGAATAAAATGACAGCCATGTTTTTTATATTTAGGTAAAATTGCTTTTCTAAGACGAACTAATTAATCAAGTTTGTCTGTTAATTCTTTAAAGGTAGCTTTAGCATCTTTTCCTTCATATAAAATTTGATAGACAGCATCAATAATAGGTGTTTTTGCACCATATCCTTGATTCAGTTTATAGGCGCTTTTTGTAGCGTAATATCCTTCAGAAACCATACTCATTTCTAGCATTGCGCTTTTCACTGTATATCCCTTGCCAATCATGTTTCCAAATGTTCTATTTCTTGAAAAAACGGAATATCCAGTCACTAATAAATCACCTAAATAAGCCGAATCATTAATGTTTCGTTTCATTTTATGAACTTTCTTGATGAATTTTTTCATTTCTCGGATACCATTACTCATCAAAACTGATTGGAAGTTATCTCCATAACCTAGTCCATGAGCAATACCGGCAGCGATAGCATAAATGTTTTTCAACATAGCAGCATATTCAGTCCCTATGATATCATCAGTAATTTTGGTTTTAATGAAATTGCCAGCTAAAGTATTGGCTACAATTTCTGCCTTAGTGGCATCGCCACAAGCGATAGTTAGGTAGGACAAGCGTTCCAAAGCCACTTCTTCAGCGTGACATGGACCTGTGATAACGCCAATGTTATAATAAGGAATATCGTATTTGAAGTGAAAATGTTCTCCCACAATCATGCTCGTTTCTGGAACAATACCTTTAATGGCCGAGAATATTACCTTGTCTTGTAGTGAGACGGTAAGTTTTTCTAGCTCACCATTTAAGAAAGCAGAAGGGATTGCAAATATGATGTAGTCAGCATAAGCAACAGCTTCATTAATATCGCTGGTCAGTTTAAGTTTGTTTGTGTCAAACTCTACTGCACTTAAATAATTAGGATTGTGCTTGTAGGTTTTAATATGTTCAATGGCAGATTCATTACGCATATACCATGAAACTTCAGAAAGATTTACACACAGCATTTTTGTAATTGCCGTTGCCCAACTTCCTCCACCAATCACTGCAAATTTTATATTTTTGGTCATCTTTTCATTAAATTTAACCAAAAGTACTTAAAAATGGATTAATTAAACAAATAAATAATTGAAGATGTCGTAAGGTATATTGGGATGTAGACATGGAAAATTAAATTAAAATGAATTTTATTATAATAATGCGCAATAAAGCTAATTTATTAACGTTTGAACCTAATATAAATTAAGATTTTAATTAAAAATGAGAATTGAATTAGTTAGTTTTGTTTTGGTGTTATGAAAAAGGCGTCCTGAATTAAATTCACGAACGCCTTTTTATTTAACCCTAAATGATTCTAGTTTTTAGAACTAGTAACTCATTTCCACAATAGCTTTTACTTTGTCTAATGTGATATTTTGTCTTTCTCCTAAGCCTTTCCATCCTCTTTCGTCAAAACGATTCACAATGAAATCTGCTGTGTTATCGTACTCTTTTGTATAGTCAGAAAGTTTAGTGTCCATTCCCATTTTGTGGAAGAACTCAACTGTTTTATTAATTGCTTCATTGGCAATTTCATCTTCCGTACCTTCTAAGTTGAAGATGCGTTTTCCGTATTGTGCCAGTTTTCCTTTTTTAGTTTCAAACATCACTTTGTATAAACTTGGAGCAATAACAGCCAGTGTTCTTGCGTGATCAATTCCATACATAGCAGTTAATTCATGGCCAATCATGTGTGTTGCCCAGTCGCTAGGAACACCTTTTTGGATTAAACCGTTTAGAGCCATAGTGCAAGACCACATAAAGTTAGATGCCAATGCATAATCTTTTGGGTTTTCAACTACTTTTGGACCTATTTCGATCAAGGTTTGTAAAATTCCTTCAGCAATACGGTCTTGTAAATATCCTTCGTGAGGATAAGTCAAGTATTGCTCCATTACGTGAGTGTATGCATCAACAACTCCATTTTGTAATTGTCTTTTTGGTAAAGATTCAATTACTGTTGGGTCGCAAATTGAGAATTTAGGAAACATTGCTGAACCACCAAAAGCTAATTTCTCTTTTGTAGATTCGATTGTGACTACAGCGCCAGAGTTCATTTCACTTCCGGTTGCTGGTAATGTTAATACAGTTCCAAATGGCACTGCATTTTCCTTAATTAATATGCGTTTTTGTAAAATGTCGATTGGGTTTCCTTCAAAATTAACAGCAGCAGAAATAAATTTCACGCCGTCAATTACTGATCCACCACCAACTGCAAGGATGAAGTCGATTTTTTGTTCTTTAACAATAGCAACGGCTTTCATTAAAGTTTCGAAATGAGGATTAGCTTCAATTCCGCTAAATTCAACCACTTCATGTCCTTTAAGATTGTTCATCACTTGTTCGTGAATTCCGTTTTTAAAGATACTTCCACCACCGTAAGCCAATAATATTTTAGCTTCTTTTGGTACTAGTTCACCTAATTTTTCAATTTGTCCTTTTCCGAATACAAGATTCGTAGGATTATATAATTCGAAGTTTAACATGCTTATTTTTTTGCGTTTAATTGGTGTAATAATTTCTCGGCAACTAATTTAGATGAAGCTGGGTTTTGACCTGTAATCAATAAACCATCTTCAACTGCATAAGGATTCCAGTCTGCCACTTTTGAATAAGTTGCTCCGTTTGCTTGTAAAGCATCTTCTAATAAGAAAGGTACAACGTCAGTTAATCCTACTGCTGCTTCTTCTGTATTTGAAAATCCAGTTACTTTTTTTCCTTTTACTAAAAATTCTCCGTTTACTTTTACGTTTTTCAATACCGCTGGTGAATGACAAACGAAAGCTACTGGTTTGTTATTAGTATAGAAAGCTTCAATCAATGCGCTTGATGTTTTGTCTGTAGCTAAATCCCAAAGTGGACCGTGACCTCCTGGGTAAAATACTGCGTCATAATCAGCTTCATTCACATCAGATAACTTATGTGTGTTTTTTAGTTTTGCCAATACTTCAGTGTCTTTGTCAAGTCTTTTAGTATCTTCTGTTGCTGCAGATGGGTCATCACTTTTTGGATCAATTGGAGGTTGACCTCCTAGTGGTGTAGCAATATCAATTTGAACGCCTTTATCAGCTAATTCATAATATGGAGCTGCAAATTCTTCAGTCCAATATCCTGTTTTTTCTCCGGTATCTCCTAGTTTATCATGACTAGTAAGAACAAACAATACTTTTTTCATAATTTTTTTATTTTGTTTTTGTGCAGTTGCACCTAGGCAACCTACTGTTAATGCTATTACTGTAAATAATGCTATTTTCTTCATTACTGATTTTGTTTCTACAAATTTACGGCGAATATGTTATCAGTAAAAATAATTTAAATTATGTTTGTGATAAATATATTTATATCATGGTAAATTTAGAATGGTACAGAACCTTTAAATCGGTATATAAAAATGGTAATTTTTCATTGGCTGCCAAAGAATTATTTATCAGTCAACCAGCGGTCAGTCAGCAAATGTCTATGCTGGAGGCGCATGTAGGCTATAAATTATTTAATAGAAAATCCAAAGGAGTCGAACCAACGGAATATGCTAAGTTACTGAATAACTTGATAATAGAAGCTTTAGATAGACTGGAAAATGTGGAGAATGGTTTTCGTACTAAAGCTTTTAATGCTAACAGGTTAATTACAATAGGAATATCCGCACATTTGTTCAGTAGCTTGGGGAGTACGTTAATTTCAAAATTTGACTTCATTGATTTTAGTTTTCATGAAAATGAAATGCTATTTGAATTGGTTAACGCCAAAAAACTTGATTTCGCAATTGTGACTGCTAAGTATGACACTTTTGATACCGTTCAAAAAAAAGTGGGTGATATCAAGCAAATTGTAGTGGGTTCAGCAAAACTTGATGCTACAGGATTAAAAGCTAAAATTAAAGGCAATGATTTTCCTGCCACTGAAAACTGGTTGAATGAACAAATTTGGTATACCCATGATTCTGGAATTCCGCATGTGAAATTATTTTGGATGTATGCCTTTAATAAAAAAAGACCATCTATAATAGCTAATTTCATTATACCTTCTGAATACGAGATGTTAGGTGTGCTCTCAAAAAACACTGGAGTTGCTGTGGTATGGAATTGTAATGCCAAGTCTTTCTTGCAGGACAAAAAACTGCAGTTATTGTGGGACAGTAAGCAAATGCCTAATACAGAAGTGTACTTATTATCAGGTAAAAATGATAATTTTAATACTGCTTTTCAGGAAATCGAGTGCGAGTTGAAAAATATATTGAGCTGATTACTTTTTGTAAAAATTATTGTGATCAATGTATTCCCAAACTTTATCAGATAATAAGGGCTGGATGTTTTTGCCGTCCTTAATGCTTTTTCTGATAAAAGTTGAAGAAATTTCAACAATAGGAGCGTCAATCAAGTGAACTTTTGGATGGTTTTTTAAATCTAGATTTTCTTGTTCAGCTGACAAGCGAGGATAAACGTAGATATCGTGATTTTGTAAAATAACCTCGAAGTTTTTCCATTTATGTAAAGACTTCAAATTGTCTTCTCCCATGATTAGTGAAAACTCATGATCTGGATATTTTTCTTCGAGATGCACTAAAGTGTTTACCGTGTAATTAGGTTGTGATAATTTGAATTCAATGTCAGACGGTTTGAGTTTTGGATAATCCTCAGTTGCCAGATGTACCATTTGTAGGCGGTGGTAATCGTCTAGCAAAGTATCTTTCTTTTTGTGTGGATTGTGTGGTGTAACTACTAGCCAAACCTGTTCCAAGTCAGCATTCTCCGCCATGTGATTAGCAATAATTAAATGGCCAACGTGGATGGGGTTAAACGTTCCAAAATAAAGTCCTATTTTCATAAATATATTGTTTCGCAGAGCGTCGCAAAGTTTTCTCAGAGTGCCGCTAAATAATTTGTACTATTTTGCGTGGCTTGTTTTTTCTCTGTGAATCTCTGCGGAATATTTTTTATTTACTTACAAAATCTTTCACCAATTGGTAAGCTTCTTCTAAAGCGATATCTAGATCGTAGTTCTTAATTACAACATCAAATTGTGGAGCTGTTGCTAGTTCTACAGATGCTTTTGCAATACGCATATTGATTTTATCTTCACTTTCGGTAGAACGCTTTTTTAAACGAATTTTTAATTCATCAATACTAGGTGGTTTTACAAAAACGGCTAATGTTTCTTCAGGATATTTAGACTTAATACGCAATCCACCTGCAACGTCAATATCAAAAATCACATTTTTACCTTTAGCCCAAATGCGTTCAATTTCACTTTTTAATGTTCCGTAGAAATTATCTCTATAGACTTCTTCCCATTCCAGAAAATCTTCATTCTTGATGTGTGTTTTAAACTCCTCGGTAGAAATAAAATAATAATCCTTCCCATTTACTTCGTCTCCACGAGCATCTCGCGAAGCAGCAGAAATAGAGAATTCTAAATTTAAATCTGGTTTGCTTAATAAATGTTTAACAATGGTTGTTTTTCCAGAACCAGATGGCGCCGAAAAAACGATTAATTTTCCTTTTTTCATTTTGTGCTGAATTTATTTCAGTATCTGTTTATGCTTTTTCTGCGAGGTTTATAGAACGTTCAAAACCTGTTCTTTGATTTTTTCTAATTCGTCTTTCATTTGAACGACTAATTTCTGCATTTGCGCATGATTAGATTTAGAACCCATAGTATTGATTTCACGCCCCATTTCTTGAGTAATAAAACCTAATTTTCTACCGTTGGCTTCATTTCCGTTTATTGTTTCTAAGAAATAATCTAAATGGTTTGTTAGACGAACTTTTTCCTCAGTAATGTCAAGTTTCTCTAAATAATAGATTAATTCTTGTTCAAAACGATTTTCATCCACGTTTACCTTAAGTTCTGCAATTGCAGTTTGTAAACGATCTTTTATTGCTTGTACACGCTCAGGATCTAGTGCAAGAGCTTCAGTCATATATTGACGAATATTGCCAATGCGTAATTGAAATTCTTTTTCCAAAGACATTCCTTCATCTTTTCTAAAAGTCAAGATGTTCTGAACTGCTTCTTCGATAACAACTTGGATTTGTACCCAGTCATTTTCGTCAATTTCATCACGTTCCACTTTTAATGCATCCGGCATTCTCACTGCCATTTTCATTAATTCGGTCTCATCTGCGTCAGCATAGATTTCTCTTAATTGCTTGATGTATCCTTTTACGATTGGCGCATTTACTTTAGTTGAAGTTTGTTCTGCAGTGCTTTCGATAAAAATAGAAAAATCTACTTTTCCTCTTTCTAGTTTCACTGCTAATTGATTACGCAATCCCAATTCCATTTCACGGTATAGGGAGGGCATTCTCACATTCAAATCTAGTCCTTTACTGTTTAGGGATTTTACTTCTATTGTTATTTTTTTGGTTGGTAATTGCAAAGAAGCTTTACCAAAACCTGTCATCGATTGTATCATATAATTTTCTAAAAGAGTTCAAAGATAAGAAAAAAGAGTTCATTGGCCAGAGTTCAACCTAGACGATGTGTTTAAGAATATAAATGTGCGTTGAGCGAGCTTTAAGTTAGTTATCAGCAGTTTTCTTCTTTTGGGTAACCATATAAACGCCCACAAAGATCAAAATTGCCGAAACTATTTTTACTAAACTCAAGTCGTCCTTTCCTAAGCCAATGGCAAAAACTGTGGCGAAGAACGGCTGTAGATAGATAAAAACGGCAACAGTTGTTGGCTTTAGTTCTTTCATCGTAAGCAGGTTTAATAAATAGGTTATGAAGGTCGAAATGACCACTACAAATGCGATTTTCCAATAAATATGCGTTGGTACTATTGCCCAGTTAACCGCTTCAAATTGGCTCCAGCCAAAAGGTAAAACCATTAGGAAACCAAACAGATAGATCCATTTTACGAAGGTGAACGCATTGTATTTATCCATTAATTTCTTGACCGTGATCAAATAAAACCCGTAAGAAATGGCATTGACAAGGACCAGTATGTTTCCAAAGCTGGCATTAGTTGCAGTACCGATTGATTTGCCATAGAGAATAAGAAAGGCCGTTCCTATTAAGCCTAGGATTATACCAATAACCATTCGTTTTTGCATGCGTTCTTTCATTATGATGGCTGACAACGCCAGAACAATCATAGGAGTTGTAACCATGATCACGGATGCTGATATTGGTGAAGTGAGGCTTAATCCCTTAAAAAAAGTAAGCATATTAAAAGCTACTCCAAAAAAAGCAGCAGCAATAATTCGAGGAAAATCTTTAAGCGCTATTTTTTCTTTTGGCATAAAAAACCAAGAGAGCCAAAATAAAACCATTGCCCCGCTTACGCGCAATAAAATAAAGCCGTAAGCATCGATATATTCAGGCATTACATCCTTAGCAATTGTAAACGTAACGCCGTAAATTACAGAAACAATAGTAGCGCCAAAAAGCGCAACATTCCTTTTAGACATTCCCTAACGCTTTCATTACTTGAAGCATGTTTTGCTGGGTTCCGCCAACATAAACGTTATTGTCAATTACGAAAACCGGTCGGCTCAAAAAGGTATAGTGTTCTAGAATGTATTTCTTGTAATCATCTTCGGTTAATGATTTGTTCTTTAAATCCATTGTTTTGTACAGTACTGCTTTTTTGCTGAATAAGGCTTCATAACTACCTGAAATTTCGTGCATTTCTTCTAATTCCTCCTCTGTCAAAGGGGTTTGCTTTATATCACGAAAAACTAGATTATTTCCTTTTGGTAAGGATTTTATGATTTTTCGGCAAGTATCACAAGAAGCGATGTAGTATATTTTGTTCATAATAATTTCAATTTCTTTGTGCAAAGAAAAATCATTTGGAAGTGAAAATGATTATTTTTATCAAAAAATTAAAAATGAACACATCATTAGAGGTTACTAGAACTAGTAGAAAAATGTTATCTCAATTCCTAAAAGGATATAGTTTAGCTCAACTTAACAGTATTCCTGAAGGACATAATAATAATTTGATTTGGAATATTGCGCATGTAGTTGTAGTGCAACAAATGCTCGTATATAATCTGTCTGGTCTTCCAATGAATATATCAGCTACGCTGGTGCAAAAATATAAAAAGGGAACAAAACCAGAACAGGATGCAACACAAGCAGAAGTCGATGAAATTTATAGTTTACTAGTTGAAACTATCGATCAAACTGAAGTTGATTTGAATAATAATGTTTTTGTTAACTACCAAGAATACCCAACATCGACAGGATTAGTTTTGAAGAATGTCAAAGACGCAATGTCCTTTAATAATTTTCATGAAGGAATTCATATTGGTGCTATTCTTAGTCTTAGAAAGTTCGTTTAGGTTTAAATTATTTTCTTAAAAGATAGTTGTTCACTTCGTTATAAGACAGTAATAACTCTTTAGGTCCATCAGCATAAGATGCCGCTTCATAAGGGTTGTAATATAAAAGCAGCCCTTCATCTGTATAGAATATATTGATAGGCAAACTAAATTTGTCACCTTCAAACAGAAGTCCAGTAGCGTTAATTGACTTATTTGCAGGGATTTTATATTTGCTTCTGAATTTTTTTTCGGCGAAAGCCTTAAAAGCATTCTGGTCTTTAAATAATTGGTGGTTTGGGATTGATTTTCCGGTTTCGGGATCAAAAATTAAAGAGCGAAGCCCTTGATAACCATGTGCGCCACCTGTAAAAGTGTAGTGCTTGATTTGAATGTTAAGGATGCTGTCAGACTGGTATTTTATACTTCCTTCAATTTCTGCTTCCCAGCCAAAAACGTCTTTTGGATATTCTTTTCGAAGTTGTTCGTAAGAACCTATAAATGCATTTAACAGTCCGTTATAATCAGTTGAAGTATATGGCTTTTCGCCAAAATAAACAATCTCCTTCAATACAGAAAATACTTTTTTGTTGATGCTATCCGCTACAATTGGGACGTCTTTCGCAATTGGGATAGTGACATTGATATGCGGACAATTTTCATTACAGGGTAAACTGCTTTCCTTTTCGAAAGACTGGTTTTCAAAAGTGAGTTCTTTTGAACAGCGTGCCATAGAGAAAAGTAATATGGTATATAGTAGTATGTGTTTCATCGCAAAAAAATGTTAATTAAATACAAAGGTATGGACTTGTTTCCTGCCAAGAATAAATTTAAAGCTAAGTTTGTAAAGCTATTAAAAACTTAAAGATATGAAATTCAATACTAAAACAATACACGGTGGGCAACATCACGATCCAACTACTGGGTCGGTTATGCCACCAATTTTTCAAACCTCCACATTTGCACAAACTAGCCCAGGGAAACCTATTGGCGATTATGTGTATAGTAGAACTGCTAATCCAACTAGAACGGCTTTAGAAGAAGCTTTGGCTAGTATTGAAAACGGAGCAAGAGGATTGGCTTTTTCATCTGGATTAGCGGCGACGGATTGTTTGTTGCGTTCTTTTAAAGCGGGTGACGAAATCATCGCGATGGACGATTTGTATGGTGGTACCTATAGAATGTTCACTAAAGTATATAATAATTCAGGAATTAAGTTTCATTATGTTGATATGAATGATTTGGATAATGTTCAGTCCTTAATTAATGAAAATACTAAAATGATTTGGGTAGAAACACCTACAAATCCTATAATGAAATTGGCTGATATTGCTGCTATAGCAAAAATCACAAAGGCTAACAATATTCTGTTTGCGGTAGATAATACGTTTGCAACGCCTTATTTACAAAATCCGTTAGATTTAGGAGCTGATGTGGTTATGCATTCAGCTACAAAATACCTTGCTGGTCACTCTGATGTTGTGGCAGGAGCTTTAATTACTAAAACAGCTGAATTAGGAAAACAATTGCATTTTCAGCAATTTGCGACTGGTGCTACACTTGGACCCATGGATAGTTTTCTTGTTCTTAGAGGGATAAAAACATTGCATTTAAGAATGCAAAGACACTGTGAAAACGGAGAAAAAGTAGCTGAATTTTTAGACCAGCACCCAAAAATAAAAACAGTGTACTATGCAGGATTAGCAAGCCACCCGTATCATGAAATTGCCAAAAAGCAAATGAGTGGTTTTGGCGGAATGGTTTCTTTTGATTTTGTATCAGGAGCAAAACAAGACTCTGTTGCATTCTTAGAGAAAGTTAAAATATTCACTCTGGCAGAATCGTTGGGAGGTGTAGAGTCATTGGCAAATCACCCAGCTTTGATGACGCATGCTTCTATTCCAGAGGAAAAACGAAAAGAAGTGGGTATTACAGATGACTTAGTTCGTCTAAGTGTAGGTGTTGAAGATATAGAAGATTTATTAGAAGATTTGAAACAGGCATTGGCGTAAGTCAAGAATAGATTAGACTTTCCTTAATATTTTCGTTTAGGATAAAATGAAAAAATTCCCCAATTCTAAAGCAATTACAACTGGGGAATTTTGTTTTTCTATAGTTGTGCAAATCCTATTGCAGATAGTAAATGTATCCAACATTAAACCAAACTAACCAATCGTTTGCTTTGTTTTCTTTGTAAATATCTGGGTTTGGATTTAATCCGTCTACCCAATTAGAGAAATAATATTGAAAGCGTAAATCCACCATAAAATCGCTTAATGGACTTAATTTATATCGTGTTCCTACACTTGAAACAACTGACCAAACAGAGCCTCCTTCGGTTGAAAATCCGTAAGGGCGACCGTCAGTAGGAGTTAAGTATTTAGGAAATGTGGTTAGTGGTGTGCCTAGTGGTCCAAGAGTAGAATAAGCCTTGGCATTATAATAACTGAATTGGGCTCCCAAACTTACAAATGGACCTAAACTACCTATTGTAGCTGTGAAATCACGGATGCTTAAAGGGAAATATTCCAGTTGCATTCCTATATTTGTTACAGCAGTGCTTCCTTTCATAGCCCGCAATTGATCAGCTCCTAAGGATGTTCTTTCAGGGGCAACCCATTCTCCTAGATGCTCTAAATTGGTTTTGTTATATGATAATTCAGTTCTTAATTTGAAATGATCATTAAAATAAGTTTCAGGGGTATAGCAGTTACAATCCGCTTCGTAGGAGAAATTCATATAATGGATTATCCCTATTCCTATTCCTGTATTTCCAGCATTAGTGCTTAAACTATAACGTTCTCCATAGTCAGATTGAAAAGCGACAGGACCAGCAATAATTCCAACTTCATGCGAGAAGCCGAATTGAGCATTTGAATTATTTGAAAAGCCCAAAAAAGCAAATAAAATAAGGGAGACGTATCTGAGCATTTTTTGTTGAAATTTCGAGTACGGACAAATATATAAAAAACATCATTCATCCGTTAAATTTAAAATCAAAAATAAATAAACAAATAGGAATTTGCTTAAGAAAAATACAACGTTTTGATATAATTGGTAACTTCAAAAGCCTGAATAGTAAGGAATGATTAATAAAAAGATAATTCGGCAATATATAACAAGATATAATTTAGAAATAGTCGCATAAAACGTATATTTGTACCCTCTAACGAAAACGTTTTCTTAAACGTTAATAATCTAATAATCATGTCACAAAGTATTACTACTTTTATTGAAGAGGTTACTAAAAAAAACCCAAACGAGCCGGAATTCTTACAGGCAGTTTTAGAAGTTGCTGAAACTGTAATTCCTTTCATCGAAGAAAATAAAAAATACCAGAACAAAATGCTTTTGGAAAGAATGGTCGAATCTGATCGAATCATTATGTTTCGTGTAGCTTGGATTGATGATAAAGGAGCAACTCAAGTAAATAGAGGATACCGTATTCAAATGAATTCAGCTATCGGACCATACAAAGGAGGACTTCGTTTTCACCCATCTGTGAATTTGAGCATCTTGAAATTTTTAGCTTTCGAACAAACATTTAAAAATAGCTTGACTACATTACCAATGGGTGGTGGAAAAGGTGGAGCTGATTTTGATCCAAAAGGAAAATCTGATAATGAAGTGATGCGTTTTTGTCAAAGTTTCATGACAGAATTATCTAAGCATATCGGAGCTAACACGGATGTTCCTGCAGGGGATATTGGAGTTGGTGGAAGAGAAGTTGGATTCATGTTCGGTCAATATAAAAGACTAAGAAATGAATTTACAGGAGTTTTGACTGGTAAAGGAATTTCTTTTGGAGGTTCATTAATTAGACCTGAAGCAACTGGATACGGTGCGGTTTATTTTGCACAAAGTATGTTAGAAACAAAAGGAGATAGTTTTGCAGGTAAAACAGTTGTAGTTTCTGGTTCTGGAAACGTTGCACAATATGCTACTGAAAAAGCAACTCAATTAGGTGGTAAAGTAGTGACTATGTCAGATTCTGCTGGATACATTTATGATGCTGACGGTATTGATGCTGAGAGATTGGCTCACGTAATGGAGATCAAAAATGAATTGAGAGGTAGAATTAGCGAGTATGTTAAGAAATACCCTAATGCAAAATATGTAGCAGGAGCACGTCCATGGGAAGTGAAATGTGATATCGCATTGCCTTGTGCAACTCAAAATGAATTGAATGAGGATGAAGCTAAAGCTTTAGTTGCAAACGGATGTATCTGTGTTGCTGAAGGAGCTAACATGCCAACTATGCCTGATGCAGTTATTGTGTTTCAAAATGCTAAATTATTGTTTGCTCCAGGAAAAGCATCTAATGCTGGTGGAGTAGCAACTTCTGGTCTTGAAATGTCTCAAAACTCATTAAGATTAAGCTGGAGTTCTGAAGAAGTAGACGAAAAATTAAAAGGAATTATGCTTGCTATTCACGCTTCATGTGTGGAGTACGGTAAAGATTCTTCTGGATATGTTGACTACGTAAAAGGTGCAAACATCGCTGGATTTGTAAAAGTAGCTGATGCTATGCTAGCTCAAGGAGTAGTATAAATCTTTTTTAAATACTTAAAAAGCCTTCTGCCGAAGTTTCGGACAGAAGGCTTTTTTTTTGGTCAGAACAAAAATCGGATACTTTTGTTTGTGCTATATTTGTAAACTAATAGTCATAGTTATAATGAAAAAAAGACTTTTAAGTTTATTACTTCTACTAGTCATTCAAATGACTTTTGCCCAAACTAATTTGTCTTGGCAGGGTTATTTTTCATACAATGAAATTAAGGATGTCTCAGTATCAACATCCGGAATTTTTGCAGCGTCAGAAAACGCCTTGTTTTCTGTAAATAAAATCAGCAACCAAATAAAGACGACAAATACAGTAGATGGTCTTTCAGGTCAAACCATAAGCTCACTTTATTATAGCGCTAAGTTTAATAAGTCGGTTGTTGGTTATGAAAATGGATTAATCATTGTTATCAATGAGGCTGACGGAAGTATGTTGAATGTTGTTGATATTATCAACAAACAACTTCCTGCAAACATGAAAAAGATAAATCATTTCATGGAATATGATGGCATTGTATATGTTTCCTGTGATTTTGGTATCGTACAATTCAATTTAGCTACAATGCTATTTGGAGACACTTATTTCATAGGAGATAATGGTGCGGAAATTAGCATTAGACAGACGGCAGTTTACAATGGTTTCATTTATGCAGCAACAATTAATGGGATTCGAAGAGCGGCGATTACAAGCGCAAATTTGAATGACTTTAATCAATGGACGCAAGTGATTGCTGGAAGTTGGGCTAGTATAGAATCTTTTGATACAGAATTAATTGCTATTACCGATTCGGGGAATATACATAGATACAATGCGAATACGAACTCCTTGGTCAGTTTTGTGGTTCTTTCGCAACCAGCTTTGGATATGAGAGCTAATGATACTTATTTGATTATCACAAGTCCAAATAGTGTTTATGTTTACAATAAACAGATGACCTTAGTCCGTCAAATTAATACTAATCAAATTCCGGAAAGTAATCCTTTATTTAGTTGTGCTGCAAGTGTAGCAGGTGTAATATACATTGGAACAAAGGAAAACGGATTGATTGCAACTACAATAGTTGGTGTTTCTGATTTTCAAATAATACTGCCTTCAGGCCCTAGTCGAAATAATATTTTTGCAATCGAAGCTACTTCAAGTTCACTTTGGTCAGTTTATGGAGATTATACAGTTGATTATAATCCGTATCCATTAGATAATTATGGGATTAGCAAGTTTAGTGCAACAGGCTGGTTAAATATTCCCTATGAATCAGTTCTGGAGGCGAAATCTTTGGTGAGAATTATCGTGAATCCTAACAATGAGAATGAAGTTTATGTAGGCTCTTCCTACTCAGGTTTGTTGAAAATAGAAAATGATGTGCCGTCGGTTTTATATAACCAAACAAATAGTGGATTAGACCAGATTTCATTCCTGCCAAATTATTTTAATGATGTGCGAGTTAACGGCGCTGTCTTTGACAAATCAGGAAATTTGTGGGTCAATAATAGTTTGGTTGACAACGGTATAAAAGTTTTAAAAAGAGATGGCTCGTGGCAAGCTTTTTCGACAAAAACAATACTAGCTGATATCGAAAAATCTAGTTTTGGGAGAATGTCAGTCGATAAAAACGGAACAAAATGGATAGCCACGAGTAGGGATGGTATTATCGGTTTTAATGAAAGCAGTAATGTGCTCAAGAAAATTACATTTGGACCTGAAGCTGGGAATCTCCCTATTGCAGATGCAAGAGTAGCCGCGGTAGATAATAGGAATCAACTTTGGATTGGAACCACAAAAGGACTTCGTGTTTTGTCGAATGTGGGTAATTTCCAAACCGAAAACCAATTAACAACAAGTTCCATTATTATATTAGAAGATAACCTTGCTCAAGAATTGTTGTACGAGCAATTTATTACTGATATTGTTGTTGATGGAGCTAATAATAAATGGATTGGTACTGCAGACTCTGGGTTGTTTTTGGTTTCTCCAAACGGACAGGAAACACTATATCATTTTACAATAAACAATTCCCCTTTGCCTAGTAATGTCATCAATGATATTGCCATAAATAGTGCGACAGGAGAGGTTTTTATTGCCACTGACAAAGGCTTAGTTTCTTTTAAGGGCGTTGCTACAGAAGCCAATGAGGATTTAAGTAAAGCTTATGTGTATCCAAATCCAGTTCGACCAGAATATGAAGGAACCGTGAAAATTGCAGGTTTGATAGATAGAGCCAACGTAAAAATCACTGACATTGAAGGGAATTTAGTTTACGAAGCCACTTCCGAAGGAGGAACGCTTGAATGGGATACTTATGCTTTTGGGAAATACAAAGTAGCTTCTGGCGTCTATATGATTTTTATTTCGGCAAATGACGGAGTGGAGACCAAAGTAAAAAAGCTAATGATAATCAGATAATTTTTAGAGCTGTTAAGAATAGCTGCTCAATATTTTTATAAATGAATAACAACAAAAATTGCTTTGATTTTTTAAGGATGTTTTTTGCTATAGATATTCTGTTAGCGCATCTTGGTGAACTTTCTCAAAATAAAAACCTTCATTTTTTATTAGACTATACAAATGCAATAATAGGTATAAAAGGATTTTTTGTTATCAGCGGTTTTTTAGTCGCCAAAAGCTATATCAATACGCCGTCCTTAAGAAAATACTTTGTCAAAAGAGTAAAAAGGATCGTTCCAGCCTACATTTTTGTATTGTTACTTTCAGTTTTGATTTTGGCCTTTTTTGGCAAGTATAGTGTTATAGATTATTTTACAGATATAAACGTTTATAAATATTTAGGGTGGAATTCTGTCTTTTTGAATTTTATGCATCCTTGCCTGCCTGGTATTTTTGAAAACAATCTAATTTGTGCTGTTAATGGGGCGTTATGGACTTTAAAAGTAGAGGAAGGCTTTTATATTGCACTGCCTTTTATTTTTTATTTCATTAAAAAAGTTAAAAAGCCGTTTGTTGTTCTGATAACACTCTATTTCTTATCGCTGCTGTATTGGTTTTTAATGGATGATTATTTTAATATGCCTTTGTTAGCTAAGCAATTGCCGGGCTATTTAGCGTATTTTGTGGTAGGAATATTTTTATATTTGAATTTAAAATTTGTGTTAGACAATAACAAAACCTTGTTACTATTAGCGATTTCAACATTGTTAATCTCAAATTACTTAGACTTAAATTTAAGCGTTTTTTATCCGGCAGTATTTGGGACATTGGTTATAGCTGCGGCTTATAGCTTTCCTTTTCTAAATAATTTGGGGAAGTTTGGTGATTTCACCTACGGGCTATATATTTATCATTTTCCAATCATTCAGCTTTTTAGGCAGTATAATTTATTTGAAAGATACAATCCTTTCCTAATGGCAATTTATGTAATTTTGATAACCTTTTTATTTGCCGCTTTTTCGTGGTTCTATATTGAGAAAAGGTTCTTGGATCGATTCAAAACCCACAATTAAAATGCAAGTCAAAACAAAAGCCATCGTTATTTCGTCAATAAAATTTCAAGAGAAAAGCTTGATTGTGAAATGTTTCACCCAGTCTCATGGGTTGAAATCTTACTTTGTAAGGGACGCTTTCTCAGGTAGAAAATCGAATCAAAAAATCGCGTATTTTCAGCCACTGACAATTCTTGAAATTGAGGCTGTCCATAAGAATAAAGGAACCTTAGAAAACTTCAAAGAAATAAAGATTAGCACACCGTTTCAGACTATTCATTCGGATATTTATAAGAGCACAATTGTAATGTTTGTATCGGAAATTCTACATCATTCAATACATGAGGAGGAAGAAAACGAATCACTTTTTAGCTTTCTAGAAACGGCCTTGTTGTGGTTAGATCATCATGATGAAATAGCTAATTTTCATCTAATTTTATTGCTTGAAACCACAAAATATCTTGGATTTTATCCTGATATTTCCGACATAGAGATGCGTTTTTTCGAAATGACCGAAGGTGTTTTTTCGCCTTTTCACGCCATAAGTTCGCTAACAGAGCATGAAACGAATTTGTTTAGAAAGCTCATCAGTTTAAAATTGGATAATGACCAAAAAATCTTTCATGTCATTGAAAGGCAAATAGTGCTTAAAATTCTGATTGACTACTACAGTTTTCATCTTGACGGTTTCAAAAAGCCAAAATCCCTAGATGTTTTAAAGGAAGTTTTTTCTTGAAAAATGGAGTTTAGTTTCCTGAAAAGGTTAATGAAAACATAAGCGAATACTGATATTTTCAGCTTAATAGATACTTTTATTATTCAGTTCAATAAATGTGCAAATCGAATTATTTGTACTTTTAAATTACTTGAAACGCAGTAGTTAACAAAAATCTACGTCAATTCATGAAATCCGTGTTTAATTATTGAAAATTCCTTACTTTCGCACTTCGATTAAAGAAAAGGATAAAATGAGCACAAAATTTACTGAATACAAAGGACTTGACTTGCCAACTGTGGCGTCAGAAGTACTTGATTTTTGGAAGAAAGAAAATATATTTGAAAAAAGCATAACAACTCGTGAAGGTAATCCACCGTACGTGTTTTTCGAGGGGCCACCTTCGGCAAATGGTTTACCGGGAATTCACCATGTTATGGCACGCGCCATTAAAGATATTTTTTGCAGATATAAAACACAAAAAGGATTCCAAGTTAAGCGTAAAGCAGGTTGGGATACTCATGGTTTACCTGTAGAATTAGGAACAGAGGCAGCGTTAGGGATTACAAAAGAAGACATAGGGAAGGAAATTTCCGTTGAAGACTATAACGAAGCGTGTAAAAAAACCGTGATGCGTTATACGGACGTATGGAATGATTTAACCGAAAAAATGGGATATTGGGTAGATATGGAAGATCCGTATGTGACTTACAAACCTAAATATATGGAAACTGTTTGGTGGCTATTGAAACAAATCTATAATAAAGATTTGATGTATAAAGGTTATACCATTCAACCGTATTCTCCAAAAGCAGGAACAGGATTATCTTCGCATGAAGTGAATCAACCAGGAAGTTACCGCGATGTAACTGACACAACGGTTGTGGCTCAATTCAAAGTTTTGGAATCGTCAAGAGAACTTTTGTGTTCAAAGTTCTATGATTATATCAGTTCAAAAAATCTACAGCATTATAAATTATCAGTTTTAGATCTTGATGAGATTTATTTCTTGGCTTGGACAACAACGCCATGGACTTTGCCATCTAATACAGCTTTGACTGTGGGACCAAAAATTGAGTATGTTTTAGTAAAAACGTTCAATCAATATACATTTTCTCTAACAAATGTTATTTTAGCTAAGAATTTAGTTGGAAAACAATTCGGGAAAGGGTTTTATGAAAGTAAAGACCTTAGTGATTTTGAAAATTACAAAGAAGGGGATAAAAAAATTCCATACCAGATCCTTGCAGAATGCAAAGGAGCTGATTTAGTTGGAATTCGTTATGAACAGTTAATGCCTTTTGCCTTGCCTTATCAAAACCCAGAGAATGCTTTTAGAGTAATTTCGGGAGATTTTGTGACCATTGAGGATGGAACAGGAATTGTACACACTGCACCAACTTTTGGGGCAGATGATGCTAAAGTAGCAAAAGAAGCTTCTCCAGAAGTACCACCTTTATTGGTTTTAGACGAAAATGAAGTTCCAGTTCCATTAGTGGATTTACAAGGAAAATTCACTTCACATATGGGTGAGTATGCTGGGAAATATGTAAAAAACGAATATTATAATGACGGTGAAGCACCGGAACGTTCTATAGATGTTGAAATTGCTATTCAATTAAAAGAAGAAAATAAAGCATTTAAAGTAGAGAAATATGTGCACAGTTATCCACATTGTTGGAGAACAGACAAGCCTATTTTATACTATCCTCTAGATTCCTGGTTCATTAAAATCACGGAAGTTAGAGACAGAATGTTTGAGTTGAATGAAACCATCAACTGGAAACCAAAATCGACAGGAGAAGGACGTTTTGGAAACTGGATAAAAAATGCCAACGATTGGAATTTATCCCGTTCAAGATATTGGGGAATTCCATTGCCAATATGGAGAAATGAAGAAGGAACCGAAGAAATTTTGATAGGTTCGATAGAAGAATTATACAATGAAATCGAAAAGTCGATTCAGGCTGGATTCCAAAAAGAAAATCCTTTTAAAGGTTTTGAAATTGGAAATATGGCTGAAGAAAACTACGATTTAGTTGATTTACATAAAAATGTAGTCGATGCGATTACCTTAGTTTCTGCTTCAGGGAAACCAATGAAAAGGGAAGCTGATTTGATTGATGTTTGGTTTGATTCAGGTTCAATGCCTTATGCACAATGGCATTATCCTTTTGAAAATAAAGACAAAATTGACGAGAATAAAGATTTTCCAGCTGATTTTATTGCTGAAGGAGTAGATCAAACGCGTGGTTGGTTTTATACCCTGCATGCTATAGCCACTTTAGTTTTTGATAAAGTAGCCTATAAAAATGTAGTTTCAAACGGTTTGGTTTTGGATAAAAATGGACAAAAAATGTCCAAGCGTCTAGGAAATGCGGCAGATCCTTTTGACACACTAGGAGAATATGGTCCGGATGCAACAAGATGGTATATGATATCGAATGCCAATCCTTGGGACAATTTGAAATTTGACTTAGAAGGAATTGCTGAGGTGCGTCGTAAGTTCTTTGGGACTTTATACAATACGTATTCGTTCTTTAGTTTGTATGCTAATATCGATGGATTCAAATACGAGGAAGCTGAAATTCCAGTAAACGAAAGACCTGAAATTGACCAATGGATTATTTCAGAATTGAATACTTTGATAAAAGACGTCGATGGTTTCTATGCAGACTATGAGCCTACAAAAGCAGCTCGTGCGATATCTGAATTCGTTCAAGAAAATTTAAGCAACTGGTATGTTCGTTTGTGCAGAAGACGTTTCTGGAAAGGGGAATATGCACAAGATAAAATTGCGGCTTATCAGACCTTATATACCTGTTTATTGACAGTAAGTAAGTTGGGTGCTCCTATCGCTCCGTTCTTTATGGACAAGCTTTACAGAGATTTAACTTTAGCAACACAGTCGGAAAATTATGACAGTGTACATTTGGCAAAGTTTCCGATTTCGGTTGACAACTATGTTAATAAAATGTTAGAGAGCAAAATGCAGAAGGCACAGACCATTTCTTCATTAGTATTATCACTCCGTAAAAAGGAAATGATTAAGGTGCGTCAACCATTACAAAAGGTAATGATTCCAGTACTTGACGAGAATCAAAGGCTTGAAATTGAGGCAGTTTCTGACTTGATTAAGGCTGAGGTAAATGTTAAGGAAATCTTACTTTTAGACGATGCCTCTGGAGTTTTGGTGAAGCAAATAAAGCCTAATTTTAAAGCGCTAGGACCCCGTTTTGGAAAAGACATGGGTCTGGTTTCTAAAGAGATACAGGGTTTTTCTGCAGAAAAAATCAGTCAATTGGAGAGTGCTGGAGCTATAGACGTTATTATTGGTGGAAAAAGCATAACTTTAACATTAGAAGATGTGGAGATTTCATCCCAAGATATAGAAGGATGGTTGGTTGCTAATTCTAACGGAATAACCGTAGCTCTTGATATTGTCATTTCTCCGGAATTGAAAAAAGAAGGTATAGCAAGAGAGTTAGTAAACAGGATTCAAAATATCAGAAAGGATTCGGGATTTGAAGTGACGGATAAAATAAAGGTTCATTTGCAGAAAAATGATACTTTAGAAGAGGCAGTAAAAACAAATGTAGAATATATTAAATCAGAAACATTAACAGAGGAATTGGTTTTTGAAGAAGATATAGAAAATGGCACAGAAATTGAGTTTGACGAAATAAAAACAAAAATAAAAATTACTAAATAATTAGGATATGGTAGATGCACCAACAAGATACTCTGACGCTGATTTGGCAGAGTTCAAAGAGATAATTCTAAATAAAATACATAAAGCGCAAGCTGATTTAGACTTGATAAAGAGCGCCTACATGAATGATTTGAATAACGGTACTGATGATACATCGCCTACATTTAAAGCATTTGAGGAAGGAAGTGAAAGTATGTCTAAAGAAGCGAACTCGCAACTGGCTATTCGCCAGGAAAAATTCATTCGTGATTTGAAGAATGCATTATTCCGTGTTGAGAATAAAACTTATGGTTTGTGTAAAGTAACTGGTAAACTAATTAGTAAAGAAAGATTGAAAATCGTTCCTCATGCTACCATGAGTATTGAAGCAAAAAATCAACAACGATAATATCTTCCGTTATATAAATATTTAACGCTCCATTGGGAGCGTTTTTTTTGATAAAATTATTACTTTTGCGCCACTTAAAATTTTAAAAATGTCATTACGAAAAGCGTATCTACTTATCTTCATTATATTAATAGTTGATCAGGTTTCAAAAATATTTGTAAAAACTAATTTTATATTAGGGGAAGAAGTTGAAGTTTTTAGATGGTTTAAAATCCTTTTTATAGAAAATGAAGGAATGGCCTGGGGTACTGAAATACCAGGTACCTATGGTAAGTTGTTCTTGACTGTTTTTAGATTGGTTGCAGTGGGTGGAATTGGATATTGGTTATGGGATTCTGTGAAAAGAAAACATAGTTCTAATTATTTAATTGTTGCAATAGCATTAATTCTTGCCGGTGCATTTGGAAACATTATTGACTCTGTTTTTTATGGAGTTATTTTTGACGACAGCCATTCGCAATTAGCTACGCTATTTACTGATCAGCCTTACGGCAAATATTTTCACGGTAAGGTTGTTGATATGTTTTACTTTCCGTTTTGGCACGGCACTTTACCAAGTTGGTTACCAATTTGGGGAGGAAAAGATTTTACATTTTTTAATGCCATCTTTAATGTTGCTGATATGGCCATTTCGACTGGAGTAGGAATATTGATCTTTTTTAACAAAAAAGCTTTTCACAAGAGTTAAACTCTGAATTTCGATAAAAAAAAGGACCAATTCAAATTTTTGAATTGGTCCTTTTTTTTATTTATTTTGTCCTGGAGCATACTTTTTAGCACTTTTCCCGCCATATATTTTTTTAGCTTGGCCAGGTGGGAGTTTTTTAGCTTTATATGTTGATTTACTGGTTCCGGTGGTTATGCTACAGTTTGATAATGAAACTGTAAACAGAAGAACTAAAATTGCCATTACAGCTCTTGGGCATTTAATTTTTTTCATGTTTTAAATATATTATTGAATGCAAAATTAAGCTTTTTGAAACTGATAAATAGCGGTAGGACTTACGCAATAATCTAATTGTACATCTGCTTTGTGAGCGTCAGTTATTTTATTTTCTGCTTCAAAAAAGGAGAGTCCAATTTTGATTACGTCTGGTTTACATTCAGAAAGAAATTTATCATAAAACCCTTTGCCATACCCTACACGATGTCCTTGTTTGTCAAAAGCCAAAAGCGGGACAAAAACCACGTCAATTTTATTGGAAGGAACTTCAATTCCGTCAACTGGTTCGGGAATATTGTATTCGTTTTTCTTGATTTTGGTATTATCCGTTAATAGAAAATGAGTCATATTACGTGTTTCAAAATCAGATTTAGATATGATAATTTCTTTATCCTTTCCTGAAAGCAAATGCAAGATCAGTTCCGTGTCTACTTCTTTATGTTCAATAATAGGCAAGAAAATATGGAAATAGGTCTTCTCCCAAATGGGTAAAGTCAATAGTTTATTGGCAATAGCCATACTCATTTCCTCTAATTCATTTTCAGTAAGTTGTGTTCTTAATTCTTTATACTTCGAGCGTAATTCCTTTTTTTGCATAAGTGCTGCCTTTTAAATCAGCTATAAAAGTACTCAAATGATCTACTTCTACAGGGACTATAATCACAATTTTGTACCATTTATTTTGTGGAGTGGTGGGAATAGTTTTTATATCTAAAAATACGGATTCAAATCAGATGAAATACACTGATAGTGGTGGTTACTTTTCTAAAGTTTTAGATATATGGTAAATAGCGTCACCTTGATAAACGATAGGAGAAAGATTTGCATTGATGATATAACCGTCATTTGGTGCCTTTATTTTTCGTTCGAATTTGCCAAAAGGGTCTGTGATGATTGCCAGAATAGTTCCTTTTTTTACAAAGCTACCAATCGTATTTTGATCATGTAATAAGCCAGAGCACTTGGCTCTTATCCAGCCTGACTTTTCAATATAAATTGTTTTTGATGCTTGTTCTTTAACAAGATGCTTTGGGTCCAACATTTCAAGGTGTGCCAAGACTCGCTTTACACCGTCGACACCTGCGTCAGCAATTGATTCGTTGATATCAAGCGATTTTCCGCCTTCAAAAAGCAACATTTTCACATTTAATTTCTGACTCGAATTCCTGAATGATCCTGCGATATTTTTAGAAAACAGGGTGAAAGGTGCATTAAAAACATCAGCTAATTCTTTTAACTCAGGACTGTTTGGAGCAAGTCGGATTTGCGGAGCGTTGAATCGACTGGCACCTCCTGCATGAAAATCGACTGCGTAATCCACTAGCGGCATGATTTCAGTAAGGATATGGTAAGCAAATCTGCTGGCTAATGATCCTTTTTTGCTTCCGGGGAAAACGCGGTTTAAGTCCCTGCCATCAGGAAATTGGCGTGACATATTTATAAAACCAAACATATTGATTATAGGAATGCATATAATAGTTCCTCTTTTTGGCTTGTTGATTTTTTTTGTGATTAGCTGACGTACAATCTCCACTCCATTTATTTCGTCTCCATGGATCCCCGCTGAAAATAGAACCGTAGGGCCATCAATTTTAGAGCGCTGAATAATGATTGGAATTTTAAGTTTCGCCGTGTTGTGTAATTTGGCGATTTCCATATCAATGGTTTTGCTTTGGCCGGGTAAGATAACTTCTCCTAGAATAGTTATGGGTGTTGTGTTTTTCATGGGTAATAAAAAGGCTAAATGTAGAAATTATTATTTGTAATTCGTAAATTTGGGATCAAATTCAAAGTATAAAAATCACCACACATCACTAAATGCAGCTATCTGCTTTTGTGAAATACAGATAAAATGCAAAACCCAACTCTTGAGCTTCAAATACAGACTTTACCAGACGGTCCTGGTGTATATCAATATTATGATAAAGAAGGGAAAATACTTTATGTAGGTAAAGCCAAAAATTTAAAAAAGAGAGTTTCTTCCTATTTCAACAAGATTCATGATACTGCCAAAACTAATGTTCTAGTCAAGAAAATTGTTACCATTAAGCATATCGTGGTGCCTACTGAGACTGATGCACTTTTATTAGAAAACAACTTGATAAAAACGCTACAGCCTCGATACAATGTATTGTTGCGCGATGACAAGAGTTACCCTTGGTTGTGTATTAAGAAAGAACCTTTTTCACGCATTTTTGCCACAAGAAGAATGGTTAAAGATGGCTCAGAGTATTTTGGTCCGTACACTAGTTTCAAGACAGTAAATACTATTTTAGAATTGATAAAAGAGTTGTATCCGCTTCGTACCTGCAATTATGACTTAAGTAAATCAAATATAGAAAGCGGAAAATTTAAAGTTTGTCTCGAATATCATATAGGAAACTGCAAAGGTCCATGTGAGGGTTTTGAAACATTAGAAAATTATCAAAAACAAGTTGACGCTATTCGCGAAATCCTCAAAGGGAATTTTAAAGAAAGCATGAAAGACTTTAAGAAAGTGATGACTGAGCTTGCTCAAAACATGCATTTTGAAGAAGCCCAAAAAATAAAAGAGAAAATTGAAGTGCTTGAGAATTACCAATCACGCTCGACAATCATAAATCCAAAAATCACCAATATTGATGTATTCTCCATCGTTTCTGATGAAAGCGCCGCGTACGTAAACTTCTTGCAAATTTCCCACGGATCGATTATTCGTTCGCATACGATGGAAATTAAGAAAAAGCTGGAAGAAACAGATGAAGAGTTATTAGAGTTAGCAATAATAGAATTGAGAGAAAGATTTCAATTGTTGTCTCGGGAAATTCTTGTTCCGTTTTTGGTAGATTTAGGTGAAAATATAAAAGTTACTGTACCGCAGTTAGGCGACAAGAAGCAAATTTTAGATCTTTCTATTCGTAATGCTAAATTTTACAGGATTGAACAATTGAAACAATTACAAATTGTTGATCCAGACAGGCATACTAAAAGAATTATGGCGCAAATGCAGAAAGATTTGCGATTGCCTTTCGAACCAAGGCATATCGAGTGTTTTGACAACTCAAATATTCAAGGTACAAATCCTGTGGCGGCTTGTGTGGTTTTTAAGGATGGAAAACCAAGTAAGAAAGACTATCGTCATTTTAACATAAAAACAGTTGAAGGTCCAGATGATTTTGCATCTATGACTGAGGTTGTTTATCGCCGGTACAAAAGACTTTTGGATGAAAATCAACCTTTGCCACAATTGATAATTATAGATGGAGGGAAAGGACAATTGTCTGCGGCTCTTAAAAGTATTGATGAATTAGGGCTTAGAGGGAAAATAGCCATCATTGGTATCGCAAAAAGACTGGAGGAGTTGTTTTATCCAGGCGATTCGATTCCGTTATACTTAGACAAGAAGTCAGAAACGCTAAAGGTAATTCAACAATTACGAAATGAAGCGCATCGCTTCGGGATAACGCACCATAGAGATCAAAGAAGTAAAGCAGCGCTAAATTCATCAATAGAATCTATTCCTGGAATAGGCGAAAAAACAATGCTGGCATTAATTAGACACTTCAAAAGTGTAAAAAGAATAAAATTGGCAACAGAAAAAGAAATTTCTGATGTTATAGGATTATCAAAAGCCAAAAAAATTGTCGACTTTTACAATTCCATAAAGGAATGAATTTGAGATAAGTAATGAAAAGTAGCAAGTAATAAAAAACACAAAGGTCCTTTATGAAAAAATATATTCTTCTAATTTTAATATTTTTTAGTTGCATAGCGGTGTTTTCACAACAGCAAAAAAGACCAAAGGTAGGTTTAGTGCTAAGTGGTGGTGGAGCAAAAGGATTTGCACATATAGGAGTTTTAAAAGTGCTGGAAGAAGCGGGTGTAAAGATTGACTACATAGGAGGAACTAGTATGGGTGCTGTTGTAGGTGGGCTTTATGCTGTAGGCTATAATGCTTCTCAAATTGATTCTATTTTTCAGGTTACCAATTTTGATGAATTGATCAATGACTTCATTCCAAGATCCTCAAAGAATTTTTACGAGAAAGGTAACGATGAGTTGTATGCGCTTGTTTTGCCGTTCAACAAATTTAGTATTGGAATACCTGAAGCACTTTCAAAAGGAATGTATAATTTCAATTTATTAAGCAGGATTACAAGGAATGTAAGGCATATAAGAGACTTCAGCAAATTGTCTACTCCATTTTTATGTATTGGTACTGATATTGAATCAGGTAAACAAGTGATCTTAAATAAGGGTAATTTGGCGCAGGCCTTACTTGCCAGTTCAGCATTTCCTTCGTTATTTTCTCCAGTAGAGATTGATGGTAAACTCTTAGTTGATGGTGGAGTTACTAACAACTATCCTATTGATGAGGTGAGAAAGTTAGGGGCGGATATCATTATTGGAGTTGATGTGCAAGATGACTTACGGGATAGAACTACGCTTAATGATGCTACTAAAATACTAGTTCAAATAACCAACCTTCATTCTATAGAAAAAATGAAAAATAATGTCCTTAAAACGGATATTTATATAAAGCCTGACATTACAGATTATGGAGTAATATCATTTGACAAAGGGAAAGAGATTATACAAAAAGGGGAAGAAGCCACATTTGCTGTTTTTGAGAAAATAAAAGAGTTGGGGCGTAATGATTCAATTCAATACAGGAAACCTAAATTAAAAACCCAAACGGACAGTTTACAAATTGATGATATAAATATTACGGAATTAGATAATTTCACAAAAGACTATGTGCTTGGGAAATTGAGATTTAAGCCTGGAACTACAATTAGTTATAAACAGTTGGAAACAGGAATTAACAACATTAATGCGACAAACAATTTTAGCGTAATAAATTATTCATTAGACCCAAAAGGGGAATTGGACGACCTGAATCTTAATTTGAAAGAAAATGCAACCAAGACATATTTGAAATTTGGATTGCATTATGACGGTCTATTTAAAAGTGCTGTATTGCTTAACTTAACTCGTAAAAGGACTTTGTTTAAAAATGATATCGCATCGCTAGACTTTGTGCTGGGGGATAATTTCAGGTATAACTTTGATTACTATATTGAAAATGGATACAATTTAAGTTTTGGTTTTAAATCTTCTTTCAATCAATTTAATAGGAATGTGGCTAGAGATATAAGTAGCTTGGATTTTGAGTCGTTAGGTGTAAACTCGATAAATGTTGATTTTTCAGATGTTACAAATCAGCTTTATTTCCAATCTTTATTTGTGCAGAAATTTTTAATTGGTGGAGGGGTGGAGTATAAAAAATTAAAAATTACTTCAGAAACTTTGGCTAATATGGATCCTATAATAGATAATAGTGACTACCTCAGTGTTTTTGGATATATGAAATACGACTCCTTTGATGATAAATATTTTCCTAAAAAAGGATGGTATGGTTCTGGAGATATTCAGTCCTATTTGGTTTCGTCAGATTATACAAAGGAATTTAATACCTTTTCTATAGTAAAAGGAGATTTTGGAATTGCGGCAACCCTATTTAAAAATGCAACGGTTAAAATTCAAACAGAGGCTGGTTTTTCTTTTGGTAACGAAAGTGTTACATTCTTTAATTTTATTTTAGGTGGATACGGCTACAACCAAATCAACAATTTCAGACATTTTTATGGCTATGATTTTTTGAGTATTGCGGCTAATAGTTATATTAAGTCAACTGTGACAATGGATTATGAGTTTTTAAAAAATAATCATATTAATTTTGCTGCAAATTATGCAAATTTAGGTGACAGAATTTTTGAATCTGTTGATTGGATTTCAATACCTAAATACTCGGGCTATGCTATTGGATATGGTCTTGAAACGGTAGTAGGTCCTATTGAAATTAAACATACTTGGTCACCTGAAACTAAAAAAGGGTATACTTGGTTCAGTGTTGGATTTTCGTTCTAAATTCAAACTTTATCAATAAAAATTCCGATATTTGTTATAATGAAAGCGAAATGGACAGGTTTATTAGAGTATCTACAATTCTTAATCAAGAGAAATCCTGAATAAGGCACTATTTTTTGATTTAGAATGACGAATTGCAAAGCCTTGCCGCTTTATTAGTTACACTTTAAACAAAATAATCATGCCATTATACCATAAATTAGGGGAATTCCCTCAAAAAAGACACACGCAGTTTGTAAAACCAAATGGTGGTTTTTACTACGAACAATTATTTGGTACCGAAGGTTTTCATGGAAATTCTTCCTTATTATATCATGTCCATAGGCCAACTCAGGTAAAAGAAATTAATAAATCATATTCAGTAGAGCCTAAAATAGCTATTGGTAAAAACATAAAATCCTTACTACTTAAAGGATTTGAGTTAAAACCCGCCGATGATTTTCTGGAAAGTCGTAAAGCAATGTTGGTCAATAAAGACTGTACAATTGGGCTTGCAGCACCTAAAAAATCACTAACGGAATATTTCTATAAAAATGCCGATGCTGATGAGATGATTTTCATTCATAAGGGAAAAGGGAAATTGCGTACCATGATGGGAAATATTCCTTTTGAATACGGGGATTACCTAATCATTCCAAGAGGAATTATATACCAAATTCAGTTTGACACCGAAGACAATCGCTTGTTTTACGTCGAGTCTTTCGCTCCCTTTTATACGCCTAAACGCTATAAAAACGAAAGTGGTCAGCACTTAGAGCATTCGCCATTTTGTGAACGCGACTTTATCTTACCAACTGAATTAGAAACTCACGATGAAAAAGGCGACTTTTTAATCAAAATCAAGAAAGAAGGAATGATGCACGAAGTAGTCTATGCTACGCATCCCTTTGACGTTATTGGTTGGGATGGATACAATTTTCCGTACGGATTCAGTATTCATAACTTCGAGCCTATAACTGGTCGCGTTCACCAACCGCCACCAGTGCATCAAACATTCGAAACTTCAAGTTTTGTAGTTTGTTCGTTCGTCCCTAGATTGTACGATTACCACCCAAAAGCAATTCCAGCACCTTACAATCACAGCAACATTGACAGTGATGAGGTCTTGTATTACGTTGATGGAGACTTTATGAGTCGCAACAATATTGAACAAGGTCATATTACTTTGCATCCAAAAGGTATTCCTCACGGTCCGGCGCCAGGAGCTATGGAACGTAGTATTGGTCACACAGCAACAGAAGAATTAGCCGTTATGGTTGATACTTTTCGTCCACTTATGGTAACCGAAGAAGCTATGGGTCTAGATGATGGTCAATATTATAAGTCTTGGGTAGAGTAGTTTAAGGAGCTATTTCCTGCTGTACGCTATATCTTTATGTTTTTAAAGAAAAAACATAAAGGATGCCGCTACCATCAGGGCTAAAAATCAATTTTCAAAAAATCAATTCGGTTGCATCTAATAAACGATTGACCGATTAAACAAATAAACATCATGGCAAAAGAAGTAAAATCAGTAGAATACGGTCTAGAAAAAATATTTGAAGGAGCGCAAGATTTCCTTCCATTATTAGGAACCGATTATGTAGAATTCTACGTAGGAAACGCAAAACAATCAGCACATTATTATAAAACAGCTTTTGGTTATCAATCTTTGGCTTATGCCGGACTAGAAACTGGAGTTAAAGACAGGACGTCTTATGTGTTAAAACAAGATAAGATTCGCATCGTGCTTACAACACCATTAACACAAGATTCTCCAATACACGAGCATTTGAGAAAACATGGTGACGGAGTAAAAGTAGCTGCCTTATGGGTTGAAGATGCTACAAGTGCTTATGAAGAAACAATGAAACGTGGTGCACGTTCTTTTATGGAGCCTACAGTCGAGAAAGACGAGCATGGTGAAGTAGTGCGTTCTGGAATTTACACTTATGGAGAAACGGTACATATATTTGTAGAGCGTAAAAACTACAATGGTGTATTCTTACCAGGATACAAGGAATGGAAGTCTGATTACAACCCAGAACCAACAGGTTTAAAATACATTGACCACATGGTAGGAAATGTAGGTTGGAACGAAATGAATACATGGGTGAAGTTCTATGAAGAAGTAATGGGGTTTGTAAACTTCCTTTCTTTTGATGACAAACAAATTAATACAGAGTATTCTGCCTTGATGAGTAAAGTGATGTCTAATGGTAACGGAAGAATTAAATTCCCTATCAACGAACCAGCCGAAGGAAAGAAAAAATCACAAATCGAAGAATATTTAGATTTCTACGGAGGTCCAGGAATACAGCACATTGCTATTGCTACTGATGATATTATCAAGACGGTAAGTCAGTTAAAAGCAAGAGGTGTTGAATTTTTGTCAGCGCCACCACATACATACTATGAAGCAATTCCGGAACGTTTGGGAGAACACATGGGTATGATGAAAGAAGATATCAATGAAATTGAAAGATTAGCTATAATGGTTGATGCCGATGAAGATGGGTATTTATTGCAAATTTTCACTAAACCAGTACAGGATAGACCAACTTTATTTTTTGAAATTATTCAAAGAATGGGAGCCAAAGGTTTCGGAGCAGGTAATTTTAAAGCATTGTTTGAATCTATAGAGAGAGAGCAAGCATTGCGAGGAACGCTGTAAAAACGTGATTTTTTTACATTATGTGAAAAAATATCCGACGAACAACCTGTTATTTTATCAATGTTGTGTTAAACTTTTTTTTTAGTTTAAATATGTTGATTTGTTGACTACCTTTGCACTCGCAAAATGGAAGGGGTGGTTTCCTTCCGAATTGATATAAATTTCATAATTTATAGTTTTTTGGTTAGTTAATAGCATAAAAACTCAGTCATTATTTGACTGAGTTTTTTTGTTTTAATATATTTGGAACAAAATTTGCAACTCCACTCAATAAATAGATAAAGTTAGTTATGAAAAAGATAATACTACTCTTGTTATTGATAATAACCGTAAGTTTTGATGCTCCTAAAGAAGACGCATATGATGTGGGCGAATGGTTTAAGTTCCGCATCCATTATGGCTTTGTAAATGCGGGTTATGCAACTTTGGAGGTTAAAGACGCTGTAATAAATAATAAAAAAACATTTCATGTTGTCGGGAAAGGCTACACTACAGGAATGTCTCGATTTTTCTTCAAAGTAGATGATTTATATGAAAGCTATATAGATAAGGAAACGGGGAATCCATACCAATTTGTAAGAAAGATTAATGAAGGTGGTTATACAAAAAACCAGCAAGGTTTCTTTAACCAGTCATCCAATAGAGTTACTGTAAAAGATTATAAACATGGGAACGAAAAAACCTTTGTTACTCCTAAAAACACACAAGATATTCTATCAGCCTTTTATTATTTAAGGAATTATCCTAGTATAGATAAAATTAATCCAGGGGAAACAATCGCAATCGACATGTTTTTTGACGATGAAACCACAAAATTTAAGTTAAAGTTCATAGGTCGTGAAGATATTACAACTAAATTTGGCACCGTGTCTTGTATGGTCTTTAAACCGTACGTTCAATCAGGTCGTGTTTTTAAGGAACAAGAGAGTTTAACTGTTTGGATATCAGATGACGATAATAGATTGCCAGTTAGAATAAAAGCCGAATTAGCGGTAGGATCAATAAAAGCGGACTTGGATGCGTTTAAAGGATTGAATAATCCATTTAAAATAAAAAAGTAATGAAAATTAATGAGAATACAGAAGCTATTTTAAATGAAATCGAGCTTAAATATGAAGCTATAAATCAAAAAACCGATACTCATTTAGAAGGTTTGCTTTGGTCAAAACCAATTACATATTGGGATTATATCCAAACAGATGCTTTGTTAAGTTTGCAAACGCAAAGAACAACGCTGCCCGATGAAATGGTTTTTATCATGTATCATCAAGTGAATGAACTCATTTTTAAGATGATTCTGTGGGAGATGCAGCAAATATGTTATTGTGAAGATGTAAAGACAGACTTTTTTACTGAAAGGTTAATGAGAGTGAGTCGATATTTTGATATGTTAACTACTTCTTTTGGAATCATGGAAGAAGGTATGGAGGTAGATCAATACATGAAGTTTAGAAATACTTTGACTCCTGCCAGTGGTTTTCAAAGTGCGCAATATAGATTGATCGAATTTTCTTCAACAGATTTGATTAATTTGATTGATAACCGTTTTAGAGCTAAGATTGACAGAGATACTCCATTCCAACATGCTTTTGAACATTTGTATTGGCAAGCAGCAGGAAAAGACTATAAAACAGGTGAGAAATCATACCTTTTAGAGGAATTTGAACGCAAATATAAAGCTACTTTCCTAGCGCATATGAAGGAATATAATTCCATTAATATTTGGCAAAAATTTAAACAACTTCCTACAGACGATCAGAACAATCCAGAATTAGTAAAGGCAATGCGTCATTTTGACCATACTGTAAATATTACTTGGGTAATGCAGCATTTAAACGTAGCTATTAAGTATATCGATCACAGCGGAAAAGGGGATGGAGAAGCAACAGGTGGAAGTGATTGGAAAAAATACATGCACCCAAGATACCAACGAAGGATATTTTTTCCGGAATTATGGAGTGCTGAGGAATTAGCAAATTGGGGTGTAGAAAATTAAGTTGAATTCAGAAAAATAACACAGTTTGAAGAAGGTATTAATGGTTATCATAGTATTGACAACAATGCTAGCTTGTAATAAATCTAATAATAAACCCAAAAGCACAATAAAGGTCAAACCCAAGAAGGAAATTGCGGAAAATTCTGATTTTGGATTTAATTTTTCTGAATACAATGTAGTTCAGGATACGGTAAAAAGAGGCGATACTTTTGGAACAATTATAGAAGATCAAAATATTGGAGACCGTAAAGTTTATGATATTGTACAAAGTATAAAAGATACCTTTAATGTTAGGATTATTAGACCTAATCGAGCGTATACGATGCTGCGGTCAAAGGATAAAAAAAATAAATTACAGCTTTTTGTCTATCAACCAGATGCTTTAAGTTACTATATTTTTGATTTACGCGATTCAGTAGTTGTTGCTCATAAGAAAACAAGACCTATTACTATAAGAAGAAGAACAATAGGTGGTGTTCTTAAAGGGTCCTTGTCTGAAACTTTAGGGGATGCAGGCGTAGAGGCTGCTCTAGCTAATAGAATTACAAAAATATATGCTTGGTCAATTGACTTTTTTAAACTTAAAAAAGGAGACCGCTTCGGAATCACTTTTACCGAAAGATTCATAAATGATTCAATTTATGACGGTGTAGATAATCTTGAAGCTTCCTTTTTTGAATACAAAGGAAAAATCATCTATGCCTTTCCTTTTGCTCCAAACCCTGCTTCTGAGAAAATTCAATATTACGACGAAGATGGTAAGACATTGAAAAACTTCTTCCTTAAAACTCCAATTAAATTTAGTAGGATTTCGTCGAGATTTACAATGAATCGATATCATCCGGTACAACATAGATGGAAAGCGCACAAAGGAACAGATTATGCGGCACCTAGAGGAACGCCAATTACTACTACCGCTTCAGGTACAGTAGAAAGAACAGGTTATACAGCAGGAAATGGGAACTATGTAAAAGTGAAACACAATGGTACTTATTCTACACAGTATCTGCACATGTCAAAAATCTTAGTTCGACGTGGTCAACATGTTAATCAAGGTGATGTTATAGGTAGAGTGGGTAGTACTGGGTTAGCAACAGGGCCTCATGTTTGTTATCGTTTTTGGAAAAACGGTAAGCAAGTTGATGCATTAAAACTGAATTTACCAAACGGAGAGCCAATGGAAGGTAAAAATAAAGCACGTTTTTTAAAGACAATTGAACCGTTAAAATTTGAACTAGACAGCGTTGGGAATTTATAATTCAATATAAAAATGCGCTAAAGAGATATTTTTAGAAGTTAATATGTGAAGAGGAACAATTATTTAAATTAAATAATTGTTCCTCTTTTTGTTTTGTTGGGAAATGGATATCCTTTTGAATTTTGATTAAATTGTTATAAAAAGTGAAACGCTTTATCAATTAAAACTTAATTCAGTATTTTTGCTAGTATAAAATAAAACTTGAACCCCACTATAAATGGCTTTAAATACTACAAACCCGACGGAAACTCCATCTTGGAAAAAATTACAGAAGCACTTTGACGAAATGCAAAATGCATCAATGTTGGAAATGTTTCAAACGGATGCTGCAAGAACTGAAAAGTTTAACTTGAAATGGAATGACTTTTTAATTGATTATTCAAAGAATATTATTAATAAAGATACGATGGCTCTTTTGCTTGAATTGGCAAATGAAATGGGGCTTGAAAAAGCGATAGCGAATTACTTTGAAGGTGATGTAATTAACCAGACAGAAAATAGAGCGGTACTTCATACTGCATTGAGAGCTAAAGAGTCTGATGTTGTCAAAGTAGATGGTGTTAATGTAGTTCCTGAAATATATGATGTAAGGAGTAAGGTAAAAGCATTTACAGATCAAGTTGTTTCAGGAGAAAGAAAAGGATATGGCGGAAAAGCTTTTACAGATATTGTTAATATTGGTATTGGAGGATCTGATTTAGGACCTGCAATGGTAGTTGAGGCTTTACAATATTATTCAAATCACCTTAATGTTCATTTTGTTTCGAATGTTGATGGTGATCATGTTAATGAAATCATTAAAAAATTAAACCCTGAGACTACTCTTTTTGTAATCGTTTCTAAAACCTTTACAACCCAAGAAACATTAACAAACTCTGAGACCATTAAAAAATGGTTTTTGAAGTCGGCAAGCCAAGAGGATGTAGCAAAGCATTTTGTTGCGGTTTCTACCAATATGCAAAAAGTAACTGAATTTGGAATTAATCCAGAAAATGTTTTCCCAATGTGGGACTGGGTTGGTGGACGATTTTCTTTATGGAGCGCTGTGGGGCTTACTATTAGTCTAGCGGTTGGATTTGATAATTTTGATAATTTGTTAGGCGGTGCAAATGAAATGGATGACCATTTTAAAACGGCCGATTTTGATAAAAACATGCCAGTAGTTTTAGCTTTATTAAGTGTTTGGTATAATAATTTCTTTGGTGCTGAAAGCGAAGCCTTAATCCCCTACACTCAATATTTGCAGAAATTGGCACCTTATTTACAGCAAGGAACAATGGAAAGTAATGGTAAAAGTGTGGGTAGAGATGGGAAGCCAGTAAACTATCAAACCGGAACTATAATTTGGGGAGAACCAGGTACCAATGCACAGCATGCTTTTTTTCAGTTAATTCATCAAGGAACTAAGTTAATTCCTTCTGACTTTATTGGGTATGTTAAGCCATTATATGGTGATGTTGATCACCACGATAAATTGATGTCTAACTTTTTTGCGCAAACGGAAGCTTTAATGCACGGAAAAACTGCAGGCCAAGTTCAGGCGGAATTTGACAAACAAGGACTTGCGGCGGATAAAGCTGAATTTCTTCTTCCTTTCAAGGTTTTTAACGGTAATAAACCGACTAACACTATTCTTATTGAAAAGTTGACGCCAAAGTCGTTAGGTTCTTTGATTGCATTATATGAGCACAAGATTTTCGTACAAGGAGTAATCTGGAATATTTTTAGCTTCGATCAATGGGGAGTAGAGCTTGGGAAACAATTAGCAAATTCTATATTAGAGGAGATAAATACGGAAAAAGTAAAAAATCACGATACTTCAACTGAATTTTTGTTAAAATATTATTTGAAAAATAAATAGAGTTTATTTTTATATTTTTTTTTGTAAAACCCTGATTATTTATATAATCAGGGTTTTTTATTTCAATTCAAGAAGCCGATATGATGTTAATATCAGCTTTTTGCTGACGTTTTTGAGTGTTAAATTCGTAGCGAAAAGTGTATTATTGCAGTATAAAAAACAGTTTTTAACATAATCAATACGAAAATTGTCAAGTAATTCAGTACCTACATTAAAGAATGTTTTTTTAACAATAAGTTAACTTTATAATCTGAAAATTTTATAATTTAGCCGAAATTTTAAATAACTAAATCAATACACAAAAACAAAAATGAAAAAAATTATTCTTATTTTGATTATTTTTTTATCAGCGATTGGTCATGCGCAGGTTACTAGTTCTGCAATGTCTGGTTCTGTTAAATCAAATGCTGGAGATTTGCTTCCAGGGGCCACAGTTGAGGTTGTTCATAAGCCAACTGGGACAAAGTATTTTTCATCTACGGATGGTAATGGTGGGTACGCTGTGCAGGGAATCCGTCCTGGAGGTCCTTATACAGTGAAGGTTACTTATATTGGTTTCAAAACAACGGAGATTACCGAAATTAATGCGCCGTTAGGAAACAATATTACAGTGAACGTTGTTTTAGCAGAAGAATCTAATACTTTAAAAGAAGTAGTGGTTGTTTCTACAAAATCAAATGGAGCTTTCAATAGAGGTAGAACAGGAGCGTCGCAACAATTTTCAAATAGAGAATTAACTGCAATTCCAGTTACTGGTTCAAGATCTATTAACTCAGTTACTAAGTACAATGCTAATGCAGGTTCTGGGGGCTCTTTTGGTGGTCAAGATTCAAGATTGAACAATTTTACAATTGATGGATCTGTGTTTAATAATGGTTTTGGTTTAGGTTCTGATGCACAAGCTGGAGGTAGAACTGGTTCTACTGCAATCTCTCTTGATGCAATCGAGCAATTACAAGTGAATATTGCTCCTTATGACGTACGTCAATCAGGATTTTTAGGATCTGGAATTAATGCAGTTACAAAAAGTGGAACTAATGAAATAGAAGGTTCTGTTTATAATTCATTTAGAAGTAATAAAAAGAGTTTTATAGGAACTAAAGCTGGAGATCAAGTTATAGTACCTGGAAAGTTTGAAGAAAAAATCTGGGGAGCAAGAATTGGAGCTCCAATCATTAAAGATAAATTGTTCTTTTTTGGAAATTTTGAAACAGTAACAAATACAAGCCCTGCTACTACATGGACATCTACAGGTTCTCCTAGTCCAAGCGCGCAAGTATCAGCACCTACTTATACTCAAATGGAAACACTTTCAACTTTCTTGAAAGATAAGTTTGGATATGAAACAGGACCATGGGAAAACTATGATGCTGAAAATGTTTCCAAAAAATTTCTTGCTAGAATTGACTGGAATATTAATAACAACAACCAGCTTACTGCTCGTTATGTTTTCCATGATTCAAATGCAGATAACTTAGTATCAAATTCAACGTCAGCAGGTAATGGAAATAGAAGAACTAGTCCTCTTGCTATGTCATTCCAAAATAGTGGATATGTTGTTTTAGATAATACAAGATCAGTTGTATTGGAATTAAACAGTAAATTGAGTAATTCTTGGCATAACAATTTTGTTGGAGGTTATGATAAGCAAATTGAAGATAGAGCATTGATAGGTGGAGGAGTTTTCCCAACAATAGATATCAAAGAAGGTTCAAATACTTTTATCTCTGCAGGTTTGGATCCTTTTACCAACGGGAATAAACTTTCATATTCAACATTACACTTTACAGATAATTTAACTAAAACTGTAGGGAAACATACTTTATTGGCTGGTGTTAACTTTGAGCATTTTAAATCAAGTAACTTGTTTTTCCCAGCTTCTAATGGAGTTTATATTTTTAATTCATTGTCTGATTTTTACGCTGCAGCAAATCAATCTTCTGCAAATGGTGGAGCTCCTTCAACGACAGCGCTTCCGTTTCGTACGCAATTTAGATATTCTGCCTTACCAAATGCAGAAGAGCCTTTACAAATTTATAAGTCTGATAAACTAGATTTATATGCTCAAGATGAGATTAAATTTAACGATAGATTTAAGGTGACTGTTGGTCTTCGTGCTTCTAGAGTTTCATTTGCAAATACAGCTCTAGAAAATGCAGCTGTAACAGCAATGACCTTTGGAGATGGAGAGAAATTTAACACAGGAGTGATGCCTGATACTCAATATTTATTAGAGCCTAGAGTTGGTTTTAATTTAGATGTTACTGGTGATAACTCTACACTTCTTCGTGGAGGTAGTGGTGTATTTACAGGTAGAGCGCCAGGTGTGTTTTTATCTAATGCTATTGGAAATAACGGAGTGCTTACTGGTTATGTTGACGTGAGTGGAGCTGCATTAGCTTCAGGTGGATATGGTTTTACAGCTAATCCAAATGATTATTTCATTCCTGCTACGCCTACTTTGCCTACTACCTTTGATTTAGCATTGACTGATACTAAATTCAAATTTCCTCAAGTTTGGAAAACAAATATTGCTGTTGATCAAAAGCTTCCTTTCGGTTTTAGGGGTACGCTTGAAGGAATATATCAATCAAATATCAATGCTATTCATTATTACAATGCTAATTTTGATGCTCCAGTTGGAAACTTCAGCGGACCAGATCAAAGACCAATGTATGCTCGTACTGATAATGGTGTTCGTATAAATGATAATGTATCAAATGCAATTGTGCTTACAAATACTAACAAAGGATATTTCTATTCTTCTACAGTTAAATTAGAGTATCCTTACAAGAAAGGTCTTTGGGGGTCTTTCTCTTATACTTATTCAAGTGCTAATGATTTACTTTCAGCTGGTTCTATCGCTTCTGGTTCTTGGACTGGTGCTAGATCTGTTAATGGAAACAATGATTTACCATTATCTTTATCAAGTAACAATACGCCACATAGATTAGTGGGGGTTTTAGGATATAAAATTGAGTATGGTAAAAATCCAGGTGCTGCGACTTCTATTAACTTAGGATATATTGGAGAACAAGCAGGTGCATATTCTTACTCTTACGGAGGAGATATGAATGGAGATAGAATTTCAAATAATGATTTAATCTATGTTCCTAATAATGCAAATGAAATCCGTTTTCAATCTTTATCTGTTACAAACGTAGTGAATGGAGCAAATGTTGTAACGGTTTATACTGAAGCGCAACAACAACAAGCGTATGATGCTTTTATCAATCAAGATTCTTACCTTTCTACTAGAAGAGGTCAATATGTTGAAAGAAATGGTGCTACTTTACCAATGTTAAATAGATTGGATTTATCTGTTACTCAAGACTTCTTTATGAAGATTTCTGGTAAAAAGAATAGTTTTCAGTTTAGAGCTGATATCTTGAACTTTACGAATTTACTGAATAAAGACTGGGGTGTTACGCAAAGAGTTACTAATGTGAATTTGCTAAGCTATAGAACAACTACTGCTAATGTACCGTATTATCAGTTGGCAACACAAACTGATGCAGCTGGAACAAGAGCTTTAATTAAAGATACTTTTCAAAAAAATGCTTCAACATTTGATGTTTGGCAAGCACAATTTACACTTAGATATATTTTTGGGAAATAATACCTGAAGAAAATATTTAAAATTCAGAACCACGCTCTCGAGCGTGGTTTTTTTATATCTATAAATGAGTGAAAATGGCTTTGTATTTATTTAAGATGGTGATTTAGCCTAGTCTTATTTTGCGTTTATTTATGTGGTTTTACAGCTTTAAAAGCAAATTAGTTGTCGTTGCTAATAGTTGGTTTGAAGCTTCCGCTTATTTTGTCTTTTCTTAGATAAAGTAGTTATCGAAAGTATCGATGATGTGGGTTTTGTGTCTAAATAGAAAAGACTTTTTTCTTTTTAGAATTAGCTGATTTAGTTAATGGTTATGCTCTGACGTATAGATTGCTATTGTTTTGTAATGTCATTTTTAAAGCGACAATAATCAAGTAAGATTAATTGAGTTTTGAAGAAATATTTATTCAAAAATTGGACTGACTTTTCTGAATTTAAAGGCAGTAGTTTATTGGGTAATTTTAGAAGAAAGCAGCTAAAACTGGAACTTTGATTTGGAATAAAATAGGCTGTTGTGTAAAGGATAAAAATGTGAGAAGAAATTCGACTGAGTTAAGTTTTTTATAAAGTAGATTGGCCGTTTTTTTGGCTGAAATTTATGTTTTGGATCTATTAAATGCTCATTTTGGTCTTTTTTTGAACTTAATTTCACCTAATTTGGCCTATAAAAATGTTTTAATTTTAACAAAAACGACATTTTTACATATTTTATAGTTCGTTTTTTTAATTGCTATTTGTTGATGAATTGTTAGTATTTTTTAAAAAATAATGAATTATTTTTTGTTTTTTGGGTAAAATTGAAGTTTTTTTGATTTTAATTAAAGAAAACGAGGTGAAAAGATTTTTTATTCTTAACATTGCGTTAACAGTTTTCGGTAAAATTGTCATAATTTTGCCAAAAATAATAAACTAAACAAAAAATGAAGACATTTAAAAATTGGTTGCTCTCTGGATTACTTTTTTTAGTAGTTGGAACTGCATTTTCTCAAGGGAAAATTACAGGAACTATTACTGATGGACAAGGTTCATTACCTGGTGCAAATGTAGCTATTAAAGGTACTAAAATTGGAGCCTCTGCAGATTTTGACGGTAAATTTTCAATTAATTCTACAGTTAGTACTGGAGAATTAGTTCTTTCTTTTATAGGTTTCGAACCTAAAACTATTAAATTTTCAGTTGCACAAGGTGGGACGCAAAATTTAGGGAATATCGTATTGATATCTAATTCTAATGAATTAAGTGAGATTGTTGTTGTTGGTAGAGGAATTATTGATTTAGCAAAAGATAGAAAAACTGCGATTGCTGTTTCTACTATTAAAGCTGAAGAAATTCAAGCTAAAATTGGAGCGTCTGATGTTGTTCAGTCTCTTGTAAATACACCTTCTGTATATGTTGCTGGTCAAGCTGGTGGATATGGGGATTCAAGAATAAGTGTACGTGGTTTTGCTCAAGACAATACTGCTTTCTTATTAAATGGTCAGCCTATTAATGGAATGGAAGACGGAAAAATGTACTGGTCTAACTGGTCAGGAATGGCTGATATTGCAAGTATTATCCAAATTCAAAGAGGATTAGGTTCTTCTAAATTAGCAATATCTTCTGTAGGGGGAACTGTGAATTTTGTAACAAAGGCTACTGATAAAAAACAAGGTGGTTTTGCTTCATTTGGTCAAGCAAATGACAACTATTTTAAATCTACAATTGCTTATAACACTGGAATGAGTAAAAGCGGATGGGGAACAAGTGTATTGTTTTCACATTGGCAAGGTGATGGTTACAATGATGGAACTAAAGGTCAAGGGCAAAACTACTTTATCTCTGTAGGGTATAAAGCAAATGACAGACATAGCTTTAACTTTATTTTGACTGGTGCTCCACAAACACATGATCAAAACTACGGTAAAAGATTAAGTGATTTTGAAAAATATGGTAGAAAATACAACAATAACTGGGGAACTCTAAACGGAGAATATCTTTCAGCAGTTGGAAATTATTACCATAAACCAGTCGCTAATTTAAACTGGGATTTTGATATTAGTGATAAATCAAGTTTGTCTACTGTTCTTTATGCTTCATGGGGAAGAGGTGGAAGTGTAGGTACTGTTGGTTCAATTAAAAGAACAGCTACTGATAATGTTGATTTTGATGCTACTGTAGCAGCAAATCTAGCAAGTACAACAGGAGCTTCAACAGGTGCATTACGTAATTCAGTTAATAACCACGCTTGGTATGGTATGGTAACTAATTTTAAAACTGAATTAACTGAGAATATCGACTTCAATATGGGTCTTGATTTAAGAACCTATACTGGAACTCACTTTAGACAACTTACAAATTTATTAGGTGCTGATTACTACTTAGATAAATACAATGTAAATATTCCTAATAATAAAATATACGAGACTAACACAAATAATCCTTGGGCAGTTTTATCAAATACTGCATCTGTTGAAAACAGATATTCTTGGGATTATGATGAGACGATTAATTATGGTGGTTTCTTTTCTCAAATAGAATATGCTAAAGACAACTTTTCAGCATTTTTTCAAGGAGCAGTTTCAAACCAATCTCACGTAAGATTTGATAGATATGCTTACCTTCCTGCAGATGCAGAATCAGAAAAAGTAAACAATGTAGGATATAACGTTAAGGCTGGTGGTAGCTATAAATTAGGTCAAAACAGTTCATTTTATGTTAATACTGGATATTATTCTCGTCAACCATACCATGATAATATATATTTGAATTTTGGAAATGAAGTAAACCCATTAACTAAAAACGAAAAAGTTATTGGTTTAGAAGCGGGTTATAGCTTTAAATCACAATTTTTAAGCGGTAGTATTAATGCTTACAGAACTTCTTGGAAAGATAGAGTTACTACAAGTTCTAATGAAGTTGATAATGACTTACAATACACAACTAATGAGGGAGTAGAGCAACTTCACTCAGGTTTGGAACTTGATTTTGTTGCTAAACCATTCTCAAGATTAGACATTAGCGGATTTGCTTCTGTTGGAGATTACCATTATGTTGGTGATGCAGTAAAAACTGTAAGAGACTCAGATAGAAATATACTTAGCAGTTCTAGAGTAGATGTTGATGGTGGTAAAGTAGGAGATGCTGCGCAGGTTACTATCGGATTAGGATTTAAATATGAAATAGCGACTCGTTTTTCTATTGATGCTGATTGGAGAAATTATGAAAAATTATATGCAAATGTAGGTTCAGTTAAGAATAATGTGGAATTGCCAAGTTATGATTTAGTTGATACTGGACTTTCATACAAAATGTTAACAGGGAAAGATAAAAACAGATCAGTTGTTTTTAGAGTAAATGTTAACAATTTATTTGACGAAATCTATGTGTCTGAATTGACTACAAATATTGCTGCTAATCCTGGAGATGTAGTTATTAATGGTCTTAATGCTAATAATAAAGGGTATTACGGTTTTGGAAGAACTTGGAATGCATCTATGCGTTTTAACTTCTAAAAATTAATTATAAAGTTTTTAAAAACCCTTCGATTCAACTGAATTGAAGGGTTTTTTTATACCTTTTTTTGTTTATATTTGCTTTAAAAAATAATTACTCTATGTACGAATTGATTAAAAATTTACATTCTGGTTGGGCATATTTAGCTCTTTTGTTATTGGTTGTTGCAGTTATTAACTCAGTTATAGGCTTAGTTGGTAAAAAAGAATTTACTGCCAAAGATAGAAAAATAGCGATTTTAGGATTAATAGGAACACATACTCAGTTGCTGATTGGCTTGATATTGTATTTTGTTTCTCCCCTTGGTTTTTCTTCTCTTGGGCAAATGTCTGATAAAGCACTAAGATTAACTTCAATGGAGCACCCATTGATAAATATAATAGCAATTACTCTTATCACGATTGGTTGGTCAAAACATAAAAAATTGACAACATCTGAATCAAAATTCAAAACTTTTTCCATCTTTTATAGCTTGGGATTAGTGCTTATTTTAAGTAGAATTCCATGGTCAATGTGGTTTTAAAATGCGTAAAAGTCCTAGAAATAGGACTTTTTTTTATCTAGGTATGGTTTTTGTTTAAATAGATTTCTAACTAAAAAGTTAATAATGAGAAAATCAATAACAGCCCTTTGTTTATTTGCCATAGTTGCATTGGTGAGTAGTCAAAGCCAAATTATAAATAATCAGAAAACTCCAATTCAAAAAACAGCAGTACCCAAGGACACTGTCAAAAAGACAAAGGTCATAGTACTTCAGCCAGAAATTAAAAAAGACACAATAGAAGAAAAAATGGGGAAACTTGTTCCCTATAAAAAAGGGGCGCATGCCTCTTATTACGCTGATAAATTCCATGGAAGAAGAACAGCTAGTGGTGCGTTATTTGACATGAATAAATATACTGCCGCACATAAAAAATTCCCTTTCGGAACCAAATTAAGAGTTACCAATGAAGCAAATGGAGAGTCGGTAATTGTCGAAGTTACTGATAGAGGACCATTTGTTAGATCAAGAGATATTGACCTTTCTAAAAGAGCATTTATGGAAATTGCAAAGAACAAAGGTGTGGGAGTAATGACGGTAAGTATTGAGGTGTTTACAAAGTAATTCTTACCATTTTTTGTACGGATTTGTACATAAATTTGAATTAAAGTAGCGTTTGTCATTTGTTACCTCTTGTCCAAGCCAGTTTGGTTGTTCAAAAGTTTCTGTTTCTGATTGAAGCTCTATTTCAGCGATAATTAAGCCTTCATTTTCCCCGTAAAACTCGTCGACTTCATAGGTATGTTTGCCTATTTTTACTTCGTATCTAGTTTTGTCGATTACCCCTTTTTCGCATAATAGCAATAAGCTTTTGGCTTCATCAGCTGGAATTTCTTTTTCCCATTCAAAACGCGACATGCCGGTTTCGTTTGTGATTCCCTTTATGGTCAAGTATCCTTTATCGGCCTTTATGCGTACTCGTACGGTACGTTCTGGGACTGAACTTAAATAGCCTTGGGCAATACGGTTTTGTTTAAACGCTGCTGCTTTGAATGTGTCGTTCTTAACTAAAAATTTTCTTTCTATTTCTATCATTTTGTACCAAATTTATTTTTTGGAGCTTTTTCCAGCTCTCCGCTATATCTTTATGTTTTTAAAGAAAAAACACAAAGGATACCGCTTCTATCTGGGCTAGCTGGGTTTTCCAAATGTATCAAAAATTTTAACTCTAGTACGTCTCATTATATATAAAAGGGGTTTAAATTTGTTGCATGCTTAATAGTCTTGAAAATCGCAAAATCATACACATTGACATGGATGCTTTTTATGCTTCTGTGGAGCAAATGGATAATCCTGCTTTACGCGGGAAGCCCGTTGCAGTAGGCGGTTCAGAAAACAGAGGAGTTGTTGCAGCAGCAAGCTATGAGGCTAGAAAATTTGGAGTTCGTAGTGCTATAAGTGGAGTGATGGCTAAAAAGTACTGTCCGGAGCTTATTTTTGTCAAACCAAGGTTTGATAGATATAAAGAGATTTCAAACAAGATTCAGAAAATTTTTCAGGAGTATACAGATTTGGTAGAGCCACTTTCCCTTGACGAGGCTTATCTCGATGTTACCCATAACAAGAAAGGAAATCCAAGTGCTGGTTTATTGGCAGAAGAAATTAGAACTCGCATTTTTAACGAAGTCGGTTTGACGGCCTCAGCAGGAATTTCAATTAATAAATTTGTTGCTAAAATTGCCAGTGATTACAACAAGCCAAATGGCCAGAAAACAGTTAATCCAGACGAAGTGATTGCTTTTTTGGAGGTGTTGCCCATTCGTAAATTTTATGGAGTGGGGAAGGTTACTACTGAAAAGATGTACCAATTAGGCATTTTTACAGGCTTAGATTTAAAAAGTAAGTCACTAGATTTTTTAGAGAAACATTTTGGAAAATCTGGAAATTTCTACTTTAATGTAGTTCGCGGAATCCATAATAGTGAAGTAAAAGCAGATCGAATTACTAAGTCAGTAGCTGCTGAACATACTTTTGATAGCAATCTTTCCTCTGAAATTTTCATGTTAGAAAAATTAGAATGCATTGCGATTTCACTAGAAAAGCGCTTGAATAAACACAAGGTCGCTGGTAAGACAATTACTTTAAAGATCAAATACAGTGATTTTACCCAGCAAACCCGCAGTAAAACAGTTCCATATTTTATTTCAGATAAAGGCCTCGTTTTAGAAATAGTAAAAGAGCTGTTGTATCAAGAGCGATTGAAAGATTCCGTACGACTATTGGGAATTTCGTTAAGTAACCTAAATACCGAGGAGAAAAAAATCGTCGTTGTGCAATTAAAATTTGATTTTTAATTTGATAGAATCATCGTTCAACAAAGGTTAAACCTATAAAATTCTTTCTTTCATTTGGGAAAAAAAATTACATTTGAATTATCTAATTCAAAAAGAAATGAGCAATCTAAAATGTTATGAAGAAGCTATTGTGAAGTATCACAAGGATTTGCGAATTAAAGCTGTTCCTATTCTTTCCTTAGATTTTCATTATCAATTTGTAGAGGAATTAAAGCATTCGTTTACGGACTTGGATAATCTTAAAGAAATGGCATTAAAAAATAAGTGGCAACGTTCCGTAGATTGGAATATTGATTCACCAATAAAAGAGGAAGTAATAATAGTTACAGATGCCAAGTTGACTATCGTTTTTGCTTCGCAAAATATGATAAAAATGAATGGTTATTCGGCGAAAGAAGTTTTAGGTAATAATCCCAAAATGTTTCAAGGTGAGTTAACTGATAGAATTATTTCTAGTGAGATAAATGCTGCAATTCAGTCCCAACAAGCTTTTGAGAAAACGATTATAAATTATAAAAAGAATGGAGATGTTTACGCTTGTCTAATAAAGGCCTATCCTGTTTTTAATATAAAAGGACAACTCAGTCATTATATTGCTTTTGAGAAAGCAGCATAAAAAAACCTTTCCATTTGGAAAGGTTTTTTTAGTATTTTAAAAGTGGTGTTGCATTTAGTTTTTACTATTCAGTTTTGACAATAAGCGTAAAAACTCAATGTACAACCAAACTAAAGTAATCATTAATCCCATAGCGCCATACCATTCCATATATTTTGGCATTTTTTGCTCAGCTCCTTTTTCTATTCTGTCAAAATCTAAGAATAAATTTAAAGCGGCAATTATAATTACAAATACACTAATTCCTATACTCATCATAGAATTACCGTAGTGAACTGGCTGGAAGCTGGTAAACATAGAAACTACCCATGAAATTAGGTAATAAGTGGCGATGGCAAGTGTAGCTGCAACAACGACTGATTTAAATTGCTCAGTTACTTTAATAATTTTGTATTTATACAATCCTAAGCAAACGATAAAAGTGACAAAAGTTGCTCCAACTGCTTGAATTACTATTCCAGGGTACATCGTTTCGAAAATGGCTGAAATTCCACCTATAAATAGACCTTCAAATAAGGCATATCCTGGAGCTAGATAAGGAGATAAATGTGGCTTAAAAGCAGAAATAACCACTAAAATCAAACCTACAATAGCGCCTCCAATTGCGGGAACTAAAGGGTTCATGCCGTTAAAAGTCATCCACCAAATAACCATGGCAGATGCAGTAAGCAATAAAAACAAAAGTATAGTTTTACTGATCGTACCTGACAAGGTCATTTCTTGGTTATAATCTATAATAGTCGCCTGATGCACTTGCTCTTTTTTAGAAGCAGTTGTAGCAGAAAAAGACTTATTATTTAAAAAAGGATTTTGCGATTTGAAATTCATAGATAATGAAATTTAGATTTTTTCAAAGGTAAATTAAAAATAAATGTAGGACAAAAAAATCCGTCTTGTTTAATTACTAAACAAGACGGATTGTGTTTTTGATCAGTTGTGACCTATTCTATTTCTGAAACTCTCATGGTATTTACCATTCCTTTTTCTTTGATTGGCATAGCTGCTAAGTTGATTAAGAAATCACCTTTTGCTACATATCCTCTTTCTTTAACGATTTCATTTATGTCGGTTACCGTATCATCAGTACTTACTACTTTGTCATAGTAATATGATTTTACTCCCCACAATAAACTTAATTGTGTCATGATTCTTTTATTAGATGTAAAAACTAATATATAAGCTGATGGTCTCCAAGCAGAAATTTGGAAAGCAGTATAACCACTATTAGTTAATGTACAAATCGCTTTTGCGTTAATTGCATTTGCCATTAATGCAGCATGGCGACAAATTGTTTTAGTGATAAAACGTTTTGTTTTTATTTGTGGAGTGTTTTGTGGTACTGTGATCAGTGGAGAATCTTCAACCGCTTTAATGATTTGTGTCATTTTTTCGATTACTTGTACAGGGTAGTTACCTGTAGCTGTTTCACCAGAAAGCATTACTGCATCTGCACCATCCATTACTGAGTTAGCAACATCGTTTACTTCAGCTCTTGTAGGAGTTAAACTAGTAATCATTGTCTCCATCATTTGAGTAGCTACAATCACAGGAATTCGAGCCATTTTGGCTTTACGAATCAATTCTTTTTGAACAAGTGGCACTTCATGTGCAGGAAGTTCAACACCTAGATCACCACGGGCAACCATTAATGCATCACAATAAGCAACAATCTTGTCAATATTCTCTAGTGCTTCAGGCATTTCGATTTTTGCTACAATCGGAATTTTATGTTCTGAATGTTCAGCAATCAAATCTTGTAAGTCTTTTAAATCTTGTGGTGTTTTTACAAAAGAAAGTGCAATCCAGTCTACTTTTTGTTCGATTGCAAAAATAGCATCGGCAATATCCTTTTCTGTCATTGCAGGAAGTGATATTTTTGTATTTGGTAGATTAACTCCTTTTTTAGATTTCAATTCACCACCTTGTATAACTCTGGCAATAACTTCTGTTTTCTTGTCTGTTTCAACAATTTCAAAAATTAGTTTACCATCATCTAATAAAATTCTTTCTCCAGGATTAACATCATTTGGAAAGTTTTTATATTTCATGAATACTTTTTGAGCAGTACCAAGTATATCTTCTGCAGTTGTAAACGTAATTAAGTCTCCGTCATTTACTACTACACCTTCCCCCATAACTCCTACGCGAAGTTTTGGTCCTTGTAAATCTCCAAGTATTGCTGTAGTGTATCCAAATTCGTCATTTAGTCCACGAATAATATTGATTTTTTCTTTAACGTCAGAATAATCTGCATGAGAAAAGTTAACCCTAAACACATTTACTCCAGCATCAATCATATCTTTGATGATCTCTCTAGTACTACATGCAGGTCCAAGTGTGGCTACAATTTTTGTTTTTTTGTTTGGAATCATTTGTATTAAAAAATTAAATTGTTTTTTGATTTTATTTGATTCGTATCTACGGTGTATACTGCAGATATGTTATCAATGGTATTTAATATTGTCTTTATTTTTGACACATCTAAAGCGTCATCGGTATTTTCAATTTTTAAAAAATAATCTGCTTTTTTAAATTCTGGTAGCAAGAAAACTTTTGTTGAAATTTCCATGGCTACATTTGAAAATAAATTTTGGAGCGTGTCTTTGTTGTGTTGGGACACTTCATTTTTATTTTGGATCAAATTCCAAGAAATTGCGTTTTCTAGGTCGTAATAATAAAATCTGGAAAAATTTGTTTCTCCTTCTTTTATATTGATTTGAACTTCCTCCTTACTTTTGCTCAAATTTATTGGCAGTTTTTGATTGATGAAATAAGCCAATCGAAAATCTTCTAATGAAGTATGGATCGCAATAAGATTGTAATCTATTTCGTCAAATTCGCCAAGATCCAATTTGTGAATTGCCATTTCATGATAAAGTAAGGTGTAAATATACCAATTCTATCGAAGTAAAAGAGAAGAAAATGTAATGATTTCGTTAATTTATGAACGAAAACGTTGTAGTTTTCAAGGATTTGACATTATTTCTTGTCCATTTTTTCTTGAAATGCAAAATAAGCACGTTGGGATGCTTTTTCTTCCGCTTTCTTTTTTGAAGTCGCTCTTGCTTTTGCTATTACTTTGCCATCGATGCTCAATTTCACCCCAAATAAGCGTTGACCGTCGATTGCGTTGTCTTCAAAAATGTCGTAATGAAATATCTTTTTTTCTTTCTGGCACCATTCGATAACCAAACTTTTATAGCTGATTACCTTTCCTTCTAAGCGGGAAATGTCAACGTAAGGAATGATGACTCTTTTTTGTATGAATTTTTCACAATAAATATAACTCCTGTCAAGGTAAATTGCACCTATCAAAGATTCGAAAATATTACCGTGAATGTTTTCGCCAAAATGTTGTACAGGAACTTTGCTCTCAATAAATCGGATTAAATTTAGATCTTTTCCTAATTCATTTAAGTGTTCTCTGCTGACAATTTTTGAACGCATTTTCGTTAGATAGCCTTCGTCTCCACGTGGAGCTTCTCGAAAGAGGTATGCCGCAATTACAGAGCTCAACATAGCGTCACCTAGAAACTCTAAGCGTTCATAATTGATAATGGTTCCATCCGGATCAACGCGGCTAGAAGAGCGATGTGTAAATGCTTTTCTGTAATGTTCTAAGTTTTTTGGGGCAAACCCTAAAATTGTTTGGATAGCGTCAAAAAAAATCCCGTCTTCTGGAGAACGGGATTTTGTAAATATTTTTCTTAATCTATTCATTTAAATTAGAATTCTAATTTTTTAACCAAAACACAAGCGTTGTGTCCACCAAAACCAAAAGTATTGCTCATTACCACTTTCATGTCTCTCTTTTGAGCAACATTGAATGTGAAGTTTAATTTTGAATCAATATTTTCGTCATCTGTAAAATGATTGATGGTAGGAGGAACAATTCCGTATTTCATCGATAGAATAGCGGATATAGTTTCAACTGCTCCAGCTGCACCAAGTAAGTGACCGGTCATTGATTTTGTAGAGTTCAAGTTCATGGTATAAGCGTGCTCACCAAAAACATGTTCAATCGCTTTAGATTCCGCTAAATCCCCAAGAGGAGTAGAAGTTCCGTGCATATTGACACCATCAACATCAGTTGGTTTTAAACCTGCGTCTCTCAAACAGTTCAGCATTACGTTTTTTGCACCTAATCCCTCAGGATGAGGAGCCGTTATGTGATAGGCATCAGCTGACATACCGCCACCACCAATTTCACAGTATATTTTAGCACCACGTGCAACTGCATGCTCGTATTCTTCAAGAATTAATGCACCTGCACCTTCACCTAGTACAAACCCATCTCTGTCTTTATCCATTGGTCTTGAAGCTGTTTTTGGATCATCATTTCTTGTTGATAGCGCGTGCATAGCATTAAATCCACCCATACCTGCAATAGTTACCGCAGCTTCTGAGCCTCCGGTTACCATTACATCTGCGTGTCCTAATCGAATGTAATTGAATGCGTCTATGATTGCATTTGTAGAAGAAGCACAAGCCGATACGGTGGCGAAGTTGGGACCTCTAAAGCCATATTTAATAGAAATATGACCACAAGCAATATCTGAAATCATTTTTGGAATAAAGAAAGGATTGAATTTTGGAGTACCATCACCAGCAGAATAATTCAACATTTCTATTTGAAAAGTTTCTAAACCACCAATTCCTGATCCCCAGATAACTCCAGCTCTGTCTTTATCTAGTTTTTCAAAATTGAAACCAGCATCATTGATCGCTTCTTCAGATGAAACCATGGCATATTGTGCATAACGGTCCATTTTTCTAGCTTCTTTTCTGTCCAAGAAATCTTCGGCGTTAAAGTTTTTCAATTCGCAAGCAAATTGAGTTTTGAACTTTGAAGCGTCAAAATAAGTTATTGGAGCAGCTCCACTTACGCCGCTGATAAGAGCGTTCCAATATTCCTGAATATTATTTCCAATAGGAGTAAGAGCACCTAAACCCGTAACAACAACTCGTCTTAATACCATAACTTCTTTATTTTGTTATCTTTAAACAAATAAAACCCATGCTTTCTTTGCCGTATTTTTATTACAAAAGAGCCATGGGTATTACAATAAATATCTCTTTGATTGAATTTCAATCTTGAATTTAGTTTTTTTTAAAAAAATAATAACACCCGCATGCATTGATGCAAGCGGGTGCTTAATTTATTATTTTTTAGCTTCTTCGATGTAAGAAATAGCTTGACCAACAGTAGCAATGTTCTCTGCTTGATCGTCTGGAATTTGAATGTCAAATTCTTTTTCGAATTCCATAATAAGCTCAACAGTGTCTAATGAATCAGCCCCTAAATCATTAGTGAAGCTTGCTTCTGTTACAACTTCGTTTTCGTCAACGCCTAATTTGTCTACGATAATCGCTTTTACTCTTGATGCAATGTCTGACATAATCTTTAATTTTAGAATTTAATTGATGGCAAAAATAAAAAACTTTATTTTAAAACAACGAATAAGTTGATAAATGTGATGTCTAATTTATAAAATAAATTTCAACAAAGACTTCGCAATGTTATTTATTTTAAATTTTTATGCCTTTTTTTGCGTAATATAAATTGGATAAATCATGAAAAAAATAGTCGTTTTTGCTTCCGGATCGGGTACAAATGCTGAAAATATCATAAAGCATTTTGCTTCAAATGAAATGGTAACTGTCGAGGCTGTTTTTACAAACAATCCAAATGCTAAAGTTATTGACCGAGCCAAAAATAATGGCGTGCCAACTGAGATTTTTTCTAAAATAGAATTAAATGAAAGTAAAGTATTACAAAAAATCAACCTAATTCAACCAGATTTAATTGTTCTCGCGGGCTTTTTATTGAAATTTCCTGAAAATATTATTGCCGCCTATCCCAATAAAATAATAAATATTCATCCAGCCTTATTGCCTAAATATGGCGGTAAAGGGATGTATGGTATGAATGTGCATAGAGCAATTGTGGATAATAAGGAAGTAGAAACTGGGATTACCATTCATTATGTAAATGAAGATTATGACGAGGGGGGAATAATATTTCAAAAGAAAGTTACGGTTTTAGGAACAGATACGGCAGAAGTAGTAGCTGAAAAAATACATGATCTAGAGCAAAGGTATTTTCCAGAAGTTGTTGAAAAATTGATAACTGAAAATTCAAAATAGTGAAAAGTTACGACGTACATATATATACAGACGGAGCTGCAAAAGGAAACCCAGGAAAAGGCGGCTATGGCGTAGTTATGGAAACTGTAGTTGATGGTAAGACCTATAAAAAAGAGTTTTACGAAGGATTTCGCCTTACTACTAATAATAGAATGGAATTATTGGCAGTGATTGTAGGCTTAGAGAAACTAAAAAATCCAAATACGAGGGTCTTAGTAGTTTCAGATTCTAAATACGTGGTAGATTCAGTTGAAAAAAAATGGGTTTTGGGATGGGAAAAAAAAGGGTTTGCTGATCGTAAAAACTCTGATTTGTGGAAACGTTTTTTAATTATTTATCGAAAGCATAAAGTGGACTTTAAATGGATAAAAGGGCATAATAATCATGTGCAAAATGAAAGATGTGACGAATTAGCGGTTATGGCTTCTATGCAAAAACAACTTTCTGTTGATGAATTTTATGAAAAAGAGGTTAGTAAGTTGCTGTAAGCGGTTTATTTACGGGCTTAGAAATTGGCAAAACTTTACAATTGCTAGTCTTTGCAATTTTATACTTTATAAACTATCTTTGCACCTTAATTCGAATCTCAAATAAATGAATAAATTATTGATTGTTGGAACAGTTGCTTTCGACGCCATTGAAACTCCTTTTGGCAAAACAGATAAAATTTTAGGTGGTGCTGGAACATACATCGGATTGTCCGCCTCTTTTTTTAATTTACAATCGGCTATAGTTTCTGTAGTTGGAGATGATTTTCCACAAGAACATTTAGATTTGTTGACGGAAAGAAATATAGATATTTCTGGTTTAGAAGTGGTTAAGGGTGGGAAAACGTTCTTTTGGAGCGGCCGATATCATAACGACTTAAATACTAGAGATACCCTTGATACGCAATTGAATGTTTTGGCTGATTTCCAACCAAAAGTTCCTGAAAATTATAAAGACGCTGATGTAGTGATGTTAGGAAACTTACATCCATTAGTACAAAGCAGTGTTATTGACCAAATGACAACTAAGCCAAAATTAATTGTTTTAGATACAATGAATTTTTGGATGGATTGTGCCTTGCCAGAATTGATGGAAGTAATAAAACGTGTTGACGTTATCACTATCAATGATGAAGAAGCGAGACAACTTTCAGGAGAATATTCGTTAGTGAAAGCTGCTGCCAAAATTCAAGCAATGGGACCCGAATATGTTGTAATTAAAAAAGGGGAACATGGTGCGCTTTTATTTCATAATAAGGAAGTGTTTTTTGCACCGGCATTACCATTAGAAGAAGTATTTGATCCAACAGGTGCTGGAGATACTTTTGCAGGTGGATTTGCAGGATTTATTACCCAAAGTGAAAATGTTTCATTTGAAAACATGAAAAATGCCATTATATACGGTTCAAATTTAGCCTCATTCTGTGTGGAGAAATTCGGTACAGAAAGAATGGTTGATTTAGATAAAGAAGAAGTTATGTTAAGATTGAAACAATTCAAATCTTTGACACAATTCGAAATAGCATTGTAATGCCTTGAAACCTCGGAAACGGGGTTTTTTTGATTTATAATTAGTAGGGAGTAAAAAGACCATTCCCTTTTTATTTGTAAGAATTTATTTTTAGAAACAACAACACAACAAATAACTACACAATGAGTGATGCGTTACAACATGAATGTGGGATAGCCTTAGTTAGACTTCTTAAACCGCTTGAATTTTACAAAGAGAAGTACGGAACTGCTTTCTACGGGATACAAAAAATGTATCTCCTTATGGAAAAGCAACACAATCGCGGACAAGATGGTGCTGGGTTTGCAAGTATAAAATTAGACATGGAGCCGGGAGAACGTTATATTAGTAGAGTGCGTTCTAATCACGCTCAACCTATTCAAGATGTTTTTGCGCAAATAAATGATAGAATAAATGAAGAAATGGCTTCTCATCCTGAGTATGCCGATGATGTGCCTCTTCAAAAAGAAAAGCTTCCTTATTTAGGAGAATTGTTTCTAGGACATGTTCGTTACGGTACTTTTGGAAAAAACAGTATCGAAAGCGTTCATCCTTTTTTACGTCAGAACAATTGGATGCACAGAAATTTAATTTTGGCAGGAAATTTCAATATGACTAACGTAAAAGAGCTTTTTCAAAGCTTAGTAGAGTTAGGGCAGCATCCAAAAGAAATGGCAGATACTGTTACCGTGATGGAAAAGATTGGACATTTCCTTGATGATGAAGTAACTGATTTGTATCAAGAATGCAAAAATAATGGTTTGACCAAAAGAGAGGCTTCTCCGGTAATTGCAGAAAAACTGGATGTGGCAAAAATTTTAACACGTGCTTCTAAAAATTTAGATGGAGGTTATGCTATGGCAGGACTTCTAGGTCATGGTGATGCTTTTGTTTTTAGAGACCCAGCAGGGATTCGTCCTGCTTACTTCTATCAAGATGATGAAGTTGTGGTGGTAGCTTCAGAAAGACCAGTGATTCAGACCGTATTTAATGTTCCTTTTGAAAAAGTACAGGAAATTGATCCAGGAAATGCATTGATAATTAAGAAGAACGGAAGCGTTTCAATGCAAGAAATTCTTACCCCAACAGTTAAAAAAGCATGTTCTTTTGAGAGAATTTATTTTTCTAGAGGAAGTGATGCTGAAATATATCAAGAGAGAAAAAATTTAGGAAGATTGATTCTGCCTGCTGTCTTGGGTGCTATTGATGAAGATACTGATAATACTGTTTTTTCATACATTCCTAATACTGCAGAGACCTCTTTCTACGGATTGGTTGAAGCAGCACAAGATTTTTTGAACCAAAGAAAAAACAATTACATTCTTAAAAACAGGAATAAATTAACCAAGGAATCTTTACAGGAACTTCTTGCAGTTAAAATACGAACTGAGAAAGTGGCTATTAAAGATGCTAAGCTTAGAACGTTTATTACTGAAGATAGTAGCCGTGACGATTTAGTAGCGCATGTTTATGATGTTACTTATGGTGTAATAAAACCAACAGATAATTTAGTAATCATTGATGATAGTATCGTAAGAGGGACTACCTTGAAGATGAGTATTATCAAAATGATGGACCGTTTGAATCCAAAAAGGATTGTTGTGGTTTCCTCAGCACCTCAAATACGCTACCCGGACTGTTATGGAATTGACATGGCTAAACTAGAAGGTTTAGTTGCGTTTAAAGCGGCATTAGAATTGTTGAAAGAAAGAAATTTGTATCATATTGTCGATGAAGTTTATGCTAAGTGTAAGACACAGGAAAACTTCAAAGATTCTGAAGTGGTAAATTATGTTACAGCAATTTATGAGCCTTTTCAACCTCAAGAGGTTTCTGATAAAATAGCTCAAATGTTGAGTTCTCCTGAAATAAATGCCGAAGTGAAAATTATATTTCAAACGGTAGAAGATTTGCATATTGCTTGTCCGAAAAATTTAGGGGATTGGTACTTTACAGGTGACTACCCAACGCCGGGTGGTAACAGAGTTGTGAACCGAGCATTTATGAATTTTTATGAAGGTAAAGATGCGAGAGCATATTAGAATCGTGAAATTGTGTAATTGAACGGGTTTATGTGTTATTCATCTAAGATATTTGGATAAAATATACATCTGCCATAAATTTGGGAAACCATAAAATTAGTAGGTTAAGTTTATGGTAGATTTGGGGCAAAAAAGGTGGAAGAGATTCCACCTTTTTTATTATACTCAATTTTAAAATTAAAAAAAAGACTTATGAGTTTGGATAATTTTCCAATTTCATGAGTCTTTTTTTTTATTGGTATAGTAGTGCAATCTATATGTTGTGACGCTTGATGATTTACAGCTGATAAATATAGAAGTGCTGTGTTTTGTTTTCTACAAAGGTCAATAGAAATCCTACCTATATATAGTAAGCTTCTTTTTTTTGTATATGGTGTCGCATATTTAATATTTTGCCAAATCTACTCTACCTTATATTAAGGAAGCGAAATTGGCGGCTAGACTTATTGTGATGGTAAATGTTTACAGTTTGTTTTTATGGTAAGCAAATGTTGGAAGTATTATGAATTAATCCACGATACGATGTTGCTTTTCTCGGTCCGAGAAGAAAAGGGAATGAATTCATGAGGTTTGATGGTTCGTTATGGTGGTTGAGTTTGATTTTTCATTCTATAATAAATAGACTTTGTGATTAAGGAGTAGATGGAAATTGAGTTATTTTGCTAATGAGGAAATTTTTTATTTGGGATTAATTTGGTTTTATGGGTCTTTGTTAGATCCCGTATGAGGATTTTGATTTTGTAGCATAGGTTTATAAGAGGCTGTCGTTGGTGAAAATATGTTATGAATTCTGAACTAGTAGCTTTAATAGTGTGGTTGAATTTGGATGTTATGAGTATATTGTTGAGCTGCGGCCGGAGAAGTTGTGGATTACGCAAAAAACTTTCGGTTTCAAAAGTCGGTGTTTCAGTGTCTTAAAGTCAAAGTTAAGAAAACATCAAAAAAAGGCGAATAAAAAGCTTGAATTAGTCAATAAAGGTGGTACTTTTGCACCCGCAACAACGAATAAGTTCTTTAATATATTGAGTAAGTGAAACACGGGAAACCGGGTTTATTTAGAAGAAAAGCAGAAACGAAAGTTTCTTAAAAAACTTTTAAAAAACACTTGCGAGATTAAAAAGAAGTTGTACTTTTGCACCCGCTTCGAGAAACACGCTAAGTGTTGCAACGAGACGATAAACAAGATAAGATACGTTCCTAGACATATTGAATTGACAGCCGTTTTGAAAGAGATTTCAAAACAAAAGAATAAAGAGTAATA
>NZ_FNMV01000028.1:0-1709 GCF_900106645.1 Flavobacterium degerlachei
AACGAGACGAGAAACAAGGTAAGACACGTTCCTAGACATATTGAATTGACAGCCGTTTTGAAAGAGATTTCAAAACAAAAGAATAAAGAGTAATAGAATCGAGAGATTTGAAAAAACCGATAGATCTTCAGTCAAAAATAAATAGAATCAAAGCAATTTGATTCGCATAATATACGATGAAGAGTTTGATCCTGGCTCAGGATGAACGCTAGCGGCAGGCTTAACACATGCAAGTCGAGGGGTAGGAGAAGCTTGCTTTTCTGAGACCGGCGCACGGGTGCGTAACGCGTATGCAATCTACCTTTCACAAAGGGATAGCCCAGAGAAATTTGGATTAATACCTTATAGTAATACGACTTGGCATCAAGATGTATTTAAAGATTTATCGGTGAAAGATGAGCATGCGTCCCATTAGCTAGTTGGTATGGTAACGGCATACCAAGGCTACGATGGGTAGGGGTCCTGAGAGGGAGATCCCCCACACTGGTACTGAGACACGGACCAGACTCCTACGGGAGGCAGCAGTGAGGAATATTGGACAATGGGCGCAAGCCTGATCCAGCCATGCCGCGTGCAGGATGACGGTCCTATGGATTGTAAACTGCTTTTATACAGGAAGAAACACCTCTACGTGTAGAGACTTGACGGTACTGTAAGAATAAGGATCGGCTAACTCCGTGCCAGCAGCCGCGGTAATACGGAGGATCCAAGCGTTATCCGGAATCATTGGGTTTAAAGGGTCCGTAGGCGGTCAGATAAGTCAGTGGTGAAAGCCCATCGCTCAACGGTGGAACGGCCATTGATACTGTCTGACTTGAATTATTAGGAAGTAACTAGAATATGTAGTGTAGCGGTGAAATGCTTAGAGATTACATGGAATACCAATTGCGAAGGCAGGTTACTACTAATATATTGACGCTGATGGACGAAAGCGTGGGTAGCGAACAGGATTAGATACCCTGGTAGTCCACGCCGTAAACGATGGATACTAGCTGTTGGGAGCAATCTCAGTGGCTAAGCGAAAGTGATAAGTATCCCACCTGGGGAGTACGAACGCAAGTTTGAAACTCAAAGGAATTGACGGGGGCCCGCACAAGCGGTGGAGCATGTGGTTTAATTCGATGATACGCGAGGAACCTTACCAAGGCTTAAATGTAGATTGACCGGTTTGGAAACAGATCTTTCGCAAGACAATTTACAAGGTGCTGCATGGTTGTCGTCAGCTCGTGCCGTGAGGTGTCAGGTTAAGTCCTATAACGAGCGCAACCCCTGTTGTTAGTTGCCAGCGAGTCATGTCGGGAACTCTAACGAGACTGCCAGTGCAAACTGTGAGGAAGGTGGGGATGACGTCAAATCATCACGGCCCTTACGCCTTGGGCTACACACGTGCTACAATGGCCGGTACAGAGAGCAGCCACTGGGTGACCAGGAGCGAATCTATAAAACCGGTCACAGTTCGGATCGGAGTCTGCAACTCGACTCCGTGAAGCTGGAATCGCTAGTAATCGGATATCAGCCATGATCCGGTGAATACGTTCCCGGGCCTTGTACACACCGCCCGTCAAGCCATGGAAGCTGGGGGTGCCTGAAGTCGGTGACCGCAAGGAGCTGCCTAGGGTAAAACTGGTAACTAGGGCTAAGTCGTAACAAGGTAGCCGTACCGGAAGGTGCGGCTGGAACACCTCCTTTCTAGAGCCTTAGTGTTAGCT
>NZ_FNMV01000028.1:2299-5490 GCF_900106645.1 Flavobacterium degerlachei
ATAGAAGAAAGAACGGCATTCTTAATTGAATGTTGGTACAATAAGCAAAATAAGGGCGTATGGGGGATGCCTTGGCTCTCAGAGGCGATGAAAGGCGTGATAAGCTGCGAAAAGCTACGGGGATCGGCACACACGATACGATCCGTAGATACCTGAATGGGGCAACCCACTATGTTGAAGACATAGTACACCTTCGGGTGGGCAAACCCGCTGAACTGAAACATCTAAGTAGGCGGAGGAGAAGAAAACAAAAGTGATTCCGTAAGTAGTGGCGAGCGAACGCGGATTAGCCCAAACCAATGTTGTTACGGCATGATTGGGGTTGTAGGACCACGTTATTTGTTGCGGATAGAATTAGAATCTACTGGAAAGTAGAGCCATAGAAGGTGATAGCCCTGTATAAGTAATAGAAGATAACGATAGTGGTATCCTGAGTAGGGCGGGACACGAGAAATCCTGTCTGAATTTGGCGGGACCATCCGCTAAGGCTAAATACTCCTGAGAGACCGATAGTGAACCAGTACCGTGAGGGAAAGGTGAAAAGAACCGTGAATAACGGAGTGAAATAGATCCTGAAACCATACGCTTACAAGCGGTCGGAGCCCCTTCGTGGGGTGACGGCGTGCCTTTTGCATAATGAGCCTACGAGTTAACGTTGCTGGCAAGGATAAGTGGTTAAGCCACGGATCCGTAGCGAAAGCGAGTCTGAATAGGGCGCTTTAGTCAGTAGTGTTAGACGCGAAACCGTGTGATCTACCCATGGACAGGTTGAAGCTGTGGTAACACATAGTGGAGGACCGAACCCGTTGACGTTGAAAAGTCTTGGGATGATCTGTGGGTAGGGGTGAAAGGCCAATCAAACTCGGAAATAGCTCGTACTCCCCGAAATGCATTTAGGTGCAGCGTTAGTTATAAAGTTATATAGAGGTAGAGCTACTGATTGGATGCGGGGGCTTCACCGCCTACCAATTCCTGACAAACTCCGAATGCTATATAATGTTCACTAACAGTGAGGGCTTGGGTGCTAAGGTCCAAGTCCGAGAGGGAAAGAACCCAGACCATCAGCTAAGGTCCCCAAATATATACTAAGTTGAAAGAACGAGGTTTGTCTGCATAGACAGCTAGGATGTTGGCTTGGAAGCAGCCATTCATTTAAAGAGTGCGTAACAGCTCACTAGTCGAGCGGACGAGCATGGATAATAATCGGGCATAAGTATATTACCGAAGCTATGGATTTACAATTTATTGTAAGTGGTAGGGGAGCATTCTAACAGGGTAGAAGGTGAGTCGTAAGGCCTGCTGGACCGGTTAGAAAAGAAAATGTAGGCATAAGTAACGATAATGCGGGCGAGAAACCCGCACACCGAAAGACTAAGGTTTCCACAGCTATGCTAATCAGCTGTGGGTTAGTCGGGACCTAAGGCGAACCCGAAAGGGACAGTCGATGGACAACGGGTTAATATTCCCGTACTACTGTTAACTGTGATGGGGTGACGGAGTGATGAAAGTGCCGCGAACTGACGGAATAGTTCGTTGAAGTACCTACCTATAAGCTGCGCAGGCAAATCCACGCGGCTTGGGGAAATACGATAGTACTCGGCGTCTTCGGACAAAGAGATAGTGCACCTAAGGGCTTCCAAGAAAAACCTCTAAACTTCAGGTTAATAGTACCCGTACCGCAAACCGACACAGGTAGTCGAGATGAGAATTCTAAGGTGCTCGAGAGATTCATGGCTAAGGAATTAGGCAAAATAGACCCGTAACTTCGGGAGAAGGGTCGCCAGCAGCAATGCTGGCCGCAGTGAAGAGGTCCAGGCGACTGTTTATCAAAAACACAGGGCTCTGCAAAATCGTAAGATGAAGTATAGGGCCTGACACCTGCCCGGTGCTGGAAGGTTAAGTGGAGATGTTATCTTCGGAGAAGCATTGAAATGAAGCCCCAGTAAACGGCGGCCGTAACTATAACGGTCCTAAGGTAGCGAAATTCCTTGTCGGGTAAGTTCCGACCTGCACGAATGGTGTAACGATCTGGACACTGTCTCAGCCATGAGCTCGGTGAAATTGTAGTAGCGGTGAAGATGCCGCTTACCCGCAGTGGGACGAAAAGACCCTGTGCACCTTTACTATAGCTTAGTATTGACCTTGGATAAATGATGTGTAGGATAGGTTGGAGACTGTGAAGTGGCGTCGCTAGGCGTTGTGGAGTCATTGTTGAAATACAACCCTTTGTTTATCTGAGGCCTAACCCCGCGTTTGCGGGGGACATTGCTTGGTGGGTAGTTTGACTGGGGTGGTCGCCTCCAAAAGAGTAACGGAGGCTTCTAAAGGTTCCCTCAGTACGCTTGGTAACCGTGCGTAGAGTGCAATGGCATAAGGGAGCTTGACTGAGAGACATACAGGTCGATCAGGTACGAAAGTAGAGCATAGTGATCCGGTGGTTCCGCATGGAAGGGCCATCGCTCAAAGGATAAAAGGTACGCCGGGGATAACAGGCTGATCTCCCCCAAGAGCTCATATCGACGGGGGGGTTTGGCACCTCGATGTCGGCTCGTCACATCCTGGGGCTGGAGAAGGTCCCAAGGGTTGGGCTGTTCGCCCATTAAAGTGGCACGCGAGCTGGGTTCAGAACGTCGTGAGACAGTTCGGTCTCTATCTACTGTGGGCGCAAGAAATTTGAGTGGATCTGATTCTAGTACGAGAGGACCGAATTGGACAAACCTCTAGTGTATCTGTTGTCACGCCAGTGGCACCGCAGAGTAGCTACGTTTGGAAGGGATAAGCGCTGAAAGCATATAAGCGCGAAACCCACCACAAGATGAGATTTCTTTTAAGGGTCGTAGGAGATGACTACGTTGATAGGCTATAGATGTAAAGGCAGTAATGTCATAGTCGAGTAGTACTAATAACCCGTAAGCTTATGTACACTTTTCCTCCCGAGCAATCGGGAGGAAGAAACTTTCTAATAAAAATACTTTTTTCTTTATCTCAGTATGTTAAGATATTATCCAATTGATAATTAACAATTTATAATTGATAATTAACATTGGAAATGATTGCCCAAAGCAATTGTAACCTCTTAAGGTGGTTATTGCGGCGGGGCTCACCTCTTCCCATCCCGAACAGAGTAGTTAAGCCCGCCTGCGCAGATGGTACTGCAGTTATGTGGGAGAGTATGTCGTCGCCTTTCTTTA
>NZ_FNMV01000011.1 GCF_900106645.1 Flavobacterium degerlachei
GGAAGTAAGTTCGAAATATTCAACAATAATTTCTGGCAATAATAACTTGATCAGTTCGCTGTAGGAATCTTGCATTGAGATATATTTTATAAATGCAAAAGTCGTTATTTATATATTTCCCCACAACATTTAGACTTGATCCACAATAATATTTTTACATTTTATCAACGACTTCGTATATCTGCTTATCAATTGCTCGTTTAACATCAATAAAGAAAGTCTTATCCTTTTCCTTTTCTAACAATATCGTTAACTTCTCAAAGCTTCTGCCATTTTGAAATCGAACAGCTTTAATTCTTTTAGCAAGCTTCATTAAATCAGTTCCATATAAATCAAACCGACTTATACCTTTACAATTAAATTTGCTCCATGACTTTAGAGTGATTTTTGTACCATCTTCAAATAGTACAGTTAAATCATCTTTTTCCAAACAAATACCAATCCCGACAGATTCAACAATTATCCCATTGTATGCAAAAACACCATTTTGAATTTCAAAAGATGGCTTCACAACAAAACCCACTTTTTTACTTTCAAGACTTAAAAGACTTTCGTTAGTATAAATAGATTCTTTGTCTGTCATTATGTCCCTGTGAAAAAAAACCTTGACATTATCTTGTCCAAATGCATTTAAGCCTATAAATAGAATTATAACCACTACTATTTTTCTCATTTATTGTTTTTAAGTAAATAATTTAGCACTCTTGTCAAGCCAAGAACTACTGTTTGTCTTTGTTTTTTGCATATTCATTTTATAATGAAAGTAATAAAATCAATACAGATTTTACAATTTCGACTTTTAGCGCAATCCAAAAATCTAATATAGGTTATTTAGACAGTTATTTTGGTAACATCTCTGTTAACTCGCTGTTAATTACCTCATCACCGCCTTGAAATTTACACCCCTCTGTTATTATCACTATTTGGTTAAAAATAACATTACTCAAACCATAACTAAATTAGCAATTGCAGTCAGATGTTTAGTTCTATACTCTGTCTTCTTAAAAATTGCGATGAAAGGCACTACAAACAATCTAGCAGCTTCCCGTACAAACGATATAACCGAGTTAATGTGTTTTGAGGTATTCCTAGCCGCATCACTGCACATACATTCAGTCACAATATCCGTTTTCATGGAGTTTAACCAATAAGTTTGTTGATTTAAACATGCTTAAATACTTAAAGCAATAAACTACTTTAAACCGCTAGCTTAGCTAATTAAACAAAAAAAAGAGCAACCATTACAGTTACTCTTCATATTAATTTAGTATCGCTTTATTATTTAATCGAATTTCAATCCTTTTCTATTAAAGTTACATTACAATCGGTTAAATCAAAACAATTGTTCTTAATAATTTAGTAATGATCTACTCCTATTAAAAATTATTGTGGTTTCTTAAAACAAATATTAGAATAAAAATCCCCAATAAACATAAGGTAAAAACAAAAAATCCACCTATATAGAAAAACATTTTGTTATTTCTATTTTCTTCTCTTATCAAGCCGTTGCTTCTGTACTCAGTCATAATATTATTTCCTTACTTTTAAACAATTCCAATCTGGTTCAATATACCAAACCTATCGCTATACAAAGTAACACATTGCACGCCAGCAACACAATACCTACTTTTAGTGATATTTCATTTATTTTTTCTTTAATCAGTTGCTTATATTATTTATTTTTAAATGACTTTTGCTGCTCTAAATTTCTTCTTTTACGCAAGTACAACTTCGAAATAAGATCATATAAAAGCAATACGGTCGTTATCGATCAAAAAGTAATAAACAGTTCCTCTAACTAAAAAAGCGCCTCGATAGACTACCGAGACGCTTAAATAATAAGACAACTAATTTATTTCATCAATTGCTGAAGTGGTTTTAACTGTTCCAAATCTATTTTAGATTCTTTTAAAACTGACAGCATTGTCATAATGTTTGTGGGATTCATATCTTTTCCTAAAACTCGAACTACCGCAAAGCCCATTTCTTTTCTGTTTGCAAATAAAACGAACTCCTCAATATGATCGTCAGATCCAACATAGCTTATGGAGGCACTTTCCTTTCCAGAGCCAAATTTCATCAACTGTTGGTACTTAGGGTCTTTTAGAATAGCATCGATTTTGGCACGTTCAATTTCAAACTGCCCCTTATTCTGATCATCAAGCTTAAAAGCTAAAACATTCATTTTGTCAAAAGATTTCAAAGCGTCATTTTGCTTTACTGACAATTTTGTTTCATCGACATTCAAAATACTCGGTGACACATCCACTGCAATGAAATTCTTGTTTTCTGTATTTTCAACAAAGTACTTTTGCAAAGTAGGCTCCGAATTACAGCTCATTAGAAACAATGACAAAAATAATGAGATACTATAAATTGCTTTCATATTACATAATATTTAAATTTGGCAATAGGTTTCATCCTGATTTCACAATCTGACAAATACCTTTTTATTTTTTTCCTTTTGTAGCTTTCTTCAATTCATCACCACCTGGAATTCTCATTTTATCAGTTAGAATCGAAATTTCATTCAAATCAAAGTTACCAGTCAAGGACATTAAAACCGTTTCGTTAGATCTACTTCCGCCCTCAATGAACATCAAAAGTTCTTTTATTTGAGAATCAGTCGCTCCTGACTTCACTAATATTTTAATATTTTTACCACTGTCATTAACACGCATTAGCTCTTCAAGTCCAGCTGTTTTTACGTACTTTTCAGCAGCAGATTTCATTTCGCCCGTAGCTCTTGAACTGCTGGTGGTAAAAACTTTTAGATTATCTAATTTTTTTATCAAATTCATATATTGCTGCGTTTCTTTATCTGATGCGTCAACTTTTACCTTGCTCATCAAATCAAACATCTTTCTATTGACTACTATAGAAGTCACATCATCTTGACCGTCAAACTTGTCAAAGGCAGACTGAGCAAAAAATGGAGTTGCTACTAAAGCTATTACTAGTGTGATTATAAATTTTTTCATTTTATTCTTTTTTTATTATTTGTTATTGTTCTTTGTTATTGTTCTTTGAAAATTAAATTTTTCGACTTTTTGTATTCCTTAATATATATTACACTTTCTATGCCAGTATTTACGTGATTTGACAACATCGCTAAAGCCTTTTGTGTTTCTACTAAAGCTACCTCAGGATTGTCATAGGTACCCAAACCAGTATTGATAGCTTTATCATTATAATTGACATAGCTTACGACACCAATTAAAACTGCAACTGAAGCCGCGATAGACAACCACCACACTTGACTTGTCTTAGATTTTTTGGGCTTTATCTCTTTCATTTTTTGGGCTGCTGCAACAGAAAAATAACCAAACATACGCTGGTATTGCTTTAAATGTGGTAAAACATCTGCCGAAGAAAAATAGTCACGTAGCTCATTTTCTTCTGAAATATTGGTTTCACCATTGAAGTATTTTTCTAATAGTATTTCAATATTTTTCAATTCCATAATTTTCAATTTTTGTCATACACTCTCGTATCGTTTTCCTTGCTCTTGATAGCGCCACCCGAATTGCCGTTTCATTCATCTCCATAATTTCGGCAATTTCTGAAAATTCATATTGTTCGATATCTCGCATCTGGATAATTAAGCGTTGTTGTTCAGGCAATTGATTTATTATCTTTTCTACCCAACTGAGACTATCTCCATCCTCCATTTTTTTAACTAAACTGTCTGCAGTATCCGTAAAATTATCGTCTACCATTTTGAGATTCTGTACCCTTTTAGACTTTAGCTGATCTAAACAATAATTTTTAGTCATTGTCATCGCAACAGCTTCAATACTATTAAATCCAGCCAAGCTTTCATTTTTACTCCACAATTTAACTAAAACTTCTTGAGTTGCGTCTTCTGCTTCCTCTGTGCTTATAAGCAAACGCTTGGCCAAGCGAAATACTTTGTCTTTGAATGGTAAGGTCAATTGCAGAAACTCTATTTGATTCATAAATCAAGAAATTGTTAGTTCGGCTTATAATATCAAGACGAAAGAAAGTTAATTTTGTTACAAAATATACAAAATAAAACTAAAGTTACTACTTTTACGTACCTATATCTATTGAAACCTACTATATGAAGACCAATTTTAAATTTACAGTTCTATTACTTTTAGCCATTTTCTCTTTCCAAGGTTGCCAAGACATGGATGATACTGCGGCACCGCTAAGTCTGGAAGTCCATGATTTTATCTGGAAAGGATTAAATCAATACTATTTATGGCAGGCAGATGTACCTAACTTATCTGACGATCGTTTTGCTTCCCAAAACGAACTGAACGTATTTCTAAGAACCTATCCCACTCCTGAGGAACTGTTTGATGCCTTGAGAGTAGACAAATCAATTGATCGTTTTAGCTGGATTGTTTCTGATTATTTAGAATTAGAACAAGCCCTTGGAGGAATTTCAAAAAATCAGGGGGCCGAATTTGGCTTAGTTTACAAACCAGGAAGCACTACCGATATTTTTGGATATGTTCGCTACGTCTTACCTAACTCAGATGCATCGATAAAAGACATTCAAAGAGGGACTATTTTTTATGGTGTTAATGGAACGCAACTTACTGTAAACAATTATCAATCTTTATTAGCACCAGATAATTACACTTTAAATTTAGCCGATTATAATGGAGGAGCCATAACGCCAAATGGAAAATCAGTTTCATTGAGCAAAACAATTTTGGCTGAAAACCCAATTTTAATAAATAAGGTCATTACTACTGGAGAGCACAAAATTGGCTACCTAATGTACAATGGCTTTTACGCTGAATATGACACACAATTAAACGATGCTTTTGGTACACTTAAATCACAAGGAGTTACAGACCTAGTACTTGACCTGCGTTACAATTCAGGTGGTTCGGTACTTACCGCAACCCGATTAGCGAGTATGATTACAGGACAATACACAGGACAAGTTTTTGCGAAGCAAAAATGGAATGATAAAATAAATGAATATTTTGAATCCTCTGATCCCGAAGCGCTAAAAAACAACTTTACAGATAAAATAGGAAGTACAGCAATTAACAGCCTGAAATTATCTAAAATTTATATCCTAACTACTAAAAGTTCTGCTTCAGCAAGTGAACTTGTCATAAATGGTTTGAAGCCCTATATGGATGTTGTTCAGATTGGAGACGTTACTACTGGAAAAAATGTAGGATCAATTACTTTATATGACTCTCCCACCTTTGGAAAAGACAACAGAAATCCTAACCATCGCTACGCTATGCAGCCTATCGTTTTAAAAATAGTAAATGCTGCCGGTTTTGGAGATTACTTTAATGGCCTAACTCCTACTCACCAGTTAAAAGAAAACATAGGGAATTTAGATGTTCTTGGGAATTCCACAGAACCTCTGTTAAGTACTGCAATTGGAAAAATTACAGGAACAGGAAAAATGATCAAACAAAGTCCTGAAAAAGATTTCAACTACTTTAAAGATGGAAAATCTATGAATGGTATTCAAAACCAAATGTATATTGAGAAAGTGCCTGAAGGAATCTTAAAAGCCCTAGACTAATCAAAAAGACACAATAAACTATAGTATGATACGTTATCATTAACCAGCCTCAAATTTTAACAAACATAGAACCTATGAAAAATTCAGTTAAGTTATTTTTGCTTGTGATTACTTTGACTTGTTTTGCGTTTATCAGTCCTGAAAAATCAGAACCAAAACTGATTAATGTAGTTATTGATGCCGGTCACCGTGGAGAAGATTTTAGCGCCACTCAGGATGAAATTACTGAAAAAGAAATTGTAGAACAGCTTATTTCTAAAATTAAGACTTTCAACAAAAATAAAAATATCGTAATTCATTATACCAGATCAACAGACAAGTTTATTCCATTTAAAGACAGAACTGATTTTATAAATACAATCAAACCAGATTTGGTTTTATCGCTACATGTTAACGCAAGTCCAAACAGTAACAAATCTGGGATGGAGTTCTATGTTTCTAAAGAGTCAAATTTTTATGAAAAGTCAAACCTTATAGCAGAAAACTTTCAGACCAGCTTCTTAAATTCGAATTATAAAGTCGCGGAAATAAAGAATGCAGATTTTTATATTTTAAAAGAATCAGAAGTTCCAGCTGTAATAATGGAACTTGGGTATTTAACCAATGAAGCTGACAAAAAGAGTCTTGCTAATAACAACGAGCAGAATCAAATAGCAAAAAAAATCATAGAATGTATTTCTGAATTAAAGTAATACCATCTCCATAACAAAAAAAGGGCTTTCATCACTGAAAGCCCTTTTTTAGGTTTATTATATAATGAGTATTTTATTCATTAAAATAGAATCCTGCGGGAATAACTCCTACAGTATATTCTTTATTTAATGTCCCTGTCGATGAATACACATATACTTTTCCGTTTGAACTATAATCTACAGCATCGCCAACATAGATTGAGTTATTCTTTACTGCAAAACTATATACCCCATAAACACCTTGAGCTGTTGTGCTGAAAAGTGCTGTTGTAGGCAAAGTTGTTCCATCAACATTCACTTTAAAAATATCTGAACCAACAGTATAATAAATACTATTACTTTCAATATCTAAATTAGAAGGATGTGTAGCAGCAGCAAAGTCAATAGTACTGCTTACTGTATTATTAGCTAAGTTAATTTTTACCAATTTTCCAGCAGTTTCTAAAGGTGCATATACAGGCTTACCACCGCATACAACATATAAGCTTCCATTACTTACTTCTAATGAGTTTGGTACATCACCTACTTCAATCGTTGCCGCAACCGTATTAGAATCTGTATTAATTACTGAAAGAGTTTTACCGTATCCATAACCTCCTTGGTGCGCTACATAAACCTTGTTGTTGTATTCTAAGATTCGTTCAGGCCCTTCAACTACAGGAATTTTACTGCTAACTACATAGGTAGACAAATTAATAACTGCGACATAGTCATCTGTAGCGCTCCCTCCATTACCCCAGTTCGTTACGTAGCCTTTTCCATTTGCAAAGGCAATGTATCTAGGATTACTTAAACCGCTATCAATTGTAGCAACGTGTACCATCGTATAACGGTTGATGACTTCAATTTTATTCGAATAATTTAAAACTACAAATGCAAAATCATTGTACAAACCAACATCCTGACCGGTATCTCCCAAAGTTAATGTAGGATTAACCACTGAAAAAATATTATTTTGAAAGCTAACATAATCATTTGAAACGAAAGACAAAGATGCATCTCCATGCCCAAAGCCACCTTGATTTAAAATTAACACACCATTATCATAAGCACCAAGTGGAGTTTCTATTTTATCATCCTCATCATTACTACATGATGCAAAGAAAAATGGGCTTAACAAAGCCAAGAGTACAACTTTTTTGAAATTCATTTTATTATAGTTTAAAAATTAAATTAATGGAATAATTCCTCCCTGGCATAGGCCTTGAGACAACACTTTGGTACTTTTCGTTTAAAACATTCAATACTTGAAAACCAGCTTTAAACATGTTATTTTCACCAAACTCATAGTTAAAACCTAGATTGGTTACCGAATAATCTTTAAGTTCATAAAAATTATCGGTCGAGGTAAACACCTTGCCATTGTACAGGAACTGACAAAAAAATGATGCACTTTTATATGAATAAGACATAGTTGATGTCAATTTATGAAAAGGCACATAAATCAGTTGCAAATTAGTTTCTTCATTCTCAGAAACAGTATATGCATAATTGTTACTCCATATAATAGCGTGATTCCCTATTTTTTTATCAAAAGTAAAATTGGATTCTAATCCATAAGTAGTTACTTTCTTAGTGTTTTCTGGTTGCCATATTCCTGAAGAGTTTGGTTTCCAACTAATCAAATCATTAATTTTGTTTAAAAAAGCAGTAGCAGAAAAACGAATTGTTTTAAAACCAATTTCTTGACCTAGCTCGTACTGATATGCGTTTTCAGGTCTTAAGTTAGGATTGCCTCCTTGTTGCCAATACAAATCATTGAAAGATGGAATTCTGAAATTACGAGACGCATTTACTTTTACAGTATATTTTTTTGTCGCTTCATATTTAGCGCCAACAGAATACAAGAACGGACTATCGTAAGTATTGGTTATTTCTTTTCGCAAACTCAACTGGTATTCTAACTTCTCCAGTAGCTGATGGTTCATTAATAATACACCCGAAGTTACCTGACGCTTTTTTGATAATAAATCAGAACCGTCAGCAGTTGTTTGTGTAAAATCTATGATAGAATTCAGGTTTATTCTTGAATTGATATTATAGGATAAATCATGCTTGACAATAAACGTTTCCGCTTTCCCATTTGTAAAAAACGACTCCTCTTTATCTTCAAAGTATTTATATTTTTCAGTTAAAAAAGCCACTTTAACTTTAGATACAAAGGAACCATAAAAGCCATCCCATTCTACTAAATTTCGTGTATTCAAATCTAAGTATTTGCTTTTAGAAGGCGCAGTTAGTGTTCCCGAAAAATGTCTTTCTCCATCAAAGAACTGACTGTATAATTTTATAATATTCTTTGAATCGAAACGATAGCCAACATTCAAGCTATAACTGGAATTTTCATATTGTCCGTTTTCATTTTTTTTAGTCGTCCCTAAATAGTCGTAATCATTATCCGAGCTATTTCTTGAAAGACTAAACTGACTACTCCATTTATCATTTGATGCTACCAATTTATAATGGGCGCCAAAAGTATTGAAACTACCGTATTGCAATTTTACTTCATTGGAAAAAGTGTCTTTAAAATCTAGTTCATTATTCAGATGAATACTCCCACCAATAGCACTTGTTCCATAAATAGCACTTCCTCCTCCAGCACGAACAACAATCGAATTAAAATCCTGCGTGGTTATGGTATTAAAATCAGTTTGTCCTAAAAGCTGAGAATTGATATTTATTCCGTTCCAGATTACCGCTGTTTGCTGCGCAGTAGTTCCTCTAAAAGAAGGCGAAGAAACCATCCCAAGCCCGTTTTCTTTAAAATAAATAACGGTGTTATAATTTAACAGCGAAGTTAGTGATGCTTGATTTTTAGAAATAATCGAATCATTGAGTTGTTGAACCGATTGTGTACTAGAGAATTTTTTCAGTTGTGAGTCTGAAATTTTTACTTCTTGCAATGAAATAGTATCCTGTTGCGCCGAAATAAATTGGCACAAAAACAAAAAAGAAGATAAAAACAGTTTATTTATAGTCATAATTCCTGAACCTTTTTTCCCGAAAGTTCGATATTCGTTAAGAAAAAAGGCAGGTCTCCTGGCTTGCGTCTTGTTGTTTACCTTCTCATCCGCCGCGGCGAACAATGGTTTGTAGATAACAACAAGCTTGATAGCTTACAGTTGCGGGAACAGCTTAGGTTTTGAACCTAATTCCCTTTTAATGTGATTTAAAAATAATGAAATCACAACCTCAATTCGGCGGCAAAGATAGAATAATTGCCAAGATATTCTTAAAAAATAGAATAAAATCAACTTAGATGAAAAATTTACCGATTTTAAAAATACATAATTAACTATTAATCAATTTATTAAAACACTTACTTATCCTTATCTTTCTTTTTAGTAAGCTTCATTATAAGCCAAGCAAAACCAACTACGAAATGCAATATAATAATCCCAGCAACAACATAAATAAAAGTATTAGAATTGTCTCTCATGATTCCTTTTTTTATAAAATTACTTTTTTAATATTGAAAAAAATGTATCAAATAGCACACAAGATTATTTTTATTAAAACAAAACAATACTTTTGTAAAAAAATTAGATTTATGAAATTCGTTAAAAACACACTATTCCTCCTTCTAATTTCTTTGCTTTTTATCCAATGTAAAAAAGAAACCAATCACGAGTCAATATCTGGGGTAAAAAATGAAATCCAGTACGCGAAAGGATTCGAAATCTATAAGTATTCTGGCTATTCCATCGTAAAAATCACCAATCCTTGGCCCGAGGCCAAAGAAAGTTTTAGCTATGTTTTGAAACAAAAAAACGCAATCATTCCGGACAGTTTGATGCATTTTACTACAATTGAAATTCCTATAAAATCCATTGTTGTTACCTCAACAACACATATTCCCTCTTTGGAAATGTTAGGCGTCGAAAACACTTTAGTTGGCTTCCCGAATACTGATTATATTTCATCAGAGAAAACCAGAAAAAGAATTGATGCGGGAAAAGTGAGAGAGGTTGGAAAAAATGAAAACCTCAACACCGAAGTGTTAATAGACATGCAAGCTGACGTGATTGTTGGCTTCGGTTTAAACAACAGTAATCCCTCATTAGACAACTTACAAAAAAGCGGTTTAAAAGTTATTTTTAACGGCGATTGGACAGAGCAATCTCCTCTTGGAAAAGCAGAATGGATTAAATTTTTCGGCGCTTTGTACGGATTAGATTCCAAGGCAAGCTCCATTTTTTCTGAAATAGAAAAAGAATACAAAACAACTTTGGCTTTAGCCAAAAAGACAACTAAAAAACCTACTGTACTCAGCGGAGCCATGTTTCAAGATCAATGGTATGTCCCTCAAGGCGAAAGTTGGGCTTCGTTATTTCTAAAAGATGCACAGGCTGATTATTTATGGGCTGACACTAAAGGAACTGGTGGATTATCGCTTCCTTTTGAAGTCGTATTAGAGAAAGCACAAAAAGCTGATTTTTGGATTGCCCCTGGTGATTTTTCGTCTCTGAAAGAAATGAGCGATAGCAACCCACATTATGCGCAATTTGATTCGTTTAAAAATAAAAAAGTATATTCGTATGCCTTAAACAAAGGCGCAAAAGGAGGGATTTTATATTTTGAGTGGTCTCCTACCCGTCCCGACTGGGTCTTGAAAGATTTGATAAAAATATTTCACCCCGAGTTACTACCAAATCACAAACTTTTTTTCTTTCAGAAATTAGAATAAATTGAATCAAACCAATCGAAATACCGCTCTTTTCCTAATCCTAACCATTGGAGTAGTTTGCCTGTTTATAATCAACATCAGTTTAGGATCTGTTTCTATTCCCATAAAAGAAGTCTTTCACAGCCTTTTTGGCGGTACTTCCACCAAAGAAACTTGGCAATACATTATCATAAACTACAGATTACCCAAAGCAATTGCTGCAGTTTTAGTAGGAATGGGGCTTTCAATTAGCGGTTTATTAATGCAAACTTTATTTAGAAACCCACTGGCAGGTCCTTATGTTTTAGGACTGAGTTCAGGAGCCAGTTTAGGCGTAGCAATGGTAATTCTTGGAGCAGCATTTCTTCCTGAATCAGTGGCTTCCATTTTACTTTCGTCTTATGGCGTCGTTTTAGCTTCCAGTTTAGGTAGTTTTTTAGTTTTAATGGCTGTATTAGTTGTCTCCTACCGATTACGCGATACCATGGCTATCCTAATTGTCGGGCTTATGTTTGGCAGCTTGACAAGTGCTATTGTGGGAACTTTAAGCTATTTCAGTACGGCAGAACAACTACAAAAGTTCACCTTTTGGTCCTTAGGAAATTTAGGAAATCTATCCTGGACATCGATACTCATTTTATTTATCTGTGTACTGATTGGTCTGCTTTTGAGTTTATTCAGCATAAAACCTTTGAACGCCTTGCTTCTGGGAGAGAATTATGCACGTAGTCTGGGTCTAAACTATAAAAGATCGCAGCTAATCATCATCTTTGCCACCAGTGTACTGGCAGGAAGTATTACTGCTTTTGCAGGACCAATTGCCTTTATTGGTCTAGCGGTTCCCCATATCGCTAAACTAGTTTTCCAGACCAGTAATCACACTATTCTATTTTGGAGCACCTTACTTTTTGGAGCCTGCATCATGTTAATATGTGATAGTATATCACAAGTTCCCGGTGGCGATATTACATTACCTATCAATGCCGTAACTTCCATTTTTGGAGCGCCAATAGTTATTTGGTTGTTAATTCGAAAAAAGAAAATGATTGGATAATGGAAAATAAAATCATCTTAAAGACCTCAAATATTAGCATTGGTTATTCTCATAAAAAGGAACAAACTAGTATTGCTGCGAATATTAATTTATCCTTAGAAAAAGGAAAACTCATTTCCTTGATTGGTGCCAATGGTATTGGAAAATCAACTTTATTGCGAACCATTACTGGAATTCAAAAGCCATTGCAAGGAGATGTATTTCTGAATGCTAAAAAAATCACTGATTTCGAGCCATTAGAGCTAGCCCAAAACTTAAGTGTCGTTTTAACCGAAAAATTGCCCCCAAGTAATCTGACCGTTTTTGAACTCATCGCTTTAGGGAGACAGCCCTATACAAATTGGATTGGAAAATTAACAGACTTGGATATTACAAAAGTTAATGAGGCCATGGAGCTGACACAAATTAGTCATTTGACAGCAAAAAAACATTATGAAATCAGTGATGGGCAATTGCAAAAAGTCTTAATTGCTCGTGCTTTGGCTCAGGACACACCGCTTATTATTTTAGACGAGCCCACTACCCATTTGGATTTACTACACAAAGTAGCGCTGTTTAAACTTTTGAAAAAACTGACTCAAGAAACACAAAAATGCATTCTTTTTTCGACACATGACATCGATATGGCCATTCAGCTTAGTGACGAAATGATCATTATGACGCCAGAAAATGTTGTTCAGGACGAACCTTGCAATTTCATTTCTAAAGGCAGTTTCAATACATTATTCAAAGACGAACATATTGTTTTTGATAGCCAAAAAGGGAAATTTATTATAACCTAATCCTTATTTTCAGGAGCTATTTCCTGCTATCCGTTATATCTTTTGTTTTTTAAAGAAAAAAACAAAAGGATGCCACTGCTATCAGGGCTAGTCATGACCTTGAATCATCAACTGTCTTTTAGCTTCACCAATAACAAATGCCACCGAATTAGCTATATTGAAACTGCGAATGTTTGCTGACATCGGAATTTTTAAATGATTCGCAAATTGAGCCAAGACCTCTTCACTCAATCCCTTACTTTCCTTACCAAAAACAAGCCAGTCTCCATCTTGAAATTCAATTTCTAAATATGACTTTTCAGCATGAGAGCTCATCAGGAATACCCTTGATTTATCGGTAATTTGAGTAGTCCATTCGGCCACATTATGATATTCCGTAACATCAAGATGAACCCAATAATCCAATCCAGAACGTTTCAGATTTTTATCATTAATCACAAACCCAAAAGGATGTACTAAATGCAAACGACTTTCAGTTCCTACGCACAATCTTCCTATATTCCCTGTGTTATTAGGTATTTCTGGTTCTACTAAAACAATGTTTAACATTAGTAATATGTTTAATCGGTTATTTGTTTAATCGTTTAATTGAAAATCACTCACTTCAATCACTTCCCCTGATTGTAAGTTATCAAGATGCACGTTTCCTATTCGCACACGAACCAATCGTAAGGTAGGGAAACCTACTGCCGCTGTCATTTTCCTGACTTGGCGAAATTTACCCTCATTGACTGTAATCGACGCCCAAGAAGTTGGTCCATGCCGTTCATCTCGAATCTTTTTTCCTCTTAGTCCAAAGTTAGGTGTTTCTTCAATTAGAAAAGCTTCACAGCGTTTGGTTATGTACTTAGTACCATTAAAACCTATTTCAACGCCCATTTTCATTTTATCAATGGCGCCTTGAGTCATAACACCGTCAACTTGCACATAATATTCTTTGTCGACTTTTTTAGAACGAATAATCTCGCTCATTTTTCCATCTGTGGTTAACAACAATAAACCTTCCGAGTCTTCATCCAGACGTCCTATCGCCATCGTTCCTTTGGGAAAATTGTGCAATTCGCCTAGTAGTTTCTTTTTTCTTTTCAATTCATAAATAAATTGACTTAAATAACCATAGGGTTTGTGGAGGATGAAATGATAGTGAGCCATTAGTAATGTTCAAATGATATTGGGATGCAAATATAGCGTTGTTTTATCAGCATCAAACAGCAATAAGCTACATTTCACTCCTCTAAAAGCTATGTTAAATAATATACACGATTCATTTAAAATCAGTAATATTATACAATAGAAAAAATAAAACATGATGGATAATAAAGAAAAACAAAATGTAAATGAAGGCTTTAGCGGAACAAATATGGACCCAAAATCCAATTCTCCAAAATCAATTCTTGTTGACGAAATAGAAATTGATGCTGAGGGTAATAAAAAAACCGTACAAAGAGCAAGAAATTTAGAGGGCACTGATACCTCAACTGACGAAGGAAAAACTTCCAATGAAAATAAAAGTTCAAACCGTGGAGTTGAAACAGAAGAGGAAACCATGAAAACTATTGAAAATGAAGACCTCAACTCAGATATCACTGCAAACAGATATCCAACATCACATCCTGATAATCACAAAAATAGAGGGAATATGGAATTAGATGAAGAATAAAGCCTATTCAGTAAATTGTAAAGCCAATAATAACAATCGTTTTTATTGGCTTTTTTTATTTTACTTTTAATAAATTGAGCACTAAGATGTATAATTACTTACTTTTACTATTCACAAAGAAATCCTTTCATGTCAAACATGCTTCCGTTTTTATTCCTATTTATTATTGCACTAACCATTGGAGTTTTCATTGGTAAACTTATATTTTCGGCTCGGTTTCAGTCGGATAAAATTAGTTTGGAAGAAAAATTAATTGCATTAAATTCTCAGTTCAATCAACTTAAAGAACAATTTTTGAATGATAAATTAATTTTCGAAAAACAATTGCAATCAAATAATTTAGAGAAAGAAACCATTCGAAATGAAAAAGACAGCTTAGCGATTCAGCTTTCAAAAAAAGAAGTTGATTTTGAGAATCTTTGGGAGCGCAACAAAGAGCAGAAAAACGAAGTAGAAAAGCTTCAGGAAAAATTCACCAAAGAATTCGAAAATTTAGCAAATAAGATATTAGATGAAAAATCTAATAAATTTACTGAACAGAACAAAGAAAATATGAAAAGTATCTTGACTCCTTTGCAAGATAAGATTCATTTATTCGAAAAGAAAGTCGAAGACACCCACAAAGAGAGTATTGATTATCATGCGGCTTTGCGCCAACAGATTCTAGGATTACGCGAAATGAATATCCAGATGAGTAAGGAAACCATCAACCTAACCAAAGCATTAAAAGGAGACAGTAAGATGCAGGGGAATTGGGGTGAACTCGTTCTAGAACGCGTATTAGAAAAATCAGGACTGGAAAAAGGTCGTGAATATGAAGTGCAGCAAGCTTTTACTACTGAGGAAGGAAGTCGTGTTTTCCCTGATGTGGTTATCAATTTGCCTGATGGCAAAAAAATGATCGTTGATTCAAAAGTATCTTTGACTGCTTATGAAAAATACATTAATGAGGAAGAGGACGATTTAAAAAGCGCATATTTAAAAGAACATGTCAATTCTATAAAGCGTCACGTAGAACAACTGGGAAATAAAAATTACCAAGATTTATACCAGATAGAGAGCCCTGATTTTGTATTGCTTTTTATCCCTATCGAACCAGCATTTGCCATGGCTTTAAATGAAGACACTTCATTATACAACAAAGCATTCGAAAAAAACATAGTAATTGTAACTCCTGCTACTTTATTAGCTACTTTACGTACTATTGACAGCATGTGGGCGAATCAAAAACAACAAGAAAATGCCTTTGAAATAGCGCGCCAAGCAGGTGCTTTGTATGATAAATTCGAAGGTTTCGTTTCTGATTTGATAAAAATAGGAAAGAAAATAGACGAAAGCAAAACAGAATATAGTGCCGCCATGAATAAACTTGTGGATGGAAAAGGCAATTTAATCACAAGCGTTGAAAAGTTAAAAAAAATGGGAGCCAAAGCCAAAAAATCGCTTCCCGAAAACATATTATCTAGAGCTGAAAAAGACGAAAACCAACTATTAAATTAAAAGTACGATGAAAAAATTTTTAGGAATCCTAGTGGCTGTTATCATACTATCTATAACATTCTATTTTACTTTTGTATATTATGCTACGTATAGCGAAGGTGTTCGATCTGGACATTTAATAAAATTTAGTAATAAAGGAATGGCATTCAAAACATGGGAAGGCGAATTGAGCCAAGGAATGTCAGGATCACAAATTTTTGCTTTTTCTGTATTAGATAAGGACAAGCTAGTAATTTCAAATTTGAAAGAGTTAGAAGGCCAATATGTAAAAGTATCCTATATAGAACGCTACAAGACATTTCCTTGGTGGGGTGATACTAAATATTACCTAATTGCTGTAAAAAAAGAAAACTCACCATTTCAAAAAAATTAAATATGAATTCAATATATAAAACAGTTGCCTCCTCAAACATTACTATTTCAGAACTAATGTTGCCCTCACACACCAACTTTAGTGGTAAAATCCATGGTGGATATATTCTTTCCTTACTGGATCAGATTGCTTTTGCTTGTGCTTCAAAATTTTCAGGGAATTATTGTGTTACCGCGTCTGTTGACACTGTTGACTTTCTAAGACCTATTGAAGTAGGTGAATTGGTCACTATGAAAGCCAGCGTAAATTACGTAGGGAACAGTTCTATGATTATTGGTATTCGTGTGGAATCTGAAAATATCCAAACCGGTAAAATAAACCATTGCAACTCCTCTTATTTCACTATGGTCTCTAAAGATAAAGATGGAAAAAAGGCAAGAGTACCAGGTCTTATATTGTCTGATTTAGAAGAAGTGCGCCGCTTTTGTAATTGCATAAAACAAATTTCACTCAAAAAAGAAAAAGACCGTCACGAAGAAAACTTTAATTACAGCTCAATAGAAACCTTAGACAGCTTGAGAAAGTACAATGTACTAGTTCAAATAAGCTAATTAAGTCACATTAAATTAAAAATATTCGTTTTAGGCAAAATGCTTGAAGCGAATATTATTTTGTTCCTATTTTTCATATAAAACCCCTTGAATACAGGCCTTTTTTGAAATATTTTTCGTAATTTTAAGTAGAAAAATTTCAATTACACATGAAAAAAATTCTACTCCTTTTTTTACTGATTCTTTCAAGCGCAATTGATGCACAAGAAAAAATGATGACCACAGATGGTGTTATTGTTTTTGAAGCGTCTATTCCTTTTTTTGAAGCTGTCGAAGCAAAAAATGAAGCGGTTAACTGTATTTTAAAAACTAAAAAAGGAGCTATTACATTTGTGACATACATTAAGTCTTTCCGCTTTAAACGCGCTCTGATGGAAGAGCACTTCAATGAAAATTATCTAGAAAGTAATCGATATCCTAAGGCGACCTTTAAAGGAATAATTGAAAAATTTGATTTAAAAGATTTAGGAGCAGTCTCAAAGGAATACTATATTAAAGGAAGAATGACAATTCATGGAAAGTCAAAAAACATTAGGGTAATTGCTAAAATTAAAAAAGTAAACAAAGGAATAGAACTTAAATCAATCTTCTCTTTGAACACTGATGATTTTGATATCGAAATCCCATTTATTGTGAGAAGTAAAATATCAAAAAAAGTACTAGTTAGTGTTTATTCAAACTTACAGTAATGTTATTTTTCCAAGCAAATTTTGAGTGTTTCCTCTAAATTTTTATGCTTAAATTTCAAACCGATACTTTCTATTTTTTCCGAAGAGACTCTTCTTCCTGTAAGTATTAATTTCCCCATTTCTCCCAATACAATTCTAATCAGAAAAGCAGGTATATTAGGAAGCCAAATAGAATATCCATAAACTTTAGCCAAAGTCTTAGAAAAGGTAGCATTGGTGGTATTATCATTGATTGCCGCATTATAAGCTCCATTCATATTTGGATTCTTTAGAGCCTCAAGGTATATTGCACATAAATCATCAACATAAATCCAAGGCATATACTGCTTACCTGAACCTAATGCCGACCCAAGTCGCAGTTTAAAAATAGGAGTTAGTTTATTCAGGAAACCATCATTCTTGCCTAATACCAGACCAGTACGGACTTTTACCGTGCGTATTCCCAATTGACCAAATTTGTCAGCCGCAGCTTCCCACTTTTGACAAACCATTCCCAAAAAATCATTCGCTGCTGCTGTCTTTTCTGTACAAATTGCCTGTCCATTTACCGCTCCGTAAATCCCAATTGCGGAAGCAGAAATAAAAGCGTCCAATTTCTTGTCGTGCTTCTCTATCACATTAAATAGTAATTGGGCAGATTGCTCCCGACTTTTCATAATAACTTCTTTTCGTTCTTTACTCCATCTTTTTCCGGCAATATTAGCACCAGCGAGATGTATAATAAAGTCTGCTTTCAATACGGCATCTTCTTCGATGGTTTGATTTTGAACATCCCAAGTATAATAAAAAATATTAGCCGTATTAACTCTTTTACTTCTACTCAAAATAGAAATTGTATAACCACTATCTAGCAACAAACTGCTTAAGTTTTTCCCCACAAAACCAGAACCTCCAGTTATTAAAACATTTTTTTTCATGATAGTTAATTTAGATCATTTTGAATAATTTAACAAAGATACAAATAAATTTTGTTTAACATTATGACTATTTCGTTAAACATTAACTATCTTTATACCCTAATATAAAAAATACAAAGAAATGGCACCTAAGAAAAATAAAATTACCAAGGAAAATATAGTTTCAATGTATATGAACTATACATTGGAAAACGGTGAAAAACCGAAATCAGTATACCTGTTTGCAAAATTAAACGATTTTACAGAAGCGGAGTTTTATACTTTCTTTGGAACACTTGAAAGTATTGAGAAAGAAATATACAAGATGTTTTTTGAAAAAACAGTAGAATTACTTCATAAGGACAATGACTACCCTGAGTATGATATGAAAACTAAATTACTTAGCTTTTACTTTACATTCTTTGAATTACTAACTGCCAATAGGAGTTATGTTACAATGAGTTTGAAAGAACACAGCAATCAGTTAAAGAATTTAATGCAGCTTTCTGGTTTGAGAAATAACTTTAAAAAATACATTGGAGAGATCTTAACTGATGACTATCGCATCAAGCAAGAGAAAGCTCAGGAATTACAAGAAAAAGCAATTCAAGAAAGTGCCTGGGTACAATTTTTATTTACTCTTAAATTTTGGATAGACGATGAATCCCCCGCTTTTGAAAAAACAGACATCTATATTGAGAAATCAGTAAAGTTAAGTTTTGAATTAATGAATATGGCTCCAATAGATAGTTTAATAGATTTTGGAAAATTTATTTTCAAAGAAAAAACACAAAAAAAATAATGAAAACGATAGATCATATTCCAACAACTAAAATTGAAAGAGCTTCCAAACTAGTGACTACGGGAGCAAAAATTGGCGTGAATTATTTGAAGTATTACGGTGAAAAAATTGTCAATTCTGATTTGACACGTGATAAATTAAATGAAGACAATGCTGAAGATATTTACGACGGCTTAAAGAAACTTAAAGGAAGTGCCTTGAAAGTCGCTCAAATGCTGAGTATGGACAAGAATTTTTTGCCTCAGGCGTACGTGGAGAAATTCTCTTTGTCGCAGTTCTCAGTTCCACCTCTTTCTTCTCCTTTGGTTCTAAAAACATTTAAAGCCAACTTCGGAAAAACACCTTATGAAATATTTGATGAATTTAATGCCAATTCTGTAAACGCAGCCAGCATTGGTCAAGTACATCTGGCGGTAAAAGACAATAAAAAACTGGCGGTAAAAATCCAGTATCCTGGTGTTGCAAATAGCATTTCATCTGACCTTGCTATGGTAAAGCCTATCGCCATCAGAATGTTTAACCTTCAAGGAAAAGACTCTGATAAATATTTTAAAGAAGTCGAAGACAAATTAATTGAAGAAACTGATTATTTGCTTGAACTGAAACAAAGTGTCGAAGTAGTCGCAGCCTGCAAACAAATAGAAAATTTGACTTTTCCAGAGTACTATCCTGAGTATTCATCTTCAAAAATCATTACGATGGATTGGATGACGGGCATTCATCTTTCAGAATTTACACAAATTAATTCAGATCAGGAAACAGCTGACAAAATTGGTCAGGCGTTATGGGACTTTTATATGTATCAAATCCATGTTCTTAAAAAAGTGCATGCTGATCCGCATCCCGGAAACTTTATGGTCAATAAAGAAAACAAATTGATTGCAATCGACTTTGGTTGCATGAAAAAAATTCCCAATGACTTTTACAATCCTTATTTTGAATTGATTGACGAAAATGTAATTAACGATCCCAAAATATTTAATGCGAAATTATTTGAATTAGAAATTCTTCGTACTGATGACTCAAAAGAAGAAATTAGCTACTTCACAGAAATGTTTTATGATTTACTTTCGCTCTTTACAAAACCATTTCAAGAAGAATCCTTTGATTTTTCAGATGAAACTTTTTTTGAAAACATAGCCAAATTAGGAGAGCGTTTTTCAAAAGATAGTAATCTGAGAAAAATGAATGGCAACCGAGGTTCAAAGCATTTCATCTATATGAACAGAACCTTTTTTGGACTGTACAATCTAATGTTTGATTTGAAAGCAAAAATTGTCGTAAATCAATATAAAAAATACCTTTCCTAAATGAAAAATGAACTTTCAGATATAGAGAAAGACCGGATTATAGAAATGGCTTGGGAAGATAGAACCACATTCGAAGCCATAGCATTACAATTTGGTTTGAAAGAACAAGAAGTTATTGACCTTATGCGCATTGAAATGAAACCATCGAGTTTTAGAATGTGGCGCGCACGAGTTCAGGGACGAAAAACAAAACATGAGAAATTACGAGATTTTAAAGAAGGAAGATTTAAATGCACAATGCAAAGACAAATCAACAACAATAAAATTTCGAAAAGATAAATTAACAACCTTAACCACCTTAAGTATAATTTAGTTATTAGATTAATTATACTCAATTGGTAAACTTATTTTAAATGAAAAACATAGTAATCATTGGCGGAAGCAAAGGAATCGGAAATGCTATTTTATTACAGCAATTAGAAACTAATCTCGTGCATAACATCAGTAGGAACCCACCAGAGGTTTCTCATGCTAATCTAACCCATTATTCATTGGATGTTTTACAAAATGATCTTCCCGATATAGAACATATCGACACTTTAATTTACTGTCCGGGTTCTATCAATTTAAAACCCATTGGAAGTTTGAGTATTGAAGATTTCAGAAAAGATTTTGAAATCAATGTTATTGGCGCGGTTAAAACGATTCAGAAATATTTACCCGTTATAAAAAAAGGAACTGATCCTTCGATTGTCCTATTTAGTACCGTTGCCGTAAAACTGGGAATGCCTTTTCATGCCAGTATTGCCACAGCAAAAGCAGGTATCGAAGGATTGGTAAAATCGTTGGGGGCAGAATTAGCATCGGTAGTACGCATCAATGCTATTGCTCCCACGATTACTGAAACTTCACTATCGGCAGGGATTTTAAGAAATGATCGAATGAAAGAAAATATGGTGGAACGTCACCCAATGAAAAATTATCTAAAACCAGAGGAAGTAGCAAATATGGCTGATTTCCTGATTTCAGAAAAAGCCAAATCCATATCAGGTCAAGTTTTTGAGATGGATTATGGAATCGTCACATTTAAAATGTAATTAAAATCAAGTACTAATAAGACCAGAATATGATAGTTAAAGAAATCAAAAGTTACGAAAAAGTAGAGCGTTATGATACTGAAATCACTGATGCAATTGCTGAAAATTATAAATCTATAATCGATAATTTAGGGGAAGATGTGAATCGGGAGGGAATTGTGAGTACACCGGTTAGAGCAGCTAAAGCAATGCAATACTTAACGCATGGTTATGGCTTGGATCCACTAGAAATTTTAAAGTCGGCACTATTTACAGAGGATCACAGACAGATGATTGTTGTAAAAGATATAGAAGTGTATTCCATGTGTGAACATCATATGTTGCCATTTTTTGGAAAAGCGCATGTTGCTTATATTCCGAATGGTAAGATTGTAGGGCTGAGTAAGATTCCTCGAATTGTTGATGCTTTTGCGAGAAGAATGCAAGTACAAGAAAGATTAACCGATCAAATAAAAGATTGTATTCAAGAAGCTCTAAATCCGCTTGGCGTCGCTGTCGTTATTGAAGCACAACATATGTGTATGCAAATGCGCGGAATTCAAAAACAAAATTCGGTTACAACCACATCGTCTTTTACTGGTGCATTCGAAAAAGACAAAACCAGAAAAGAATTTATAAGCCTAATTTCCAATAAATTTAGCTAAATTTAATACTTAAAATAAAATTTATGAAAATTCTCTTAACGGGCGCAACAGGTTACATCGGGAAACGACTATTACCAATTTTGGTAGGACAAGGACACGAAATAATCTGTTGTGTTAGAGATAAAAATAGATTTTACACTCCAAAAGAATTCGAAAAGAATATTGAAGTAATAGAAGTCGATTTTCTTAAGGAAGAAACGCTATCTGCAATACCATTAGATATTGATGCCGCTTATTACCTCATCCATTCTATGTCTAGTTCATCAGACAATTATGATGAATTAGAAAGCACTTCAGCTAATAATTTTGTGCAACGTATCAATCAAACGAATGCCAAACAAGTTATTTATCTTACTGGAATTGTCAATGACAAATCGCTTTCGAAACATTTGTCTTCAAGAAAAAATGTAGAGGACATTTTAAGTTCAGGAACGTATGCCATGACTGCACTTAGAGCAGGAATTATCGTTGGTTCTGGTAGTGCATCCTTTGAGATTATTAGGGATCTAGTGAACAAGCTTCCTATTATGATTACTCCAAAATGGCTCAATACAAAATGCCAACCCATAGCAATTGCTGATGTACTCGACTTCCTTTCTAAATCATTACTAAACCCCGTTACTTACAATCAAAATTTTGACATTGGCGGACCTGATATTCTTACTTACAAGGAAATGTTGTTGGGTTTTGCCAAAGCAAAAAAACTAAAACGATGGATTTTCACTGTACCTGTAATGACACCCAAATTATCTTCTTATTGGTTGTATTTTGTAACATCTACCTCTTATAAATTAGCATCCGCTTTAGTAAGCAGCATGAAAGTTGAAGTGATTTGTAGAGATCATCGCATCAATGAATTACTTCAGCTAAAACCCATGACCTATGAACAGGCTTTGTCTAGAGCATTAATAAAAGTAGACGAAGATAAAGTAGCGTCTAGCTGGAAAGACTCTCTTGTTAGCGGCCGATTTAACACCAACATGTCAGAGCACCTGATAATTCCTGAAAAGGACTGTTTTATTGATAAAAGAAAAATGAAAATCATAGACAGAGAATATACCGTAAATAAAATCTGGTCCATTGGTGGAGATACGGGCTGGTATTATGGAGATTGGTTATGGGAATTACGTGGTTTTATAGACAAACTATATGGTGGTGTTGGTTCCCGCAGAGGACGTACGAATAAAAGAGAAATTCATGCAGGTGACGCCTTAGATTTTTGGCGCGTACTTTATGCCAACAGAGAAGAAGGGAAATTAGTTTTGTTTGCCGAAATGAAATTACCAGGAGAGGCTTGGCTGGAGTTTAAAATCATTGATAACACCTTAATTCAGACAGCAACTTTTAAACCGAAAGGATTCTGGGGGAAATTATACTGGTATTCTGTTTTTCCTTTTCATGGGTTTATATTTAATGGAATGCTTAATAAATTGATTAAGTAGTTATTTGAAACATATAAGTTTATTAAGATATTTTGGAACTGATGCTGTTTTAAGGGAGTGTTGAATAAATTGATTTTAACATATAAGTCATATAAGTTTTTTTTAGACAACATAGAAAATTCTAAGACAAAAAAAATAAACCATTAAGACATTAAGTTTGATTAAGCTTTTGACAACTTAATTTTCCTTAATTTCTTAATGGTTCAAATATCAGTAAAGAATACTTTTTTTAAACTTAAATGACTTCTATGTTTAGAAAAAAATCATTTCAGTATCCCCGCTTTATAAGTCGCAATCGCTCTATCTCTTGCCATAGCATGTTCTACCATAGGTTCGCCATATCCTAATTCAAATTCTTTTATCCATTTCCTGATGTAGATTCCGTCTTTGTCGAATTTTTTTTGCTGAATTTCTGGATTAAAAACCCTAAAATAGGGCGCCGAATCACAACCGGTTCCCGCAGCCCATTGCCAGTTCCCCACATTGGCTGATAAATCATAATCCAATAGTTTTTCGGCAAAATAAGCTTCTCCCCATTGCCATTGTATCAGTAAATGTTTGCAAAGAAAACTTGCTACAACCATCCGCACTCTATTGTGCATGTATCCGGTTTCATTGAGTTGTCGCATTCCGGCATCAACCATTGGGTATCCCGTAGTTCCAGAACACCAACGCTTGAAATCGTCTTCATTATTACGCCACTGAATTCCGTCATAAGCAGATTTGAAATTGTGAGTGACTACTTTTGGGAAGCTGAACAAGATTTGCATAAAAAACTCTCTCCAAATCAATTCGCTCAAAAAAACATCGTTTTTATGAAATGCCCAATTTACTAATTTGCGAGTACTTACTGTTCCAAAACGTAGATGTGGCGAGAGATAAGAGGTTTGATCCAAAGCAGGATAATCTCTTATATCTTGGTAATTAGAAATAAATTTTAAGTTGTGAGGCTTTACTTTGATAGGACTTTCTTCGAAACCTATTTGTTCTAAGCTTGGAAAATTAAAGTCGGATTTATGAAAATTAGAAAAACCAGCTTTGGTATCATATTCCTCAACCGGAGCCATTGATTTGTATTTCTCTAACCATTTATTTTTATAGGGCGTATAGATGGTGTAAGGTAAACCATCTGCTTTTGTGATTTCAAGTTCTTCAAAGATTACTTGGTCTTTAAAAGTAGAACAAGCTGTATTATTTGATTCGAATAATTCACAAATGGCTGTATCCCGCTTTATCGCATAGGGTTCGTAATCTTTGTTAAAGAAGACTTCTTTTACGTCATATTCTTGTGTAAGTGATTTCCAAACAGCAGTAGTATGTCCTTTTTTTATCAAAAGTGAAATTCCTATTTCCTGTAGTTTATCATTTATTTTCGAAAGTGATTCATGTATAAAACCAACCCTAGCATCATTTTTTGGCAAACTCCCTAAAATTGAATCATCAAAAATAAACATTGGTATTACAGGATATTTTGACTTCAAAGCATGAAACAAACCTACATTATCCTCCAGACGCAAATCGCGTCTGAACCAAAAAAAAGTTACTTCTTGTTTGTTCATTATTTAGAATTAAACATTTTATCGACCATGACACGCCTATGCTCAAAAATATCTTTTAATTTATTTTTAACGACTAATGCATTCATGATACGTCCAATGAAACCCAAAGGCAGGGCATAGTGCACTACATCGGTCATTTTTGTACCGTTTTCTGTGGCTTCAAAAAAATGTTTGTGGTGCCATAAAGCATAAGGCCCTGAAAGTTGTTCATCGACAAAATAACTTTTTTCCTTTACAAAAGTGATTTCGCTTACCCAGGATAGTTTTAACCCTAAAAGAGGAGACACTTTGTATTGTATAATTTGGCCTGCATACATGGATTTATTATCGAAATCAGTGATTTCAAACCCCATTGTTTCAGGTGTGATTTTTTGAAGATTTTTTGGATTAGAAAAAAAAGTCCAACATTCTTCTAAACTTGCATTTACGTGTTGAACACTTTCTTTTTTATAGAGTTTCATCTGTCTTTTATTTTGTTTTTCAATAGAAAATTGTAGGAAGCGTGGATTGCGTGAGGGATAATAGTGGAGCTCTTTTTATAACTGGTATTTTTTACCAGTTATAAAAAAGCGGGAACGAATAGCCCGACCCGCCTTTTTTTTAGCGGGTCACGCCCAAAAGGAATTATTACATTTTATAATATTTGAAAGGTACAAACAACATCCCAAAACACTCTCCGTGCTCTTTTCCTAGATGCTTGTGATGCACTTTGTGCGCTTTTCGCAATCCTATCAGGTACTTGTTATTGGTGTTTTTGAACCACTTAAATCGCTGATGAATCAGGACATCGTGTATCATGAAATAACAAAATCCATAAAATGTGATTCCGAGTCCAATGAAAAACAGATAGTTTACGCCACCTTGCACTCCAAAATAAAAAAGTACGATGCTGGGAACGGCAAAAATCACAAAAAAAATATCGTTTCGTTCAAAAACATTAGCATATTTGGGTTGGTGATGATCAGCATGAAAATACCACATCAATCCGTGCATTACGTACTTATGAGTCAGCCAAGTAACACATTCCATAAAAAGAAAAACGCCTAGAAATATTAAAAAGGAAATCATTGTTTTTTATTTATAAATATTCATTTTAAAAATAAGCATATTTTTTATACTAATCTCAACTTGTAGGTTACAAAAGATTGCGCTAGCAATCCTGCTTTAGTATAGTTAGAAACCCGAATCCTTTCATTTCCAATCTCATGACAAGGGGTATTTTCTAACTTTTTCAACAGCTTTTTATAGTATACAAAGGCAGTGTAAACACCAAATTTAGCAACGATAGGCAGTTTCATAATACCTTGATAGGCAACTCTAAAATCCTCTTCGATTTCGTTTATAATGTCTTGTTTGGCCTTTTCATCAAATGAGTTTAAATCCACTCCAGGAAAATAATTCCTGTTTAAAATCAAATTATCATCCTTAAGATCACGCAAGAAATTAACTTTTTGAAAGGCTGATCCCAAACGCATCGCCTCGTCTTTTAGCTCATTGTATTTTTTTTCATCTCCATTCACAAAAACCTTAAGACACATTAAACCTACGACATCAGCTGAGCCATAAATATAGTCGTCGTACTCTGCTTTACTATCGTAATCTGATTTGATTAAATCTAATTTCATACTTTTCAAAAAAGATTGAATCATATCATCAGTAATATTATATTGCTTGACCGTTTGCTGGAAAGAGTTCAGAATAGGATTCAAACTAATGCCTCTTTCCATTCCCTTGTAATACTCCTTTTCGAAGTCGTTAATCAAATCCTCTTTGTCGTAACCATGAAATGAATCCACAATTTCATCTGCAAAACGCACAAATCCATAGACGCTATAAATCGCATCTCTTATACTTGGCGAAAGCATATAGACTGCCAATGAGAATGAAGTACTATAGTTTTTTGTTACTATTCTACTGCATTTAAAAGATACATCGTCAAATAATTGCTTCATAATTATTGTTCTAAAAATTGCTTGTTTACTAAACCTGATACTAATTTTCCTGATATTAATGCTGGAGGCACACCCGGTCCTGGCACTGTCAACTGCCCTGTGAAATACAAATTATTGACCTTTTTGCTTTTTAGTTTTGGTCTTAAAAAAGCAGTTTGCATTAAAGTGTTTGCCATTCCATAAGCATTCCCTTTGTAAGAATTATATTCTTCTACAAAGTCATTTTTACAAAACGACTTTTTAAAGATAATATTATTTTTTATACTTTGTTGCGTTAAAACCTCAAAACGATCGATTATTTTATTAAAATATTCTTCTCTTAACTCCTCAGTATCATGGATCCCAGGAGCTAGTGGAATAAGAAAAAAACCAGACTCCATTCCTTCTGGAGCAGCTGTTTTATCAGTAATTGATGGGAAATTGGCATAAAACAAAGGTTCCTTTGGCCACTGCGGTGCATCATAAATATCCTTTGCATGCTGATAAAAATCAACATCAAAAAATAAAGCATGATGTGATATGTTTTCTATTTTCTTGTCAAAACCAACATAAAACAATAGAGATGAAGGAGCAAATACGCGGCTATCCCAATATTCTTCTGAATAAGCTCGATATTCCTTGTCTAATAAGGTTTCTGTATGATGGTAATCAGCACCACTCAAAACTATGTCCGAGAATATCGTTTCACCATTAACTACTACTGCCTTGGCTGATTTATTTTCGACAATTATCTTATCAATATTAGCATCAGTATGAAAAACAACACCCAGCTCTCTCGCTAGACTTTCCATCGCACGAACTACATCAAACATTCCCGTTTTAGGATGCCAAGTTCCTAAACCAAAATCGGCATAATTCATAAAACTATAAAATGATGGCGTATCTGATGGTTTTGCTCCCAGAAATAAAACAGGAAATTCCAAAATTTGAATTAGTCTCTCGTTTTTAAATTTCTTACGAACATCCCGACTTATATTGCTAAAAAATTCTCCGATTTTTTTTGTCGTTTCTACAGTCACCAGTTCTAATGGCGAAACTCCTGGACGGTAAACTAAATCCTTGATGGCAATATCATAATTGCTTTTGGCTTCCGTAATGAATTTATTCAGAACAGCACCGCTTCCATTCTCTATGGCTTCAAAAGTAGCTTCAATTTCTGCCAAATTATCTGCGATGGTAATAAATTCATTTTCTCCAAAATAAACTCTATAAGCTGGTGATAGCTTAATGAGCTCATAATAATCAGAAGTTTTCTTTCCGAAATCAGCAAAAAAACGATCAAAAACATCAGGCATCCAGTACCAACTTGGTCCCATATCAAATGTAAATCCGTCCTTTTTAAATTGTCGGGCTCTTCCTCCTATCGATGCGTTCTTCTCATAAACGGTTACCTCATGGCCACTTTTAGCTAAATAGCAAGAAGCAGACAATGCTGAAAACCCTGAGCCTATAATTGTAATTTTCTTTTTCATTTGTTTAGCAAATATAAGAAATGTTTAAACAAAAACTATAATTTTTCTATTAATTCACTAATCGAACCAAAAACAGCGATTTTATCTGACTTCCCTTCCTTTTCAATAAATTCAGCCAGTCTTCCTAAATACCACAATTCCGTATTTTCGTCAAGCAGCTCCTCTTCCATTTGCTGAACGTATTCGTTTACGGCATCTTTCTCTGGCTGAACTGTCAGATATGATACAAATACTATAGAGTGAAAATGCTTTTTTAAATCTTTCAAATTATCAATTGGCATACTTTCCCCAAGGTAAATTGTCTTGTATCCATGCAGTAGAATCTCATAGTTCAAATACATCAAACCTAACTCATGTATTTCATTCATGGGAAGAGAAAGCACAAAAACGGTATCCACTTTTGTACGTTTAAAACCCTGAAGTTTTTCCGTATTAGTCAACAGCTTTTGTTTAATCAAGTAACTAATGAAATGTTCGTGTGCAGGTGTAATTGTATCCGTCTGCCACAACAATCCCAACTCCTCTAATAAAGGTATGAAAACTTCGTGAAAAACCTCCTTGAAAGACTTCTCTGCAATTAACCAATTGTAAGTATTGAGAAACAACTCCTCATCATAATTCATCATCGCCATTTTAAAAGCACTAATAGCGTGACTTTTGGCATTTTTAGAAGATATTATCTCTCTAACAAGCGAAGGTATTTCATTTTCAGAATAGGATGCTATTTTGGAAATTTTGTACCCATAATCATGCAGTAAAGTGATGTTTAACAGTTTTTGCAAACTAGCTAAATCATACAATCTTATATTGGTATCTGTACGCATGGGTTGCAGCACATTGTATCTTTTCTCCCAAATTCGTATGGTATGAGCCTTTATGCCTGAAAGATTTTCAAGATCTTTTATGCTAAAAACACTTTTTACATTGTTCATCGTTTATAATAATTTATTAAACAAATGTAAAATAAATTTATTAATAAATCTCAAATAATTAAGTATGATTGCTATTAGAGCTATTTAAAATAAAAATAGTCCCACTATAGTACGGTATAATAAGGACAATGCAAATAGGAATAAAGTGCTTCAGACTTCATTATGCAAGGTGCAGAAAACTCAACAATAGGGCACTAATTTAGATTCACCTTATCGTAGGAATTCAATTTATCCAAATACAAAATAGTTTTTGAATTGTCCATACTTCTGGTATACATGGGCTCAAACTTAGCTCCATAAATTACCTCATCAAAAGTATAGGAAGTACGAATTGCTACGGTATTACTGAACATATCGTCAAAGGTTTTGACAAAAACGACTATTTCGCCGTTGTTATTGGCAAAATCATCTTCACTGAATTGAAATAAGGGGCTGTCTTCGGTAATAGGATGAACAAGAGTCCAACTTAAGGAAAGTGCGTTTATTTTCTCTAATTCTAAATCCAATGCATAAAATTTATTAACTAATTTACCATTCTCTTCAATACTCATTCCAAGAGTAATCTTAGCTTCGGCATCTGTAAAATTAGTGTTTTTAAACGGCGTTAATCGAATCATTAGACCGCTGATTTCACCATAAGGCGCAATGACTGCATTATGAGAAAATTTCAAAAAAGCTTTTGGTCTGCTAAACCTCCCGAAGAACAAACCCGTTGCAATAGCAAAACTCAACAAACCCATCAAAGCCTCAACTGCTGAGAGTGCGCTAGTCAAAAAACCCGTGGGACTGATATGCCCGTAACCAACAGTGGTAAATGTTTGAGCGCTAAAAAAGTACGCCTGACCAAATTTGACCCACTCACTATCAGAACCCGCTATTCCATCAAGATGCTCTATTCCGATTCCATAATAAACGCTCGCAAACACAAAGTTAATTCCCAAATAAAAAGACAAAATAATAAGCATAAATCTCCAAGCTGGCATGTCAATCATCGTATGGTACCAACTAATCCGTTGCAAAACATGTATCCCCCGTTTTTCAATGTTAGCTGTACCATTTTTATTAATAAAGCGCCCGCCGTAACTATTTGCATTTGTACCAAACCCCGTATTTTCGTCTGCTTTTGCCTTTTGATTTATTCGTCTTAATATTGCCATTTATTGATTCTTATAAAAAAGTAAAATTACATAAAAAGCGGAAAGAATAGTCTCTTTTTACTTTGTTAATTCACAATTATTCAACCCTTAATGTAGCTGTAGCTAATTGAAACTCACTTTAAGCTAAAACTGTTTTACAATTGAATAGTTTTGTAAAAAAACAACTAAAAACCTCCACAACTATTTGATATACAATACATTTTATAAAACTATAAACATAAAAGAAGCGATAGGTGAAAATTTAAAATTTCACCTATCGCCTCTCAATAATGACTACTCACGCAAGTTAGAGTTATTTTTTCATGATTTTTTGGCTGCTTATTGCGTCGTCATTATAAATTCTAACAAAATAAATACCCTTAGTATAGGAACTCAAATCGATTGTTATCGTTTCAGAGTTTACTTTAATCTCCTGAACTAAAGCACCTAATATATTAAATATCTGAATACTGCTCATGGGCTTAACACTCTGAATCCTCATAATATCAGCAATAGGATTGGGATAAATTCTAAAGAAAGACGGTGCTGAAAAGGACTTAGCTGAGAGCACATTGCTGGTAGTAGCCACCCAACTTGAAGCTAAATTATTATCCAAAGAGGTGCTTATTAATTCGAGGTAACTCCCACCTCCATCAGCGGCTGTTGGCCATGGGGCAGAATCAAAGTACTCCACGGTATCTATTATATTTCCATCGGCATCAGCAAGAACAATCTTTTGAGATTTATTGGATAAATTTCTAACAAACTGACCAAAAGGCACTACTCCGTATTTACTTTGAAAAGTACTGCTATTACTGGCCAAAAAGATCGTTTCATTTGCTCCAATGGTTGAGTTAGAAGCGAATTGATAGCTCAGTCCTAATTGGCTAAAGTAAACTCCAGACAAATCTAAAGGGACATCACCTATATTTTCAAGTGCAATAAATTCTAAATCATCACTCTCAGGGAAACTGCCTGACGTTGCGGGATTATAATTAATTTTTGTAATTACCAAAGGCGGTAATGAAACCGTAGCACAATCTGCATAAGAGCCTATGTTATTTGATATCCAGGTAGATCTTTCAGCAATAAAGGTTTTAATCCTATCTACATCGGCGGTATGATCAGCAAGCGTTTCCCATCGTTTATTCTCGCGAGGTATAGCTTCACTAATATAACTTAAAGTTTTATCTATATAAGCAATCAACAGCTCTTTGTTCAACGGCTGGCCAGGCGCGATTACTTCATTCCATCGTTTAGAAAGCTTACATTTAAAATCACTGTTGTCAAATAAATAACTCCAAAACGGCGGTCCAATTCTATTCCCGTTATTAAATTGCCATTGATCTACTACACTGTCTGGATCGAAAGTACTTCCAAAACTAAAATTAAAATCCCAAACAGGTCCTGCTCGCAATTTACCTCCGCGGTCTTTATGAAAAAAGGTGCTGGACTGATACACGTCGGCATTAGAGCTTAACTCATTCACTAACATAAAATCAATAAAGGAAGGTACATCTATAATGGTTCTGTACCCATCAACTAAATCATTGTTGTAGGCTTGGTCTTCCATCCTATTAAACTCCGCTTTGATATACTGGGTTTGTTCTGGTGTCGCATTTTCAGGCTTAGGTAAATCATGTACAAATTTAGTTTCGTCCATCCAGAAAGCTACTGGATCACCACCGGTCGTTTTATCTGCTTTTGTAATATATCCGCCAGTAATATTGGGCAATGCATTATCCGTTGCTTCAATCTTTAAAACATTGACCCTCTCTTTATCAGCTTTTATTTTTTCCTGAAAAACATACAAGCCCTTGTAATCGCCATTGATCACTACTTCACAAAATTCTGTTTTAACGGCATAGTTCCCTAATTGTCTTGACATATAGTAGGCTAAATAATCCCTGACCAAAGAAGGATCAAAACCTAATCCATTTAAAATCCAGTCATTCTCACTTGGCATTCCAAAAATACTTACGTTATTATTTGATGTATTATCTGCCTTCAATGTGGTTAAACCATATTGCTTTTTTGGAAGTGTTTGAGTGGAAGAACCCCTAATTTCGATACCAATTCTACCACTATAATTTAAAAAACTTGCCGTATTTTGATCTGAAAGGTAATTTCTAGTGCCATCAGGTCGCTTGATTATTTTCATAGTTGCCAAAATTTTTGGGTCATCCAAAATTTCAAGCGGCGAATTAGTGCCTGGATCATTATCTGTAGTAATAATAACGATAGGTAGATTACTATCAGTAAAATTTTGTGCTGTTGCAGAATAGGATGCAATCAATACAACTAACAAATTGAATTTGAAAATTGTTTTCAGCAAATCAGTGTAAAGCTTTTCCATGATCTGATTTATTATTGAGTTCTATATTAAATTTAAGAAAAAATTAAATACAAATCACTGTTAATCAATTATTTAAATTATAATTTTTAATATAAAATAAAAACTACATTTTTGCTTTTTGATTAATTATATCTAATAATATCATTAATATTATTTATTTGGTTCAAAAAAAAAGTAAAAAAAAACTAGGATGTGGTATCAAAATATTGAAAAACAAAACGTTTTTTTTTCGCTAACTTTGATAAAACACTGTGATTAAGCCATTAAAAAATCCCCGTTCAAAAGAAATTTATTTTATTTGGTAAAAACTTCTTATACAACAGCACACTTTCATTCATATACAATCAATGTAGAAATAAGAACACCGATTATGCAAGCTTCTGAAACAGATACTTTTTGGCAATATGATAATCAATATTGGCTTGGCAAACTAAATAGCTCTGCCAACGGATTATCACAAATAAATGCAAACCAAGCCTATCTTCAAGCAGAACATATTGTAAAAATGAAATCGGTTTTTAGGAAAGATTTTACACTGTTAGTAGGACAATTTAAAAGTCCGTTAATGTTATTACTAATTGGAGCAGTCATATTATCTGCTTTTGTAGGAGACACATCCGATGTGTTTATTATCCTTTTCATCGTTATATCTACAAGTTTATTGAGTTTTTTTCAAGAACGAAATGCCGGTCGAATTGTTGATAAATTACAGTCTATCATCGCTTTGCAATGCACCGTTATCAGAGATGGGAAAGAAACAAATATCATAGCATCAAAAGTAGTTGCAGGAGATTTAATCATTCTAAAAGCAGGAGATCTATTGCCTGCAGATTGCCTTATCATTGAGGCTAATGAATTACACGCCAACGAAGCCAGCCTGACAGGAGAATCCTATCCAGCAGCTAAAGAGGCAGGAATACTAGACGAAAATACCGAATTAACCAAAAGAACAAACTCCTTATGGCAAGGCACTAGTATAGTAAGTGGAACGGCAAAAGCAATAGTAATCAATACGGGGGCTCACACTATTTTTAGTACTATTACTAAAAACGCAAATGCTACTGTTGAAACCAAATTTGAAAAAGGAATAAAAGATTTTGGTTTTTTTCTAATGAAAATTACCTTGGTGTTATCACTTTTTATATTGATTATTAATTTATTGTATCACAAAAACGTGATGGAGTCCGCATTATTTGCTTTGGCTCTGGCTGTAGGAATGGCTCCAGAACTATTACCCGCCATCACTACAATTGCTATGAGTGCTGGCGCTAAAAGGATGCTAGCAAAAAAAGTAATTGTAAAAAAACTTACTTCTATTCAAAATTTAGGAGAAGTAAATTTACTATGTACTGACAAAACCGGAACTATTACTGAAGGTACTATAAAAGTAATCGCGACTATGGATGGGCTGGGAAGCTGCAGTGAATTTGTAAAAGAAATTGCATTTTGGAATGCTTCTTTTCAAACAGGATACTCAAATCCTATGGATGATGCCTTAAAAGAACTAGTAATTGATTCCAAAATCACTGCCGTAAAAACAGGAGAAATTCCTTATGATTTCATCCGCAAAAGATTGAGTATTTCAATTCACACCCAAAATGATAATTTACTGATTAGTAAAGGAGCTTTTAGCCAAATTATTTCTATCTGTTCATCGGTACGTTTAAATGATGGCTCGATTGCCAACTTAGAAGTACATAGTGCAGCAATTGAAAAGAATTACGAACAATATGGGATAGATGGATTAAGGGCAATTGGTATCTGTTATAAAAGCACAAATGGGGGATCAATATCAAAAGAAGATGAAAACACGATGATTTTTGCAGGCTTCATTTTACTTGAAGATCCTATTAAAACTGGTATAGTAGAAGCCATAGAAAAATAAAAAAAACTACAGGTTAATCTAAAAATAATTTCTGGCGATAATAAAAATGTAGCAAAATCAACGGCTTTAAAAATTGGCATTAAAAATCCTTTTATCACCACAGGCCAAGAACTCTATAAAATAAGTCCCGAAGCCTTAAAACAATTAGTAAAAAAAATACACGTTTTTGCCGAAGTAGAACCACAACAAAAAGAACGAATTATTCTAGCTTTACGAAAAACATATACCGTCGCTTATATGGGAGATGGAATAAATGATGTTTCGGCAATTAATGCTGCCGATGTGGGTATTTCTGTCGAAAACGCAGTTGACGTAGCTCGTGAAGCAGCCGACTTTGTCCTGATGGAAAAAGATTTAAGTGTGATTATAGACGGTATTAAGGAAGGCCGAAAAACATTTGCTAACACTTTAAAATATATTTTTATCAATACTGGTTCTACTTTTGGAAATATGTTTAGCGTAGCAATCGCATCGCTATTATTGCCATTCTTACCTATGTTACCCAAACAAATATTGTTGACCAATTTTATCACTGATTTCCCCTACCTCACAATAGCATCTGATAATGTCGATGCTGAACAATTAAAAAAAACCGGCAAATGGAATCTTAAATTCATAAGAAACTACATGATTATCTTTGGGCTTCATAGCTCAATCTTTGATGTAATTACTTTTCTAGTACTTTATTATCTTCTAAAAGTAAAAGAATCTGCTTTTCAAACCGCTTGGTTTATTGAATCCATACTGACAGAGTTATTTATCCTGTTTATCATTCGAACCCATAAAAATTTCTTCAAAAGCAAACCTGGAAAATACCTTTTCATTCTCAGTATTTTAGGCTTACTAATCACTGTCACTTTACCTTATACTCCTCTTGCAGCTGAAATTGGATTAACTCCTCTCCCATTGCTGAATTTTTCAATAATGTTAATAATCGTAGCAATCTATATCATTACTGCAGATCTATTAAAAGTTTGGTTTTTTAAAAAATATAAGAGCAGCTAAAATATTTTTGTAAGAATAGTTTCTATTTGCTGAAAATTTCATAAAAACAATACGTTAAACAAAGTACAAATTGCATCTAAAAGTTAAATAAATTTTAGATTAACAATCATAACTATCTAAAAATCAGTATCTTTATTGTAACAGTTCCCTTATTATTAAATAAAAATTATAGTTATGTACGACGAGCTTTTTAAAGATAGAATGGAGGCGGGTTTATTACTTTCTGAGAAATTAAAAAAATATCAGGATAGTAATTCGATTGTTCTTGCCATCCCCAGAGGAGGCGTACCCATTGGCTATGAAGTTGCCAAAAGACTACATCTTCCTTTAGATATTGTACTCTCTAAAAAAATTGGACATCCTTTCAATAAAGAGTTTGCGATAGGCGCCGTATCATTAGATTCCGCTATAATTGACGAACACCCCGATATCTCAAAAGAATATATTGAACAAGAAATTATCAGGCTTAGAGAACTATTGCGAGAAAAATACAAGTTGTATAAAGGCAATCGCGCCCCCATTGCGATTGAAGGCAAAAATGTCATCATTGTCGATGATGGAATTGCAACTGGAAACACCCTACTTGTTAGTATTGAGATGTTGAGAAAAAAAAATCCAGCAAAAATCATAGTTGCGGTTCCCGTTCTACCGTATGACACCGTCAAAATATTCGAACAGAATACGGATGAATTTATATATCTGATAGCCTCAAAAAGTTTTAGAGGAGTGGGTGGCTTCTATGAGAAGTTTTATCAGGTGGAAGACGATGAAGTGATTAGTATGCTGAGCGCTTCCAACGCAATCGAATAAAAATACGACTAAGTATCATTATATAAAACTTTGCAAGATGAAGAAATTTGACATCGATATCCCCTTGACTTCCGTCATCCTGAAGGGAGATTTAGTAATTCCTAAAAACGCAACAGGGATTGTTGTCTTTTCTCATGGAAGCGGTAGCAGCAGATTCAGTACCAGAAATAGAATGGTTGCCGAACTTATCCAGAAGCAAAACATTGGAACCTTATTATTCGACCTTCTTACGGAGAAAGAGGATCAGGTTTACGAAAACAGATTCAACATTGATTTACTTGTCAGCCGATTGATAGAAACCACCGAATGGCTTATCGAATACGATGAAGTTAAGGGATTACCCATTGGATATTTTGGAGCAAGTACAGGTGCGGCTTCAGCATTGCGAGCTGCAGCCTATTTTGGTGACACTATAAAAGCGGTGGTATCCCGTGGAGGTAGACCTGATTTAGCTTTAAGTGCTCTGCATCAAGTAACCGCACCCACTTTACTGCTGGTTGGCGGAATGGATGTCCCTGTAATTGAGATGAACAAAACAGCCTTTGACGAATTACATTGCGAAAAAGAAATGAAAATTGTACCAGGAGCCACGCATCTTTTTGAGGAGCCAGGAAAGTTATTAGAAGTCGCAGATTTAGCTATTAACTGGTACAAAAGACATTTGGTCACTTAAGAGCCAACATACTGATTATACTTTTAAGTAAACCATAAAAATCCAGATCCCTGGATTTTTTTTTTTGCACTATACCATTTGCTAAATGGCAATTGCTATTACCTAGTTATTTCAAATATACCATACCGCAACGAGGACTAATCTAATAGAAACTCCAGAACAACAGATGACTAACTGCATAACAGTATCTTATCATTTGAAGAATAAAAGTTACCACTAACACGGATAAATTTAATTATATTTGGATCTACGAATAGTCCAAAATTTATTAAAAATGCCAGATAAAAAATACATCGAAGAACATCCATATATCGCTTACAGCAAACCTATACTGACTGATGAAGAAATGTTAAAACGTTCTAAATCCTTTTATGATTTTATGGACAACCGACGCTCTGTTCGGGAATTCTCTGACAAGCAAGTTCCGCGTGAAGTAATCGAAAACTTAATAAAAACAGCTTCCACAGCCCCTTCTGGCGCGCACAAACAACCCTGGATCTTTTGTGTAGTATCTAATCCCGAAGTCAAAAAACAAATACGCATCGCTGCCGAAGAAGAGGAACTGGAAAGTTACGAATCCCGTATGTCGAGCGATTGGCTGGAAGATTTAAAACCTTTGGGAACTGATTGGCACAAACCCTTTTTAGAAACTGCTCCTTACCTGATAATCGTTTTCAGGCGCATATATGAATTTGGCGCAGACGGAAAAAAGAAAAATAATTATTACGTTCAGGAAAGTGTGGGTCTCGCTTGTGGTTTTTTATTGGCTGCAATACATGATGCGGGTTTAGTTTCACTAACACATACTCCAAGTCCAATGAATTTTATAAGCAAAATCTTAAATCGTCCTGAAAACGAAAAGCCTTTTCTTTTGATTCCCGTGGGTTATCCTGCAGATGAATGTTGGGTTCCCGATATTCAACGAAAAGAACTGGAAGACATTTGCGTTTTTTATTAAATAACTTTGACCTAATTAAGAGAACATTCGAATAAAACATTTAAGAAGAACATTCTACTTTAAGAAATTACAAACAAAAAAGAATTAAATATATGGCTTCAGGATTTTTTGCCCTTTTAGATGATATTGCAGTACTTATGGACGATGTTGCTGTTATGAGTAAAATTGCCACAAAAAAAACAGCGGGAATATTAGGGGATGATTTAGCGGTTAATGCCGAGAAAGCTTCTGGCTTTGTTTCTTCAAGAGAAATTCCAGTATTGTGGGCAATTACTAAAGGCTCATTATTAAATAAATTAATTATTCTTCCATTAGCTTTTCTATTGAGCGCTTTTGTGCCTTGGATAATTACTGTAATATTAGTGCTAGGAGCTATTTATCTAGCCTATGAAGGTGCAGAAAAAATATACGAATACTTTGTGCCTCATCATCATACAGAAAGTAAAATTGACTCTAAACCTCTAACGGAAGAGGAGATTTTACTTCTTGAAAACGGCAAAATAAAATCAGCTATTGTAACTGACTTCATATTATCTATTGAAATCGTAATCATTGCGTTAGGAACCGTTTTAGGCCAACCTATACTAAACCAGATAATTGTAGTCACTTTTATTGCAATTCTAGCAACCGTAGGTGTTTACGGAATTGTTGCACTGATAGTACGAATGGACGATTTCGGACTAGCTTTAAAAACAAGAAAAAACACCATTGCGCAATTTACAGGAGGCATACTAATTAAAGCTTTACCACAAGTCATCAAAACATTAGCTTTTGTAGGCACAATAGCATTATTATTAGTAGCTGGTGGAATATTTGCACATGATATTGAACCATTACATCATTTTTTAAATGGTTTCCCTGATATTATAAAAGAGTTCATACTCGGCTTAATTGGCGGTATTATCGCTTTGGGCATCGTTTTACTTTTTAAAAAAATCTTTAAAAAGAAATAAATAGAGCACAATGATTTCGATACAATTGATAGACAGCAAAAATGATTTATACCAATTAGAAAGGGAACTTCGAAACAAAATTTTATTGCGTCCCATAGGTATTCCAGATCATGCTTGGGAAATGCACGATGAAAAATCTTGGCACTTTGTTGCCGTTGAAAACGATGATGTAATTGGTTGTGTGGTTTTGGCTCCTTTGGACCAAGAACAAACAAAAACCCAACTCATGCAAATGGCAGTCGAAACCAATCAGCAGGGAAAAGGAATTGGTAAATTGTTAGTGAATGAATTACTGGCTTTTTCTAAATCCAAAGGGATTAAAGAAGTCGTTTGTCATTCTAGAGACAATGCAGTTCCTTTTTACTTAAACTTAGGATTCGAAATATACGATGCCCCTTTTGTAGAAGTTGGCATCAAACACTATCACATGAGAATTAATTTAGATAATTAAAAAAACATAATGAATATAGACAACACTTCATACGCCGAAGCAGCCATGCTAATTAGAAAACCAATCTCTGAAGTATTTGAAGCCTTTATCAATCCAGAAATCACGACCAAGTTCTGGTTTACAAAAGCATCTGAAAAATTGCAGGAAGGCAAGTCCATTGATTGGGTTTGGGAAATGTACGGCAATCATACTGTAACTGTCAAAGTACTTTCTATTAAAGCAAACGAAGCCATTGTAATCCAATGGGGAGACGATGAAAAAGCAATAGCCGAATGGGAATTTAATGATTTAGGCGATTCTAAAACCTTTGTTACTATAACTTATAATGGAATTCAAGGTAAACAAGACGAAATGTGTGCTCAGATTAGAGATGTTACTGAAGGTTTTACCCTCGTTCTCGCCGGACTAAAAGCCTACTTAGAACACAATATTCAACTGAATTTAGTAGCTGATCGCTTTCCTGTAGAATTAACCGAGGACTAAATTTGACATACAAAATAGTGATTAGAGTAAAAAAAACAACTAATATCTTATTAGATTGAAGCAATACCTTTTTTCCTTAAATTAGTTGAAATAAATAACCGCTATGAAAAAACTAACCAAAGAAGATATCAGTCAGGAAGTCTTTGACCTATACGATGACTACGCGCATAATAAAATAGAAAGAAGGCAATTCATTGAAAAACTATCATTATTTGCCGTAGGAACGCTTACACTTCCGTCGCTGCTGAGTTTTATGACACCTAATTACTTAGACTCCATCTTGATAAAACCCGGGGACCCGAGGCTAAAATCAGAATTCATTACCTACGATTCCCCTAAAGGCGGTGGAAAAATCAAAGCGCTTTTATCACAACCTGCCGAAACTAAGAAGAAATTACCCGGAATCATTGTGGTACATGAAAATCGTGGCCTGAATCCATACATTGAAGATGTAGGACGAAGAGCCGCTATAGAAGGATTTATTACTTTGGCACCCGATGCTTTATCTCCACTAGGCGGTTATCCCGGAAATGACGATGCAGGAAGAGAATTACAAAAAAAACGTAGCCGTGAAGAAATGCTCGAAGACTTCATAGCAGCTTACGAATACCTAAAATCTCATAAAGATTGTAATGGACATATTGGTGTGGTAGGATTTTGTTTTGGAGGTTGGATTGCTAATATGATGGCGGTCAAAATCCCAGATTTATGCGCTGCAGTTCCGTATTACGGAGGACAACCTACTACCGAAGAAGCCGAAAAAATAAAAACCCCTATCCTAGCGCAGTACGCCAGTCTAGACAGCCGAGTAAATGAAGGTTGGCCCACTTATGAAGCAATTCTTAAAAAGAACAAAGTTGAACACACCGCTTATTTCTATGAAGGCGTTAATCATGGTTTTCACAACAATACCACGCCCCGATATGATGACAAAGCCGCCACTTTATCTTGGACACGTACAATTGATTTTTTCAAAGAAAAATTGAAAAAGATATAGCTGTAGTTTAAAAAAAGTCCTCTGATTGGGACTTTTTTTTATGTTTAGTTTAACTTTTGAGCAACTATTTCTTAAAAATAAAGGAATGCTAAATTTGGCTATATTTGAGAATAGGCAAACATGTACACCTCTTTAAGTCTATATATCTTTCACAAATTCTGTATCATCAATGGTTTTGAAAGGATAACTTCAAAAATTCCGTAAGACAGTCGACTGGATTAATGCCTCATTGAGAAAATTTGATAACAATACAATACCATTACTTTTAATACGCAACGAGAGTAGACCACCAATAAAACAACCACTTGCAATCCATGCCAAAAAGAAAATTGAGTGTAACTCGACCGAATATTCTTTAATTTTTTGGTTTCAAAGGTTATGACTATTTCTACCTTTTTAATTCATCTGATAAAAAGTTAAAGGCTAAAGAAAAAACATTGCCTTTAAATTTTCATTTTGCCATACAAGAGCTTTAAAAAGAGGAAGAATGAAGCTTCGGGCATATGGATATGAATTCACTTAGCAAAGCTCAATTGACAGATGATTTTAAACTAAATTTCAAATTAAACAAATAAGGTCCCTTTTCATAATATGTAAACAAAATATCCTATATTTGAGTAAATAGACGTAATTTATTGATTAACAAACATATAACTCATTAAAAAATAGTTAAATCCTAAAAAACAAAGAAAATGAAAGCATTAGTTTATTATGGCGATCATAAAATCGCTTTAGAAGAAAGACCAAAACCAACTATCATAAAACCGACAGATGTAATTGTAAAAGTATTAAAAACAACTATATGTGGAACCGACTTAGGTATTTACAAAGGTAAAAACCCCGAAATTGAAAGTGGACGTATTCTTGGTCATGAAGGAATAGGTATTATTGAAGAAGTTGGCGCCAGTGTATCGCAGTTTAAAAAGGGAGAAAAAGTATTAATTTCATGCATTACTTCTTGTGGTTCATGCGAATACTGTAAAAAACAAATGTACGCTCATTGTAAAGATGGAGGTTGGATTTTAGGATATATGATTGATGGAGTTCAAGCAGAATATGTTAGAATTCCTCATGCTGATAATAGCTTGCATAGAATCCCTGAAAGCATTGATGATGAAATAGCTGTTTTGTTAAGCGATATTCTGCCAACGGGCCATGAAATAGGTGTTCAATACGGAAACGTAAAACCTGGCGATGAAATTGCAATTGTTGGCGCAGGTCCGGTTGGGATGTCTGTACTTTTAACAGCGCAGTTCTACTCTCCTTCTAAAATAATTATGATTGATCTAGATGACAACCGACTTAAGTTAGCCAAAGAATTAGGTGCTACACATACCATTAATTCTGGAACAACAAATGTTGAAGAAGCTGTTAGAGAAATAGTGGGTGGTGATGGTGTAGATGTCGCTATTGAAGCGGTTGGTATTCCTTCTACTTGGGATATTTGTCAAAAAATAGTTAAACCAGGAGCTCACATTGCTAATGTAGGCGTTCATGGTGTAAAAGTAGATTTTGATATTCAAAAACTATGGATTAAAAATCTAACCATAACTACTGGACTTGTAAACACAAATACAACTCCGATGTTATTAAAAGCAGTTTCAGGTAATAGTATGGATTTAAAGAAAATGATCACACATCGTTTTCCTCTTTCTGAACTTGAGCATGCATATCAAGTGTTTTTAAATGCTGCAGAAGAAAAAGCGCTAAAAATTATTATTACTAATGAATAAATAATAGCCCTAATAAACAGAATAAAAAAATGATTGCCAGTAGCTATACTATTTATAATACCAGATAGTGATAACACAACACAATCGTTAGCGCAGTTTTACAAACTTTGCCCATAATAATTAGTCTTCAAAACAATACCCCATAAAAAAAGCCCCAATCAAGGGGCTTTTTCAATATATTCAATTTAAGCTTATTTGCTCAAGTACATTTTTCTTCTAGAATACAACTCGTAGAATTGATCATCTTTTAAGTCATCAATAAACAAGATACTTTCTCCTGTTGATTTCATTTCTGGTCCTAATGCTTTGTTTACATTATGGAACTTGCTGAAAGAGAAAACCGGTTGTTTAATCGCGTATCCTTTTAATTGCGGATTGAATTTAAAGTCGGTTACTTTATTGTGACCTAACATTACTTTCGTAGCGTAGTTTACATAAGGTTCTCCGTACGCTTTTGCAATAAATGGAACAGTACGTGACGCTCTAGGATTAGCTTCGATAATATAAACGGTATCGTCTTTTATCGCAAACTGAATGTTGATTAAACCAACAGTTCTTAAACCTAGTGCTATTTTCTTAGTATGATCTTTTATTTGTTGCATTACAAATTCACCCAAGTTAAAAGGAGGCAAAGTTGCGTTACTATCACCAGAGTGCACTCCACAAGGTTCAATGTGCTCCATAATTCCTATGATATACACATTTTCTCCGTCACAAATCGCATCAGCCTCTGCTTCTATCGCACCATCAAGATAATGATCTAAAAGCAATTTGTTTCCAGGGATTGTTTTCAATAAGTTAACAACATGCTCTTCAAGCTCTTCCTTGTTGATTACAATTTTCATTCCCTGACCACCCAACACATAAGAAGGACGAATTAATAAAGGAAAGTCTAAAGTATCTGCTAAAGCAGAAGCTTCATCAGCAGTCTCGGCAATTCCAAACTGAGGGAAAGGAATTTTTAATTCAGTTAATAAATCAGAGAAACGCCCTCTGTCTTCGGCTAAATCCAAAGCATCAAAGCTAGTTCCAATAATTTTTATTCCGTATTTAGATAATTTTTCAGCTAATTTCAAAGCCGTTTGACCACCTAATTGTACAATTACACCTTCTGGTTTTTCATGTTTGATAATATCGTAGATATGCTCCCAGAAAACCGGTTCAAAGTATAATTTATCAGCTGTATCAAAATCGGTAGAAACCGTTTCAGGATTACAGTTGATCATGATTGTTTCATATCCACATTCTTTGGCGGCAAGCACCCCGTGAACACAGGAGTAATCAAATTCAATTCCTTGTCCAATTCTATTTGGGCCTGACCCAAGAACAATTATTTTCTTTTTATCAGTAACAATACTTTCATTATCTACATAACGAGTTCCGTCAGCTTTTTCAATTTCAGCTTCAAAAGTCGAGTAGTAATAAGGTGTTTTTGCTTTGAACTCCGCCGCACAAGTATCCACTAATTTGAATACACGGTTGATGTTCATATCCATACGCAAAGTATGCACTTGGCTTTCTAAACAACCTACCATGTGTGCAATTTGTCTGTCAGCAAAACCTTTTTGTTTCGCTTCAAGCAAAAGTTCTCTTGGTAAAGCATCTACTTTATAAGTAGAAATCTCTTTCTCTAAAGTATAAAGCTCTTCATATTGCTTCAAGAACCACATGTCTATTTTAGTAATTTCATGGATACGGCTCAAAGGAATTCCCATAGCAATCGCATCATAAATTACAAAAACACGGTCCCAACTTGCAAAAGTCAGTTTCTCTATAATTTGTTCGTAGTTTGTATATCCTTTTCCGTCAGCACCTAAACCATTTCTTTTGATTTCTAATGATTGAGTAGCTTTATGAAGCGCTTCTTGGAACGAACGTCCAATTCCCATTACTTCACCTACTGATTTCATTTGAAGTCCTAATGTTCTGTCAGCTCCTTCAAATTTGTCAAAGTTCCAACGCGGTATTTTCACAATCACATAATCCAAAGTTGGTTCGAACAATGCCGAAGTAGATTTGGTAATTTGGTTTTGCAATTCATCCAAGTTGTATCCTAAAGCTAGTTTTGAAGCAATTTTCGCAATTGGGTAACCTGTTGCTTTAGAAGCTAATGCAGAAGAACGAGACACACGAGGATTGATTTCAATCGCTACGATATCTTCTTTATCATCCGGTGAAACGGCAAACTGCACGTTACAACCTCCAGCAAAGTTTCCGATGCTACGCATCATCAAGATTGCCATATCACGCATTTTTTGGAACGTGGTATCAGATAAAGTCATTGCTGGCGCTACTGTAATTGAATCTCCAGTATGAATTCCCATTGGGTCCATATTTTCGATTGAACAGATAATCACAACATTGTCATTTTTATCTCTTAAAAGTTCCAACTCATATTCTTTCCAACCCATTAAAGCTTTGTCAATCAAAACCTCATGAATAGGTGACGCTTCTAGACCTCTGGTCAAAAGAGTGTCAAAATCTTCTTTTTTGTATACAATTGCAGCTCCAGTTCCACCTAAGGTAAACGAAGGACGGATTACTAAAGGGAAACCAAATTCCTGTGCAATTTCTTTACCTCTAAGGTAAGAAGTACATATTTCTGCCGGAGCAGATGGTACTCCAATTTTCTTAAGCAATTGTTTGAACTGCTCTCTATCTTCGGTAATATTGATTGCATTAACATCTACACCTATCATTTTTACTCCAAAGTCTTGCCAGATTCCTTTCTCGTCCGCTTCCAGACACAAGTTCAAAGCCGTTTGTCCACCCATTGTTGGCAACACCGCATCAATTTGAGGATGTGCTTTTAGGATTTCAATTATAGATTTGGTTGTCAATGGTTTCAAATAAATATGATCGGCCATTGAAGGGTCGGTCATAATTGTAGCAGGATTTGAATTTATCAAAATAACTTCAATTCCTTCTTCACGAATGGATCGTGCAGATTGTGATCCGGCATAATCAAATTCACATGCTTGACCAATAACAATAGGACCTGAGCCTATTATTAGTACTGATTTAATGGAGGTATCTTTCGGCATTTTATTGTAGTTAATGTGTTGTGTAGTTGTTTTCAACAAGGCCAAAGTTACTGAACTTTAAACCTTTGGGTCTAATGATTAAATATTTTTTAACGATTAGATATAAAAAAAGGCGGTACTAAAAAAAGTAACGCCTTATTTATGTTTATACAAACATTATTTTTTGTGTCTTGGTTCGCAAGAAACAGTCAATTTATGTCTTCCTTTAGCTCTTCTTCTAGCAAGAACTTTTCTTCCATTCGCAGAAGCCATTCTGTCCATAAATCCGTGCTTATTTCTTCTTTTTCTTTTCGATGGTTGAAACGTTCTTTTGCTCATTGCTTTGTATCTTTAAATCTTATTTATATGTCTTTCTATTTTCGAATAACTGTTATCCTAAAACCGAGTGCAAATATACAAAGACTTTTTTTTCTGGCAAGTAGTTTTATAAAAATATTTTTAATTCCTTTTACTATCTTTGCAGTCTTAAAAATACACACATTATGTTTCACAAGAATATCAAACTTATTATCGCTGGACTTTTAGTAATTACTGGCATTTGGCAATTTACGGAAAACAATATTGGTAACGGGATTTTCCTTTTATTATTGACTGCAATTCCTATTTTCTTATACTTTAAAAACGAATTTATCTTACTTGCTTTCTTAAAACTAAGAAAACAAGATTTTGAAGGAGCAAAAAAATGGCTGTCATGGATTAAAAACCCTGAGTCTGCATTAGTAAGAAAACAACAAGGATACTTCAATTACTTACACGGAATAATGCTTTCGCAAACAAATATCAACCAAGCTGAAAAATATTTCAAGAAAGCAATCGAATTAGGATTGTCTATGGATATGGATTTGGCTGTGGCCAAATTGAATCTTGCAGGAGTTGCCATGTCACGCAGAAGAAAGCTGGAAGCGACTAACTTATTGAACGAAGCAAAAAGACTAGACAAACAAGGTATGTTAAAAGAACAAATCACCATGATGAAAGGTCAGATGAAAAAAATATAATTTCATATTTAAACAAAAAAAAATCCGCAATTCGCGGATTTTTTTTTGTTTCAAAACTATTTCTCCAGAAACAAATAACCAGCTATTATAACCAGAACGCCCGCAAAAATATTCTTTAAAGTTTTCTGATCAACATGTATTGCTATTTTACTGCCGAAAAAACCACCCACAATAAAAACCAAAGAAATTATTATCGCATAGCGCCAATCGACAAAACCTGCTTTATGGTAATTGATTACCGCTAGCAAAGTAACGGGTGGCAACAAAGCCGCTAAACTTGTTCCCTGGGCCTGCTGCTGGGTAAATCCCATAAGCAACAAAAGCGGAACCATGATGATTCCCCCTCCAATTCCGATTAATCCGCTTAGAACTCCTGCAATTAGCCCTATGGCCATCAATAAAACGATTGTTTGAATAGACATTTTCATAGGTTTTAAATTAATAGCCGCTCAATGGAATTTCTATTGAATACTTTTTACCAGTTGTGTTATCCAATTTTTTATCCCTGAGCCACGGATTGTGAATTTTTAAAATCTTATAATTAATTCCTTGCGCTTTTGCAAAATCAGCTAAATCAGTAATAGAACTATCTATTTCAATTTTTTTTGTTGGCAAATTGCTATATAATTCTTCGTTCCCTAATGAGAATCCAAATTTATCAGGATTTTTCATGATTTCTTTTAGTGCTAAAATTCTAAAAACATAACGCGAGGTTTCTTCCGTAAGAAGCAAATCATAGTAATTAGTTTCTTTCTGACTCTCCATTTGTCTGTTTACACCGGCCATTCCGCCGTTATATGAAGCTGCGGCTAGCGTCCAAGTACCAAATTTTGCTTTGGCACTCAAAAAATAACTACAAGCAGCTTGAGTCGATTTTTCTAGATTATAGCGCTCATCCACTATATCATTCACTTCCATTCCTCTTTCTTTTGCCGTTTCTGGCATAAACTGCCAAACTCCTCGCGCTCCTGCAGGTGATACCGCGTTTACTAAACCACTCTCGATCACAGCTAGATATTTAAAATCATCTGGAATACCGTTCTTTTTTAAAATGGGTTCAATGATTGGAAAAGCACGATTGGCTCTTTTTATCGCTAGAATCGTCGATGCATGTAAATTGATGTTAACAATTAACTCTCTATCCAAGCGTTCGCTTACATCTGAAATTTTTAAAGGTGTATTTTCTCCTGCAAAATTAGCGCTTGCGGGAAAATAACTTGAGACCGCCGTTTTTTCTAATTTATCTTTCGATTCATAGGTAGTTGCAAAAATCAAAAGACCACTTACTAAAACTAGTACGAGAATCAAACTTACTTTTTCTATCCTTTTCATGTTTATCATTTTTAATTAGTATTCACAAGCAGCAAGAATCACTCCGCAATAACTTTATCTTCTAAAATAATAGCAGGCAAATTGGCGTTCAGCCACTTGTATTTATTCAAAATCATGACGTGCGTCCCTCCTTTTACAACAATGTAGTCATTGATGTACTTAATTGGAAAAACATCATCCATGTCACCATGAATATGTACCACTTGCTCATCTACCACAGTTCTATCCCAAAGAATCACCTTTTCTACCGCCCATTCTAGATATCCAATATCTCTAACCGATAAAAATTTCTCGTATAACTTCAATCGATGGTTAATTTTTTCACCGAAAGAAAATTTCGCCAGATTCTCTAAATTTAAAATCAAGCTCATCGGAATCAGCTTGTATGCCTTAGTTGCCTTCGCAATTTTGAACCTTCTAGGGAATTCTAAATTACTTTTTACACTTGAAATGATAATTACTTTTTTAGCATCAATGTACTTTGCCATTTCTTGTACCAATATTCCTCCAAACGAAACTCCAATTAAAACTGGGTTCTCATGTTTGATTTTTTTTGTAATTCGTTGCGCATATTCAGCCAAAGATTCATTTGCTAAAGGAATTTCCCATTCTAAAAGATGCATTTCAAAAATATCCTCTGGAAGTACAATTCTCTCAAAAATTGTTGCACTAGCCGCTAATCCCGGCATAAAATAAACTGGTATTTTACTCATAATTCGTTTAACTATTTAATATCTGCTTGCCACCTAATTATACTCAATTTCGTATAAAATTAATTTTTTTATTGGAACCAACTTCGTTTCTTAATTTATATTATCAATAAATTATGATTAGAGTGTTTTGAAAATCAGAATACCAACGTCAAAGCCATTATCACATCACTTACCACCGATTTTCCTTATTTAACCAAGAAACCATTTCAGGCCAGAAATGCATATAGCATTGGTGATTTCTGGTTTCTCATTGACAATACGCCCGAAAAAGCTAGCTAATTTATCCCGAATAAACCACAGTAGCCTCCGCTCTACTAAATTGCAGCTCACATAGTATATTATCTGAAAAAGAATATGTTACATTAATATACAATGAAAAATTAACTGCTATTGAAAATCAAATCAGTACCTTTGTAAATGTTTTTTGACAAAAAAAAAAAATAACAGAACTGTATTGTGGGTTTATCATTAAACATTATTGTTATTAGTAAAATTAAAAAATTCTACAACCTCAACATGCAACAATACAGCTCTCAAAAAATAGCGTTTATCTACTTCTTTTCTAGGATAAAATAGAAGTTGACAACAAAATAGTGACAACAAAAGATGCAATGGGAAAAATTAATTTTGATCAATTTTAACCAAGATTAAAAGCAGGTCGAAATACCGATGGGTCCCAATAATTAAACTATGGATAATACTTATCCTGGTTACAACTGTTTTAAACAAAATATATGGAACACTCTATCATCATGGAAATCACAGACAATACTTTCGCAAGACAATTTGAAACTACAGTAGAAGAAGGATTAGTTTCAGTTGAATACTCTTTTCAGGAAAAAAAAATATTTTTGACAAAGATTAATACTCCAGATCAATTTGACAATGAAGAATTTATTTCTCAACTATTAAGTGAAATTATGGCAATTGCTATTGAACGAAAATTAAAAGTAGTTCCGATTTTACCAAAAATCGTTGTCTTTTTTAAAAAGAACCCAGTTTACAAAGAACTGCTTCCTCCGGGAATTAGACTATAAAAAAGAAGCCGTATGATACGGCTTCTTTTTGCCTTAAAGACCCCTTTATTTTTCAAAACTAGTAGTTTTCAGCTATTCAAACTCGCTTCTTTCTACGATTGGTTTTATTTGACTGTCAGAACGGCTTGACCGTCTTGTTTCTCTAGCTGACTGTCTCGCAGACTTCCTTATTTGTCGTTCTGTTTGCTTTGCTGAGGGATCTGCTTGACTTCTAGCAGGTCGAACTTGTTGTCTAGTCGACTTAGGATTTTGCTGTCTTGTTGAAGGCTGAACACGTTGCCTTGTTGAAGGCTGAACTCGCTGTCTTGTAGACTCAGGGCTTTCCTGTCTGGTTGATGACTTCTCTTGTGTCTTTGTTGACGGCTGCTCTTGTCGTCTTGTAGACTCACGATTTTCCTGCTTAGTTGCTGGTCTCTCCTGTGTTCTAGTTGACGGCTGTACTTGTCGTCTTGTAGACTCACGGCTTTCCTGCCTTGTCGCCGGTCTCTCTTGTGTTCTAGTTGACGGCTGTACTTGTCGCCTTGTCGACTCCCGGTTTTCCTGCCTTGTCGCCGGTCTCTCTTGTGTTCTAGTTGACGGCTGCACTTGTCGCCTTGTCGACTCCCGGTTTTCTCTATTTATATCTCTTCTTGAAATCCTAGCTGGCGCTGTAGGCTTCCTAAAAGTCCTACCGCCATAAGTACTTCTATAAACCCCAGCATTTCTATTCCTAGTCACTATTGCTGAAGTAGTTCTTCTTCTTAAGTAATAAGAATGATTAGAAGGGTAACGAATGAAGGACGTTCTATGAAAACGAGGGCTTCTGTAGTAATGATTGTGATAATTCCAATAGTTGTAATATAAAATTGGTCTCCACGGACGCCAATATACCGGATAGTATCCCCAATACCAAGGAGAAACATATAGCGAAAATGATGGGGAAAACATAAGTGCTATAATCGGCCAATCAGAAACATAAACAACACCATTCCCGTAGACATTATTATTTATGATAATCCTCTGGTCACCAATATACCCAGGATTTGGAGTTTCAGAAACATCTCGTGCTGATGGTTCCACAACATAGTCTTCGCCATACAAAGCTTCGTCACCAATAATTTGGACAATAACTCTTCCCGCATTATTCTTACTGACCTCTATAACGGCAACATCTTGAAACTGATTGCTATTAACAGGAACCCTAAGTACAATAGAATGAAAATGTCCTTGATTGTATGAAGTCACTGAAATATAGTCTACAAAATTGTCATTATTTAGATCCAAGTTATTAATATTCGAATCACTCGAGTTTAGTTTTCTTTCGAATTCCTCTATTGTTTGAGAGCTTTGAAAAACATCTAAAACGGCAAAAAGATTAAGGTTATCACCAGGCAAACCTAATGCTACAACTTCATTATCAACTTGAGAAAATAAAGAAGTACTCCACAAACCCATTGTTAAGACTAAAAAGGTTAATACTATCTTTTTCATGGTTTCTAATTTTAAATATTGTAATTAAATCATACTACAAGGTACGAAAACTATATATTCAAATAGCTTAATAACAGTTATTTAACTATTTTACTCCAATAAAAAACAACATTAATACAGAAACAAAAAAAAGGCACACGATATAGAATCGTATGCCTTTACTATTTTCAATTCCCTTCAATTAAGAATCGAACAACATGATTTGTTATTTCTCAATATCTCTCATGCTCTCCATTTTCTTGTTTGCCAAGAATCCTGTAATATCTTCAAAATGTTCTACTACACGTTTGTTTCCAAATTCAAATACCTTAGTCGCTAATCCGTCTAAGAAATCTCTATCGTGAGAAACTAATATCAAAGTTCCATCAAAATCACGCAATGCATCTTTGATAATATCTTTGGTTTTCATGTCTAAGTGATTTGAAGGCTCATCCAAAATCAATAAATTAACTGGCTCAAGCAATAATTTAATCATCGCCAGACGCGTTTTCTCTCCACCTGAAAGCACCTTCACCTTTTTAGTCACATCATCGCCATGAAACATAAAAGCACCTAAAATATCTTTAATTTTAGTACGCACATCACCCACAGCAATATCATCGATAGTTTCAAATATTGTAGCATTCTCATCTAACAATGAAGCTTGGTTTTGAGCAAAATAACCAATTTGAGCATTATGACCTATTTCTAAACTTCCGCCATCTATCTCAATTTGTTTCATAATGGCTTTGATCATCGTCGATTTTCCTTCCCCATTTTTCCCTACGAATGCCACTTTTTGCCCTCTTTCGATAACAATATTAGCATCTTTAAAAACAACGTGCTCACCATAAGTCTTCCCTAAATCTTTTACAATTACAGGATATTGCCCAGAACGAGCAGCAGCGGGAAATTTCAATTTTAAAGCAGAAGTATCTACTTCATCCACTTGTACAATGACTAATTTCTCTAACATTTTAACACGAGATTGAACTGCATCAGTTTTAGAAAACGTCCCTTTGAAACGGTCAATAAAAGTTCTGTTATCAGCAATCATTCGTTGTTGTTCATCGTATGCTTTTTGTTGGTGCATGCGACGGTCTTTTCTCAATTCTAAATAATGTGAGTATTTAGCCTTGTAATCATAGATTCGTCCCATAGTTACCTCAATGGTACGATTTGTAATATTATCTACAAATGCTCTATCATGCGAAATTACCACAACCGCCTTTGCTGAATTGATTAAGAAATCCTCTAACCATTGGATACTTTCAATATCCATGTGATTGGTAGGCTCATCCAGCAAAATCAAATCTGGTTTTTGCAAAAGGATTTTTGCCAACTCAATTCTCATTCTCCAACCACCTGAAAATTCAGAAGTTTGACGTGTAAAATCCTCGCGGGCAAATCCCAATCCTATTAATATTTTTTCGATTTCAGCCTCATAATTCACCTCTTCAATAGCATAAAACTTCTCGCTCAGGTCAGAAACCCTTTCAATCAATTTCATGTATGCATCACTTTCATAATCCGTTCTAATTGTCAATTGTTCATTGATTTCGTCAATCTCAGCTTTCATGCTAAAAATTTCACCAAATGCTTTTGAAGTTTCTTCAACAACAGTAGCTCCGTCAGTAGTCAATAAATGCTGTGGCAAATAAGCAACAACTGCATCTTTGGGCGCAGAAACATTTCCGGTAGAAGGTTTACTTTGCCCCGCTATTATCTTAAGAAGCGTTGATTTCCCCGCTCCATTCTTACCCATAAGGGCAATTTTATCATTTTCATTAATAGCAAAGGAAACATCACTAAAAAGCGATGTCCCACCAAATTGTACGGAAATATCATTAACTGTAATCATTGTAGTATTGTTTTGTAGATTCGACAATTTGAAAGCCGAATAGATTTTAAAAAGTGCAAAGATAGATTAATTAAGCAATTGGTATAATATAAAATGAAAGCTTCCAGCAACAGAGATCAAAAATCCTGTTCCTGGAAGCTTTCAAAAGAAATAGTTAATCTAAACTTACTCCTTTTCCTTTTTATTTATGGTATTCCAAATATGTGCATTTGAAACCCCAATATCTTCGGGATTGAAAACGGGATCTTTCCCTTCCTTTTTCTGTTTTTCGTAATCTTTCAATGCGGCTAAGGCTGGTTTCTGTAATAGAATAATCGCAATGATATTAAACCAAGCCATAAGTCCTACTCCTAGATCACCAATATCCCAGGCCAATTTTGCTTGATTGATTGAACCATACATTATAACCAACATCATAACCAATTTCAATAAATGCGTATAAACTGGCGACTTCAAATTTCTTGTCAAATAAGAAATATTCGTTTCAGCTATGTAGTAATAAGCCAAAATAGTAGTAAAGGCAAAGAAGAACAATGCAATGGCAACGAAATAAGATCCAAAACCAGGTAAAACACTATCCATGGCGCTCTGAGTAAACCCAGGCCCTACAGTTACATTTTTAGCTCCTTCATATAAAAACTTAGTAGTTCCGTCAGCCGCTAATACAGGATCTTGCACATTATACCTTCCTGTTATTAACAACATAAAACCAGTAGCAGAACAAACCAATAAAGTATCAATATAAACCGAAAACGATTGTACTAAACCTTGCTTAGTAGGATGCGAAACATTTGCTGCAGCAGCAATATGCGGAGCAGTACCTTGTCCTGCCTCGTTAGAATAAATTCCACGTTTTACACCCCATTGAATTGCCAGACCAAATACAGCCCCAAAACCAGCTTCCATATTAAAAGCGCTTTTAAACACTAATGAAATAACTCCTGGAAGTTGATCGATGTCAATTATAATTATCACCAATACAATTAAAATATAAGCGATAGCCATTATAGGCACCACATACTCTGTAAACTTGGCGATTCTTTTTACACCTCCAAATACAATGGCTCCAAAGATTACTGCAACAGCAACTCCAGACATCCAAGTATCAATATTAAAGGCATTCTGTATTCCGTCAGCAACAGAATTTGCCTGCACTCCTGGCAGTAACAAACCCGCAGAGATTATAGAAACAATGGCAAACAAAACGGCAAACCATTTCACTCCCAATCCTCTTTCGATATAAAAAGCGGGACCTCCACGAAACTGTCCTAAATGCTTTTCTTTATAAATTTGTGCCAATGTTGCTTCTACGAAAGCGGTACTTGCTCCTAAAAAAGCAACCATCCACATCCAAAACATAGCTCCTGGTCCTCCAAAAGCGATAGCTGTAGCAACACCTGCAATATTTCCCGTACCTACTCTTCCTGCTAAAGACATCGATAAGGCTTGAAAAGAAGAGACTCCAGATTCAGAACTTTTCCCGTCAAACAGTAAACGAAACATTTCTCTGATGTGGCGCACTTGTAAAAAACGGGTACGTAAAGTGAAATAAAGTCCTGTACCTAAACACAAAACGATTAATGCGTTACTCCAAACAATACCATTTAATACCCCAATAATCTCTTCCATAAATATATTTTATATTAATAATTATTAAAAAATCAACAAAACAATCGTTTCACTCATAATTTTTTATAAAACTAAAACATCTAGTTAAAAAAAACTAATGCAAGACTATAAAAAAGAGCAAAAACTGATTAATCATCTAAAAACAAGGCTCAACTCAGAATCCCGAATATTACACATAGCAAAACATTTTAACACTATGTCATGATTAAAAAATAAAATTTTCATAATTGACCGTAAATAAGGCCACAAAAAAATGGTCTTATTACATTAATAAAACCATTTTTAAAACTATAAACTATTTAGCAAAAGACTATCCTTTTCTCCACTTTTTCGTTTCTTCAAAGACATGTTCTAAAATAGCTGCTTCTTTTTCGTCAAAATCTACATTCCTGCGCCCCATTACAAGTCTAGCCGTTTCAAAAGCTTTTTTAGTGATGTAGGTAGAAAAACCTGCTGCACCTCCCCATGAAAAACTAGGAACAAAATTACGAGGAAAACCGCTTCCGAAGATATTAGCGCTTACACCAATAACGGTTCCAGTGTTAAACATGGTATTGATTCCACATTTACTATGATCTCCCATCATCAATCCGCAAAATTGAAGTCCCGTTTTAGCAAAGCCTTCGGTTTCATAACTCCATAATTTCACTTCCTCATAATTATTTTTTAGGTTCGAATTGTTACTGTCAGCACCAATATTACACCATTCACCCAAAACAGAATTTCCTAAAAAGCCATCATGACCTTTGTTAGCATTACTAAACAAGACTGAGTTATTAATCTCACCTCCTACTTTAGAATTTGGGCCAACAGTTGTTGCTCCGTATATTTTGGCAGCCATTTTAACTACAGCGCCTTCACACAAAGCAAATGGACCCCGTATCACAGAACCTTCCATAATTTCTGAATCCTTACCTATATATATAGGACCCGTAGACGCATTCAGTGTCACGAACTCTAACTTAGCCCCTTCTTCGATAAATATGTTTTCTGGCGCAATTACATTAACACTCTTTGGTATTGTTTGCGATTTTCTACCTTCAGTCAAAAACTCAAAGTCTTCCTGAATCGCAGCGGCATTCTTTGAGAAAATATCCCAAGTATTCTGAACCGTCAAGCAGTCTTCGTTGTATTCTATAATTTCATAAGAATCAAAATCTACTTCTTCTTGGTCTTCCTGCGTATAAAAAGCGACTACTTCTTCTCCTTTAAAGATGACTTGATTTGGTTGCAAATTATCAACCATTTCAGCCAAAACTGCGTTGGGTAAAAAGGAGGCATTAATCATAACATTATTTTCTAATTCTACCATTGGGAATTTATCAGATAAATATTCTTCCGTTAAAGTGGTAGTGGTAGAACCCAAATGCATTTCCCATTTTTGGCGAATTGTCATAATTCCAATAAGGATGTCTGCAACAGGACGTGTGAAGGTAAAAGGCAATAAGGCATTTCTGGCTGGGCCATCAAAAAGTATGTAGTTCATTTTATAAAGTTCAAAAGTTACAAAGGGTCAAAGTTACAAAGTTTTTATTTGTTTTATTTACAAGTTTACTCTCTAAGCTCTCCCAATTTAAATCAATAAAAAAAGCCTCCCAAATGGAAGGCTTTACTATATCAACAAACAAGTTAAGATTACTTAACGTGTTTAGCGTATTTAGTTTTAAATTTATCAATACGTCCTGCAGTATCGATAAGTTTGTTTTTACCTGTGTAAAAAGGATGAGAAGTTCTAGAGATCTCCATTTTCACAACTGGGTATTCAACACCGTCAACTGTAATTGTTTCTCTTGTATCTGCTGTAGATTTAGTGATAAAAACGTCTTCATTTGACATGTCTTTAAATGCAACTAATCTGTAATTCTCTGGGTGAGTTCCTTTTTTCATCTTGTTTATTTGTTTGGCTATAACTTGTTTTGAAGCTTTTCGTTTAACGGAAAAGGTATAAACTCACTATAACTTTTTGTTTTTACACTATTATTTTGAGTCTGCAAATTTACAATTATTTTCCAATAAACAAATCTTTGTTTCATTTTTTTTATTAAATCGTAAAAACTGTTTTTTGTAGTCCAATAAATTGGGAATTGCTATATTTGTGGATTAATTAAAAAAGTCTTTATGGAAAGAAGTGTATCACCAGGGAAATCTGGACTAATATATGGCGTATTGTTTGGCGTTATAATGATTTTAGAATTCGTGATAATGTACATAATAGGAATGCGATCATTAGTAGGAACCAGTGCCGGCGTGATTGTAAATATTGCTAATTACTTAGTACTACCCCTAGTATTCATCTATTTAGGATGTATCAATTTTAAGAAAAATTTAAACAACGGTTTCATTAGCTTTGGCGAAGCTTTAAAAGTAGGAGTTTCTATCACTTTTATTGCTGCCCTAATATATGGTCTATTTAATATCGCTTTTAACTTTATCTATCCTGAGTTTATCAATGAAATGATTTCAATTACTCAAGACGATATGATCAAACAAAACCCTAACATAACGAGTAAAGAAATGGAAATGGGAATTGAAATGATGAAAAAATTCATGAATCCTTTAATTGTTTTACCTGTTACACTTGCTATGTATTCCTTTTTTGGGTTAATATATTCGCTAATTGTAGGTGCAATTGTAAAAAACGAAAATCCACAAAGCCTGTAATTAATGAATCTATCCATACTTATACCGCTTCTTAACGAAGAGGAATCGCTTACAGAATTGTACACTTGGATTATTAAGGTAATGCAAACAAATAATTATTCTTATGAAGTTATCTTTTTAGATGACGGAAGTACGGATAATTCCTGGTCTATTATTGAAGGTTTTGCTTCGGAAAACCCCAATATAAAAGGAATTCGTTTCATGAGAAATTTCGGAAAATCTCAAGCTTTGCATGCTGGTTTTGCAAAAGCCCAAGGTGATGTCATTATCACAATGGATGCCGACTTACAAGATAGTCCTGAGGAAATTCCCGGACTTTACAACATGATTACAAGTCAAGATTTTGATTTGGTTTCCGGATGGAAAAAGAAACGATACGACTCTGTTGTCGCTAAAAACCTGCCTTCTAAATTATTCAATTGGGCTGCCAGAAAAACTTCTGGAGTAGAACTGAATGATTTTAATTGCGGATTGAAAGCCTACAAAAATATTGTTGTAAAAAACATTGAAGTTTCAGGCGAAATGCACCGATACATTCCTGTTTTGGCAAAAAATGCTGGTTTTGGAAAAATTGGCGAAAAAGTAGTACAACATCAAGCTAGAAAATACGGTGAAACTAAATTTGGAATGGAACGTTTCATCAATGGTTTCCTTGACTTAATTACCATTTGGTTTCTTTCCCGATTTGGAAAAAGACCGATGCACTTGTTTGGAGCCATGGGATCACTAATGTTCATTATTGGTTTTATGCTTGCGGGCTATATTGGAATTTCAAAACTATATCATATGTATAATGACATGCGATATACTTTAGTTACTGACAACCCTTGGTTTTTCATTGCGTTAACCACAATGATTTTAGGGACTCAACTGTTTTTGGCTGGTTTCCTGGGCGAAATCATTTTGCGTACTAAAAACAACGAAGAGCGTTATAAAATTTCGACTCAGGTTAATCTATAATATAGCCTAGCCCTGATAGTAATGAAAATCCTTATAGGCCAGTTTTTGGACTATAAGATTGTAATGAATAGCAGGAATTAGCTCCTGAGAAAGCGACATACTTTAAAAACTTAAACTAAAAACATATAAAATGGAAATCAAACAAAACATTTTAGACGCATTGAATGTATGGCTAACTCCTACATTTGACAAAGAAACACAGGAAGCCGTTAAAGAATTGATGACTACATCCCCTAAAGAATTAGAGGAAAGTTTTTACAAAGATTTAGAATTTGGTACTGGTGGAATGCGCGGAATAATGGGCGTTGGAAACAATCGCATTAACAAATATACTCTTGGAAAAAGCACTCAGGGTCTATCTGATTATTTGCATATTGCTTTCCCTAACCAACCTATAAAAGCCGCTATTGCTTATGACTGCCGCCACAATAGCGACACTCTTGCAAAATTAGTTGCTGATGTTTTCTCTGCTAATGGCATTGAAGTTTATTTGTTTTCAGAATTAAGACCAACACCTGAATTGTCATTTGCCGTTAAACATTTAGGATGCCAATGCGGAATTGTACTTACAGCTTCACACAATCCTCCTGAATACAACGGATACAAAGTATACTGGGAAGACGGTGGGCAAATCGTACCGCCAGAAGACGAAAAAATCATTAACACCATTGAAAATTTAAGCTTCGACCAAATCAAGTTTGATGCAAACGAAGATTTGATTCACTATATCGATACTGACGTAGATAAGGCATTTATAAAATCATCTATTGAAAACGCAAGTTTTAATACGCCTGCTGCCGCAAAAGAAAATTTAAATGTAGTGTTCACCTCATTACACGGAACATCGATAACACTAGTTCCTGATACTTTATCGCAAGCTGGTTACACTAATGTGCATATTGTTGAAGAGCAAAGAGTTCCAAACGGTGATTTCCCAACTGTAAAATCTCCAAATCCAGAAGAGCCAGAAGCATTAGCCATGGCAATGGAATTAGCTGACAAAACCAATTCGGACATTGTAGTAGGAACTGATCCTGACTGCGACCGTTTAGGAGTTGCTGTTCGTAATAACGAAGGTCAAATGACTTTGTTAAACGGAAATCAAACTATGATTTTGATGACTGCATTTCTATTAGAACAATGGAAAAAAGCAGGAAAAATCAATGGAAAGCAATTTGTGGGTTCAACTATCGTGTCTACTCCAATGATGATGGAACTAGCTACAAACTACGAAGTAGAATGCAAAGTAGGATTGACTGGTTTTAAATGGATTGCTAAAATGATCAAAGATTTTCCTGAATTGGAATTCATTGGTGGTGGAGAAGAAAGCTTCGGATTTATGGTAGGAGATGCTGTTCGTGATAAAGATGCTGTTGCGGCTACTTTATTAATATGCGAAGTTGCAGCTCAAGCTAAAGCAAAAGGTAGTTCAGTGTACAAAGAGTTATTGCAACTGTATGTAGACAATGGATTTTACAAAGAGCACCTAGTTTCACTAACCAAAAAAGGAATCGAAGGTTTACAGGAAATTAGCCAAATGATGGTTGATTTACGTGAAAACCCATTAAAAGAAATCAACGGACAAAGAGTGATAATAGTCGAAGATTACCAATCTTCTGTAGCTAAGAACTTATTAGACGGTTCAGAAACTGTAATGGAAATTCCGAAATCAAATGTATTGATTTACTACACTGAAGACGGATCTAAAATTTGTGCAAGACCAAGTGGAACAGAACCTAAAATAAAATTCTACATCAGTGTAAATGCAGAATTAGAATCTGTTGAAGATTTCAAGGAAGTGGAAAGCGTTTTAAACGAAAAGATTAAAAATATTATTATTGCAATGCAATTGAACTAATGGACAAAAATTTAATAAAACTTCTTCCCTATACAAAACCATACAAAACCCATATTGTCTGGAATGTGATATACAACATTCTGTACGCTTTGTTTAGCACTATTTCTATGCTAACCATTTTTCCGGTTCTTGAAGTGCTTTTTGGTAAAACCAAAGTCATACTAAAAGAACCTGTATATACGGGAATAGGAAATTTAAAGCAGTTTGGTTCTGATTTTTTGTATTACAAAATTTCAGAATTAACAAAGGATAATGGTATTCAAGTCGCTCTTTTGTTTGTTGTTTTAATGGTAATCACGACATTTTTATTCAAAAACCTATTCAATTATCTGGCATCACACCATATAATGCATCTGAAAAATGGTGTTTTAAGAGATTTGAGAAAATCAATGTACAAAAAGATTGTCGAGTTGCCTATCTCCTATTATTCCGAAAAAAGAAAGGGAGATATTATGGCACGTATGCTTGGTGATGTAAACGAAGTTCAAAATTCCTTTTTCTCTATATTAGAATTAGTTGTAAAAGAACCGCTTACTATTATTTTCGCCTTAGTTACTATGTTTATTATTAGCTTAAAACTTACTTTGTTTGTTTTAATCTTCATGCCTATTTCTGGTTTTATCATATCAAAAGTTGCTAAGAACCTAAGAGCAAAATCATTACAAGCACAAAGAGAAAGCGGTTTCCTGATTTCTATTGTAGATGAAACTCTTGGCGGATTGAAGGTGATTAAAAGCTATAATGCAGAACCAACCTTCAAAGGCAGATTCAACGATTCAGTAACCCGATTATTGAATTTAACAAACAGCATAGGAAGTAAAAACAATTTAGCAACACCATTAAGTGAATTTTTAGGAGTGACGACAATTGCCATCTTACTTTTTTACGGAGGAAATTTAGTCTTAGTAGAAAAAACATTGGATGGATCGGCCTTCATCGTTTATCTAACTTTGGCATTTAATATTCTTACGCCAGCAAAAGCTATTTCTAAAGCGTCGTATTCCGTAAAAAATGGACTTGCAGCCGCAGAACGTGTTTTTGAAGTACTGGAAGTGGAGAACGAGATTGTTTCTAAAGAAAACGCCATTGCCAAAAACACTTTCGATTCGGAAATAACTATCAAAAATGTAAACTTTAAATACGAAGAAGAAACTGTTTTAAAAGACTTTTCTCTTCAGGTTAAAAAAGGACAAACGATAGCTCTGGTAGGACAATCTGGAAGTGGAAAAAGTACAATTGCCAATTTATTGACTCGTTTTTATGACGTAATTGATGGAACTATTAGTATTGATGGAACCGATATAAAAGACATCAATTTGCAATCGCTTCGCGGCTTGATGGGATTAGTGACACAGGACAGCATCTTGTTTAACGACACCATAAAAGCCAACATTTCATTAGGAAAAGAAACCGCCACAGATGAGGAGATCATTGAGGCGCTAAAAATTGCTAATGCTTATGAGTTTGTCAAAGACTTACCAAAAGGAATACATACTAACATTGGAGACAGCGGAAACAAGCTTTCTGGTGGTCAAAAACAACGATTATCAATTGCTCGTGCGGTATTGAAAAATCCTCCAATCATGATTTTGGACGAAGCTACTTCTGCATTAGATACTGAAAGTGAAAAATTCGTACAAGTAGCCTTAGAAAACATGATGCAAAACAGAACGTCGATTGTCATTGCACACCGTCTTTCTACCATTCAAAAAGCAGACTCTATCGTAGTAATGCAAAAAGGAAAAATTGTTGAGCAAGGAACGCATGATGAATTAATTGCATTGAATGGCATGTATAACAAATTGGTTACAATGCAATCATTCGAATAATGATTTAAGACTATATATTAAAGGTATATTTGATGAATGATAATTTTCTGTTTCTAAATTTGTAAATTTAAAAAATGTACCTTAATAACCCAAATATCACACTTTCTGCTGATCCAGACACTATTGTTTGGAAGTATTTAGACTTGTCTAAGTTTTTAGATTTGTTGATGTCCAAAAAATTATTCATGTCAAGATCCGATAAGTTCGAAGATCAATATGAAGGTACATTTAGCGAACCTACTTTTGAGGAAATCAAAAAGCTTTCGACCAATAATCCTGACTTTTTAAAATATTACAAGACTCACCGTGAAAAAGTGGCAATTAGCAGTTGGCACATTAACGAATACGAGTCTTTTGCTATGTGGCAAATTTTTACGCAAAACAGTGAAGGATTAGCTATTCAATCAACTATAGGAAGACTACAAAATGCCTTAATTCCTGAAAATAACTACAAGCAGTTTATTGGAGAAGTAAATTACATTGATTATAAGAAGGAATACATTCCTTTTGACGATATGTTTTTCCCCTTTTTATTCAAGCGAAAAAGTTTTCAATATGAGCGTGAAGTCCGCATTCTTACTGATGTTGCCGAAAATAAAATGACGCTTAATGACGGACTAAAAATTAACGTAGACATTGATCAGCTGATTGAGAAAATATACATCCATCCTAAATCAGAGAACTGGTATAAAAACCTAGTCATTGATTTAGTAAAACAACTAGGATTTGATTTCGCAATCGAAAAATCAGATCTTGAAAGTGATATTCTGATTTAAAGTTTATTCTTTATTTTATATCGGTTCGTAGCTGGATACTTTCCAATCACCGTTTGATAGATCAACATAATTATAATGAACAACATCATTTTTATCAAACTGTCCGTTTTTATTAGTGTCTTCAACGGTTCTAAAATACAGACGGTTTTTTGATTCTATTAAATTCCAATCAATCAATTCATGAAAATTAGTAGATATTTTAGTGAATTTCTCGCCACTAATATCACTTAAATACAAGGATTTAATATCACTAGTATCTAATTTCCCATCTCTATTCGTGTCCATATCAAACATGGTATAAACCATAACTTGTTTTTTAACTCTATCCGAAACTGATTTTAGATAAGTCGCAGTCAGAATCAAAGCAGGTTTATCAGTTAATGTATGTATCGAATCAGAATCAACTCTTTGAAACTTCAGATTTTGCAAATAGCCTGTAATTTCATTTTCTCCATAATTAGAAATCGTAAAACTCAAATCGATTACACTAGAAGAACCATATCTTGCCTTTGTACCACGTTCATAAACACGCAAATCAGCAATTGGATGAATCAAATAACTAGTTCCCTCAATCTGAATAGGTAAGTCGGCAATAGCAACTTGAGTAGAATCAATATTTGTAATTCCTTTACCTTTATTAGTGGCATCATAAATTACTTTTGGCTTTTCCACCTCTTCCTTACAGCTGGCCAAAAGTAAAATTGCCATACCTAATAATGCTATATGTAACTTTTTCATAATGATGTAATATTAAAAAATAAATCCAAATGTAATCATTTTTAAAAATGCTTCTGATATTTATGTCCAATTAATGTGTTAAAACAGCTCGAACCACTTTAGAACGACATTAGCCATTTACTATAGCTTAGCACTCAACTTAATATTAAAAACTCTTGTAGTCATAAAATTTGGGATCGCATATTCATTTTTAGAATACACATCTCTAACCCATGTATTGGTAATCGCATTTTGATTGTTGAAAAGATTGAAGATTTCAAGTCCTAAAGCAAGCTCTTTAAAGTTCCCAAACCAATTCGTATTTAGCTTCTCTGAATTGCTATCAATAAACACTTTAGAGAAACCTACGTCTGCCCTGCGGTAATCATTCAATCGATTTTGATACAAATATGGATCTGCATAAGACGGAGAACCTCCTGGCAATCCGGTGTTGTACACCAAATTCAAATATATTTTTACGCTAGGAATATTAGGCATATAATCCTGGAACAAAAGTGCAAATTTAAGCCTTTGATCTGTTGGTCTGGCTATATATCCTCTATCGTTACTATTTTCTTCTGTTTTTAAATAACCAAAACTCAACCAAGACTCCGTTCCTGGAACAAACTCCCCATTCAGTCGAAGATCTAGTCCTTGCGCATAGCCCTTAGCAACATTAGAAGCGGCATAGCGAATTCTGACATTATCAATAGTATAAGTATTCACATCAGTCAAGGATTTATAATACAGTTCAGAAACTAGTTTAAAAGGACGATTCCACATTTTAAAACTATAGTCATCGCTTAACACTAAATGAACTGATTGTTGCGCCTTGACATTAGGCTGCACCACTCCATCGGCATCCCTCAGCTCTCTATAAAAAGGTGGCTGATGATAGACTCCTCCAGAGAGTCTAAAAACCATTTCCTTATTCCAATTTGGTTTAATCGAAATTTGTGCTCTTGGACTAAAAGTAAACTGCGCATCTCCTTTGCTATTCGCTCCTGAGACTTCCCAGTTATGCATTCGCACTCCCGCATTATACCAAAGTTCAGTCGCACCTACATTCCCCTTTCTACTCCATTGCCCATAACCAGAAAACCTGTTAATAACATTAAAATTAGTTGCACGAACATCTTGATAGGGAACTAAAGGTCCTTGATAAGACGAATATGGCTGATCATTTTTAGGTAAATTAATAATGGGAGGATTAATAGAAAATCCAGCTGAATCTATCATTTCCCACTCCACCACACGATCGCGAATCGATTCACGAGTATATTTTACTCCCCATTCTATTTCATTTTTTCGCCAATCGTGAAATCCCTTTACTTCGGCATTTACAATTAAAGCATCCAAATCATTTCGAGCATGATTCAGTTGCGAACCAATTCCTTTTGTAAAAGCAACATCACCATAGGTTTCTGACCCTATATTTGAATCTACTTCTCCCAAGCGATATTGTGCCAAAATATCAAAATGTTCTTGTTCCAAAGTATGAAAAACCGAACCGATAAATTTTAATGTAAAATTAGGAGTCGCTGCATACGTTGTTTTCATTGCTCCAAAATAAGTTTCATACTTATCTTGCTCCTGGCCTTCATAATATACAGAAAGTGCCAATGGCTGATCAATTGTACCAAATTTCGTTTGACGTGTTAATGGTTGATACTGATATTTATTTTGAGAAATATTCCCTAAGAAACTCCATTGCCATTTGGCTGAAGCCTGATAATTTACATTCGTTTGTACGTCAGCAAATGTTGGAGTATAATTTGTTTGGGTATCTTGGCTTTTTACCAAAAGGCTATTGTTCCTATATCGAACTCCTGTTATTGCGGTCCATTTTTTATTTTTTGAAATTGCATCAAATGAAAAACTTCCTCCAAGCAAACTTGCTTCAATTGTTGCACCAAATTCTGAAGGTTTCCTATAGGTTATGTCCAGTACAGAGGATAATTTATCCCCAAATTTAGCCTGAAAACCACCAGCAGAAAAATCGACATTTTGCACTAAATCAGTGTTGGTAAAACTAAGTCCTTCTTGTTGCCCAGAACGAATCAGAAAAGGGCGGTATATTTCGATCTCATTTACATAAACTAAATTCTCATCATAATTCCCACCACGAACCGCATATTGTGTACTCAATTCATTATTAGAATTCACACCAGGCAAAGTTTTCAAAACATTTTCGATACCAGCATTGGCTCCTGGTATTTTCCTGATCACCTCCGGCGCTATGGTTGTTATTCCCTGAACTAGCTTTTTATTATTTGTAGTAACAATAATTTCGCCCATTTGCTCTTGCTGGTCATTCATCACCAAATTGAGCTCCAGCTCTTCATTTGCTTTTAAAGTAAGAATAACAGTCGTTTTTTTTAAAGAAACATGCGTAAAAGTGACAATCAACTTTTGAGCTGCTGGAACTGTAAGAAGGTAAAATCCATTTGCATTAGACTGCGTTCTACTACCAGAACAGGAGACATTTACATTGTCTATCGGATTATTATTTTTGTCCAAAATAATCCCTTTTACTCGAGCTGATTGAGCAAAAGAAGAAAACCCCAACAAAAACGCAATAAAAGCAAAGATGACTATTTTTATATTCAAGCTGTCTATATGTTATTATTTTTGACTTCTAAAAAAATGAGTCTCAAAGATAGTTGAATTTCCTACATTATCTGTTAGCACAACTTTTAAATCATTGGCTCCTTCAGCAACAATACCATCACTAAAATTATGGGTTAATTTTCTTGTTTTATTGTCATATTCGAATAAAATCCATTTTCCGTTTAAATAACCATTATAGGATTTTATTCCAGATCCACTGTCATATATAGAAAGCTGAATGGTTTTCTGAGAACTTATCCACTTTCCTTCAATGGAATTTGCAATTGAAATCGTTGGTGCCGTTGTATCCATTGCTAAAGTATATTTCCCTAACGATCTTACATTTGCAGAATACACATTTCCTTTTACTCTAGTAGAATTATATCCAGTTCTTCCTTTAGAATCAACATCAGCGATGAAAACTTTTTCTTTTTGGGCATCAGTGTATTTGTCACTCTCCATCGAAATTTCAAAACGAGAATGAACAGGAACGCTGTCGTCATGAAGATACAGCACATCGTTTCTAACATCAAAATTCATATCGAAATCTTCATAAAATGTTCCAGCAGGAAAGAATACAGAGACCTTATTTTTAGAAAAATTATTGTCTTTGTTTACTTTTAGAAAGTAATTTGATACTACAGCTTCTTTTTCAACAATAGCAGCCGAAGAATCAAAACCAATTGGAATTGAAATGGTATTTAGATTGCCAAAAAAATCAGATACTTCGATACGATACACAGAGCTAAGATTTGGAAGCACTGTTACAATTCCATTGCTATCATCTGTTTTTATTATACTTAATTTATATGGGTTAATCATGAACAACTTTTGCACCCTTTGATACGTTTTTCTATATCTTGAGTAATCTACCAATGCATTTATATAACGCATTTCATCAAAAGAGTAAGTATCAAATTGATATCCAAAATTAGGTTTACCGTTTAAAAAGCTTTGAATTTTATAAGCACCGTTTCTATTACCAGAAACATTGTCATAATCAACTGCAGTAACACCAAAACCAATTTTCCCATTGGCTAAAACCTTATTAGCCAAATATGTTCCATCTTTCTGCAAAGACAAACTTAGCAAAAGTGGACGTTTCGATTTATTTACTGACGTTTTATCATCTAAAGGGTAAACATATACGGCAGAAACAGTTGGTTTCTTAGTGTCCTTTATATACTTATCAAAACCAAACAACAAAGGATTAATAATCTTTTCTGTTTTACTGTCGCGAAATTCAAAATGCAAATGAGGTCCTTCAGAAGATCCTGTATTTCCAGTAAGAGCGATGGTTTGTCCTTTCGATACAGTCAATTCATTGGGTTTTAAAAACAACTCTATTTCAAAAGATTGTTCCTTATAATGTGCTTTCTGAATGTAATCATCAATGGCGTCAGTAGTTTTTTGAAGATGACAATAGACGGAAGTATATCCATTGGGATGTGTTATATAAATTGCCTTTCCATTTCCAAAAGTTGAAATCTTTATTCTGGACACATAACCATCGGCAACAGCATGTACGGCTAAACCTTCTCTTTGCAACGTCTTAAAATCAAAACCGGCATGAAAGTGATTTGGCCTTAATTCCCCAAAGTTCCCAGATAATTCCATTGGGATGTCTAAAGGCGGACTAAAATAGTCTTTTGGATAGGCTGTTTGGGCAAAGCCAGAAACTGAAAACAGTAGAAAAAAAACAAAATATCTCATCATATACATTTTTGCTAAGATAAAAAACTAATTCATTATGCTTTGTAAAAAAAGTAGATTTCGTAACCAATTACATTACAACAACTTACTTATTTTATGATAAAAAAACAAATAAAATATTGTAATAATAAAAAGTAATACTAAATTTGTAATATTAAGTAATGAATAGGCTATAAAATGAGTGTAATTGCAGAAATAATTGATACTCTTGAAAATAAGATTGAAAAACTGATTACAAAAATAAGAAGTTTAGACAAAACCAATCAAGATTTAAAGATTGAATTAACAAAGTCTGCACACATCATACAAACTCAGTCGAATGAGATTGAAGCGTTAAAATCGCAGTATGAAACACTTAAGATTGCCAACTCACTACTAGGCAGTGACGATAATAAAAGAGATACAAAGCTCAAAATAAATTCTTTAATTCGTGAAATTGATTACTGTATAGCACAGCTATCTGATTAGTAAAAAATATGGACGAAAAGCTTAAAATTAAAATATCAATTGCAGACAGAGTCTACCCGTTAACGGTTGATCTCTCGCAAGAAGAAGGGCTGCGAAGTGCTTCAAAAAAAATTGACGTAATGATGAAGCAATTTGAAGAAAATTACGCTGTTCGTGATAAACAAGATGTTTTAGCCATGTGCGCTTTACAATTTGCCTCACAATCAGAACAAAAACAAATTGACAATTCTATTAATGGTGAAGAGACTATTGAAAGAATTAAAAAAATCAATGCGCTTTTAGATCAATATCTCGACAATTAAACGTTCTTTACAGAAACTAAGATACTGCCTACATTAGTTCACATTTGGTAAACTCAACACTAACAATTTAGAATGAGCAAATCATCACTACTAAAGCATGCCACGCTTCGGCGAGGAAACTTGAACAGTGAGTTAGCTCAAAACTTGTCTTTTCGAGTTTATACAAACAACTTAATGTAGGCTTTTTTTATATATAAATTTTAACAAACATGGACATAGTAACGATCATCATTTCAGGGATTATAGGTATAGCGGCGGGTTTTGGAATCGCAAAAATAATTGAAAAAAGCAATATTTCTAATTTAATTAAAAGTGCAAAAAAAGAAGCTTCATCTATATTAAAAGACGCGAATCTTGAAGCTGAAAACATAAAAAAAGACAAAATTCTTCAAGCAAAAGAAAAATTTATTGAATTAAAATCAGAACACGAACAAGTAATTCTGGCAAGAGACAAGAAAGTTGCTGAAGTTGAAAAAAGAATAAGAGACAAGGAATCACAAGTTTCTAATGAATTATCTAAAGCGAAGAAAGTAAATGATGATTTTGAATCAAAAGCAGTTGAATACACCGCTAAAATCGAAATCCTTGACAAAAGACAATTAGAAGTTGACAAATTGCATAAAAGTCAATTACAACAACTTGAAGTAATATCTGGTTTATCAGCCGAAGAGGCAAAAAACCAACTAGTAGAAGGACTTAAAGCGGAGGCTAAAACCGAAGCAATGTCTCATATACAAGACACAATTGAAGAAGCTAAATTAACAGCGCAGCAAGAAGCTAAGAAAATAATCATTAACACGATTCAAAGAGTTGGAACAGAAGAAGCAGTTGAAAACTGTGTATCTGTTTTTAACATTGAATCAGATGACGTTAAAGGTAGAATCATCGGACGTGAAGGAAGAAACATTAGAGCACTAGAAGCTGCTACTGGAGTTGAAATCATTGTTGATGACACACCTGAAGCGATTATACTTTCTTGTTTCGATCCTGTTCGTAGAGAAATTGCCCGTTTAGCATTACATAAATTAGTAACTGACGGACGTATTCACCCTGCACGTATTGAAGAAGTGGTTGCTAAAACTGCAAAACAAATTGATGACGAAATTATAGAAGTTGGAAAACGTACCGTTATAGATTTAGGAATTCATGGATTACATCCAGAATTAATAAAAGTAGTAGGACGTATGAAATACCGTTCTTCTTATGGACAAAATTTACTACAACACTCTCGCGAAGTATCTAAACTTTGTGGAATCATGGCAGCTGAATTAGGTCTGAATGTCAAATTAGCTAAAAGGGCAGGTTTATTACACGATATTGGAAAAGTACCTGATGCAGAAAGTGATTTACCTCACGCATTATTAGGAATGCAATGGGCTGAAAAATATGGTGAAAAAGAAGAGGTTTGCAACGCTATTGGAGCTCACCACGACGAAATAGAAATGAAATCTTTATTATCTCCAATTGTACAGGTTTGTGATGCTATTTCAGGTGCAAGACCAGGTGCAAGAAGACAAGTATTAGACTCTTATATTCAACGTTTAAAAGATCTTGAAGAAGTAGCTTACGGATTTAATGGTGTGAAAAACGCTTACGCAATCCAAGCAGGTAGAGAACTTCGTGTTATTGTAGAAAGCGAAAAAGTTTCTGATGATAATGCTGCAACTTTATCTTTCGAAATTTCACAAAAAATTCAAACAGAAATGACTTATCCTGGTCAGGTTAAAGTAACTGTAATTAGAGAAACTAGAGCGGTAAATATCGCTAAGTAATTCTCATACCAACTATATAAAAGCCTTGTCAATTGCAAAATTGACAAGGCTTTTTTTTGATCTGTATTTTTGGGCAAGAAAAACTAAAGTCTAAAACTCCTTATTAAGAGCTTTCTAGGATGAAAATTATTAATCACTTCAGCTAGAAACTTTCGATCAAGATGCAAGTAAATTTCAGTAGTCGTGATAGATTCATGCCCAAGCATTAATTGAATGGAACGCAAATCAGCACCGTTCTCCAGAAGATGTGTGGCAAAGGAATGACGAAAGGTGTGTGGACTTATCTTCTTATTTAATTCTGTCTTGACAGCCAAATCTTTTATGATTGTAAAAATCATAGCTCTTGTGAGTTGTCCTCCTCTCCTATTCAGAAATAAAGTATCCCCAAACTCCTTTTTTATATTCAGATGCACTCTCATACTATCTTTATAAATATGAATGTATTTTTGGGCTGCTTTACCAATAGGCACAAACCGCTCTTTATTACCTTTACCAGTGATTTTGATAAAACCTTCATCAAAAAATAAATCGGAGATTTTCAATGAAACTAATTCTGTTACGCGGAGCCCACATCCATACAGTGTTTCAAGCATGGCGCGATTACGCTCCCCTTCATTTGAAGTCAAATCTATGGCCGAAATAAGATTGTCAATTTCATCAACTGACAATACATCAGGCAACTTCCTTCCAGTTTTAGGCGACTCTATAAGTTCCAATGGATTATCTACACGATAATCTTCAAATATTAAATACCCAAAGAAACTTTTAAGCCCTGATATTATTCTAGCCTGCGAGCGTGCATTAACCTGAGTAGATACTGAGTATATAAATTGTTGAATGGTCTCTTCGGTAATTTTAATTGGTGAAACTTCAATTCCGTTTGTAGTCAAGAAAAGACACAACCGCTCAATATCAAAAGAATAATTTTCGACAGTATTCTTAGACAGACCGCGTTCGATTTTCAAATAGGACTGATAGCTCTTGATATAGGAATTCCAATTCATAAGTACAAAGTAACGCTATTTTACAATAGAAAAAAACCTTCCGTAATCATGAAATACAATACCAAATCTGAATCCCTTCCAATTAAAACTAACGAGCTGTCCAATAAAATTATGTGATAATTATTATACAAATTTCAATAATGTTACAATAACTATCAATTAAAAGAGTTCTAAATTGCCTAATATAAATCGACATTAATATTAAAATAATAAATCATGAAAAAAACAATTTTGATTGGGCTATTTTTCTTTGCCTTATCCACAAACGTACAAGCGCAATTAGTTAAATTTGGTGTTAAAGCCGGAGTAAATTACGCAAATCAAAACGGTAGTAACATAACTGTAAACAGCACAAATTATGATACTGAAGCGATAACTAGTTATCATGCTGGACTAATTGCTGAAGTTAAACTAACAGATGGTTTTTCTATCCAACCCGAATTATTGTATTCAACGCAAGGAGCAACATACAAAAATGCTTTTGAAGAATTCAAAAATGAAGTAGGCTATTTATCTATTCCGGTTTTAGCAAAAATTCATTTAAACAAAACATTCAGTCTTGATCTGGGACCACAAGCTTCTTTTTTATTAAGCGAAAGAAACAATTTTGACGTTAATAATGCAGAGACCTTTGAATTCGCAGCAGTTGGAGGTTTAGGAATTAATATCACCAAAAACTTTTTCCTACAAGGCCGTTATGTTTTAGGTCTTTCAGAAGCTTCAAAAGAAGCTGAAGTTAAGAACTCAGCTCTTCAAGTATCTGCTGGATTTACTTTTTAAAATCACATAAAACTAATTTTATCAAAACCGTTCTTTAATTGGAACGGTTTTTTTATTTTTACAAAAACATGAATTATGAAAATCGCTATTATTAATGGTCCAAACTTGAATCTCTTGGGCAAGCGCGAACCAGAAGTATACGGAAACCAAACTTTTGAAGGCTACCTTACTGGCTTAAAACTTAAATTTACGGAAATAGAGTTCATTTACTTTCAAAGTAATATTGAAGGAGAGCTAATTGATAAAATCCAGGAATTTGGTTTTTCATATGACGGGATAATCCTAAATGCAGGAGCTTACACCCATACCTCGATAGGAATAGGTGACGCAGTAAAAGCAATAACTAGCCCGGTGGTAGAGGTACACATTTCCAATACCTTTTCGCGAGAAAGCTTTAGACATCAATCCTATATTTCAGGTAATGCTAAAGGTGTTATTCTTGGTTTTGGACTCAAAAGTTATGAATTAGCTATTCTGTCATTTTTATAATAACCACTTCTAATATATCAATAAAAAAGCGACTGCGATTTTAAAATCACAGTCGCTTTTTTATATAAATAATTGCCTAAATTAACTATAACTATCTGGTTCAACATGAATCAAAACATGTCCAAGCTCTGGGATTTCTTTGCGCAATGTATCTTTTAATTTATGGGCTAAATCGTGCCCTTCCTTAACAGATATATTAGCATCAACAATGGCATGAAGATCCACATGGTATTTCATTCCTGCCTTACGGATAAAACACTTTTCGGTATCTTTAATCCCTTCAACTTGGTAGGAAACTTTTCGTATTTCTTCTATTAAATCATCGTTTAAATGCTCGTCCATGATTTCGCCTAGAGCGGGCCTAAAAATCAAATAACTATTATAAAGAATAAATCCCGAAGCAAAAAGTGCAGCCCAGTCGTCAGCTGATTCGTAACCATTCCCCAAAATCAGAGCAATTGATATACCAATGAATGCGGCAACAGAAGTAATTGCATCAGATCGATGGTGCCAGGCATCTGCCTTTAATGAAGAACTATTAGTTTCCACACTTCTTTTCATCACCAAGCGAAAAGAATATTCCTTCCAAATAATTATTGCGCCAAGAACAAAAAGAGTCCAAGACTTAGGCAAGTCGTGAGGCGTTTGTATATTAATGATGCTTTCATAAGCAATTATTGTAGCAGACGTAATTAAAAAACCGACCACCAGAAATGTAATTAATGGTTCAGCGCGACCGTGTCCATAAGGATGGTTTTTATCTGCAGGTTTATTTGAATATTTAATTCCAAATAAGACTAAAAACGAAGCAAATATATCCGTCGTTGACTCGATTGCATCAGCAATCAAGGCGTAAGAATTACCAAAAAAACCAGCAAAACCTTTAATAATCGCTAAACAAGCATTTCCTACAATACTAAAATAAGTTGCTTTTATTGCTTTCTCTTCGTGTGACATATTGTGTTAAAATTAAAAAAAATCGTTTAAATAAATCTCTTTATGAATGCTAAAAGATTTATTTAAACGATTTATAAGTATGACCTATTTGCTTTATTCTACACGAACAATATTCGCTCCAATTGCTCTTAGTCGTTCATCAATTCTTTCATAACCACGATCTATTTGTTCTATGTTTTGAATAGTACTAGTCCCTTTTGCAGAAAGCGCAGCAATCAATAAAGATATACCTGCACGAATATCTGGAGAAGACATCGTCGTAGCTTTTAATTGCGATTGAAAATCATGTCCCATAACCACCGCTCTATGCGGATCGCACAACATTATTTTTGCACCCATATCTATCAATTTATCCACGAAGAATAACCGGCTTTCAAACATTTTTTGGTGTATTAACACATCCCCTTTAGCTTGAGTTGCTACCACCAAAACGATACTCAACAAATCAGGTGTAAAACCTGGCCAAGGAGCATCTGCTACGGTAAGAATCGATCCGTCAATATCAGTTTTAATTTCATATCCATCTACGTGAGAAGGAATATATATATCATCACCTTTGCGTTCTAATGTGATCCCTAATTTTCTAAAAGTACTAGGAATAACCCCTAAGTTGTCCCAGCTTACATCTTTTATTGTAATCTCACTTTTTGTCATAGCAGCCAATCCTATCCAGCTACCAATTTCAATCATATCAGGCAGAATTCTGTGTTCACAACCACCTAAACTCTCTACTCCTTCAATAGTTAACAGGTTTGATCCTACACCTGTTATCTTTGCTCCCATTGAGTTTAACATTTTACAAAGTTGCTGTAAATAAGGTTCACAAGCAGCATTATAAACTGTTGTTTTTCCTTTTGCCAAAACAGCAGCCATAACAATATTAGCAGTTCCAGTTACTGAAGCCTCATCTAATAGCATATCAGCTCCTTTCAAACCTTTTGGCGCTTCTACTCCATAAAAATGGTCTTCTCTATTGTAACGGAATTTCGCCCCTAAATTTATAAAACCTTCAAAATGGGTATCTAATCTTCTTCTTCCTATTTTATCTCCCCCTGGCTTTGGAATATATCCTTTTCCGAAACGAGCTAAAAGTGGACCAACAATCATAATCGAACCACGTAATGAACCGCCTTCTTTTTTGAATGCTTCGGTTTCTAAATAACCTACATTTACATCATCTGCTTGAAAGCTGTATGAACCTGGTGCATTTTTTTGAATTTTTACACCCAAATTTTCTAATAATGTAAGCAATTTATTGATATCAATAATATCAGGAATATTGTTGATTGTAACTTTTTCAGGAGTTAAAAGTACTGCACATAAAATTTGCAATGCTTCATTTTTCGCTCCTTGTGGAGTGATTTCTCCTTTTAGACGAATGCCTCCTTCTATTTTGAAAATTCCCATATGATTTTATTATAATTTAAAGATTATTAATACTGAACTCTCTTAACTTTTAAAAGCTGATTTGCTTTCCCAGAGAACATCAGAACACAATATATCTATTTCTGATTATTATTATTTTTTTGAAAAGGTTTTGATTTACCTGTCTTAAGATTTTTGTTGCTTTGGATCTTTGGTTGTCCAGCTGGCGCAATTTTATTCGATATACGTTTATTGGTACGTAACAAATCTGTGGTATTCAAAAGTGTTTCTGTACTTTCAAGCATATTTAACTTACCATCAGACAATTCGTATAAATGTTCGTAAATAACATCATCTTTCACTGTGTCCTTATTCCAGCTCAGGTAGGACTTTTTCATGTGATTTGCTATTACTTTAACCAAAGCATTTTTCATATCTCCGTCTTCCCATTTATTGGCAACATCAATCATGTACTTTATGTTATTCCCATAATACCTGTATTTAGGAAAATTTTGCGGGTATTTTAATACATCTGGTTTCAGTTGTAAGACTTCACGAGATGGTATTGGGTATGGTGATTCAACATCCAATCTAAAATCAGACATAATAAAGAGCTGATCCCATAATTTGTGCTGAAAATCAAGAACATCACGTAAGTGAGGATTCAAACTTCCCATTACTTGAATGATGTACTTTGCTGCTTTATTCCGCTCTTCGACATCTTCAATGGCAACTGCTTGCTCAATAAGCTTCTGCAAATGACGACCATACTCCGGAATAATCAAATGCGATCTTTCAGCATTGTATTCCAAATGATGAACGACATCGTTCGCGTTTTCTTTTTTATATTTTGAATTCATAGTGGAATTTAATTTTTTATTCTAATAGTATAAGCATGATGATGCAGAAACAAAACTGAAATTTGCTTTATCCTCAAGTATCTTACCCCATATTTATAGTGAAATAATACCCTTTATAGTAGAGACTTCTAGGTATTTATCAATTACTTCTTGAGAGTCCTTAACTTGAACATCGATTGATACGCTGGTAAATTTTCCAGTTTTGGATTTTGTTGTTTTGATAACAGCACCCATACAATCAAAAGCCATTTCAACGCGCTTTATATTATCACTTTCAGTTGGCACAATAAATTTAAACAAGTATAAAGCGGGCCAGGTATTACTCATATCCAACTCCACTTTTAATCTCTCATAAAATTCTTCAGTATTCTTATCCATTTTATCTTTAAAAATAATAGCAAATATACGGTTTCAAATGCAAAATATGAATTATGGAATATTAATTTTTATCGAAATGGATTATTTTAATGACAATCATTTTTTCAAATTCCAATTAGTTTGAGTAAGTTTGCGCCTTATTTCAAAAAAGTGCAAAAAGAAATCATAATAATTATCGGAGGACCGGGAACAGGTAAAAGTACCATAATAGACGGATTGATAGCAAAAGGTTTTTGTTGCTATCCTGAAATTTCTAGAGAGGTAACTTTAGAGGCAAAGAAACAAGGAATTGAGCAATTATTTCTTGAAAAACCTTTACTATTTAGTGAACTACTATTGGAAGGAAGAAAAAAACAGTTCGAAAATGCTCAAAACGAGCCACATGAAGTTGTTTTTATTGACCGAGGAATCCCTGATGTCTTGGCTTATATGCATTACATTGGCGACAGCTACCCTGCTTCTTTTGATACTATTTGTCGAGAACACGTTTATTCTAAAATATTCATTCTTCCACCATGGGAAGAAATTTATATAAGCGATGAAGCCCGTTATGAAAATTACGAACAGGCCAAATTGATTCAAAATCACCTTGTTGAAACCTACGAAGGTTATGGCTATAATCTTATAGAAGTCCCAAAAGACACCGTTGATAACCGAATTCTTTTTATATTAGACGAAATTTCTAAGTAATTCGGATTTTGTATTTAGAATTACGGAGCAGGAATTGATAATTCGAAATTTGCAATTCAAAATCAATGTCTGAAGCATTACAAATTCTACAAAAATACTGGAAACACGACTCTTTTAGATCGCTGCAAAATGAAATCATCGATTCCGTTTTAAGTGGTCAGGATACTTTTGCTTTAATGCCAACTGGCGGTGGGAAGTCAGTCTGCTTCCAGATTCCAGCAATGATGAATGAAGGAATTTGCTTGGTCATATCTCCATTAGTGGCGTTAATGAAAGACCAGGTTGCTAATTTACAAAAGCGAAACATAAAAGCAATCGCATTGACTGGCGGAATACGATCTGACGAGATGATTGACTTGTTAGACAACTGTCAATTTGGGAATTACAAATTTCTTTATCTGTCTCCGGAACGCCTGCAATCAGATTGGATTTTGGAGAGGATAAAAAACTTGCCCATCAACTTAATAACTATTGATGAAGCACATTGTGTTTCCCAATGGGGACATGATTTCCGACCAGCCTATTTAAAGATTTCTAATTTAAAAACGTATTTCCCAAAAGTCCCTTTTTTAGCTTTAACAGCAACTGCAACACCAAAAGTCAAAATAGACATCATCAATGAATTAGGATTACATGAGCCTCAAATTTTCGAAAAATCATTTGCTAGAAAAAACATCGCATATATGGTTTTTGAGGTCGAAGACAAACTCTTTCGAATAGAACAAATCTTAAGAAAAAACCTGCAATCCTCTATCATATATGTACGAAACCGCAAATCATGTTTAGAAACCTCTTCTCAATTAAACTCATTAGGATTTAAATCTACTTATTACCACGGTGGGCTGAGTTCGAAAGAAAAAGATAAGAATATGCAATCGTGGATGCAGGATCAAGTGCAGGTTATTGTTGCCACAAATGCTTTTGGAATGGGAATAGACAAAGCAGATGTTAAGACTGTAATACACATTCAGTTACCTGAAAACTTAGAAAACTATTACCAGGAAGCAGGACGTTCCGGACGAAATGGCGAAAAAGCTTTTGCCGTTTTACTAACTAGTCCTTCAGACATTCGCCAAGTAGAAAGTCAGTTTATCAACATCCTTCCCGACAAAAAATTCCTAAATGAAATATTTGTCAAATTATGTAATTTTTTCCAAATTGCCTATGGAGAAGGTATTGACGAAAAATTTTCTTTCAATTTAAACCAGTTCTGTTTGAAATATAAATTTCCAGTTCTACGTACATATAATGCGATGCAGTTTCTAGACAGACAAGGAGTCATTACATTATCACAAGAATTTTCTGAAAAAATAAGCTTGCAATTCATTATTCCTTCAAAAGAAGTGATGCGCTATATGAGTTTGAATCCAAATGACGAAGAAATTGTTTTAGCAATACTCAGAACATATCCTGGAATTTATGATATGGAAACCGCTTTTAACCAACCATTTATAGCAAAAAAATCAAATCATACTGAAAATCAAGTACAAGCAGTTTTACAAAAGCTAAAAGAAAAAGATATTATAGAATACCATGCTAAAAATAATGACGCTTCGCTAATTTTTAATGAAATACGAGAGGACGAAAGAACTATCAGCAGGGTTTCAAAATATTTAGAAAATCAAAATCAACTAAAAAAAGAAAAGCTTAAATCAGTTTTACATTACATCGGCGAGCAAAACGTTTGTAAGAGCAAATTGATCTTAAATTATTTTGGCGAAAAAACAAATGATGACTGTGGCATTTGTTCCTATTGCATTGCCAAAAAAAGTGCAAAAACAGATATAGATAAACTTTCGAAAAAAATTATTGCCCTACTAAAAACAGAGGAATTAAATTCAAGAGAGATTGAAAATAGGACAAAGAATACCTCTAATGAAGTTATCTTTGCCATACAACAGCTACTAGAAACCGAAAGTATAATAGTAAACTCAAACAATAAATATACCTTAAAACGATAATGGAAAAATTACGAATTGTATTTATGGGCACACCCGAATTTGCGGTTGGGATTCTGGATACCATAATTAAAAACGACTATAATGTTGTTGGTGTTATTACAGCTGCTGACAAACCAGCTGGACGAGGACAAAAATTAAAGTATTCCGCCGTTAAGGAATATGCGCTGGCAAATAACCTAAACCTTTTACAACCTACTAACCTTAAAGAAGAGTCCTTCCTTGAGGAATTAAAATTGCTAAATGCAAATTTGCAAATAGTGGTCGCTTTTAGAATGTTACCAAAAGTGGTTTGGGATATGCCAAAACTAGGAACCTTTAACCTCCACGCTTCACTCCTGCCTAATTACCGAGGCGCAGCGCCTATAAACTGGGCAATTATTAATGGCGAAACAAAAACAGGTGTCACCACTTTTTTTATTGACGACAAGATTGACACAGGCGCCATAATTCTGAGTTCTGAAACTGAAATCGATCCAAATGAAAATGCAGGTCATCTTCACGACAGACTTATGGATTTAGGCAGCGAAGCTGTTGTTAAAACGCTAGAATTAATTGAACAAGGAAATGCAAGCACGACTATTCAAACAGAATCACCTGAAATAAAAACGGCATACAAGCTAAACAAAGAAAACTGTAAAATTGATTGGACTAAATCAGCTTCAGAAATAAACAATTTAATACGAGGATTGAGTCCTTATCCAGCTGCCTGGTGTTACTTTACAGACAAAAATGAAGAATGGAGCGTGAAAATTTATGAAGCAAATCTGATTACGGAAGAACATAGCTTAGCAACTGGTACCATCATATGTACCAAAAAGGAAATGAAAATTGCGGTAGAAAATGGCTACATACAAATCTTAAGTTTGCAATTTCCAGGTAAAAAGAAGATGAGTACATCTGATTTCTTGAATGGAATCACTTTTTCAGAGCTTGCAAAAGTGCACTAAGACTACTAATAACGGGACTTTTCTACAAATCATCAGGAAAAACCCCTGTTTTATGAACAAAAAAAATAAGTTATCAACAAAACGGAGTAAAATAAAAGAAAACACTTGCGAGGTAGGGATTTCCTGCTAAATTTGTGTATTAACAATTATTTTTTAACCAACAATTAATAACTATTATTATGAACAAATCAGAATTAATCGATGCTATCGCTGCTGATGCAGGAATTACAAAAGCAGCTGCAAAGTTAGCTTTAGAGTCATTTTTAGGAAATGTAAGTGGAACTTTGAAAAAAGGTGGTAGAGTATCTCTAGTAGGTTTTGGATCATGGTCAGTTTCAGCTAGAGCTGCCAGAGACGGTAGAAATCCTCAAACAGGAAAAACGATTCAAATCGCGGCTAAAAATGTTGTAAAATTCAAAGCTGGTGCTGAATTAGAAGGTGCAGTAAACTAATTGTAAGTTTTAAAACCTAATATAATAAAAACCTTCCTGATGGAAGGTTTTTTTATACATTTAAACGATTTAATTTGGTTATATTTTAATTTTATCCTTAAATTTAATAGAAAAAGCACCATTATGATTTCAGAAAAATTAATAAAAGGACAACTACTTATAGCAGAGCCTTCTATAATAGGGGATCTATCATTTAACAGATCTGTGATTTTATTAGCGGACCATGATAAGGAAGGATCAGTGGGTTTTATCATAAATAAACCATTGAAATATACTATTCATGATTTGTTACCAGAGATCAATGCAAAGTTCAAAATTTATAATGGAGGACCTGTCGAACAAGACAATCTCTATTTTATCCACAATATTCCTGACCTAATTCCAAACAGCATTGAAATTTCAAATGGCATATATTGGGGTGGTGATTTTGAAAGCACGAAAGAGCTTATCAACAACGGTAAAATAAATAAGGAGAATATCCGTTTTTTTCTGGGCTATACTGGCTGGGACGAACAGCAATTAGAGTCTGAAATGAATGAGAATTCATGGATTATTGCTCCTAACAGCTATAAAAATAAAATTATAGGTAAGTCAAGCACTCATTTTTGGAAAGAACAAATCATTGAATTGGGTGGTGACTACCTTATTTGGTCAAATGCACCAGAAAACCCCTATTTAAATTAAATAACTCTTACAATTTCATTTAATTTTTCCAATAAAACCTTTGACATAACTACATCAAAGCTCTTTTTCCTATACTTTGTGATGGGCTGAATTCCTTTTATCACATTTGTTACAAACAACTCATCGGCTTTCTGTAGGTCAAAAGGAGATATTACCTCTTCTACAACCTCTAGAGATGTTATTTTTTTGGCTATTTCCAGAATTTGCTTCCTCATAACCCCATTTAAACAACCTTCTGAAACTGGAGGCGTAATCAGCTTATTACCCATCAACATGAAAATATTCCCTTGAATTGCTTCAACGACATTCTTACTGTCATTAAGCAACAAACAATTGTCAAATCCATTTTCGTTCGCAAAAATGCTAGCTGTGATATTCAATATTCTATTTGTAGTTTTTATTGATGACAACAACTGCTTAGTAACATAAAAGTCCTTAAACAAGTCCACTTCATATTCCTTCTCTGCTATTGAATACAAGGTGTTATCAATACCCACAACATGGATCAAAAAGGATATTTCATTGGTTTGAGGTAAATAGTACCCACCATCATTTCTAAAAACTGTAATTCTAGCGCGAGAAGATTCTGCAAAGGCATTATCATTTACCAAAGAAAGCAATTGCTCTTCAAAATATTCCATTGTAAAGTTCATTGGAATTTCCATTCTCACAACACGCATAGATGACATAAGTCTGAAATAATGATCTTCTAAAAACAGGATTTTAGAATTTACAATTTTAACCGTTTCAAAAACGGCATCGCCATATAAAAAAGCACGGTTCTGCGTTAATACATTTGTATCCTGAGGTACTATAGTCCCATTAAAATTAATCATAAAAAAGCCCTAAATTTTGTTCAGGGCAAAGGTAAGTTATAAAATACAATTTTACTATACAGATCCAATTAGATGTTTAAGGTCTGATATTTGATTTTCCCAAAGTAGAGAAGCTTCAGCAACCTCGTCTTCGTCTGCAAAATCAACTACCATTAAAGAAACATCTTTTGTTAGCTCATCCACTAAGATATGAAGCTCGAAAAAATACTCGGTATCCTTTCCATTACCGTCCACCCATTTAAATTTCACTTTTTCACCTGATTTTTTAGAAGCAAGTCTCGCTTTCTCCTCTGAATCATTCCAAATAAAAGTAAAAAATTCACCGCGCGAATTTACATTGTCCGCAAACCATTCTGATAAACCAGAAGGAGTTGAAATGTACTGATACAATAATTGCGGAGATGAATTGATGGGGAACTCTATTTCGTAACGTACTTTTTGATCCATGAGCTACATTTGTTTTTTTTTCGAATATATAGAATATAATGCCTAAAAAAAAACCTTTTTAAAAATATTTTTTTTTATTTCAAATTCGCTTGCACACTGAAATATTATTTTTATATTTGCAGCCGCGTTCAGGGACGGTTATCCTTAGAACATTTGGCGAGGTAGCTCAGTCGGTTAGAGCGCAGGATTCATAACCCTGAGGTCACGAGTTCAAATCTCGTTCTCGCTACAAACTTAAAGTTTTGAAAATCACGGATTAGTGTCAACTAATCCGTTTTTTTATGCCTAAACTTTTAGTACTTTTACAGAACGTACACGATTACGTACACGATTTGCCTATGAAATCTAACTACTCAGGACCTTACATCTATACTGGAAACGTAGACATAAAAGCATGGTCTACCCTATCGAAATTAGCAAAAGAAGAAGCATTATCGAAAGAATGGTATGTTTACTATTCCTTTCGAAATCCGAAAACAGGAAAACTAGTTCGTCAAACCAACATAAAAACAGGTGTCAATAGTCTTAAAACTAAACAAGAACGCTTTGCTAAATTGGCAACTATTCAAGACAACTTGCTGTTTTTATTAAAAAGAGGTTTTAACCCATATGCCGATAATTCCATATTAGAAGAAAAAACATTTCAAAAATTAGATGCTGAAATAAACGGTACCACAACTGCTCCCGTTGCTAAAGAAAAGAAGCATGAAAAGATTCCCGTACTAAAAGTACCGAAAACTAAAGTCGTAGTTGAAAACGAAAAATCCATCAAAGAAGCATTTCAATTTGGATTAAAAATCAAACAAAATGTTTTGGGTGCTACTTCCTATAGTGGTTTTCACGGAAGAATTAATCGTTTCCTTACTTGGCTTGATAAAAACGGAAGTAGTTCCGATAAAATATCAACTTTAGAAAAAAAAACCTTTATCAATTATTTAAACTATGTATTAGAAAATACTAGTGCAAGTAATCGAAATAATACGAGGACTGATTTAAGTGCTCTTGTCCAAACATTAGTAGATAATGAGCTAATGAATGACAATTATGTCAAAAGCATCAACGTACTTAAATCAGCACCTGAAAGAAACAAAACTTATTCAGTAACACAAGAAAAGGACATTCTAGAATATATAGAACAGAATGACGCTATCCTATTATTGTACATTCAATTCATAACTTATAATTTCCTAAGACCTGTTGAAGTAAACAGACTTAAAATAGGTGATTTAGACTTAGAAGGAAAAAAACTTTTTGTTCGAGCCAAAAATAAGGCAGTCAAAGTTAAAATTATCCCTCAAAAAATAATTGACTTACTTCCTGATTTATCCAATATGGATCCTAATCATTATTTATTTACTCCAACAGCTATTGGAGCAGAATGGAAAGCAGAAGAAAACAATAGAAGAGATAACTTTTCTAAAAAATTCAAATTGGTTAAAGACCATTTTAAACTGAATAAGGATTATGGTTTGTATAGCTTTAGACATACTGCCATTACAAACCTTTATAGAGAAATTCGAAAAACAAAAACATCTCACGAAGCCAAAAGTATACTAATGGGAATAACTGGGCACCAAACTATTGAAGCCCTAGAAAAATACCTTCGTGATATTGATGCAGAATTACCTGATGATTATTCTCACTTGTTGCGATAAAAACTGAGATACTTCATCTCTTTTTACAAAATGTGGTTTCCCGTAAAAGCCCTTGAATAATTTGCAGTATCATTGCTATAAAGAATATTCGTACTTAAAAACTCAGTTTCGAATGTAAAAGCCAACAATTTTTCTATCTTTAAACCTGATTAAAAGCGCCAATTCATTTAATGCTCAACCAAAACCCCGAACAAATCGCCAGAGATAATATCGACAAACAGTTGATGGCTTGTGGGTGGATTATTCAGGATAAGAAAAGAATCAACTTAGCCGCTGGTTTGGGAATTGCCATTCGTGAATACCAAACTGATATAGGCCCAGCGGATTACGTTTTGTTTGTTGACAAAAACGCGGTTGGAATTATTGAAGCCAAACGAGAAGAAGAAGGCATTCATTTGACTTCTGTCGAAGAACAATCATCTCAGTACGCCAATGCGAAACTCCGGTTATTAAATAACGATCCCTTGCCGTTTGTGTATGAAAGTACGGGTGAAGTGACTCGCTTTACCGATTATAGAGATCCAAAACCACGTTCTCGAAATGTATTTACCTTTCACCGTCCAGAAACTTTCTTCCAATGGTCAAAAGAAACCAAAACACTTCGAGCGCGTTTACATGATATTCCTGTTCTGCCTATTGACGGTTTGCGAGATTGTCAAATTACGGCCATTACCAATTTAGAGCAATCTTTCAAAGAACAAAAACCAAAAGCCTTGATCCAGATGGCAACGGGTTCAGGTAAAACTTTTACAGCGATTTCATTTGTATATCGCTTGCTGAAATATGCAAAAGCCAAACGCATTCTGTTTTTGGTTGATACCAAAAACTTAGGCGAACAAGCCGAAGGCGAATTCCGTTCTTATACCGCCAGCGAAGACAATCGGTTATTTACAGAATTGTATGGCGTCACTCGTTTAAGTAGTTCGTTTATTCCTGACGACAGTCAGGTATATATCAGTACCATTCAACGGATGTATTCCATTTTGAAAGAGACAGACTTAGACGAAAGTGCCGAAGAAGAAAACCCGAACGAAAGAACTTTCGAAGTCAAAACGGCTGTTCCTGTAGGCTATAATGAGAAAGTGCCTATTGAGTTCTTTGACTTCGTAGTTATTGATGAATGCCATCGTAGCATTTACAATTTATGGAAACAAGTATTAGACTATTTTGATGTATTTCAAATAGGACTTACGGCAACTCCTGACAACAGAACCTTTGGTTATTTTAACCAAAACTTAGTTTGTGATTATGGTTATGAAAAAGCCGTTATTGATGGTGTTTTGGTACCTTATAACGTGTTTACGGTAGAAACCCAAATTACCAAAGAAGGCAGCGTAATCAAACTGGGCGAAAAAGTAGACAAACGAAAAAGACTCACCCGCAAGAAATTCTGGGAAGCCATAGATGAAGACGAAGTCTACACTGGAAAACAATTAGACAATGATATTGTAAATCCAAGTACCATTCGTACCATAATTAGGGCAGTCAAAGACAATTTACCGGCTATGTTTCCCGATCGTGTGGATGAAAACGGTATTTTTGAAGTACCAAAACTATTGGTATTTGCTAAAACTGATTCCCATGCCGAAGACATTATTGAAATAGTACGCGAGGAATTTGGAGAAGAAAATAAATTCTGCAAAAAGATAACCTATAAAAGTGAGGAAGACCCAAAATCAGTCTTGCAGCAATTCCGTAACGATTATTACCCACGTATTGCGGTAACGGTAGATATGATTGCCACAGGAACGGACATACGCCCGCTAGAAGTCTTGCTGTTTATGCGAGATGTAAAAAGCCGTTCTTATTACGAACAAATGAAAGGCCGTGGTACCAGAACCTGTTCTGTAGAAGAATTGAGAGCTAAGGGAACCCCTTCGGCCAAATTTAGCAAAGACCATTTTGTGATTATTGATGCAATTGGTGTCGAGAATTCTCAAAAAACCGATAGCCGACCTTTAGAAAAAGCACCAGGTGTTTCATTGAAAGATGTCTTGGCGAATGTGGCGATGGGAAACACTTCCGAGGATATGTTGACTACGCTTGCCAATCGTTTGATTCGTTTGGAACGCCAACTGTCCGAAAAAGACAAACTCAAGTTTGCCGAGCAAGCCAATGGTTTTACGATCAATCATATTGTAAAACAATTGCTGCATGCCTATGATCCAGATGCGATTGAAAAAATTGAACAAAAGACCAAAGGCGCTATGCGAGGATTTCCTCCTATAGATATTGATGCGGCTATAGCCAAAGGCAAACAGCAGTTGATAGAAGATGCCGTTGCTGTTTTTCATAATCCAGATTTACGTGATTTCATTGTGGATATCCGCAAAAAATACGACCAGATTATTGATGTGGTCAATATGGATACGATTACCAATATAGGCTGGGTCAAAGACCAAGACGAAGCGGCCACAACCACCATAACCGATTTTAAGAACTGGATAGAAAACCACAAAGATGAAATTACCGCCTTACAGATTTTCTATGCCCAGGACTACCGCCACCGTACTTTTACCTATAAAATGATAAAAGACCTGAGCGAAAAACTAAAAACCGAAAAACCATTATTGGCACCATTAACCGTTTGGCGTGCGTATGAACAACTGGAAAAAACCAATGGCTCGACGAAAAGCGAATTGATAGCTTTGGTTTCCCTAATACGCCGCGTTGCGGGTATAGACAGTATTGTAACAAGCTACGACAAAACAGTAGACAAAAATTTTCAAGATTGGGTGTTCAAGAAACAAGCGGGAACCTTAAAGTTTACAGATCCCCAAATGCAATGGTTGCGCATGATGAAAGACTATGTAGCCAATAGTTTCAGTATAGACCGAGACGATTTTGATTTAAGCCCATTTAATGCAGAAGGCGGATTAAGCAAAATGTGGGCATTGTTTGGCGAAGAAATGGATGCAATCATTAATGAATTAAATGAAGTTTTAGCGGCTTAAACTAATTATTATGAAAATTAAATTTTTACAAGCATTTAATGGAGACTCAATATTAGTTTCTTTTAAAGACATTAAAGGAAAGAATCGAAATATTTTAATTGATGGAGGAACTCCTAGGACTTATCAAAGATTCTTAAAGGCTGAACTTGACAATTTATTTGAAAGGGAATGTATTGATTTGTTAATAGTTACACACATAGATGACGATCATATTGGGGGTATTAAAGAATTATATCAAGATACTAAATTTGACAGGAGTTTTATAAAAGAGGTATGGTTTAATTCAGGTAATTTACTCTCAGATTATTTCAAAGAAGATAGAGACAAAACGAGAGAAGTAAATATTATTATGGATGATCAAACAGATATGAGTGTTGATCAAGGTATAACATTAGAAAATTCATTAATAAAGGAAGGAAAATGGAAACAGACTCTAATTAAAGTTTCTGAAGAGCCATTCTTGATCTATGGATCACGAATTACAATACTTTCCCCATCTGAAATAGGATTAAAAAAGTTACATAAAAAATGGGAAACTGAAATTGATAAAAAAGTTAACATGTCAAATGAACATGATGATTTTTTGACACCTATTTCTGAATTAGTGGAAAGAAATTTTACTCAAGATAGAGCGGTTCCAAATGGAAGTTCAATAGCCATACTTTTTGAGAATACAGAGGGCAAAGCATTATTACTTGGAGATTCACACCCATCGGTAGTAATTGACTCCCTAAAAAAACTTGGCTATAGTGATCAAAATAAGTTAAAGGTAGATGTTGTAAAAGTCTCTCATCATGCGAGCAAGGGGAACACCAAAAAAGAATTATTATCTTTAATCGAATGTGAAAAATATGTAATAAGTACAGATGGTAGTAAGCATGGGCTACCTGACAAAGAAGCTATCGCCAGAATTATAGAACATAATCCTAATTGCAAATTATATTTTAACTACGACGATTATTCAAATAACTTATTTCTTACCGAAGACTTCGAAAAGTTTAAATTTGAAATCTGCTCTTTATCCCAAATGAATTACACAATAGAATTATAAATATGCCATCTATAGAAGATAAATTAAGATTTTTTGCTGTAAAAGTTAATAACGGTAGTGGCGTTATTTTTCAACCAAATACGACTGAATACACATATATCCTTTCGGTTAAACATAATGTTGAAAAAGAAGACAAATCAATTTTGGACATTGGAGACATTATTGTTAAAAGAAATAATGAAGAAATTGTAGTTGTAAATCAAGCTATTGCCCATGAAAATTTAGATTTAATAATATTAATAGTTCCATATATAGGAAATCCAAACTTTATTTTAACTACATCTGAACCTATAAGAGATGAAGAATTGAATATTTTTGGATATCCTGATTATCTAAAAACTCAATTAATTAAAACAACTAATTTAGTTTGTAAATGTGGATTAGCTCAAGTGCCAAATATATCTTATGAAATTACAAGTAATAACCCTATGTATTCATTTAATCGTGGAGCTCAACAAAATGTAATTGGTTTTTCTGGGAGTGGTATTTTTAAAATTAATGGAGAAAACTTAATATTAAAAGGGATTTTCCCCAGATTAAATGATCCTGAAGGAGCACATAGTAAAATAAATGGACTTTATATTGCGGGTTTAAATGAAATAATAAGAAAGAATGGCCTTCTTGAATTGTTACCAGATTATATGTGTAATTTTTCTTTTTTAAAAAATGATGCTTTTGCCTTGCAAGCTGGTTTCGCAAGCTCAAACATTGAATTTACCAAAAACTTTCTTATAAGTAAAACCCAAGATGTTATTAACAGTACATTAACCCCAAATGAGATTAAGAATTTATTTAAAAATAGATTAGTTTTATTCAATCAAGATGAAAGTTTTTTGCAATCTAGAGGAATATGGATTCTGTGGCTGGAGTTTCTTACGATATTAAATATTGTAAAAAAAGAGAATTACACTATTGAAAAAATTAAAGAAATATTTAATAATATCCGACTAATTTCTGTTGATGGTGATGGTGATTGGTCAGACCAATTAACCAATATGGTATACTCTGATTACCGAGGTTTAAAAAAGGATGGCATTGTAATAATAGGTATATCTAAACCACCTGCTGACGATGAAACTTACATTTTAGACAAAAGGATTCCACACATAGCTAACGCTATTAAAGATAATAAAAAGTCACACGATAGAGGGTTATTACAGATAGACGATGGGATTAGTTTTCCTCTAGAAGATTATAAATTTATTCATATTGAATATTTTAAAAAAAAGTCAATTATAAAAAAACATGCTCAATATGCTGATATTTTAGATGACGATGTATTACTACAAAAATTGATTATTGAGTATAAAATCCTAATAGAAGATGAGCAAAAATATAATTGAAATTTTAAAAGAAAACTTTTCACAACAGGAATTTGAACTATATCAAGGAACTTATGGAGGGTCAATCAATGCTTTTTTTATAAAAAGCGATAGTGAAAAAGTATTAAGTGAAACTTGGGAGAAAATACGAAATATGATTGGAGTATACTTTCAATCGAAACTTGAATCTGAATTTGATGTTTGGAATATTTATCTATTTTATATAACCTCAGACGTTAGCAAAGAGGTAAAGCATCGAATTGAACACGATACAATTTCTAGTCGAAAAATTGTTGTGAATGACCAAAAGGCAATGAGTAGTTCTGACTTCAAAGATTATCTGTTTTCAGAACACATAACTAATATAAATTTGAATGTTAATCTTTCAAGTAAAGTAAGTCCTAAGTTTTCAAAGAATAAAATTTTATCAGGAATTATAGATAAGATAGATCTTGTAAAGGCAAAAAAAAATAAAGAAGATTTTTTTGGAGAAGCACTAGAACAAATTGAAAAATCACTGACAGATGAAGTTTAAAAAAGTAGAAATACAAGCTTTTAGAGCTTATGAAGAGATTGCTAATGGAACTTTTGATTTCAATATTTCAAAAGACGATCAAGAAGTAACAGCAGACTTTGTTTCAATTTTCGCACCAAATGGTTTTGGAAAAACATCATTTTATGATGCTGTAGAATATGGTCTTACTGATAGCATTGATAGATTTTTAAAGAATGTAAAATTAAATAAGGAGGCTGCCAAGTCAGAAAGACAACTCAATCTAAATCAAAAGGGTCAATATCTTTTGAGAAATAAATATGCCCCTGACAGTTTAGATACCGAAATAAATATTCATTTTACAGATTCTACCATACCATCCATAAAAAAGAAAATAGATAAAGCCAATAGAAAAGGTACGGTGGATTTTCATTTTACTGAAAGTCGAGTACAAAACAAATATTTTCAATCAGTTATATTGTCACAGGATTGGATTGATGCTTTTTTAAAAGTTGAAGATCCATCTGCTCGATATGATAAATTCATGAGCTATTTTGGAGATAAGAAGTTAGATGATTATTATAAAAAAATAATCGAACTAATAAATCAGAACAATAAAACAATTAACGACATTAAAGAAAAATTAACTGGAGTTCAACAAATATTAGATTTCTCAGGAGATAAGGACATTCTTAAAAAGGTCAATGATAAAATCGTTGAATTGAATACCTTAGGTGATAAAATTAATCCTATACTGGAAACTTACAGCGAAACTGATTCATTTAATCTATCTAATTTCATTTCAGAGAGATTGAATGACATCAATTTCAAAAATAAGAAACAGGAGGAACTTTTAGCGTTTATTGCCAGTGTTTTTTCTGAAAGTACAGATGTAGTCGGTATTGAAAATTATTTTAATTCAAAAATTGATTTTGTAAAATCGGATAATGTTCTGATAGAGTTACAAAATATTCTAGAAAATTTTAAAAAGAAAGACAAATCAATTAATGAGTTAAATCAGATTACTAAAAATCAGAAACAATTAATTTTAGAAAAAGAAAAGATTGAAGGTGTTTTTAACCATTTCTCGGATTATATTCAAATTAACGATGAAGTTTTAAAAATTGAAGAGCAAATTACAAAAGAAAGTGAAAAGGAAACTGAAATAGAAAAAGAGGTTTTAAATTTAAGAATTCTTGAATCTGATCAAAAAAGTAAGCTTGAAAACCTTAATAATCAAATCAATGATCTAGAATTAAATATTGAGAACCTCCCTCAATTGAATAAAACATATAATGATAACACCATTAAATCTGTTGATCTAAAAAACAAAATCGACAGTGAGGAATTAAAACTTAAACCTTTACTACAATCCAGACTAGATTTGGAATTAGAAATTAAAGAATTAGATAACGCTGTCAAAAATATTGAGAAAAAACTGTACCCTTCAATCAACGAAAAACTTTTTTTTGATTCCAAAGATTTAATACTCGAAATTGAAGGAAACGAAAAAGATCTCAAAGAAAGATCAAAAAGTCTTGAGCTGATTAATGTACAAATTAAAGAACAAGAGAACTTAAATAAAGATATTGCCACATTCATTTTAAAAGGAGCAGAGATAATTGATAAAACTCAAGAATCAACTTGTCCACTTTGCAACTTTGAATATACTTCTTTTAAAGAACTTTCACTTCGTGTTGCTAATAATAATTTATTATCAGATCTTTTATCATCACTAGCAAAGCAACGTACTGATATTGAAGTTCAAATTGATTCAATATCGGAATTACTAAAAGAAAATATTAAAAAAATCACTAATTCATTAAATAAAAATCTAGCAGAAAAAACAGAAGTATTATCAAAACTTTCAATAAATATCATAGATATTGAAATTTCTAAAAAAAGCTTAACTACAGCATTTGATGAGTTAAAGCAAAGTTTGCAGAAATTCAATCTTATGTTAGCTGGTGTTTCTTATGGGGAATTTACTAAAGCAAATGAAGATCAGTTACTTACTCTTAAAAAAGAATTATCCATTCATAATCAGGAAATTGAAAAAAGCACATTAGCTTTAAATTCTAAAATTGCAGAACTTGAAATTATTGAAAATAGAATTAAAACATTTGGAATATCAATACTCGAATTAAAAGAGAAAGAAGTTTATATAAAAATCACAGAGTATTATAAATTTGAATTTCCTAATCAAAAAATAGAGCTAAACTTATTAGAGAAGCAACTAATAACTGTTACCGATCTCGTAGTATCGAATATAACACAAATTGATGAGCTCCAGAAAAGTATTACAGATTTAGACGAAATACTCAAAAAGTACACTAAAGAATCCGTTGATAAAGAAGTTTTAACAAAAACAGAAGAAAAAAACAGTTTAGTAAATAAAATTCTGTCATTTGAACTTGATATTAAATCAAAATTAGAACTTGATGCTAATGGATTTGATAAGGAATCTTTAATAAAACAATTAAACGAAAAAAGAGATAGTATAAGAATGACATTTGAAAACAATGAGCAAAAAATAAAAAATTATAATTTGCTCATTGATCTGAAGAAAAATGTAGAACCATATTTAAAATATGAACGAGCAAAAAAAACCGAAGGAGAACTAAAACGAAGAAAATCATTTCTTGAAAAGAAAATAAAAAAAGAATTAGAAAAAGAAAAAAATGCAGTTTCAAGCTATCTCAGTGAACAAATTAAATCTTTTTTTTATGAAGATATTATCAATGATATATATCGTCGAATAGATCCTCATCCTGATTACAAAAAGATAAAATTTATTTGTGATTTTAAAGATGATAAACCAAAATTAAATGTCTATTTACTAAAAGACGAACTATCTGATGATCCCATAATTCCAAACTTGTATTTTAGTGCTGCTCAATTAAACATTCTAAGTCTTAGCATCTTTTTAGCCAAAGCTTTAAATGCAAAAGACAATAAAGATAATCCGATAGACTGTATTTTCATAGACGATCCAATCCAATCAATGGATAGTATAAATATATTGTCTACAATTGATTTATTCAGAAGTATCATGGTAAATCATAACAAGCAAATCATACTATCAACTCATGATGAAAACTTTCATAATCTTTTGCAAAAGAAAATGCCCTCAGATTTATTCAAATCAAAATTCATGGAATTAGAAACTTTTGGAAAAGTCAAAACAGTTTATACATAATGCAAAATAAATCATCAAAAAACTGGAAATATAAAAGATTAGGTGATATGTTCACTTTTGTTGGAGGTGGTACACCTAGAAAAACCCAATCAGATTACTGGAATGGTAGTTTAAATTGGGCATCAGTTAAAGATGTAAAAGGTAACATTCTTAAATCTACTAAAGATTTTATAACTGAAAAAGGCTTGAAAAATAGTGCTTCAAATCTTGCAGAAAAGAATGATGTGATTTTAATAACAAGGATTTTACCAGGGAGATCAATAATCACAAATATTCACACTGCAATTAATCAAGATTTAAAAATTGCTAAACCAAAATTTGAAACTACTTCAAAATTTATCTACTATTTTTTTAGTGCAATTGAAAGAGATTGTATCAAAAAATCTAGTGGAACAACGGTACTAGGAATTACTTTAAATAATTTGAATGAATTATTAATTCCTGATTTATCACTTGAAGAACAAAACTCTATAGTCTCCAAAATAGAAGAACTATTTAGCGAGTTAGACAAAGGCATCGAGGATTTAAAAATCGCACAACTGCAACTCAAAACCTATAGACAAAGTGTGTTGAAATATGCTTTTGAAGGGAAGTTGACGAATAAAAAAGTTAAAGATGTTGTATTGCCGAAAGGGTGGAAAGTTGCAAAATTAAGTGAAGTCTCATCTTTAATTACAAAAGGGGCATCTCCAAAATGGCAAGGAATAAATTATACTCAGGATAACTCCCAAGTGCTTTTCATTACTAGTGAAAATGTTAGAGAAAATTATATTGATATCTCAAAACCAAAATATCTTGAATTGGCCTTTAATGAAAAACAAAAAAGATCTATACTCCAATATGGTGACATATTAATTAATATTGTTGGCGCATCAATTGGTAGAGCAGCCATTTTTAATTTAAAAATAAATTCTAATATTAATCAAGCAGTTTCAATTGTGAGATTGAATAATGAAACTGACAAACATTATATTTCATATTTTTTAAATTCAAATAAAGCGTTTAGCTATTATAATTTAAATAAGGTAGATGTTGCAAGAGCAAATTTAAGTCTTGCCGATATAGGAAATATTGAATTTTGGTTACCTACTCTCCAAGAACAACAAAAAATTGTCCAAGAAATAGAAAGCCGTTTGAGTGTTGCCGATAAAATGGAGGAAAGTATTGCACAAAGCCTACAACAAGCCGAGGTGTTAAGACAGAGTATCTTGAAAAAGGCGTTTAGTGGGGAGTTGGTTTAAAAATAAATAAAATAAAAATGTTAAATTCAAATTTCAAGTTCCATCCAGTAGGTCAAGGGAGTTTTTACACAGGGCACTTAAAATTATATAATAAAAGTCATAAAGAATTTAATTTTGTTTATGATTGTGGTAGCTTAAGTGACAGGAACAACATAAACGAATCTATTAAATATTATAAGAAAAGACTTTGGCATAATTCTTTAGATGTTCTATTTATATCACATTTAGATGATGACCATATAAATGGAGTAAAAGACTTACTAGATGGCATAAGATGCGAAAATATTTATTTACCCTATTTAACTCCTTTTGAAAGACTCTTTGTTGCTATTACACATAATCTTAGAGATGTTGATAATTTTAACGATTTTATTAATTTCGTAATTAGTCCCTCTGATTACATTCTATCCATAGAAGGAGCTAATATTGGAAAAATAAACTATATAAAGGGAAACTCTGAAAATGATTTACCTCATGATAAAGCTCCCGAAAAACCTTTAAATCCTGATAATTTTGATAATGAATTTATTGACAACCTTGAGATACTACTCAAAAGTGAATTCAATGAAGAAATTTTAAAATTAACTAAAGATCAAAAAATAGTTTTTAAAAAAGCCAATGGAAAATTAAAGTTTGGAATTGTATGGGAGTTTTATCTTTATAATGAACCTGGAACGACTAATCAAACAGACAATTTTATTGAATCAATTGAAAAAATCTACGGTTTCAGAGTTAATGAACAATTAACACAAGCTGAATTAAATACAATTTTAAGTGCTAGAGATAATTTAAAAAAACTAAAAATCAAATTTAGAAACACTTTTAAAAATTTGAATAAAACAGGACTAATTGTCCAACACAAACCACTGGCTCATAAGCAATCCTTTTTACATAAAGAAGAAAGTTTTCATTCTAATATTGAACATTATTTTAATCCTTTTTATAGAAGATTGAAACGGTTTCACTTTAAAAATATCGACCCAATTGAATACAATTGGGGAGTAACGCTATTAACGGGTGATATTGGATTAAACCAAATTGAAAATTCTTTTTATGTTAAAAATCATTTGAATTATGTTCTGGTTTTCCAAGTTCCACATCATGGTTCAAATACTGGCTGGAATAGAGACTTCCTTAGAAATTTAAATCATAAAGGCAAGACATCTGCAATTATCAATTTTGGTTACGGAAATACTTATGGCCATCCTAAACCTAATATCCTTCTAGATTTAGACAGCGACAATTTCGATATAAGATTTTGTAATCAATTTGAAAGTTTTGAATACACGATAGATTTAATGTTTTAAAATTATGAAAAACAATAAAAAAATAGGATTGAGTCTATCTGGAGGAGGATATAGAGCAACAATATATCATTTAGGAACGCTTAGAAAACTTAAAGAAATGAATTTACTCGATAAAGTGGATGTTATTTCTACTATATCTGGTGGTTCAATTACTGGAGCTTATTATGGATTAAAAGGTGAAAAATTTGAAGAGTTTGATAAGGGTTTAATTAATATAGTAAAGAAAAGTATAATCAGAGGAATCTATTTTTCATTTCGGTTTATCTGTATAATTATTACTTTACTATTAATTTTAGGATTGATTGTATTTCTTTTATTTACTAAATATGCTTGGATTTCAACACCTTTATTATTAATTACAGTTTTTATAATAATTGTATTTCAGTATAGTATTTTCCCAGTTAGTCATATAATAAATAGACTATATTCAAAATGGTTTTTTGAAGGTAAAACATTAAAAGATTTTAATATAGCACCAATTATTGCAATCAATGCAACAAATGTCGAAACAGGAAGGCCTTTTACGTTTTCTAAAAACAAAATGAGTGATTCAAGTTATGAATATCCTACTAATGGAGAAACTCCTATAAAATTTAAACAAGATAATTTCCCAATATCATTAGCTGTTGCATCTTCAACTTGTGTTCCTTTTGCATTTACACCTATTTATATTGAAAAAAAATTCTATCACAATGAAAATGACTTTTCCAGAATTAAACCTTGTTTAGTTGATGGTGGTGTTTATGATAATCAAGGAGTTCATAAATTAACTCATGGAAACAGTTCTTATGTATGTGACATAGTTATAGTAAGTGATGCTGGAGATTTGATGCCAAAGATAAATTCATTTAATAATGTAATTCAACTTTTAGTAAGAACCAGTGATATTTTCATGAATCGAATTAAAAATTATCAAATGATACAGCATGTTTTTGATAATTACAAATTCAATAAAAAACCAATCGCATACCAATCTTTAGGTTGGGATTTTGATAGTTGCATAAAAGGCTTTATGGATAACCTTAAAAAAGGAGCTATTATAGATGATGTCATTGATGCTCATGAGATTTCTAGATCAGAAATAGAAAATAAAGAATGGGAATTAATTCAAAATAAGCTTGAAGAAAGGATTCATTACAATGTGATAAAATCGAAGCAACCAACTAAAGATGAATTAAACATAGCTAGGTCTGTTTCAACCAATCTAAAATCACTACAAGATTTTCAAATTAACAATTTAATAAAACAAGCCGCATGTTTAACAGAAATACAAATAAAACTGTATTGTCCAATTTTAATAGATTAATCTTATGCGGTACGAAATAGAAATGCTTAATGTAGGTAATGCTGATGCAATTATTCTAAGATATTTTAATAATGAAGGCCACGAATATGTTGTAGTTATTGATGCAGGTAATAAAAAAGATGGTATAAAAGTAGCTGAACAAATTAATGCTTTTACAAATCAAAAATATATTGATTTAGCCATATGCAGCCATCCAGATAGCGATCATATCGGAGGTTTCTTTTATTTAGTTGAAAATATAAGAATTGATGAGTTTTGGATTCATGACCCAGCTAAACATGTTGATATAAGTGAAATTAGAAAATCAATTAGTCTAGCAAAATTGACAAAGAGCATGAGTAAAATTACAGAATCGATTGATAATAATATTAACTTATTAGAAGTAATAAGAAGAAAAGGCATATCACACAAAGAGCCTTTTACAGGAGTTAATCACAATCAAATTCCATTAACTGTTTTAGGGCCTTCAATCCTTTTTTATGAAAGTTTAATTAAAAATTTTAGAGATGTTAAACAATTATTTGAAGAAGAAAATAGATTAGAATATGATGATAAAGAAGTATATGAAAATGATATTGAATATTTATTTGAATCTTTATCATTAACATTAGATGAAGATGATGATAAATCCTCTGAAAATAATAGTAGTACAATCATTGCATTTCATCCAGAAAATAATAAAAAATATTTATTTACAGCAGATACAGGTCCAATGGCATTACAAGAAGTTGTTGATAATAATTTTGAATGGACAAAAAATTTGGATTGGCTTGATGTTCCTCATCATGGAAGTAAAAAAAACTTAAATTCATCATTAATTCATCATTTTTCACCAAAAGTTGCTTTTATTTCAGGAAAAGGTAAAAGGAAATATCCAAGTCAAGCAGTTGTTAAAGCTTTAAAAAAAGTAGGTACTCTAGTTTATTCTACATCGAAATCGAATAGTAATATAATTCACAAAGAAGGGTTTGATTTTAGACCAGGATATGAAACAGCACAACAATATTAGATTAAACACAAAATTATGAGCAAAGATAATTCAGCAAACACCTCAAGCATAGTTAGTAAAGTATGGGCGTTTTGTCAAACCCTTAGAGACGATGGGGTGGGCTATGGTGACTACTTGGAGCAATTGACCTATTTGTTATTCCTAAAAATGGCAGACGAATACAGCAAACCACCACACAATAGAGAAATGCCTATTCCTGCTGAGTTTGCATGGGAAACCTTGACTACCAAAAGTGGTACAGAGCTAGAGTTGCATTACAACATTATGCTACGGGAATTGGCCAAAGAAAAAGGAATCTTGGGGCAAATTTTTGTAAAAAGTCAAAACAAAATACAAGACCCCGCTAAATTGTATAAACTCATTGCCCTCATCAATGCCGAGAACTGGATCTTGATGGGCGTGAAAGACAAGGGCGATATCTATGAAGGCTTATTAGAAAAGAACGCCGAGGATACTAAAAGTGGTGCTGGGCAGTACTTCACTCCTCGTCCATTAATCAAAGCGATGGTAGAATGCTTGCGTCCGGAACCCTTAAAAACTATTGCAGATCCAGCTTGTGGTACTGGAGGTTTTTTCTTGGCCGCTTATGACTGGATAGTTGATAATCGCGATTTAGACAAAGAAGCGAAACAATTCTTGAAATACGAAACCTTTTTCGGGAATGAGATTGTCGCCAGTACAAGACGATTAGCACTGATGAATTTGTTTTTGCACAATATTGGCGATATAGATTAAGCTAACTTTATTTCTCCTAATGATTCCTTGATTACTGCCTCAGCAGTACGTTATGATTATATCTTGGCTAATCCGCCTTTCGGTAAAAAGAGCAGCATGACTTTTACCAATGCTGAGGGCGAACAGGAGAAAGAAGACTTGACCTATAACCGTCAGGACTTTTGGGTAACGACAAGTAACAAACAGTTAAACTTTGTGCAACACATCCGCTCCATGCTTAAAACAACCGGAATGGCTGCAGTAGTCTTGCCAGATAATGTTTTGTTTGAAGGTGGCGTAGGTGAAACGGTCCGTAAAAAGTTGTTAGAAACTACCGATTTACATACTATCCTTCGTTTACCAACAGGTATTTTCTATGCCAATGGCGTAAAAGCGAACGTATTATTTTTTGATGCAAAACCATCGAGTAAAGACGTTTGGACTAAGGAAACTTGGGTCTATGACTACAGAACAAATGTGCATCATACCTTGAAGAAAAATCCTTTAAAACTAAATGATCTAAAAGATTTCATAAAACTCTACAGCCCGGAGAACAGGCACAAACGTGCGGAGACCTACACTGCAGGGACCAATCCTGAAGGACGTTGGAGAAAGTTTACTTACGAGGAAATCATTGCAAGAGATAAAACTAGTTTAGACATCACTTGGCTAAAAGACAAATCCCTAGCTGATTTGGACAACCTACCGGATCCTGATGTTTTGGCTTTGGAAATCGTGGAAAATATCGAAGCGAGTTTAGATAGTTTTAGAGCGATTATAGCTTCGTTAAAATAGAAATTAAAAAACATCATATTTACAATGGCGAAATTTTTAAATACAACTGGTGTATCTTATCATTTAGAAGAACTCATTAAAGGAACAAAAGAGAGATTAATTCTTATCAGCCCCTACTTACAGTTCTCCGAAAGAATTAAAGAACATCTTAGTAATTTGAATATTCAAAAAAGGGACATTAGAATTGTTTACAGAGAAAACAAGCTTCAATATGAAGAGAACAACTGGTTAGAAAGCCAAATTGGAATTCGCACAAGTCTCTGTAAAACCCTTCATGCTAAATGCTATATAAACGAAAATGAAGCAATCATTACTTCAATGAATTTGTATGCATTTTCTCAACAAAATAACAATGAAATGGGAATATATATTTCCAAGAAAGAAGATACAGACTTGTATAATGCGACACTTGAAGAAGCTCAACGTCTATTGACGATAAGTGAAGAATTTAGAGTGACAGTCAAAAAAGTCACTCCAGATACACTACCAAGAATAGAAAAAAAAGTTGCGGAAACAAAACCATCCAATATTAAATTATCAAGAAAGAATACCGGTTTTTGCATCAGAACTGGCGTTGCAATTCCGTTCAATATAGAAAAGCCAATGGGACTTGACTCTTATAAATCTTGGAGTAAATACAGCGATCCAGAATATGCAGAAAAATTTTGTCATTTCTCAGGTGAGTCATCAAAAGGTAGTACTTGTGTGAACCGACCGATACTTAAAAATAATTGGAAAAAAGCAAAGGAACTATTTGACTTATAATGTTTTAATTGGTTGTTTAGTGCTATTTCGTTGAGTATAAATACAGCGACCCTAAAGAATCTTCATGGCACGTTTTTATGAAATGATTATATTGTTAAAAAGGAAAAATAATTACAGAACTGATTAAACATTTAAATAAATGAAGTTTATTCCAATCATGGAAATATCAGGTCAAATAATGACTTTGATAGAAGATGCAGAAAAGAGTTTGATAATAGTGTCCCCCTATATTGAAATAGCCAAATGGGAAAAATTAAAAAAGTGTTTACAGAGAGCTGTCGACAGAGGAGTAAGCATCATAATATATACACGAGAATATGCTAAACAAAATTTGGATCCATTAAGGGCATTTAAGGTAAAGATAATTTTAGTTAAAGATTTACATTCCAAGATATATCTAAATGATGCTTATGGAATCGTTTCTTCTCAAAATTTATATCATTATTCAGATATCAATTCTATAGATTTCGCATACAAGACTGAAACCGATGAGGAGAGAAATCAACTAGTTAATTTGATAAATAAATATTTAGCGAACTCGAAACCTATTGAACAATATATTATTGCGTCAAAAACGGAAGTTGGTAATGAGATTGTTGTTGAAAAAGAAGAAGGCACAAATGTTTTTCCTTTAAAAGATATCGATTTGGAAAAAATTAAAGAATGGTTCCATGATAAATTTCCCGAAATTAAAATGAATAGTACTAAGCAATATGTTTATTGCAATAAACTATTAGCTTGTGGTGACGTCATGTTGAGAGAAGGGTTTGAGATTCGATTTTCTTATGGTATTAAAAATCAAGATCAATATATAAAAGCAATACAAACACTTAATTTCGAAAATAATAATTATAAATATGAGAAAACTTTAGTAACAAATAATTCTCAAGCCCCTTATTTAATTTATGTGCCACAAGAAGTTACTGATATTCAAAAGTTAATTTATGATTATATTTTTATAGCCAAAACGATTATCGATAAAACTAGAAATATTAAGATTTAAATTATATTTTACAATAAATAAAATAGTGAAGCCCGAGACTCATATAAAGCTAATAGATTCCAAAAAGCGGAATATCCATACCTAGAAAAAGAAAATCAAAAGTTTTCTAATTCTAGAAATAACAGTAGCCAAAATGATGAGTATGGTTACTGTATTAGAACAGGTATAAAAATTCCATTTGACACTCAAAAACCTTATTCTTATGAGGCCTATCAAACTTGGGCGATATTTGAGAACTGGAATTACAGAGAAAATTATTGTCATAAAACTGGGAGAGAATCTAATGGAAGGACTTCAATGGCTATCCCAATTTTGAAAAAATAATCTCTAATGAATCCGTAATATAAAACTGTATTTAAATAAAAAAATCATACCTAGAAGCACTTTTAGTATGATTTTTTTATTTAATGAAGTATATTCAATCTAATAATAAAAAAATAATCCGACCGAATCCGACCGAATCCAACAGAAACTAACAGAATCCGACAGAATCCGACAGAATCCGACAGAATCCGAACTACCATATTTTGAGTTTTTTAATATTTGCATTAAGTAATTTTAAATAAGCTTAATCATGAAAACACAAGATTTTTTACAATCCTTTGAGAACCTCAAATCAGAAGTTCAAGACATCAAAATATTACAACAAAGAGTCCTACTTTATTTAGAACGCCCTGACGGCAGCAAAAAGGAAAATCCTTCCTACATAGAGGAACGAATTTCGGTTAAGGAAACCTGCCAAATTTTAGCATGCTCTGAAGTCACGCTCTGGAAACTTCGTAAGGACGGGACATTACCCTACACTCAACACAAAAGGACCATTCGATTCAAAAAAATTGATATCATAAATTATCTAAACCAAAAAAGATAGTTATGAAATCAGTTACTCTTAACCTGCGTATTTCTCAAAAATTGAGAGATAGGCTAATCGATGATTCCCATGAAAAAGGCATTACACTATCTGATAATTCAAGGGAGATACTTACCGCTTACTGCAAAGCAAAAAATAGTGATGAAATTGACAATCAAACATTATATGACATCCGTTTTTATAATAGTAGTGAATTCATTTACCTTATCTTTTGGATGTTTGAAAAAATTAGATCCCCAAAACATTTTGGGCCTAAAACTGAATTGGAAGATCTAAAAAAAATTGTATTACAAGTTGTAACAAATAAGTTTTTCCCTCCAGACTTGAAACAAGAATTCGAAAAAGTACTTATTGATATTCAAAGAGTAACTAATGAATTTGATTCAGAAAACAATCAATTTAAGTTTAGCCAACTCTGTACTGAAGAAGTTTTTGACTATTCAATCTTGACAGACTTTATTAGAAATAAGGCATTTGAAAACAGAATCTATTTGTAGTACAGTTTGCATTACAGTTTGTGATACAAAGTGTAACACAAACTGTAATGCGCCAAAAACATAACATATGAACACTAAAATCAGACCAATATCAGACCATACAGATGTATTAAAAAAAGAACTTGAAGCCGATTTAAACAATTCTGGAATAACAACCACAAATCCTTCCAACTGTTTCAAAATAAAACCAATTAATGAATGGATAGAGGACGCAAAAAACCGTCCAATCCCAAATATGCTTTTTAGTGAGCTATGGTATGAAAATGAAACCTGCATATTATTTGCCGACACTAATCTGGGTAAATCCATTTTGGCGTTACAAATGTCAAATGCCTTGAGTAAAGGAATTGCTATTTTTGGTTTTAAAATGGAAATACTAGCTCAAAAGGTATTGTATTTTGATTTTGAACTATCAGACAAACAAGTAGAAAACAGATACTCCAACCAATATTCTGAACATTATGTTTTCAGTCCAAATTTACTTCGGGTAGAAATAAATCCTGAACAAGATATTCCTGCCGAATTTAAAGATTTTGATGATTACTTATGTCACTCGTTAGAACTTGCAATTGTTGAACATGACGCCAAAATTATCGTCATAGACAATTTAACTTATTTAAAAACGGATACAGAAAAAGCAAAAGATGCTTTACCACTGATGAAATTTTTAAATAGTATTAAGAAGAAATACAACCTTTCAATATTAGTGTTAGCTCATACTCCGAAACGTGATGCTTCGAAAGCACTAACTAAAAATGATCTTTCTGGGAGCAAAATGTTAATGAACTTTTGTGACAGTTGTTTTGCTATTGGTGAAAGCGCACAAGAAACAAGATTGAGGTACATCAAACAAATTAAGCAACGAAATACAGAATTGATATATGACACCCAAAATATAATTGTGTGCAAAATTGAGAAGGACACTAATTTCTTAGAGTTCGTTTTTATGGGTTATGAGAATGAATTGGACCATTTAAAACCAAGAAACAACGAAGAACAGTTTAATGAAATTTTGGAACTAAAAAAACAAGGTTTACCCAACACTCAGATTGCTGAAAAACTAGGAATAAGTGAAGGCACAGTTCGAAACAAAATAAAAAAATCTGAAAACGCATAATGACAGCAGAACTAACATATCAAATAATAATGACGCTTCCTGAAAACGAGCGTGTATTACTATTCGATAAGTTAGAACCACAAATGAAAAAATTTGACATAGGCAGATTACTCTCAGATGATAATCAAAAATTAATAGAAAAAAGAGAAATGATTGAATTCTTAATCCGTACTCAATTCAGCAAATTTAAGAAGTCGTAACACTCGTAATATTCGTAACCTCTACGAAAATTACGAGCGCTACGAATTATAAAATAAAAAAATGTATAAATATTCTCTTGATAAATCCAGTAAAAAATTTATTTGCCCAAATTGTAGTAAAAAAAAATTTGTGAAATATGTTGACAATGAAAACAATGCGTATTTAGAAGACGGATCCGGTCGATGTGACAATGATAGCAGCTGTAAGCATCATCAATACCCTAATAAAAATTGTGTGATTTCCGAATTTATAAAACCAATAATCACAAGACAAGCCTCTACTTTACAATCTGATTTATTGGTTTTATGCGGCAGGAATTTTAATGAAAATAATTTGATTCAATTTTTGAAAATTTATTTTTCAGAAGAAGAGGTTCAGTCGGTTATTTTGCAATACAGACTTGGAACATCAAGGCATTGGCTTGGTTCAACAATTTTTTGGCAAATCAATCCTCAAAATAAAATAATGACGGGGAAAGTGATGCTTTTTAATATTAAAACAGGCAAAAGAATAAAAAAACCGTTTAACCATATTCACTGGGTTCATAGACTTTTAAAGTTAAATGATTATGTCTTACAGCAGTGTCTATTTGGTTTGCATATAATCAACGAATCGACGAAAAATAAAATTGCCATAGTAGAGTCAGAAAAGACCGCTTTGATCATGAGCTTATTCTTGCCAGATTATATTTGGATGGCAACAGGCAGTAAAAGTAATTTTAAAAAAGAAATGCTTTTACCTTTAAAAAATCATCCTATTTTGGCTTATCCAGATAAATCAGAATATGATGATTGGAACAAAATAACATTAGAACTACAAAAAGAAGGCTTTGAAATTAGATGCAGTCGCTATATTGAGGATAAAAATGTACCGGATGGAACTGATTTAGCTGACATTTATCTTGAAAGCAGAACGAACGATTCTACTAGAGTTCAAAAACAACTCACTAAAACAGAAATTGAGGTTAATAGACTAGCAAAAATTAACCCTACAATTATTAACCTTATTAGAACTTTTGATTTACTGGATAATGAGCATAATGAGATTATGAATATTGATTGATAAAAGCAACTCTTACACTTCTATTTCCCAAATTACAGTTCTTAAACGTTCTTTAATCATTTTTAAAGTATTTTGAACAAGATTTTCATTTGGTAAATCTCCATAAACCAAATTTTTAAAATCAGTCGTATAAGTTACTTTTAACTCATTCCAAACCGAATCCAATTCTTTAAAAACAACCGCATCAACAGGATGATTCACCAACCATTTATTATTATTTTTAAAACTTATCACATCATCACTGGCTACTGTCAGTAACATTTTTTCGAACTCCGATGAATGAAAAAAATCAAACAATTCTTTTTGTTGTAATAATTGATGTAAGTCATAAGCATGCCTTATTTTTTTCTTTAAATCTTCAATAGGGTACTCCGAATAGGAAAACCGAACAAGGCTCATTATTTTTTCACAAAGAGTCCTTACAGATTCTAATACCAATACTTCAAAAGGGAGTAATCCATTTTGTTTAGCAATTTCAGTTTGTCCATTATTAATCATCATATTCCCTATATAAGAATTAACATTCTTTGTCGTATAAGGTTCAAAATAACCCAACCAAGTAGCCTCTATAATGATTACATCTCTAACTTGTCCGTAATTACCATTAAATTCTTTTGCATAAGTATGTGCCGTTTTCCGGTTCATTCCCATTTTATGAGTTACTTCCTCTACCATAACTTCCGGTAATACTGTATTTATAACTTCACTAATTTTTTTAATTTTATTCGTTAGCTTATTATTAGTTTCACCATCATGTCTCAATACAACAAGGTCAATATCTTCCGAAAATCGTTCTATCAAATTAAAACATTTTGAAAGAGCAGTTCCTCCTTTAAATATAGTGTGCTTACCAATTTCATTATGAAAAATCGTATGCAAAGCAAAAGTAACCCAGTAATCTTTTTCAATATATATTTCTGGAATATTCATTTGTTGAGCCGTAAACCGAACTGCTTGCCTGAAAAGTAGTTTATTCTCGTGTAGTTTCATATAATATTCCATTTTTCAGTTTGAGTCAATACTTTATCAACAGGTAATTTATATTTGGTAACAGGGTTTAATGTCTTATAAAGCGAATCAGACAGAATCTTTTCATTTAATTCATCTAACATTGCTCCCAAAAGGGCTTTTGTTGCTGGTGGATATTTAAGAGCCAAACGAACCATTGTACTTTTGTCCTTTTCCGATAAATCTTTTAGAATTGCTAATAATCGTTTACACGAAAATGCAGGATTACTATCTGGTATTTTCTTAATGTAACGAATAGCATCTAACAATTGTAACAAAGGGATATTTTCCTTGGTAATATTGTTCTTTTGTTTGATAAATGAAATCATATAACGTTCCCGTTTAAAAGCAGAACGAATTTCATTTTTACCTATTTGAATTGTATTACTAACTTGAGTCGTAAGTCCTAATTGATTATACACACTATAACCAGTTAAATACCCCGCTAGTTTCCCATCACTTTCCATCAAGTCCTTTACAATTTGAGCTTGATTAGGTTCCAATTTACCAAAAGGAGTACTTTCAGGTTTATAATACTTGCCCTTAGAAAGCTTTGCTATTTTCCCTGATTTAGTCATTCTATTGAGTGCTTTAATAACTGCTTCTTTTTTATTCACCTCAGTAACAAAGTCAGCATAGGTGAATATGTAGCCTTTAGGAAGTCTATCAATTGTAACCGATATACATTCAGATGTTTTCATAGATTATTAATACTACAAATATAAATAATTTGTCCAGTTTATTTTACAAAAAACTGGACATTTTTAAAATAAATTTGGATAATTCCGCAATGGTTAATACCTTTAAACTTGTTTAAAGGTATTAACCATTGCATAAATATTGCATAATTCCGTCTTATTACAATCAATTTAGACCGAATTCAAGATCTTCTTCTTTATATAAAATCTACCTCAAATTTTACTTTTCAATCAATATTCTCGTTCTAAAAGTAAATTATTAAAGCAAACAAATTAAGATTAATTAATTTTCATTAATTTAGCTTAAAATTTTAATATTAACCGTACACGAATCCGTACACGATTACTTAATTTTCAAGTCCTGTAACAGCATATAACTAGGGATTTATTTGGTAAAAATATCAAATTCATAACCCTGAGGTCACGGGTTCAAATCCCGTCCTCGCTACGAAAACAAACCCTTAAACAACAACTGTTTAAGGGTTTTTTATTGGGAATAATTCCTCACTTGAGCTAAATAAAAAGTGAGAAAATCCAAAGATCCCACAGTTATATTACTGACAATGTGAACGATACAAAATCAGACCTCAGGTTCAGCTGAACTATTTCTTTTTTAAATAAAGAAAAAAGTACTGCACTTTAAGGTTTGTAAATTCATTGCCCAAATTGTATTGTAAAAATCTATTCTGACAAAATTAGTTTTTGGTACAAAAAAAAAATACCAAACACTAAGCAAAAAAGGTAAAAATAAAATATAGTTTTCATTTTTACCTTTTGAACTTTAACAAAATATTTACCCATGTTAATTAAGTCTATCTTAAACTCTTTAAACTAATATCCTTTTCAATCCCTGCACCTTTATGATAATGTCCAAATATTAAAACAAAAAAAAGACAAATTATATCTGAAAGACTTTAAAATTTACTCCTTTACAAATCAACGGCGATTATCGCCGTTAATAAAGCAATATGTAAACTAAATAATTCAAAAACATCTGACTAGATTTAGTGCATTATAGAGCACTAAATAACAAACACACACTAATATCAGAATAAAAAAACATTATTTAGTGCTATTTAACGCTCTTTTTATTAAATTTAATAAAATTTATATTATTTTTGTATAAAAAAGAGCCGTATAATGCACTTTAAAGAATTAATAAAAATAATAAAAGACCGTAGAGAAGTACTGCAGGTGACACAAGAAACCTTGGCAGAGTCATCTGGCGTTGGCTTAAGAACCTTAAAACAATTTGAAAGTGGAAAAGGAAATCCAACACTACTTACTTTAGGAAAGTTGGCTGATGCCTTAGGTATGGAGGTATGTCTAAAAATTAAAAATCTATCTGTAACAAATGAGAAAGGCAAAAATATTATATAAAGATGAAGAAGCAGGTATATTAACCCAACACGATGATGGTTCATTTACATTTCATTATCATGATTATTGGATTGCAGACAGCTCTAAACCAGGTATAAGTCTAACTTTACCTAAAAGCAAACAAGAATTTCATTCAAAATTCTTATTCCCCTTTTTTTACAACATGCTTCCAGAAGGTTCTAATAGACAAGTAGTCAGTAAATATAATAAAATTGACCTCGATGATTATTTTGGATTGCTGATGACTACCGCAAAAGACGATAGCATTGGTGCCGTTAGAGTTATTAAAATAGAAAAACAATGAGTTTACCTGAAATACAATATTGTCCCGGTACATTAGCCGAAGGTTTTCACACTTATAGCAGAACCTGTTTGAATAGAGTGTTCCAAGGTAAAAAGGTACATCATGAATTGCCTTATGATTCTCCTGCATCCAATTCTGAAACAGATGATTTATTTGAAGAAAACAGAAAACGTATTTCCATTTCAGGTGTGCAGGAAAAATTTTCTGTATTACTTGAAAAAAACAAGTTAAGACTTATCAATGAAGGAGAACGCGGTACCTATATCCTAAAACCAATTCCAAGTATAGGAAAAAAATCAGACCAAATGCCTTCTAACGAACACTTAACCATGCAAATTGCCCGCCAAATTTATGGAATAGAAACTGCTGAAAATGCACTGATATTCTTTAAAAATGGTTCCCCAGCCTATATTACCAAACGTTTTGATGTAAAAGATGATGGCACAAAACTCGCTCAAGATGATTTTGCATCCTTGGCCGAAAGGACACCACAAACACATGGAGAACATTATAAATACTTAGGAAACTATTTAGAAATATTTCAATTAATGCAGAAATATTTACCCGCTTACAAATTGGAAGCTCCTAAAGTTTTAAAAATCTTGATTTTCAATTATCTATTCTCAAATGGCGATGCTCATTTTAAAAACTTTTCTTTGCTCGAAACCCCTATGGGAGACTATAGATTAAGTCCTGCTTATGACCTTCTAAATAGTCGTATTCATATAGAGGATAAAGACTTTGCATTAGATGATGGACTATTACCTAGGAATTTAGGCCAAGGGAAAATTAGCCAACAATTTGCCATACTGTCAGAGCAAGCAGGAATCAGTTCAAAAATTTTTAATGACATTATGAATTTGATGTTATCACAATCGGATAATGTAGAAAAATTGATAACAGCTTCTTTTCTGAACGATACCACAAAAAAAATTTATAGACAATCTTATCAGGGTCGTTTAAAACAATTAATGAAAAGATAAGTTGGAATCTTGTATTATTCAAAACTTTGCTACTAACCACTTTGTCATACATTTCAGTTACCACTCATTTGCCAACGTTCTTGGGTAAAATGAAGAGTGAGGAAAAAGAGTGAGGAAAAGTAAAAAATACGACATAAACCAATTTAAGCTGAAAATCATAACGCCTAATAATCAGTACTTTACAAAGTAACAAAAGTGACATTTCAATTTTCATAACCCTCTGAGGTCACGGGTTCAAATCCCGTCCTCGCTACACACAAAAACTTAAACAACAACTGTTTAAGGGTTTTTTATTGGGATTATGTTTTCAAAAATACCGACTTCAAAACTCTCAAGTGAGGAACTCGAGTGAGGAATTTACAAATTGAGATACAAATATTACTTCATTAAAGATTTCAACCTAGTTCATTACTAAACAAGTAAGTTTTTTCTAAAATTCTCTAAACTATTTCAAAAGGTCTGCTATCAAAATCTATGATTGATCTTTCCCTTTTATAAATAGAATATTTCCATCTATTTGTTGTCATGATATTCTAAATTGAATAATTGATTAAAAAGTTCATAAGACAGATTGTAATTTCCAACATATCCCCAATATTTATTTATCATTAAACTATTAACCTTGTATTTATTAAAACAAAACATTTGTACAATTTTATAGTACTTACCTGACTTTATTTTTAATTTAATGCACTTAATCAGATTTAATTGCTTTTTATCGAAGATACAAAAAGAGTTTTATTATTTTTGTCGTGCCAAATAAAATGAATATAAAAGATCTTTTATTCCCGATTAAACATGAGAAAACTTTACTTTAAAAAGCCGTTCATCAGATTTCACTCTTTAATATTGTTTTTATTATTTTTTGTGGTTCCTACTCTTATCATGGCACAAACACAAACAACACCACAAGTTAATTTTTCACAAAGAACATCCTCAGCGACACCTGCTAAAAACATTTATAATCTAAAGGGTGATTTTACCATGCTAGGTAACACCAACTTGACTCTTGTTAACTATAATAATGGTACAAATAATGAAGGTAATTCGATGAAATACGTCGATATAGACGGCGATCCATCTACTTTAAATTCTTCTATGGCAACTCTTGAACTCACTAATTCAGGAGAAAATAGCGCAAACCAAAACTGTTCAACAGTAATTTTTGCAGGACTCTATTGGACAGGAAAATCAAATGATGCTAATGAGACTTTTTCTGTTAAAAAAGGATCTGTTACAAAAAATTATAACAAAAAAGTAATCTCTTTAAAGGGGCCAGGAGCAACGTCCTACACTTCAATTACAGCAAAACCTAAAGGGCCAGATTTTGAACTACGTTTTCCTGGCACTGCCCAAAGTGGAATTTTTATTGGATATCAAGAAATAACAGATTACGTTAAGACACATGGTCCTGGAGCATATACAGTTGCTGATATGGCTTTGACTGAAGGAACAAACTCTAATCCTGGATTATCAGGTGGTTGGGTAATGGTTGTTATTTATGAGAATCCTGTCATGAAAAGTCGTGCTGTAACACTTTTTGATGGTTATGCGTACGTAAATGGCCAACGAGGCGGTGGAGGTGAATACGGCACAATTCCTATTTCAGGATTCACCACAGTAGGAGCCGGTCCCGTAAATATGAAACTAGGGGTAATGGCGGCTGAGGGTGATGTAGCCACAAATTCAGGAAGTGATTATTTAGCGGTACAAAAACTTAATGCAAATCCAGCTGTTTACAATAATACTAACTATTTGACATTAAGTCACGCGAGGAACACAACTTCTAACTTCTTTAACTCTTCTATTTTCCCTGTGCCGACTCCAGGTAAAAGCAACCCCATTTTGCAAAATAACACAGGGGTTGATTTCAGTATGTTTACAATTCCAAACACAGACAATGCAGTTATAGGGAACAATCAAACCTCAACCACTTTTAGATTTGGTTCAACTTACGAAGTATACACCATTTTCGGTTTTGCCATGTCAGTTGACTCCTATATACCAGAACCTAAAGGACTAATAAGTGTTACGTCAATTAATAATGTTCCAAATCCCCCAGTTTTAAATGTCTCCCCAGGACAATCTATTAATTACTCTCTCTCTATTACCAATGAAGGTACTGAAGCTACAAATAACACTATAATTTCAATCCCTGTACCAGCAACAGCTATATTCAATACTGGACAAACAATTAGCTATCATACCTATAATGGCTTTAGCACGACCAATAAACCTTATTTTGATTCAGCAACTAATAAAATACTTTGGAACTTAGGTACACTACCTATCACGTCAGGACATCCCGAGTATGTGTATGCAGATATCAGCTTCAACTTAGATGTTACAACGGATTGTAACACTATTTTAAGTGCTGGTTGTAGCCCTGAAGTTTCTTTAGAAACAGGAACAATAACTGGTACTGGGGCCACTTCAGGCTTAGCATTTACAAAATACTTTTTTCAAGGTTATGATAATAGTGTATGTCATTTACCAATTGTAGGTTCTATTAAAGTTGCAATAGACGAAAGCTCATGTTTGTCTAGCATGGCTGGGCCAGATCAAATTGCCTCATGTGGAGGGGAAAATATTAATTTGAATGCATCTACAGCACAAACAGGAGCATGGTCAATAGTTAGTGGTCCTGCAGGCGGTGGCGAAGTTTTTTCGAATATTGCGAGTCCTACGTCAGTCTTCTCCACCCCTAATATTGGCGTATATACCCTAAGATGGACTACAAGCTGCTCCACTACTGACGATGTTTTAGTAAATTTTGCCAACTGTAATATTCTAAATTTTGATGGAATTGATGACAACGTTACTTTTAAAAACAATTATAGCCTGAATTCTGGTTCATTCAGTATCGAGATCTGGGTAAAATCAAATGAAACAAATGGAAATAAACAAACTATTTTATCTAAACGGCTAGGATCTAGCACAACAAATGGTTATGATTTAAAATTAGTAAATAACATCATTTCCTTTAACTGGAATAATGGTAAATCTATCGCATCCAACTATCCTATTAAAACGGATAGGTGGTATCATGTTGCTGTTACATATAACGGCACAAATTACAAACTATATATAGATGGTATTTTAGTGCACAAGGCCGTATCTGGAGTTAATCCAATAATTAATAATGCAAATTGCCTACTTGGTGCAATGGATCAAAATAATGGAACACCATTCAACTATTTTAACGGATGGATGGATGAACTTCGAATTTGGAAAGTAGAATTGACAGTTGATCAAATTCGACAAATGATGAACCAAGAAATACAAAACAATGAAGGAAATATCATAGGAGCAATAGTACCATTAGAGATTCCTGGATTATCTTGGACTAATTTAGATGGCTATTACCAAATGAATCCTACAAATGATATAATTAACGGTTATGTATTAGGTAAATCTATATCAGCTATAAATGGAAAATTACGAAATATTGGAACGCAACAACCTGATACAGCCCCACTACCTTATACATCAAGAGTTAGTGAACAAGATTGGTCAGAAGATGACACCTGGACTAATTATCCTGTTTGGGATGTGCCAAATAGCTTAGCAATAGATGGCGTAACTAGAATAGACTGGAACATTGTTAAAACGAATCACAATATCACATCTAATGGAAACAAAACTGTATTGGGTCTATTGGTAAATAGCAATACATTATTTGCAGAAAATGATTCGAAAATAGAAGTTTCTAAATACTTAAAACTAGACGGTAAGATAAACTTAGTTGGCCAATCGCAATTGATTCAAATTGAAGGAAGCGTATTAGATGTAAACAGTTCCGGATCTCTTAAAAGGGACCAACAGGGGCAATCAAACAAATATAATTATAATTATTGGAGTTCTCCTGTAAGCCCTATTAACACTGCAGCCAACAACACAAACTATAGCGTTGGAAGTGTTTTAAAAGACGGAACTAATCCTAATTCAGCAGGAACAATCAAATGGATTGGTGGTTATGATGGGTCACCCACTACTCCAATCAGCCTGGCACGTTACTGGATCTACAAATTTGATAATTATAGTAATGCTTACGCAAATTGGGTTCGAGTGGGTGAAACTGGTTCAATACGAGTGGGCCAAGGTTTTACTTTAAAAGGTAGTGGAGCTAGTGGAATTACTCAAAATTATTCATTTATTGGAAAACCAAATAATGGAACAATAACAGCGAACACCGTTAGTTCAGGCCAATTATTGCTAGCTGGAAATCCTTATCCTTCAGCATTAGATTCCAAAGCATTTATAATTGATAATTTAGACTCTATAGATGGATCACTCTATTTTTGGGAACATTATACAACTAACAATACTCATGTTTTACGAGATTATCAAGGCGGGTATGCTGTAAGAAATTTAACCGATGGAGTCCCACCTGTGTCTCCTCCGTTAATTAGCGGTCTTGGATCTAGCACTAAAATACCTCAACAATTTATTCCGGTGGGACAAGGTTTCTTTTTAAGCGGAAAATCTGGATCAGGCGGAACTATTACCTTTAAAAATAGCCAAAGAGATTTTCAAAAAGAAAGCGAAACTGAACTTTCAAATACTATGTTCAAATTTGCACCAAAAATTAAAAATCAAAAAGTGAGGAAAAATAATGATACTAATCCAATACTAAAAGAACAGTTTAAGAAAATTCGCCTAGGTTTTAATTCAAATAACAATTATCATCGACAAGTTTTGATTGGTTTTATGAATGAAAATGCGACAAGTGGAATGGATTATGGCTATGATGCTACTAATTTTGACAATTTCCCTAATGATATGTATTTTCTAAACGGAGAAAATAAATTGGTTATTCAAGGAGAAGGATTTTTCGATTCAAATGCCATTTATCCTATTGGAGTAAAGGCAGACCGTGCAGGAAACGTACAATTCATGCTTGATGAGATTGAAAATTACGATAAAAATCAAAATGTTTTTATATATGATAGCACCGACAAAACTTACCATAATATACGAAATGAAAAATTTGAAGTGACAATACCAAAAGGTGAAAATAATGATCGATTTTCATTATGTTTTAAAACTAAAAAGGAAAAAGAGCCAAAAGAAAAAGAGATAAAAGACAACAAAAAATCAGAAACGATAAAAATGACGCATCTTCTGCGAAAAAATGTTTTTGATATCAATAAACAGTCGACCGAAACGACTCTTATAAAAGTAACTTTATTTAATATGAATGGCCAGTCAGTTACCACATGGGAAATTGAAGATCAATCTCAGCAAAACATTCAGGTACCCCTTAAAAATCTCAGTTCTGGTGTCTATATTGCAAAAATTTATACTTCAGTTGGAGAATTAAGCAAAAAAATTATTATTCCATAAAAACGGATATCTACATTAATAAAAAAGAGAAAACTGCCCTGAAAAGCAGTTTTTTTTTGCTCAAATTTGAATTCAATTTGAGAGAAAAAAGTTCTGAATTTTGTTAATAGAAGTAGTTCATCTGGGCATAAAACCCGTTTATCGAAAAAAAGCACATACAGGTCAATAACAATAGTTAATTACTTAATTTTAAGGTAAATAACGTAATACAATCTATGTCAAATATTTGCAAACAGATAGTAAATCCGTTATAAAATCTAGAAAGTTGTTTTTTTGTGAGAATTGATAAAAAATCACGGTTGGTTCTTTTTAATTGAGAAAGGGTTAAAATAAAAAACTGTTTTCTCACTAATAAATCACTGACCTTTCTATCTGCATTTTTATAAAAAATTTAATTATTTGATTCTAAAGTGTAGGCCTCATGAAAAAAAAATACCTTTTTTTAATTTTATTAATTTTAAATTCCATTTACAGTTTTGGACAATGTTCTGGAGTAAATGGATCGATTAGTATATGTGATTCTAGTGCAACTCCTATTGATTTATTTAGTTTAATTACTAGTGAAGACTCTGGTGGAAGTTGGACAAGAACCTCTGGAACAGGGGGGAATTTTAATGCCGGAGCTGGTACTTTTATACCAGATTCAGGTGCAACCACTAGTACTTTCATATATACAGCAACAGCACCTTGCAGCGATAGTAGTCTGGCAACAATTAATATTAATCCAAACTTACCAGCCAGTGTGATCATCGAAGCATCGGCTACTACAATTTGCGACGGTACTAGTGTAACGTTTACGGCCATACCAACAAATAGTGGTTCCGATCCATTATATCAATGGCAAATTAATGGTTTAAATACTGGGGCAAATAGTTCTGGGAATACTTTTTCATCTTCTAATCTTACCGATGGAAATGTCATATCTGTTGTTTTGACTTCCAATGCAACACCCTGTGTATTGGGAAGCCCAGCTACAAGCAACTATGTTACCCTTACTGTTAGTCCTATCCCTAATGTAGTAGTTACAAACCCGTCAGCAGTATGTGCAACTGCAACGGTAGATCTAACTTTGGCAGCAGTAACATCGGGATCGACAGCTGGCTTAATCTATTCTTATTGGTTGAATGCAGCCGCTACAATATCATATGATACACCTACAGCTACGACTACCGGCACTTATTACATTAAGGGTACGACCGCAGCTGGTTGTTATGAAATAAAGCCTGTAACGGTTACCGAAAGTCCCTTACCTACAGTAGTAACCAATAATCCAACGTCAGTATGTGCACCATCAACCGTTGACTTAACAGTCACAGCGGTAACTGCAGGATCGACAGCTGGCTTAACCTATACTTACTGGACAAATGCAGCTGCAACTATTTTATATGACACACCAACAACAGCGAGTACAGGAACTTATTATATTAAGGGGACAACAGCAGCAGGTTGTTACGACATCAAGCCTGTAATGGTTACTATAAATACCTCACCTACAGTAGTAACCAATGATCCAGCATCAGTATGTTCACCATCAACCGTTGACTTAAGTGTCACAGCGGTAACTGCAGGATCGACAGCCGGCTTAACTTATACTTACTGGACAAATGCAGCTGCAACTATTTCATATGACACACCAACAACAGCGAGTACAGGAACTTATTATATTAAGGGGACAACAGTAGCAGGTTGTTATGACATCAAGCCTGTAACGGTTACAGTCAATCAATCACCAACTGTTGTGATTACCAATCCTCCAGCAGCATGCTCCCCATCAACAGTTAACCTAACGGCCACAGCGGTAACTGCAGGGTCAACAGCCACTCTAACTTTTACATACTGGACTGATGCAGCAGCGACTGTTTCCTATGCTACACCAACTGCAGCAGTTGCGGGTACTTATTATATTAAAGGAATAACAGCTTCAGGTTGTTTCGATATCCAACCTATAACCGTTATTATCAATCCAACACCAACTGTCGTGATCACCAATCCTTCAGCAGTATGTTCGCCATCAACAGTTAACCTAACGGCCGCAGCGGTAACTGCAGGGTCAACAGCCAGTCTAACTTTTACATACTGGACTGATGCAGCTGCAACTATTTCATATGACACACCAACAATAGCGAGTACAGGAACTTATTATATTAAGGGGACAACAGCAGCAGATTGTTACGACATCAAGCCTATAACGGTTACAGTCAATCCATCACCAATTGTTCTGATTACCAATCCTCCAGCAGCATGCTCCCCATCAACAGTTAACCTAACGGCCGCATCGGTAACTGCAGGGTCAACAGCCAGTCTAACTTTTACATACTGGACTGATGCAGCTGCAACTATTTCATATGACACACCAACAACAGCTAGTACAGGAACTTATTATATTAAGGGGACAACAGCAGTAGGTTGTTACGACATCAAACCTGTAACGGTTACAATCAATCCATCACCAATTGTTCTGATTACCAATCCTCCAACAGCATGTTCGCCATCAACAGTTAACCTAACGGCCGCAGCGGTAACTGCAGGATCGACAGCTGGCTTAACCTATACTTACTGGACAAATGCAGCTGCAACTATTTCATCTGCTACACCAACTGCAGCAATTGCGGGTACTTATTATATTAAAGGAATAACAGCTTCAGGTTGTTTTGATATCAAACCTATAACTGTTACTATTAATCCCAAACCAAATGTTGTGATCACCGATCCTGCAGCAGTATGTTCGCCATCAACAGTTAACTTAACAGCCACAGCGGTAACTGCAGGATCGACTGCCAGTTTAACCTATACTTACTGGACTGATGCAGCAGCAACTATTTCATATGCCACACCAACAACAGCGGGAACAGGAACTTATTATATTAAGGGGGCAACAGCAGCAGGATGTTATGACATTAAACCTGTAACGGTTACCGTCAATCCAACGGTAATACCATCAGTTTCAATATCTTCTTCATCAACGACTATTTGTTCAGGTACTTCTGTAACTTTCACAGCTACACCAACTAATGGAGGATCTGCTCCCTCTTATCAATGGAAGAACGGAGCAACTCTCGTGGGAACAAATAGCCCCACTTATACAACCACAACTCTCGCTAACAATGCTACCATATCAGTTGTAATGACTTCTAATGCTATTTGTCCATCCCCTTCCACAGCTACAAGCACCACTATAGTTATGAGTGTTTTTACTGGAAATCCTAGCGGATGGAACGGTAGTACCAGTATAACAGTTTCAAACCAATCTATCTGTCCCCCCGCTACTGTTACCTTATCAGTTCCAGCAGCTTCAAATGCTCAATATTACCAGTGGAATTTACCAACAGGTTGGATAATTACCAGTGGTAATTTGACTAACTCCATTACTGTGTCTGTTTCTTCATCAGCTGCACTAGGAAATCAAGTTATTACGGTCAAGGCAATTAATCCATGTGGTAGTGAAAATACCACAGTATCTACCCCTTCAAATGGCAAAGACCGAATCATTGTAAATTCATTTAATGGTGTAACTGTTTCACCTTCATCTCAGACTGTTTGTGCAAACAGCTCCATTATAGTAACTGGAGTACTAACTGGAAACGCAACTTCAGGCAATTGGACTGCAACAAATGGTAATATTACATTACAATCTCAAGTTGGATCAACTATTACTGCAATCTTTACTCCTACAATTTCCGGAGGCTCTGCCACAGCAACCATAACCACCAATATACCAACAGGAAGTTGTCCCAATACTCCGGCCACCGCAACAGTGGCAGTAACGGTAAATCCTTTACCTCTTGCAGCAGGCATAATAAACGGTTCGGCAACAGTATGTCAGGGAGAAAACAGTATAGCCTATGCAGTTCCCGCTATTACCAATGCAACTGGGTATAGCTGGTCTTTACCCACAGGAGCTACCATAACTAACGGAGCAAATACAAACAGTATTACGGTCAATTATTCTAATACAGCAACTTCAGGAAATATTGCTGTCTATGGAACTAACGCATGTGGTAACGGAACAGTCTCTGCAAAATTTGCTGTAACGCTAAATCCTTTACCTCTTGCAGCTGGTATAATAAACGGTTCGGCAACAGTATGCCAGGGAGAAAACAGTGTAGCCTATACAGTTCCCACTATTACCAATGCAACTGGGTATAGCTGGTCTTTACCTACAGGAGCTACCATAGCTAACGGAGCAAATACAAACAGTATTACGGTCAATTATTCTAATACAGCAACTTCAGGAAATATTGCAGTCTATGGAACAAACGCATGTGGTAACGGAACGGTCTCTGCAAACTTTGCTGTAACGCTAAATCCTTTACCTCTTGCAGCAGGCATAATAAACGGTTCGGCAACAGTATGCCAGGGAGAAAACAGTGTAGCCTATACAGTTCCCACTATTACCAATGCAACTGGGTATAGCTGGTCTTTACCTACAGGAGCTACCATAGCTAACGGAGCAAATACAAACAGTATTACTATCAATTATTCTAATACTGCAGCTTCAGGAAATATTGCAGTCTATGGAACAAACGCATGTGGTAACGGAACGGTCTCTGCAAACTTTGCTGTAACGCTAAATCTTTTACCTCTTGCAGCAGGCATAATAAACGGTTCGGCAATAGTATGCCAAGGACAAAACAGTGTAGCCTATACGGTTCCCACTATTACCAATGCAACTGGATATAGCTGGTCTTTACCTACAGGAGCTACCATAGCTAACGGAGCCAATACAAACAGTATTACGGTCAATTATTCTAATACAGCAACTTCAGGAAATATTGCAGTCTATGGAACAAACGCATGTGGTAACGGAACGGTCTCTGCAAACTTTGCTGTAACGCTAAATCCTTTACCTCTTGCAGCAGGCATAATAACTGGTTCGGCAATAGTATGCCAAGGACCAAACAGTGTAGCCTATACAGTTCCCACTATTACCAATGCAACTGGGTATAGCTGGTCTTTACCTACAGGAGCTACCATAGCTAACGGAGCAAATACAAACAGTATTACGGTCAATTATTCTAATACAGCAACTTCAGGAAATATTGCAGTCTATGGAACAAACGCATGTGGTAACGGAACGGTCTCTGCAAACTTTGCTGTAACGCTAAATCTTTTACCTCTTGCAGCAGGCATAATAAACGGTTCGGCAATAGTATGCCAAGGACAAAACAGTGTAGCCTATACGGTTCCCACTATTACCAATGCAACTGGATATAGCTGGTCTTTACCTACAGGAGCTACCATAGCTAACGGAGCCAATACAAACAGTATTACGGTCAATTATTCTAATACAGCAACTTCAGGAAATATTGCAGTCTATGGAACAAACGCATGTGGTAACGGAGCGGTCTCTGCAAACTTTGCTGTAACGGTAAATCAGCCACCGTTAATAAATACTCAACCAAAACCTTCTCAAACAGTTTGTTCTGGCTTTCCTATTAGTTTTTCAGTAATAGCAACAGGAACAGGGCTTACTTATCAATGGAAAAAAGGAGGGACAAATATTATAGGGGCAACATCTAATACGTATTCAATTCCTAATGTGAGTACAGTGGATGCAGGAAATTATACTGTAGTTGTAAGTGGAACTTCAGCTTGTTCATCAGTTACTTCAAATGAAGCAGTACTAATTGTAAATCAAGATATAGACATAACTAACCATCCAAGTGCTCAGGTAAAATGTGAAGGTCTTAATGCCACGTTTTCAGTAACGGCTATAGGTACTATTTCAAGTTATGTTTGGAGAAAAAATGGAATTCCTATTTCTAATGGTGGTAATATTTCAACAGCTACAACCTCCACTATTACTTTTACTGGGTTGTTACTTAGTAATGCTGGAAGTTATGATGTGGTAGTAAGTAGTCCTGGAGGTACATGCTCACAAACTATTTCAAATCCTGCTATCTTAACAGTTACACCAACAGTAACCATCAATGCATTTTCAGCGGCAACTTCAACACGTTGCCAAGGGGCAGGAACGGTAACTACTACAACGACTGCTAGTAACTCAACGGGAATTACATACAGTCTAGATACAGCAAGTTTAGCAGCTGGAAACACGATTATTGCGGCTACATCTGCAGTAACTTATGCTGCAGGATGGAGCGGAACAACAACCATTACAGCAAGTGCAGCAGGATGTAACGGCCCAGCAACTACCACTCACGTTGTGACAGTAACTCCAACGGTAACCATCAATTCATTTCCATCGACAACTCCAATACGTTGTCAAGGAGCAGCATCTGTGACTACCACAACAACAGCAAATAATTCCACAGGTATTACTTATACACTAGATACTGCCAGCTTAACTGCAGGGAACTCAATTGTTGCCACTACAGGTACCGTGACTTATGTGGCAGGATGGAGCGGTACAACAACCATTACAGCAAGTGCAGCAGGATGTAATGGTCCAGCATCTACTATGCATGTTGTAACAGTTACGCCAACAGTCTCCATAAATTCATTTTCACCGACAACTTCAACACGTTGCCAGGGCAATGGATCTGTGACTACCACAACAACAGCAAATAATTCCACAGGAATTACTTATAGCTTAGACACAGCCACTGCTGCTTTTTCGGGTAATAATATCGATTCTAGCACAGGAGTTGTAACTTATGCGGCGGGATGGAGCGGAACAACAACAATTACAGCAAGTGCGGCAGGATGTAATGGTCCTGCAACTACCATGCATATTGTAACAGTTACACCAACAGTAACCATCAATGCATTTTCAGCGGCAACTGCAACACGTTGCCAAGGGGCAGGAACGGTAACTACTACAACGACTGCTAGTAACTCAACGGGAATTATTTACAGTCTGGATGCAGCAAGTATAGCAGCTGGAAACACGATTATTGCGGCGACAGCTGCAGTAACTTATGCTGCAGGATGGAGCGGAACAACAACCATTACAGCAAGTGCAGCAGGATGTAACGGCCCAGCAACTACCACGCACGTTGTGACAGTAACTCCAACGGTAACCATAAATTCATTTCCATCGACAACTTCAATACGTTGTCAAGGAGCAGCATCTGTGACTACCACAACAACAGCAAATAATTCCACAGGAATTACTTATAATCTAGATACTGCCAGCTTAACTGCAGGGAACTCAATTGTTGCCACTACAGGTGCCGTGACTTATGTGGCAGGATGGAGCGGTACAACAACCATTACAGCAAGTGCAGCAGGATGTAATGGCCCAGCATCTACTATGCATGTTGTAACAGTTACGCCAACAGTCTCCATAAATTCATTTTCACCGACAACTTCAACACGTTGCCAGGGCGCCGGATCTGTGACTACCACAACAACAGCAAATAATTCCACAGGAATTACTTATAGCTTAGACACAGCCACTGCTGCTTTTTCGGGTAATGGTATCGATTCTAGCACAGGAGTTGTAACTTATGCGGAGGGATGGAGCGGAACAACAACAATTACAGCAAGTGCGGCAGGATGTAATGGTCCTGCAACTACCATGCATATTGTAACAGTTACACCAACAGTAACCATCAATGCATTTTCACCGACAACTTCAACACGTTGCCAAGGGGCAGGAACAGTAATTACTACAACGACCGCTAATAACTCAACAGGAATTATTTACAGTCTGGATGCAGCAAGTATAGCAGCTGGAAACACGATTATTGCGGCTACAGCTGCAGTAACTTATGCTCCAGGATGGAGCGGAATGACAACTATTACAGCAAGTGCAGCAGGATGTAATGGCCCAGCTACAAAATCACATACAGTAACAATCACTCCTACTTCCATTGGAGGAACTTTAGCTGGTTATGCAACTGATCAGTCGGGCAATCCATATAATAATCCAATTATTTACAGCAAAAACCTTCTAGCCTGCTTATCAACAGATGGTTTGTTAGTTTTAAGTGGATATACTGGAAACATAATTCGATGGGAATATTCAATCAATGCTGGAATAAATTGGAATACACTTAGCAATACAACTAACAGTTATGCCTATTCTAGCATTCCACAAACAAGAATATACAGAGCAGTTATTCAGAGTGGAAACTGCGCAATTTCATACTCTAATATCGTAACCGTAAGTGTGGTACCACAGGATATTAAACCTACACCTGTTACTACATCAAAAACAACAATGTGTTTAGGTGAAACCACTGTATTTAATGCAACTAGTGGTTTTGCCACAGGACAAAACATAGAAGGAGGAGGTTTTAATACTGGGCAATTTCCTGATAAGACTAATCCTGACAAATGGCGGTTAGATGGAGTTGCTGTGGGAACTGCTTGGACAGCTTCAGCAAACAATACTAAACCTAACAATTGGGCGGGAACAAACGGTCACCCTTTTGGAACATATCCAATTTTTTATGATTCATCAGACAAAAAATTTGCCATATCAAATGGAGATCTATTAAATACATATTATGGTGGAACTAGGGACAACACTACACTAGAAACTCCAAGGTTTAACACTTTCGGACTTTCAACTGCAACTTTTGATGTTCAACTGGCTTGGAATTTAGAAATAAATGATTATGCTAAAATTGAATTATCACTTGATGGAGGTGTAAATTATAATATTATGCTTTTCAGTAAAGTAGGAAAAACAGCCTCTGCAATTTTCAATCCATTGCAACAATTTTCATTTGATTTATCAGACTATGTTGGACAAAAAGATCTGAGAATAAAATTTACATTCAAAGGAACTACAATAAATAGCGCATGGGCTTTAGATGAAATAAAAATACCATCTCCTCCTGCAGGTCCGGGTATTGTATGGACAGATGAAAACCATAATATCATTGGAACCACAAACACTCATTCAGAAACTCCTGTATCTCCAGGGGTTTATAACTTTGCGGTTACATCATTTTTAAATGGATGCATATACGACATTACGCCTAGCAATACTGTCTATGTACCTGTAAATGTTAATTTAGCATATGCTGGAAAAGACGTGGCTATCTTACCCGTTGATTGTGGTAATAATTTTGTGAAGCTTAATGCTTATGACAATAGAGAAACAGCAGATAAAAATATCGCTAATGGTGCTTTTGACAATAATTATCAACCCGGAACACAGCCCGGAACTGGAGCGACAGGAAAATGGACCATTAAATCAACTAGTACATGTGGAACGGGAACTTTTTCTCCAAATGATGCAGACCCTAGAGCGACTTTTACTGGCGAATCTGGAACCTATGTGTTAACTTGGACCACTGGAGGCTGCTCTGATGATGTACAAATTATATTTACAGATTGTAAAAGTATTAATTTTGATGGTGTAAATGACAATATAACCTTTAAAGGCAACTACGATTTAACCAATTCATTTAGTATTGAAGTTTGGGTAAAACCTAATTCAATAACCGGAGCTCAAACTATTTTTTCAAAACGCGATGCCAATAATTCTGCGACTGGATATGATTTAAAATTAGCAGGAAGTATCGTTTCATTTAATTGGAATTCTACTGGAACTATTCAATCAAATTATTCAATTAGTACAAGCAGGTGGTATCATATTGCAGTTACTTTTAATGGTACAACTTATAGATTATATATTGATGGTATAGAGGTGAGTAACCCATCAGGTATCACTGGTACTAAACCAATCGATAATGATTTTGATTGCATTTTAGGAGCAATGGATCAAACAGGAAGTCCACCCAATAAACCCGTTAAATATTTCAATGGGTGGATGGATGAACTTAGAATTTGGAATACATCACTGACACCTGAACAATTGCATCAAATGATGAATCAGGAAATTATAACTAGCCTAACTGTAGCTGGTAATGTACAAGGAGCAATAGTGCCAATAGACGTTAATGGTTTATCTTGGACAACTAATTTATTAGGATATTATCAAATGAATTCTATTAGTTGCGGTTATCTTTATCCAACAAAAGGAACAGCTATAGGTAAATTAAGAAACATAACAACAGTAGAAGATCAGACAGCTCCTATTCCATATACCTCAAAAACAGATGGAAACTGGACCGACACAACTCTAACAACCCCTTGGACCTATGGAAATTCTGTATGGGATTATCCAAATAGCACAGGTTATAATGGAACGCCTATAGATTGGAATATTGTAATGGCATCACATAACATTAATTCTGGAAATAAGGACATAACATTATTGGGATTACTCTCAACTGCTGGAAAAATAACGATAGCAGACCCAGTAGTGACTAATCCTATTGAAAAAAATGATGGTCAATTGCTATGGATAACTTACTACTTAAAATTGAATGGTAACATTGATTTAGTGGGTGAATCACAATTAGTAGAAAAAAGATACACTACAACTCAATTTAGTGAAAGTATTTTAGATCCAACAAGTACAGGATTTATTAAAATTGATCAACAAGGCAAAAAAAACAGTTTTAATTACAATTACTGGTCTTCACCCGTTAGCCTAATTCAAGGGATTTCGAATAATGTGCCGTATATAATTAAAAATATTTTAAAAGATGGAACAATTTCCAATAGTCCAAAAATAATATCTTTTGGAACCACTTTTAATTACGCCGATACGTATTCAGACCCTATAAAAATCACGGACCGTTGGATTTGGTCTTATAACTCTCAAATAATAGACGGAGATGACTGGGGAAATTATTACAAATGGAATCATATTACAAGTAACGGCACGATAAAAACTGGCGAAGGGTTTACTATGAAGGGAACTGGTGGGGCAGCTGACACAACAGCCCTGCAAAACTATGTCTTCGTTGGAAAACCAAATTCGGGAACCATTTCACTCAACCTAATTAAGAACAATAGTTATTTGATAGGAAACCCCTATCCGTCTGCTCTTGATGCAGATGAATTTATAAAAGACAATATCAAAGAAACAATAAATGGTAATATTGGCAGAAACACTGAAAATAGATTCAATGGCGTACTCTATTTCTGGGATCATTTTGGCTTATCAAATAATCATTTATTAGCAGAATATGAAGGCGCTTATGCCACTTATACTTTAATGGGAGGTGCACCAGGAGTTGGCAGCAGTCCTTTAACCGCTGGTGGGACTGGAACCAAAATTCCAGAACGTTATATAGCGGTGGGACAAGGATTTTTTGTAAACGCATCATTAGACTCCGCTGTAGGTACAACAGCAGAAATAGTTCAAGGAGGAACTCTTAATTTTAAAAACAGTCAAAGAAAGTTCGAAAGAGAAAGTTCTGGAAATTCACTATTTATGAAAGCAGCTGAAAACACCAAATTAAAAGAAGACGCAAAAGATACAAGATTAAAAATCAGACTGGGATTTGACAGCACTGTTGGCACACATCGCCAACTATTAGTTGGCGTTGATAAAAATACAACGAATCAATTTGACATTGGTTATGATGCCCCTATGTTTGGTAGTAGTAGCAATGATATCTATTGGGAATTAGCTGATAGTAAGTTTGTAATTCAAGCAGTGGCTAATTTTAATGATGATCAAATAATTCCTTTTGGGCTAATTGTCGCAAACAAAGGTACCGCAACTATCAAACTTGATAAGCTAGAAAATATACCTCAAAGCTTACAAATTTATTTATATGACAACCTGACTACTACTTATTATGATATAAAAAATAATGCCTTTACAATACCCCTCGATGTTGGAGAGTACAAAAGTCGATTCTCTTTACGATTTTCTGAAAAAACACTCAACGTAGATGAATTTAATTTGTCCGAAGGTATTTCAGTTTACTATACAAATAATAATAAAATACTAAACATAGAAAACAACTTTATCGAAGAAACGGTCGATAAGATTTTCCTTTTTAACATGTTGGGGCAATCCATTGCAAATTGGGATGTAAAAGAAAGAAAACAAAATAACATTCAAATCCCGATAAAAAACATGCCTTCAGGGGTGTATATTGTAAAACTCAAAACTTCAAATGGGGATTTTAGCAAAAAAATAATTATCCCCTGAGCTTTCAATAAAAGTTCTTAATAGAAAGAAAACTGTCTAAAAAGGCAGTTTTTTTTTGAGCTTATTTCTAAAAGAAAAAACTATTTTTGTAAGAAACTAAGACTATCAAATCGAGTAGTTCATCGATTAAATATTCATTTTATCGATTAAAAAAAAAAAACAAACAACAACCATTTTAAAAAGCTATCTTTTAGGCAGATAAGCCTTATGATTTATATTTAAAATGTATTAAAAACGCTTTAAATAAATAAAAATTTTATTCCTTTTTAGTAAAAAAAAGGCGTTTAAATAGATTTTCATACTGCTTCATTTTTCCTTAACGGAAATAATATATCTTCAATAAAAGATCATTATAACGATGAATTTATCATAGATTTTCTATGATAAATTCAAGAAAATACTGGTTTTTTTTTAATTCAAAAGTGACACTTTTATGGAAAAAAAATACTTTTTTATACTCTTACTATTTATAAGTTTTCTATACAGCTACGGACAAAATACAGGCGATTTTCGTTCAAACAACAGCATTACTTCCGGTTGGAGTTCCAATACTTCTTGGGAAACTTATGATATTGCAACAAATTTGTGGACGACAGCTTTATCATACCCAGGAGAAAACCCAGGAACTTATTCTGTTACTATATTAATAGGGGATGAAATAACAATTTCATCCAATCTTTCTACGGCGTCTATGGGGGATTTAACTATCAATGGAATTCTAGATTTACAAGGTGGAACAAATCCAAAGCAAATAAGTATTGATACAAAGCTTTTAAATATCTCCTCTACTGGTGTCTTTAATTTTAGTAATCAAAAGACAGAGTTATATTTACCACAGAATGCTGTAATTAAAATAGATTCTGGAGGCGATATTTCAGGAGCATGCTCCAATAACACTAAAATATATATCGATAATGAACTCATTGCAGTATGCAGTGGAGTAGCTGGAAACGTATCAACATTTGGAGAAGTAGGTGCCGGTTCTGGAATACTCAACGCAAACATCACAACTCCAATAGACTATTCTTCAACCATTTGTAATGGAATTGACATACAACTAGATGGAAGAGAGGAAGGTTCAACAACTGGTACCGTAAACTATCTTTGGTCAGTAAAGGACTTTAATTATAATGATGTTACTATCTCCAACAACACTTCAATTTCAACATCTTTTACTCCCTCAATTGCAGGAGAATATTCGATTTCATTTACTGTTAGCGATGGAAACTATTCAAACACCGAAACAAAAACAGTTACTGTACAGGATTTAATAACTGAAGGCGCCATAGGTACCTCACAAAACATTTGCTATAACAGCGCTCCGGGAACACTTTCTTCCGTATCCGACGGTACCGCAAGTGGAACAATATCTTACGAGTGGCAAACTGATGCAAGTGGTAGTTTTACAACAATCCCTAGTGTTTATACAGAATATTACTCTCCCCCAACTTTAACAAAAACAACTAATTATCAAAGAAGAACTATTTCAACACAAAATGGAGTGAGCTGTTATTCTGGGTATACAACTCCTGTAACTATTACTGTTGATGATATTGAACCAGTATTCACGTTATCTCCAGCGAGTCTTACCATAGAATGTTCCGCAAGTACTTTGCCTGCTGACACCAATGGACCAGCTACTGCTACCGATAATTGCGCCACTCCTACCATCGCATCTTCTGATGTCGTTGTTAATGGAACTGGAAACAATAAAACAATCACCAGAACTTGGACTGCTACCGATGACAATTCTAATGTGAGTTCGTATGTTCAAACCATAACTGTTACAGACACAACTAAACCAGTATTCTCTTTATCTCCAGCGAGTCTTACCATAGAATGTTCCGCAAGTACATTGCCTGCTGACACCAATGGACCAGCTACTGCTACCGATAATTGCGCCACTCCTACAATTGCATCTTCTGATGTCGTTGTTAATGGAACTGGAAACAATAAAACAATCACTAGAACTTGGACTGCTACCGATGCCAATTCCAATGTGAGTTCCTATGTTCAAACCATAACTGTTACAGACACAACTATACCAGTATTCACTTTATCTCCAGCGAGTCTTACCATAGAATGTTCCGCAAGTACTTTGCCTGCTGACACCAATGGCCCAGCTACTGCTACCGATAATTGCGCCACTCCTACCATTGCATCTTCTGATGGCGTTGTTAATGGAACTGGAAACAATAAAACAATCACCAGAACTTGGACTGCTACCGATGCCAATTCTAATGTGAGTTCGTATGTTCAAACCATAACTGTTACAGACACAACCAAACCAACGCTTACTGCAATTGCAAATAGAGACGAAAATGTGGGGGCTTCTTGTAGCTTTAGCATTCCTGATTATACTAGTTTAACTACTGCTGCTGACAATTGTACTGCTGTGGGAAGTATAGTTAAAACTCAAGTGCCGATTGCAGGAACTGTGAGTAGTGGTCACAACACGGCGCAAATCATTACCATTACAGCTAATGATGGAAATGGTAACACAGAGACTACAACTTTCACCATTACTTTGAAGGATGCAACGCCTCCTGTAACTCCAACTTTAGCAGATGTGAACGTGGGACAATGCACAGGAACGCCTAATACTCCAACAACTACTGATATTTGCGCAGGAACTATCACGGGTACTACAACAACTTCTTTTCCAATCACTACCCAAGGGACTACCGTTATAACTTGGAATTTTAATGATGGAAATGGAAATTCAACTTCGGCCAATCAAAATGTAATTGTCGATGATACAACTAATCCAACGCTTACTGCAATTGCGAATAGAAACGAAAATGTGGGGGCTTCTTGTAGCTTTAGCATTCCTAATTATACTAGTTTAACTACTGCTGCTGACAATTGTACTGCTGTGGGAAGTATCGTTAAAACTCAAGTGCCGATTGCAGGAACTGTGATTAGTGGTCACAACACGGCGCAAATCATTACCATTACAGCTAATGATGGAAATAGTAACACAGAGACTACAACTTTCACCATTACTTTGAAGGATGCAACGCCTCCTGTAACTCCAACTTTAGCAGATGTGAACGTGGGACAATGCACAGGAACGCCTAATACTCCAACAACTACTGATATTTGCGCAGGAACTATCACGGGTACTACAACAACTTCTTTTCCAATCACTACCCAAGGGACTACCGTTATAACTTGGAATTTTAATGATGGAAATGGAAATTCAACTTCGGCCAATCAAAATGTAATTATTGATGATACAACCAAACCAACGCTTACTGCAATTCCGAATAGAAACGAAAATGTGGGGGCTTCTTGTAGCTTTAGCATTCCTAATTATACCAGTTTAACTACTGCTGCTGACAATTGTACTGCCGTAGGAAGTATCGTTAAAACTCAATCACCTATTGCTGGAACTGTGATTAGTGGTCACAATACTACCCAACTTATTACCATAACAGCTAATGATGGCAATGGAAATACAGAATCTACAACTTTCACAATTACTTTGAAAGATGCAACACCTCCTGTTACTCCAACACTAGCTGATGTAAACGTTGGAGAATGCTCGGGAACACCAACTGCTCCTACTACTACTGATATTTGTGCGGGAACAATTACAGGAACTACTTTAACAGCATTTCCAATTACTACCCAAGGAACTACTGTTGTAAACTGGACTTTTGCCGATGGTAACGGAAATTCAACAACAGTAAACCAAAACGTAATTCTTGATGATATTACTAAACCAACTCTTACTCCTATTGCTGAAAAAGATGAAAATATAGGGGCTTCTTGCAGCTTTAGCATTCCGGATTATACAAGTTTGACTACTGCTGCTGATAATTGTATTGCTGTGGAAAGTATTGTTAAAACACAATCTCCTATTGCTGGAACTGTAATTAGCGGACATAACACAGCCCAACTTATCACCATTACGGCTAATGATGGAAATGGTAATACAGAAACTACTACTTTTACTATTACTTTGAAAGATGTAACAAAACCGATCATAGCTTGCCCAAGTAATTTAACAGCTAATGTTGCTGCTGGTACTTGTATCGCTTCGGTAACGATAATAAGTCCTACAACGGCAGATAATTGTAGCGTAACCAAATTAACTTGGACACTTACCGGAGCAACCACTGGTGCTTCTGCAGCAACTGGTATCAATAATGTAGGAACTAAAGTCTTTAATTTAGGTCTGACAACTGTAAATTATAGAGTTGAAGATGCGGCAGGTAATTTTGCTACCTGTTCCTATACTGTAACGGTACTTGACAATATTATACCAACTATTTCCTGCCCAAGTAATTTAAATCCGAATGTCGGGACTGGAACTTGTACTGCTTCGGTAGCTACATTAAGTCCTACAACGGCAGATAATTGCACCGTAACTAAATTAACTTGGACACTTACGGGAGCGACCACTGGCGCTTCTGCAGCAACTGGTATCAATAATGTAGGAACTAAAGTCTTTAATTTAGGTCTGACAACTGTAAGTTATAGAGTTGAAGATGCGGCAGGTAATTTTGCTACCTGTTCCTATACTGTAAACGTTGCGGATAATATTGTACCAACTATTTCTTGCTCAAGTAATTTAACAGCTAATGTTGCTGCTGGTACTTGTAACGCTTCGGTAGCTACAATAAGTCCTACAACGGCAGATAATTGTAGCGTAACTAAATTAATTTGGACTCTTACCGGAGCAACCACTGGTGCTTCGGCCTTAACTGGTATTAACAATTTAGGAACTCAAATATTTAATTTAGGTCTGACAACTGTAAGTTATAGAGTTGAAGATGCGGCAGGTAATTTTGCTACCTGTTCCTATACTGTAACGGTACTTGACAATATTACACCAACTATCTCCTGCCCAAGTAATTTAAATCCGAATGTTGGTACTGGTACTTGTACCGCTTCGGTAACGACAATAAGTCCTACAACGGCAGATAATTGTAGCGTAACCAAATTAACTTGGACACTTACTGGAGCAACCACTGGTGCTTCTGCAGCAACTGGTATCAATAATGTAGGAACTCAAATATTTAATTTAGGTCTGACAACTGTAAATTATAGAGTTGAAGATGCGGCGGGTAATTTTGCTATTTGTTCCTATACTGTAAACGTTGCGGATAATATTGTACCAACTATTTCTTGCTCAAGTAATTTAACAGCTAATGTTGGGACTGGTACTTGTAATGCTTCGGTAGCTACAATAAGTCCTACAACGGCAGATAATTGTAGCGTAACTAAATTAATTTGGACTCTTACCGGAGCAACCACTGGTGCTTCGGCCTTAACTGGTATTAACAATTTAGGAACTCAAATATTTAATTTAGGTCTGACAACTGTAAGTTATAGAGTTGAAGATGCGGCAGGTAATTTTGCTACCTGTTCCTATACTGTAACGGTACTTGACAATATTACACCAACTATCTCCTGCCCAAGTAATTTAAATCCGAATGTTGGTACTGGTACTTGTACCGCTTCGGTAACGACAATAAGTCCTACAACGGCAGATAATTGTAGCGTAACCAAATTAACTTGGACACTTACTGGAGCAACCACTGGTGCTTCTGCAGCAACTGGTATCAATAATGTAGGAACTCAAATATTTAATTTAGGTCTGACAACTGTAAATTATAGAGTTGAAGATGCGGCGGGTAATTTTGCTATTTGTTCCTATACTGTAAACGTTGCGGATAATATTGTACCAACTATTTCTTGCTCAAGTAATTTAACAGCTAATGTTGGGACTGGTACTTGTACTGCTTCGGTAGCTACAATAAGTCCTACAACGGCAGATAATTGTAGCGTAACTAAATTAATTTGGACTCTTACCGGGGCAACCACTGGTGCTTCTGCAGCAACTGGTATCAATAATGTAGGAACTAAAGTATTTAATTTAGGTCTGACAACTGTAAATTATAGAGTTGAAGATGCGGCAGGTAATTTTGCTAACTGTTCCTATACTGTAACGGTAATTGACAATATTCTACCAACTATTTCTGCTCCCACAAACATAAGCGCAACAACTAACACAGCTTGTACAGCCACTGCTGTAGTACTTGGAACTCCAACAACTGGAGACAATTGCTCCGTTGCTTCTGTGACCAATGATGCCCCGACTGCTTTTCCAATAGGTAACACCACTGTGACGTGGACAGCAACTGATGGAAGTGGAAATACAAAAACAGCTACTCAATTGGTAACCGTAACAGATAACATTCTTCCAATTGCACGTTGCAAAAACATTTCTATTGTTTTAGATAATACCGGTAACGCTTCAATTACTGTAGATCAAATTAATAATAATTCTTCTGATAACTGCGGAATCTCTTCTGTAGTAGCTTCAAAATTACTATTCAATTGTGGAAACCTAGGCAACAATTCGGTAACACTAACAGTTACAGATAACAGTGGTAATAAAGCTAGCTGCATAGCAACAGTGACAATTACAAATCCTGCAGCAAATGCAACTATTAGTATCTCTGCTTCACCTAATACCGCTATATGCGTAGGAACGAATATTACATTCACTACTTCTACTACTAATGCTGGAATTAACCCGCATTACCAATGGTACAAAAACGGAACTCCAGTTGGAACTGATAGCGCTACATACTCTAATACTACTTTGTCAAATGGAGAAACAATATATGTCGAATTAAGATCTGGCCCATGTTCCACCTATGTTACCAGTAATACATTTACAGCTGTAGTTAATGATTTACCAATTGTTAGTGCCCCTTCAAAAATATGTATGGGCTCTACAGGTTCTCTATCACCTACAACTGGTGGAACTTGGGTCAGCAACAATACATCAATCGCCACGGTTAGTAATGGCGGAGTTATCACAGCAGTTGCACCTGGTACAACGACTTTTAGATACACCAAAACCTCAACAACTTGTAGTAATACAACGATTCCAGTTACTATTTATGCTCTACCCATTGTAAGTTCTCCAACACAAATTTGTGTTAATGAAACAAAAGTTCTTTCTCCTACAGCAGGAGGAACTTGGACTAGTAGCAATACTTCTGTAGCTACTGTTAATAATGCTGGTGTTATAAGTGGAGTTGCTGTAGGAAATGCAACTTTTACATTTACAGATGGTATTTCAGGCTGTAGTCGCACAACAACTTCAGTATCAGTAAAAGCAATTCCTGTAATCTTATCAGCTAGTGCAACTCCACCCACGGTTTGCAGTGGAGAACAAAGTACTTTAGATGTTTTAGTCCAAGGAGCATCAAGTCCAGCAACAACTATTGTAAATTATGATTTCAATACTGGAAGTTCCTACGGAGCCTTAGTCTCAAATGCCGTAGCAGGCATTACGAGTGCCATTTCAAGTACTGATATAAGTTTTGGCACTAGTAATACTGGAGTCATTACTACAGGAACTGCATTTACAGCAAATAATACAGCTGGAAAATATCTAATTGCTGATAGGCCAGGTCGATCCTGGGTATTCACTCTTGGTGGTACTGATTTACCAAACTACACTTCATTTAAAATATACTTTCAAGCTCAAAGAGAAGATACTAAAAATACAAAAACAGTCAAGGTCTCCTATAAGAAAAATGGAGCTGCTTCTGCAATTATCGGTTCTGTATCCTTAACTAGCAACAATAGATGGTATGTAGGGACATTTACATTACCTGCGGGAGCAGCTAATCCTAATAGTCTAGAAATCACTTTGGACATTTCAGGAAAAGGGAAAAATAATGTTAGAATCGATAATTTTCAAATACAAGGAATTAAATCGGGAGCAAGTTATTTATATTCATGGGTTGGATCTCCAACTGCTACGGCTGGACTTCCAGCCAATGCGAGCGTACCATCTGTAAGCAACAAAACGATACCTGTCTACCCTACAGTTACTACAGAATATACTGTAACTGTAGCAAATACTGATGGTTGTATAGAAACAAAAAATGTCACCGTAAATGTCTATCCAGACCCTAAATTAGAAATAACAGCCGATTATTGCTATGGTCCAAATCAAGTGAGATTATACGCGAACTCTTCCAGTCCTATCGGAAATTTAGTGTGGAGTACAGGAGAAACAGGCCCAAGCATAACTGTAGATACTGCACAATATGTTGAAATCGTTGGAACCACACCTGAAGGTTGTACTTATGTTGCCTCTTTAGAAGTTGCTCAAGAACTAGTTACAAATGGAAGCTTTACAGATGGAAATACTGGCTTTACATCTGACTATAATTATAAACTAGATGGCCCGGGTAATACTGAATTAGTAAATGACACAGGTAAAAATGGTTATTCCATTACAACAAATGGTCAAAATGTACATAATAATTTCTGGGGAGAAGACCACACCGATAATACAGTTGGAGATAGAAATTTTATGGCAGTGAATGGTCATGGAACCACATTAGTAGTATGGAAAGAAACAGTAACAGTTCAACCAAACACCACTTATTATTTTTCAGCCTATGCGATGAGTTTAAATAGTGCAGGAAATAATGCTCAATTGCGATTTCAAGTTAATGGAACTCTAGTAGGAACTACTGCTGTTTTAGCGAATCATGGTCAAAGTAATTCCTCTACAGATAATTGGACCCGCTTTTATGGTACTTGGACATCTGGAACAAATACCACTGCTGATGTTAACATTAGGGATTTACAAAGTGCGCTCTCTGGTAATGATTTTGGATTAGATGACATCTCTTTCGGTACATTATCGCCATTTTTAACACTCACTTCGGCAACTGGAACAGACTCTCAAACTGTCTGTCAAGACAATTCGATTACAGATATTACCTATTCTGTAGGTAGCGGGATTAGTGCTCCTAATGTTACTGGACTACCTTCCGGTATAACTTCATCTTTTAACGGAATTACTCTTCTATTTACAGGTATACCAACTGCTTCTCCAGGCACATATCTTTATACCATCAAAACAACTGGATCATGTGGTGCGCTAACCGCAACAGGAACAATTAAAATTAATCCCACAGCAACTGTAAATGCAGGGACAGATATTCCAGTTTGTTCTACCGTAACGAATGTTACTATGGCAGCAACACTTGGAGGAAGTGCAACTTCTGGAACCTGGAGCGGAGGTTCAGGAAGTTTTAGTAATAATTTACCAAATGCTATTTACACTCTTGGCACAGGCGATTTAGGAAAAGTCACCCTTACTTATACTTCTAATGACCCTGATAGCACGGGGCCATGTCAAGTAGTTTCTGACACAGTAGATCTTATTATTACCCCAAATTTTGCTGCTTATGCAGGTATAGTTAACACAACTTCAAATTGTGCCGATACCACTGTAACACTAGCCGCAAACGGCGCTATTGGCCAATGGACGGTAACTTCAGGCCAAGCAGCTGGATCATATAGTTTTTCTAACGCAAGCAGTCCAACTTCTAGTTTTACGGGAGAAAGTGGTGAGACTTATACTTTATCTTGGACAATAACAAACCTTTCTCCGTGTCCTCCTTCTGTAGATACTGTAACTTTCACAATTGCGAATTGTCTTAATATCTATTTTGATGGGGTAGACGACAATATAGATTTTGGCAATAATTTTAATTTAACCAATACTTTTAGCTTTGAAATTTGGGCAAAACCAAATGCTCTTAATGGATTTACTAAAACAATACTTTCAAAGAAAGATATAACTGACGTGAGTACTGGGTATGACTTAAGATTAGAAAACAACTCCATATCATTTTATTCCAATAATTCTAAAGTGCTAACCCATAACGGAATCAACAGCGACCGATGGTATCATATTGCCGTAACATTTGACGGAGCTACGTACAAGCTTTATTTTGACGGAATCGAAATGGATTCTAAAAACGGAGCGGTTCCAATTGCAAATAATTACAATTTTCTAGTTGGGGCAGTGAATAAATCAGGTAACAAAGCCGTAAATTATTTTAATGGTTCATTAGACGAATTAAGAATTTGGAATATTAGTTTAACCAATGAACAAATTCGCCAAATGATGAATCAGGAGATTATCAAAAATGGTAATAATGTAGACGGGGCTGTTATTCCTTTACCAATTTCAGGTTTAACTTGGACTAATTTGGCCGGTTATTATAAAATGAATCAAGGAACCTCTGATGTTCTTGGAGGAAAATTAAATGGGACAGGCTTTGTTTCCGGAAGATTACTTAAAATGACACAACCTCAAGAACAAACGGCTCCGCTCCCTTATACAACAAGAGCAGATGACCAAGACTGGAGTACAGACGAAACTTGGACAAATTATCCCGTATGGAATTATCCAAATAGCTTAGGTGTAAATGGAGACCCCATAGATTGGAATATTGTAAAGTTATCCCACAATGTAAAATCTGGAAATAAAGACATTACTTTATTGGGTTTGATAATAGATTCCGATAAAAAATTAACAATAGCTGACCCCAATCAAGCTTTAGACGAAAAAAACAATGGTCAAGGTTTATGGGTTACACATTACTTAAAATTAAACGGGGCAATCGATTTGGTTGGAGAATCTCAACTTGTTGAAAAAAGATACACCCTGACTCAGCCTAGTGAGAGCATATTAGATGAAAGTAGTTCGGGTTATATTAAGCGCGATCAACAAGGCAAAAAGAGCAGTTTCAATTACAATTACTGGTCTTCACCAGTTACTAAACAAAATCGGGCAAATAACGCAGCATACTCAATTACAGAAGTTTTAAGGGACGGTACAGCTTCCGCGACTCCTAAAGCAATAAATTTCGGCGACGGAGCATATTTCGCAGACGGACCGGTAACTGCCCCTATAAAAATAAGTAAACGATGGCTATATTCTTATAATTCGCCGACCCCGGGTTCCAATACGGCTTTGCAAAATTACTACCTCTGGAATTATATTGGAAATAGTATTTCATTACAGGTCGGAGAAGGATTTACCATGAAAGGAACAGGCGGACCTGCTTCTATTTTAGCAACACAGAATTATACATTTATAGGAAAACCAAACTCCGGAACTATCACTCGATATATTCCAATAGGGCAAACCTATCTGCTGGGAAATCCCTATCCATCAGCTCTAGATGCTGATGAATTTATAAAAGATAATTTGGAAGGAAGAGCAGGTCACAACGTAATTAATGGAGTGCTTTTGTTTTGGGACCATTTTGGAACTTCAAATAATCATAATTTAGCACAATATGAAGGAGGTTATTCCACCTACACACTAATGGGGGGTGTTGCAGGAATTAATAATAGTCCATTAACATCAAATAACCTTGCGCAAGGACTTAAAGCACCTGAACGTTATATCGCTGTGGGCCAAGGTTTCTTTGTTACTGCATCTTTAGACCCTGGAATAAAAGGAACAACTGCGACAGTTGATGGCGGAGATATCAGCTTTAAAAATAGTCAAAGGACATTTGAACGAGAAGCAGCTGCAAGTTCGCTCTTTATGAAACTAAAAGCGACCGACAAATCAAGTATCGCCAAAAAAGACACAAGATTAAAAATAAGGCTGGGATTCAACTCCACTGCGGGTGCACACCGACAAATACTAGTTGGAGCAGACGCTAACGCTACGAATCAATTTGATATTGGATATGACGCTCAAATGCTTGACACGAATGACAATGATATGTACTGGCAGTTTAGTGATCGTCAGTTTATTATTCAGGCAGTTCCCAATTTCAACGCTGACCAAATAATTCCTTTTGGCATTAACGCCACTAAAGCAGGTGACGCCACTATAAAAATTGATGCGTTAGAAAACATACCTAATGATCTCGAAATTTATTTATATGACAACGTTAATGGAATTTATCATGACATAAGAAATAATGTTTTCCCAATTTCACTTGCTGCTGGAAGATACGATAACCGCTTCTCTATACGTTTTGCCAATAAAACACTTGATGTGGAGGATTTCAATTTACCAGAAAGTATCTTGGTGTATTATACTACTAAAGAAAAAATTCTAAACATTGAAAACAACTTTATCAACGGAACTGTAAATGAGATATACTTATTTAACATATTGGGCCAAGCAATATCTAATTGGGATGTTAAAGAACGTAAACAAACTAACATCCAAATTCCAATAAAAAATGTCTCATCAGGAGTATATATCGTGAAGCTCAAAGCGACTAACGGGAACTTTAGCAAAAAAATAATCATTCCGTAAGCAAAAAAAAGCAGCTCTTGTTACACCTTGGTATATATTCAAAATACGCAAGTAAAAAGTAACATTCATTTAAGAAAAACACAAATGATTTTTATTTATATTTGATAATAATTTAAAACAAAAAATGATGAAAAAGATAATTACATTAATAGCAATTGGCCTCTTTACAATAAATGCTACTGCACAAGACGGAAAAAAAGTCGTTAAAAAGGAAGCTAAAAAAGAATCTTGTTGTTCTGCAAAAGCTGATGACCACAAAGCAATGACTGCTGATGCGGTAGCTAAATGTAAGGCAAAATGCAAAGCTGAAGGCAAAAAATGTGATGCAAAAATAGTGGCAACTGAAGAAAAAAAGTGCTGCGCTAAGAAAGCATAATTTACTTTTAAAAATATAAACGCCACTAAATTTAGCGGCGCTTATTTATTAAATCCAAGTTTTACTAAAACTAGATTTTATTTTTTATTTAGCTCTGACGCTCCATTCAAAATCCATTTCTGAAACCTGTTCTCCTTTTTCATTTGTTCCAATAGATTTCATCCAGAACGTTTGCCCCTCCCCTGTTGCCAAGGTCTCTTGAATGGCCTTTTCTATTAGATGTCCATCTTTACAAACAAATGTTATTCTTCCCGTTGCTTTTTTTGTAAAAGAAGATTTATTATTGGCAACTAACATCGAAATCTTTTTTCCGCTTTTTTGAATTTGGTATATTACCAAAGCTCCTGTCGACAGTTCGGCAGCCATTGCCTGAACAGCAAAATACATCGAGTTAAATGGATTTTGATTAATCCAGCGGTGCTTTACAGATACCACACATTTATTCTCACCTACTTCCTTTACTCTTACTCCGCATAGAAATGCAGAAGGCAATTTGAAAAATAGGAATTTATTAAGTTTAGATGCTGTAAGATTCATATTCATTGGTTTTTTTGCTAATATACAAAAATATACTATGCGTACATATAAAATATATTTGTTAAAATTATGTTAACTTTCACTACTATGCGATACAAGATACTGTCTTTTAGCCATATATTTGTATAAGAAATTACTATGTAAGCTAATCGGAATTAGTTACGGTTTTTCAATCATCAATCAAAATCAAAAAAAATGGACAAAATCACCGAAAAAAATGCCGCCACTTTTACACACTTAAGCTCTTTAACGCAATATTTTTTCCCTTTTGGAAACTATATCTTTCCAATACTAATTTGGACGGCAAAAAAAGACAAATCAGAATTTGTAGATCACAATGGAAAACAAGTCCTTAATTTTCAACTGAGTTTGTTATTGTATTCTTTAGTACTTATTGCAATAGCAATTCCCATTTTTATTATCACCATTTTTAGAAACGTTCCTTTTGACGCGATAATCCGTGATGATAATTTCGTTATCAATAACTTTAATTTTGACAACGGTATTGGCTTATTAACCGTGGGAACAATGGCATTAGTAATTTTTGGATGTTTGAAAATAGCCGAATTCTTTTTAATCATTTATGCAGCAATCAAAACATCAAACGGAGAACGATTTAAATATCCTATAACTATCCCATTTATAAAATAAAATCCTAGCCCTGATGGAAGCGGCATCTCCCGATTTAGAAAAACAAGGCTTTTTCAGCCGTAGTTTTTATTAATCGGGAATACAGCGGACAGCGGGAATAGCTTCTAATAAAAATCATCATCAATCATCAATCAAAAAATGAACTGTTTAATCCAAAAACAAAAATGAAATTATGAACATTGAAAACACAAAAGCACAGATGCGTAAAGGTGTTCTCGAGTTTTGCATCTTGTCTGTTTTAAAAGAAAAAGATGCATACACATCGGAAATATTAGACACCTTAAAAAACGCAAAATTACTCGTAGTAGAGGGTACTATTTACCCACTACTAACCCGATTAAAAAACGACGGATTACTCAGCTACCGTTGGGAAGAATCGACATCAGGACCGCCAAGAAAATATTATGGCCTTACTGAAATAGGACAAACATTTTTAAACGAACTAAATGGCACTTGGACCGAATTATCTGATGCCGTAAACCTAATCACAAACCAAAAATAAGAGTCATGAACAAAACTGTAAATATAAACCTAGGCGGAATGTTCTTTCATATAGATGAAGATGCATACCAAAAATTGACCCGTTACTTTGACGCCATCAAGCGTTCTTTATCTAACTCATCCGGACAAGACGAAATCATAAAAGATATCGAAATGCGTGTTTCAGAATTATTGAATGAGAAACAAAAAAGCGAAAAACATGTTGTAGGCTTAAAAGACGTAGACGAAGTGATTGCTGTAATGGGACAACCAGAAGACTATATCATTGAAGAAGACAATCAACCAAACCAAAGCTATAGTAGTAATACGACTAGAAAATCAAAAAAACTGTATAGAGATAAGGAAAAAGGAATGATAGGCGGTGTTGCCGCTGGTCTTGGACATTATTTTGGAATTGATGCTGTTTGGATCAGAGTAATATTAATTTTATTAGTTTGGGGAGCTGGAACAGGAGTCTTAGCATATATCATTCTGTGGATTGTAATGCCGGAAGCAGTTACAACATCTGAAAAACTAGAAATGACTGGGGAACCAGTAAATATTTCGAACATCGAAAAAAAAGTTCGAGAGGAATTTGAAAATGTTTCTGATAAAATAAAAAATGCCGATTATGACAAATATGGTAATCAAATAAAATCAGGAGCTGGTAAAATAGGAAGTACATTTGGGGATTTTATTCTATCGGTTTTTAAGGTATTTGCAAAGTTTTTAGGGATTATATTAATCATAACAGGACTAACTACCTTAATCTTTTTACTTATTGGAGTTTTCACTTTGGGTTCATCAACATTTATTGATTTCCCATGGCAAGATTTTGTTGAAGCGGGAAACTTTACTGACTATCCAATTTGGACTTTTGGTTTATTGATGTTCTTTGCAGTAGGTATTCCTTTCTTTTTTCTAAGCATTTTGGGATTCAAATTATTGTCTCCAAATATGAAGTCTATAGGAAACATTGCTAAATATACTTTACTTGCGCTATGGATCATAGCTGTTGCACTTGCTATCTCTATAGGAATCAAACAAGCGTCAGCCTTTGCTATTGATGGAAGAGTTGTTAAAAAGGAGAATATTATGTTACAAGCTACAGACACTTTGCATATTAAATTCGTTCATAATGACTATTATGCAAAAAATGTAGATGACAGAAATAATTTCAGAATAACACAAGATTCAGCGAATACTGATGTTATTTATTCGAATGAAGTGCGTTTTGAAATTAAAAAAACAGACGAGAAATTACCATACATAAAAATTGAAAAAGAGGCCAAAGGAAAATCATTATCAGAAGCAAAACAAAGAGCAGAACAAATTAGATACAACTATAAAATAATTGGAAATCAATTAATTTTAGATAACTATCTTGTATCTGACTTGAAAAATAAATTTAGAGATCAAGAAATTGAAATTACTCTATACCTGCCTGAAGGAACTTTATTTAAAGTAGACTCAAGTGTACAACACTACGATAGGTCTAATGATGAATTTTTTGACTTACATTACAGTTCAGATAAATATCTATACAAAATGATGGATGCCAACGTAAAATGTTTGGATTGTCCAGCTGATGAAAATGAATATGATGATGTTGATAACGATGAAGAAGAACATACCTCAGTAACCATAAACCAAAATGGCGTTTCAATTACAAATGATACTATAATAAATACCAACAATAATATCAAAGAGTTAAAAATAAACAAAGACGGCATAATCATCAAAACTAAATAATCATGCTAAAAATCATCACAATCATCACAAAATTCATATTGGTAGCATTAACTGCACTATTGTTTTCATCCTGCAACTATACGGTTAATTCAAAATCAATAAAAGGCAGCGGTCATGTTACCACTGAAAAAAGAACTGTAGAAGGAGACTTTAAAAGTATTGAAGTTAGCAACGCTATTGATCTGGTAATTGAACAAGCAGACCAAAAGGAAATTATTGTTGAGGCTGATGATAATTTACAAAACAGCATTACTACAAAAGTAGAGAACGGAGTGCTTATAGTCGCCTGTGATTACAATTCTTTTATAAATATTAAATCGAAAAAAGTAACAGTTAAAATGCCTATTATCGAAGAGTTGCAAGCTTCTAGCGCTTCATCAATTACAAGCGTAAATACTTTAAAGGGCGAAAACGTCAGCTTAAGAGCTTCAAGTGCTGCAAATATAAATGTAAAAATAAAATCAGATAATATCACCAGCAAGTCTAGTAGCGCTAGTACCATATCTATGAGCGGTATGGCACTAACATTAGAAGCTATTGCATCAAGCGGAAGTACAATCGACGCATTTGAATTATTAGCAAATGAAGTGACCGCAAAATCATCAAGCGGTTCCTCTATAAATGTTCACCCAATAGTAAGTTTAAAAGCTAAAGCATCTAGTGGTAGTTCTATTGACTATAACAACACGCCCCAATCAATCGAAAAAAAATCTAGCTCTGGAGCCAGTATTGATAGAGAATAGCTTTCCTAATAATCTAAATTATTACCAAAATCATCCCCTTCAAGCGGATGATTTTTTTATATTTGTAAAAACCATTATTTAAAAAAAAATGAAAAAATATACTACAATAGCTCTGCTTTTTTTAACAACAACTTTAATATTTGCTCAGAATAAAGAAAAAATTAAAGGCTCAAAAAATGTTACTACTGAAAAAAGAGAAATAGGACCGTTTAGCAGCATTGAAATTGAAGATAATATTGAAGTATATCTTGAAATGGGTGAAAAACCAGAAATAAAGATTGAGGCAGATGATAACCTCCAAAATATTGTTTCAATTGATATAAAAAACAACAAATTAAACGTGCAGACTTTAAAAGAAGCCATTCGATTTAAAAAGCTAATTGTAAAGATTACCTATACAAAAGATTTGAATATAGTCACCTCAAGAAATGACGCGGCAATTAATGCAATTCAAGAAGTGCAATTAGACTCCATTACTTTTAAGTCTTTTGATGCATCTAAATTATTTTTAAATGTCAATACAAAACATTTTTATTTAGAATCAAATGACAAATCTAAGGTAGAACTTAATCTTAAATCAGAAAAGTCTAAAATTGTATTAAGCCAGAACGCATCATTAAAAGCCTTAATTACAACCACAGATTTAATTACGGATTTATATCAAAAATCAGAAGCTAAAATAGAAGGAACTGCCACAGATGCATTATTCAGAATCGATAGTAATTCAAATTTGACTGCGAATAATTTAACTGTAAAAAACATCGAAGTTACTGCCGAGGGAGATTCTGACTGCTCTGTCAATGCGCTAACCAATATCATCATTATTGCCTCAGGTAAATCGCAAATTGAACTTTATGGTGATCCAAAAATAGAAATGAGAAAATTTACAGATGAGGCCAAATTAATTAAAAAAACGAAATAGAAAAGTCTATTCCTATTTTTACTTAATAAACAAAAAGTCCCGATTTGGAAAAATCGGGACTTTTTATATAGTAGGAAATTGAAAAATATTATTATTCTTTAGAAGCTAAATATCTCTCTGCATCCAAAGCTGCCATACATCCTGTACCTGCAGCAGTAATAGCTTGGCGGTATACATGATCTGCAGCATCACCAGCTACAAAAACACCAGCTACATTAGTTTTTGAAGTTCCAGGAACATTAATAATATATCCAGTTTCATCTAAACTGATATAGTCTTTAAAAATATCTGTATTGGGTTTATGACCAATTGCCACGAAGAAACCTGTTGCTTCGATGACAAAGGCTTCATTTGTCGTTTTATTCAACGCTTTTACACCAGTAACCACTTGCTCATCTCCTAATACTTCAACAGTATCATGATTCATTAAAATAGTAATGTTCTCTGTTTTACGAACACGTTCTTCCATGATTTTTGAAGCACGGAATTTTTCACTTCTCACTAACATCGTTACTTTTTTACAAAGTTTAGATAAATAGTGCGCTTCCTCACAAGCCGAATCTCCAGCTCCTACAATTACTACTTCTTGGTTTCTGTAGAAAAATCCGTCACAAACAGCACAGGCAGAAACTCCCCCACCCATTTTTAAATAATGTTGTTCTGAAGGCAAACCTAAATATTTAGCAGATGCACCGGTTGAAATAATAACAGTTTCACAGTGAAGCTCTATAGTATCATTGATCCATACTTTGTGTACATCTCCAGAAAAATCAACTTTAGTAGCCCAACCATCACGTACATCAGTACCAAAACGTTGTGCTTGGGCTTGTAATTGCACCATCATTTCCGGACCAGTTATTCCTTCAGGATTACCAGGCCAGTTTTCCACTTCGTTAGTTGTTGTTAGTTGACCTCCAGGCTGCATTCCTTGGTATAACACTGGATACATATTTGCTCTGGCTGCATATATAGCAGCAGTATATCCTGCCGGTCCAGAACCTATAATAAGACATTTAATTTTTTCGATTGTATCAGACATAGTAAAATTTTATAATTATTTTAAACAGTACAAAAATAAGTTATATTTAATGGAATACAGAAACACAGTAATCAGTTTTTGTTATTCTCCAATAAAAAAATCCCTTCTGTAGAAACAGAAAGGATTTTTTGTCGGGGTGGCAGGATTCGAACCTGCGGCCTCCTGCTCCCAAAGCAGGCGCGATAACCGAGCTACGCTACACCCCGTAAGCGGCTGCAAATATATAATTATTTTTTGCTTCACCAAAACTATTTTCGAAATAAGATATATTTTTTTTTGAATATAAAACAGATAAGAAAAAACCAGTTGCCGAAGGATAAATAGACACTACGTTTCATTTCAAAAAACCATTTTAAACTTCAAATATCTTTAGCAGCTTTCACATATAAAGAAGAAAAATTCATACTGTGCCCAACTTATTTTTCCTTGACCATACAGATTGCCCCTAAGTGCCTAATTAATTGACATTTGAACAATCCCTGACGCTGCTGTCATTTAAATCAACAGCTACAATTGTACTATAAAATTACCGAAGAGTAAAAAAAAGAGAAAGAGTCAATTCACAACAAATCAAGCTTTAACAAATGTTAACAAAATAGATTTTTAGAAACCATAATAAATTGTATTTTTACGGTTCAAAATTTATAAAATAAATGGGCAAAATCATTGCGATTGCTAATCAAAAAGGAGGAGTTGGAAAGACTACAACATCTGTAAATCTTGCCGCTTCCTTAGGAGTTTTAGAAAAAAAAGTACTACTGATAGATGCTGACCCTCAGGCAAATGCAAGTTCTGGACTTGGGATTGATGTGGATAATGTCGAAATTGGAACTTACCAAATCCTGGAACACAGCAATACGCCTGCAGAGGCAATCATAAAATGTTCTGCTCCTAATGTGGATGTAATTCCATCTCATATTGACCTTGTCGCGATCGAAATCGAATTAGTCGATAAAGAAAACAGGGAATATATGCTTAAGAAAGCATTGGAAAGCATCAAAGATGAATACGATTTTATCATCATCGATTGCGCTCCATCACTTGGACTGCTAACATTAAACGCACTTACTGCAGCAGATTCAGTAATTATTCCTATTCAGTGTGAATATTTTGCACTTGAAGGTTTAGGAAAATTACTAAACACTATAAAAAGTATTCAAAAGATTCATAACCCTGATTTAGATATTGAAGGATTGTTATTGACAATGTTTGACTCTAGATTACGATTATCAAACCAAGTTGTAGAAGAAGTTCAAAAACACTTTAACGACATGGTTTTTGATACCATTATTCAACGAAACGTGAAGTTGAGCGAAGCTCCTAGTTTTGGCGAAAGCATAATAAACTATGACGCAACGAGTAAAGGGGCTGCTAATTACTTGCATTTAGCCCAAGAAGTTATAAAGAAAAACAGTAAATAGTTTTATGGCAAAAGCAATTAAAAAACAAGCCTTAGGAAGAGGGTTATCTGCGTTATTAAAAGATCCACAAAACGATATTAAATCCGTAGACGATAAAAATGCAGACAAGGTAGTAGGAAACATTATTGAGCTTGATATTGAAGCAATTGAAATAAATCCATTTCAACCAAGAAGTAATTTCAATGAGGAATCATTGAGAGAACTAGCTACTTCCATCAAGGAATTAGGTGTGATCCAACCCATTACAGTACGAAAACTAGATTTCAATAAATACCAATTGATCTCGGGTGAGCGTCGTTTACGCGCTTCTACCTTAGTAGGATTGACTACAGTTCCCGCATACATTCGAATCGCAAATGACAATGAGTCATTGGTTATGGCATTAGTTGAAAACATTCAACGCCATGATTTAGATCCTATTGAGATTGCACTTTCATACCAACGTTTGATTGATGAAATTCAATTGACACAAGAACAAATGAGCGAACGTGTTGGAAAAAAACGTTCCACAATTGCGAACTATTTACGACTTTTAAAACTCGATCCGATTATCCAAACTGGTATTCGTGACGGTTTCATTACTATGGGACATGGTCGAGCAATTATCAATATTGAAGATCTGGACATTCAAACCGATATCTATCAAAAAATTGTAAGCCAGAACCTTTCCGTTCGTGACACAGAAGCCTTAGTAAAAAACTACCAAGAAAGCTTAAAGCCAAAACCTGCTACTAAAGCAAAGACCGCTTCATTTGAAATAGATGAATCGCAAAAAAAGGCCTTTTCTAATTATTTTGGAAATAAAGTAGACGTAAAAGTGGCTGGAAACGGTAAAGGAAAAATCACGATTCCTTTTCAATCAGAAGAAGATTTAAAAAGAATCATCGAATTAATAAAGGGATAGTGAATAAACTTATTTCCATAGGAATACTTTTTTTTATTTTAGGAAGCACATCAGTTTTTGCCCAAGCAAAAAACAATGCGGTTCTTATAGCAAAAGATACTTTAAAATCAAATGACATTGATCCATTAACACCTGCAAAAGCTGCTTTTTACTCAGCTGTACTGCCAGGTTTAGGACAAGCCTACAATAAAAAATACTGGAAAATACCCATTGTATATGGCGCAATAGGTACCAGTCTTTATTTTTATTTAGATAGCAATAAAAAATATCATAATTATAGAGATGCTTATAAACGTAGGTTAGAGGGTTATTCTGATGACGACTACAGTTATCTTGATGATGCTCGTTTAATTGCTGGGCAAAAATTCTACCAACGTAACCGAGATTTGTCCGCTTTATTTATTGCAGCTTTTTATGCTTTAAATATCATAGACGCCAATGTTGACGCAGCCCTATTGCAATTCAATGTTGATGAAAACTTATCAGTCAGACCTGTTATTTACCCAAATGATGTAACATTTAAAACAAATGTGGGTCTAACGTTTAATTACAATTTCTAATCACTTACTCAAAAAGTGAGATGAAATGAAAATAAAATCAAAAGAAATGAAAATTGCGCTTTTAGGATACGGAAAAATGGGCCAGGTGATCGAACGAATTGCACTAGAAAGAGGTCATGAAATTGTTTTGAAAAAAGACGAGCACAATTCATACGACGGCCTTTCAAATGCTGACGTTGCTATTGACTTTAGTATCCCAACAGCTGCTATAAGTAATATTTCTAGTTGTTTTAATGCTAATGTTCCTGTAATTTCTGGAACAACAGGATGGTTAGAACATTTTGATGAAATGGTTAGCTTATGCAACGAAAAAAATGGAGCATTCATCTCTAGTTCCAATTTCAGCCTTGGTGTTAATATTTTCTTTGAATTGAACGAATACCTAGCTAAAATGATGTCTAAATTAGACAGCTACACTGTTGGGATGGAAGAAATTCACCATACTCAAAAATTAGATGCGCCAAGCGGAACAGCTATTTCATTGGCCCAAGGAGTAATAGAAAACAGCAATTTCACTAACTGGACATTGGACAACCCAAAAGAAAATGAGATTCATATTGAAGCAAAGAGGATTGGAACTGTTCCTGGAACTCATACAGTAACATACAACTCAGCAGTTGATGCAATAGAAATAAAACACACAGCACACAACAGAGAAGGTTTTGCTCTTGGTGCGGTAATTGCCGCAGAATGGATTGTTGGCAAACACGGTGTTTTCACAATGAAAGACGTATTAAATTTAAAATAAACTTTTACCAGCTTAAGGACAAAATCTCATTGGGATAACCTTAAGCTTCAAACCCTAATCACAAAATTATGACACTATATCAATGGTTTGTATTTTTCTTATTTATACAAATAGTTCACTTTTTAGGAACTTGGAAGCTATATGTAGCTGCAGGAAGAAAAGCTTGGGAAGCTGCAATACCTGTTTATAATGCCATTATTTTAATGAAAATTATTGGGCGCCCAACTTGGTGGACACTTTTACTATTTATCCCCATCATTAATCTAATTATGTTTCCAGTAATATGGGTAGAAACCTTGAGAAGTTTTGGAAAAAAATCTAATTTAGATACTTTCTTAGGAATTGCGACTTGCGGACTATACCTATACTATATAAACTATACACAGAAATTAGATTACGTAGCAGACAGAAATTTAAATTCTGAAAATAAAGCGGCTAGTACACTAAGTTCATTGCTTTTTGCAATCATAGTAGCGACCTTAGTTCATACTTATTTTGTACAGCCTTATACTATTCCAACTTCTTCATTAGAAAAATCTTTGTTGATTGGTGACTTCTTATTTGTAAGCAAAATCAATTATGGAGCAAGAGTTCCTATGACAACTATCGCCATGCCAATGGTACATGATTCAATTCCTTTTGTTAAAACCAAATCTTATCTTAGCTGGCCACAACTACCTTACTTAAGATTGCCCGCAATTGAAGCTATAAATCGGACTGATATAGTGGTTTTTAACTGGCCCGTTGATACCGTTCATTATTTCTTTGAACCAAAAGGAACACCTGGAGTAATAAAACCAATAGATAAAAAATCGAATTACGTAAAAAGATGCGTTGGGGTACCTGGAGACAGCCTATCTATCAAAGACGGACTTGTATATATCGATGGTAAGCTTTTGCAGTTACCAGAAAGAGCAAAACCACAATTTTCATACTCAGTTGCCATAGACGGAACTACACCTATTGATTTTGAATATCTATTAAAGGATCTCGATATCACTGATATGGTTTACTTTAAAGATAACGACAAAAAAGACACTTTACTATTTAGAGCATTAACAGCTGCTGGTGCTGCAAGATTAAAAAACGTTCCTGGAATTACAAGCGTAAAACAAGAAATATCACAGGGATATGAAGACGGTATTTTCCCAAATATCAACAAATGGAATAGAGATAATTATGGTCCTATATACATTCCTAAAAAAGGAGCAACTGTAGCACTTACAACCGAAACTTTGCCTTTTTACAGTAGAATTATCACTGACTACGAAATGAATGATGACGGCAAAAAAAACGACCTAAAAGTTACAGGTAATGAAATTAGACTTAATGGTAAAGTTGTAAAAGACTACACCTTTAAACAAAATTATTACTGGATGATGGGAGACAACCGTCATAACTCTGAAGATAGTCGCTATTGGGGTTACGTACCTGAAAATCACATTGTAGGTAAACCAGTATTTATCTGGATGAGTTGGGACACTAACGGAAAAGGATTAAATAAAGTACGTTGGGATAGAGTATTTACAACTGTAAGCGGAGAAGGACAGCCACAGTCCTATTTCAAATACTTCTTAATTTTCCTTGCAGCTTATTTTTTCGGTGAGTATTTATACAAAAAAAGTAGAGCGAAAAAAGGGTAATCAAAATGTTTAAAGTTTAAGGTTTAAAGTTAGCCGCAACCTTAAACTTTAAACTTTAAACAAATTAAACTAATGAATACTTTACTACAGCCAACCTATTTCCCCTCGATTAGCCACTTTGCAGCCATGCTACAGTCAGAAAAAATCACCTTTGAAGTAGAGGATAATTTTCAGAAACAAACCAATCGTAATAGAGCTTATATCTATAGTCCAAATGGACTTCAGCTTTTGAATATTCCAATTAAACACGCAAAGGGAGCACATCAGAAAACGAAGGACCTTCAGATAGATTCAGATTTTGATTGGCAAAAACAACACTACAAATCACTGGAAACGGCATATAGAAGCTCGCCTTTTTTCGAATTTTTTGAAGATGACATTCGTCCTTTTTTTGAAAAAAAACATAAGTTTCTATTGGACTTAAATTTTGAAACCTTAGACATAGTAAATAAATGTTTAAGAATAAAATTAGACTATACTAATACTACAGAATACATACAAGATATTGACGCCACCCTTACTTCCGATTTTAGATATCTCGTAGATGGTAAAAAAGACACTTCCTCATTTGAAAGATACATACAAGTATTTGAAGATAAACATGGTTTTATTAATAACCTAAGCGTGCTTGACTTACTGTTTAATGAAGGAAAATTCACCGTTGATTATCTAAAAAACCAACGAATTTAATACTTTCAAACAACTTATTATTCTAATGACATTTTTGCCATAATAGGATAATGATCTGAATTTTCGAAGTTAGAAAAACTTTCAAATTTTTTGACAGTCATCTTTTCATCTGCAAAAATATAGTCAATCCTTGTTGGGTAGTACTTAAATTTATAAGTCTCTCCAAAACCTTTACCAGCTTCTTCAAAACTGTCTTTAAGAGTACCTTTTATATTTCTATATACATAAGAAAACGCACTGTTATTCATGTCCCCGCAAATTATGACTGGGTACTCACATTTTTTCTTATGCTCTTTAAATATCTCTGCTTGCTGTTGCTGCTGTTTAAAAGCTTTACTGATTCTAATAAGTAACATCTGAGATTTGTCCTTATTGATAACATCTATATTTTCAGATATCTCATTAACATCTGGGGTGATTTTTATGGACTGCAAATGCATATTATAAACCCTGATAATGTCCTTTCCTTTCTTAATGTCAGCATAAATCACATTGTTGTTGGAGCTTGGAAACACAATATTTCCTTGACTAATAATTGGAAATTTAGAGAATATCGCTTGACCAGTCTTAATTTTGTTCCCCTCCATCAATATATATTTATGGCGATATATTTTCAAGTCGATAACAGTTGATGAAGAAAATTCTTGAATACATAAAATATCTGGATTTTTATCATTGATGAAACCAAGAATAACTCCCGGCACATCCTCTTTGTCCAACCATTTAAACAAATTAAATAGTCGAACATTATAACTCATCACAACAAAATCTTTATCATCCTCTGGATACTCTTTTGACGAAAATTTATAAAACTTATTGATAAAAGTAATCCCCATCAAAAGCACCAATCCTGATAAGAACATCCGTTTTTTGAATTGAATAGCCCAATACAAAAAGAACAAACCGTTTAATAGAAAAAATACTGGCATAAATAATGTCAGAACAGATAATATCGGAAATATTTTAGGTGCCAAAAAAGGCAAAACATAAGCAACAAACGTAACTATTATAAGAACAACGTTCAAACTAAACATCCCTCTGTTGAACCATGAAAGTTTTTTCATATTGTTTTTTATTCAGTTAAAACACTAATGCTTATCTACTTTTTAAACTATCAGAATCGATTGATTACTAGTTTTTATTTACCGGCTTTGAACAAAAATTCTTTTTCAGTTTTGCTCAAACTATCATATCCAGACTTACTTATTTTGTCTAAAATCTCATCGATTTGTTGCTGTGCCTTATCTTTTGTTATAATTTTAGAAGCTCTTTTTTCTACCGGTTTCCTACTGTAATTTTTATGCACTTTTTTGAAAGGAGTCGATGCTGGTTTCTTAAACGAACTTGCAAAAAACGCAATAACCCAAGAAACGATTTTACTCAAGTCAGTCCCGTTTTGCAATAACTTAATATAAACAAATCCAAATAATGCACCTGATATATGGGATATATGTCCACCAGTGTTGTCTAAACGAAACTGCATTAAGTCAAGGATAAGAATTACTGCAGTAATGTGCCATAATTTCACATTTCCAATAAGCAATAGTCTCACATTCATTAGAGGCTGATATGTCGTAACCGCTACCAATATCCCCATAATTGCAGCCGAAGCCCCCACAATTGATGCACTTAAATTTAAAATATAATACCCTCCTACAAATGCAATACCAGCAAATATCGCACTCAAAATATACAAGCCCAAAAACTGCTTTTGTGTAAAAAAAGTTAAAAAGTAAGAGCTGGCAAAATTGAGAATTACCATATTAAAAAGCAAATGAAAAAAACCATCATGAAAAAATGAGTACGTCAAGAACGTCCAGGGTTTTATAATGAAATTTGAAGGTTCCGTAGACAGAGCAACCCAAGTTGGAAAACTAAACGACCCCACACTAAATTGATAGAAAAAAACCAATGAAACTAGAAAACAACCTACATTCCAAAAGATCAGTCTATGAGCAATGCCTCCTAATTTGTATTGTGATTTTAAGTCGTCTAAAATATTCATATCTTGAGTTTAGAATTTGTTCTAAATATATTTCTAATTGTCCTTAATTCCAACGGTTATCATTGAACTGGTTTTTTTTCCAGTACCACATAATCAAAAATCCAAATAACGCCCCACCTACGTGAGCAAAATGGGCAATACCTCCACCACCAAAAATAGATTGACCAGATATCCCTAAATACAAATCCACTAATACCAAACCAGGTACAAAATACTTAGCTTTAATAGGCACTGGTATAAACATTAGAGCCAATTCAGCATTAGGAAACATAAATGCAAATGCAACGATAACACCATAAATAGCACCCGAAGCTCCTACTACCGTCCCTAAATAAGCACTTGTAAAATCTTGGAATTGAGAAACAGTCATAATTTCCTGCCACTGTGTATTGATTTTACCTTCATTTAAAATTTGTAAAACCTCCGCTTTTGGAAATCCATTTGCAACAAGAGTATTCATCCCTTCAACGAAATAATAATAGTTTATTCCCGTATGAAGTAAGGCAGCACCTAAACCACACGAAATATAAAAGAATAAAAACTTCTTGCTTCCCCAAATACTTTCCAAAGCTGATCCAAATGAATACAAAGCGAACATATTGAAAAAGATATGCATATAACCTCCATGCATAAACATGTGCGTAATAGGCTGCCAATATTGAAAATTAGTGTTTTCTGGAAAAAACATGGCCAATAATGCATAAGCACCATCTCCAACTATTTGAGTTCCTATAAAAAATAGGATATTAATTATAATTAACTGTTTTACCGTTTCGGTTACGTTTCTCATATTGCGAATTTTTTATCTAAATCTTCCACACGCATGGTGATGAAAGTGGGTTTTTGAAAAGGGGAAACATTAGGCTCCTTACAGGCAAAAAGGCCATTTACCAAGTTTTCCTGTTCTTTTACTGTTAAAGGTGTTCCTGTTTTTACAGCCAAACTCTTGGCCATAGATTTTGCAATTGAATCATTTTGACTAAAACTACTTTCGGGAATACCGTCCTGCAAATCACTCAATAACTGTTCCAACACTAGGGAAACTTCACTTTCGGTCACATTTACCGGAATTCCTGAAATAACAATATGGTCTTTTTTCGTTTCTTCAAAAACAAAACCAGTATTAATTAGTGAAAGTTTCAACTCTTCAATAAGTTCCATTTCAACAGAGGAAAAGAACAAATCAAGGGGGAATAATAATTGCTGGCTTGAAGCCTGATTAACGGTCATGTTGATTAAAAATTGCTCATACAAAACCCGTTGATGTGCCCGTTGCTGATCCACAATAACCATTCCTGATTTTATCGAGGAAACAATATATTTTTTGTGGATTTGATAAGCGCTATGAACGGTTTGCTCGACTTCTCCATCATTAAACAAAGAACCAGTAACCTCTTCGCTTTCGAACGAAAAATCAGCGCTACCAGTAGTGCATTCAGCATCCTGTTTCAATCCAACATACAAACTCTCCCAATTAGCAGTAGGCTCCGCCTTCTTATAACCTGAACCTGAAGAATAATGTTTATTTACTTTATCATCAGAAAAAGGATTAAAACTACCGTCAACCTGGATTGTGGGCGTCGCTCCTTTTAAATCTTTATAGTGATAAGGTGTATCTAAATTTGAATCTCGATCAAAGTCCAAAACGGGTGCTACATTAAACTGACCCAAACTATGCTTGATAGAAGCTCTTAAAATGGCATATAAAGCATGCTCATCGTCAAATTTGATCTCCGTTTTAGTAGGGTGTATATTAATATCAATTGTATTTGGCGGTACAGTCAAATATAAAAAATAACTCGGTTGTGCGCCGTCTTTCAAAATACCGTCATAAGCTGCCATCACGGCATGATGCAAATAACCACTTTTTATATAACGGTCATTAACAAAGAAAAACTGTTCTCCTCGACTTTTCTTAGCAAATTCCGGCTTACTAACAAAACCCTCAATAGTTACTATTTCAGTTTCTTCTTGTACTGGCACCAATTTTTGATTGGTTTTACCAGAAAATATATTAACAATACGTTGCCTCAAACTAGAACCCGGCAAATTGAACATTTCGCTGCCGTTATGATAAAAAGTAAAGTAAATATTGGGATGTGCCAAAGCCACACGTTGAAACTCATCAACTATATGACGAAATTCAACCGTATCCGACTTTAAGAAATTTCGACGAGCTGGAATATTAAAAAATAAATTTTTGACTGCAAAAGAGGTTCCTTTAGGTAAAACAGCTACTTCCTGCGACACAAACTTACTTCCCTCAACGATAATTTGAGTACCAAGTTCTTCTTGATCCTGCTTAGTTTTCATTTCCACATGAGCGATCGCAGCAATTGAAGCCAATGCCTCCCCACGAAAACCTTTGGTATGCAAAGAAAACAAATCCTCGGCCTTACGGATTTTAGATGTCGCATGACGTTCAAAACATAGGCGAGCATCAGTAACACTCATTCCTAAACCATTATCTACAACCTGAACCAGTGCTTTTCCGGCATCTTTTATAATTAATTTAATATCCGTTGACCTTGCATCAACGGCATTTTCAAGTAATTCTTTGACAACTGAAGCCGGTCTTTGTACGACTTCTCCAGCAGCAATTTGGTTGGCAACATGATCAGGAAGTAATTGAATTATACTCGACATTAAAAGAAATATTTTTAAAATTTTTAAAAAGCAAAAGTGCACAAATTTAATGAAATTCTATTGGGTTTTATTATTAATACAATTTAAAAAAATAAAAAAGCACCAACCAAATTCATTGAAATTTCCACCAATTAAATACAGTTACAGAACGCCCTGCCTTGTCCTTTAGATTGCCCTATAAAAGCATCCATTTTCTATACTTATGAATACCATCGCTAAAAACAATAAGAATTAAAACTTGTTTATTTAGAAACTAATACACCTTGGTAGAGCTACATAAACTACGCTTTTCAAAATAGTAATGTTTAGCTACCTAATAAAAAAACCTATTCCACTTTTATGAGGGCACTGAAAAAGTCTTTTTAGGAATTAATTGTTAATAAAAAGGAGTAGAAAACTATAGTTTTTTGCTCCTTTTTTCGTATTTTTAATGGTA
>NZ_FNMV01000012.1 GCF_900106645.1 Flavobacterium degerlachei
GTATTATTTGAATTGTATCCTGACATTCAAAAAGCCTATGATTTAGCGCAGGATTTGAGAAACATCTTTGAAAAAACAACCGATAAAATTATAGCGGGTCAATCCTAAAACGTGTGGAGCGACTATAATTAAGTATAGATGTTTGTAATCTTGATGTCAATAATTATACCTTGCTAAGGCTTTTAAATTAGGTTTAAATGGCATTCTGGCGGTAAGTTGGAGCTAGGGTTAACTTTAAGTGGTTCTGGATCAGCTTGAGGTCTTTGCTACTTTAATAGTTCAATATTTCTAGATAATTGTTATTGATTTGTTTTTAATGTCAATTATCGAATTTTGAAAATGCAGTTACGTGAAGAAGTTATAAATTAAGTAAAGGAAAGTCTTGTTTTTATTTAATTGTCGAATACAAAATTTTGTTTTTTTTTGTGATTAGTTGATTTAAATTGAAAGAAAATACATATATCTGTTTTGTATTCAATTCGTTGGGTTTCATTAAGTTTTAAAACTAAAGTATTTCATCGATTTTTGAGGTTAGTTGTCGGATATATTATTTTTAGGTGAAAAGGCTTCTTATATTTGGAGAACCATAAAATTAGTAGGTTAAGTTTATGGTAGATTTGGGGCAAAAAAGATGGAAGAGATTCCATCTTTTTTATTGGAATAAAGTCAAATAAAAAAAGAATAGTGAAAAGACGAATAGCCTAAGGGTTTATGCGTTTTTTTGATTTAGGGGAGTTATTTAAAATTCTGAAGTGATTACGCGTAAAAAAAATAGACAAACCAACTTTTCAGTCAATTTGTCTATTCTCTATGTTTTTTAATCTATGTTTTTATGAAAAAACTATTTCTCAGAAGCATATCTTCTTGAAACTTCAGTCCAATTAATTACGTTGAAAAAAGCTTCAATATAATCAGGTCTTCTATTTTGATAATGCAAATAATATGCATGTTCCCAAACATCCATACCTAAAATTGGAGTTCCTCCACAACCGATTCCCGGCATTAATGGATTGTCCTGATTTGCTGTTCCACAAACATCTAGTTTTCCTCCTGGATGAACACAAAGCCAAGCCCATCCTGAACCAAATTGCGTAGCACCTGCTTTACTGAATTTAGCTTTAAACTCTTCAAAAGATCCAAAAGCAGTTTCAATGGCTGTTAGTAAATCTCCAGTAGGAAGTCCACCACCATCAGGAGTCATAACAGTCCAGAAAAGATTATGATTATAAAATCCACCACCGTTGTTTCTAACAGCAGTATTTTTCATATCTAGGTTAAGTAGAATATTATCTATCGTTTTACCTTCCATGTCAGTACCAGCGATAGCAGCATTAAGGTTAGTAGTATATGCATTATGATGCTTTGTGTGATGAATTTCCATCGTACGTGCATCAATATGAGGTTCTAATGCGTCATACGCATAAGGTAATTGAGGTAATTCAAAAGCCATGATATATTTGTTTAATGATTTATAAAAATTTATTCAAATTTAAACATTTAACTTTGTAATTGGAAATTGTATTTAGTTATAATTTCATTAATTAAATTTATAATGTGATTATTTTTGACGTTGATTTCTTTTTTATGCTGATAAAATTAGTTTAATTTTTGTAAAAAAGACAATATAACTGAACGATCCGGTACTTTGAGTCGGTTGATTAATTATATTATTATGTTAAAGGCAGGAGGAATACGAAGTGAATTTTCATAGAAATTGCCTAGAGTGCTCAATGTATAGATTGAGGTTAGGATTGCGCCATTGCCATGCATACAATGCTAATCGTTGCGCCAGGAATTTTCAGCAAAGCTCGTGAGCAAGCTTCAAGTGTTGCGCCAGTAGTAATTACGTCATCGATAAGTAGAAAATGTTTGCCGTAATCTTTTTCGGCAAAGGAAACATCAAAAACAGATTCAATACCTTCAGTTCTGCCTAAAAGGTTTTTTTTAGATTGTGTTTTTGAATATACTTTTCTTTGCAATATTGAGTCATTATATTTGATGTTCAAATCAATGGATAGTGCTTTTCCAAAAGTAGTTACTTGATTGTAGCCTCTTTCTCTATATTTTCTGTCGTGCAAAGGAACTGGGACGATAAAGTCTACTGTTTTTAGGGTGGCTATTTCTTTTAAATCTTGAGCGTACCAATGTCCTAGAACCATACCTATTTCTTCGTGTCCTTTGTATTTTAATTTGTGAATTAGTTCTTGTGCAATTCCCTTTTTATGGAAATATAGGAGTGCCGATGCATATTCTACAGGAATTCTGCCGTAGAACTTTTTGAAAGCTTCGTTATCTGGATTGATATGTTGATTTGTCAGCGGAATATTGTGTCTACAATGTGTACAAATCACCTTTTCATTCGATGATAATAAGGAGTTACATCCGGCGCAAACTGGAGGGAAAAATAGATTTATTATGTATTTAAACATATAATTGATAATTTATTTATAAAAATATGAAATTCAATGCTTCAAACTTCGGTGATTCTTCTTTTTTTAAGTTCACTTTTTATATTTTTGCAGTATGGCAAAACAAGAAGATATATTTAAGAATGTAATTTCGCATGCAAAAGAGTACGGATTTATTTTTCCGTCAAGCGAAATATACGATGGTTTGAGTGCAGTTTATGATTATGCACAAAACGGTGTGGAGTTAAAAAAGAACATACGTGAATATTGGTGGAAATCAATGGTTCAGTTAAATGATAATATTGTGGGTCTGGACGCATCGATATTGATGCACCCAACGACTTGGAAAGCATCAGGACACGTAGATGCTTTTAATGATCCTTTAATTGATAATAAAGATTCAAAAAGAAGATACAGAGCTGACGTTTTGATTGAAGATTATGCTGAAAAGTTAAATGTTAAAGCAATCAAAGAAGTCGAGAAAGCGAGAATTCGTTTCGGAGACGCTTTTAACGAAGCTGAGTTTGTAAGTACAAATACAAGAGTTGTAGAATATAAAGCGAAAGAAAGAGAAATTCTTGAGCGATTAGGTCGTTCTCTTGGTAATGAAGATTTAGAAGATGTAAAAGCACTGATTGAAGAGTTGGAAATAGCTTGTCCTGAGTCAGGTTCTAGAAACTGGACTGAAGTGCGACAGTTTAACCTAATGTTCGGAACTAAATTAGGAGCCTCTGCAGATACTGCAATGGATCTATATTTACGTCCGGAAACTGCACAAGGTATTTTTGTGAATTTCACGAATGTTCAAAAATCTGGGAGAATGAAAGTTCCTTTTGGAATAGCACAAACAGGAAAAGCATTTAGAAATGAGATTGTCGCTAGACAATTTATTTTCCGTATGCGTGAGTTTGAACAAATGGAAATGCAATTTTTTGTACGTCCAGGTGATGAAATGAAGCATTATGAATTCTGGAAAGAAACAAGACTTAAATGGCATTTGTCATTAGGATTGGGTAAAGAAAATTATCGTTTTCATGATCATGAAAAATTAGCCCATTATGCAAATGCAGCGGCTGATATTGAGTTTGATTTTCCTTTTGGATTCAAAGAATTGGAAGGGATTCACTCTCGTACTGATTTTGATTTAAAAGCACACGAGAAATTCTCAGGAAGAAAATTACAGTATTTTGATGCTGAATTGAATCAAAACTATGTTCCTTATGTAGTGGAGACATCTGTAGGTTTAGATAGAATGTTCTTGGCAGTTTTTGCAACTTCTTTGAAAGAAGAAACGTTAGAAGATGGTTCAACTAGAACGGTTCTTAAGCTGCCTTCGGTCCTTGCTCCTACAAAGGCGGCAGTTTTACCATTGGTTAAGAAGGACGGTCTGCCTGATATTGCACATAAAATCATTGAAGATTTAAAATGGGATTTCAATGTCGCTTATGATGAAAAAGATGCAGTTGGTCGTCGTTATAGAAGACAGGATGCGTTAGGGACTCCATTTTGTATTACTGTAGATCATCAAACAATAGAAGATCAAACGGTAACAATTCGTCATAGAGATACAATGAAGCAAGACCGTGTTAAAATATCGGAATTGAAAGCTATTATTGACAATGAAGTTTCGATGAAAAACTGGTTAATGAAAATGTAATCACACTATTATATTATAAATAAAAAATGCTTCTCGACGAGAAGCATTTTTTATTTAAAATCGATATCCAAGTGTTATTCCACCTCGACCTACAACTTCAGGGCTATTGCTGTTGAATAAATTCCTTCCAATACCAGCGTTTATTTCAAAAACGAATCCTCTTTTTTGTGTCCATTTTGCACCTAAGCCAAAACCTAGAGCAATATCTGTGAAGTTTTTTCCTTCTACAGTATAATAGCCTTGATTTACTGAATCGTATTCTGAATAGCTTCCTGTGTTTCCCGAATTGATCATTCCGAAGCCTTCAACAAAAAAACCAGCTGCTGTTTTTTTGCCAAAATAAGATCGGTAGTATGGCGTTAAACTAAATTCAGTGTCAAAATCGTCCTCCTTAACAAAAAACAATGAAACTCCTAATCCAGAATCTTCGTTTATCAATCGTTCGTATGTAATTTCTCCAGCACCTAATACTAAGAAAAGTACATTCCCTTTTAATTCATTTCTTTTGAAATCGATTGTTTCTTTTTCTTGGCTAAATCCAGATATAAAAGAAGATAAGCAAATTAGAATAAATAATTTTTTCATAGAATTAGTTTTTTGTATAAAAGTAAGATAAATTTGTAAAAATAGTACTTTTCAAATTTAATTTAATATTGGCCAATTTGGAAGACTATTAGTTAGTGTGTCCTGCCTTCTCCTTAAGTAATCCCTGTGCGAAAAGGATTGTTGGTACGACACGAAAAGTTTTTAATGAATGATTTACGAAATGAATTTAATTTGGGCTTTCTTTTGTGACAGCTGCGCATGCATTTTATCGGATTTATTTGCATTTCATCTTAATGTATCAACATTTGTTAAAAACATATTAACATCTTCTGTAAAGAATACTCTAATCGTGTACTTTTAATTTGTTAAGTAAGGATAAACGATTGGTTTTTAAAACAATAATCGGGTGTTTTTATGCGATTAGTTTCCCAAAACTACCTTGAACTTTTAATTTTTTGATGTAAACCTGCTTCAAGAATATGATAATATGCCTAACAATTAGGAGAGCCATTGATGAACTATTCGTACATTATTATTGACGACGATCAAGAAAGTGTTTTGAAAACAAAGGCCATGGCTGATAGTTTTTCGGAGCTGGAGTTCGTAGCTTCGGCTACCAATTATCAAGATGGTTTGAATCTTATATTAGAGCACACTCCTCAATTAGTTTTTCTCGAAATTGATCCCGCCGATAAAAAAAGCAAATTATCATTAGCACTTATTAATGAGCTGTATCGCTATCTGAAAGTTGTGCCAAAGATTATTGTTACTACTAATAAAAAAGATCTGGCTTTTGAAGCAATACAATATGAGGTTACGGATTATATACTGAAGCCGTTAGCTAGAATTGATTTTGTGAAATTGGTTTTAAAATTGAACAAATCAAATAGTGAGCATGAAATTAATTCAGCGAAGCAATCATTTGTTTCTAACGAAATTTCAAAAAAGGCAGAGCCTCAGGAAATAGTCAATAAGGATAAACCGTTAATATTATGTATAAAATCCTATGGTGACTATAGGTATATTGATGCAAAAGACATTTCCTACTTACAAGCGGATAATAACTCCACCGACATTCATTTAAGCAACGGAGAGATGATCACTGCGTTTAAGACATTGAAACACTTTGAAAGCGTATTGACCTATCCTTTTATTAGAATTCACAATAGCTATATTGTGAATCGTACATACATTTCTAGAATTCACAACGGTAACTCTGTGTGTTATATTAAAAATACCACAACAAAACTTCCCTTTTCCAAAACATATAAGGTAAATATAGACCTTATTATTAGTGAGTTTTCAAACGAAAATTACCTGGAAATCTAAAATCCATCCATTCACATTGATTTGGTAGTCATTCACTATCAGACGATTACATTCTACCATTTAAGCTTTATTTTGTAAGAAAAATAGAAGGATGCTATGTAGTTTTACATCGTGGTACTGCAATAACAGCAAGATCATTAATTAATGTAAAACAAAAAAATTAACATAAAAATCCCCTATTATGAAAAAAGCAATCTACACAATCAGTTTATTCTCTTTAATGATGATCTTAACTTCATTTACTACTACTACAGAAACAAATAACGATACTAATTTAAACATTGTAGGGCAAAATGCTGCAGGTGGAAATGTAAAAGTAGATATCGTTGGGCAAAATGCTGCAGGAGGTAATGTGAAAGTAGATATTGTGGGACAAAATGCTGCAGGAGGAAATGTCAAAGTGGATATCGTAGGACAAAATGCCGCAGGAGGAAATGTCAAAGTGGACTAAAAAGAAACTCTTATAATAAAATATATTTAGGCTGTCAATTTATTTGATAGCCTTTTTTTATGTCAATAGTTTTATTTTACTATTTTTGGTAAAACATATTAATGGCTATTGAAAAATAAATACCACATACTTCTATTGTTTTTTATGCTATTTGTTTTTTTTGGTTGTTCCAAAAAGAAAATAGACGGCGTGTTTGTTACTTCTTCAGAAGACAGTCTTTCTATTTACTTTACATTAGCTAACGATTTTAGTTTGGCTAAAGAGAAAAGACTCTCGTTTACTCAAAAAGCATTTAATGTAGTTATCAATAAGGACAATGATTCTGTCAATAGAGTAAACCTGTTTAAAGTTGCCAATCGTTATTATAACATCAACGATTGGAATGCATTTAATAAAACGGTGCACATTGTATTAGAGAAATCAGAAAGTGCTAAGGATACTCTAAATGTGATAAAGGCCTATACCTATTTAGGAGACTATTATGAGTCACAAGCAATTCTGGACAGCTCTTTTCAGTTTTATTATAAGGCAGAAAAAATGTATGCAAACCTAGGGGATAATTTAAATTTAGGAAAAACACTCATTAATAAAGCAACTTTGCAGTTTAAAGCGGGTGATTTTTTTGGTTCCGAAAAATCTGTTTTTAATGTATTACGAATTATCAAAGATGAGAAAAAGGCAAATAATATTATATACGATGCTTATAACCTTTTAGGTATTACCTACGGTGAATTGGGACAATTTGAGAACGCAATTGCTTACCATAATAAAGCATTGCTAATTAGTGATGATGAAACAATACCCAAAGTATTTCAGTCAAAAGCTACGACCTATAATAATATTGGGGTTCTATATCTTACTTCGAAAAAATATCTGTTAGCAAAAAAGTATTTTTTGAAAGGGTTGGAGCAAATTAACCTCAAGGTTCAAAAACCTTACGTTTATGCTATGCTAGTGGATAATTTGGCCTATTCTAAATTTAAATTGAATGACGCAAATGAGTTGCCTCAACTGTTTTATGATTCATTAAAATTGAGTGACAGTCTTCAGTTAACAACGGGTATGTTTGTAACTAAACTTCATCTATCAGAATATTTTCATTCTAATAATAATACAATCAAAGCTATACAATATTCTAAAGAGGCTCTTTTGTTGTCAAGAACAACAAATAATCCTAGGGATGCTTTAAGTGCTTTGAAGCAACTTTCAATTATTGAGCCTAAAAAGGCTTCTATTTATACGAAGGAGTATATTCAAATAAATGAAAACTTGCAAAAAGCAGAACGTGCAATGGGTGATAAATTTTCCCGTATTGAATATGAAACTGATCGAATAAAAACGGAGAATTCTAGTTTAGAGGTTCAAAATAGGAATTTGGTTTATGTTTTTAGTGCATTAACTATCTTAGGTTTGTTTTTGTATATCATAAAAGCTCAGAAAACTAAAAATAGGGAACTATTATATAAGCAGCAACAGCAGAAGGCTAATGAGGATATTTATAATTTAATGATTTCTCAACAAAATACGATTGAAACCAATAGGGTAAAGGAGAAAAAAAGAGTGGCACAAGAACTACATGATGGTGTTTTGGGTAGGCTGTTTGGAGTGCGGATGAACTTGGATGGTTTAAATAATTTTCAAGATGAGATGGCTATTAATCAAAGGATTAATTATTTGTCTGAATTAAAAAACATTGAACAGGATATTCGTGAAATTTCTCATGACCTAAATAGAGAAAAATCCGAATTAATTAATAACTTCGTAGCTATAGTAGATAATCTATTTGAAGAACAAAGAAATACATTTCCATCGAAATTAGTCTCAGTAATAGATCGTAGGATAAAATGGGAAAGAATGGTCAACTCTGTGAAGATTAATTTATTCCGAATTATGCAGGAATCGCTTCAAAATATTAATAAATATGCAAAAGCAGATTTAATTACTATTGAAGTAAAAAGACAAGAGGATGATTTGCTTTTGGTGATTACTGATAATGGTATTGGATTTAATTCTAAGACGAAAAAGAAAGGAATAGGAATACAGAATATGCTTTCGCGAACTAAGGAATGCCATGGTTTATTTAATATCAAGTCTAAAAAAGGAGAAGGCACGGTTATTACTGTTACCTTACCAATAGAACAAAAACAAAAACAAATACCTTCATAAAATGACAACGGATTCGGCTGCCCCAACGACCATAAAGAATAACATACTAATTGTAGACGATCACCCTTTTATTATACAAGGATATAAAAATGCAATTACAAGATACAATCCTAATAAGTATGAGTTTATAATATCTGAAGCAAAGGATTGCGAGTCAGCATATAATGTGATTACAGATGCTGATACTGTACCTTTTGATATAGCTTTTTTGGATATTAGTATGCCCCCTTATGAAGAAAAAGGACTTTATTCAGGTGAAGATTTGGCAAAATTGATTTTAGATACGATGCCTAATTGCAAGGTTATTTTGCTTACTATGTTCACCGAATTTTTAAAGATAAAAACAATCATAAAAAACATTAATCCTCATGGATTAGTGATCAAAAATGATTTGACATTTGATGAGTTATTGTTCGCCTTCGATAAGGTGATCAAAAACGAGCAATATTATAGCCAATCTGTTGTAAAAATGCTGGAATCTCAAGAAGAGACTATAGAGATTGATTTATTTGACAAACAAATTTTGTTTCATTTATCAAAAGGGACAAAGACAAAAGATATTCCACAATACATTCCTATATCATTAAACGCGATTGAAGTTCGTAAGTTAAACCTTAAGGTATTATTAAAATTAACTGATGGGAGCGATATAGATTTAGTGCGTGAAGCCAGAAATATTGGATTATTATTTTAACAAAAAGAAAAAAACGGCATTTTATTAAAATGCCGTTTTTTGTTTTATTCAGTTATGGAATCCCAGCCACGTGCTTTTAAAGGAATTTTAGTGTTTGCTCTAGTCACTAAATGGATACCTTCACTTTCTTGAGTCATATGCCCAATAATGGAAAAATTAGGGTTTGCTTTTATCTTATCAAAATCTTCCATGGCAATGGTGAAAAGTAATTCGTAATCTTCTCCTCCATTTATGGCTACTGTAGTAGAATCAATATCAAATTCCTCACATACACTTATTAATTGAGGATCTAATGGTAATTTGTCTTCGTATAAATTACATCCTACATTCGATTGCTTACACAAATGCATAATTTCAGAAGATAATCCATCTGAAATGTCAATCATTGAAGTTGGTTTTATTTCCAAAGCATGAAATAAAGTACGGACATCTTTTCTCGCTTCAGGTTTTAGTTGACGCTCGATTAAGTAAGTGTAAGCATCTAAATCCGGTTGCGAATTTGGATTTACCTGAAACACTTGTTTTTCGCGTTCTAAAACTTGTAGTCCCATGTATGCAGCGCCTATGTCACCAGTTACTACTAATAAATCAGTTTGTTTAGCGCCATTTCTATATACAATTTCATCTTCGTCAGCCTCACCAATAGCAGTAATGCTAATGATTAGACCTTTTTGAGAAGATGTGGTGTCACCACCAATAACATCAACGTTATATTCTTTAGCGGCATGGTTAATTCCAGCAAAAAGTTCATCTAAAGCTTCTAATGGGAAGCGATTTGAAACTGCAATTGAAACTGTGATTTGAGTTGCCTTAGCGTTCATTGCACAAATATCAGAGATATTAGTGGTTACCGCTTTGTATCCTAGGTGCTTCAAAGGCATGTAAGCCAAATCAAAATGCACTCCTTCAATCAATAAATCAGTAGAAATGACTGCTTTTTTATCCTTAAAATCAAGAACGGCAGCATCATCACCAATTCCTTTCAAGGTAGAAGCCTGATTGATTTTGAAATTTTTTGTCAAATGGTCTATCAATCCAAATTCTCCTAATTGAGCTATACTTGTACGTTGTGGGTTTTTATCTTCAATCATATTTTTAAGTTTGTTTTTCTGTACAGGATTTTAAAATAGTTCAGAGTTGCAAAGGTACAAAGGTTTTGTCTAATTAAATCTGGATTCGCGATCTGAAAGGAAGTAGTTGGGCAGTGTTAGACGAGATTTAAATATTTTTTCGCATCTTTAGAGTAGTAAAATCAAACAAAATGAAATCATTTGATATAGTTACCCTAACTGTAAATCCAGCCCTAGATAAAAGTGCTCATTTTTCTGGACTAGTGCCAGAGCAGAAGATTAGATGTGAAGCTCCCTTATATGATGCAGGAGGAGGAGGTATAAATGTTTCTAAAGCAATATCTCGTTTAGAAGGCAGTTCTTTGGCAGTAATGGCTTCTGGTGGACCTTCAGGCGAAATGATAAAAGAAATTTTAAATAAGGAATCAATTTCATTTCAAAGTATTGAAACTAAAAATTGGACTAGAGAAAGTTTTGTAGCCGTTGATGATAATACCAATTCCCAATACCGTTTTAATTTCCCAGGAACTTCAGTTACTGACGCTGAAAAGAATGAAATTATTAAAACTATTGAAGGTCTTGATTCGGAATTTATTGTTTTAAGTGGAAGTTTAAGAGAAGGTTTACCTGTTGATTTTTATCAAGAGATTGCTAAAATTGCAAAAAAATATAATTCAAAGCTGATAGTTGATACTTCAGGTGAGGGATTGAAAAAAGTATTGGAAACTGGGGTCTATCTCATTAAACCCAATGTGGGTGAATTAGCCAAGTTAATTGGTGTCGAACGTCTCGAGATGGAGGAAGTCAATGATGCTGCTAAGCAAATTATTACAAATGGCGGAGCCGTAATTGTAGTCGTTTCCCTAGGTCCTCAAGGTGCAGTTTTAGTCACTAAAGATTCGTATGATTATGTACCTGCACCAAATGTTGCTAAAAAAAGTACTGTAGGTGCCGGAGATAGTATGGTAGGAGGAATGGTTTGGGCTCTTTCGCAAAATAAAAGCCTGAAAGAAGTAATCCGTTGGGGAGTTGCTTGTGGTTCAGCGGCAACAATGAATGAAGGAACGCAATTATTTAAGTTGGAAGATGCGAAACGTTTGTATGAATGGTTGAAGGATAAATAGGTTTTTTTGAAGGTTCAGAGGTGCAAAGATTCAGAGACGCATAATGTTGAAACACGCAATGTAGAGACGTACAATGTAGAGACGCACTGCAGTGCCTCTCTACCAATAAACACCATAAAAAAACCTGACAATTTTTACATCATCAGGGTTCATTTATAATTTAAAATTCAGAATTTAAAATAATTTTAACCGTTCAATTACATTATCAGGGTTAAGTCTATATTCTATTCTCTTTATTCTTTTTTTCTAAAAAATATTTAATCATTCAATTTCAAAACAGCCATAAACGCTTCTTGTGGAATTTCAACATTTCCAACCAATCTCATACGTTTTTTACCTTTTTTCTGTTTCTCCAATAATTTACGTTTTCTAGAAATATCTCCACCATAACATTTGGCAGTAACATCTTTACGTAAGGCTTTAATGGTTTCACGTGAAATTACTTTCACACCAATTGCGGCTTGAACAGGAATATCAAATTGTTGACGCGGAATCAATTCCTTTAACTTCTCACACATTTTTTTACCAATAGAATAGGCATTGTCAACGTGCATCAATGAAGATAAAGCATCTACAATAGTTGCATTCAATAAAATATCTACTTTAACCAAATTAGAAGTTCTCATTCCAATAGGTGTGTAATCAAAAGAAGCATATCCTTTAGAAACCGTTTTCAAACGATCATAAAAGTCAAATACAATCTCTGCTAGTGGCATGTCAAAAGTCAACTCTACTCTTTCTGTAGTCAAATACGTTTGATTGGTAATTAAGCCACGTTTTTCAATACACAATGACATTACATTTCCAACATAATCAGCTTTAGTAATGATTGTAGCTTTGATAAAAGGCTCTTCAACGTGGTCTAAGCGAGATGGCTCAGGCAAGTCAGAAGGGTTATTTACAATAAGTGCTGTTGTTGGATCTTTTTTGGTAAATGCATGGTAAGAAACGTTAGGTACCGTAGTGATTACCGTCATGTTAAACTCACGCTCTAGACGTTCTTGGATAATCTCCATGTGCAACATTCCTAAGAATCCACAACGGAAACCAAATCCTAATGCAGCAGAGCTTTCCGGTAAAAATACAAGTGAAGCATCGTTCAATTGTAGTTTTTCCATCGAGTTTCTCAACTCCTCATAATCTTCGGTATCTACAGGATAAATACCAGCAAAAACCATCGGTTTTACATCCTCAAAACCTGTAATTATATTTGTTGTTGGATTTTTTGCATCCGTCAACGTATCTCCTACTTTTACTTCTTTAGCTTCTTTGATTCCTGAAATTAAGTATCCAACATCACCTGCTGAAATCACTTGTTTCGGAACTTGGTTTAATTTTAATGTACCAATTTCATCTGCAAAATATTCATTGCCTGTAGCCATGAATTTAATCTTTTGACCTTTTTTTATTTGCCCGTTTTTTACACGGAAAATAACTTCAATTCCACGAAAAGGATTGTAGTGAGAGTCAAAAATCAATGCTTGCAATGGCTCATCAACATTCCCTGATGGCGGTGGAATTTTTTCGATAATGGCAGCCAAAATATTTTCGACACCAAAACCAGTTTTTCCAGAAGCATGAATAATATCTTCCAGTTTACATCCCAGTAAATCAATAATGTCGTCACTTACCTCTTCTGGGTTCGCACTTGGTAAATCTACTTTATTCAGAACCGGAATAATTTCCAAGTCATTTTCTAAAGCCAAATATAAATTTGAGATCGTTTGTGCTTGTATACTTTGTGCAGCATCAACAATCAAAAGTGCTCCTTCACAGGCCGCAATCGATCGAGAAACTTCATAAGAAAAATCAACATGACCAGGAGTATCAATCAAGTTCAAGATGTATTCTTGGCCTTTATACGTATATTCCATTTGGATGGCGTGACTTTTAATGGTAATTCCACGTTCGCGTTCCAAGTCCATGTTGTCAAGCAATTGCGCTTTTTCTTGACGAGCGGTTACCGTTTGTGTAGCACCAAGTAAACGGTCAGCAAGTGTGCTTTTTCCGTGATCAATATGTGCAATAATGCAAAAATTCCTTATCTGTTTCATCTTCTATTTATGTCAAATTTTTTTAGGGCGTGACCACAAGGGTCGGGTTATTCGTTACAATCTTTTCCTTTTTAAAAGAAAAAAGGAAAAGGATTTTCACTGCTACCCCTCACGCGAAAACGTCGAACAACGACAATTAATCTGCAAATATAATTCAAAGTTAATCAGCATCAAAGGAGGTATATGATATAATGAATAATGTGTTTTTTTATTTTTAATTTAGTTAAAATTATATGTTTTTACTTTTATGTTTTTTACATGTAATAATAAATAAAAGCATGAGAAAAATAAAATTCCAAAAGAAAGAAATTTGTGTTTAGTGGAAAACGTGGAGATCGTAATTAAAAAGTTATGCATTCTTTATGTTTTTATTTGCACCAAAAAAAGTCATCAAGACATAACCCAAAAGGCCGAAGGTGACTGCCATGATTGTAGCCATTAAAAAACTGCCCAGAATATATTGGCCAATATTGTTGTTGATAAGTAAAAGTAATCGATTTATCCAAAAAGGACGGGCTGTCAGAATGAATAAATTCACCTCCTAATCTCAATGATCCATATATTATGAAAGGAATCATCGGCGGAAAGCTAATGTTTGAAAAGGTAAACGAGATGGCCTTATTTAGTTTCAACACAACTGCTAAAAACAAGACCGTAATTGTCTGAAATCCTCAAAATGGAGAAATTCCTATAAAAATTCCTAAAGCAATAGAGAGTGATTTTTTAGATTGCTGTCATTCCCCTGCAAAATATTCTCGGTCAGGAATTTTTTAATTCCTTTTTTTGTAGACCACGGAAAAAGTTCCGTGGTTTTATATAAGCTAATGCAATAACAACGAAAACGGTATTCAAAATACCTATCCGTGTAAAATCTTTAAAAGGTCTAAAATGGGAAACCCTTTCCTTTGGATCATATAAAACCCCGATAGGCATGTTTACCACCTTAATGCCTTTCCAAGCGGAACGCACAATAACCTCAATTTCAAATTCAAATTTGTTGGTAAAATATTTTTTCGGTATTTGTCGTAACGGATATAGTCTGTAGCCTGACTGGGTGTCTTCCATTCGGGTTCCAGTTTCAAACCGAAACCAAAAATTAGAAAATTTATTGCCAAGACTACTTTTTTTAGGAACGCTTTTCTGCATCATGTCCCTGCTTCCTATAATCAACACATCTTCTTCCTTTTCCAGGAAATCGCTGAATTTCGGGATATCCGATGCAAAATGCTGTCCATCAGAATCTATCGTAATGGCGTAATTACAATTCAGTTCTAGTGCTTTTTTAAAGCCTGCTCGCAACGCCAACCCTTTTCCTCTGTTTTTGGAAAAATGGATCTGAACGTGCTGAGTATAATTTTCCAGAATCTGTGCTGTTTCATCAGTGGAACCATCATTAACAATAATGATATTTGAAGTATAAAGTAAAACCGAATCTAAAACGCGCTTTAAAGTTTTGCCGTTATTATACGTGGGTATAATAACACAAACCTTCATTTGATTGATTCTATCAATTTCAGACAAAACAACTTCCATTTTACTGTTTTTTTTACTTTTTATACTAGATTAATACCCTTTCAACAAAAATATTGTTTTCTGAATCAAAACTAATGCTTATTTTTTCCTTTGCTCTCGAAGAAGGCACAATTTTGTGCTATTTCCCATTTATTTTTGATGCAAAAAGGACGTTATACTTAATTTCTCGTCTATTGAAAGCCATATTATTGAAATTTCCACTAACATTTTAAGAACAGAAGAGATTCTGATAAAAATTGCCGTTAAGGAACAATCAGATGCTTTTTTGCAACAGCTAAAAGACCATTTCAGAGCTAAGCTAAGAGTGAGTCCAAAAATTGAATTTACCACCAAAGAAATCCTGAATCCATTGATTTATAATCCGATGAGTAGAAAGCCAATTCACTTTTTTGATACTAGAAAAAGCACTTTTTAAAGTATAAAATCACGTTCAATTCCATACTTAGAGTATCTATTCGCTTAAATGTTGTAATTTTGCACAAAATTTAAGCAGATGATTAAGATTGGCAACATTGAATTACCGGATTTCCCTTTACTTCTCGCTCCTATGGAGGACGTGAGCGACCCACCTTACCGTAGGTTGTGTAAAATGCATGGTGCTGATATGATGTACTCTGAGTTTATTTCTTCTGAAGGATTGATTCGTGACGCTATTAAAAGCCGAATGAAATTAGATATATTCGATTACGAACGCCCAGTTGGAATTCAGATTTTTGGAGGAGATGAGGAAGCAATGGCTTTGTCTTCTAAAATTGTTTCTACTGTAAACCCAGATATAATTGATATCAATTATGGTTGTCCGGTTAAGAAAGTCGTTTGTAAAGGCGCAGGTGCAGGAGTCTTAAAAGATGTGGACTTGATGATACGCTTGACGAAAGCCGTTATTGATAGTACGCATTTACCAGTAACGGTAAAAACGCGTTTGGGATGGGATGATAATTCGATCAATATTGATGAGGTTGCGGAACGGTTGCAAGATATTGGTGTTGCTGCTTTGAGCATACACGCTAGAACTCGTGCTCAAATGTACAAAGGTCATTCTGACTGGTCACATATCGCCCGAGTAAAAAACAACCCTAGAATTACGATGCCTATTTTTGGTAACGGAGACATTGATAGTCCTGAAAAAGCATTACAATATAAAAACGAATATGGTATTGACGGAATCATGATTGGTCGTGCCGCTATTGGATATCCTTGGATTTTTAACGAAATCAAACATTACTTCAAGACTGGAGAACATTTGGCTAAACCTACAGTTGTTGATCGAGTAGAAGCAGTGCGCAACCACTTGACTTGGGCAATGGAATGGAAAGGTGAAAGATTAGGAATTGTGGAAACGCGTCCGCACTATACTAATTATTTCAAAGGAATTCATTCTTTCAAACCTTTTAAACAAAAGTTGGTAACCTTAGATCGTCCAGAGGAATTGTTTGCGGCTTTAAATGAAATCGAACAGGCGTACGCTGGTTACGAGGTTGTATAAAAACAATAATTTATTATATATGTGATTTTTAATCATGTAATTTTCAAACCCGACAGGTTTTAAAAACCTGTCGGGTTTTTTATAATAAAACGATAGTGTTTTCAACGTAGAAACGCGCAGTAGAAACGCACTGCAGTGCGTCTCTATCATAGATACATTGCACAAATTAATTCGTGCAAATTAGTTGAATTCGTGTTTTGTTTTTTTAAATCTGAAATCGTTAATCCTCAATAGGGAATTTTATTCCAGCAATTTCTTACTCACTCTACTGCTTGCTATCAATGAAGCAATAAAGCCAAGGATGACAATCGTTCCCATAACAATCAATACGTTTTCTAAGCTGAAAACAACAGGATAAGCTAGTGTTGGTGTGATCATAACTAGTTGAAAATGCTGCTGTAAGAGCACAATAGCAATTCCTAATGTCAGTCCGATAATCCCACCAAAAACACTCAATAGCGTTCCTTGAAGCATAAATATCTTTCTTAAATCCTTGATTTCAGTTCCTAGGTTAAAAAGCGTTTTAAGATTGCCTTTTTTGTCTAAAATCATCATAATCAACGCTCCAATTAAGTTGAAAAGGGCTACAACTATCACCAAAGTAAATATTAAATACACCGCAATATTTTCGGTATTCAACATTTTGTATAAGGATTCGTTGAGCTGTGCTCTGTTTTTTACTGTAATTTTATTTTTGAAAATGGTTTGCAGTTGGTCAATAATTGCATCTTCATCGGCTCCCGTTTTTTCTTTAAGTTCAATTCCTGAAATCTGATTGGTTTTGTATTCTAGTAATTCTTGGGCTAAACCTAAATCGGCGAAAACATATTTGGAGTCCAGATCTTCACTGATGGCGTAAATTCCTACTGGAAAAACATCACTTTTGTTAAATGCCTGTTCCGCATTTTCTACAGTGCCTTTTCCTGGTTTTGGAACCAGTACTTCTAGATTTTTATTAAAATCAAGCAAGCCCATCGAGAATTTTTGAGCAATTCCGTAACCTACAACTACCTGGTAGCTGTCCGGCTCAAGCCATTGGCCGTTATAAAGTGTTTTTTTAATGGCATTGACGGTACTGAAAGTGGTGTCAACACCTTTCAAATACGTAACTTCCTGCTTGTCGTCAAAAACAAACAAAACGCGTTCCTCTATTATTTTAGAATATGATGCAACACCTTCAATTTTATTTATTTCTGCTTCCTGTTCTGGAGAAACAAAAAATGATTTCCCTAAAGTGCTGCTTATTTTTAAGTCTGGATCAATATCATTCGAGAAGGAAAGACTAAAAACTTTCAGACCGCTAAAAACCGAAAGCACCACAAACAAAGCCATTGCACCCACAATGATTCCCATACTCGCAATGCGATTAATGATATTTATGGCATTGTTTTTACTGTTACTTAGTATGTAACGTTTGGCTATGTAAAGGGAAAAATTCAAATTATATCAGCTTGCGTTTATCTAAAAGATCCCTGTTTTCAATTGGGTTGTCTCTGTTTGATAAGGCATTGTCAATTTTTTCAATGTAATCCAAAGAGTCATCAATAAAGAAAACCAAATTAGGTACTTTTCTCAATTGTAAACGTACTCTTTGTGATAAATCGTGTTTTATTGTTTTAGCATTTGACTTAACAGCCTCTAAAATCTCTTTTGCTTTGTCTTGGGGAAAAACGCTTAAATAAACTGTAGCCACTGATAAATCTGTTGTTACAGTAACCTTGGATACCGAAATAATTAAATTACTTACTCCGTTTTTTCTCACTTCACCTTGTAGAATGTCTACCAAATCTTTTTGGATAACCCCACCTATTTTTTTCTGTCTATTTGTTTCCATAGTGCAAAAATACTACTTTTAAACATTAAACAAACAAATTTTAAAAACTAGCTAGTAATAGTTGTGTTTTTAGGAGCTTTTTCCTGCTGTACACTATATCTTTCCTGCCGAACCCCGTCAGTAAAGGATGCCGTTTCCATCAGGGCTAGGGCTTTTGGGAAATTAGGAAGTTGAGTTTAAATCAGAAATCTAAAATCGTTAATCAGAAATCTAAAATCCAGATGCAAAGACCTTCTTTCTCCATATATGACGCTTCCGCAGGTTCCGGCAAAACGTATGCACTTGTCAAAGAATACCTAAAGATTATTTTGGTAGCTCACAAAAATGATGCGTATAGAAATATTCTTGCCATTACGTTTACCAATAAAGCGGTACACGAAATGAAAAGTCGTATTGTAGGAAGTCTGTCTGAATTTGCCAAAGACGAACCTTCACAAAAAGCACAGGATTTAATGCAGGATTTGGTTAACGGCAAACGAAAAGAAAATAATATTGAAGAATGGAGCGAAGAACCAATTGGCCTTTCCATTATCCAAATCAAAACTAAATCCCAGCAAATCATCAAGCATATTATTCATAATTATGCCGCTTTTGATATTTCAACTATTGATAAATTTACGCACAAAGTAATTCGTGCTTTTGCGCATGATCTTAATTTACCCATGACTTTTGAGGTAACTTTAGATACAGAAAATTTATTGATAGAAGCTGTAGATGCGATCATTGCACAAGCTGGAGAAGACGAAACGCTAACCAAGTTGCTCATTGATTTTACAATGGAAAAAACCGATGACGACAAGTCTTGGGATATTTCACGTGAAATTCTCGATACGGGCCGCTTGGTGCTTAATGAAAATCATCGTTCTGAAATCACTCATTTTCATGATAAAACCATTGCCGACTTTGTCGAGATAAAAAAGAAATTAATAGAAAGCTGCAAAGTTTTAGAGAAAGATAATGCCGAATTCGGGCAAGCAGCTTTAGCACTAATTGAAAATAATGGCATTGATTTAAAATCGTTTTCGAGAGGCACGTTCCCAAATCATTTAATGAGTATTCGCGACGGAAAATTCAATCCGAAAAATAAAACCTTTCGCGAGTTTGATGATATTGCAATTAACAAAACAGCTAAATACCGTGCTTTAATAGAAAATCTAATCCCTGAATTAATCCAAATTCTAGCAACGATTTATAAAAATTTCGAAAAAAGAGATTTCTATAAAGCCTTTCTCAAAAATATAACCCCGCTTTCATTACTGAATACGGTGAGCAATGAATTGGCCAAAATTCAAGAAGAGCAAAACGTACTTTCCATAACCGAATTTAACGCGATCATTCACCGCGAAATTCAAAACCAGCCTGCGCCTTTTATCTATGAAAGACTAGGCGAGCGCTATCGTCATTTTTTTATTGACGAATTTCAGGATACGTCTGAGATGCAATGGCAAAACTTGATTCCGCTAATTGATAATGCGCTTTCAGGACAAGACGATTTTGGAGAAAAAGGGACTTTGATGATTGTGGGAGATCCTAAGCAGTCTATTTACCGCTGGCGTGGTGGAAAAGCAGAGCAGTTTATAGAGTTGAGTAAAGATAACAATCCGTTCAATAATCCAGATAAAAGACTAGAGCATTTAGATAAAAATTACCGTAGCTATTCGCAAGTAATTGATTTTAATAATGAGTTTTTTAAACTGGTTTCAGGAGAATTTGAGCATCCAGATTATAAAGATTTATATGAAAATCACAGTCATCAAAAAACGAATAATAAAACGGGAGGTTATGTAAATATCTCTTTTATTCCAAAAGTAGAAACGACCGAAGAGGATGAAGAAGCGCTGGATAAAACAGAACTATTCGTTTTAGCCACTTTAAATACAATTCAAAAAGTGCTTAAAGAAGGTTTTGAATACAAAGATATTGTGATTCTGACTCGTAAGCGCGGTCAAGGTGTCGCTATCGCCAATTATCTAACGGAGCAAAACATTCCGCTTTTATCATCAGAAACATTGATGATTCAAAATGCAACTGAAGTCCGCTTGATTATTCATTTATTAAAGTACTTAAAAAACAATGCCGACTTAGAAGCGAAAGCCTATTTCTTGCATTACATAGCGGAGCATGTTCAAGACAAATTAGCTGTTCATGATTTTATTGCTCAAGGAATGGAGCATAAAAACGAACTAGATCTTGAGAATTGGCTCACGAGTTTTGATATTTCACTTTCGTTTCAAAATATTCGAAAAAAATCATTGTATGAAGCGGTTGAAGTCGTAATCACTAAATTTTTATCGCCAAATCTCGCCAAAGGCGGCGGAGCATATGTGCAGTATTTTCTTGATATTGTATTGGAGCGAGATGTTAGGAACCAAGCCGGAATAGCTGATTTTTTGAATTTCTGGGATAAGAATGCCGAGAAGTTTAGTATTCCATCACCAGAAGGGAATAATGCAGTACGTATTATGACCATTCATAAATCAAAAGGATTGGAGTTTCCTGTGGTGATTATGCCATTTGCCGAGGAAGATTATAGCCGAAAACCAAAAGATAAATTATGGTTAGAAGCAACTGAAATGGATTTTGGGTTGCCTAAGGTTTTAATTGACAATAGTAGTGCTGTAGAAGGTTTTGGGGAGCAAGCAAAATCAGTTTATGATTTAAAAAAACAAGAAGAATTACTGGATAATGTTAATGTTCTGTATGTGGCTTTAACACGTGCAGAAGAACAATTGTATATTATTTCGAATGTGAATTTGACAAGTAAAGGCGAAGTAAAGACTAATAATATGTCGACTTTCTTTATTAATTATTTGAATAGTAAGGATGGTTTTGAGGATGATAAATTTGAATATGAATTTGGAAATCCAACAAAATTATCTTCTGCTTCTAAGCATGTGGATACTTCAAAAAAGATTGAAGTCGTAACAGAAACATTGAATCCTAAAAACATAAAAATTGCACAAAGAGAAGCGTTAATGTGGGGAACGTATCAACAAGAGTCAATCGAGTACGGAAATGTAGTTCACGAAATTCTATCATTTGTAAAAATAAAAGAAGATGTAGCATTGGCTGTTGAAAAAGCGCTTGAAAATGGATTGATTAATTATGGACAGAAAGAGTTGGTTTGCCAAACAATTCAGGACATTGTTAATCATAAGGAATTGGAATTGTTCTTTGCAGAAGGGAATACTGTTTTAAATGAACAAACTATTATTCAAAAAGAAGGAAGTACTATAAAACCTGACAGAATGGTTGTTAATAGCGAAGATGAAGTCTATTTGCTAGATTATAAAACAGGTGTTCATAATGCAAAATATCAAAAGCAACTAGAGAATTACCAAAATGCAATTGAGTTAATGGGTTATAAAGTCGTAAAAAAAGCATTGATATATATAGGAAAACAAATCGATGTAGTAAATTTGTAGGGTAAAAATGAATTATTCGCAAAAAAGTAAATACTAAAAGCTATGCAACTGATGAAAAAACAATAGTTATTTACTTTTAGATTTTTCACAAAGTCTATAGCTTTAGAGCAACCTTAAACAAATTAAACTTTAAACAAAATACACCAATTTATTATGTACGGAAAAATTAAAGAACATCTTCAAAACGAAATTAAAACGATAGAAGATAACGGGATTTTTAAAAAAGAAAGAATTATCACTTCTCCTCAAGGTGCAGAAATCACCATTTCTACAGGTGAAACTGTTTTAAATTTTTGTGCCAATAACTATTTAGGGTTGTCATCACATCCAGAAGTTATTCAAGCAGCTAAAGATGCTATGGATACTCATGGTTTCGGAATGTCATCTGTGCGTTTTATTTGTGGGACGCAAGATATTCATAAAACATTGGAGAGAAAAATTTCAGAATTTTATGGAACAGAAGACACGATTCTATACGCTGCAGCATTTGATGCCAACGGTGGAGTTTTTGAGCCATTGTTTGGAGCAGAGGACGCAATAATTTCTGATAGTTTAAACCATGCTTCGATTATTGATGGAGTGCGTTTGTGTAAAGCAGCACGCTATCGTTATGAAAATAGCAATATGGAGGATTTGGAACAACAACTAATCAAGGCGAATGAAGCTGGGAGTAGATTCAAAATCATTGTTACAGATGGAGTTTTCTCTATGGATGGTGTTGTGGCGCCTTTGGATAAAATTTGTGACTTAGCTGATAAATATGATGCCATGGTTATGGTTGATGAATGTCATGCGGCTGGTTTTATTGGAGCAACTGGAAAAGGAACTCTTGAAGCAAAAGGAGTAATGGGAAGAGTAGATATTGTTACTGGAACTCTAGGAAAAGCTTTGGGTGGAGCAATGGGAGGTTATACTACGGCTAAAAAGGAAATAATCGAATTGTTACGTCAGCGTTCAAGACCTTATTTGTTTTCAAATTCATTGGCGCCTGCTATTGTTGGTGCGTCGATTAAAGTTTTTGAGCTTTTAGAGAAAGACACTACTTTAAGAGATAAATTAGAATGGAATACCGATTATTTCAAAGCAGGGATGAAAAAGGCAGGTTTTGATATTGTTGAAGGTGATTCGGCAATTGTACCTGTAATGTTGTATGATGCTAAATTATCGCAAACTATGGCTGATGAATTGCTGAAAAAAGGGATTTATGTAATTGGTTTCTTTTTCCCAGTTGTGCCTAAAGATAAAGCAAGAATTCGTGTGCAATTGTCTGCAGCACATACAAAAGAGCATTTGGATAAGGCTATAAATGCCTTTATTGAAGTTGGACGCTCTTTAAATGTTGTGTAATTAGATTCCAAAGTTATATAATTTCCACTTTTCGTGGTTTTTATAAGTTTTTTTTAACATTTCCTTTTGTAGTTAATAATTTACGCGTTACTTTTGTGTGTAATTAACTAAATTGTAATTAAAAATATTAAGTATGAAACATCTTAACAAAATTTTAGTTGCTGCAATGATGGTGATGGGGTTAAGCTCTCACGCACAAGACAGTAACAACCCATGGGCAGTCTCTTTTGGAGTTAATGCCGTAGACACTAGAACTAGTGCTGGTAATGACACTGGTTTTTTCGAACAGCATTTTTCTCAACCATTCGCGGTGAAAGATAATTGGAATGTTCTTCCTTCTGTTTCTTATATCAGTGTATCTAAATACTTAGGAGATAATTTCTCTTTCGGAGTTCAAGGTTCTGTAAACAAAATTGACAAATACGTGAAATTTGATCCTACTGCAGTAGGTAGTGATTCTAGAGGAATGGTAGTTTCTAACCCAGGTGACTTAATGTATTATGGTATTGATGCTACAGTTAAATATAGCTTCATGAACCTTATCAACTCTAAAGTTATTGATCCTTCTGTACACGTAGGTGGAGGTTATACTTTCTTTGGAGATAGTAGCTATGGTACAGTAAATCCAGGTGCTGGATTGACTTTCTGGTTCTCAGATAACATTGGTTTCTCACTTGAGTCTTCTTACAAAAAATCTTTTGGAGATAGAGAAGATGCTTCAGGAACACCTGATGCACCTTCACATTTTCAACATACTGCAGGTCTTACTTTCAAATTTGGAGGAAAAGATACTGACGGAGATGGAGTTTATGACAAAGATGATGCTTGTCCAGAAGTTGCTGGTTTAAAAGAATTCAACGGTTGTCCTGATTCTGATGGAGATGGAATTATCGACGGTAATGACGCTTGTCCAGATGTATTTGGTTTAGCTGCATTGAACGGTTGTCCTGACACTGACGGAGATGGTATTGCTGATAAAGATGATGCTTGTCCAGATGTATTTGGTTTAGCTGCATTAAAAGGTTGTCCAGATGCTGACGGAGACGGAATTGCTGATAAAGATGACAAATGTCCTACTGTTGCAGGTCCTAAAGAGAACGCAGGTTGTCCTTGGCCAGATACTGATGGAGATGGAGTTTTAGACAAAGATGACAAATGTCCAGAAGTAAAAGGTACTGTTGCTAACAAAGGTTGTCCTGAAGTATCAGAAGCTGTTATGATGAAATTGAATGAGTATAGTAGAACTATCTTGTTTGATTCTGGAAAAGCGTCGTTCAAAAAACAAACTTACCCAACTTTAGTATCAATCACTGAAATCTTAAAAGAATATCCTTATTCAAGATTCTTAGTTGAAGGTCATACTGATAGCGATGGAAGTAACGAAATGAACCAAACTTTATCTGAAAACAGAGCTGCAGCGGTTAAAAATTACTTAATCGAAAATGGTATCAAAGCAGACAGATTGAATTCTACTGGTTTCGGTGAAACTAAACCAATGGATACTAACAAAACTGCTGCAGGAAAAGCACACAACAGAAGAGTTGAAATTTCTTTAATCAAAGAATAAATTTTTCTAAAATATTTATAAGAAACGCCCCGATTTATCGGGGCGTTTTTTTATTTTTATGAAATGATAAACATTTCTTTTTTAGACAAAATTGCACAAGTTTTAATTCAAGATTACTCTGATTCATTATCAAATACAATAGTAGTCTTACCCAATAAAAGAGCTAAGATATTCTTAATCGAAGCCTTAAAAAAACAAGTGAGTTCTAATATTCTTTCTCCAGAGATTATTAGTATTGAAGATTTTATTCAAGATATTTCAGCAATTCGCACTGTAGATCCTATTGAATTGTTGTTTGAATTTTATGAAGTCTATTTATCCGTCACAGAAAAGTCAAGTCAACAATCTTTTGAATTATTTGCCAACTGGGCAAAAATGCTGTTGCAAGACTTTAATGAAATTGACCGCTATTTATTAGATCCTACACATGTGTTATCTTACCTAAAAGACATTGAGGATATCAAAAAATGGGGAATAGAAGTCGAAAATAAAACCCAACTACTGGAGAACTACATTGATTTTTGGAAATTACTTCCTAATTATTACCAATCTTTATATGCTCATTTACTTAAAAAAGGAATCGGATACCAAGGATTAATTTACCGACAAGCAGTAGAGAATCTAATACCTTTTTCCAATTCGGTTACTGATAAGCAGTATGTATTTGCAGGCTTTAATGCCTTGAATGCTTCTGAAGAAAAAATAATACAACATCTTATTGCTGCTGATAAAGCCAAAATATATTGGGATGCCGATCAAACTTTTTTAAATGATCCATATCACGATGCAGGTTTGTTTTTAAGGCGATTTAAAGCCAACTGGAAACACTACAAGTCAAACCCTTTTGAATGGATTGTAGATGATTTTTCACAGACAAAGAACATCCAGGTCATTGGTACTCCAAAAACTATTGGGCAGGCTAAGATCACCGGTAGTATTATTGAAAATTTAATCAAGGAGAACCCCAACACAACCTTAGACAAGGTTGCGGTTGTACTTGGAGAAGAAAATCTTTTGGTTCCTCTTTTGTATTCGTTGCCTTCTACTGTTGGTGCTTTGAATATTACGATGGGATATTCTAGTAAAAATAATCCAGCTCAAATTCTAATTGCTAAACTATTCAAGATGCATACAAATGCCTTGTCTCGAAATGCAAAGAGTTATGTGCTGTATTACAAAGATGTATTGGATATTTTAACGCATCCATTAGTGGAGCCATACGCGAAAACATCTGGCTTGGTGAATATTATTAATCAAAATAATTATACTTTTATAACTCATCAAAAGGTAATGGAGCTAAATCCTGAACCTACGGATTTGTTTCTTTTACTATTCGAAAAATGGGAAAAAGGTTCAATTCCTGTTTTGCAAACTGTTTCCAATTTATTGCTAACAATTAAAGATAATTTGAGCAATGACAATGAAGAGGAGAAAATTACAAAAGCTTTTGTGTTTGCTATTTTTAAAGTGATCAACAAACTGATTAATTATTATTCTCAACACGAACATATTGATAAAATAGATACACTACACGCTATTTATAAACAAGTAATTGACCTTGCTGAGGTTTCTTTTGAAGGAGAGCCGCTAAATGGTCTCCAAATTATGGGAGTTTTAGAAAGTCGGGTGCTGGATTTTGATACGGTTATTGTCACTTCAATGAATGAAGGGAAGTTTCCGGCTGGAAAATCACAGAACTCCTTCATTCCATATGATGTAAAAAGGGAATTAGGTTTGCCCACTTTTAAAGAGAAAGATGCGATTTATACCTACCACTTTTACCATTTGTTGCAACGTGCCAAAAATATTTATTTGCTTTATAACACCGAAAGTGAAGGACTGGATGCAGGAGAAAAAAGTCGGTTTATAACACAGTTAGAAGTAGAGAAGCAAAGCAATCACAATTTAACACACGAAATTTATAACGCTGTACTGCCAGAAACGGCCTATAAACCCATGGTTATTGAAAAATCAGAGGCAGTGATGACACGGTTGAAAGAAATTGCGACTGTTGGTTTTTCTCCTTCGGCATTGACAAGTTATATTCGGAATCCGATTCAGTTTTATTTCCAAAAGATTTTACGCATTCGCGAAGTCGAAGAAGTGGAGGAGAATATCGCCTTGAATACTTTAGGGACGATTATTCACGAAACTTTGAAAGTTTTGTACGAACCTTTTATAGGGAAGTTTATAACTGAGCACGATATTCAAAATTGCTTTAAGCAAATAGATGATGAGGTACTCAAGCAGTTCAAGGCAGTTTACAAAGAAGGAGAGATTAAAAAAGGGCGTAACCTATTAGCATTTGAAGTTGCTAAACGTAATGTTTCTAATTTCTTAAAAGTAGAATTAGAAAGTATAAAAGCAGGCGATGCGATTAAAATACTCGCTTTAGAGGAAACGTTTCAAAGAACCTTAACACATCCAAGTTTACCGTTTCCGGTATTGATAAAAGGGAATGTCGATAGAATTGAAGAACGCAATGGAACCATCCGTATTATTGATTATAAAACGGGTAAGGTAGAGAAAGCGAGTGTGACTTTGAAAACCTGGAAAGGACTGACAGAAGAGATCAAGAATGATAAAATTATTCAGGTTTTGGCTTATGCTTACATGTACGAAGAAAATGCAAAATCCAAACCCATAGAAGCTGGTATTATTTCGTTCAAGAATTTGAAATCAGGATTTTTGCCTTTTAATTTTAAAGAAGAAAAAGACGTAAATATGATTATTAATGAGGAAGTAATGGCTAATTATTTAGAGCAAATTGTTTTGCTTTTAAATGAAATTTTGGATGTTAGTGTTCCGTTTGAGGAGAAAGTATAGATTTTGTAACCGCAAAGAACGCAAGGGTATTTCGCAAAGGAAATTATTTAGACCTTCTTAAAAAACTGTAATAATACTTTAGTCAGTTCATCTTGATTTTCAATATGACTCATATGACCATCAGGGAAAGTGACTAATTCTACTTCAGTATTTTGAATTTGTTCTTTGGTTTCTTTAAATCCTAAAATAGGATCTTTTTCGCCTAGGATAAGCATTTTTGGGTAAGGAGTAAGATGCAGTAAAACTTCTCGGTCAGCTCTTATTTTCATACCTTCGAGTGAAGCTACAATTGCTTGAAGCGGTGTTTTTAAAGCCTCTTTTTTTGTGTTTTCAATTTCTTCACCAAGTCTTTCTCGGTTGTTTTCGCTGAATAAATTGGCTACGGCCAAACTAACAAAACCGATATAACTTTGTTTTACTGCTTTTATGGCGCGATCTCGGTTTAGTTTTCTTTCGTCACTATCGGCTTTGGAGGTAGAATTCAGTAGAACTAATCCTTTTACATTTTCAGGGTATAATTCGGCGAAAGCTAGTGCTACATAACCGCCCATAGAATGGCCAACGAGAATCGCTTTACGGATGCGCAATTCAGCCAAGATGGCGTGAACAGCATCGGCATTTTCCTCCATAGTGTGCACATAACCCAAGCATTCTGTTTCGCCATGACCTAGTAAGTCCATGGTGATTACTCGATTTTTCTTAGTAAAAGGGACAATGTAATTGTCCCACATTTTTTGGTTTTCTAGAAAACCGTGGAGTAAAACTATTGCAGTTCCTTTACCTGTGTCCGTGTAGGCAATGCTTGTATTTTTAAATTGTATGTGATTCACTTTTTTGTTTCAGTTTTGAGCGAATGCAAAATTAGGGATTTAATTTTTTTAAAACATGTAAGTTTTGAGGATAGTAGGGGAGATGATTTTTAAAACATATAAGTCATATAAGTTTTTAGAATAGCATGGAGGATTTTTTTCAAACCATATAAGTCATATAAGTTCATAGAAGAGAAATGACTATATTTGAGAAAAGCAACTTTTTGGATATGGCCAAGATTTTAATTACAGGAAACGGATTTGATTTGTTTCATCATTTACCCACAAAATATCAGCATTTTATGTCTGTGATGAAAACAATTGAAAACAATCAATTTGATAATGATGTTTCTTTTGATGAATTATTTGGGCACGAATTTAAGATGGATTCTAGTAATGATTATAGTGCAATCGTAGATAATTATAAAGTGGAGAATGTTTTATTTAATCATGAAAAATTAAATAAAATTAAGGAAATGTTGAAAGATAATTTATGGTATAAATATTTCTCAACAGTTTTAGAGATTGATACTTGGATTGATTTTGAGGTTGAAGTCGAAAATGTTTTGAAACAACTATCAGTTTTAATAAAATCAGAAAACCCTCAATCGAAAAAAGTTAACAATTTTAGAGATGTAGCTATTAATTATCCTGATTTTAATTTATTTGGAATTATTGAGCATAAATTTGATGATAAAGAAGTTTTTAGTGTTACAGAGAAATATTTAGATAAAAGAAAACGTGAAATTAAAAGCAAGGATATATTACATGATTTGTCTCGTTCATTCGAAGAATTTATTATTATTTTCAATAGATATTTAGTAGATGTTGTTTATAATTTTTATGGGGAGTTAGCAAATATAGATAATGTCCCCTTTCATTTAATGACCGAGATTTATACATTCAATTATACAGCTACATTAGAAAACATTTATAATATTGATAAGTCCAAAATAATTTATTTACATGGAGAAGTAAATGAGGATTGTCAAAAACAAAATTTAGTGCTGGGAGTTAGTGAAATTTCAGAAGATATTAAGATTGAGAAAGCTTATGACTTTACCAAATATTTCCAAAAGATTAAAAAAAATTCTAACAAAAAATTCATTGAAATTCCTTCAAAAAATAAAGGATATGATGAAGAGACTGTTTTTTATATTATTGGACATTCACTTGATAAGTCCGATAGTAACTACATCGTAAATATGTTTAATTTTTTAAAAGAGGATAGATTTGATAAATGTAGAATATGTGTTTTTTATTACGATTCTAAAGATCGAGATAGTAAAATTAGAAATGTACTGAATGTGGTAGGAGAAGAAACTATTTCAAAAATGCATCGAGACGATCGGCTTTCTTTTGTTGAATTAAATAATAAAAATCTTATCATCGAATTCAACAAGAAACTTTATAAACATGAAATTTATATCTAACGAAAAGTGATCTTTTGTAGACCTGCAAGGTTTTCAAAACCTTGCAAGTTATTATTTCTTAAAAACGATTATCGCCATCCAATAAATTCCCTAATCCACCAAGTAAACTACCTTCGTCACGGCTTTTCCCACCTGCTCTAGGTGCTGACGCGATGATTCTATCGGCTAGTCTGCTGAAGGGTAATGATTGTACATAAACAGTTCCAGGACCACGTAGTGTAGCATAAAATAATCCTTCTCCCCCAAAAATAGAGTTCTTGATTCCGCCAATGAACTCGATGTCGTAATCAACGTCTTTGGTAAATCCTACAATACAGCCCGTGTCTACTTTTAGGACTTCGCCTGTTCTTAGTTCTTTTTTGGCTAATGTTCCTCCTGAATGTACAAAGGCCATTCCGTCTCCTTCAATTTTTTGCATGATGAAACCTTCACCGCCAAAGAATCCACGGCCTAATTTTTTAGAGAATTCAATTCCTACAGAAACACCTTTGGCGGCACAGAGGAATGAGCTTTTCTGGCAGATGAATTTTCCTTGAAATTCGGTTAAATCGATAGGGAGGATTTTTCCAGGATATGGAGAAGCAAATGATACTTTTCCTTTACTGTGATGTTGATTAATAAAAGCGGTCATAAATAAGCTTTCGCCTGTTAGGACTCTTTTACCGGCATTTAAAAGTTGGCCAAAGATTCCTGATTTTTGTTCTGAGCCGTCTCCAAAAATGGTTTCCATCTGGATGTTATTGTCCATCATCATGAAGCTGCCTGCCTCAGCAATGACGATTTCTTGCGGATCTAGCTCAATTTCTACGTACTGCATTTCTTCGCCGAAAATCTGGTAATCTATTTCGTGTGCTGTCATAATTTTGATTTTATTGATTTTTAAAAGATGATTTTTTTAATTGTTTGTTTTTTTTACCGTATGGAATCATAGTTTTTAAAACACATTGTTTTGTGAATCTTTGGTATATCAATGAAACTATGTTATAAGACGTAAACGGGGTTATAAAGTTACAGTTTTATGATTGTTTTGGGAATGTTGTTTTGGAAGAATTAACGTTGTTCTATGCGCGCAAGGGATAGTAGCGGAAAGCCCACAGTCCCGATTTTTAGGGACGAGGACTTGCAGTGAATAGCCCGACCCTGCCGGAGTTTACGGAGGCGGGTTGCGCCCAAATTCTTGTTAAATCGTTTAACTGTTTATTTGTTTAACTGTTGACTAAGTTTAGCGGGTTTTAGCATAAAAAAACGGCTCACATTGCTGCGAACCGTCTTTATTCTATTCTCTTTATTCTTTTTTCTAAATTAAGAATTCATCAAACTCTCAATTTCATCCACTTCAATTGGGATGTTGCGCATCAAGTTAAACGGTTCTCCTGTTTCTTGAATTACGACATCATCCTCAAGACGGATTCCAAAACCTTCGGCTGGAATGTAAATTCCGGGCTCAACCGTGAAAACCATATTGGCTTGCATTGGTTCGGTTAGGATTCCGTAGTCATGTGTGTCCAATCCCATGTGATGAGAAGTTCCGTGCATGAAGTATTTTTTGTAAGCTGGCCATTCTGGGTTTTCATTCTGAACATCAGCTTTGTCTAGCAATCCTAAACCTAGCAATTCAGAAGTCATCAATTTACCCACTTCAATATGATATTGTTTCCAGAGTGTTCCTGGAAGAAGCATTTTAGTTGCTTCATTCTTAACGCGTAAAACGGCGTTGTAAACTGCTTTTTGTCGGTCGTTGTATTTTCCTGAAACTGGAATGGTACGGGTCATGTCACTGGAGTAATTTGCATATTCTGCGCCAGCATCAATTAGGATTAAATCACCGGCTTTACATTGCTGGTTGTTTTCGATATAATGCAATACATTAGCATTGTTTCCTGAACCGATAATCGGCGTATAAGCAAAACCTTTAGAACGGTTGCGAGTGAATTCGTGGATGAATTCAGCTTCAATTTCATATTCCATCACATTCGGTTTCACGAAAGATAAAATACGTCTGAATCCTTTTTCGGTAATGTTACAGGCTTGTTGAATCAAATCTATCTCTTCGCTTTCTTTTACAGAACGAATGCGTTGCAGAATTGGGTTGCTTTTTGCAACTGTATGAGCAGGATATTTTTCTTTCCATTTTTTTACAAAACGAGCTTCACGAGTTTCAGTTTCTACTGCAGCACGATAATGTTCGTTAGTATTGATGTACATGGTATCAGCATACGTCATCATCTCGTTTAAAACCTTATCGAAATCTTGTAACCAGTGCACATTCTTGATTCCAGAAACGGCTAAAGCGCGTTCTTTAGTTAGTTTCTCTCCTTCCCAAACCGCAATATGATCGTTTGTTTCTTTTAAAAACAACATTTCTCTTTGGTTCTCATAAGGAGCGTCAGGGAAAAGCAGTAAAATACTTTCCTCTTGGTCTACACCGCTTAAATAAAAAATGTCTCGGTGTTGTGCAAATGGCATTGTGCTATCAGCACTAATTGGGTAGATATCGTTGGAGTTAAAAACGGCAACGCTTTTAGGCTTCATTTGAGCCATAAATTTGGAGCGGTTTTTTATAAATAGGTCACGGTCAATTTGATGGTATTTCATAACAATGTAAGATTTACGTTTAATACCTCAAAAATACTAAGATTAAATCGTTTCAGCTTATGAATTCAACAATTTTATGTAAAAAACAACAAAAACGCATTAGCTTAAAAAAAAGTCTTTTTTAAACCAATGCGTTATGCAATTGAATTAGTAATGATGATTTTGTTTAAACTATTCCGTTTTAGAAGAGTATTGAATAGCAGTTGTAATAGATCGTATGGTGTTTACTGTATTTTCAATGGCGTCAAAATAAGTAGAGGCTAGAATGTCCTATAAGTACTCTTATGTTTTTGGTTTTTAAATGTATTTGTAGCCTGGAATGGTTAAAAAGTCAATAAAGTTTGGATTTACGACTAATACATCTAATAGTTGTTCAGCTAAATTGTATTTTCCTTTTTCGTGCTTGTCATCGCCAACTAGTTTTTTTATTTTTTCGAACTCTTCCATCGCTAATTTATGGTAGTAATTATGGGTCAATTTTTTGTTATTGTCCAAAGTCACTTCGTTTTGCAGCCACTGCCACAATTGAGATCTCGAAATCTCTGCCGTTGCTGCGTCTTCCATTAAGTGATGTATTGCCGCCGCGCCTTGTCCGTTAAGCCATGAAGCGAGATATAGAATAGAAATGCTGATGTTTTTTCGGATGCCTTCCTCGGTAATAGTTCCTTTTGGCACTTCTAATAAATCGCTTTCGGTGATTTGTAAGTCAGCTCTTTTTATGTGAATTTGATTTTTTGTTGGCATCTCAGTATCGAATACTTTCATTGCTATAGGAACCAAATCTGGATGTGCTACCCAAGTACCATCATGTCCGTTTCTAACCTCTAGTTGTTTGTCGGCAATTACTTTATTAAATGCAAGCGTATTGGCTTGCTCGTCATTTTTTATTGGGATCTGTGCTGCCATTCCACCTATCGCGTGAATGTTTCTTTTGTGGCAACGTTGAATTACCAGTTGAGAATACGCACTCATGAAAGGAGAAGTCATTGAAACTTGATCTCTATTTGGTACTATAAAAGCTGGGTTGTTTCTTAGTTTTTTAATGTAAGAAAAAATATAATCCCATCTTCCACAGTTAAGACCAACGATATGATCTCTCAATTCAAAAATTATTTCGTCGAGTTGGAAACTGGCAGTTATTGTTTCTACTAAAACAGTGGCTTTGAAAGTTCCGTTTTGCTCTCCCAAGTATTCTTGTGCAAATTCGAAAACGTCATTCCACCATCTCGCTTCTAAATAGTGTTCTAATTTTGGTAAATAAAAATAGGGTGCAGTTCCTTTTTTAATTAGTTCTTCATGATTATGAAAAGCATATAATCCAAAATCGACTAGAGAGCCAGAAGCCTGCTCGCCATCTATCAAAATATTTTTTTCTTGTAAATGTAGTCCTCTTGGTCGAACAATTAAGACGGCGGTATTTTCATTTAAAGAGTATTTCTTGTTTTTAACTGTGTCTTCTAAAGATATGGTTTTGTTTACCGCATCTTTTAAGTTTTGTTGACCAGTCATTAAGTTGCTCCATGTTGGAGAAGTACTGTCTTCAAAATCAGCCATAAAAGTTTTGGCTCCTGAATTTAATGCGTTAATCACCATTTTTCTGTCAACAGGTCCAGTTATTTCTACTCTTCTGTCAAGTAAGTCTTTTGGAATTACTGCAGCACGCCAATTGCTTTCTCTAATGTTTTCTGTTTCAACTGGAAAAGTAGGTAAGGAGCCTGCATCAAATAAAAGCTGTTGTTGTTTTCGGTCTTCCAATAATGATAGTCTTGTGCTGTTGAATTTTTGGTGCAATTCAGTTAGAAAATCAATTGCCTTATCTGTTAATATTTCAGCATAATTTTGTTTTGTATCTGCTGATAGCTGGAAGTTTTTTTCGGTTATTTCGGTTTGTTGTATCATGGTTAGTTGGTTTTACAATACAATGTTACGAAAAGTTTTTTACTAAACAAGCGAACGTACGCTAAAAATGTATAAAACTTTTTTTGCGAATTTTATTTTTTAGGCTATCTTTGATTTATGAACGTAGAAAAAGAGTATATCAAATTAATTTTTGGGCTAAAGCTCAAACAGGCGCGTACCAATAAGAATTTATCTTTGTTTGGCTTAGCCAAATTAACGGAGCTTTCTAAATCCTACTTGAATGAAATCGAAAAAGGAAAAAAATATCCTAAAACCGACAAGATCATTCTTTTGGCAGAAAAGCTAGAGGTTTCGTACGACCATATGGTTTCTTTGAAGTTGGATAATAACTTGGCGCCGATTGGGGAGATTTTAAAATCGGGGATTCTTAAGGAGATACCGCTCGATATTTTTGGGATTCAGGAAAATGACCTTATTGATATCATTGCGAATGCTCCTGCTAAAGTAAATGCGTTTATAAGTACAATTATTGAAATTGCGCAGCATTATAATTTAACTAGGGAAAGTTTTTTCCTGGCTGCTTTACGTTCGTATCAAGAAGCGCATAATAATTATTTTGAGGATTTAGAACAAAAGGTATTGGACTTCTCTAAAGCCTTTCAGATAAATATCAATACTAAAATTTCTATAGAAGATTTAACAGCGGTACTTACGGAGGAATATGGTTACACAATTCAGGAGATTGTTTTTTCAGAACAAGAGGAGTTGGGAGATTTGCGGTCTATATATGTTCCAAAGAGCAAAACTTTATTGCTTTCATTGGATATCGATGAACAGCAAAAAGCATTTATCCTAGCGAAAGAAATTGCTTATAATTATCTTGAAATAACAGAAAGGTTGTATACTTTCAGCTGGATTAAATTCAAGAATTTTGACGAGGTACTTAATAATTTTTATGCTTCCTATTTTGCAGGAGCTTTGTTGATTCCGAGAAAGCAGTTGGTGAGTGAGCTCAATCTATTTTTGGCGAAGTCAGATCCTAAGCCGCAAGAAATGATCCAGCTAATGAGTCAGTTTAATGTTTCGCCAGAATCTTTTTACCAGCGATTAACGAATATTTTGCCAAAAGACTTTCTGTTAAAAAATATATTCTTTCTGCGGTTGTCTCATAAAATTGGAGCAGATACTTATCAGATAAAAAAGGAACTGCATATTACGAATCAACAGGAGCCGCATGCTAATGAAATGAATGAGCATTACTGTCGAAGATGGATTTCAGTAAAAACAATAGTCGAATCGATTAAGCAAAACAAGAGCCATTTTTTTGATGCGCAAATTTCGCGTTATGAAAACAGTGGTAATGAGTTTTTGGTATTCTCCTCAGCAACTGAAGATCCTTTTAAAAAAGATTGTTTGAGAAGTATATCTGTTGGGATATTAATCACACCGGGGATGAAGAAGAAATTCAAATTTATCGATAATAAATCAATAAAAAAGCAAATTGTAGGGGTGACTTGTGAAACTTGTGCCGTTAAAAACTGTGAAGAAAGGGCTTCGCCTCCAGTACAATTAGACCTTAAAATTCGAAATGAAAATACGGAAATAATTGTACAAAAATACATGGCTAAATTTAGTTGATCTAAAATTATTTGCTAGATTCATTTGTTTTTTCTCGAGATAAAAAATAAAATTAGAATGCTAAATGCAGCGAATCAGGCATGGAAATTAACGTTGAAAAAGGCAGCGAAAGCGTTTTTTTAAAAATTAGGGCAAGTCTTGTTAAATAAAAATGTAGGCGGGAGTAAAAATTAATTGGCAATCAATCAGTAAAATATGGGGTTGACATGGTTTTTTGGCCAAATCGAAAGCACTTTAAAATCATTATAAATAACAGCGATAAGGTTGTAGTTCAGCTCGAATTACTCTATTTTTGTGACATTCTTAAAAATAAATTATTCAAATCTTATGGCAAAATCTGCATTATTGAAGTCGTCAATAGCTAAAAAAGTTGCTATGGCGCTTTCAGGACTTTTTCTGATGTTGTTTCTAGCACAGCACTTTTTCATTAATATGACGTCGGTGTTTAGTCCGGACACGTTCAATTCAATTTCTCATTTTATGGGAAATAATCCTTTGGTTCAATTTGTAATTCAACCCATTTTAATCGTAGGGGTGATTTTTCACTTCATTATGGGCTTTGTTTTAGATTTTAAAAATAGAAGTGCAAGACCTATTGCTTATGCAAAAAACAATGGTGCTGCAAATTCTTCTTGGGCATCTAGAAATATGATTATTTCTGGTTCGGTAATTTTAGCGTTTTTAGGATTACATTTTTATGATTTCTGGGTTCCGGAAATGGTTTATAAATATGTAGCGTTTAACCCACTGGATGAAACTAGATATTTTCATGAATTAGCTGAAAAGTTTGAAAGTCCTTTGCGTACGGCATTGTACTGTATTTCATTTGTATTGTTATCATTACACTTAAAACACGGATTTAGTTCTTCTTTTCAATCGGTAGGTTTCAATAATAAATATTCTAAAGGATTGAAAAATTTCGGATTAGCATTTGCTTTCGTTATTCCTTTTGGATTTATTTTTATTGCATTATTTCATCATTTCAATCATTAATATTAAATTATAATGGCATTAGACTCAAAAATTCCAAATGGTCCAATTTCGGATAAATGGACAGATTATAAAGATCATATTAATTTAGTAAATCCGGCTAACAAACGTAACTTAGATGTTATCGTTGTTGGAACAGGATTAGCTGGAGGTTCTGCTGCTGCAACATTAGCAGAATTAGGATATAACGTAAAAGCTTTTTGTTTTCAAGATTCACCTCGTCGTGCGCACTCTATTGCAGCACAAGGTGGTATCAATGCTGCAAAAAACTATCAAGGAGATGGGGATTCTGTTTTCAGGTTGTTTTACGACACTGTAAAAGGAGGGGATTACCGCGCTCGTGAAGCAAACGTACACCGTCTTGCAGAAGTTTCTACAAGTATTATTGACCAGTGTGTAGCTCAAGGGGTACCATTGGCACGTGAATACGGAGGTTTATTAGACAACCGTTCTTTTGGAGGAGCGTTAGTTTCAAGAACATTTTATGCTAGAGGACAAACAGGGCAACAATTATTATTAGGTGCTTACTCTGCAATGAACCGTCAAATAGGTCGTGGAAAAATAAAAATGCACAACCGTCACGAGATGCTAGATATAGTAATCGTAAACGGAAAAGCAAGAGGAATTATCGCTCGTAACTTGATTACTGGTGAAATTGAAAGACATTCAGCTCACGCAGTAGTTATTGCCTCTGGTGGATACGGAAACGTTTTCTTCTTGTCAACAAATGCAATGGGTTCTAATGCTACTGCAGCTTGGAAAATCCATAAAAAAGGAGCGTATTTCGCAAACCCTTGTTATACACAAATTCACCCAACATGTATTCCAGTTTCTGGAGATCACCAATCAAAATTAACTTTGATGTCGGAATCTTTACGTAATGACGGACGTATTTGGGTTCCTGCAAAAATCGAAGATGCTGTAGCGATTCGTGAAGGAAAGAAAAAAGCAATAGATTTATCTGAAGCTGAAAGAGATTATTATTTAGAGAGAAGATACCCTGCTTTTGGTAACTTAGTACCTAGAGATGTAGCTTCTCGTGCTGCTAAAGAAAGATGTGATGCTGGTTATGGAGTAAACAAAACAGGTGAAGCTGTTTATTTAGATTTTGCTGCAGCAATACAACGTTACGGAAAAGAGCAAGCATTCCTTAAAGGAATTGATGCTAATGATAAAGAAGCGGTAACGAAATTAGGTACTGAAGTTGTAAAAAACAAATACGGGAATTTATTCCAAATGTATTATAAAATTGTAGATGAAGATCCTTATACTTCACCTATGATGATTTATCCAGCGGTTCACTATACAATGGGTGGAACATGGGTTGATTATAATTTAATGACTACAATTCCAGGTTGTTTCTCAATTGGAGAATCAAACTTCTCTGATCACGGAGCAAATAGATTAGGAGCTTCTGCTTTAATGCAAGGTTTAGCTGATGGATACTTTGTATTGCCATACACAATTGGTGATTACTTGTCTCCAGATATTAAAATGGGACCTATCTCTACTGATTCTCCAGAATTTGCAGCTGCAGAAAAAGGAGTGAAAGACCAAATTGAGAAATTCATGAACAATAACGGAACACATTCTGTTGACTATTTCCACAGGAAATTAGGAAAAATTATGTGGGACAAAGTAGGTATGGCTCGTAATGCTCAAGGACTTAATGAAGCAATTACTGAAATTTCTGCTTTACGTGAAGAGTTTTACAAGGATGTAAAAGTACCAGGAACTGATAAAGGATTCAACCAAGAATTAGAAAAAGCGACTCGTGTTGCTGATTTCCTTGAACTAGGAGAATTGTTCGCTAAAGACGCTTTACACCGTAATGAATCTTGTGGAGGTCACTTTAGAGAGGAATACCAAACTGAAGATGGTGAAGCAAAACGTGATGATGTAAACTTCGCTTATGTTGCTGCTTGGGAATACAAAGGGAAACCAAGTGACGCTGTTTTACATAAAGAAGACTTGGTATTTGATACCGTTAAACTAGTTCAAAGAAATTACAAATAGCAATTAGTCACTAGATAAAAGTGATAAAGTCAATAGACTTACAGCTTTTAACTAATGACCTTCAAACTAAAACAGTATGAAACTTACATTAAAAATATGGCGTCAGAAAAACGCCCAAGATAAGGGAGCAATGGTTGATTATCAAATCGACGGAATTGAGCCGGATATGTCTTTCCTTGAAATGCTTGACGTTTTCAATGAAGATTTAATGAGCAAAGGTGGAGAACCAGTTGCATTTGATCACGATTGTCGCGAAGGAATTTGCGGAATGTGTTCTTTGTACATCAATGGTGAAGCACACGGGCCAGATAGAGGAGTAACCACTTGTCAATTGCACATGCGTATGTTCAAGGACGGTGATACTATTACTATTGAGCCGTTCCGTGCAGCTGCTTTCCCAGTAGTAAAAGATTTAGTTGTTAACCGTAGTGCTTTTGATAGAATCCAACATGCAGGAGGATTTATATCAGTAAACACTTCAGGAAACACGATCGATGCAAATACAATTCCAATTAACAAGCAAGATGCTGATGATGCTTTTGATGCAGCTACTTGTATTGGTTGTGGTGCTTGTGTTGCTACTTGTAAAAACTCATCAGCAATGTTATTCGTAGCTGCTAAAGTTTCTCAATATGCATTATTGCCACAAGGAAAAATTGAAGCTACTGATCGTGTATTAAACATGGTACACCAGATGGATGCTGAAGGTTTCGGTAACTGTACTAACACTGGAGCTTGTGAAGTAGAATGTCCTAAAGGGATTTCTCTTGAGAACATCGCTCGTATGAACAGAGAGTATATGTCAGCAAGCATGAAAGGATAATTCTAGAAATAGATTTTATTATATATCAAAAACGCATTCATTTATTTGGATGCGTTTTTTGTTTTTGGGGTGCCCTCCGCAAATGCTTCGGTCGGGCTATACGTTGCAATCTTTTATTCCATTGCATTTCATAAAAGGATTTCCACTGCTATCCCTCACCCGAAGAAAGAGTTGAGAGTAAAGAGAATAGAACAAAGAGTATAGAGAGAAAGTACAGTGCTGATTTGTAGTAATTTATTTGTTATATTTGGATAAAATAACGGAATCGATAGATAATGCAATAATTGAATGGACTTAATTCTGTTATTATTGTTTTTTATTTTCGTGGTCTGTAATTACATCCATTGGGGTAATATTTGCTATTTAAAATATTTCTGTCATTAAAAGAATAACTTAAAAATCAATATTTAAATGAAAACGTCAATTAGAAATTATACAGAAATTGTAAGGGAATTAAAAGTAAATTATCCAAAATTAACAGAGTTTGAAATTTTAACTTTAGCTATTCAGATTGAAAGAAATGAGATTTTAGAAAACGGCTTAGTTGTAAGTTCAAAGGATAATGAACCAACTGGTATAGAAGCTATCGCAATAGCCCTAGGTTATAAGAGTAGTTAGACAGTGCAGGTCAGTAATTCGTGCCCCGAACAATAGTCAATAGTCAAAAAAACAATAAGCTAGATTATGCTTTTTTGTTAAATCCGCTTAATCCGCGTTATCTGCCTCCCGTTTTTACACACAGTCATTCACAACAAAACAGTATCCTTTGTGTTCCATTTTTTTCTAATTTTTATAAAATGAAAGTAGCCTTAATTCAATCCTCATTAGTTTGGGAAAATCCAGAAGTAAACAGAGCATATTTTGAAGAAAAAATCAATACAATAAATAAAGTTGATCTAATTGTACTTCCTGAAATGTATACTACGGGATTCACGATGCAGCCAGCTAAAGTTGCTGAGCCCATGAGTGGCAAAACTGTTTTGTGGATGCAAGCTTTGGCGAAAGCCAAAAACACTGCAATAACTGGAAGTGTTGTAATTGAAGAAAACTCCAATTTTTATAACCGTATGTTATTTGTTTTTCCATCAGGAGAAGTTCAATATTATGACAAAAGGCATTTGTTTACACTTGCAGGTGAAGATAAAGTGTATTCCAGAGGCACTCAAAAATTGATTGTAGAGTACTTAGGTTGGAAGATTTGTCCGTTTGTGTGTTATGACTTGCGATTTCCAGTTTTCTCCCGTAATGTTGAGAATTACGACTTGTTGATTTATGTGGCGAGTTGGCCTAAAACAAGAATTAAAGCTTGGGATACTTTACTTGCAGCACGTGCCATTGAGAATATGAGTTATACTATTGGCGTCAATAGAATAGGTGAAGACACGAACGGTTATGAATACAGAGGTCATTCACAAGTGTTAGATTGTCTAGGGGAATATTTGATAGAACCAGTGGAACAAGAAGGTGTTTTCGTCGCGAACTTGGATAAATCTTACTTATTAGAAGTTCGTAAAAAGCTAAACTTTTTAAACGATAGGGATTCTTATGAAATAAAAGGGTAAAACAATTATAATTGTTGATTTCAGTTTTATGAAAATCTGAAATCAACAATCTTTAACCATTTTTCTAAAAGCCCTGTTTTTTTTGTGGTTTCTCTTTTTTCTTGTTCTCTTTTGGTTCTGGAGTATAAGGAATGCTAACATCAAAAACTTGATCGACATCCCAGTTAGCACGAACATCTATTTCTTTTGAAAAATACACCACCTCTTCAGAATATCTTTTCTCTAAAAAGCTTCCGGGGTCATATTGTTTATTTTTGTTTTCATCATAAGTAATACGAAGACTATAAACTGCGGGATTAAGTAAATTGAAGTCAACTATAGTTTTAAAATCTGTGTATTCTGATGCTAATACATCACCTTTTGCATCTGTGAGCTCAACAATTACGGGAAAATATTTTACATTTTGCAATTGAATGCGAAGATTGCCAAATTCATCTTCATTTTTTGTTGATAGCTTATAGCTTAAGGTGTCGTTAGACTTTTCGTAAAAATCGGTTAGTGCTCCAGGCAGCAAGCTGAAGTTGTATTTCTGATTGGGTTCTTTGTCAAAATCCAAATAAATTTTTTGGTTAAAAACATCGTATTCTCTTTTAAAAGGAACCTCGGTACTGTCGTTTACTATTAACTTGATTTTTGAGTCATCAAACTTTACTAGCGGAGTTGCGGTTTCAAGAGTAAAACGCTCTCTGAAGTTTATGTTCCCGTTTTGCAAAGCGGTGATGTTTAAAGTGTCCTTTTTTTGATCTTTAATTTTTACAATATAGTCTTGTATGTAGCTTTCTCTGGATACACTAACAGCTAATGAATCTGCTTTTAACGGCTTGAACCAAATTTGCAAAGAGTCTTTTTTGGGCATCTGAGTAATAATCGATTCTAGGTTCTGTGTGTTGTTTTTAACGACTATCTTGGGTTGGTTTTCTTTTAAGTTTTGTTTGCCATTATAGCCTAATAGCAATCTGTTTCCAGAGGCTTGACTTGGCTTGTACGACTTAAAGTCTAGTGTCTCCTTGAATAATTCTAATTCATAAACAGTATCGTTTGGAATGTTAATAAACTTCTTTCTGAATCCTATTTTGTCTTCTTTGGGATTGAATTTATTATTGCTATTGTTATCCTTCATAGCTACTAATAGATATTTTCCCGCTTTTAGATTTTCTAATTTAAATGTTTTTAAACTATCTAAAGTATTGGTTATGTAACGTGGAGAATCGTTATAAACAACGGAGTCATTGTATTTTTCATTTACCTCATAAAGCATTACCGATACAAAGGCATCTGCTTCTTTTTCGTATGCGTCCTTTATTTTTCCGCCTATAGCGAGAGAGTCAATATAGTCTCCCGTCGAAAAAACATATTTAAATTGATTGTAAGGGTTTCCCTCGTTATTATCAGCAATACTTTGACCAAAATTAAAACTATAGGTTGTGTTGGGTTGTAGCGTGTCTTTTATCTTTATGTTGAGAAATTTACTAGCTGTAGTAGGTGATATTATTGGCTCCTGTTTCATGGGAGGCGAAATAATTAATTGTTTATTTAGGTTTTTCAGCTTGATGTTTTCGTCAAAAACTAATTTAATTTCATCACCTTTAAAATTAGTGCTATAGTTTTTAGGGAAACTCATTTTTAAAGTAGGTGCAAGCGTATCTTTTAGGCCGCCAGTAATTGTTCCTCTTTTAGCGCAACTAATCATTACAAAAAGTGCTAGCAAGAGAAAGTATTTTAAATTGTTTTTCAACATATCAAATTAGTATTAGAGTATACAAAATAACAATTATAATTAATGGAATCGAAATTATTTATAGATTTATTATGAGCATTAAATTAGTCTAGGTTTTACGCTATTCTAATTTTTTACTTTTTTATATGTAAATTTACACTAACATATAGTATGAGGTAAAGAGACACTGGATTCGACTGATGTTTCAAACTAAATTTTAATTAAACATTTAGTAATGGAAAAAATAGAACATATAGGAATTGCCGTTAAAGACTTAGCCGTTTCAAATTTAATTTTCGAAAAATTGTTTGGTGCGCCGGCCTACAAATCTGAAGAAGTAGAAAGTGAAGGGGTAGCAACTTCGTTTTTTAAAAGCGGACCTAATAAAATAGAACTTTTAGCAGCCACAAGCCTTGATAGTCCTATTGCTAAGTTTATAGATAAAAAGGGGGAGGGAATTCACCATATCGCATTTGCTGTAGAAGATATTGTGTCAGAAATTGCGCGTTTGCAGAAAGAAGGCTTCGTCGTTTTGAATGAAATTCCTAAAAAAGGCGCGGATAATAAACTGGTTGCTTTTCTACATCCCAAAAGCACAAATGGAGTTTTGATTGAATTATGCCAAGAAATAAAATAATTTTGATTGTTAATTAAAATTTAGAAATCTAATAATCAGTTGTTTTGGATTTCGTGAATTTTAATATTGAATTTAACTGAAAATATAAATAAAAAACATTTGGAGTAAACGAAAAATAGTAGTAATATTGCACACTCTTAACCGGTCCTATAGCTCAGCTGGTTAGAGCACCTGACTCATAATCAGGTGGTCCCTGGTTCGAGCCCAGGTGGGACCACGGTAAATCCTTCAAATTTTTTTAATTTGGAGGATTTTTTAATTTTAACTAAAACCAAGTTTCGTTAAAATTCGTAGCTTTATGTAAATAACCGTGGTTAAATGGCTAATTAGCTGTAATGATTTTTTTTTCTCGGTTAATTTGCTATTTTTGATTCCAAATGAAAGATTTACAAAATAAATATTATTTCTTCGTATTCTTCCTATTTGGGATGTTGCGTTCATTCGCTGATGGAGTAAGCCCGCCGCCTCCGGCACCGCCACCGCCACCACCAGGTTTGGCTATCGATGAGAATATTTTCGTCTTACTTAGTATTGCAATACTGTTTGGAATTTATATCATTTATAAGAATAACATAAAATCAAAAAGCCCAATCTAGATTGGGCTTTTTGATTTTATAAGGATTGACCGTTTTATTTGTTTGAGTATAATTTAGAAACATACTTGCCAATAACGTCGAATTCCAAATTAATTTGTGTGCCTACTTTAAAGGTGCTGAAGTTAGTGTGTTCGTGTGTGTATGGGATGATCGCTACGCTAAATTGATTTTTTTTGGAATCTACCACTGTAAGACTTACCCCGTTTACGGTAATCGAACCTTTCTCAATGGTGATGTTGTTTAGGGCTTCGTCATATTCAAAGGTGTAAAGCCAGCTTCCGCCAGTTTCTTTTGCGGCAATGCAGATTCCAGTTTGGTCAACATGTCCTTGTACGATATGGCCGTCTAGTCGATCACCAAGTTTCATGGCTCTTTCAAGATTGACACTGTCGCCAATCTTCCAGCTTCCTAGATTTGTTTTTTTGATTGTTTCGTCAATAGCGGTTACTGTGTACGAAGTGTCTTTTAGTGCAACCACGGTTAAACAAATTCCATTGTGCGCGACACTTTGGTCAATTTGCAGTTCTGCAGTTATTGATGAGTCCACTGTGATGTGAATGTTGTCTTTCTCTTTTTTTAAATCTTGGATAGTGCCAAGGGTTTCTATGATTCCTGTAAACATTTCTTGTTTTATTTTACTAAATTTGCACTTCAAAATTAGCAATAAATAACTTGTGGTCATGATGAAAAAAGCAGAAAATATTATCGTCGGAATTTCAATAGGAGATTTAAACGGTATTGGCAGCGAAGTGGTGCTGAAAACTTTCGAGGATTCACGGATGTTAGAGCTATGTACGCCTGTTATTTTTGCCAATGTGAAAATAATGTCATTTATTAAAAAGAATATAGATTCCACAGTTGCCTTGCACGGGATTGATAAGCTAGATCAAATTCTGCCAGGGAAGATTAATGTATTGAATCTTTGGAGGGAAGGCGTGGATTTAAATCTTGGGGTTAACGATGATAAAGTTGGCGAGTATGCCGTAAAATCATTTGTCGCGGCTAGTAAAGCGCTGAAAGAAGGCTTGGTGGATGTGTTAGTGACTGCGCCAATAAATAAATACAATATCCAATCGGATTCTTTTAAGTTTCCTGGGCATACGGATTATTTAAACCAAGAACTAGAAGGTAATGCTTTAATGTTGATGGTTCAGGATAATTTGAGGGTAGGGTTGCTGACGGATCATATTCCGGTGAGTGAAGTGGCTTCACATCTCACTGAGGAGTTGATCAAGCAAAAAATAGAAACAGTAAGACAATCACTAATTCAGGACTTTAGTATTAATAAGCCTAAAATTGCTGTCTTGGGATTGAATCCTCATTGCGGTGATGGTGGTGTTATAGGTAAAGAAGATGATGAGATATTGAAACCTGTTCTTAAAAAAATGTTTGATAAGGGAACGTTGGTTTTTGGACCGTTTGCCGCCGATGGTTTTTTTGGAAGTGGTCAATATGAAAAGTACGATGCCGTTATTGCTACGTATCACGATCAAGGTTTGATTCCTTTTAAAACATTGTCATTTGGTAAAGGTGTAAATTTCACCGCAGGTTTGAATAAAATCAGGACTTCGCCGGATCATGGTACTGCATATGATATTGCGGGAAAAGGAATTGCAGATTATAATTCGTTTAAAGAAGCAGTGTATCTTGCTTTGGATGTGTATCGATCAAGAATTCAGTATGCGGAAATCAGTGAAAAGCCGCTTAAAACCAAAGAAAAACAGTAGTAAATAAAAAAAGATAAATAAGCTTATTAGTTTTATAATAATTTTATATCTTTGCACTCCCGAAGTTTGGGGCAAAATTGTGTTGAAATGAATAAGACTAAACAATATTTAATTCCTTTTGTAGGGTTAAAGCTAGGAAAACATCATTTTGAATATCAAATAAGTAACTCGTTCTTTGAAATCTTTGATTATGATGAATTTGAAAGTTCAGACATCAAAGTAAATGTAGTTTTAGAGAAAAAAAGTACCATGCTGGAATTGATTTTCAAGCAACAAGGAACGGTTAACGTACCTTGTGATCTTACTAGTGAGGATTTTGACTTACCTATAGAAGGTGAGATGAAATTAATAGTACGTTTTGGAGATGTATATAATAGCGACAACGAAGAATTGCTGATTCTACCTTTTGGAGAATTTGAAATAGATGTTGCGCAGTATATATATGAAATGATTGTTCTTTCGGTTCCTCTAAGACGGGTTCATCCAGGGGTGAAAGACGGAAGTTTGAAAACGGAAGCTCTTACAAAACTGAACGAACTGATATTGAAAGAAGAAGCAGAAGTAGAAGAAACAGAAGTAGAAGAAAATAAAGAAGAAAATATTGACCCACGTTGGGACAAATTAAAGCAACTATTAACGGATAAATAATATAGTAAAATGGCGCATCCTAAGAGAAAAATCTCCAAAACAAGAAGAGATAAAAGAAGAACACATTACAAAGCTACAGTAGCACAAATCGCTACTTGCCCAATTACGGGTGAAGCACATTTATACCACAGAGCCTACTGGCATGAAGGGAAAATGTATTACAGAGGGCAAGTTGTTATAGATAAGTCTGTAGCTGTTGCTTAATGCATTTTTTTGTAAATGATATTAGAACTCTCACATCGTGAGAGTTTTTTTGTTGTTTGTAATTTTGTTAAATAAGAAGTTCCAAAACAATTGGTTTGGATTTTTTTTTGTAATTTTCACCTCTTTTAAACGTTTTTTCAAATGGTAACATTTGAAAAAAAATATTCGAATACAATGAATACAATTACAGCCGCAATAACCGCTGTTGGAGCTTATGTTCCTGACTTTGTTCTTTCAAACAAAGTGCTTGAAACAATGGTTGATACAAATGATGAGTGGATAACTTCGAGAACAGGAATTAAGGAAAGAAGAATTCTTAAAGATGATGATAAGGGAACTTCTTTTTTAGCTATAAAAGCGGCGCAAGACCTATTGTCTAAAACAAATGTTGATCCCTTAGATATCGATTTGATTATTATGGCAACGGCAACACCTGATATGCCAGTTGCTTCTACAGGGGTATATGTTGCAACTTCAATTGGTGCAACTAATGCTTTTGCTTATGATTTACAAGCAGCATGTTCCAGTTTCTTATATGGAATGTCTACAGCAGCTGCTTATATTCAATCAGGAAGATATAAAAAAGTACTTGTTATAGGTGCAGATAAAATGTCTTCAATTGTAGATTATACAGACAGATCTACTTGTATAATTTTTGGTGATGGAGCAGGAGCTGTATTGTTTGAGCCCAATTATGAAGGATTAGGACTACAGGATGAATATTTAAGAAGTGATGGTATAGGCCGTGATTTTCTGAAAATTGATGCTGGAGGATCTCTTAATCCAACCTCATTAGAAACAGTAAAAGAAAATAGACATAATATTGTTCAAGATGGTAAAACTGTATTTAAATATGCAGTAACTAATATGGCTGATGCTAGTGAGTTAATTTTAAAAAGAAACAATCTAACTAATGAAGATGTTGATTGGTTAGTTCCACATCAGGCAAATAAGCGTATTATAGATGCTACAGCCAATAGAATGAATTTAGAAGAATCGAAGGTATTGATGAATATAGAAAAGTATGGAAATACTACATCAGCAACCTTACCTTTAGTGCTTAATGACTTTGAGCACCTATTCAAAAAAGGAGATACTATTATTTTGGCTGCATTTGGTGGAGGATTCACTTGGGGATCTATTTACTTAAAATGGGCATACGACAAACAATAAATTTAAACTAAAAACAAATAATTATGGATTTAAAAGAAATTCAGAACCTAATCAAATTTGTAGCAAATTCGGGAGTTGCAGAAGTTAAATTAGAAATGGATGATGTAAAAATCACCATCAGAACAACTTTAGAAGGAAATTCGACAGAGACTACGTATGTGCAGCAAATGCCTTCTCAAACTCCATTTCAACAAGCTTTAGCGCCTCAACCAGTAGCACCAGTTGCTTCTGCGCCAGTTGCAGTTGCTGAGGATTCAAAATTCATTACTATTAAATCTCCAATTATTGGTACTTTCTATAGAAAACCATCTCCTGATAAGGCGATGTTTGTAGAAGTAGGAACTACTATTGGTAAAGGTGATGTTCTTTGTGTTATTGAGGCAATGAAATTATTTAACGAAATCGAGTCTGAAGTTTCTGGAAAAATCGTAAAAATCTTGGTTGACGATATGTCTCCTGTAGAATTTGACCAACCTTTATTCTTAGTTGACCCATCTTAATTAATTTTAAATTATACATTTCAGATGTTGATTTATTTTTGATCTGAAATAATTTAAAATTTAAAAGTCTTAATTTAAAATTTAAAAAAAGATGTTTAAAAAAATATTAATTGCAAATAGAGGAGAAATTGCACTTCGTATAATACGAACTTGTAAAGAAATGGGCATTAAAACTGTGGCTGTTTACTCTACTGCTGATGCAGAAAGTTTGCATGTTAGGTTTGCTGATGAAGCTGTTTGCATAGGACCGCCTCCAAGCAACTTGTCCTATTTGAAAATGTCAAATATTATTGCCGCTGCAGAAATTACAAATGCTGATGCAATACATCCGGGATACGGATTTCTTTCTGAAAATTCAAAATTTTCAAAAATATGTCAAGAACACGGAATTAAATTTATTGGAGCTTCTCCAGAAATGATTGACCGAATGGGTGATAAAGCATCTGCTAAATCGACCATGATTGAAGCTGGTGTTCCATGTGTTCCTGGTTCAGAGGGAATTTTGGAGTCATTTGAGCAAACTCAGGAAATCGCAAAAACTTTTGGTTACCCTGTAATGCTTAAAGCAACTGCTGGTGGTGGTGGAAAAGGAATGCGTGCCGTTTGGAAAGAAGAAGACTTACTTAAAGCATGGGAAGGTGCTCGTCAAGAGTCAGCTGCTGCTTTTGGTAATGACGGAATGTACCTTGAAAAACTAATTGAAGAACCACGTCATATCGAAATCCAAGTTATTGGAGATTCTTATGGAAAAGCTTGTCACCTTTCTGAGAGAGACTGTTCTGTTCAACGTCGTCATCAAAAACTAACTGAAGAAACACCATCGCCGTTTATGACAGATGAGTTACGTCAGAAGATGGGTGATGCTGCAGTTAAAGCCGCTGAATACATTAAGTATGAAGGTGCTGGAACAGTAGAATTCTTGGTAGATAAACACCGTAATTTCTATTTCATGGAAATGAATACTCGTATTCAGGTGGAGCATCCTATTACGGAGCAAGTAATTGATTATGATTTAATACGTGAGCAAATTTTAGTTGCTGCAGGTGTGCCTATTTCAGGTAAGAACTACATGCCAGAATTGCACGCTATTGAATGTCGTATCAATGCTGAAGATCCTTATAATGATTTTAGACCTTCACCAGGGAAAATTACAACATTGCATATGCCAGGAGGACATGGAGTTCGTTTAGATACTCATGTTTATTCAGGATATACTATTCCACCTAATTATGATTCAATGATCGCGAAACTAATTACTACTGCTCAATCTCGCGAGGAAGCAATTAGTAAAATGAGAAGAGCATTAGATGAATTTGTGATTGAAGGAATAAAAACAACAATACCTTTTCACAGACAACTGATGGATGATCCAAGATATATTGCAGGAGATTATACTACTGCATTCATGGATACTTTTAAAATGATTCCACTGGAATAAGAGAACATATTCAAATACAAAAAAAACCTCACTTTTCAGTGAGGTTTTTTTATAAGTTATAAAGTCAGTGAAGTCTATTTAGACTCCAATTTTGCTTGATATATCTGCAGGAATTCCATCTTTGTTTACCATAAAAGAAGTCGTTTTATATTTTACAAAATTCTTACTCACGTATAGATAACCTTTGTAGTCATTTGTAGTACCCCAAGAATTCTTAACTATATAGTATTCTTTGCCCAGCTGATCTTTAGCTATACCAACAATATGCATAGCATGATCATCTGTCGTTTGATAGTTGTCGAAAGCTTTTTGACGAATTTCTTCAGTAATTTGTAATTCTTCTTTAGGGCCGTTGAACATATTTTCTTTTTCAACAGTAGTCATGTCGTCATATTTTTTTGTAGGAACATAAGCGACACCATTTTTCCAGCTAAAACTTTTTTCACTCACATCAGATGCCCAAGCCACTGTAAATCCATTTTTTAATGCGTTATCAATGATCGTTGTCATATCATTCATTTTTACATTATAAACCAAATCAAAAGACCAGTTGTCTGGAACCATCATCATTGTCTTTTTGTAATAAGGCTCAGTAGAATAAGAAGCAAATTCAATATATTCTTCAGGATTAATTCCTACTATTTCTTTTGCAAAAGATTGGGGAGTGTAATTTTTTCCTTTATAATTAAAGTTTTTTGGAACTTCACCTAGATAAGAATCAATAACTGCTGCATAGGCTTTTTCCCAATTTGGTGTCAATTCTCCGTTTGGATTTTTTACCACTGCAGCTAATAATGCCTCGGTAATTCCTGACATTTCTGCAAATTTGTTTTTAGAAGTACCGTAATTTAATCCGCTATATACTTCCTGAGGCACTGCTCCGTATTTTCTGTACATATTGATTACATCATGTAATTCTCCGCCATCTCCAAGGGTAACTGCACCGTGCATACGAACATAGTTCTTTCCTTTTTCTACATAAGCATTACGAGCAGAAAAAACCTGAGATATTTCTACAGGTTGTTTACCCATTCGTATCATTTCTGATTCTAAGTAAGAATTAGCAGAATAACTCCAACAAGTTCCTGATGAACCTTGGTTTTTTATGGAAGTATTTGCAAGATTAATTACATCCGTAAATTTAAAACTTTCAACACTTTTTTCACTGGCATTGATTTTTAATGAATTTACTAAACCGTCTTGTGCCGAAACTGAACCCATAGCCAGTACAATTGTAGAGGCAAGGAAAAGGTTTCTAATTTTTAATGGATACATATTGTTTATTTAAGTTTTATTATAGGTTTACTTTATGACTAAAATGTTACAATTAGAGCAAATTTTAACTTTTGATTACAGGGTTTCTTTCAACCATTTGAAAAATTCATTTTGCCAAACTTGTGCATTTTGAGGTTTAAGAACCCAGTGGTTTTCTTCTGGAAAGTATACGAATCTACTTTTTATTCCACGTAATTGTGCCGCTTGAAATGCTTCTTGCCCTTGTCCAATTGGTACACGGAAATCTTTTCCTCCTTGATAAATTAATATAGGAGTATCCCATTTTTCAACTAAAGTCGCAGGATTAAATGTGGTGTAGGTTTTTTGAGCAACTGCATTGTCTTTTTCCCAATATGCACCTCCAAAATCCCAATTACTGAAGAAAACTTCTTCAGTAGTTCCAAACATACTTTGAGTATTGAATACTCCATCATGCGCAATAAAAGTTCTGAATCGGTTGTTGTGTATTCCAGCTAGATAAAATGCAGAATAGCCACCATAACTTGCTCCAACACAGCCTAAACGTTCTTTGTCCACATAGCTTTCTTTGGCTACATCATCAATCGCTGATAAATAGTCTTCCATTACTTGTCCACCCCAATCTTTACTAATTTGCTCATTCCATTCCACTCCGTGTCCTGGCATTCCACGACGATTTGGCGCTACGACAATGTATCCGTTTGCAGCCATTAATTGAAAATTCCAACGGAAAGAGTAGAATTGTGTCAATGCACTTTGTGGTCCACCTTGGCAATATAAAAGAGTTGGATATTTTTTTGTAGCATCGAAATTCGGTGGAAGAATAACCCAAACTAACATTTTCTTTCCGTCAGTTGTGGTAACATATCTTCTTTCAGTTTTGCTTAACGCCAAAGAATCATAAGTTGCGGTGTTCACATTTGATAATTGTTTCCAACTTTTTTTCTTGATGTCAAATGAAAATATTTCCGAAGCATGATTCATATCAGCTCTTGTAACAATTATGTTGTTTCCGGAAAAGCCAACAATCTCGTTTACGTCAAAATCACCATTGGTAACTTGCTGAACTTGTATTGCAATTTTGGTAAAACCTGGGAAATTAACTTCAAAGATTTGTTTAGTTCCATCTACAGCAGCGATAAAGTAGACTTTTTTGCCGTCTTTACTCCAAGTAAAGCTGTCGACAGTTCCATCCCAATTAGCGGTCAAGTTCATTTTGATTCCTTTAAAATCGACGATGATGTCGTTTTTATCAGCTTCATAACCGTCACGTTTCATTTGTAACCAAGTTAAATCGCCTGAAGGAGAAAATTTAGGAGCAACATCATAACCAAGATTATCTTCGGTTCTATTAGTTGTTTTTCCTGTTTCCAGATTATATTCGTAAATATTTGTATTGGTTGAAATAGCATATTGAGTGCCTTCTTTTTTCTTGCTAACGTATAAAATATGTTTGCTGTCTGGAGACCAAATGTAATCTTCGTCACCACCGAAAGGTTTTTGCGGACTGTCAAAAGCCGCTCCCCCAAGGATATCAACTCCAACAGCTCCTTCTGTATTTTCTTTATAAAAAACGTGATTGAATTTACCTTCATTCCATGTATCCCAATGACGATAGTCTAAACCGTTATAAATTTGCACTTCTGATTTATCTAATTTAGGATAGAAATCCTTTCCAAGGACATTATTGACTTTTGCCTCTTCGTTGTAGACAATATACTTACCGTCTGGAGAAATATTTTTGTCTTTTACCAAATCTTTGTAATCGACTACCTCAATTGGATTGCCTCCATCAACAGGAATTACATAAAATTTTGAGTTCGATTTATTCTCTTCAACTGAAGGGGTAGTTACTTTGTAGACTACATTTTTTGCATCTTTAGAAATTCCTAAAGGGGTTACTCTTCCTAATTTCCAAAGAGTTTCTGCTGACATTACATTTTGACCAATTGCACTTAAACTCATCATAGTTAGGGTTGTAAGAAGTATTTTTTTCATATATAAATAAATTGTTTTGGAATTCTAAAAGTACACTTTTATTCTAAAACGAGAATCAGGAATATGTTAACTCTTTCTGAATGTTATTTTGTTTAAAACTGGAAGAAGCGTCCTTTAAGTTCGCTAAAAATATTATTTTTATAAAAAATTTGAATATGCAGCTAAGTTATTGGGAATTAAAAAATTGGTTTACAAACGTAGATTATACTGTTGTAGGGAGTGGAATTGTAGGTTTACACGCCGCATTACGCTTGCGCGAAAGGTTTCCAGATAGTAAAATTTTAGTTCTTGAAAAAGGAATGTTGCCTCATGGAGCTAGTACTAAGAATGCGGGTTTTGCCTGTTTCGGCAGTATTTCAGAAATAATTGATGATTTAAAATCACATTCTGAGGAAGAGGTTTTTAACCTTGTTCAGAAACGCTGGAAGGGTTTGCAATTATTAAGAAAACGACTGGGTGATGAAAGAATTGATTTTAAGCCTTTTGGTGGTTATGAGTTATTTTTAAAAGAAGATGAGAGTTGTTATGAAGAGTGCATAAACAAATTACCATTGATAAATGAAATACTGAAACCTCTTTTTAGAGCTGACGTATTTGCCAAAGAAATTGATCGTTTTGGGTTTAATGGAATCCGGGAGCATTTGGTTTTTAATCCATTCGAAGCGCAAATAGATACTGGAAATATGATGCAGACTTTGCTGAAAGAGGCTATTTCTGAAAATATATTGATTCTTAATCAGCAAACGGTGACCTCTTTTTTGGATAAAGAAAATGAAGTAGAAGTTGTGCTGGATGATTTTAGTTTCATGACAAATAAAATATTATTTGCCACCAATGGTTTTGCAAATAAGTTGACTAACGGAGAAGTAAAGCCTGCAAGAGCACAAGTTTTAATAACGGAACCCATTAAAAACCTGGATATCAAAGGAACTTTTCATTTAGACAGAGGTTATTATTACTTTAGAAATATTGGAGATCGAATTCTGTTAGGAGGAGGAAGGAATTTGGATTTTGATGCAGAAACCACTACCGAGTTTGCGCAGACAGAAATCGTGCAGAATAAATTGGAACAGTTATTAAAAGAAGTAATTTTGCCAAATCAAGATTTCAAAATCGAGCACCGTTGGAGCGGTATAATGGGAATAGGGAATAGCAAGAACCCAATCGTTTCCCAATTATCGCAAAATGTGTACTGCGGAGTGAGATTAGGAGGAATGGGAGTAGCAATAGGGAGTTTAATAGGAACAGAATTAGCAGATTTAATATAATGGCGACAAAAATTACACAAAAAAAATCAACAAGAAAACCAGTAAAAAAAGAATCAAGAAGTTTTATGAGTAAATTAAGCCGCCTTCTGTTTAAAGCATTTTTATGGTTTTTAGGTGTATCCGTTTTTTTTGTACTGCTTTTTAAATTCGTACCAGTACCGTTTACACCATTAATGGCTATTCGAGCAATCGAAAGTAAAAAAGCCGGCAAAGAAATGGTATGTAGTCATGATTGGGAACCACTGGAAAACATATCCGTTAATTTGCAAAAAGCAGTTATCGCAAGTGAAGACGGGACTTTTCTCAAGCACAATGGTTTTGATTTTACGGCAATGCAAAAAGCGTACAAAAATAACGAGCGCGGCCGAAGAATTAAGGGAGGAAGTACTATCTCGCAACAAACGGCGAAAAATGTATTTCTTTGGCAAGGACGTAGCTATCTGAGAAAAGGACTTGAAGCTTATTTTACAGTGCTAATAGAATTTATTTGGGGGAAAGAACGCATAATGGAAGTGTATTTAAACAGTATTGAGATGGGCGATGGTGTATATGGAGCACAAGCTGCTGCGGAACATTGGTATCGTAAAGATGCCGCAAATCTCACGCCACTTCAAGCTGCTGGAATAGCGGCAATTTTGCCTAATCCAAGGAAATTTACAGCGACTAGTTCTTCTTCGTATATCAATAACCGCAAAACAAAAATAATGCGTGTAATGCGTACTGTTGGAAAAATAGAATATTAGATGTTGTTTAAAAAGGCTCTTTTTGTTTTTGCAGTTATGTCGTCAGTTTTTGCTTTCGGTCAGGCGAATACTGTAGAACTGGGTGTCATTACAGATAATGATTCGTATACTTCATCTAAGAATGATAAGTATTATACTAATGGTCTGGAGATTTTTTATAGGTTTTTGAATAAAGCCAAAAAGGCCGAAGTAAATAAAAAAAGTACTGAATTTAGAATAGGGCAATACATTTATAATCCTAGAAGTATAAGTTCAGAAGATATCGCCACAAATGACCGGCCATTCGCGGGATATCTATTTGTAGAAGCAGGACGCTCTTTTTTTTACCAAAATGAATCTGTAGTTAAATATCATATGCAAATTGGTAATGTTGGTCCAAATTCATTTGGAAAGGAAACCCAAAATTTTATCCATAGGCTTCTTAATCATAAGGAAGCGACAGGTTGGGAACATCAAATTAGGAATACAGTAGCTCTGCAATCTCATGTTTTTTACTCAAAAAAATTATTTCCAAAATTAGAAAGCAAAGCCATTGACTTTCATTTTCAATCCGAAGCTGATCTGGGAACAATATTTACTGGTGCATCAACAGGTTTTTTAACAAGAATAGCATTTAAAAAATTAGCGCCAGTCTATAACTCTAACCTTTACGGTGGCGCAGTAGGAAGCAACGAAAGTGAGTTTTATTTCTATTTAGCTCCAAGTGTGAATTACCAACTGTATGACGCTACAATTCAAGGAAGCCTTTTTAATGATGATAGTCCAGTCACTTATGATTTAGTTCCGCTTCGATTTAATGGGGAAGCAGGCTTCAAATACCGAAAAAACAATCTTAATTTAGGTTATAGTTTTGTTTATCGAGGGAAAGAGGTGAATAATGATGAAAATACAGGATATTTTTATGGATCAATATCCATTTCTTTTTTATTTAAATAGAAGAAAATTCGGATTAGATATATCATCCATTAATTTTTATCAAGCAAGTGTAATTAATTGTAGGATGGATAAAAGGTGTGGTATGAAGTAATTCTCGCTATTACGTAAAATTCAATAGAGTTAATCCTCCTAAATAATAACGATAAAGAACAAAATAAAAAACCGTAAACACTTAATTAAAAGGTTTTACGGTTTTATTCTGTGGAGAATACCGGATTCGAACCGGTCACCTTCCCGAAAGCCTTCGGGACACTCTAGTCATATGAGTTTTGAGATATTAAATATTCGATATATTTTCTGCTTTTCTTTTTTTTGATTTCCATTTCTCTTTTTACAGCTAATGCCCTAGAGTCAAAAGTTTCAAAATGTACGATTATCCAATCTTTTGCAGCTTTGGTATAGGTACTTCTACTATTTAAATGGTCGTTAAGTCTGTTCTCAATGTTTTCACAAGAACCGGTGTAGTATTTATTTAAAGTCTTCGAGAAAATAATGTAAGTATAAAACATAGGCTTTAAAATAAAAAAATACTCAAGTCGTCTGACTTGAGTATTAAAATGTGGAGAATATCGGATTCGAACCGATCACCTCTTGCCTGCCAGGCGGGGCCGTATTAATCAAAACCCTATTTTTACTGGGATTGTGTTTTTTTAAGTGTTGCAAAAACATACATTTTAGAGCATTTTGCCACTCAATAAGTACACTTAGATAATGAGAATATTTCATTGTTTTTTTGGTTAAATTATATTCATACTGAAGTAACAGATTCTATGGACTATCGCAAACCTCAGCAGTAATCATTAAAATTATTTAGAGAAAAAGGCTGTGGTGAAAATGTATTTAGTTATTTTGGAAACTATAACCAAAATGATGTTAAAATCATAAGAAATGAAAATAATTGATAAGCTAGCTTGGATTGAAATTGTAGACAAGAAGATTCTATCTACAAAATCTTTTGGAAAAGATAAATACTATATTCCTGGTGGTAAAAGAGATAATTTTGAAACCGACAAGGAAGCTTTATCTCGAGAAATAAAAGAAGAACTAAGTGTAGAGTTAAATACAGATACTTTAAAATTTATTGGAGTATTTCAAGCTCACGCTCATGGGCATTCTGCAGATACGTTTGTTAAAATGACTTGCTATTCGGCAAGTTTTACTGGTTTGCTAGAAGCGAATTCAGAAATTGAGGAAATTATTTGGCTGTCTTATTCCGATAAAGATAAAATATCAGAGGTTGATAAGTTAATTTTTAATTTTTTGAAAGAAAGTAATATGTTAGATTAAACAATATTTAGGAACTCATGACGAAACTGCATCTGCAAACTGGTTTGACGGAATTTGTAGAGTAGTAATTTAGGTTTGTATAAAATATAAATTACGTGAAATTATTATATTTCTAATATTGAATTGTCTATTATCTTCCAATCACCTTTATATGAAACAATATTAATAGCTTTTCCAACAATTTTATTTTTTAAATTTTCAATCAATTTGTCAGTAATTTTATTTCTATCATTAACCCTTAATGCTAATTCTCTAATTTCGATAGTTCCCCAACCTATATCGTCTATTCTACGAAAATATATATTTAGTTCCCTTAACACCTCAGGATATCCGATTCTGTATGTTCCATTTCCACCATCAGTTGCTCCGAAAGGAACAGACATTCCATTTTTAATTCCCGATACTGTTCTAGTTAACGAGGTAGTATCATATTTTAAATCAATTATTTTTACTTTATAAACATCTTTTATTGACTTATCATTGAAAATTTGATTTGTCATGCTTATATCTATGGCATTGAAACCTTTTTCAGTTTCAATTACTTTAAAATCAATAACAAAACGATTTCTATCAACCCAATCTGTATAAAGATAATTTGTTACATTATTTAAAAATTTTTCTTTCTCTCTAAATTGTGAAATATGGAAAAAGCATCTATTTTCGTTTTCATCTTTTATGAATCCAAATCCTTTTTCTTGAATATAATCTATTATAATTCCTTTCATATAATGACTTACTGGATTGTTTATGGTAAAATAATATTTGCCTAATTTATAAAATATTAAAGCAAATATATAATTAAATCACATGGAAAATTATTGGTAGGTTTAACTGAAAACAAAAGCCATTTTAAATAAAATTTTTCGGAAGATAATTGGGAAATGATTCTCAAAATTTTTTACATTATTCAAAAATTCTCAAGTATAAAAAAATTATGCGTTGCGTAAATTCCATTTGTGCGTAGCTGTAGTATCTAGCTTATCATTTAATTCAACAAGCTCAAATAAATATGAAATAACTTGAGGTCTGTTTGCAGTAATATTTTCTCTGTATATAGAAACTGAATTGTTGTCAAAAAATTTATACTGTAATTCTTCCGCAATATTCATTGCTTGAATAAAAATATCTCCTTGGTCAGTTGTAAAGCCTCTGTTTTTTCCATCTAAAACTTGATTGCAATAATGTGTTAAAACTATGATGAAATTTGTTAATCGAATTGCTGGATGCGGATGAGTTTTTTCAGCGTAATATAGATTATCTGAATTTCCTTCAAAAGATAATAGATACAAAATTATTGGAACTGAGAACAATACAATCATAGCTTCAACCAAAGGCTTTGAAACTTCTTCACCGAATAACTTTTCAGAATATTGCATTATATGAGTTCCTAAACACAGAGCACTAAAAGTATCTGCATCGATTTCCATTAGATGTCTGTTAATGTCGAAAACTTCTATTGTTTCGGGATTCTCTTCTAAATTAAGTTCAAGGTAATCTGATTTTTGAATTAGATGAGCTAATTCATGATAAAAGGTAAAATGCAAACCAGCTTGATACATTAGATTATTTATAGGAGTATCTGTATAGGGAGCTAGTTTTTCAAATAAAAAAATATCGGATTCAATAATTAATGTTTCGTTAGTTTTAAAATTATTTATTAACCAATTTATGGTTCCCATGTAGATTCCAATAAGATAATAGCCATTGTCACTTAAACCAGCTTTAGCATTAATTGAGAAATTATTAATAAAATATAAATAAGCGGGCACAATCCCATAAACACTATTAATCTGTAATGTTTCTCGATAGAAACTGAAAACATTTAAAAACTCTGATTGATTAGGCGAAAATTCAAGGTCATAAAACTGACTTACATTGAACCCTAGGTCATTCATTATACTATCAATATTTTCATTATAATCCTGTAAAGTCATATTTTAAATTATTAAAAACAGATATAAAATAATAAGGCGATTTTTAATCTCTTAATTATAGATGGATAGCTTTGAGCAAGAAGTGAAAAGTATACTTTTCAGAACGAATAAAAAAAAGTTTAGTTTTATTTAAGCTTACCATCTCTTCCAATAATAATTGTTGGAGTTGAACCTTAATAATTGATTTACTTTTTCAAATAAATTTCATCTCGAATATAAGTATCATTTAGCCAAAAAGAATGTTTGGTATATCTATCAGATTTAGTAACAATGTCGATAACTGGTAATACATAAGTATCATGAGTAGTTACTGCATGAGGTCTTACGTGTGAAATATCATTCTCACTTTTCTTGGGAAAATTTGTATAGCGAATGCTATTTTTAATTTCTTTTACAATTTTTCCTGATGCAACTACTTCTTGTGTTTTGTCCCAAACAACTTTTACTTTTTCTATGTCTGAAACAGGCATGTTCCAAAACTTCGTCTTTCTTAGTATAATTTTGTTATTATCAAATTGAAAAAAAACAAATAGAAACTTACGTTCTAAAATTTCCCTAAATTCAGAATTTTCCCAATTATGAGATACAATTTCCATATATTCAAAAGCAGGAAAAGACATGTTTTCTTTTGGCAATGAATCTTCTCTTAATCTAACTGTCTTGATTTCGATGTCTGCTTTTGCAAATTCTTCGATTTCTTTATCTACTGCAATTCCTAAAATTAGTTTAGTAATACTTGAAAAATAATTTTTAGCTAACTTATTAAGTTCTACTCCAAATTCTGCTTGGATTTCATCAACACTTGCATTATAAAATTTACTGAATTTAGATAAAACTATTTGTTCAATTGTTAGCTCGATAGGCAGATTGCCTGGAATTATTTTCCCATAAACCTCGGTTGGCTCATTAGCAATTGAAGCAATTATATGGTTGACATATCCTTGTTTTAATGAATATGCTCTTTGTTTAGCTAAAGTGTCAACACCGAATTGTTTTCTTAGATTTCCACCTTTGCCTCCTTTTGTACAGGCGCCTAAATAAAACGTGTCTCCTTCGGATAATTCATGTGCATGACCTGAAGCAATTTTGTTGGTTATTATCTGCCAATCATTTTTTATTATCTCTAAATCATGAGCAGGAAAAGTCCATTCATTAACAAGCTTTATCATATAGTCTAAAATGTCTATTCCCTCTTCCCTAAAATAAAAAATTAAAAGGAGATGTGCATTTTTTTTCCAAAATGAACTCGTTTCGAATTTTTGAGTCGCAACTTCTAGGTAATTAATTATATTAAGTACTAATCGCTCTTTAGAGCGATATTCCTTATTACTTAGTTTCTTTAATGGAGAAGACTTCAATTCCATACCAATTTCCGCAAAATCTGGCAAAGCATCGGAATTGGGCTCATACATGAAATAAAATTTTTCCAAAATCTGACCAAAGTTACCTTTGCCTGTATAGCCGTGTTCAATTATCCCAACATCACATGATGTTCTCAATGAATTTCCTGCTAGTTTTTTAGCGTATTCTAATACAGAATCTTTGTCTTGCGGATTATACGGAAGGTTTTGGTTAGAGCTCATCTTAAATTATTTCATAAATTAAATTCTCTTTAGTGATATCAAAATTATAAGTAACTAATCTTACATTGTTCCATGTTTTAGAAACTGAAGGTCTTACTCCATTAATGTATTTTCTTTCAACAATATCCTGATAAGTATCTATTGCTTCTTGAGTATAACTATGCCCTAGTAAAAAGGCATTTATCATACTATAGTCTCCATATGTGTATTCATTTTTAATCCAATCCACATACTTCATTAATTGCATTACATCTTGAACTTCAACTTGACCTTTTTTTATTTCAATTACCAAGAAATTGGAAATTGTCGGTTTCTGATTTTTAATGTATTTGTATCCAAATATGTCCATTTTGTCCATGTAATCAATTGGTTTAAAAGGGGAAGCTATGATTTGATGGGTTAAGTAATCCCATTTTCCAAATACTTCGACTGCATTTTCTTCTAAGTTTGTTAATTGATGTATAAGTGAAGCTTCGATTGCCATCTCATGCTTTAAACTACCATTTGGATTGTTAATATTATTTAGAAAAGGTACTGTTGTTAATCTATAATCTGAATTATTTGATACTAAAGCTTCTATTTGTAAATGTGATTTGACAAAATCACTTTGAATAGTATTTATTATACTAGAATTATTAATTACTTCAATATTACGTCTCAATATTATATTTTTAAAAGCTTGATTTTCTTCATCAGAAAATTTTATAAAACTTAATTTCCAAAATGCACGTAAAATTTTAAATTGATTTGGTGCTGATGCTAAAGTCTCATCCATGTCTATACCATCTTTGAAAAAATATGGACTGGGTTTAAATGTGCAAACAAATCTATATTGTAAACTTTCTTTGCTGCCATTATCAAGTATTAACTTAGATTTAATAGTATCATAATCTGGAGTATCTGGGTAATTTGCTTTTGGATAATTTAGAAATTTACATTCGCCACTAATATTTATTAATATTCCGATGCCATAAATTTTTCTCTTTATGAAAAAATAAACATTATCTCCTTCTGCCATAGAACTGTAATCTGCAAAAGTACCTTCATGATGTATTTTCCACAATCCTCCTGACGGCAATGATAACCTGGTTGAATAGGTGCCTTTGTCAATACAATTCATTAAAGAATCTATACTGTCAAGGCTGAATAAATAGCCTGCCATAAATTAGGGGATGTTTATCTTGTTCTGTAATGAAATTCCAATTTTTTCTATAACTCCTACAACTAAAGCATTTCCCATGAAAAAAGCTCTTTTAGTATCTAAAATACCTTCAAGTTTTGTGTGATTATCTGGAAACATATTCAAGCGTTCAAGTTCAATTGGTGTTAGTCTTCTTAGGCCTTCTTTTGTTGCAATAACATGTTTGAATCTTGATGGGGATTTGCCACCCTCACCAGTAATTATCGTTCTCGAAGACTTATCTAATGGGTCTGGGAAATTCATACTTCCCTCACTATATTTGTATTCAAATCCTTCAGAATTTATTTTAGAATGACTTTTAGAACCTTTTAAATAGCTCCATTTGTCTAAGTCATTTTCGTTAATATAGAAGTCTTCATCAACTTTTCCAGACAACATTATATCTTTAATTGTTGTTTGTTTACCATCGTAACTTGGTATAGAATGAATAGTGGTGACCTCTCCATTTATCATTACTCCAGTATTTTCAAATAGACTTTTAGCGGTTCCTTTATTAAATTCATTTGAAATTTGCACAATATCATTATCCAACGTGAAGAATTTAAAATTGTTTACGTTTTCAACGGAAACAGGGAAAGCTTCTGCTATTGTACCATTATTAAGAACCCATTCTGTTGGGGTAGATTCAATTATTTGATTGAAAATTCTAGATGTGCTGTGGTATGCCAATATAAAAACTCTTCTTCGTCTTTGGGGTAATCCATATTCAGCAGCATTTATGACTCTCCATTCAACTGCATATCCTAATTCATTTAAACTTTGTAGTATAATTGCAAAATCTCGACCTCTTTGACCAGATGGGGATTTAAGTAATCGGTCAACATTTTCAAGAAATAAAAACCTTGGTTTATTTTCTTTTTCATTCAGAATCTTATGGATTGACCACCATAAAACACCTTTTTTACCAATTAATCCTTTTGAGTTTTTCAAAGTTGTAGCTACAGAATAATCTTGGCACGGAAATCCACCCACTAATAAATCATGGTCAGGAATCGTTTCAACATCTACTGATGCTATATCTTCATTGCTGTGATTTATTGTACCCCACCTATCTTCATAAACTTTTGAGGCGTGCTGAGCTTTTGTTGAAGGCTCCCACTGGTTACTCCATACTACTTCAAATTCAGAATTAAGGTCTTCGCTATATCCACTAGTAGCTGATTTATTATCCCATCCCTCTAATCCAAGCCTGAACCCTCCTACACCAGCAAATAATTCTGCAACTCTAGTCATTTTTATTCCTTTAGTATAAATTAATTTTAACTTTCTTCACAAAAGTATTCAATTAGAAATAAAATTATTGATTTAATTGGTATAAATATAGTGTTCAATATATTGCACATGTTTAATTGTTAACGTATATTTGTTTAGGACTTAGCAAGATAAATAAACCTTATTTTTTAATCCAAAGTAGAGTAATAAATAGCACATAATTTTATAATTATCATGAGCACATTCATAAATGAAGAAGAAAAACTAAAGCATCCATTTTATAAATTGATGGAATTAAGAGATAATGCTTTGGAATCAGAATTAAATTCATGGTCAAGATTAGATTTAATAGAATGGCTTTGTTGGAATGACCGAAATGGCGTTTACAGGGATGATGAATCGTTGCATGAGTTTGGCAATATAGTTAGTAAAGAAGAAGCTATTGAAATTATTACCAGACAAATAACGAAAGCGTAAATAATGGTAAATAGAGACTCTCAACTAGAAAAGGATTCAATTGAAAATTACATCCATAACAGTCGCTTAAAAATGGGACAGAATATTCGTGAAATCAGAGAAAAAAGAGGTTATAGTCAAGATGAGTTAGCAGAAATCATGGGTGTAAACCGAACTACAATTTCCAAAATAGAAAATGGAAAATTTAGTTTTAGTATTGATTACTTAGCCAAATTCTCTTTGTTTTTAGATTTTAATTTTTCAATAGTTGATAACAAGTGATTTAGGCTAGAGGTATTTTAATACTTTAGCTGTTAGATTCTAACTTAGTAAATTATTTTTTCTTTTTGATAAATCTTGCTCAATACTCCTCCAGTAGTTGAAATTACCTTCCCTTTTGGTACTCCTATTTTGTCAAGTAGCATAAGCATTTGTTTTGATGTTAGTTTTAGCTTCATATCTTTCTTTTAATGATAAATATCTCAGAATGCACCCAAACACCAATTAAAAAATAAATTATTCCGAAAAGTGAGGCTGTGCGCTCACACAACATAATGAATTCATAGCTTTTACTAGTGATTATTAAATAATTCAATAGAACAAATACAGGAGCGTCTGAGCCCAATAGGTACGGATAAACTATTGATTAATGCAAAAAATGGAACCAAATTTTCCCGTAAAATATTTTTTTCGATTTTGACCTCAACTAAAAAATAATTGCCTTTTTTCAGCCAGATATTTTTTTTGGATATCGATGGGGTCTATATATCGATATCCGAAAAAGCCACTAATAGTTAGCGAGTAACGGTTAACTTGATATTACATTAAACAACGGGGGAAGGGGCCTTCCTCCGTTGTTTATACATTTATGCAGAACCTAAAACATGGCTTTGAATAACATAGGTAGCTTTTGGGTTTAGCCTATCTCGAATCATTAAAACTTTGTCTTTAATAGTATCATTTTTTCCAAATACAATGGTGGCATCCACGAAATCCAATTGCTCACCATTATTGATTTTTTCCTGAAGCATTAATTTTACTCTATCGCTGAAATTTATAGCTTCTACATCTATCTCCAATAATGAAGTCTTTTCAACTTTTGGTACATGTTTCCTTTTGATTCCATTCAACACAACTTTGGTTTCTTTTAGACTATCCATGATTGGATTCTGTTTTTCTTCATTAGACAATTTTGCTATTGTCTTAATTCCATATTGCTGAATTACTGTATCCATAACTTCTTTTACTCTCTTTGCATAATCTGGATGAAAAAACAAAGCATCATACACGTACCCAACGAATATCCCTTCTTTATTCAGTTGCTGAATAACGGTTGTCATTACCTCAACTTCTTTTGCAAATAATCTACGTGAAGTAATCTTGTGTTTGTGCTGACTATTATATTTCTCGGAAATAACATTCTGAAGCATTCTCGGTTCATTTTGTTGATAATATGGATAAAGTGGAGATTGTTTCATTTGCCAAACTTCTTTATTAAAGAATGATAAATGTTCTTTTTTTACAGTCTTTACATCAATATTGAGCTCTAAACCTAAATCACCATGAGTTAAATAAGATGTGGACCCATCGTATAATGTAATTGTTATATTTGGATGCAGACAACTATAATCACTTTCTACAAGTGTTTTACCATTTACTAAAACCAAATTTCTTATCCAGCTCGGCATGAGGTCAAAAGAATCGACCACACGACCACCACTAGCCTCACCACCAACTGTGGGAATCAAAAGACCATTATCAGTTAAATATTCAAATATCTCAATAGCATCTTCCACAAAAGAAAGTTCTTTATGATTTTTATAATATGACCTAGCATGTTTATTCAGTTTTATCAGTTTCTTGTTCTTCTTTGTCACGTATCCTGAAGCAATTAACCTTTCTGCTTCCTTATTAATTTGGTCCATAGTTGGTAGGGTAATGTCCTGATAGAATCTGATGAGGTTCTCGCAGATTGGATTCTTTTTGGCTTCACCTAAAACTCTGTAATAATGCTTATTTAGAAGGCTCCTAGCTTCTTTTGTCTTAAGGTCATAACTTACTATACCTTTACCTAAATAAGGCGGTGTTAAGCGATAAAAATGATTCTTTTCACCTTTAATGCTGACATGGTCACATTCAAGTATAGCACCTCTTTTTAAAGGTTCTTCAAGTGCCATGATTACATTTTTATAGGTCATAGGAGACAGACTTAAAAAATCACGTAGATATTCGGCTCGAAGTGATTTCCATCCATTAGGTTGGCTTCCATTTTTGATGTCAAAATAAGTGGAATTTAATTGAGTACAAAATAACAAACACAATTCAATTGCTACATCAATATCCTTATGGATTTCTTTTAATAGTTTTCTCGAGACATATTTTCGGATTACATATTCTACTTTACTAGGTATCTTTATTCTATTATTATTGATTACGAATAGCGATAATTGAGCAGAAATATCAGTAGTGATATTGTCATCATTATAGGCTGTAACCCTTGGTATATCTAGTACTTCTTTATCTTTAGGTAATGTATTATCTAAAACATCATTAATGAATAGATAATATGAATGAAGATAGAATTTCCCTAGTAGTGACTTATAACTAAAGTTATCATGTAATTGGAAATTATTATCAAAAAAATATAAATTTGATAATAGGGATTGGTTTTGTAGCATGGTTTCATAATTATTCTGCTTTTATGTTATTTTTGGATTCTGCTTCTTTAAACTGGGGCAGAACCCAGATAGGAGCTTACTCTATCTGGACCCAGTAATTGCCTGCTACAGCAATATTAACAACGATACTTCTTTATATTGGAATAGTCAATAGGGAAATCATCTAAAACCATGTTTTTTTTAAATTTTCTTTAATGGAGAGACCAAATGAGCAATAACATCAACAGTCATTGCCAATCCAATTGCCTTTAGCTTATTAGTCTTGGAAACTTTTGGAACATCTGAAACATAACCATCAGGAATGGTCATAAGCCTTTCACTTTCTAATACACTAGGTAAACGATAACATCCATTTGGGAAATCATATTCATCAAAGCCTAAACGAGATTTTCCTATGTATCCTGATTTGTGAAGTATAAATGGATATTCTAGTAATTTTTGTTCAGTTGGTTGGTCTGCAAATTTTTTGTCCTTATATATAAGGTTTCCAATATTCATTTTGTAGTATCTAAAAATTCCATTGGTTAGGGTGCAATTACTTCCTAATAATACATTAGCCTTTTCTTTGTCAACATATCCATTGACTACAATGTCTTGATACTTGATTGGTTTTGGTTCTGGAACTCCAACATTAGGAATGTTGGTCCAGTAAAGTCTTCTTCTATTAGCTGGAGCCAAATCTGCTGAATTTATCTTCACTAATTTCACATCATAGAATATTTCTGAAAGTTCACTGGTAATTATGTCTCGGTCCTTTGCAGTCATACTTGCAACATTTTCCATTAGGAAGTATACTTTTTTCTTAATTGGTGCAAATAGATAGATGTCCCGAATGATTCTTTTTGCTTCATAAAACAATTTAGATTCTGTTCCTTCAAGTCCTCTTCTATCAACTGGATTAATGCTCGATAGATTTGTACATGGACTTCCAAAAACTATTAAGTCTATTTCACTTGCCAAGTCTATTCCTTCAATCTTGCAAACATCACCCAATTGGATAAAATTTGTATCACCAGAATAATGATGATTTTGGATTGCAAGAGCATGAGGACATATTTCGCTACTGTAGTATTTATTGATTTTAATTCCTGATTTTTCAAGTGCCAGTTTTGCACAACTTATTCCATCGAATAATGATAAGACATTTAGTCCTTCTTGGTTGGTTTGGGTTTGTTCCATAATATTTATCTGTTTTAGATAAATATTTCCCCATGTCAAAAAAGACTAAAAAAAAGCGGCCCATCATTTAATATTTTTAACAATCACAGTATTCACGGGGGTTAACACGTGAAAAAAAAATAAAATATTTTAATTATCCCTGGCGCAGGATGAAAATTCCTTGTACACTCGCAGTGTACAACTAAACAATTAGAAAAATGAGCACACAAACAAATACAATGGAAATAGCTAAAACAATATTGGAACAGATTCAATATGCGGACCGTTCTGCACTGATGGCTTGGGGAGCACAAAATTTCGCAGCGATTAGTGAATCAAAAGAATTTCAAGGTGGAGTCGCTTTTCAAGTAAATGGATTAACTCATCAAGGTTGGGTTAAAGTTTGCCTTCGTTGGGTAGATGATTATACGATTGTATTCATCAACAAAAAACGTGAAGTAGTAAAAACGTTTGACGGAGCTTATTGTGATATGTTAGTTCCTGTGATTGATTGGATAGAAGGAAAGTAATTCCTTTTTTTTGACTTGTCCGTTTTAGATATAGCCCATGGTTCTTTTCTAAAACGGAAGTTGAAAGTGAAAACCCAACAAAACCGTTAGAATGTTTTAAAACAATTCGGACTCTAAAACTGAAACAAAATTCAACCTAAAATACCTATATATTATGAAATATTATTTTTATTCTCGTACCTCAACTGTTCTTCAAAATTCTGCTAGACAAATTGAATCGTTTAAGTCTCATGAGGGATTTGATACTTCAAAATTGTATGTTGAACGAATTCAAGGAAATGTTCCGTTCATGGAAAGACCCGAAGCGGTTAAAATGTTTGATGAAATCACAAATCAATCTGAAAGATGCACTGTAGTTGTGGATTCGACCGACCGCTTGGGCAGAAATCTACTCGATATTTTAAATACAATATCTGTATTTAAAAAAAACCACATCAACTTAAAATCACTTAAAGAAGGATTTTCAACATTCTTGGATAATGGTGAAGAAAATCCAATGGCTAATCTTGTAATTTCTGTAATGGGTTCAATTGGAGAAATGAGTCGTAATCAAATAAAAACTCGTTCTATGGAAGGGATAAAAATCGCTCAGGCTCTTGGAAAATTCTCTGGAAGAAAAATTGGAGCGGTTCAAAGCGATGAAAAACTATTGGAGCGACACCAAACAGTAATGAAGAAATTGCAAAAAGGTTTAACTGTTCGTGAGATTACTGAGATTACAGGTGCGTCAAGTGCAACAATTATAAAAGTTAAGAAAGTTATGGTAAATCGAAAAATGATTTAGGGTAGTCCATTATATCATACTTCTAAATTAAAAATCGTAAAGAATACCTTCAAAAATATTTTTTCTAACTTTTCCTTTGAAATTGTAGATTTCCTTGTCTTTTTCTCTTGAGCCTGTAAGGTGCAAAAAGTCAAATAGTTCTTTTTTACTTTTAAAATTAAAATGTTCTTTCAATTTCTGAATGGTTGGTTTATGGTCTCCTTTAATTTCCATTATTCTTCTTCCGTACATTATAACGGTCGAAGTAGAAGTTACTTTTTCTGCGTGTGGAAATTTTAAATTCTGCAATGCCTTTTTTATTTCTCTCGATAAACTAGGTTGAGTAAGTGGATTGTATTTATTAGAGATAAATACATTATCCTCTAGATTAGGTATTGTAGAATAAGTTTTTCTGCCTCGAGATTTACTATAAAAAATTACATTTTGAGTAGTTTGCATGGTATGAACATAATGCTCTAAAAGATTTTTTCTGAATTCTGCGTAGATTTTTATCTTTTGATTTTCAAAAATAGGAGACTTTTTAATTTGAATTGTTCTCTCTTCTTGGTTTACATGAATAACTTCATGCCATTTTAAGCTAAGTAATCTAGATGGTCTAATACCATTATATAAACTGATTAACAATAATAAGCGTATACTATTAGTTACGGGGCCTTTATATGCAATGAGTTCAGATTCTAAAAATTTAGAAAATGCTGTAAATTTCTGAAAAGGATAACCATCATTGAAGTTTTTGTCTTCTAGTAAAATCAATGTTCCATTCGCATCCAAATTAATATTATTCAAACTGTATTGAATCTCATCTTTAGACCTATATCCAAGAAAAAAAAACAATTCTTTATTCGTGCGAAATTTGAAGTGTAGCTTAAGAAATTTACTTATATCATTTGTATAGCCATTAACAGCGAAAACCTTTCTACCGAATAGAATTTGCGAAAATATTTCAAAATTAAAGACATTCAAATGTTTAACATTTATTTTGTTAATTTCATTTAAATGGTCACTAGCTGAAGCTCTTAATATCCATTCAGAAAGTCTATCTGTGCCCAATCGTAATGGTATAGTATTTATAATTTCTAGTTCTAAACTTGGATAGTCTAACTTACAATATAAATCAGAAAGTAAAAATTTTACTTTAGGATGAATTGGTATATAGTATTTACGTACTCTTAATTCATCTTTCACAACTGCATTGTTTTCAGTACCTAACATTAATAATTCTTTCCATTTTATATTAAATACATATTTCATCTCTAATCCTGTCGCTAGGCTTAAGACTAAAATGATTCTGTGAATCATTAGGTCATTAGACCCCCTTATAACTTCTAAGTTTTGAAAACAGGAGTTAAAAGAATCATCAAAAGTTATAAACTCTTCAATTGGATGCGTGCTTTTGTACATAAAACGGATTTTATTATTTTTTTTATTGGCTAATTTATCACATAATTAGACATAAAACAAGACAAAAGCATTCGCGTGAAAAATAACCAAAAACGAAACAAATTTTATCACAATGTGCAAAAATCATACATTTGCTATATCAAAATCGGAATAACAAAATAAATTATTAATACAAACAACAAAAGCTATTATGAGAAATTAGAATTTTAATGTTACTTCAAATCTAAAGGTATAATGAAGGCATTAAGAAAACAATTAATTATCTAAGACTTTCTAATTCTAGAAAGCAAAAAAATCAAACAATTTATTACATCAAAAAAAATCTATTGCAATATGGACAGAATGTCTATTGCCTAAACTTTAAAAACAAAAAAAATGAAAAATTCAATGACAACAGCAGAAAACAATTCTATTAAAAGTAAATATATAGTAAGTGTAAACATCCTAAAAATGGATAAAAACGGTAATCATAAAAGTGAAAATTTGGAATATACTTTTGATGAAGGAGAATTATTGGAAAAAAGAAGAAGTGCAATTGAGAAAGCTCAGGAAATTACGGATTCTTTTAACCATGATGAAAGCTTCTCTTCTCCTTCTGAGGCTGAAGACAAAGGCTTTAGAAATTTCAAAGCTTATTCTGTTGATATCTATCTGATTATTGAGGATGAAGGAGAGGAATATGACTATAATATTTATGGAGATGAGGAACTCGTATTTGAATCCTTAGAGGTTGAAGCAAAATTTTTTAAAAAAGAGTGCGAAATCACTAAATTCATCAAAGTTCAAGATAATGAAGATGAAACAATTGAGGTTATAGAAGAAAATCTTTATTTTTTGCTTAGTTAACTAGAAAACAAAGTGTTTTTAAATCTACAGAAAACACTAAATACCTATTATCTAATCTAGTTACAAATATTAGTCGTTAACTAGATTGATTTCTTTCATTCCTGAAAAGAAATTCAAAAACAATTTTATCTAAATAATAATCTACCCAAAAATGGGTACAGGACCTCCTATGTCCTAAACAAATTACTATAAACAATTAAAATAATTAAAATCATGGCTGAAAATAGCAAAATTGAATGGACGCATCACACGGCAAATTTATGGTGGGGATGCACAAAAGTACACGCAGGATGTGACAACTGTTACGCATTAACCTTCGCAAAAAGAGTGGGAAATGATATCTGGGGAAATGACAAACCCCGAAGAATGATTAAAGATGTATGGTCAAAATTTAGAAAATTTCAAAAAGAAGCAGAAAAACAGAATGAGGTCCACAGAGTCTTTGTCGGTTCGATGATGGACATCTTCGAAAAACCAATGCCGTTAGTGGACCATGATGGCAATCCATATTCAGAAGGTGAAAGCGAATTTTGGAATACTGGACAGTTAAGAGATAAATTCTTTAATGAAGTTGTTCCGAATTCACCTAATCTGATGTTCCTGCTATTAACAAAAAGACCTTCGAATATCAATAAGTATATTCCTGAGAGTTGGAAAGAGAATCCTCCTAAAAATGTAATGTTTGGAACCTCACCTGTAAGCCAAGAAACCGCAAATAAGTTAATTCTTCAACTATCGGAAGTCAACGGGTTAAGGTTTCTTTCTGTAGAACCTCAACTAGAAAAAATCGATTTAATGACTATGGTTAATGATGAAACAGATAGGGTTTTATTGGACATGGTTGATTGGGTAATTCAAGGAGGTGAGTCTGGACATCACAGACGACCTTTTGATACAGATTGGGGTAGATTACTAAGAGATGATTGTAAAAAGAAAGGCGTTCCATTTTTCTTCAAACAGATAGATAAAAAGTTGGAAATACCTCAAGATTTATTGATTCGAGAATTTCCAACAACTAAAACCGAAATATTAAACTTGAAAAAAACCGAAATGAAAACAAAAATGAAAAAATTGAAGTGTGTAACAGTAGAAGAACTAAGAGTTATTAATGACAACTCTACTAAAGCTAAATTCAGTGCAACCTATGATATTGATGGCTTAATAAATGATGGAATACTAAGTGATATTCCAGATTTCGCATATAGTGTTCAACTTTGCATGGTTCACGAAAATCAAGATGGCAGTTCAGCAATGAGGGTATATGTAAGTACTAATACAAGATTCAAATCAATAATTTTGGATATGACTGAAAAAGATTATGATGGCTTGTTTAAAATGAAATTTAGAGTAGTCGCTTAATAAAAACGCAGTCTACTTAGGCTGTTTAATACGGGAGAATGGTGCACAATTCTCCAATTTAATCTATCTGGTTTCTGTTCAGAAATCAGTAAATCAAAGTAAAAAAAATGAAATTTTCAAACTCATGTTATTGGGTAAGGATTTCTATTGTTTAAAATTTAAAATAAATAAAAATATGAAAAAATTAGAAGTGTTAGCAGAGAATGAGTTTAATATGATTTGCGATTGTCTTAATGGGGTTGTTATTGATTTAGAACCGATAGAATGGAGAATTAACATAACGGATGATTTGATGGAAAGTGGTTATGCTTTAAAATCAGAATGGAATGTTGATATCGATGATTTAGAATATAAATTAGATAGTTTGTCTAATGTAGAATTCTTGAAATTATTAGTTAAGGTGGATTTGTTTTGGCAGACGGATGATAGTAATTATGAATCATTTAATAGAATTTCCCCAAAAGCAAAAATTTTAGAAATAACTGATGAAACAGAAAAGCATGTGCCAATCATTTGGAATTCTGAACGAGGTCCTCTAGATGATTTTTATATTGTCGCTTTAGGGCTTAATCTTGATTATATAATTTATGTTCATGATTTTGAAGGAGGTAATAAGAGTATTTGGGCTTCATCAGAAGCCGATTTATTGGAGTGTATGTTTAAAATTTCTGAATCTAGTTATTTTGGTAGTATTGATAGCTTACATAATTCTTTAAAAAAAGGAGATTGGTTTTATTTCAACGAAGAAAATAAAATAATTCAATAATGTTTTTTGCTTTACCTAGAATTTATTTGAATGAGATAACCAAGCAAATAAATAAGAAAGACATTCGAACGGCAAGAAAATGGTGTAAAGGAAATTTCCTAAAAGTATATAAGGATTCATCAGGAGAATTTGCGTATCAATACGAATTTGATTTAGTATTTAATATGCCATTGATAAAAGATTTAAAATTAAAGCATGGTGATAATTGGGAGGATTTTTACCATGCTTACAAAAAAAATGAATTGCACAAAATGATAGACTCAACTAAATCAGTTGAAAAAACGGGATATGTTCCAAAAGGTAAATTATCCTTAAAACTATTTGGTGGGTCACTTAAATAAATTACACTCGCATTAAATCTAATTTACAAACTATGAAAATATTGAAATACAAAAAATTTACTGGTTTGCATATTGTATGCAAGAAGTGCAACAAATTAATAGAGGTCTCGCAAGACACATATAAAGGCTGTAAGCATCCAATTGACAGGCAGAAGTATAAAGCGATACTAAGACAAGATGGAAGTCGAAAAACGAGGGATTTGAAGGCATTGGAGTATGATGATGCAATTAAAGAACTGCTTGAATTCAAACATGAATTGTCGAATCCAATTCGGTTTAGTGTTAAGGTTCCAAAAGTTGAGGTTAAAATAGAACTACTTAAGGATTGTATCATGATGTTTGCCGATTGGCTTGAAAATGTTGATGTCCCTAGGCATCAACAAAGACCTCGTTCAAGTGGCTATATAACAACGACAGTTCAGTATATTGTAAGATTTAGTAAGTTTCTAGAAAATAATAAATTCGACCTCAACAAGTTTAAAATCTATGATTTGAATGATGCTATCGTTGGGAAATACTATGATTATTTAGATGAGACATGCAAAATGGCATCTACTCACAATCACAATACTAAGGCATTAAAGAATTTTAATAATTTTTTAATTAACCATAAAGGCTTCAATATTCCAAATTATTTTGGTAAAATAAAATTGAAATATGAAAGTATGAATCCAACTAGCATTAAGGATGATGATTTCAAAAAATTATTAGGAGTGATATCATGTGAAAACTCTATTGAAATACATCCAAATGGACGAAGAAAAAACATGTACAGACCTTATACGAAAGATGCTATTGAGTTAGTTGCCTACACAGGAATGAGAATAGAAGAAACCATGGTTTTAAAGTTTTCCGATATCGTTTTGGATAATGATGGAAATATTCAACATTTAGTTGGAACAGATTTAAAATTTGAAAGGGCTCATAATTGGAATAATACCAAAGCCCCTAAAAAAGTTATGATTCCAACCTCAACTGAGTTAGAAAACTTATTGAATAGATTGGAGTATAAAAAACATTTAGGTGCTGATAAATATCTGATTGCCGATGATTATGATATTTCTAGAAAAACGCTGAAAACTCAAATAAGCCATTCGTTTACTTTTTTTAGAAAGAAAGCAGGACTTTCTGATGATTTTAGTATTAAGCATTTAAGAAAAACATTTTTAACTAAATTGCATACTAAAACTGGTTTCATTGAATCTCTGGGATATCAAAGGTCCGCTAAAGTAACGCTGAACAATTATATTGATAAAGTTCAGGTCGTAAAAGAGATTAATAGGATTGGGTTTGGCTATTTTGATAAATAATCTTTTCTGAGAATTAGAAATGGTTTTCATTTCTATTCCGTAGGAATTTTTAATATATTTGAAAAAAACATTGTGTGTTTAAAATATATTAAATCATTAATTTATTTTATATTTCGTAAGGTTTTTGAAATTGGTAGCTCTAGAGTTATTTATAAGATACAAAACAATTAAGAAATATGAAAACACTATGAGTTGGATTGAAGATTCTATTAAAAACTTACTCATAAAAGGAGAGGGCGAAATATTTTCCCGAATTGAAACTATAGGCATTAATCTTGATATCAGTGGCACGAATGCAAAAGCTTATTGTTATGGTCTAAAACTAGATGCGCAAGGCAACCCAAGAGTTAATGATTTAATAGAATTCGTAACAACAAAATTAATTGATTATTCTATACCCAAGAAATTGCAAGATGAAGCTAAAGAACAATTACTTAAAACAGGCTCGACTTCAAAAATCTTAGAACTTGGAAAAAGAGCAAAACTACTATTTACCGATTTAGAAAAAACAGGTGAATTTGGTGAGATGTTACTATATATATTGGTTCAAGAAATTTTGGAATTACCTCAACTAATAAGCAAAATGTCGTTAAAAACATCTGGGCAATTACATTATCAAGGGGCTGATGGAATTCATGTTAAATATGACAAATTGGATGACTCTTTATCTTTGTATTGGGGAGAATCCAAAATGGAACAAACAATGTATTCAGGTCTAAGAAATTGTTTTATAAGTTTAAAATCATTTTTACTAGACACTTATGGTCATGATTCAACGCAAACGAGGGATTTACATTTAATAACAAGTAATATTTCTGAGAATATTAATAATCCTGAACTTGAAGATATTTTGGTCAGATACTTTGATTTGAATGATGATTTATCAAATAAACTTAAATATAAAGGGGTTTGCTTTGTCGGATTTAATTCTTCTCATTATCCAACTTCTCCTTTGGAAAAAACGACAGAAGAACTAATCAAAACTTTTGAAAAAGAAGTTAGTAATTGGTTAGTCAGTTCAGGTACTCAAATTAAAAATCATGTTAATTTGGAAAAATTTGAAATTCATCTATTCTTAATTCCGTTTCCATCGGTACAGGATTTTAGAACTCATTTCCTAAAGGCTATAGCTAAATGATAGCTCATAAAATTTTTAATCTTGAAAGCTTTAAAAGGCAATACAGGGCTGTTTTAGCATTGTCAGTTTGCAATACGATAAAAAATCTAAAATGGGAAGAAGATGTTGAAGTAATAACTCAACAAATAAATTGGAATAATTTATTAGGTATAGCTAGTGTTTTGAGTTATTCAGATTCAAGTGAGCACCTAGAGGCGGCATTGAGAATCGCACAAACTTGTTTGAATACCAATCCAAATGAAAATCAAAAAACAGCATCTGTAATAATATTAGAAAACTTAACAAATATTCCAGCATTAAAGCTCGCAGTAAAAAGGGGCTTAATTAAAAGTAATTATGAAGATGATTTGCCTCTTCCGTTCAAATTACAAACCAACAAAATAAAAATTGAACATTCAATTTTAATAGACGAGAGTGTTATTTCTTTAAATAGATTTCAGAAAAAAGTTTTCGATTCGTCAAAAATTAATAATTCAATTAGTATTTCAGCACCTACATCTTCTGGCAAATCTTTTATTTTATATCAATTATTACTTGAAGAACTAAAAAGAAAGGGTGTTAATATTGTTTATATTGTTCCAACTAGGGCATTAATTAGTCAAGTAGAGGATGATTTGAGAATTCTTTTAAAAAAGAATAACATTGGAAACGTAAATTTAACAACTGTTCCTCTACAATCCGTTGAGAATGGAGAAACGAATCTTTATGTTTTTACACAGGAAAGACTTCATTGGTATCTTTTGCAATCTGAAAATACAAAAATTGATTTCTTACTTGTGGATGAGGCGCATAAAATTGATAATAGTAATAGAGGTATCCTATTACAAAGAAAAATTGAAGAAGTAATCGATTTAAACCCCGAAGTAAGATTATTCTTTTCGAGTCCATTCACTTCAAACCCTGAAATTCTTTTAGAAAACATCGGGACATCTCAATCAAAAGAAACTATTAATACTGAATTTGTAGCTGTTAATCAAAATTTACTTTATGTAACTCAATTAAAGGGAAAGCCCAAAGAATGGGAGATTGAGCTAATTTTAAAAGAGGATAAAATTAAAATTGGAGTAATAGAATTAGATGATAGGCCCACAAATGAAGCGAAGAAAATAGCATTAATTACTTCTGCTATTTCTAGCGGAAATAGCGGTAATTTAATTTATTCAAATGGTGCAGCAGAATCTGAAAAATTTGCAAAAATATTAACTGAATTAGTAGCTAAGGATTCTAGTAGTACAGAAGTCAAAGAGCTTATAAAACTCGTTAAAACTACAATTCATAGAGACTATGTATTAAGTAAGGTACTTGAATATAAAATAGCTTTCCATTACGGAAACATGCCTTTATTAGTTCGTCAAGAAATAGAGAGGCTTTTTAAAGAAAATGAAATAAAATATCTTGTTTGCACCTCAACTTTACTTGAAGGAGTTAATTTGCCTGCAACGGCAGTTTTTATTAGAAAGCCAACTAGAGGAAAGGGGAAACCATTAAATGAAAATGACTTTTGGAATTTAGCAGGAAGAGCAGGAAGATGGGGTAAAGAATTCAGCGGTAATATTATATGTATTGAACCTAATGAGTGGGGAATAAGACCGTCACCCGACAAAAAGAAGCAAAAAATTGAAAAGGCTCTAGATTTCTTGGAACAGCATAAAGCACCAGAATTATTAAAATATATTAAGGATGGTAGCCCTAGAGAAGAAGCGGAAAACAATCAAGAATTTGAATTTGCATTTAGTTACTATTATTCTAAATATCTGAAAGGAAAATTAATTGGCGACACCAATTTTAACTCAGAGTTGATTACTCAATTTGATTTAATAAGACAGTCCATAGAAATTCCGAACCAAATAATTTTTAGAAATCCTGGTATTTCACCAATTGCTCAGCAAGAGTTATTAGATTATTTCGAAACAAAAGTTAATGAATTAGAAGATTTAATACCAGTTTATCCCGAAGATGTTAATAGTTATGAAGAATATATTAAACTCATTGGGAGAATTGGAAAAACGTTAGCAGCATTCCCTCCTATATTGAATGCTTCTAGAGCTATTTTATTAATTAATTGGATGTCTGGAAAGCCACTTTCATATCTAATAAGCAGTTCTTACAATTCATATAGAAAAAAACAACCAAATATTTCTATTGATAAAGTTTGTCGGGACACAATGGAAGAAGTCGAAAATTTTGCAAGATTTAGATTTGCAAAAGAGTCAAGTTGTTATATTGACATTTTGAAATATTTTTTAAAATCTATTAATAGAGCAGATTTAATTGAAAGAATTCCCGATTTGAATTTATGGTTGGAATTTGGTGTCTCTCAAACAACTCAATTATCTCTTCTTTCACTAGGACTTAGTAGGAATACAGTAATTGCATTAACGGAATTTATCACTAATACTACTTTAAGTAAATTGGAAAGTTTGGAGTGGTTAAAAAATGCCGACTTAAATAAATTGGATTTATCCCCAATTATGATTCAGGATATTGAAAAAGTATTAGTGAAATAGCATTATACTTTTCAAGCGATAGTAATGACTAAACAACATATTAAATGACAAGTGGATTTGAAAAGGCAATAACAATTAAGAATGCCATTAATAAAATTGATAAACGTGAGTATTTATTGCCTGCGCTACAAAGACAGTTTGTTTGGGGGACTGAAAAAATTGAAGTACTGTTTGACAGTATTATGAGAGATTACCCTATCAACTCTTTTATGCTCTGGCAGGTTACAGAGCCTTCCATTAAAAACAATTTAAAATTTTATGAATTTCTTAGAAAGTATCGTCAAAAATATAATGAACTAAATCCTGAGTTCGAAACAAAAGGTCATGACGATTTCTTTGCTGTTATTGATGGACAACAAAGACTGACAAGTATTTATATTGGTCTCAAAGGTTCATATGCATACAAGGGATATAAGAAGTGGTGGAGAAATGATGAAGATTCTTTGCCTACAAGACATTTGTATTTAGACCTTAATTCAGAAATGCCTGAAGATAATGATAAGAAGATGAAATATGATTTTAAATTTTTAACACATTATGACATCCAATGGCACGCAAAGCATCAACCATTTCGGAAGTGGTATAAAGTTGGGGAAATAATGACTGTTAAAAACAGGAATGATTTAGACGACTATATTGAAACGAATGGTTGGTTAAGTGATAAATTCACAAAAGAAACAATTAGACAGCTATGGGCAGTAATCCATGAAAGACCATTAATTAACTATTACTTAGAATGTAATCAGGAATTATCGACAGTACTAGATATTTTTATACGAACAAATAGTGGTGGAGAAGCTCTCTCATTCTCTGATTTATTAATGTCAATTATCACTGCAAGTTGGAAAAAGCTTGATGCAAGAAAAGAGATACCAGACATCATAAATCAAGTATTTGCTGTAAGAGGAAGGGAATTTCAAATTAATAAAGATTTTGTACTTAAAACTTGTTTGGTTCTGTTAAATGATAATATCAAGTTTCAAATCAAAAATTTTGATAAAGCTAATGTCATAAATTTTGAAGAACATTGGCCTGATATCAAGAGAGCAATCATTGCAGGTTTTGAGCTCATTGCTAATCTTGGCTTGAGTAATTATACATTAAGAGCCAAAAATGCAATGATACCAATTATTTACTTCATTTATCAAAAACGAATTACGGACGAAATTAATCATCCACTCAAACATAAAGAAGATAAAGCATTAATTCAGAAATGGCTTCATATTTCTTTATTGAAAGGTGTTTTTGGAGGTCAATCTGATAATGTATTGACAAAAATTAGAAAAGTTATACACAAAAAAACCGAAAAAATAATTTTGCTATTGCAAAACCCATTAACATCAGTAAATGAGAAAAGGAAATTACTCAATTCCTTGAAGACAGTTTCTTTTCCTTTTGATGAAATCGTTGGAGAATTTGCAAAAGACCCCTCTAAAAATTTAACTTTTGACGATGCTTTTATTGATGAACTACTCAAAACGCAGTATGAATCTAATGAAGCTTTTTTAATACTATCATTGTTATATCCTCATTTAGATTATTTCAATCAAGATACACATAAAGACCATCTGCATAATGCTGATTTTTTTAGAAAAATTGATAAAAATATTTCAGTAATTCCACCAGCTGATTTGGACTTCTTTAAAGATGCAAATAATTGGAATAGCATATTAAATTTACAAATGCTAAATAGCACCTTAAATGGAAGTAAAAATGCAAAGCTATTGAAAGATTGGGTGATTGCAAATCATATTGATTTGCAATCTCATATTATTCCTCAAGGAATTAGTTTAGATGTTTCCAACTTTAAGCAATTTATTACTAAGCGTAAAATTGAATTATCATTAAAAATTAAGCAGATTACGTAAGTTAACTATCTCAATTATTATTTTGACAAATAAATATCCTATGAAATATACATTAGAAGAAATTTATGTTTTGGTTGGAAGAGGAGATAAAACTGCTACAGTTACATTCCATCCTGAATCAGAATCATTTAAGACCTATGGAAGACATGTTACTGTAGTATTCACTTATACCCAAAAAGAACGTTTAGCGTTAGATAAATTAATATCGGAAGGAGAGTTTAATACAAGTGGTTTTGCCAAAGCTAAATTTTTGGGATTAGAATTATCTGATGATAAAATTAAAAAACTTAATTCAGAGGGAATAAATTCTGATGACATTTTGGAAATACTATATTTTAATCATGAGAGAGCTAATACTTTTCATTCAAAAGAAATTCGAGAAATAAAAAAGACTTCTATACCAATGAAAACGCACTCAAAGGGACGTGATTTTGATTGGATGTACGGTTTTACAAAGCGTTTAGTTAGAGATAATATAGGAATTACTCCTTATGAACGAAACTTCTATTTAGGAGGGAAGCTTTATTATGAACCCGATGAATTAACCGAAGATGAAGTTAATGAAATTTACGAAGGAGGAATGACTTTAAAAGAAGAAGTTGAATATCAATTTCTTTTTATAAAAATGATGCGGGAAGAAATTAATGAAGAAGAGAAAAAACAATTAGGATTATTGATTAGTAAAAAGCATAAAAGAAATTTTGATATTTTGGATACCTATTTACAGCAAGCAGGTAGTAGTATAAAAAAACTTGCTGAACTAAATATTGGTAAAGCCGTTGAGTTATTTGCTAAAGTAGATGGCTTTACTGACAGGAAACTAAGTCACAATACTGCTAAAATCATTTATATTGACATTGACGGTTTTTTACACATTTATATGAGACACGTTGAAGAAATGAAAATAAATAAGCATTTTGAACATAAAGACAATTTTCAGTGGAAAGAAGAGGATGTTTTTTTAGTAATAAAAAATGTTATTGAACAAGTGGATAAGGAAATACAGGATTTCTTTGTGAAAAATCCTGATGGGCGATATAGTCGTTATGGTGATAAAAGTCTATATTTTGAAGGAGATTATTATACTTTTCATATCGAGAAAAATGGTAGGTTAAGTACATTTCATAAAAATAAAAAGTAATATTTTTTGAAGACAATTATAAAACACACTACACAAACATGAAGCTGACAGAAGATGAGACTATAAAAATATTAATATCACATCTTGAAAAGAATGGTTGGAAGATAGAAAGTTATTGTTTGGGACAAACACGAGGTTGCGACATTGTTTCTGTAAAAGATGATGAGAAACTTTATATTGAAGTCAAAGGTGCACGTGCTAATGATGATTCTCCAACGAAAAGAAGAACATTTTTCGATAGTGGACAAATTAAAACTCATTTCGGAAAGGCAATAGTGAAAATTCTAGATGATAAATATCGACATCCAAAATCTAATTTTGCAATTGCACACCCTGATGATTTTGAAATTAAAAGGGCTATTGGAAATTTAACGCCATTTTTAAAAGGCTTAGGCATAAGACATTTTTGGGTTTCAATAAATGGAAATGTAGAAGAGGACTAATTAAGGGATTGAGTATAATAATTTTAAAAAATTATTTAAAAGTGCACTCTAAAAGAGCACTTAGATAAAATAAAAAAGCCTTACATTTCTGTAAGGCTTGATTTTACTGGTGGAGAATACGAGATTCGAACTCGTCACCTCTTGCCTGCCAGGCAAGCACTCTAGCCAAATGAGCTAATCCCCCAGAAGTGTCGCAAATATAGTATAAAAAAGAGATGTTTCTAAAAACAATCTTCAAATTGTGCAAAAATGTACCGTTTCCTATTTATATTTTTAACTTTACATAAAAACTACTAAAATGGCAGCACAAGACCCAAATGGTTCACTCACTATTACAATCCAAAATAAAATTGCTACCGTTGAATTCGGACATCCAGCCAGCAATTCATTTCCACGTAATTTATTAGATTCCTTGACCTCTGAAATTAATATTTTGAGTGGTAATGGTGACGTTTCAGTAATCGTTTTGCGAAGTATAGGTACAGGAGCATTTTGTGCAGGAGCGTCTTTTGATGAGCTTTTGGCCGTGTCTAACCAAGAGGAAGGGACTGTTTTTTTCTCCGGTTTTGCTAATTTGATTAATGCCATGCGTAAGTGTTCAAAAATAATTGTGGGTCGCATCCACGGAAAAGCTGTCGGAGGAGGTGTCGGTATTGCCGCTGCCTGCGATTACGCTTTTGCAACGGTCAATAGCTCAATAAAACTTTCAGAATTAGCAATAGGGATTGGGCCCTTTGTGATTGAGCCTGCCGTAAGTCGTAAAATAGGGAAAAGCGCTATGTCCGAAATGACCTTGGCTGCACACGAATGGAAAGATAGCAATTGGGCCCAGCAAAAAGGACTTTACGCCAAAGTGCTGCAAGACCAAGTAGAAATGGATATTGATTTGGCCCATTTCACAAATAAATTGGCGTCCTATAACCCGCATGCCCTTGATGAAATGAAAAGAGTGATTTGGGAAGGAACAGATCATTGGGACAGTCTTTTATTGGAAAGAGCCGCCGTATCAGGACAATTAGTACTGTCTGACTTTTGTAAAAATGCATTGGCACAATTCAAAAAGTAATTTTTAAAGCTTATTCCATTTTTTTTAAGGAGCTAATCCTGCTATCCGCTATATTCCCGATATAGAAAAACTACGGCTAAAAAGCCTTGTTTTTCTTATCGGGAGATGCCGCTGCTATCAGGGCTAAAAATCAGAGGTAGCAGGAAAGACGATATTTCCAATTCATTTGTCATGTCAATTTACTAAATTTGCAGACAAAATTATATCTCGATGAGCAATATCAGAATTACAAAAAAATTTAGTTTCGAAACCGGTCACGCCTTATATGGTTATGATGGGAAATGTAAAAATGTTCACGGACATAGTTATAAATTGTCAGTAACCGTTATAGGAAGTCCAATCGAGAATCGAAATGATGTTAAATTTGGAATGGTTATCGATTTTACGGACTTGAAAAAAATAGTAAAAGAAGAAATTGTAGATCAATTTGATCATGCAACTGTTTTTAACGAAACCACACCGCATGTGGAATTGGCGCACGAATTAAAGAACCGAGGACACCATGTAATCTTGGTAGATTACCAGCCTACAAGCGAAAATATGGTAATTGATTTTGCCCAAAGAATAATTGGTAGATTACCGGCAGATATCAGACTTTTTTCTTTAAAATTGCAAGAAACAGATTCGTCTTTTGCCGAATGGTACGCTAGCGACAATTTGTAAATTCACAACCCATACTTTAGCTTCATGCAATTACCTAATAATAAAAAAATATACTTTGCCTCCGATCAGCATTTTGGTGCGCCAACGGCTGAGTTGAGTCTTCCAAGAGAGAAAAAATTTGTCGCTTGGCTTGACGAAGTAAAAGTAGATGCCGAAGCTATTTTTCTATTAGGTGATTTATTCGACTTTTGGTTCGAATATAAAACAGTAGTTCCCAAAGGATTTATTAGGGTTTTAGGCAAGCTTGCCGAAATTCGTGATTGCGGAATTCCTATTTATTTTTTTGTAGGGAACCATGATTTGTGGATGGAAGACTATTTCGAGAAAGAATTAAACATTCCTGTTTTTCATGATAACCAGGAATATACTTTTGCAGATAAGACTTTTTTAGTAGGACATGGGGATGGAAAAGGACCTGGTGATATGGGTTACAAACGCATGAAAAAAGTATTTACAAATCCATTCTCAAAATGGCTTTTTAGATGGCTACATCCAGATATTGGAGTAGGACTGGCACAATATCTTTCAGTGAAAAACAAATTGATTTCTGGTGATGAAGACATTACCTTTCTTGGCGAAGACAATGAATGGTTGATTCTATACTCCAAAAGAAAATTGGAAACAAAACATTACAATTACCTTGTTTTTGGTCATCGTCATCTACCTATGAAAGTAACCGTAGGAGAAAACTCCGAGTATGTCAATCTTGGCGACTGGATCAATTATTTCACTTATGGGGTTTTCGATGGTGAAACTTTCGAGATCAAAAAGTACGAGAATTAATTCATTCCTTCACCGTTCAAATAATCATCTAGATTAATTTTAAACAAAGTACCTTCTACTAGGTCTTTTACCGAGTTTAGCTCTTCCATGGAAACGGCTAAATCAATTTGGGAACAAGGTGTTTTTAGTAAAAATTTGTGGCATTCATTTTTTAGGACGCAATCATCACAACAGTTATTAAGAATGTAACTTTCTTGAATACAACACTGAAACAGTTTCAGTTCGTGTCGACTGAAATAGAAACCAGTTTCTCTAAAAATCAATTGGACTTTATCTGTTAATACTTCGTTCTCTTTTCTCCAGTAGAAAGAAGTACCTGCATCATTATAATATATCTGTTTCATTTCTTGCATCGTAATTCGTTTGAAACAAATATAATAATTATTTAGATTTATTCTAAATAAAAACCAATTATAATTTACTCCTGATTCTCGTGTTCTTCCAGGTCTTTGGTCAAGTCCAGTTTTCTGAACGTAGGGGAGATTATCCCGGTTGTCAATACTACGAATAGCGTCATGCTTCCTCCAAAGACAACTGCAGTTACCGTTCCCATTAGTTTTGCCGTAAGTCCACTTTCAAAAGCGCCTAATTCGTTTGAAGAACCCACAAACATAGAGTTTACTGCCGAGACTCTGCCTCGCATGTGGTCTGGAGTTTTAAGTTGTAAAATGGTTTGGCGAATTACTACCGAAATACCATCGAAAACTCCACTAAGGAACAAGGCTGCAAGCGATACCCAAAAAATGGTGGAAAGACCAAAAACAATAATACAGATTCCAAATGCGAATATGGCAGACAATAATTTCATTCCTGCATTTTTACTCACCGGAACGTAGGCGGTAATCAACATGGTGATAAAAGCACCAACTGCCGGAGCAGCTCTTAAAAAACCAAAGCCTTCGGGGCCTACTTTTAGGATGTCTTGTGCAAAAATGGGCAACAGTGCCACTGCTCCTCCAAAAAGGACTGCCACCATGTCTAATGTTATAGCTCCTAAAACGGTTTTGTTATTGAATACAAACTTTAACCCTTCAGATAAACTTTGCATTACCGGTTCCCCTATTTTCGGATTCATAATCGGCTTTTTCTCAATTTGAGATAAAAAAAGCATCGCAAAAATAGAACAGGCGAAAACAGAACACATAGACCAATGTACGCCAATCAAAGTAATGGAAAAACCGGCTACGGCAGGTCCCGCCACTGAAGCTATTTGCCAAACGGAACTACTCCAGGTAGCCGCATTTGGATAAACTTTCTTTGGGACCAATAGTGATAAAAAGGAAAAAATAGTTGGCCCTAGGAAAGCTCGTACTAATCCTCCCAAGAAAACCAATATATAAATAGAATACAAAATAGTTTTAGTAGCATAATCTTGCACGACCGCAGGCCAAGTCAAAAGAAAAAGGCCAAAACTGATAACCGAAAAAGCCAAAATGCATTTTAGCAACAGCCCTTTCTTCTCTTTTTGGTCGACAATGTGTCCAGCAAATAATGCCATAGATACTGCTGGAATTACTTCCATTAAACCAATAAGTCCTAGTGAAAGAGGATCTTTAGTGATGCTGTACACCTGCCATTCGATTACGATAAACTGCATAGACCAGGCGAAAACCATGGCAAAACGCAACAATAAAAAAGTATTAAATTCTTTGTAACGTAAAGCTGCGTACGGATCTTTCTTTGTCATTTTTTCAAGCTAATTATCTAATATTTTTTAATCTCAATTGGATGGATATTTTTCCGTTCCATTCATTTTCGTCTATACAATACACGGCTTCAAATGGTTTTTGATTCGTGGTTAAATCCATCTTGTCTCCCAATCCAAATCCTATTGCCGGAATCCCTTCGGAATTATTTTGTTTCACAAACAGTTTCAAATGTTCGTCTTCAGCACCCATTTTCTTTACATAGCCCGTATCTTTAACGTTCTTCGTCAAAAATACTGGTGTCATATTTTGGGGGCCAAAAGGTTCAAATTGTTTTAAGATTCGGGTTAGTTTTGGAGTGATATCTGCAAAATCTATTTCAGCATCAATCTCGATTTCCGGAATTAGCATATCAGGATGTATCGTTTCCTGAACTTGTTTTTCAAAGGCTTCTTTAAAAACAGAATAATTTTCTTCTTTTAAAGTCATTCCCGCAGCATACATATGTCCTCCAAATTGCTCTAAATGTTGAGAACAAGCTTCTAGTGCATTATAAACATCAAAACCTTTGACTGATCGTGCAGAAGCTGCATATTTATCACCACTTTTTGTAAAAACAAGAGTAGGGCGATAGTAAGTTTCAATCAATCGAGAAGCTACAATCCCAATAACGCCTTTATGCCAATCTTCCTGATATAAAACAGTGGTGAAACGATCTTTCTCGCCATTATTTTCAATTTGCAATAATCCTTCTTTGGTGATTTGTTTGTCTAGTTCTTTACGGTCAGAATTATATTGTTCAATTTCAGAGGCAAATTGTTGTGCTTGCTCAAAATCAAATTCGGTTAATAACTCCACTGCATGATTCCCATGTTTAATTCGTCCGGCTGCGTTAATTCGCGGTGCGATGATAAAAACGACATCTGTAATATCTAAGGTCTGTTTTTTTATTTGGTGAATCAAAGCTTTAATTCCTGGTCTGGGATTGCTATTGATGACATGTAAGCCGTAATAGGCGAGGACACGATTTTCGCCCGTCATTGGTACAATATCAGCAGCAATTGCTGTTGCTACGAGGTCTAAGTACGGAATGAAATCATCAATAGTTTGATTTCTTTTACTTCCTAAAGCTTGTATTAGTTTGAAACCGACACCACAACCGCATAGTTCGTCATAAGGATAGAAACAATCGTTTCTTTTTGGATCGAGAACAGCTACGGCTTCGGGTAAAAATTCCCCTGGTCTATGGTGGTCACAAATGATAAAGTCGATGTTTCGTTCTTTTGCGTAAGCGACATGATCAATGGATTTAATACCGCAATCTAAGGCAATAATCAGCGTAAAACCATTGTCATCTGCAAAGTCAATCCCTTTAAATGAGATGCCATATCCTTCAAGATATCGATCAGGAATATAAGTGGCAACATTAGGGTAATATGATTTTAAATAGGCAGAAACAAGCGAAACCGCTGTTGTCCCATCAACATCATAATCACCAAAAACAAGAATATTCTCTTGGTTTTCAATTGCAAGTTCGATTCTTGCAACCGCTTTTTCCATATCTTTCATCAAGAATGGATCGTGTAAATGGTCTAATGAAGGGCGGAAAAAATTCTTGGCATCATCAAAAGTTTCGATGCCTCGTTGAACCAATAAGGTGGCGACAAAATCTTCTACATTCAAAGCTTGCGCCAGATTTTTTATCTTTTCCTCTGAAGGCTTTGGTTTAATAGTCCAACGCATATTAATATGGATTATACTGTTTTTGAAATTTATTAAGTAAAAAATAGAATTACCGCAAATTCGCTAATTATTACTGTTTGTAAATTTGCGAATTTGCGGTTAAAATTTTTTATTTCAAATCTAAGGCATCTACTTCAAATCGAATTCCATTCCATCCGGTTGTCATGAAGTTGCGAATATTCTGATGGTCTGTCCCTTTTGGATTTTTCAAAACGTCTTCAAAATAATACGCGCCAAAACAAGCTAATGTTTCGTCTTTTGATAAGTTTTGCAATTTGGCGAAAGCAAATAATTTGCAAGAGCCAGAATTTTCGCCAGCAGTATTTAGTTGATTTCCGTTTTGAAAAGTAGTAGGAGTAAAATGGTAATTTTCCTCAATTACAGCGATTGTTTCCGGGAATGTTATTTCTTCGGGAGTATTTTTTAATTTGGATAAAAAAGATGCTAAGGTCATAGTCTTGTATTTATTCTTGGTCTTCGTCTTTTGAGAATTTACTCTTTTTAACTTCTTTAACGATTGGTTTTCCGCCAACCACCACAACAATTTCTCCTCGCGGCGCTGTTTTTTCAAAATGGGTTAAAACTTCACGAGTGGTTCCTCTTACATTTTCTTCGTGTAATTTAGATAATTCTCTAGATACGCAAATGGGTCTGTCTTCGCCAAAGTAGGTGATGAACTCAGCCAATGTTTTCACTAGTTTATGAGGAGAAACATATAGAATCATAGTTCTTGTTTCTTCAGCAAGTTCTAAATATCGAGTTTGACGTCCTTTTTTTTCTGGTAAAAAACCTTCAAAAACAAATTTGTCATTGGGTAAACCGCTATTGACCAATGCAGGAACAAAAGCCGTTGCACCAGGCAAACATTCGACAGTTATTCCGTTTTCGACACAAGCGCGAGTCAACAGGAAACCTGGATCAGAAATCGCTGGAGTTCCGGCATCAGAAATCAAGGCAATAGTTTCACCTGCTTTCATTCTTGAAATTAAATTCTCAACCGTTTTGTGCTCGTTGTGCATATGATGGCTGTGCATATGTGTGCCAATCTCAAAATGCTTTAAGAGTTTTCCGCTGGTGCGAGTGTCTTCGGCCAGAATCAAATCGACTTCTTTTAGAATTCGGATTGCTCTAAACGTCATGTCTTCGAGATTTCCTATGGGTGTGGGAACTATATATAATTTTGACATAAAATGGGATGCGAGTATTCTATTTAGTTTTGGAAAAAAACAAAAAACGGTTCTTTGATTTTAGTTTGTTTTTATCGTGATTTATGAAATTCAAATTTGTCTAAAGGAATTTCTTCTCAATGATATCCATGAAGCGTTCTGCATAATCATCTTTTCCTTTCCAATAATTATAATCAGGTTTTACCATCTCTTCTATAAAGTTTTTTGTTTCATAAAAGTTGTCAAAGGTGATTAGTTGATTTAGAACGCGGTTGTAATCTTCGGTGCTATTGCCAAAAAGATGTTTTACAAATGCGATTCTATCGTTCAAATCAATATCTATTCCTTTTGATAGTTTGTCATTTAGAGATACATTTTTTGTTTGTGCAGTTTCAGGTTTAGTTTCCGCTATATTAACTGGAGCTTTTTCTTTTGGAGCTTCAAATTCTGTTATTGGAGGTAATGCTTCAACATCATCTACTTTTACAAAATGCGGTTCACTATAATTGCCACCTAATAAATCAGCAAATGATATCTGCATCGTTTCTGCCTGTTTCGGAACTTCCAATTCAGTGTCTTCCGTTAGTTCAAAAGCGGCTTTAAACGCTGGCGGAGTTTCTTCTTCAGATACTACATCTTCTTCAGTTGTATTTTCTTGACTTTCCTCTTCTGGTAAATCATTTTCTTCTGTGTCAGGCTGTAGCTCCTGTATATCTGCTTTAAATTCTTCAATAACTGTTGTTTCCTCCTCTGAATTTTCAGATACTTCCTCTTCATTAATTTGAGGAATTTCTTCAGCAACTACTTCTTCTTCAGAACTTTCATCGATTTCAGATTCAGTGATTTCTGGAATTTCTTCAGTAGCTATTTCTTCGTCTAGACTTTCAACTTCTGTAGTTTCTTCAATCGGAATGCTTTCTTCTGCAACTGTTTCTTCCGCAACCGTTTCTTCTGAAGCTTCAGGAAAAACGTTGCTTTCCGTCATTTCAATAACGGTTTCAACAGGCAATTCGGCATTACGATCATATAGATCTTCAATTTCTTTCTGCATTTCTGCATAATCAATCGTTGGTTTGGTCGTGCCATAATTTTCTTCTATAAATCGCAAAACGGAAAGTTTCTCATATAATTTTTGAGTTTCCAAATACAATTGATTGATATCAGATTTATTCTTTATTTTTAAAATTCTATGTGCAATGCTGATTAAGTCGGCTTCCAATCTTTTTTTCATAACGTTTTAGATTATAGTATGTATGGCGTATGTATTTGTGTTTTTTGTCTAATTGTATTTTGCCTAAGAAATTTAAGACCTTTTATGTAGAACATTTTATTGTTTAAATAAGCGTTCACAGATTCCCGAATTGATAAAATTTTTCTACATTTGAGACAACGTAAAAGTATAAAATCTTAAGCGGGTTTATTACAGTACAAAGTAATAAAAACTATTCATTTTTTAAGTTAGAAAAATACGAAATGTTTCTCGAAAATACAGTAAATCATAAAGAACAATTTGGTTGGATTGAAGTTATATGCGGTTCAATGTTTTCGGGTAAAACCGAAGAGTTAATTCGCCGCCTCAAAAGAGCACAATTTGCCAAACAAAAAGTCGAAATATTCAAACCTGCAATTGACACTCGCTATCATAATGATATGGTTGTCTCTCACGATGCTAATGAAATTCGCTCTACAGCGGTTCCTGCAGCAGCTAACATTGCTATTTTAGCTCAAGGTTGTGACGTAGTAGGAATTGATGAAGCACAATTTTTTGATGACGAGATTGTCAAAATTTGTAATGATCTTGCTAATCAAGGTATTCGTGTTATTGTTGCCGGATTAGACATGGATTTTAAGGGAAATCCTTTTGGACCTATGCCTGCATTAATGGCAACGGCTGAATATGTTACTAAAGTACATGCTGTGTGTACCCGCACAGGAAACCTTGCTAATTATAGTTTCCGTAAAACCGACAATGACAAACTAGTTATGTTAGGCGAAACTGAGGAATACGAGCCGTTAAGTCGTGCGGCGTATTATCATGCCATGCGGAAAGATGAGGAGGAGAAATAATTTATTTAAAGGAATAAATAAAAAACCATTAAGAAATTAAGAGAGGTTAAGGAAAAACTTAATTAACTCAATTTCTTAATGGTTTTATAAAATTAGGTCATGATTTAGATCTTCTTTCTCATTCTTGCCACAGGAATATCCAGTTGCTCTCTGTATTTAGCAATGGTTCTTCTGGCTATAGGATAGCCTTTTTCTTTTAGCAATTCAGCTAATTGATCATCTGGATATGGTTTTTTCTTGTCTTCTTCCTCGATAATATTTTGCAATATTTTTTTAATTTCAAGTGTCGAAACATCTTCACCTTGATCATTTTTCATAGCTTCAGAGAAGAACTCTTTTATCAGTTTCGTTCCATAGGGCGTTTCTACATATTTACTGTTTGCTACACGAGAAACAGTCGATATATCGAGTCCAACTAAATCCGCGATGTCTTTCAAAATCATCGGTTTCAATTTGGTTTCGTCTCCTTCTAAGAAATATTCTTCCTGGTAATGCATGATGGCATTCATCGTCACAAATAAGGTTTCTTGGCGTTGGCGTATTGCATCAATAAACCATTTTGCCGAGTCTAGTTTTTGTTTGATAAACTGAACTGCATCTTTCTGTGAGCCAGATTTGTCTTTTGACTCTTTATAGGTCTGCATCATTTCCTGATAATCTTTGGAAACATGTAGGGAAGGAGCATTTCTACCATTTAAGGTTAATTCCAGTTCACCTTCTACAATTCTAATAGCAAAATCAGGAACTACATTCTCGGTGATTTTATTATTCCCAGTAAATCCTCCACCTGGTTTTGGGTTGAGTCTTTCTATTTCATGAACTGCCTTTTTTAGCTGCTCATTCGAAATGTTATATTTCTGGATTAACTTGTCGTAATGTTTTTTTGTAAAAGCATCAAATTGATTTTCGATAATATCGGTAGCCAATTCTACGTACTCTGATGGAGTTTTGTGTTTTAATTGCAATAACAAACATTCCTGTAAATCTCTAGCGCCCACTCCTGATGGTTCTAGTTCATGTATTACTTGCAACATGCGCTCTACGGTCGCTTCATCAGTATAAATACCTTGAGTAAACGCCATATCGTCAACTATATCTGGAATACTTCTACGAATGTAACCCATGTCATCAATGCTTCCAACAAGAAATTCAGCGATATCGCGTTCGTCGTCATTCAAAATGAAAGTATTCAACTGGTTGATTAAATCTTGGTGAAAACTTACAGGTGCCGCTAATGGAGATTCACGCTCGTCATCGTCATCACTATAATTATTCGCTTGAGTTTTATAATCGGGAGTATCGTCACTACTTAAATATTCGTCTATGTTGATATCCTCAGCATCATTTCTGTCTGATTCTGCATCGTCATAATCGTCATAATCTTCGTTTTCGAATTCGTCTTTCTCGTATTCATCCTCTTCACTTCCGGCTTCAAGAGCTGGATTCTCATTCATTTCTTCTAATAAACGTTGCTCAAAGGCTTGCGTAGGCAATTGAATTAACTTCATCAACTGAATTTGTTGAGGAGATAATTTCTGTGATAATTTTAAATTTAAGAATTGCTTTAGCATTTTATATTTTTTGTTTAAAAAGTTTAAGGTTTAAGGTTTAAAGTTATTCGTATAGTAAACAACTTTAAACTTTAAACAATTTAAACTATTCCTAGAACTCCGCATTCATTGGTGTTCTTGGAAAAGGAATTACATCACGTATGTTTGTCATTCCAGTTACAAATAACACTAATCTTTCAAATCCAAGACCAAAACCAGAGTGAACCGCTGAACCAAATCTTCTTGTGTCAAGGTACCACCATAATTCTTCTTCGTCGATTCCTAAAGCTTTCATTTTTTCGACCAATACGTCAAAACGCTCTTCTCTTTGAGAACCTCCTACGATTTCACCAATTCCAGGGAAAAGGATATCCATCGCACGAACTGTTTTTCCGTCTTCGTTCAAACGCATGTAAAATGCTTTGATATTTGCTGGGTAATCAAACAAGATTACTGGACATTTAAAGTGTTTTTCAACCAAGTAACGCTCATGCTCTGATTGTAAATCAGCACCCCATTCTTTAATGATATAGTTGAATTTTTTCTTTTTGTTTGGAGTACATTCTCTCAAAATGTCAATAGCTTCTGTATAAGATACGCGTTTGAAATTGTTTTCCAAAACAAAATTTAATTTGTCAAGCAAAGCCATTTCGCTTCTTTCCGCTTGTGGTTTTGATTTCTCTTCGTCTAACAATCTTCCCTCAAGAAATTTCAAATCTTCAGGACATTTGTCCAAAACATATTTAATTAGGTATTGAATAAAATCTTCAGCAAGATCCATGTTGTCATTCAAATCATTAAATGCAACCTCTGGCTCAATCATCCAAAATTCTGCAAGGTGACGTGAAGTATTTGAATTCTCTGCTCTAAACGTTGGTCCAAAAGTGTAAATCTGACCCAAAGCCATTGCAAAAGTCTCTCCTTCTAATTGACCTGAAACCGTTAGATTAGTCTCTTTTCCAAAGAAATCTTCTTTATAGTTTACTTTTCCATCTTCGGTTCTTGGCGTTCCGTCAAATGGTAAAGCGGTAACTTTAAACATTTCACCAGCACCTTCAGCATCTGATCCGGTGATGATAGGAGTATTTACATACACAAATCCTTTTTCTTGAAAATAGCTATGAACAGCAAACGATAGCACTGAACGTACACGCATAATCGCTCCGAACATATTCGTGCGAACACGTAAATGCGCATTCTCACGCAAGTAATCTAAGCTTGGTTTGTTTTTTGGTTGTATTGGGAATTTCTCTGCATCAGAGTCTCCTAATATTTCCAGCTTGTTCACTTGAATCTCAAATTTCTGTCCCGCACCTTTACTTTCTACCAAAGTTCCTGTTACTGAAATGGCAGCACCGGTAGTTATTCTCTTTAAAGTTTCATCTGGCGTGTTCTCAAAATCGACAACACATTGTATATTATTGATGGTTGAACCATCATTCAAAGCGATAAATTGATTGTTTCTAAAAGTTCTTACCCATCCTTTTGCATTTACCTCGTGTAGTGTCGTTGTACTGTTTAGTAAGTCTTTAACTTTTGTGTGTCTCATTTAATTATATAATTGATATTAAAAATTGTCTTTCAATCGGATTACAAATATAATCCATTTCTTTTAATTGTCATTGTTGTAATAGTGTATTCAGGAGCTATTTCCCGCTATTCGCTATATCTTTTATCCCAAAGCAAAATCGGGATAAAAGGATGCCGCTACTATCGGGGCTAAATTGTAGTGGAATTACAGGTTTTTAAATGAATTAAATGCCATTCTAACTGCGAAGTAGCTAATATCATAAATAAAAACAAGACATCTTTATATAAATTAAAAATTTGACAAACCTGATAACAGTTTGTATTTTTGCAGGATGAATGATAATTTTATAACTGAGTATTTCGGCATTGGAATACAAAATGGTAAAACTCCTGAGAACTTAGGCGTTTTATGGCGAACGGCACAAAACTTAGGTGCAAGCTATATTTTTACAATTGGGAATCGCTATGCTAAACAAGCTTGTGATACCCACAATGCAGTTAAATCGATTCCGTATTTTCATTATGAAACTTTTGAAGATTTCTATAAAAACTTGCCTAAAGGCGCACGATTAGTCGGAGTTGAATTAGATGATAATGCAACTGATTTAGAAGTATTCGAACATCCAAGACGCTGTGTTTATTTATTAGGCGCAGAAGACAATGGACTATCAAAAAAAGCAATCGAAAAATGTCATTACCTAGTCAAATTCAAATCTGAAAAAAGCTTAAATGTATCTGTTGCAGGAAGTATTGTACTCTACGATAGAGGTCTTAACAAACCCCGTTCTTAAAAAAAAACTTAGTATTCAAATATTTAATTAGAATGAAAAAACTCTTTTATACGCTTTCTTTCGCCTTGGTTTTTGCATCATGTACAGGTCAAACTAAATTTGGGGAACCAGATATAAATCCTCTTCAAGTTCAAAAAAGCTATGATGATTGGTATAAATATCAAAAAGAGCACATCATGCTTTCTACAGACTTTGTAGCATTAGATTCTAATTCTAATACAATTGCTAAAGTAGCGTTCCTTCAGGAATTAACAGAAGGAAATTACATTCCTATTCGACTGGAGTCTGACACAGCTAGTTTGTATTACCAACTTTATAAAATACAACCCAAGTCTGATTCAAGTATAAAAGCATCTATTGCTGAAACGGCATTCAATGAAATTCAAAATTATCAAAAAGAAGGCGAACCATTTCCCGCATTTTCATTCAAAGATTTAAACGGAAATTTAATTACAAATGAAAATCTAAAAGGAAAGTTTGTCGTAATAAAATGCTGGTACATTCATTGTGCAGCCTGCCTTAAAGAATTTCCTGATGTCAATCAATTAGCAAGTAAGTATAAAGATAGAAATGACATTGTTTTCCTAAGTCTAGCCGAAGATAGTCCTGAGCAATTAAAACCTTTTTTAGCGAGAAAACCACTTTCTTATGCTGTGGTTCCTAATATGAAAACCTATATGAATTTGACCTTGCAACTCAATGCTTTTCCCACCCATTTCATCATTAATAAGGAAGGGTTTATAGTGAAAGTAGTGTCAGACTATAAAAGTCTAGAGGTTGCTTTAGATAAAGTAAGTAGGAAATAAATTCATTGTTTAACTTGTCAGATCGTTTTTAAACATAAAAATTCCCGTCGTTGCAGACGGGAATTTTAATAGATTTTATATTTATTTATTCTCCTCCATTTCCAGGATTAAATTGGCAATAAGTGCAGTCCATCCCGTTTGGTGTGAAGCGCCAAGTCCTTTTCCGTTATCACCATCAAAAAATTCATAAAATAAATGCTGACCTTTAAAATGCTCGTCTTTTGAGAAAACATGGTTATGATCATCAGAATGGTATTGAAATTTACCTTCGTTATTTCGTTCAAAAAGTTTAATTAGTCTTTTTGTTAATTCGTTAGCAATTTCATTTAAATTCAGTTTTTTTCCTGAGCCAGTAGGGAATTCATACACATAAGTAGGTCCGTAAAATGTATAATATTTACGTAACGACTGGATAATCATATAATTCAATGGCATCCAGATAGGACCACGCCAATTTGAATTTCCACCAAACATACCCGAACGGCTTTCGCCAGGTTCATATTGAATTTGGTGATGGCCTTCATCTCCAAAAACAAAAGGATGATCTTTATGGTATTTAGAAAGAGAACGAATCCCGTAATCAGAAAGAAATTCGTCTTCATCTAATAAGCGCTTCAAAAGATGTTCTAATCTAAAACCACGCATAATCGAGAATAGAAAATTACCGTCTTCATTAGCATTCTCTATATTTGAAATTAAGGATGCCAGATCTGGACGAGTTCTTATGATTTCCTTTGCTCGTCTTTGAAAGTCTTTTAACTCTTCGAATAAATCGATATTCATAATTTCGACAGCAAACATTGGAATAACACCAACTAATGAACGTACTTTTAATCGTTCCGTACTTCCGTCAGACATTTCAACAACATCATAATAGAAATTGTCTTGGTCATCCCAAAGCGAAAGATCTTTTTTTCCAATATGGTGCATTGCCCAAGCGATATTTAAAAAATGCCTGAAAAATTTAGCCGATATTTCTTCGTAAATTTTGTTGGTTTTTGCTAATTCAAGTGACATGCGCAACATGTTTAAAGAGAACATCGCCATCCAACTCGTTGCATCTGCCTGTTGCATTTTTTTAATTCCCTCCGGCATATGGTTGCGGTCAAAAACCCCAATGTTGTCTAAACCTAAAAATCCTCCTTCAAATAAATCGGTACCACTAGTGTCTTTTTGGTTTACCCACCACGTAAAATTGATAAGAAGTTTTTGAAATGCTTTTTCTAGAAATGGAGTGTCAGCTTTGCCTGTTCGCTTTCTATCTTTTTCATAAACAGTCCAGACTGCCCAGGAGTGAACCGGCGGGTTTACATCACTAAAGTTCCATTCATAAGCTGGAATTTGACCATTGGGATGCATATAGCTTTCTTGTAAAACTAATAGAAGTTGTTGCTTAGCAAAAGAAGGGTCTATTTCTACAAAGGATGCCATATGGAAAGCTAAATCCCAAGCGGCGTACCAAGGGTATTCCCATTTATCAGGCATAGAAATAACATGTCTGTTATTAAGGTGTTGCCAGCTAAAATTGCGGGAGTCAGTTCTTCTGTTAGCTGCTGTTTCATCAGTGCCACCAAATATCCATTTGTGAACATTGTAGTAATAAAACTGCTTGGTCCATAACAGTCCTGAAAAAGCACTTTTTGCAATAGCTTGATGTTCTTTTGGAATGTCTTCGCTTATAATTTCGTTATAGAATGTTTCGCATTCTGTTTTTCTTAAATCAAATATCGTATCAAAATTTTCCCAAGGATTTTCTAAAGCGACATTACTTAAACGTATGTTGACACTTTTTTCTTCGCCTCCTTTTAAATTAAATTGATGCCAAATAGCAGCTTTGGTACCAAATTTCTCCGGATTTACAGTTGGTTCTCCGTTTATAACATGGTTGTTAATTCCGTCTTTAACATACTCATATTCATTAGGGGAATTATAAATGCGCTCGTTGTTTGTTTCGTTTTCGCAGAATAATTGCTCACCTTCATTATGATAAAGATAGTAGTCGTCACTTCGGCTACTTTTAGAAACAATCGTGTCCTTAGAAACAGATTCCATATTAGGACGTGGATGTCTGTTGTTGTGTTTCCAGAAATTTCGAAACCAAAGATGGGGGAGTACATGAATTTCAGCTGTCTCTTTTCCTCTATTGACTACGGTAACTTTCATCAGGATATCATCAATATCCCCTTTTGCATATTCGATATAACAATCAAAATAAGCATTGTCTTTGAAGCTATCAGTGTCTAATAGTTCAAATTCTGTTTCTTCTCTACTTCGGTGACTGTTGGTTCTTATTATTTCCTCATAAGGAAATTCATTATGAGGATATTTATAGAGGTATTTATTATAGGAGTGGGAAGGTGTTGAAACTTGATGAAAATAAAGTTCTTTAACATCTTCCCCGTGATTTCCTTGATTATTAGTGAGCCCAAATAAGCGTTCTTTTAAAATAGGATCTTTTCCGTTCCAAAAAGCGGGAGCCAAACACAAAATCTCACGAGAATCACAAAAACCACCAATTCCTTCCTCACCCCAGCGATACGCATTACTACGTGCTTTGTCGTGATTAATAAATTCCCATGCATCTCCATTTTCACTGTAATCCTCACGAACGGTTCCCCATTGTCTTTCGGCTAAATAAGGGCCCCATTTTTTCCAATTTTTGTAATTATTGGAAACGGCTAATTTTTCTGCCTCAGAAATTTGATGAGTCATATATTGTAGTGTAATAATTAATTTCTTAGGCTTAAAAAGATCAAGCCTTTATTGTAAAGCGAACAGCTAGAACGTTAAAATATTCTAATCAGTTCTTTTCTTTAAAGTGTGTGGGCAAAAATAAGATTTATTTTTAATAAGTAGTTAAGCAATAGGTTACTATTGCTTAATTGTTAGCTATTGTGAGGATTCGTTTAGTATCTCGTAAAAATAAATAGTATTAATTGTCGAACTCACACTGATGTTTTTTCCGATTATGCATAAAAAAAACTCCCGTCTTTAATGACGGAAGTTTTAATTGTTTGGTAAAACTAAGGACTCTAAGTCCGTTGTGATTTATTTATTATTTCTGAACATGAACATCCATTTGTGGAAAAGGAATGTTGAGGTCGTAATCTGGGAATTTAGTATATACTTTCTCGTTCATATCAAAGAATACTCCCCAATAGTCAGGGCTATCAACCCATACGCGTACAGCAAAATTTACAGAACTATCTGCGAGTTCAGATAAACCGATAAAACCTGCAGGGTCTTTTAAAATACGGTCATCCTCAGAAATAAATTGAGTAATGGCTTTTTTAAAATTCTCAACATCATCGCCATATGCAATACCAAATGTCCAGTCTACTCTTCGTAATGGTTCAGCGGAATAATTGATAAGTGCTCCCGTGGATAGTGGTCCATTAGGAATAATCACTAATTTCTTGTCTGGTGTGTTCAGCATAGTCGAAAAAATGCTGATTTCCTTTACGGTTCCTGAAAAGCCTTGTGCTTCTATAAAATCGCCAATTTTAAACGGTTTCAAAATCAAGATAATTACACCACCCGAAAAGTTTTGTAATGTTCCTGATAATGCCAATCCAACGGCTAAACCTGCAGCACCAATAATTGCAACAAATGAGGTCATTTCAATACCAATCATTCCCATTACAGTAATGATAACTAAGGCTTTTAGTATGATGTTTGTCAAGCTTTTTAAAAACGGCACAAGTGATTGGTCGATTGATGATTTTGCTAACGATTTTCCAACTCCTTTTGTAATTAATTTAGTGATCCATAACCCAACAAAAAGAACGATTAGTCCTCCTATTAATTTGGGTGCATATTCAAAACCAAAATCGGTTATTTTTTTTAGATAATCGTCTACAGCTATAACTTGTTGCTCCATTTTTTTATTTTTTATTTTCTCTACTCTTTAGGCTTTTCGATTTCTCCCCGTTTTTTATTTAGTGGTGACTGGACTCCATTTTAGGGTAAAAAACAAGGAATTGTCCTCGTTTTACTAGATTTATTTACTTTTAGTGTCATTATTCCAAATATACATGATTTAAAAATAAACCACAAAAAGTTCTGGTTTTAGGTATAAAAAAATCCCGCCTAAAAAGACGGGAAAGTTTATAATTGCTACAAATATTTTTTTAAGAGTGGGTTTTACTGTTTTAAATGTTCGTCTTCCTCTTCGGTCGGTTTGCTTAAAACATCAATTTTTGGCTCGATGAATTCCTGTTTGTTGGCTAGTGATTTATTCAATGTCAATACTAAGCATGGCAACAACATAAGGTTTGATAACATTCCGAAAATTAAGGTAACTGCAATCAATCCTCCAAGTGCTACTGTACCTCCAAAATCAGATAACATAAACACAGAGAATCCAGCAAATAAAACTACTGAAGTATAAAACATACTGATTCCGGACTCTTTTATAGTTGCAAAAACTGATTTTTTAATCTTCCAGTTGTTGTTTGTCAATTCTTGTCGGTATTGTGCTAGAAAGTGAATGGTGTCATCGACTGAAAGCCCAAACGCAATACTAAATACCAATATAGTCGATGGCTTTAGTGGTATTCCGAAATAGCCCATCAGTCCAGCAGTGATCATCAATGGCAGTAAATTTGGAATTAAAGAAACGACTACCATTTTGAAAGAGCGAAACATGAAAACCATCAACAGCGAGATCAATAAAACGGCAAAAAGCAATGAAGTGATCAAGTTGTCAAGTAAGTATTTTGTTCCTTTTTCAAAAACTAATGCTTTTCCTGTCATCACCACTTTATAGCGATCAGCGGGAAATACTTTGTTGATTTTAGTCCAAAGCTTGGTCTCAATTTTCTTCATGTTCCCAGTCTCAATGTCTCTCATGAAAGTAGTAATACGAGCTACTTGTCCAGTACTGTCAACATAACTTTTCATGATGTTATTCTTGCTGTCTTTGGTCGCATTTTTAGCGTAACCTAAAATAAAGCTTTGTTCTTGAGAAGTAGGTAGATCGTAATATTCAGGATTACCATTATAGTAGGCCTGTTTTGAATATTTAACCAAGTTAAGAATAGAAATAGGCTTAGAAAGTTCAGGGATTTCCTCAATTGTTTTTTGGAGTTCATCCATCTTTTTCAAGGTTGAGAGCTTCATGACCCCTTTTTTTCTTTTGGTGTCAATAGTAATTTCAAGAGGCATTATTCCTTCAAATTCTTTTTCAAAGAAAAGAATATCTTTAAAGAAGCCAGTATTTTTTGGCATGTCTTCAATCAAACTACCTGATGTTTTAATTTTAAAAGCACCAATGCTACTAACTAAAAACAAAAATATCGCGACAACATATACATAACGTCGGTTGTATTTTACTGTTTTTTCTATCCAAGAAATGAACACTTTCGTATAATTACGGCTTAAGTGTCTCAAGTGTTTTTCTTTTGGAATAGGTTGGTAGCTATAATAAATAGGGATAATGATAAGACATAAAAAGAACAATGCAATAATACTCAGAGAGGATATGATACCAAATTCTCTTAATAACTCACTTTGGGTAATGATAAAAGTGGCAAACCCGGCTGCAGTAGTCAAGTTCGTCATCAGAGTCGCAGTTCCTACTTTTGTAATTACTCTTTGCAGGGCACGTGCTTTGTTTCCGTGCGCAATGAATTCCTGCTGGTATTTATTAGTTAGGAAAATGCAATTGGGGATCCCAATAACAATGACAAGTGAAGGTACAAGAGCGGTCAGTACTGTAATCTCAAAATGGAATAATCCAAGAAGCCCAAAAGTCCACATTACGCCAATTATGACTATAATTATAGAAATTAATGTCGCTCGAAAGGAACGAAAAAAGAAAAAGAAAATAAGAGAAGTGATTAATAAAGAGGCACCTATAAACAGACTAATCTCGTCAGTAATACTTCTTGCATTCAATGTTCTTATATACGGCATTCCAGAAACCTTTAAATCGATGCCCGTTTCTTTTTCAAAAGCTTCAATTTTCGGGATAAAATCATTGATTATGTAATCCTTACGGTGTAGTGTGTTTACAATCTCCTTATCTAAGTAAATTGCTGATCGAATGGTTCCATTCTTTTTATTGAAAAGTAATCCTTCGTAAAAAGGCATTTTTTCAAGCAACTCTTTTTTTATTGATGTAAGATACTCTTGGTTTATAGTCTTACTTTGATCTACAAAAGGAACTAATTCAAAAGTTTGAAGGCTGTCGTTTTTTTGAAGTTTCTTCAAGTCACTGATGGAAACGATTAAATCTATTTCTTTTTGAGACTTGATATCATTCATTAATTTATCCCAGGCAGCAAATGCTTTTGGAGTAAAAAAAGTATCGTCCTTAACTCCTACGACAATTAAATTCCCCTCTTCGCCAAACATATCCAAAAAGGCATTGTATTCTTTATTTACAATGTGAGTATCAGGAAGTAAATTAGCTTCTGTAAAAGAAAACCGAATGTTTTTCCATTGCAAGGCCAAAAAGATGGTTATTAAAACAATAATACCAAGTATAACGATTCTGTTTTTAAGCACTATTCTGGCGATAAGTTCCCAAAAACCTGCTTTTAATTTCTTTTTCATAAATGTTTTAAAATGGGTGCAAATGTAGTGAAAACGAGTGCTAAACATGAAATTTCTTCAAAGTTTTTTGTGCCATTTTAAAGCTAAAGACTTGTTTTTTAATTTCATGAAAAAGTTAATTTGAGTGTTGTAAAAGATATGTTAGAATTTCACATCTTTGTGTGGGTTTTAAAATGACTTAGCTATAATAAAAGGAATATGAGAAAATATAAAAACACCTTGTTTTATTTTAGTGTAACCGGTGGATTCACCGTTTTAATTTATTGGATACTCACAAGAGGGAAACAACTTGAAAGAGGGAAAATTGCGACTGCTTCAGATGCTGGGAGTAGCACTTGGAATGAATTCGTGACATCACTTCAGCATAACTTTCAAGATCCATTAGCCATACTTTTGGCACAGATTGTAATGATAATTTTAGTGGCCAGACTTTTTGGATGGATTTTCAAAAAGATAGGACAGCCAACGGTTATTGGAGAAATTATTGCTGGAATTGTTCTCGGACCTTCTCTCGTAGGATTCTATTTTCCAGATTTTTCTGCGGCTTTGTTTCCAGTTGAATCGTTGGGGAATCTAAAATTCCTAAGTCAAATAGGATTGATTCTTTTCATGTTTGTGATTGGAATGGAGCTTGATATTAAAATTCTTAAAAATAAGGCTAGCGAAGCAATCGTAATTAGTCATGCTAGTATCGTGATTCCTTTTGCATTGGGAATTGGTCTGTCTTATTTCGTTTACAATAAGTTTGCTCCTGAAGGAGTAGAGTTTCTTTCCTTTAGTTTATTTATGGGAATCGCCATGAGTATAACCGCTTTTCCGGTATTGGCACGAATAGTTCAGGAAAGAGGGATTCATAAAACGAAATTGGGTGCAATAGTAATTACTTGTGCTGCGGCTGATGATATTACAGCTTGGTGTCTTCTGGCAGTAGTAATTGCGATAGTAAAAGCCGGAAATTTTCTAGGTTCTTTATATGTGATTTCGCTGGCGGTGCTTTATGTACTCGCCATGATTTTTATTGTAAAACCATTTTTGAAAAGAATTGGGGATTTATATGGTTCAAAAGATAGTATTGGGAAACCAGTAATGGCAATTTTCTTTTTGTTTTTAATTCTGTCATCTTATGCAACCGAAGTAATTGGGATTCATGCACTCTTTGGAGCTTTTATGATGGGATCTATTATGCCGGATGTTTCTAAATTCAGAATGATATTTATAGAAAAAGTAGAGGATGTTGCAGTTATTCTTTTGCTGCCTTTATTTTTTGTGTACACAGGATTACAAACAGAAATTGGACTTATCAATGATCCTTATTTATGGAAAATAACCGCAGCGATTATTGCAGTTGCAGTTGTTGGAAAATTTCTAGGTAGTGCATTGGCTGCAAGATTTGTGGGACAAAATTGGAAAGATAGTTTAACCATTGGTGCTTTAATGAATACAAGAGGACTTATGGAATTGATCGTGCTAAATATAGGATTGGAGCTAAAAGTTCTAACTCCAGAAGTGTTTGCGATGATGGTAATAATGGCATTAGTAACGACTTTTATGACGGGTCCAGCATTGGATTTTATCAATTTTATTTTTAAAAATAAAGATGTCATAGAACCCGAAGAAGTTGCGACTCACAAAAAATATCGAATACTGATTTCATTTGGAAATAATGAGAAAGGTAAATCGTTACTGCGATTGGCGAATAGTTTGACAAAAAAACAAAAAAACAGTTCTGACATAACTGCGATGCATTTATCAGTGAGTGATGAGTTGCATTCTTTCAATATGGAGGAAAAAGAAAAAAGCAGTTTTGAGCCTATTTTTGAAGAATCAAAGGAGTTAAACCTAAATATTTCAACAATTTTTAAGGTCACCAATGATATAGAAACTGAAATTGTAGATGTTGCCAATCATGGGGATTATGATTTGTTATTGGTAGGCTTGGGTAAATCTATTTTTGAAGGAACATTACTGGGTAGAGTAGTAGGATTTACTACTAGAATTATTAATCCGGATCGCTTGATTGATAAATTCACGGGAAAGGAAGGTCTATTTGAAAATTCTCCTTTTGATGAAAGAACCAGGCAAATTGTAGCCAAAACAAAATTGCCATTGGGAATCTTGATTGATAAAGAATTTCAGGAAATAGACCGGGTTTTTATTCCCGTTTTTAAATCGGAGGATGCTTTCTTAATTGATTACGCTCAAAAATTAATTAATAACAACAATTCTAAGGTTGTGATTTTAGATGCCAATAATCATGTTCAAAATAATTTTGTATTGCAGAGCGCTGTTAATTCATTAGAACAAAAACATGCTAGTAACATTGAAGTAATAAGTGACAAAACGGTAAGTTTAGCGTTCTTAGAAAAACAAGATTTAATGCTAATAAGCCTTGAAAGTTGGAAAACTTTGTTGGATTCTGATAGTGACTGGTTGATTGGAGTGCCTTCAGTATTGATTCTAAAATCGTAATAAAAAAAATATCCGTCTCATTATTTAAACGAGACGGATATTAATTCTAAATTTAAGAAAGTTAAACCTTCATGATGTCTGCTTCTTTCGCAACAAGAAGTTCATCTACTTTCCTGATGAAACTGTTAGTTAAATTTTGAACTTCGTCTTCGGCACTTTTGCAAATGTCTTCAGATGTTCCGTCTTTTTCTAATTTTTTAATCTCTGTATTCGCATCTTTACGAGCGTTTCTGATACCAACTTTAGCATCTTCTGATTCTACTTTAGCTTGTTTTGCAAGATCACGTCTTCTTTCCTCAGTCAATGCAGGAACACTTATGATAATTACGTCACCATTGTTCATTGGATTAAAGCCAATGTTTGCTATCATAATTGCTTTTTCGATAGGGTGTAGCATATTTTTTTCAAATGGCTGCAAAGTTATCGTTCTTGCGTCAGGAACGCTGATTTTAGAAACTTGCGAAAGCGGCGTAGCCGAACCGTAATAATCTACAAAAACACTTCCTAGCATTGCTGGAGATGCTTTTCCTGCACGAATATTTAAAAATTCTTTTTCTAAGTGAGCAATTGAACCATTCATTGATTCTTTGGTGCTATCTAATATAAATTCAATTTCTTCAGTCATAACTTTTTATTTAGTGGTCAGCGGTCAGTTCGTAGTGATCAGTTTTTACTGCAAAGTGAACACTGAATGCTGCTAACTATATATTTACTACGGTTCCTATGTTTTCTCCTTCACAGATTTTCTCAAGGTTTCCTTGTTTATTCATGTCGAAAATTACAATAGGCAATTTGTTTTCTTGGCTTAAAGTGAAAGCAGTCGAGTCCATTACGTTTAATCCTTTTTTAATTACGTCTTCAAATGAAATGAAGTCGAATTTTACTGCAGTCGCATTTTTCTCTGGGTCTGAATCATAAACACCATCTACTCTGGTTCCTTTCAAAATCACATCAGCATGAATTTCAACACCACGTAAAACGGCTGCTGTATCTGTTGTGAAATAAGGGTTTCCGGTTCCAGCTCCAAAAATCACGATTCTACCTTTTTCAAGGTGGCGAACTGCTCTTCTTTTTATATAAGGTTCAGCAATAGCTTCAATTTTTAACGCAGTTTGCAAACGAGTAAGCATTCCTTTGTCTTCAAGTGCTCCTTGTAAAGCCATTCCGTTAATAACAGTGGCAAGCATTCCCATATAATCTCCTTGTACTCTATCCATTCCGTTGCTGGCACCAGCAACTCCTCTGAAAATATTTCCACCACCTATCACAATGGCTATTTCTACCCCTTTGTCGTGAATCTTTTTGATTTCTTCGGCATATTCAGCTAATCTCACCGGGTCAATTCCGTATTGTCTATCGCCCATTAAAGCTTCGCCACTTAATTTCAGAAGAATTCTTTTATATTTCATGTGTTTGTTGAGTTGTTTCGTGCAAATATAGTCATATTCTTTTTTTTTGAAATAGTGTCGCCTAAATTTTATAGATTAAGTTTTTCATAGGAGCTTTTGGCTGCCTCGTATCCAATGTTGAAAATAGCATCCATTTTAAGTTTATTCATTTCAAATGTGCTGTAAAGGCTCAACTCTTTTGGTTCAATAAGCCAATCGCAGATGTTGAATTTCTGTAAATTTGTATTTGCCGAAAGAATATCAAAAGCTCTGGAGGTAACTGCCCTTATTGAATTTAAGTCTTTGGCTTCTATTTTTTGAATGGGACTTACGTAAACACCAATTATGGTTTCGCATTGACCTTGTAGAATATCTGTTGGAAAATGATTTAAAATTCCACCGTCACTATAATGTTCTCCTGCTATTTCAAAAGGAGAGATTACTCCAGGAAATGCTGAAGAGGCTAGAAGAGCATCAATGATTTTTGTGTCGGAGTCAAAAATTTTTAGTCTTCCTCTGACCATATCTGTTGCAGTAATAAGTGTAGGGATACTTAATTCTCCAATTACCGCATCCTTAAAAATAGCGTGGAAATTATGTTTAAATGAATCTGAATCGATAAAACCAGCTTTTTTAAAAGTAAAATGTCTCCAATGGAAAAGATATATGGATTTAAAGAAATCTAATATTTCATCAGGCGTCTTACCCCAAGCATACAATGCGCCAACAATTGACCCAGCACTTGTTCCTGCAATGCGGCTTGGTCGAATATTTTTTTCTTCCAAGAATTTTATTGCTCCAGCGTGAGCTAAACCTTTCGATCCGCCACCAGAGAGCGCGAGACCAATCGATTTTGAAGTTAATTCCATCTTCAGTTGTTTGTTTTTTATAAAATTACACTTTTTCTTTATTTGGAACTGAGTTTTATCATATTTAAACCAACTAATTTGGTTTAACTTTACCTGAAAAAATAATAAATATGAAAATCGCAATCGGCAAAGCTTTATTTAAGAGTCATTCGTATTCAGAATACAGAAAACTGGTGTCTGATTTGTTACGAAGTGAGAAATCTACAGGAAAGGAACAATCACCAGAATTGACAAATTACAGTGGTTTAAACGAAACCCGTATGAATCGTTTGGAGAAAACAATGAAAATATCAGAAGGGATTGTTGAAAACTTGAAGTCCTTGAAAAACGAATACATATGGTTAGTTATTTCAGAAGGCTGGTGTGGTGATGCCGCGCAATTGCTGCCTATTTTTGATAAAATGGCTACTGCTTCTGAAGGTAAAATAGAGCTAAAAATTGTTTTGCGAGATGAAAATGAAGAGTTGATGAATTTGTTTTTAACAAATAAAGCAAAGGCCATTCCTAAGTTGATTGTTATAAATAGAGAAACGGGTGGAGCTCTTGCTCACTGGGGTCCAAGACCAAAGGGTGCTGCGGATTTAATTACTAATTATAAAAAGGAACATGGGGTAATTGATGAGACTGTAAAAACAGACCTACAATTGTGGTATTTGCATGATAAAGGTTTGTCTACCCAACTTGAAATTAACGAGATGATGCTTGATTTAGATTCGCAGGTTGATTAAAAACTGACTAAGGATAATCCAAGACCGATGCTTCCGGCTTCTTTTTGATTGTTTATGGGGATGCCAAAACCGCTAACCTCTATAAATAGCAAAAGGTCGTCGGAGGTTTGAAGTCCTAGGCTTATTTTTCTATACTCGCCGGTTAAGTCTCCTCGTCCTAATGCGATTGTTTTTCCTAATCCCAGTTGAAGAGTGATTCGGGTTTCTTCTCCTATTTTAGGACTAAGTCTAAAATTAGCAAAGATAGGTGCAATGACTAATTTATCAGTCCATTTCCATTCTAAGCCAGTATGAATACCAAGGCCAATCCATTTATGATAATGAATTCCGTAGCCTATTTTACTACCTATTCCGTTTGGTATAAACCAGTTTCCTTTTTCATTTGTATAAGGATCAATTTCGTCTCTATCTGGATTTCCTATTAAGGGAAGATTAATGTCAAATTGAAAGTAAGTGTTTTTGTTGTTTTGTGCATTAGCGACTGAACTGAAAAGAAAAAGGCATAAAACCAGTTTTAGTAATTTCACAATAGTAATTGTTTTAGTCTGTTTTTTTTAATAAGGCAATTTGGTCTAGTGTGTTTAAATTCATAAGTGGTTATATGTTTTGATTGAACTAATAAAACCAATGACGATAATACTCATATTTATTCTTAAAACACAATTCAAAGTATGAAGATAGCTACTTTTTGTAAACCAGTTTATTTTAAAATTAAGAAATCACTATAGGAATACTTCCTCAGTATAGCTTTGAGGGTGAAATTGTAGGCTATTGTGTTTGGTGTTTAAATCCCAAAGGTTAATATACGTTTAGTCGTAAGTTTCTTGTAGTTAGTCGATTAATTTTTATTTTTCAAAAATAAAACTGTAGGTTAGTAATAGTAAGTCAAACCAAGTCTACTATAATATAATTTCCTTTTTTATTGGTGTCTAGATATTATTTTACATTTCAATAAACGTCATTATGAAAAAGTTATTTAATAAGTTTTGTGATTTTTTAATGAATTTCCTATTTGAAGATGAAGATTATAGTATATATTAAACTCTTTGTTGTTAGAAATTTATAATTAAAAGTACTGTTGATTCAAAGAGAATTGATTTTGCTTTACAAATAAGTGATTAGAGATTGTTTAAGATGATCCATATTTAATTCTTAATAACTCCCAATCTGAGATTTTAGTTCGGTAGTAAAAATTGTCAGGAGGAAATCAGATTTACTTTAGCGTTCAAAATAGAATGTAAGGGAACGAGTATAAGTTGCATATAACACAAATATTCTTAAAGTCAAGTTGTCGGGCAATACTAGACGAGTAATTTTAAATTAGTAGCTGTTATTTTTTTTGTAGGGCTCATTTGTTCGTGCAAACGAACTCTGTTTTATTTATTTCTAAATTCTTAATTGAAACAGGTATTTAGAATAAGTTTCTATGCGTTAGTTAATTAAGTTTTGTTTTTTTAAAAAAAAAGTGTAATTTAGTGTCCGCCAACCACGTCTACTATTTTCTATTTGATTTACTTTTTTATTGGTGTTAATATATTGTTTCACAATTTAAAAAACATCACTATGAAAAAGCTATTTGAAAAGTTTTATGATTATTTGTCTAATTTCCTGTTTGGAGGTGAGAACATAAGTAATTATTAAACCAGTGGTGCACAGCCACATAGACAAAATGAATATGGTATAAAAATACTTTGATTAAAAAAAACACATTACAAATTCAGTTTTGAATTTTGTAATGTGTTTTTGCTTTTTGATTACTTAGTAGTGATTAGGCTTTGTTCGAATAGTTCTACATCTACAGCATCAGTTACATTATAATCTCCAATTTTTGTTCTTCTTAAAGCAGTCAGGTGCGAACCAGAGTTCATGGCAAGTCCAAAATCAAAGGCTAAAGAACGAATGTAAGTTCCTTTGCTACAAACAACCCTAAAGTCAATTTCAGGCAGCGCTATGCGGGTAATTTCAAATTCGTGAATGGTGGTTTTTCTAGTGGCTATTTCGACAGTCTCTCCGGCACGTGCATGTTCATATAAACGAACGCCATTTTTCTTTATAGCTGAAAAAATAGGTGGTTTTTGGTCGATTTCGCCTAAAAACTGTTTCACTGTTTCGTGAATTAAAGCTTCGTCTATATGTGCAGTTTCAAAAGTTTGATCAACTTCAGTTTCTAAATCATAAGAAGGTGTGGTGGCACCAATAAAAAAAGTTCCTGTGTACTCTTTTGCCTGGCCTTGAAGTTCTGTGATTCTCTTGGTGAATTTTCCAGTACATACTAAAAGTAAGCCTGTGGCTAGAGGATCTAAAGTTCCTGCATGACCAATTTTAAATTTTTTTGGAAGCCCTAAGTTGTTTATCAGGGCATATTTTAATTTGTTTACAGCTTGAAATGAACTCCACTTCAGGGGTTTGTCAATCAATAAAATTTGTCCGTCTAAGTAGTCTTCGTCTGTCATTAAATGATAGTCAGGGGATGAATGAAAAAATGAATAATCAGTAAAATGATTCCTGCAGCAATTCGGTAATAACCAAAAACTTTAAACCCCTTTTTACTTAAAAATTCGATAAAACTTTTGATAGCTAAAAGAGCTACGATAAAAGCAATGACATTACCAATAATCAATAAATTTATTTGGTCGTGTGTCAAGACAAAACCATCTTTATAATAGTCGTAACATTTTTTTGCTGTTGCACCAAACATAGTAGGAACGGCAAGAAAGAATGAAAATTCAGCTGCCGATGTTCGTGCTAATTTTTGGGACATTCCACCTACAATACTTGCGCCGCTTCGGGAAACTCCTGGAACCATTGCTAAACATTGGTATAACCCAATTTTAAATGCTTTTAGATAGCTGACTTTAGTGTCCTCTGAGTGATTAAACCAATCGTCTACTTTTAATAAAACGATACCACCAAGTAAAAGAGAAACAGCAACCGTGACAGGGCTTTCTAATAATTCATCTATCATATCGCTGAATAATAATCCTAGAACTACAGCAGGAATAAAAGCAACGAACAATTTAAAATAAAAGTCCCAAGTCTGAAAGAAACGTTTGAAATATAAAACAACGACCGAGAGGATAGCTCCAAGTTGAATTACAATTGTAAAAAGTTTTGTAAAATCATCACTTGCAATACCAAAAAAGGAAGAAGCGATAATCATGTGTCCAGTAGAAGAAACAGGTAGGAATTCAGTAATTCCTTCAATAATAGCAAGGACAATAGCTTGTAATGTATTCATTTAAACTTTTTTTGGATTCTTTAAAATGGCATAAACAGTAATTCCAAAACCAATTAAAACGGTAGTTGGTGCTAAGCGAATTCTTCTGAAACTGAAGATAGCGTCACTGTAAACGTTTGGGTCATCACTTCCTCCGCCTGACATTAGTATAAAGCCAAGAATGATTACTCCAATACCAATCAATAGAATTTTGTAGTTTATTTTACCAAAAAGGAATTCTGGATTTTGCTCGTTATTTTTCATTTATGCTGAATTTAGTTCAACATCAAAAAAATGCTGAATTATACTATCTTTTTAAATCGTAAATTAATAAAGGTCGTCTGTTCTTAAATTTAAGAATCGTTGTGTCGCAAAGTAGGTACTCAACCATGTAATCAAGATACCAAATCCTAATACGGCTAAAAGTACTACTGCAATTAGGAATTTGTCATTCAAGATTCCAAGATCAGGAAAGCTAGTTTCAACATATGCTAAAACACCTAGTAATGCAAGAATTGCTAATGCAGCACCAAGCATTCCTAACTTTACGCTACGCATCACAAATGGTTTTCTGATAAAAGCTTTCGTGGCGCCTACCATTTGCATGGTTTTTATGATAAATCGGTTAGAATGTATGGAAAGTCGTAATGAACTATTGATTAATAAAACGGCGATAAAAGTCAAAAAGCCGCTTATTATTAAAATCCACATACTTACTTTTTTGATGTTGTCATTCACCATGTTTACTAATTGTTTGTCATAAACAATATCTGAAATCATTGGGTTTGTTCGCAACTGCTTTTCAACTTTGGCTATGCTGTCTTTCTCTACATAGTCCGCTTTTAAATGGATGTCATAAGAGTTTTGTAATGGGTTTTCACCAAGGAAAGTTAAGAAATCTTCACCTATAATGTCAGTATGTTGTTTGGCTGCAGCTTCTTTTGAAACAAAAACAATAGATTTTGAGTATGGAGCTACTTTTAGCTGTTGTCCAAAACTCTTCAGAATAGAGTCGTTAGCCTCATTTTTGAAAAAGACCGTCATGGCAATTTTTTCCTTAAAATCGTTGGCTAGTTTTTGGGAATTTATGATGAATAGCCCTAAGATTCCTAATAGGAATAAAACTAAGAATACACTTAGTACTACCGAAAAATAAGAGGAAATTAACCTGCGTTTTTGAAACTTATCAAATGAAGAACTCATAGTTTACTTTAATTATGGGGTAAAAATAATAAAGAATTTCTTTATTTGAAGTTAATAACGTCCAAAGTTTCAACTTTCGTACAATAAACGTAAATTTGCCGCTTTATAATTCATTGTGAGAAAGCATATATGGCTTTGAACAGGAACGAATGATTGGAGTTTGCGAGAGCTTGACTTTGAAAAAAAACTTATAACATAGAATAAGCTGAGTTATCGAAAGAATGACTCCATTAAAAAACAATTAGAAAGGGAATGAAATACAATCCGAACGAAATAGAGGCCAAATGGCAAAAACATTGGGCAGAAAATCAAACTTTTGCCGCAGAAAACAATTCAGAAAAACCAAAATATTATGTGCTTGATATGTTTCCTTATCCTTCTGGAGCTGGATTGCACGTAGGGCATCCGTTGGGATACATTGCTTCAGATGTGTATGCAAGATACAAAAGACATCAAGGTTTTAATGTTTTGCATCCAATGGGATATGACAGTTTTGGATTGCCAGCAGAACAATATGCTATTCAAACGGGACAACGACCAGAAGATACTACCCGTGTAAATATTGACGGAGGTTTTGATAAGGAAGGCAATAAAATTGCAGGGTATAGAAAACAATTAGATAAAATTGGTTTTTCATTCGATTGGAGTAGAGAAGTGCGAACTTCAAATCCAGATTACTACAAGCATACACAATGGATTTTTATCCAACTTTTCAATTCCTGGTACAATAAAGACAGCGATAAATCAGAAGATATTTCGACATTAATTTCGATTTTTGAGAAAGAAGGAAATGCAAATGTAAATGCAGTTTGTGATGAGAAAATTATTTCTTTTTCAGCAACTGAATGGAATACTTTCGCAAAAGAAGAACAGGAAAAAATACTATTACAATATAGATTGACTTATTTGGCGGAGACCGAAGTAAACTGGTGTCCAGGATTGGGAACAGTTTTGGCCAATGACGAAATCGTAAATGGAGTTTCGGAGCGTGGTGGTTTTACCGTAGTTCGTAAAAAAATGACGCAATGGAGCATGCGAATTTCTGCTTATGCGGAGCGTTTGTTGCAAGGATTAAATGATATTGATTGGAGCGAAAGCATCAAAGAGAGTCAAAGAAACTGGATAGGAAAATCAGTTGGGGCAATGGTTTCTTTTAAGTTAAAAGGACATGACGCTAATATTGAAGTTTTTACTACAAGACCTGATACTATTTTTGGTGTGACTTTTATGACATTGGCTCCAGAGCATCCTTTGGTTCAAGAAATCACAACTCCAGAATATCAGGATAAAATAAACGATTATATTTTAGCGTCGTCAAAACGTTCTGAAAGAGAACGTATGGCTGATGTTAAAACCATTTCGGGTGTGTTTACTGGCGCTTATGCTGAGCATCCTTTTACTAAAGAGCCAGTTCCGGTTTGGATTGGGGATTATGTTTTGGCAGGATACGGAACAGGTGCTGTTATGGCGGTTCCTTGTGGAGATGAAAGAGATTATGCTTTTGCTAATTTCTTTAAAGGTCAAAGCGGAATGCTACCAATTAAAAATATTTTCGATAAAGATATTTCTGAAGCAGCGTTTGGTTCTAAAGATGGTTTTCAACTAGTAGATTCTGATTTCTTAACAGGATTAGGATATAAGGAAGGAACTAAAAAAGCGATTGAAGCTTTAGAGAAATTAAATCAAGGTTTCGGAAAAATCAATTACCGTTTGCGTGATGCTGTTTTCTCCAGACAAAGATATTGGGGAGAGCCATTTCCTGTTTATTATGTAAATGGTTTGCCGCAAATGATTGACACGCAGCATTTGCCAATTGTATTGCCTGAAGTAGAAAAATATTTGCCTACCGAAGACGGTTTGCCTCCTTTAGGGAACGCTTTAGTTTGGGCTTGGGATACAGCAGCTAATAAAGTGGTGAATACTGATTTAGTAGATCATAAAACGATTTTTCCTTTAGAATTGAACACGATGCCAGGTTGGGCGGGTTCTTCTTGGTACTGGATGCGTTATATGGATGCGAATAATGAAGGGGAATTTGCTTCGGCGGAAGCCTTGAAATATTGGGAATCTGTAGATTTATACATTGGTGGTAGCGAGCATGCAACCGGACATTTATTGTACTCAAGATTTTGGAATAAATTTCTTAAAGACAAAGGTTTTGCACCAACAGAAGAGCCATTCAAAAAACTAATCAATCAGGGAATGATCTTAGGGACTAGTGCGTTTGTTTATAGAGTAAACCCATTTTTTTTTATTGAAAGTTTAGATATTAGATTGATAGAAACAACATTGAAAATCCCTTCGTTTTTTATAACTTCAAAATATAAGGATGTAAATGATTTTAGAAATGTTATTGATGAAAGAGTTATTGCGAAAAGCTATGACCAAGTTAAAGTTTTTTTAATTGAAGAATATCCTAATTTAAAGAAAGAAATTGAAAGTTTACAAAAAAAGGATTTTACCCTGTTTAATATTTCAATTACTCCCATCCACGCCGATGTTTCCATGGTTAATTCATCAGATGAATTAGATATTGAAGCTTTTAAAAATTGGAGAGAGGATTATAAAGATGCTGAATTCATTTGTGAGGAAAATGGCAAATACATTGTAGGTCGCGAAGTAGAGAAAATGTCAAAATCAAAATACAACGTAGTTACTCCAGATGATATTTGTAATGAATATGGAGCAGATACTTTGCGTTTGTATGAAATGTTCTTAGGGCCATTAGAACAAGCGAAACCTTGGAATACAGCTGGTATTTCGGGGGTATTTGGTTTCTTGAAAAAACTATGTCGTTTGTATTTTGATGAACATAATATGATTGTCACTGATGAAGCGCCATCAAAAGACAACTTAAAAACTTTACACAAGACTATCAAGAAGGTGTCTGAGGATATTGAGAATTTTTCATTCAATACTTCGGTTTCACAATTTATGATTTGTGTGAATGAGCTATCAACTCAGGGTTGTCATTCTCGTGCGATATTAGAGCCATTAGCGATTGTGATTTCGCCTTATGCGCCACATATTGCTGAAGAATTATGGAGTTTGTTGGGAAATACAGGTTCTATTGCAACCGTTTCTTTTCCGGTATTCGAAGCGAAACATTTAGTAGAATCTGAAAAAGAATACCCAGTTTCTTTCAACGGGAAAATGCGTTTCACGATCACATTGCCTTTGGATTTAACCAAAGACCAGATCGAAGAAATCATTATGAAAGATGAAAGAACAATAAAACAATTGGAAGGTAGAACGCCAAACAAAGTGATTATCGTTCCTGGTAAAATTATAAATTTGGTTGGGTAAATATTATAACGTGATGTTGTAGAGACGCACGGTAGAGACGCACTGCAGTGCGTCTCTACAACGTCAATATATTAAAATCCAAATCCCACATTAATTGGGGTTTGGATTTTTTTTTATATTTATTTTAACGGGTGTCAAATTGGCAATATGAAAAAATGGTTCGTAATTTGATATTTCCTATGTAACTTTATATAGAAACAAAAAAAGACAAAAATATGGGAATGAGTTATTTGATATTAGCCGGTGCGATCATGCTGGCAAGCTGGCTGGTGAGTTCAAGGCTAAAAAGCAAATTTGAACAATATTCTAAAGTGCATTTGCAAAACGGCATGAGCGGAGCTGAAATTGCCGAGAAAATGCTTGCGGATAATGGGATTCGTGATGTACGTGTGATTTCGGTTGCGGGACAATTAACGGATCATTATAATCCAATGAATAAAACGGTGAATCTTAGTGAGGCAGTTTATAATCAACGTAATGCAGCTGCAGCTGCAGTTGCGGCACACGAATGCGGTCACGCTGTGCAACATGCCGTGGGTTATCAGTGGTTAACGATGCGTTCTAAATTAGTTCCGTTTGTAAATGTCGCTTCGACTTATATGCAATGGATATTATTAGGTGGAATTTTAATGATGGAGAGTTTTCCGCAATTGTTGCTTTTTGGAATAGTGCTGTTTGCGGCGACTACAGTGTTTTCAATTGTTACCTTGCCAGTAGAATATGACGCTAGTCATCGTGCTTTGGCTTGGTTAGAGAATAAGAGAATGTTGACGCAGCAAGAACAAGCAGGGGCAAAGGATGCGCTAAAATGGGCAGCTAGGACTTATGTAGTGGCTGCGCTTGGATCAATTGCTACCTTATTGTACTATATCTCGATTTATATGGGCGGAAGCAGAAGAGATTAAAAAGAAATGCTATTTTAAAAATCCCAATTACCAATCTAATAAATTGGTAACTGGGATTTTTTATGTATTTTATAATAGTATTTGTCTATCAATTTGTTGGTCCAGAGAAATGAAAGTCTCTGTTCTTGAAACGCCTTCTATCGCTTGAATTTTAGTATTGAGTAACTGCATTAAATGTTGATTGTCCCTACAAATTATTTTAATCAATATAGACCAGTTTCCAGTAGTGTAATGACATTCTAATACTTCAGGTATTTTTTTTAATTCTTTTACTGCTTCTAAGTTTTTTGCTGCCTTGTCTAAATAAACACCTACAAAAGCCATGGTGTTGTATCCTAGAACTTTATGATTTACTACAAACTTAGAGCCTGAGATCACGCCAGATTGTTCCAGTTTCCTCAACCGCTGATGGATAGCTGCTCCGGATATACCTATTTTATTAGCAATCTGTAGAATTGGTTTACGAGCATCATCCATTAAAGATCTTAAAATTTCTTTGTCGATTCCGTCTATTTCTACTGTCAGGGAGTTGATTTTCATAAGTTGATTTTTGGAACTTAAACCTTGATTTTGGTTGTTATTTAGAATCAAAATTAAACAAAAATTGATCAGCAGAGTTCATTTTGCTTCTTTTATTTAAGTTTGAATAATAAAAAAACCGCGATAAACGCGGTTTTTTTGTATAAAGTAAGGAAGTGAATTATTTTCCTTTATTAGCTTCAATAATGTATTTTTCCAATGCCATTGTCATTGAGGGCGTGCCTGGGGTAGGAGCAAGAATGTCTATTCTTAAACCGTTATCCAAAGCCTCTTTTTGAGTTGAACTACCAAAAACGGCTATTCGTGTATTGTTTTGTTCGAAATCTGGGAAATTCTTGAATAATGATTTAATTCCAGTCGGACTGAAAAATGCCAAAACATCATAATAAACATCAGCCAAGTCAGATAAGTCACTCATTACGGTTTTGTAGAAAATGGCTTGTGTCCAATCTACTTTTAATCCGTTAAGAGTAATCGGTGCGTCAACATTCAATTGGTCTGAAGCTGGCAAAAGGAATTTTTCGTCTTTGTATTTTTTTATCAATGGTGATAAATCAGCAAAGTCCTTAGGACCAACATAGATTTTCCTTTTTCTATATACTACATACTTTTGCAAGTAAAATGCAACAGCTTCTGATTGACAGAAATATTTCAACCCTTCAGGTACTTTAAAGCGCATTTCTTCAGCTACTCTAAAAAAATGATCGACAGCATTTCTACTCGTTAAAATAATTGCAGTATAATGATTGAGATCGATTTTTTGCAATCTTATCTCTTTGGCACTAACTCCTTCTATATGGATAAAAGGTCTGAAATCAATTTTTACTTTATGTTTTTGCTGAAGCTCAAAGTAAGGAGAATTCTCTACTTTAGGTTCGGGTTGTGACACCAAAATTGTTTTCACTTTCATATTTTAACGTTTTCTAAGCGCCTCCTTTTGTAATCAAATAATACATGAAAAAATAGGGGGCTATTTCGAGAGTGCAAAGATATAAAATAAAATAAAACAACTTACCGAATATTAAATTTTGATATTTTTTTATTGAAATCAAATATGTTATGATGTTTAATATCAGTACTGTAGCGATAATTATTAGTGGAATAATTCTTGATATTGTGTCGTAATAAAACAGAATAATGTTGATTGGTAGTATAATAAGCCCGATATACGTTCGGTAAGTCACTTTTTGAAGGTTGAATTGCTCGACAAAGTCTTCGATATTAAATGCCGTGGCTATAATTTTTTCGACTAAATATTTAGATAAAATAAAGAAGATTAGAAAGGTTATAATTTGAATATAAAAGATAAAGTCAGTCTTTGATGCCAATCCAAAAAGACTTAGAGAAAGTTGAATAAAGAAGGCAAATGAAATAACCTGTGCGAAAAAAAGGGAAATGGTAAATCCACTTTTTAAATGACTACCGTCGCGATACACCTTGTTGTACTTGTCTGAAAACAATAAATTCATAAAGTCACCAAATCGATTTTCATAAACAGATTTGGTAAGGGCAATTATAGCAAAGGACAATACGAATAAAAATGTTGCCCAATCTTTATTGTCTGTGATTCTCGGATGAAGTATATGTTCAATCATAATGGGGCAAAATTACTAATTTTTTATATCAATCTTTTTATTATAATTTTATTATGAATCAAATGCCATAAAAACGTTACTTTTGCGGTGAAATCACAAGAAATATGAACGATTGTATTGTTATAATTCCTACCTATAACGAAATAGAAAATATCGAAAGCATTATCAGGTCGGTGCTTTCTCAACACAAGCCTTTTCATATTCTTATCGTTGATGATAATTCACCGGATCACACTGCAGATAGGGTTAGACTACTGCAAACGGAATTTGGAGGTCGACTGTTTTTAGAAAACAGAGAGAAAAAATCTGGATTAGGAACCGCTTACGTTCATGGTTTTAAATGGGCATTGAGTAATGGATATGACTTTGTTTTTGAGATGGATGCTGATTTTTCTCATAATCCAAATGACTTGGAAAAGCTATATGATGCTTGTCATTTTGGCAATGCTGACTTGGCTATAGGTTCACGTTATGTTACGGGTGTAAATGTGGTCAATTGGCCATTAAATAGGGTATTGATGTCTTATTTCGCTTCAGTTTATGTGCGACTTATAACGGGTATGAAAATTCATGATGCCACAGCAGGTTTTATATGTTATAAAAGAGAAGTTTTAGAAAATATTGATCTTAATAAAATAAGATTTGTAGGTTATGCGTTTCAGATAGAAATGAAATACAGAACTTTTTGTAAAAAGTTCAATATTGTTGAGGTTCCGATAATTTTTACAGACAGAACAAAAGGAGAATCGAAGATGAGTAACTCGATAATAGTTGAAGCTGTTTTTGGAGTGATTTCCCTGAGATTAAAAAAATTAGTTAATAGTTTATAAGAAAAGTACAATGAATAGGGTTTTAATTAAGAATGCCAAAATAGTAAATGAAGGTGTGATTTTTGAGGGCGATGTTTTAATTGAAAATGACTTAATTGTTGAAATTTCAGAAAGCATCAGTGCCAAATCATCACAATGTATCATAATCGATGCCGAAGGAAACTATTTAATGCCGGGAGCTATTGACGATCAAGTGCATTTTAGAGAACCTGGACTTACTCATAAAGGAGATATAGAATCAGAATCTAGAGCGGCAATTGCTGGTGGAATCACGTCTTTTATCGAGCAGCCCAATACAGTGCCAAATGCTGTTACTCAGGTAATTTTAGAAGAAAAATATCAACTTGCGGCTGAAAAGTCATATGCGAATTATTCGTTTATGTTGGGTGCGACCAATGACAATTTAGAAGAGGTCCTAAAGACCAATCCTAAAAATGTCGCTGGAATTAAAATATTCTTAGGATCTTCGACCGGAAATATGCTAGTTGATAATGAGGCTACTCTTGAGAAAATATTTTCAAGTACGCCAATGCTTATAGCAGTACATTGTGAGGACGAAACTACTATTAAAAACAACTTAGAAAAATATAAAGCAGAATTTGGTGACGATGTTCCTGTTACGGTTCATCACCTTATTCGATCTGAAGAAGCGTGTTATATATCTTCTTCGAAAGCAGTGGCTCTTGCCAAAAAAACGGGGGCACGTTTGCATATTTTTCACCTTTCGACAGCAAAAGAAATGGATTTGTTTACTAACAAAATCCCATTGGAACAAAAGAAAATCACTGCTGAGGTTTGTGTACATCATTTGTGGTTCACAAACGACGATTATGCAACTAAGGGAAATCTTATAAAGTGGAATCCAGCTGTGAAAACAGCTAACGACCGAAAAGTGCTTTGGGAAGCTTTGCTGGATGATAGAATTGATGTGATTGCCACAGATCACGCTCCTCATACATTAGAAGAAAAAAAGCAATCATACTTAAATGCGCCTTCAGGTGGGCCTTTAGTTCAGCATGCGGTTGTAGCTATGTTTGAAGCTTTTCACCAAGGTAAGATTAGTGTTGAGAAAATTGTCGAAAAAATGTGTCACAACCCTGCCAAGATTTTCAAAATTGAAAAGCGTGGTTTTATCAAAGAAGGCTATTATGCCGATTTAGTGATTGTAAATTCTGGTTTGCCATGGAGTGTAAAAAAAGAAAATATATTCGCGAAATGTGGTTGGTCTCCTTTTGAAGGATTTACATTTAAATCTAGAATTACACACACTTTTGTAAATGGACAATTAGTCTATAACAATTTTAAAGTTAAAGAAATTCGTGCGGGGAAACGAATGTTATTTGATCGATAAAATCAGACAAGTAGATGAGAAAAATTATATCTTTTTTAGCAATTGTAATTCTGTTTTCAAGCTGTAAGGATGAAGCAGTTGAGAAACCGGAACGTCTTATTAAAAAAGAAAAAATGGTCGATATCATGTATGATTTGGCCATTTTGGAAGGGATAAAATATCAAAATCCAACGTCGATGGTAGAGTACGATATCAAACCATCTCAATATATTTATAAAAAATATAAAATCGACAGTCTGCAATTTGCGCAAAGTAATGTCTATTATGCTTCTAATTATGAAGATTATAAGGATGTCTTTGATGAAATAATTAAGCGAATCAACGATCAAAAAACGGTCGTGGATTCTTTAGTGAAGATTGAAAATAAGAAAAAAGCCAAGCTTGACTCTATCAAGCTGAAAAAAGGAATTCCAATAACTAAGGATACATTGTTACCAGTAAAAAAAACGGTAGAAAATTTAAAATTGGCAAAGAGGAACTTAAAAAAGAGTGACTCATTAATTAAATAAATGGTTCAGATTATAATCTTGATATTTCTTTAATGTATTGGTGAATATCCCAAAAGTCCGTTTTTAAGGCTGCTTTTATTTTTTCATTAGAATAAATATTTGTCGAATAGGATGCTTTGGCTGTCGCTTTTGTTAGCTGTCTTTTTCTTCGAAAAACGGTTGCTAAAATCCAATCAATTCTCCAACCAATTTGCATTAAAAAAGGCGTTATGTGTATTGTGGGTCTTTTTACTTTTAATGCATCAGCCATTGTATTTAAAAGATCACGAAAAACAATGTTTTGGGCAATTAGTGTATATCGCTGATTGCAAATTTCACTCCTTGTGAGTTCAACCGCGATTCTAACCACGTCAATAACCGCAACAAAACCAGTAACTCCTAAGGTATAAAATGACAGTCCATTTTTCACTTTGTTAAATAGCTGTCCGCTTCCTTGTTCAGGAAAACCAGGACCTATGATTATACCTGGATTAACTACTACAACATCCAACCCTTCTTGCTGGCCTCGCCATATTTCCATTTCAGCACCAAACTTTGAAATAGCATAATCGCTATGCGGTTTCTCTGGATTCCATTCTGTTTCTTCGGTGATGATAGTTTGGTGTGCGGCTAGGTCGCCAAGTGCTGCTGTAGAACTAATGTAACATAGTTTTTTTACGCCTTTATCGAGACAAAAATTAACAATATTTGCTGTTCCTTCAATATTTGTTTTACGGAGTAAATCTTCTTCTGTTGGGTCGAATGAAATTATGGCGGCACAATGGTATACAAAATCAATTCCCTGAAAAGCATGTTCTAGTGAAGGAATGTCTATAATATCTGCCTGTATCCATTCTATGTTGTCAAATAAGTTATTTTTTTTGTAGCAATTAAAAAGCGATTTTGTTTTTTCAATGCTTTTGAAATTACGATAAATGGCACGTACTTTCTCGCTTCCCAAGCTTTGGGATTCAATTAAATGAAGTAATAAATGTGCGCCAACTAAACCTGTTCCACCTGTAACTAAAATCATTTTGTAAAGATAATTAGATTGTTTGATTTTTAGACCGATTGATTTTCAAATTATGCAATTAAAACTATCTTTGTGAAAATTGATTTTTAGACAATGAAAAATATTATTTCCGAATTACAATGGCGCGGACTGGTTCACGACATTATGCCTGGAACCGAAGAACAACTTTTAAAAGAAATGACTACAACCTATATAGGATTTGATCCAACTTCAGATTCTTTGCATATTGGGAGTTTGGTGCCTATCATACTTTTAGTTCATTTAAAAAATTTCGGTCATAAACCTATTGCATTAGTTGGTGGAGCCACAGGAATGATTGGTGATCCTTCTGGAAAATCAGATGAGAGAAACTTGCTAGATGAAGCTACATTAAATCATAATGTAGAAGGTATAAAAGGGGTTTTATCTCGCTTTTTAGACTTTAATTCTAAGGAAGTAAATGCTGCAATTCTTGTTAATAATTACGACTGGATGAAAAATTTATCCTTCATTAATTTTGCGCGTGATGTGGGTAAACGTATTACCGTGAATTATATGATGGCTAAGGATTCTGTAAAGAAAAGGTTAGCAGGAGAAGGAGAAGGGATGTCATTTACGGAATTCACCTATCAGTTAATTCAAGGATACGATTTTTATCATTTGTATAAAGAATACAACTGTTTGTTGCAAATGGGAGGTTCTGATCAATGGGGAAATATCACTACTGGAACTGAATTAGTACGCCGTATGAATGTGGGTGAAGAAGCCAAAGCTTATGCAATGACTTGCCCGCTAATCACTAAAGCTGATGGAACAAAATTTGGAAAATCAGAAGGTGGAAATGTTTGGTTGACAGCTGATAAAACTTCGGTTTATAAGTTTTACCAATTTTGGTTGAATACCACCGATGTTGATGCTGAGAAGTATATTAAGATATTTACATTTTTAGATAAAGATACAATTGAGGCTTTGATTGAAGAACATAAAAGCGCTCCGCACATGAGGGCTTTACAACGTAAATTAGCTGAAGAGTTAACGACTTTTGTTCATTCGAAAGAAGAACTAGAAAAAGCGATTAAAGCATCTGCTATTTTATTTGGAAACGCTACCGCTGACGATTTGAAAGAATTAGATGAAGCTACTTTCTTAGAAGTTTTTGATGGTGTTCCTCAAGCTGAAATCGCAAGAAACGAAATGGAAGCGGGAATTGATATTATCACTGTGTTGAATGAAAAGACAGGATTCTTTAAGTCGAATGGTGAAGCCAGACGTGCTTTAACAGCAAATTCAATTGCTGTCAATAAAGAAAAGGTGAAAGAAGACTTTGTATTGTCAACGAAAGATTTGATCAACAATCAATTTGTGTTGTTGCAAAGCGGAAAGAAAAACTATTTTGTGGTAAGGGTTGTTTAACAGTTTTTTTCGGTTAACCGATTAAACAAATAACCGAATCAACTTTTACAAAACCATTAAATTACAACCTCGAATATCAGAATTATCAAAACGTCCCAATACCTCGAAAGAGTTGTTGGGATTTTTTTTGCCCAAATCCTGAGTGGCAATAAAGGAACAAGAGTTAATATTAGCCAAATCGATAACATTCAATCCGCCTGTTTTTCCTTGCGGAATATAGCTTAAAGCATCTTCGGTATCACGAATAAGGATTTGCATCCAAGAAGGGCATTCAAATACGCCATTTCCTAAGGAATAAGCTTGAGACAGCAATTCGGTCATTCCGTATTCAGAATGTATCATGGATACTCCAAAACCGTCGCAAAGTTGTTCGTGTAGTTCTTCACGAATCATTTCTTTACGTTTTCCTTTCATTCCTCCAGTTTCCATGATAATGGTATTCTGTAATTGGAATTGCTGCTTTTCAATCAAATCTAATAGGGCATAAGTAACCCCAATAAGAATTACATTTTGTCCTGATTCATCTAATTCGATAAGTTTCTTGATTAGTTCGTCATGGTTGTGCAGATAAAAACCGCTATCAGAATGGTTTGACAATTTAATTAAATCTTCGACCATGTAAATTAATGAGGAACCTTCCCGTTCCAGATAAGAAGGTAGTAACGCCAGGACGACATAGTCTTCTATGTTTCCATAAAATTCAGAAAACCCTTTCTGATAACTTTCTTCGTAGATGGAAGTATCAGTTACCAGATGTTTGCTGGTAATCATTCCAGTTGTACCGCTGCTAGTAAATGTAGCTTGAATTTCGTTTGTATTAGAAACCACTTGGTGGCTTTTGAAAAACTGAATGGGTAAAAACGGGATTTGCTGTAGCGATTTTACTTTTTGTACATCTGTTTTTAATAAATCGCAGAACTCTTGATATACCAAGTTATTTTCATATTGAAAACGAAATACTTTTAAGGCTATTTTTTCAAATTGCTTTTGACCCGAAATGGAAAATATGGTAGTGGATGTAATCAAGAATTTTTATTGCAAAGGTATAAATTTTAATAATCCTTTTAGTTTTTTAAACGGACTGTAATTGTAAATAAAAAAGCTCCAATTTGACTTGGAGCTTTAGGTTTATTTTTTGAAGTGATTTTTATCTTACAATAAGTTTTCTGGTAGCAGATGCGTTTGCTTCTGTGATTTTAATAATATAAACACCAGAGTTAAGATTCGAGATGTTTAATTCTCTTGAGCTAAGCAATGTTTGCATTACTTTTTTTCCTAAAAGATCAAAAATGATAATTTCTTTTTCTGAATCGTTTTTGGTGGAAATATATACCTTGCCATTGCTAACTGGATTAGGGTACAAGCTCAGTCCTTCAATAACCGAAGTTTCTTGCTGTTTCGGTTGTTGCTTCGTGTCTTGAGCGCTGAGGCTCAGGGAAAAAAAGAAAACCAATAAGATTGTAGTATAAAAGTAATTTTTTGCCATTAGCTTGATATTGATTAGTAAATATACAAAAAAAATCAAATACTATACCAAAAAAAATACCTCCCGAAAAGAGAGGTATTTTTACAATTGTATTTGTACTGTATTTATTTAGTCCAATCAGCCCAAGAAGGTAGAGTTGCACCAGCACCAGCACCAGTTTGATTTGTTACATAAACTGCAGCTGTATTGTTTGCAGTTACAAAATTTGCACCATTTACTTTGAAATCCCCAGCAGCGATTCTTGCAGTAGCTCCAGTACCTGCATCTAATTTTGCAAAAGTTGTAATACCATCAACAAATAGGTTTGTGTAAGTTTGTTTTCCACCACCTTCTTTAAAGTTGATTGCTTTTTCAGAAGCTGTAAATTTTGCTGCTGTTCCTTTTATAATTGATATGTTAGAAATTTTTGCATCGGTCATCGGTAAAGCGATATCGTTTTGTCCGTTGTTTGATCCTTCAACACCACCAAATGAAATACCGTTGATGTATACATTTGTTATTGTTCCAATATATCCATCTGCGAAATCTAATGAATCATCGTAAGAGTTGATTAATACAAGGTTGCTTGCATTTACTGCTCCTCCAAAAAACTCAACTGCATCATCACCACTTTCAAAAGTGTAAATGTTAGATACTTCTGTACCGCTACCTACTCCAAAGAATGAAACTCCATTGTATTCTTTACTATCACTAAATTTAGATCCAGTATAAGAAATTTTCAAGTAGTTGATTTTTCCAGATGAATCCGCATTGTTGTTACCTCCGTATAATAACCCACCAACTTCAGATGTTCCATTATCTCCAGTGTTTACTTTTGCATCACCACAGATAATCAATCCACCCCAGTTTCCTTCAGTAGGAGCAGCTTTACCAGAAGTCATAACTACTGGCTTAGCAGCAGTACCGTTTACGAAAATTTTTGCGCCTCTCTCTATTGCTATAAATATTGTCTTAGCTTTTTCTGTATCAGCTGTAGGATCTGATTTTATAGTTGTTCCTGCAGGAATAATTAAAGAAGCGCCTGATCGTACAATTAAACCTCCAGTTAATGTGTACGTTTTTGTAGCATCTAAAGTTACCGTCTCATTGTTTGTAATCTCACCTTTTAAATCATCTACTTTTAAATCAAAAGTGTTAGAAGGAGTTGTTTCTGGGCTATCGCTAGTACAGCTTGTAAATGCAATAGTCACTACGGTTAAAATTGCTAAAATTGATTTTTTCATTTGTCTTTAATTTTGTTTATGTTTTTTAACACCACAAAGAAACATCTTTACTATTTTTTTCACGTTAAGCCATTATTACTTTGGTGTTAATAATTCTTCTAAGGTTTTTAATATAATTAACATTAAATTTACATGTAATATATAACATCAAAAAGAGGTAGTCGTTCATGAACGACTACCTCTTTTTGATGTTAAATAAAGTTGGTACTAGAACTTATAATTCAAAGACAAACTTAAGTTAGACCCTATTTTGTAGGAGCTCGCTAGTACATCAGCAGTTTTAATTACTGGTGCGTTGCTTTGATCAGTGAATCTTTCATAAACTGGATTTAAGATGTTTTTATATGACAACCCTATGTTCAGTTTTTTAGTTAAACTAGATTTTAGAATAAAGTCTAATCTACCTATTGATTTGTCTATTAAGTTTCCTCTTTCTGAAGTTCCTATTACAGCTAATTTATCAGAAACATAGGCATAAGTCACTGTTGCAGTAATGTCTTTGTCATTTTTAAATTCTTTTGTAAAAGACATATCTGCATTTGCTAAAAAGTCAGCAGCTCCCGATAATTTTGAATTTTTATAAGTAAAATTAGCACCAAACCCATTTTCATTTAAGACTTTGGTATTACTTAAATCCATGTCCTGATACATATATGATCCGTTAAACCCGAAAGTTAATTTCTCTTTTAAATTATTCTCATCGCTGGTTTCAAAAATATTTTTTCTAAATTCTAACTCAATTCCAGCTACTACTGCGTTATCACCTGTGTTTGCCCAAGTAATGTTTCCAGAAGAGGAATTTGTATACATTTCATTGATTGGGTTTTGAATTAATTTTCCAAAAGCAGTTACCGAAAGAATTTCGTCGTTACTAGGGTATAGTTCCCAACTTAAATCAGCATTGTAGTTTGTTGAAGCGTAAAGTTTATCGTTACCTTCATAACTTTGTCCTACTTCTTGAAAAAGGATTTTTACTTTTTCTTTAAATTGTGGTAAAGTATAGGTATTACTAGCTGCAAATTTTAAATTTTGCTTGTCAGTCAATTTGTACTTAGCGATTATGCTAGGTAAAAACTTTACAGGTGCGTAAGTATTACCAGTTCCGTCTGGTGCATCTAAACTCATGTAATAAACGTATTGCTCTATTTGTTCAAATCGACCTCCTAAAATCACTGATAATCTATCAGTAAAATTGTATTGCGCATTTCCGTAAACAGCGTGGATATTTAAATGACCATTATATAGCTGAGAAAGTTTACTAGAACTGTCGCCATTTGCTAAATCAAAGTTATTGCTGTTTAAGTATTCGTCAGTATTATTAAATTCATCTTTTGAAAAAAGTGTTTTGTTTGTTTCTGGAAAAAAGGAGTATTGTTGTGAATTGAAATCAACGGTTTTCATTTTACCTGAGTAACCTAGAGTAGCTTTACCTTTAAATTCGTCTTCATTTATTTTAGCAAAGTTATACGAACCTGAAATATTTGCTGACCATTCTTTTTCAGTTAAACCTTGATAATAACGGTGATTGTTTATGCTTGAGTTTTTGAAAAAAGTATAATCTGTAGATCCATCACTTGAAGGAACAAACGTATTTTGCATACGATCTGGAATAGTGTTATCCAGTATGCTGTATCCAAGACTCCAGTTTGCTGTAATTCTTTCATTGTATTTGTGCTTACCTAACAATTGGTTTACAATTAACTGTGTTTTATCGAAAGTTCCACGTTTTATAAAACCAATTTGGTCTAATCCTGAGAACTCAATATTAAACCCTTCGTATTCGCTATAATCTTGTGAAGTGGAGTTTAAAAATAAAGTAGTAAAGAAAATAGAGTTGTTTCTATTGATTTTGTAATCTGCTGTACCCATTACGGTAGAATTGGTGTTGAATTGATAGGATTTTCTAAAAAGATCAGTATTGGCAGCACCTTGTGCAGTAATGGTTGTTCTGTAAATCCCTTCGTTGTATTTGTTTTCGGCATCAAATCCAGCAGTTATGAAAGTACTAATAGTACCGTTTGCACCTACATTGAATTTTTTTCCTGCGGATAGAGAAATATTATTATTTAACGTATTTTTTCTTTCTTGTCTATCCCAGCTATTACTATAGTTGTATGGTAGCAAAGGATTACTTGGCGCATTTATTTTATTGAAACCAAAGTAAGAAGGACCGTCTTGCAAGTAGAAATTATCAAGTTTAGCTACGTTTGTATTTGTACCTACACCTACACCAATTTGGATGAATGGTGACCCCGTCATTTTCTTTGATATAATATCCACGTTTGCTCCTCCAAAATCTGCATAATTTTGAGATTCAAATGTTTTGCTGATCCCTACAGATTCAACAATATCGGTAGAGAAAATATCCAAAAGGATGTTCTTGTTTTTAGGATTATTGGATGGTAAAGGCAATCCGTTTAAGGTGGTCACATTATAACGGTCTCCTAAACCTCTTACAAAAACACTTCCTGAGCCTTCTTGTTTAGAAACACCACTTACTTTAGTCACTGCAGAAGCAACATCACTAACCCCTTTTCTTGCTAGCTCCTGTGCGCCAATACTTTGTTTTATTTCAACTGCATTTTTTTGTTGTAACAATAAAGCAGTTTCTTTTTGCTTGTTAACATTAGTGGTAATAACAACATCCTCTAATTTATAGCTAGACGATCCTAATGTTTTGTTTAGTGTTAGTGTTTCTCCGTTTTTAACTACAATAGGAAGCTCTATTGATTCGTAACCAATAAAACTATATTGAATCACATAGTTTCCTGCTGGAGCACTAAGTGAGTATTTACCGTCAATATCTGTTGTGCAGTTTATTTGTGTTCCTTTTAGTAATATGTTTGCAAAAGGTAGCGTTTCGTTGTTTGAATCTTTATCAGTTAGTACTCCAGTAATAGTACCTTTGTTTTGTCCAAAAGTAAGGGTACTGATAAAAAGCGTTAAAATGAATAATTTCAGTTTCATAGTTGTGTTTAATTTTTTGCAAAGTAAAGGTGCTATTGTTAAGGTGGAGTTATCCGGCGGTTACCATTTTGTTTCTTTAGTATTAACAAAAGGTTACCATATCAAATTCCTAACGTTGTTGCTTTTTAACAATTGAAATATGATTATATTTACATTCGAAATTAACCTTGTCGACTGCTATTTTAGGTACAGTTCAGCAGGAGAAAAATAATTTTCTATAGATGAAAAAGAAAAACACGAAGATCTTACTTGTTGATGACGAGCCAGATATTTTAGAGATTGTAGGGTATAATCTTACTCAAGAAGGTTATCAAATTGTTACTGCCGCAAATGGTAAGGAAGCTATTCTAAAAGCTAAAAAAGAGTTGCCAGACCTAATTATAATGGATGTTATGATGCCAGAGATGGATGGGATGGAAGCTTGTGAGAATATTAGAAAGATTCCTGAGCTAAGTAATGTTATCATAACGTTTCTAACAGCTCGTAGTGAAGATTACTCTCAAGTTGCAGGATTTGATGCTGGAGCGGATGATTATATCACAAAACCGATCAAACCGAAGTTGTTAGTAAGTAAGGTAAAGGCCTTATTACGCCGATTAAAAGAAGAAGATCAAAATAGTGAAACTTTAAATGTAGGCGGAATAGAAATTAACCGCGAAGAGTATAAAATAGTAAAGGATAATATTGAGATTGCACTACCTAGAAAAGAGTTTGAATTGTTTTATCTCTTGGCATCTAAACCTGGTAAAGTATTCAAGAGGGATGAGATTCTTGATAAAGTTTGGGGGAATGAAGTTGTTGTTGGCGGAAGAACAATAGATGTACATATTAGAAAACTCCGTGAGAAAATTGGTGAAGAGCTTTTCAAGACCATCAAAGGAGTTGGTTATAAGTTTGAAGTTTAAATAGAATACCTACAAAGAGTATAATGAGATAATTGACGGAATTTTTTATCTTGTCCTTTATTGTAACTACTCAAGAATCATATAAATGAATATCAGTTTTAAAAAAACCTACAAGTTTGCTGTTAAATCAGCTTTATATATCAGTCTTTTTTCAACGGCATTTGTCGTATTACTGGTGGCCACCATATTCAATTATACTTCAAAAAGTTTATGGTTATTCGGCATTGTTTTTATCTTAATAATCTATGTATTTTCATTCGTAGTTTTGCAGTACAGGGTAGAACGTTTTATTTATAGAAGGGTAAAAAAAATATATGATGATGTATCTTTACTAGAATCTAGTTCCTTAATCAATTATCCTATAACAACTGATATGGAAACCCTGACAAGGGAGGTTAAAAAATTTGCCACAGATAAAAAACTCGAAATAGAAATGCTTAAGGTTCGAGAGGAGTACAGACGAGAATTTCTTGGTAATGTGTCCCACGAACTTAAAACCCCTCTTTTTACAGTTCAGGGTTATATATCTACTTTGCTTGATGGTGCAATGGAGGATAAAGTCATTCGAAAAAAATATCTAAAACGTGCCGAAAAAGGAGTGGAGCGATTAATCTATATTGTTGAGGATTTAGATATGATTACCAAACTTGAAGTAGGGGATTTAAATTTAGAATATTCTGAATTTGATATCGTGGAGTTAATTCAGAATGTATTTGATTTACTAGAAATGAAAGCGGAGAAGAAAAAAATCACACTCGCCTTCGAGAATTACCATATTCTTCCCAATTTTGTTTGGGCTGATAAAGACCGTATACAACAAGTTATAGAGAATTTAATTGTTAATTCTATTAAGTACGGAAAAATCAATGGAACTACTGAAGTAGCTGTAGTCAATATAACAAAAGAGAAAGTGCTAGTTCGAATTAGCGATAATGGTGAAGGTATAGAGAAACAAAATATCCCACGATTATTCGAACGTTTTTATCGTGTTAACAAAAGTGGCTCTCGATCTGAGGGAGGTTCTGGTTTAGGTCTGGCTATAGTTAAGCATATAATTGAGGCTCACAAGGAAAAAATTTATGTTGAGAGTGAGTTTGGAGTTGGATCGGAGTTTTCTTTTACTCTTGAAAAGGCCAATAGAAAAAGAGATCTAAAATAATAAACCCAACATCTAGGGGTGATTTATCGATCAGTTAAATCATCGTGACTTTACGTAAGAACAAAACTTGCTATTTTAAGAAATGTTTTTTATCCAATAATCAAATAATGTTGCTTTAGTCTATACTGCTGAATACCAAATCGCTTAGGAATGCAGTAATTTTTGACTCTTCTTTGCTATTTCCAAAATCAGTAAGTGAAGGTAGGTTTTTCATGAAAAAATTCTGAAAATGAGCCATCTCAATTATTGTTGTGGCTAATGATCTTGGGTATTTGTATGCCGAATTACATTCTAATATTAAATCACTTATAACGCCACAGAGATCTTTGTACGGTTTAAAAAACTGATGCTTGTTATCTTCTCCAACTTTTTTGGTTAAATATACTTTAGAACCTTCTGAAATTACAATTTGATGTAATAGACTTTCGTTGACATGACTTATTGTTTCGTCATCTTCTACTTCTGATGCCAAGATTTTTATTACTTTTTTCAGTCTTACTTTTGGGTTTTTGATATTATTGGTTTGAAAAAGAATCTGGAATTCTATCCAACTCCAATACCACGATATTATATAAGTCAGTAATAGGTGTTTGTTTTCAAAGTACCTATAAATACCAGCTTCTGTAGTACCAATATCTTTTGCCAGTTTTTTAAACGTAAGCGCTTCAAATCCATCTTTATGGATCATTATAATGCTATGTTTAATGATTTTTTTGCCTAAATCTGATAGTTCAGGGTTACGGAGGAATAAGCCCTCATTCATTTTTATTTGTAATTGTAACTCCATTGGTGCTATTTGTTGGTAAGTTGATTAGGGGGGAATTGTCTAGGTAATAGCTAAATGTGATTAGATTTGGCAAATATAGTAAAAATATATTTTACAATTATTTATGATAGTGTTACTATCTTTTTAAATATTAATTTTATCTTTGGGTTGTTAACTAACAATAAAGAAAATGGAATTAAAAAACATGTTTAAAGAAATAAGGAATGATTTTCCAGCGAGTATCATTGTGTTTTTTGTAGCTCTACCATTATGTTTAGGAATTGCACTAGCTTCTGGTGCCCCGTTGTTTTCCGGAATAATTGCAGGGATTATAGGAGGAATAATTGTAGGGACGGCAAGTGACTCTCCTCTTGGAGTGAGTGGACCTGCTGCAGGTTTAGCTGTAATTGTATTAACTTCTATTGCAAGCTTAGGTAGTTGGGAGATGTTTTTAATGGCTGTAGTGCTTTCTGGAGTTATTCAAGTAATTTTAGGATATGCAAAGGCAGGTTTTATTGCCTATTTTTTCCCTACATCAGTAATTAAAGGAATGCTTACTGGAATTGGTCTATTGATAATTTTAAAACAAATTCCTCATGCATTAGGTTGGGATAATGAGGGGATGGGAAGCGATTCTTTCATTCAGGCCGATGGTCAGAATACAGTATCTGAAATTTTTCAAGCACTGAATTTTATTACTCCTGGAGCTGTGCTTATTGGTGCAATATCATTGGGGATTCTTATATTATGGGACAAGGTTTTAATGAAGAAACACAAGGTTTTCCAAATCTTACAAGGCCCGATAGTAGTTGTTGCATTGGGGATATTGATGAATTATTTATTTCAAAACGGAATTTTAAATTTTACTCTTACTGACAAACAAGTAGTTTCATTGCCAGTGCCAGAGTCATTTAGTGGTTTTTTAAATCAATTTACTTTTCCTGATTTATCTGCATTGACTAACATAGAAGTGTATAAAATTGCTTTTGTGATTGCCATTGTTGGTAGTTTAGAAACATTGCTTTGTGTTGAGGCCACGGACAAATTAGACCCAGAAAGAAGAATCACTCCAACTAATAGAGAGTTGAAAGCACAAGGTTTAGGGAATATTGTTTCAGGTTTAGTTGGGGGATTACCAATAACGCAGGTAATTGTTCGAAGTTCAGCAAATATTAATTTTGGTGGAAAAACTAAGATGTCAGCCATATTTCACGGTTTTTTCTTGTTGATTAGTGCAATCACCATTGCTAGTTTGATGAATATGATTCCTTTGGCAAGTTTAGCGGCGATTTTATTAATGGTAGGTTATAAATTAGCAAAACCTGCACTTTTTAAGGAAATGTATAAATTAGGCTGGGAACAATTCATTCCGTTTACCATGACGGTAGTGGGGATTTTAGCAACTGATTTATTAAAAGGGATAACTTTAGGGATATTATTTGGTATTTTCTATACACTGCGTCATAGTTATAGAAACTCGCACCATTTAATGGATATAGTAAAAAATGAAAATGGTAATGAGGTCCATCATATTGTATTGGCTCAAGAAGTTTCTTTTTTTAACAAAGCTAGTATTATTGACACTTTAGATTTAATCCCCGAAAATTCAAAGGTGATTATAGACTTTTCTAAATCGAAATCTATTGCATACGATGTTTTGGAAATCATTAAAGATTTTGAAATAAATGCCAAAACAAAAAATATCGATGTAGAAAAGATTAAATTTATTGAAGCGGCATAGAGGAATCTATTTTTAGCTACATAATGAAAAAGAAGATATAAATCAAAAATTAAAATAATAAAGATGAAAACATTAAACAAAGAAATGCAAGATGCTATTAGCCCAGTTATGGCTATTGAGATTTTAAAGGAAGGAAATAAGAGATTTGCTAATAACCTGAAAGCAAACCGTAACCTTTTGCAACAGGCTAATGAGACATCAGATGGGCAGCATCCGTTTGCCGTGATACTAAGCTGTATTGATTCAAGAACATCTGCGGAATTAATTTTTGATCAAGGACTTGGAGATGTATTCAGTGTTCGTATTGCGGGAAATATTGTCAACGAAGATATTTTGGGGAGTATGGAGTTTGGATGTAAAGTGGCAGGCTCTAAAATAATTGTGGTTTTAGGTCATACTAAATGTGGTGCCGTAAAGGGGGCTTGTGATCATGTTGAAATGGGGAATTTAACGGCACTGCTTAGTAAAATACAACCTGCAGTGTATGACGAAAAAACCGAAACTGAAAACCGTACATCTAGTAATTCTGATTTCGTAGAAAAAGTGGCGGCTATTAATGTGAAGAGAACTGTAAATGCAATTATGGAACGCAGTCCAATTCTTAAGGGAATGATAGAAAGTGGTGAAATTGGAATTGTGGGGGGTACACACGATATTTCTTCTGGATTAGTTACTTTTTATGAAGATACTATGATTGTAAATGGAGTGAAATAAGAAAACTTAATTGTTATTGTCAGAAGATAAAGGGCTAACTATATGTTAGCCCTTTTTTTTGTACAAATAAACTTATCAAATTAGTAAAAAAATAGGACATTTCATAATAGGTTTCTTTTTGCTTTTTCTGTTGTGTTATCTAAATGTTAACTGATTTTAATACTCTAAAGCCCCGTTTTTATTAGGTTTTATGCGATACAAATTTCTGTTTTTATGATTTTTCTCCTTCTTTTTGTTTTAGTAGCTTACATTAAGTTCGCTCAAGCGTAACCTTAGCTTAATATAAAAGATTATATTTAACGTTAGGTTTGCATCGTAATAACACAATAACAACAAATTATTAAAATGAAAAAGTTTTTATTAAGTAGTGCGCTGATGTTTACCATGATTGTATCGGCTCAAGATGGTGCATCAGTAACTAAATCGGTTGAGAAAAAAACAGAATCAACTCAGTACCTTAATTCAAGTAAAAAACTTGGGTTTACAGCAAAAGATAGTTTGTTTCAAGTAAATATTGGTTTTAGAGTTCAAAGTAGAGCTGGTTATGGAAAAACGGAAGGGGAATCTGGTACTGTTGAAGGAGAAATCAGAAGAATGAGACTAAAGTTGGATGGTTTTGTTTATAATCCAAAGTTTGGTTACAAAGTTGAATTAGGGTTTTCTGCCAGAGATATGGCTGTATCAGGAAATAACGGAAATGTAATTCTTGACGGAGTTCTTTTTTACAAGCCTACAAAAAATTGGGTAATTGGTTTTGGTCAAACAAAGTTACCAGGTAATAATCAAAGGGTGATTTCTTCAGGGTCTTTGGAATTTACGGATCGTACGATTAACAACTCGAAGTTTAATATCGATCGTGATTTTGGATTATTTCTTGATTATTCTAAAGAAGATGCGAATCATTTTTCTTACGCATTAAAAGGAGCTATCACTAAAGGTGAAGGTAGGAATTACACGAAAAATTTAAATGATGGTATATCTTTAACGGGAAAAGTGGAATTATTTCCTTTAGGAGCTTTTACTAAAAATGGATCTCATTTTGAAGGAGATTTATTAAGAGAAAAAACGCCAAAATTAATGCTTTCAGGAGCTTTTAGTCAAAATAATAATGCAGGAAGATCTCAAGGTCAATTAGGTAATGATTTATTTGAAACTAGAACTTTACAATCTGTATTTTTTGATGCAATGTTTAAGTACAACGGATGGACTGCTATGGCAGCATATATGTCTAGAGATACTGACAATGCAATTACAGTAAATCCTTTAGACATAACTAAAAAGCAAGCTGTTTTTGTAGGTCATGGAGTTGATACTCAATTAAGTTATGTATTTCCTTCAAAGTATTCATTAGCAGGTAGGTATTCTACTCAAAAAGTAGGTTCTGATATAGAAACAATCAGTCCTAATGTAGATGAATATGCAATTAGTTTGTCTAGATATATTTTAGATCATAAATTAAAAGTTCAGACTGAATTCTCATATGAGAAAGAAAAATTTTATACGGGTAACACTTCTGGAAACTGGTATGCTCGTGTACAAGTAGAAATTGGAATATAAATAGTAGAAAAAGCATGTTGTATAACGCTAACGTAACATTGAGTTAACATTAGGATTATACTTTTGTAAAAAATTTAAATCAAACAAAAAAAATAAAATGAAAACATCAAAATTATTTCTAATCTTGCCTTTAATAGGTATGTTGAGTTGTGGTAAAGCAAAAACTGAAGGTAAAGGAACTGAAGCATCAACTGCTACTGTGTCTATAACAATCAAAGGAAGCGATACTGTTTTACCATTGGCACAGAAAGAAGCAGAAGATTTAATGAAAACAAATTCAGATGTTACTGTCACTATTGTTGGTGGTGGATCTGGTGTAGGTCTAACGGCTTTGATTGACGGGACTACTGATATTGCAATGGCTTCTAGAGATTTGAAAACAGAAGAGAAATTGAAGTTTTCTGAAATGAAAAAAGATATTGAGCAAGTTGTTATTGCATATGATGCTTTGACAGTAATTGTTAACCCTGCAAACAGTGTTTCTAAACTTACTCGTGAGCAATTAGAGAAAATCTTCACTGGACAAATTAAAAACTGGAAAGAAGTTGGTGGAGCTGACGAGAAAATCGTAGCCTATTCAAGAGAATCTTCTTCTGGAACTTATGAATTTTTCAAAGAAGAAGTATTAGACAAGAAAAACTATGCTACTGATATTTTAAACTTACCTGCAACTGGTGCTATTGTACAAGCAGTAGGTCAAACTAAAGGTGCTATAGGTTATATCGGATTGGCATACGAAACAAAAGAAGTTAAGCAATTAGCAGTTTCTTATGACCAAGGGAAAACTTTTATTGAGCCATCTGTTGCTAGTGCTAAAGATAAAACATATCCTATCTCTAGACCATTGTTCTACATGTTTGATAAAACAAACGCTGCTAAAGTAAAACCAGTTGTGGATTACGCACTATCTGCTGAAGGACAAAAAACTGTAGCTGAAATTGGTTATGTTCCGTTGAATTAATAAAGGTTAATTTATAGATTGATAAAGAAGGTTGTCCTAATTATAGGGCAGCCTTTTTTGTTTAAAAAGTATTTTTTAATTTAGGAGAGCAATAATCCCTTAACATTAAATTTACATAACGTTAACGATGTAAAAACATTAGCAAAGGATGTCTAGCGTAGTTTTGCTAAAAATAAAACACACTGATTTGAAAACAAATTTTAAACAGATTAAAGAGAAGATAATTGAATTTATTTTAATGCTAAGTAGCGCTGCTACCAGTATTACAGTTGTATTGATTGTTTTTTTTCTATTTATTGAAGGTGCCGGAGTTTTTAGTAAGAAGCCAATAGACAAGGGTTTTTTACTGGCGGTTAACGATTCAAATCCGATAACAAAACTAGAACCATCCCAGATAAAGGATATTTTTGATCAGAAAATAACAAACTGGAAAGAACTTGGCGGGAAAGACCAAGCTATTGTTTTGTTCAGAACTGGTGATATAACTGATTATTACACGGACGAGGAACTTGGTGCTAATTTTGAATATTTCCCAGAGAAAATCAATGAGCTTGTCGCGAAGACGCCAGGGATAATTGCTTTTTTCTCTGACAAGTACAAAAGCAAGGACTTTAAAGGACGTGAACTGGATTTAGATAAAATTTCAGTATTTAAATTTTTATCTGATGAGGAATGGTTTCCCACTGCGGAGCCTGTTGCTCAAATGGGTGTTAAGCCACTAATTTACGGTACTTTATTGGTTAGTTTTGGAGCTATTGTTTTAGCATTACCAATAGGACTATTCGCTGCGATCTATTTAAGTGAGATAGCAAAGAAAAGAACCCGTAATTTTTTAAAACCGCTAATTGAATTATTAGCTGGAATTCCATCAGTTGTATATGGATTCTTTGGTTTGGTAATTATTGTTCCGTTGATTCAGAGTGTTTTTAATTTGCCTGTGGGTGAAACTGCTTTGGCAGGAAGTGTGGTATTAGCTATTATGGCATTGCCTACGATTATCACTATTTCTGAAGATGCGATGCGAAACACACCACGTGCAATGAAAGAAGCTAGTTTAGCTTTAGGTGCATCTCATTGGCAAACGATATATAAAGTGGTTATCCCTTATTCAGCATCTGGAATTACAGCCGGTGCGATTTTGGGAATAGGTCGCGCAATTGGTGAGACGATGGCTGTTTTAATGGTTACAGGAAATGCAGCTGTTATACCACATACATTTTTGGCGCCCGTTCGAACAATCCCTGCGACTATTGCTGCAGAGTTGGGAGAAGCTGCAAATGGAGGCTTACATTATGAAGCATTATTTGCATTGGGTTGCATACTATTTGTAATTACTTTCGGAATCAATATGTTAGTGGAAATGGTTACTAACAAACAATCGCATAAAAAACACTAAGATGAATGTAGAAAATCGTTTAGCAAACAAAAAAAGAAGAAGTCAAAAAATTGCCTTCGGAATATTTAGCTTTACAAGCTATTCTGTTGTGGCATTATTATTTGTGATTTTGGCTTTTATTGTAGTAAAAGGCATCGGTGCTATCAGTTGGGAGTTTATTTCTGAAATGCCTAAAAACGGAATGACCGAAGGAGGAATTTTTCCTGCGATTGTGGGGACACTTTGTTTAGTTTTGGCAAGTATGATCTTTGCATTCCCTATCGGGGTGTTAGCGGCCATATATATGAATGAATATGTTAAGGCAGGCTGGCCAAAGAAAATCATCAAACAAATGACTAATAACCTTGCTGGAGTTCCATCAATTGTGTTTGGACTTTTCGGGATGTCATTATTTGTAAATAAATTAGGTTTTGGTGACTCTATCCTTGCGGGTGGATTAACTTTAGGGTTATTAGTGCTACCAGTTATCATTAGAACTACAGAGGAAGCATTAAAATCAGTTGATGATACGTTCAGACAAGCTAGTTTAGCTTTAGGAGCTAGTAAATGGGAAACTACAAGCAAAATTGTTTTTCCAATTGCTTTTCCTAACATCATTACTGGTTTAATATTGTCGATAGGAAGAGTTTCAGGGGAAACGGCACCTATTTTATTTACCGTAGCTGCGTATTTTTTACCTAAATTGCCTACGTCAATTTTTGACCAAGCGATGGCGTTACCTTATCACCTATATGTAATATCCACTAGTGGTACTAATATTGAGGCTTCTAGATCAATGGCATATGGAACGGCACTTATTTTAATTATTATTGTATTAATTTCTAATTTATTGGCGAATGGTCTTCGTAAATATTATGGGAAAAAAGTAAAAATGAATTAACATGCATAAAATAGAATCACAGAACGTAAATTTTTACTACGGGGAAAATCAAGCTTTGCACGATATTTCGTTATCGATGAAAGAGAACACTGTTACAGCATTAATTGGGCCTTCAGGATGTGGTAAATCAACTTATTTACGTTTATTAAACAGAATGAATGATCTTATAGATGATACCAAAATGACTGGTAGTATTCTTATTGACGGTACAGATATTTATGGCAATGCTACTAATGTAGATAATTTGCGAAAAAATGTTGGTATGGTTTTTCAAAAGCCAAATCCGTTTCCAAAAACTATTTTTGAGAATGTGGCTTATGGATTAAGAGTGAATGGCATAACTGATAAAAACGAGATTGAAGAGCGTGTCGTTACTACAATAGAGCAAGTGGCACTATGGGATGAGGTAAAGGATAAACTTAAGAAATCGGCATTTGAACTTTCAGGAGGTCAACAACAGCGTTTATGTATCGCGCGTGCTTTGGCAATAAAGCCATCTATATTATTAATGGATGAGCCTACATCTGCATTGGATCCAATTTCTACTTCTAAAATCGAAGAGCTGATTTATGAATTGAAAAATAAATATACGATAGTTATTGTAACTCATAATATGCAACAGGCTGGACGTGTGAGTGATAACACCGCTTTTTTCTATATGGGTAATTTGATAGAGTACGATAAAACAAAATCGATATTTACAAAACCAGCGAAAAAGCAAACCGAAGATTATATAACAGGAAGATTCGGATAAAAACGGATTTTGAATTGTACTCAAAATGGAGTAACTTTAAATCTTCAAATCTTTAATAAAAATGGCATCACATTTAGAAACAGAGCTAGGAAAGCTTAGGGGAATTATTATAAAAATAGGAGGCTTGGCTGAAAGTCAGGTAGCCGAGGCAGTTAAGTCTGTGCTTTCAGAACCCGTTTCTGAAGGAAAAGAAGTTAAGAAAACAGAAAATAAAATTGATAAACTTGACGTGAAAATTGACGATATCTGTCAAAGCGTTTTTGCTTTACAACAACCTGTGGCTTCTGATTTACGATTTATTATCTCTGCAATGCAAATGAGTAAGGAAATAGAACGAATTGGCGATTTGTCCATGAGTATCATTAAACTTTCTAAAAGCATTAAAGAAAAACACGAATTAATCTCAAAGTTTAATATAACTGAAATTTCAAGAGAAGTTGAAACTATTACTGCAAAAACAAATGAGTGTTTCGAGAGTATGGACGAAAGTACAATCGATGAAATCTTTGTTTTAAACAATAGTATTAAAAGTAAAAGTACTGAGGCTACGCAGAATATCATTGCTGAAATGAAGAATAATTCAAAAACAGTAATGTCAGGAACGAATTTAATTATTGCACTGAAACATTTTGATAGAATAGCTGATCATTGCACCAATATTGCAGAATCTGTTTACTTTATGATTAATGCAAAGACGATAAAACATGAAAAAAATATAGATAAAAAATAATTTTTTTATTGATATTTGATTCAACATAAAGCTGATTTTCGCTCCTGTTTTAATGCGAAAATTAGCTTTAATTATTTTAGCTGACTACTGAAATTCACTACAGAGATTGTTAAAGCTACGAAAAGTAGTATTTATATAGAAAGTAATTTAAAGCAAAAGAGACGAATTTTAAAATATAAATAGAGGATTTTTGGAATAATTAACCGATTTTTGCAGTCATTTTAAAAAAAAAGATTGTCAATTATGGAACAAATCTATTTAGTTATGCTCGTTGTTTTGGGTATACTTGCAATAACGGATCTGGTTGTAGGAGTTAGTAATGATGCGGTAAATTTCCTGAATTCCGCAATAGGGTCTAAAGCGGTTTCTTTTCGTACCATTATGATTGTGGCTAGTTTAGGGGTTTTAGTGGGGGCATTATTCTCTAGTGGAATGATGGAAATAGCCAGAAGTGGTATTTTTGTTCCCGCCATGTTTAGCTTCAATGATGTGATGATTATTTTCCTGTCTGTCATGATTGCAGATATCATACTGTTGGACTTTTATAACTCTTTTGGGATGCCAACTTCCACCACTGTATCAATAATTTTTGAACTTTTAGGTGCTGCATTCTGCCTTGCACTATATAAAATATACATGTCAGATGGAGATTTAAATACAATTGGCGATTATATTAATACAGAAAAAGCGACACAAATTGTTACTAGCATTCTTCTCTCTGTAGTATTATCGTTTACTTTAGGTAGTGTTGTTCAGTATATTTCTCGTTTGATTTTTACTTTTCAATACGAAAAAAGAATGAAATATATCGGGGCAATCTTTGGAGGGCTTGCTATAACCGCTATTACCTTTTTTATCCTGATTAAAGGACTGAAAGGTGTTTCTTTTATCAGTTCCGATACTCATTACTGGATTAAAGAAAATCAATGGATGATTATTGCTGGAAATTTTGTCTTCTTTACAGCGCTTAGCCAAGTGTTAATGACCTTTTTCAAGGTTAATATTCTTCGAGTGATTATTATCATTGGAACCTTCGCATTGGCTTTAGCTTTTGCCGGAAATGACTTGGTAAACTTCATCGGAGTGCCGATTGCAGCATTCAATTCCTACCAAATTTTTAGTGGTTCTGGAGTATCAGGTGATGTTTTTATGATGGGAGCATTAGCAGATGAGAATATTGTTGCGCCGTTCTACTTTTTAGTTTTCGCGGGATTAGTTATGGTAGTTACCATTTGGACCTCTAAAAAAGCAAAAAGTGTTATTGAAACCGAAGTAAATTTGTCTAGACAAGATGAAGGTTCAGAGCGTTTTTCATCAAATGCTTTGTCTAAATCTGTTGTGAGATCAAGTGTATATATGGGCCAGTGGTTTAACTATATCTTACCTAAAGCTATTCAGGTAAAAATTGATAAACAGTTTGAAAAACCGGAATCAAAAGGGAAAAAGAAACAAGATGAACCCGCTTTTGATATGATTCGTGCCGCTGTTAATCTTATGGTTGCTAGTATTCTAATTTCTATAGGTACTTCATTAAAATTACCGCTTTCTACTACTTATGTTACCTTTATGGTAGCTATGGGGTCTTCTTTTGCTGATAGAGCTTGGGATAGAGAAAGTGCTGTTTATCGTATAGCTGGGGTTTTTAATGTAATTGGAGGTTGGTTTTTTACGGCTATTATTGCATTTGTATCAGCATTTATAATCGCTTTTTTACTAAAAGTAGGAGAGGTTTTTGCCTTTGTTGGTCTATTAGTTTCTCTTGGAATTATTCTGTACAGAAGTGCGAAGAAATACACTAAAAAAGAGAAAGAAGTACAGGAATTACTGCTTCTTAAACGAGAAGATATTGTGACAATCAATGAAGTTATAAATGAAAGTTCTGCTCAAATTTCACGTGTTATCGCTAATACTAACAAAATCTACAGCGATGTGATTGACAATTTGGGGCTTCAGGATTTAGGCAAGCTAAAAGAGAATAAAAAATCACTGAAAAAGCTCGAAAAAGAAGTCGATGAATTGAAGACGAATGTCTATTATTTCATTAAAAATCTGGATGAAACCTCAGTTGAGGCTAGTATGTTTTATATTATGATTCTAGGTTATTTACAAGACATGATTCAGTCGCTAGTTTTTATTAGTCAAAACAGTTACAATCATATTGATAACAATCACAAACAGCTTAAATTTAATCAGATTAGAGATCTTAAAAGAGTAGATAATGAATTAAAGACGCTTTTTGATAAGATAGAAGTTATTTTTAATGAAAACACTTTTGATAATCTTGATAACCTTGTCGAAGGAAGAAAAGAAATTTTGGATCTGGTAGCCACTTTAATTCAAAAGCAAATTGGTAGAATCAGAACCGTTGAAACAAGTCCGAAAAACAGCAAGTTGTATTTTGCCTTGCTTTTAGAAACTAACGACTTAATCAAAGCGACTATGAGTTTGCTGGAGTTATTTAACGAGTTTAATGTTCACGCTAATTCAAAAGTTACAAAACTATAAGTAAATAATTTTAGTAATATATAAACAGCCTAAACCATTCGCAACACTTGGATTAGGCTGTTTTTTTTATGTATTCTATCGAAGTTTTAGCGTACTTCAGTTCTTAGTATTTTATGTCTTAAAAACACTAAATAACTGTTCCCAATTTGTGCTGTGATTAGCTGACTGTAAGCCACGATATGATTCTAATTCTGATAAATTTTCAATTGCAAAATTATCTTGTTCAGCATAAGGAACTGCGCCTTCGTTCTTTAATTTTTTTGCTAAATACATTTGTTCAAATTGACCAGGAGTGGGAATAAAAAAAGCTTTTTTACCTAGTTTCACTAAATCCATAATAGTAGTATAGCCAGACCGACATAGAATAACCTCACTTTCGTTAAATGTTTGTTCTAATTGGCGGCTTTTCATGAAGTTATAATAGCAAATGGTGTCAATTTGCTCCTTTGTCTGATTTGGTTCTACTACTCCTCTAATAAAAACCACATTGCCTTTGAATCGCTCTAGTTCTGTTTTTAGTTTTTCTTCCAGTATGCCACGTTGAGGCTCTGGTCCTGAAAGTATAATCATTAAATCATATTTCTTTGGAAGATCCTTCTTGTGCATGCGGCTCAAAGGACCAATGTAATGTAGCTTCAGATTGGTTTTCTTTAGATGACTTAGCGCTCCAGCTAAATTTGGAGAATCTGCGAAATCAGGAACCCAACATTCTGAATATTTTTTGATAAAATACTGATGCGACATAGTAGTAAGCCAGGTAGTGTTTCCAGTCATTACCTGTAACTGATGTGTGATAAATACAGAAGGGATCTTTTTACTATAAACGCCCAACCTATTATCTGATATGATTCCATCTATGCCATATTGGGATATCCAGTTTCTTACCAATATTTTCTCTTTTAGAATTGCCTTGATTATTTTTGGTAAGTTTTGGAGTAATTTCCATTTGAAATTTTTACCTTTTTTAGCATATTCTATGTGGTAGGAAGGCAGTTCTAGAAATTTTAGATAAGGGAATTCCTTGCGTAATAATTCAAGCGCAATACCATCAGAGGCAATTATGGGAATGTAATTGTTTTCTTCTAATGCTTTAATGATGGGAATGCAGCGCGTTGCATGACCTAGCCCCCAATTTAAAGGTGTGATTAAGATTGTTGTAGTAGAAGAGTTATCTGTCTCCATTTCTTTCGTCTCTGTTTGGTATATTTTTTAAAGATACGTAAAGTGAATTAGTTCTGAATTGATTTAAATATTACCAAATGATTAAGGAAGTAAGTAGTTAGAATTATAGTCTTTTTTTAAGGGAGTTGAAATTTACTATGATGCAAATTTTTGTAGCTCAATTATACAGTTGTTACTGTCCGATAATGAGATGTTGAAAATTAGAATTGTAGTGCTTTTACTGTTTTTATAAATACAAATGTAGCTGCTTAAAATTGTGATTTGTTGTTGTTTTTGGTGAGGAAATCAGGTTTGTTTTTGTGTAATTTTGAATTCAGTAGCTTGTGAGAAAATTCATAAATCGCTAATTTTATGCTAATTGTCATTTCAGATATGTTCATACGTCGAATTTTTAAGTCGTTAATCGATTATTTCTGTATTTCTGTAATTATGAGAATTTTCCATTATATTTTTTTTATTTTTGCACAAAATTGTGTTAATAAAACACGTTAGTTTTATTAAGATTTTTGGCCCAAATTTATTATTAGAATAATTGCAAATACCTACTATAATTCATGTATAAAACTACTTTAAAAATTAACAATGTAAGGGAAATATTACTTTTATTTGTTTTTCTTATATTTTCGCTAAAATCATATTCGCAAACACCTAAATTTACAACTCCAACATTAAAATCAGGAATTGACAAGCAAGTTGGAGCAAAGTACCTCTATCCCATAGTCACTGTCATTGATGGAACAAACGTTGATGCTATCGTTACGGTAGTTGCTATTAGTAACGCTTCAATATTTGAAATAGATAATCCAACAAACGGAGGTTTAATTGATCGATTTCAGCCTGTTGTAAATACTTCAAGCAGTAATGGGTATGTTGAATTTCAGTTTAGTTTTTATAAAAGTGGAACTTATGGTACCGCTCAAGAATTAAAAATTAATTTGAACTCATTTACGATAGAAGCACTAGATCTTGATGGAAATGAATTTTTTGATGTTGCTAGACCTAATAACGAAAGTTTCACATTAGAAAATAATAGTTATATAACGGTTTCTACTACTAATGATTCTTATACTAGATTTCAAGGTCCTAGTAATTCTGTTGATCCTATAAGGATTACAAATACACGATATATTGTTGCGGTAAACTTCGGGACTCTTAGCGCTATAAATTTTAGACTTGGAAATAGTGGAAGATCAAGTAATAGACAAAGTTCTATTAGTTTTGGTGAGGTGACATTTGTTGTTCCTAAAAACCCGATAGCAAATGATGATTCTAGTTTATGCAAGCCTTATGGAATGGTATCATTAGATGTAGCAAATAATGATACTGACTCAAATCAAAATATTGATAAATCTACAGTAGATTTAAATCTATCAGCAACGTCAACTGGAATTCAAAATTCCTTAATTGTAGTAGGTGAAGGGACTTGGTCCGTTAACTCAACAGGAATAGTGACTTTTGTGCCATTAGCGACTTTTAAATCTAATCCAACTCCAATATTCTATAAAATAAATGACCTAACTAATTTAACATCAAATCAAGCAAAAATAACGATAACCTATAGTCCTGCTGCTCCAACTGTAAGTGTTGTTAATAACTGTAATGGTACTTCAACTTTAACTGCATCAAATTATACAGGAAGTTTATTATGGAGTAACAATGCCACTACTGCTTCAATAACTGTTAGTACTGCGGGGACCTATACCGTGACACAAACTGTAAATGGTTGCACTAGTTCAAATGGCTCAGGCGTTGCGGCACCAAAAACGACTCCTGCGGCACCAACAGCTAGCGCAACAGCGCAGCCTACTTGTGCGGTAGCAACAGGAACCGTTACAATATCTGCGCCAATAGGAGCTGACTTTCAATATAATGTTGATGGTGGAACTTACCAAAGTTCGGTAACTTTTTCAGGATTAACAGCGGGATCACATGCCTTTACAACAAGACGTATTTCAGATAACACTTGTGTATCGTCGGCAACTTCAATAACAATCAACGCACGACCAACAGCTCCTGCGGCACCAACAGCTAGCGCAACAACGCAGCCTACTTGTGCAGTAGCAACAGGAACCGTTACAATATCTGCGCCAATAGGAGCTGACTTTCAATATAATGTTGATGGTGGAACTTACCAAAGTTCGGCAACTTTTTCAGGATTAACAGCGGGATCACATGCCTTTACAACAAGACGTATTTCAGATAACACTTGTGTATCCTCGGCAACTTCAATAACAATCAACGCACGACCAACAGCTCCTGCGGCACCAACAGCTAGCGCAACAACGCAGCCTACTTGCGCAGTAGCAACAGGAACCGTTACAATATCTGCGCCAACAGGAGCGGACTTCCAATATAATGTTGATGGTGGAACTTACCAAAGTTCGGTAACTTTTTCAGGATTAACAGCGGGATCACATGCCTTTACAACAAGACGTATTTCAGA
>NZ_FNMV01000013.1 GCF_900106645.1 Flavobacterium degerlachei
CTAGATTGCAGATATTCTTTAGGAATCGAATTAACCTCTTTTAAGTAAAGGTGGAGGATTTCATCTCCCTTTTTATAGGAAGTAAGTTCGAAATATTCAACAATAATTTCTGGCAATAATAACTTGATCAGTTCGCTGTAGGAATCTTGCATTGAGATATATTTTATAAATGCAAAAGTCGTTATTTATATATTTCCCCACAACATTTAGACTTGATCCTTAACTTATTTGTGTTGAGAATACGTTTTATGATTTCGACTTTTAACGTTAGATCATGTGCTGGTAATCGTTATATTTTATTATTGGCTTCATGAAATGTTTAATTAAATGTTAAATCAATTTAGTTCTTAGTCATTCTTAGGTATGATTTAAATGAGTTTATGGTTTAATGTGTATTTTTGTGTCCAAAAATATATTTAAAGATGAAAAAACTGATTTTGTTTTTGGCAGTTATTGGCATGTCAAATTTACAAGCACAAGAGCGACCTAAATTGGTTGTTGGTATCGTTGTTGATCAAATGAAAATGGAATATTTGTATCGGTTTTCTAATGATTTTTCTAATGATGGTTTCAAAAGATTAATGGGGAATGGGTACACTTTTCAAAATATGCATTTTAATTATATGCCCACATATACTGCTCCAGGACACGCTTCTATTTATACGGGAACGACTCCAGCAACTCACGGAATTGTAAGTAATGAGTGGTTTAGTAGAAAGTTAGGTACGGAAATGTATTGTACTGATGACGCAAGTGTAAGTACTGTTGGAGATGGAACAAAAGAAGAAGGTGAAATGTCTCCTAGAAATCTCTTAACTACTACGATTACTGATGAATTGAGAATGGGTACTAATTTCAAAGGTAAGGTGATTGGAATGAGCCTTAAAGATCGTGGGGCTATTTTACCGGCAGGTCATTTTGCAAATTGGGCATTTTGGTATAGTAAGACTGGTTCTTTTATTTCTAGTACTTTTTATGGTGAAAAACTTCCAAGTTGGGTTGAAAAATTCAATGAAGAGAAACACTATATGCCGTATATCAATAAAGGATGGGATTTATTGAAACCAAAGAGTACCTATGATGAAAGTCTAGAGGATAATAATCCGTACGAAGGTAAATTGTATAATAGTGCAGCTCCAGTATTCCCTTATGATTTAAAGGATATGTATGCTAAGAATGATGCGGGAGTAATTCGCTCTACTCCATTTGGAAATAATTTATTGGCTGAATTTGCGATGAAAGCAATCGAGAAAGAGGAATTAGGGAAAGACAATATCACAGATTTCTTGACTGTTAGTTTTTCTTCTACAGATTATGTAGGTCATTTATTAGGACCTAGATCGATGGAATTACAAGATACATATTTGAGACTGGATCAAACAATAGCTGAGTTTTTGAATTATTTAGATAAAACGGTTGGTAAGGACAATTACTTATTGTTTTTGACTGCAGATCATGCAGGTGCAGAAAATGTTAATTATTTAAAAGATCGTAAATATAATGTGAACAGTATAAGTCCTAAAGACATTAGAAATAATTTAAAGGATTTCTCTATCAAAACTTTTGGAGCTGATTTAGTTTTGAATTACTCTAGTTTCAATTTATTTTTTAATAAAGAAACTATAAAAGCTAAGAATCTAGATTTGAATGTAGTTAAAGAGGCTTTTAAAGGGTATTTAATGACGCAAGATTATGTAAAAAGAGTTTATACTGAGGAAGAAATTTTGAAATCAACAGGGAGTGATTATTTTTTAAATTTTATAGCTAAAGGGTATGATGTTACTCAAAATGGGGACATAGTAATTTTAGACAAACCTGGGTATATTGAATATCAGGGTACTGGTACTTCGCATGGAACTATTTATTCCTATGATACTCACGTTCCTGCTATTTTTTACGGATGGCATATTAAAAAAGGGGAGTCGTATAATAAAAAAGAAATTACTCAAATAGCACCAACAATTGCGCAGAAGATAAAAGTTGCATTTCCAAATGGAACTGAAGCTAATGTACTTGAGGAAGTTTTGAAGGACTAATTTAGTTTGAAGTCATAAAAAAAGCTGTGTTTTTGTAAACACAGCTTTTTTTTATGGCTCTCTATTTTTTTAAACAGTAGCTTCTATTGGTAATGGAATTTGATTTTTTAATAAATCTTCAAAAGTTTCATGTGCACGGATTAAATATCCTTGACCATTCATCCATAAAACTTCAGCTGGTCTGTATCTAGAGTTATAGTTCGAAGCCATTGAATAGCAATAAGCACCTGCATTTCTAAAACTTAAAATATCACCTTCTTTTATTTCAGGAATTCTTCTGTTATTAGCAAAGGTGTCTGTTTCACAAATATATCCTACAACTGAATAGAATCTTTCTTTCCCTTTTGGATTTGAGATATTATCAATTTGGTGTTGTGAACCATATAACATTGGGCGGATTAAGTGATTGAAACCACTATCGACACCTGCGAAAACTGTTGAAGTTGTTTGTTTGATTACATTTACTTTTACTAAAAAAGATCCTGCTTCACTAACTAAAAATTTTCCTGGTTCGAAGATTAGAGTTAACTCTTTTCCGTATTCTTTGCAAAAAGCGTTGAATCTTTTAGAAAGTTTTTTTCCTAACTCTTCAATATCTGTTTCGATATCATCTTTTTTGTAAGGAACTTTAAATCCACTTCCGAAATCTAAAAATTCTAGGTTTTTAAAGTTTTTTGCAGCATCAAACAATATTTCAGCAGCATATAAAAACACTTCGATATCAAGGATGTCAGAACCTGTATGCATGTGAATACCTACAATGTTCATTTTAGTATTTTCAACAATACGAACTAAATGCGGTAGCTGGTGAATTGAGATACCAAATTTACTGTCTATGTGACCTACTGATATATTTGTGTTACCACCTGCCATAACATGCGGGTTGATACGGATACATACAGGAACATTTGGATGTTTTGCACCAAATTGCTCTAATATAGAAAGGTTGTCAATGTTTATTTGAACTCCCATTGCGTTTACCTCTTCGATTTCTTCAAGAGATACTCCGTTTGGGGTATAGAATATTTTTTCTGGTGCGTATCCCGCATGAAGACCTAAAAGTACTTCTTGAATAGAAACGGTATCTAAACCGGATCCCATTTCTCTTAGTAGTTGAAGGATGGCTACATTAGACAATGCTTTCATTGCGTAATTGATACGCAAGTTATCTACCTTAGAAAAAGCTTTTGTTAATCTATTGTATTGCGATTTTATTTTTTCGGCATCGTAAACATATATTGGACTGCCAAATTGTTCTGTTAACTGAAGTAAGTCTTTTGGTTGCATTGTTATGGATTTTTAGCAAATTTATTATTCTTTTATGAATACGGCAAGCGAATATTGAAATTGTAACAATTTATAACAAAATGTTTTAAATTGAACAAAAATAACTGTTTTACAAAAAAATGGGTGAGGGATAGTAGTGAAAAGCCCGCAGACACTAGAGCGATAGCGAAAGTGACGAGGACTTGTAGCGGATAGCCCGACGCAGCAGGAACGATAGTGTATGCTGGGACACCCCATAAACAAAAAAAGCTGCCAGAAATTACTTTTTGACAGCTTTATTGATCGTATTTTATGTTTACTATAAGCTTGGCAAATCACCGCTTCCTTTTGTAGGCAAGTTTGTAGACCCCATCAAATATAAATCAACTTCCCTAGCGGCCTCACGACCTTCAGAGATTGCCCAAACAATTAGCGACTGCCCTCTGCGCATATCTCCAGCTGTAAATATGTTAGGTACATTCGTTTTATAATTTGTTGCTTTGTAGTTGCTTCGCATGTCTAGTTCTAAGCCTAGTTGACTGCTTAAAGTCTTTTCAGGACCAGTAAAACCTAAGGCTAGTAATGCTAAATCACATGGCCAAGTTTTCTCTGAACCTTCTTTTTCTATTAGTTCTGGTCTTTGTCCTGGAGTTATTTTCCAAGATACTTCAACAGTTTTAAGTCCAACCAATTCGCCGTTTTCATTTGCGATAAATTCTTTAGTGTTTATCAACCAATTTCTGTCACAGCCTTCTTCGTGTGAAGAAGATGTTTTCAATTGCAAAGGCCAAAATGGCCAAGGCGTAGTTTCGCTTCTTCCTACTGGAGGTTTAGGCATGATTTCGAAATTAGTAACTGATTTTGCACCATGTCTGTTTGAAGTTCCTACACAGTCAGAACCCGTATCTCCACCACCTATAACGATAACATCTTTACCAGTAGCTTTGATTTGGTCAGGAATTTCTTCTCCGTAAATCACCTTAGTTTGCTGTGTCAAGAAGTCCATAGCTTGAACAACTCCTTTTGTTTCAATCCCTTTTGTAGGTAAGCTTCTTCTTTCAGTAGCACCACCACACAAAACGATTGAATCAAATTCATTCAATTGGTCCACACTATAATTAACACCAACATTTACATTGGTTTTAAAAGTGATTCCTTCTGCTTCTAGAATTTTCACACGTCTGTCGATAATTCCTTTTTCTAATTTGAAATTTGGAATTCCGTAACGTAGTAAACCTCCAATTGCATTGTCTCTCTCAAAAACAGTTACAGTATGTCCTGCTCTGTTTAATTGTTGTGCAGCTGCAAGTCCAGCAGGTCCAGAACCAATAACGGCTACTGTTTTTCCTGTTCGTACTGCTGGTGTTTGTGGTTTTATCCATCCTTCTGCAAAACCTCTTTCGACAATATTTTTTTCAATATTTTCAATAGCAACAGGCTCTTCTATGATTCCTAAAACACATGATTTCTCACATGGAGCAGGGCATAAGCGACCTGTGAATTCTGGAAAGTTATTTGTTGATTGCAATATTTCCAATGCACTTTGCCATTCTTCTTGATGTACCATGTCGTTAAAATCAGGAATTAAATTTCCTAATGGACAGGAACTATGACAAAATGGGATTCCACAATCCATACATCTTGAACCTTGTTCTTTTATTTTTTCTTTAGACAACGGAATCGTAAACTCGTTATAGTTTGATACACGTTCCGTAACTATTGTGTTGCTTTCGTCCGTTCTATTGTATTCTTTAAATCCACCTATTTTTCCCATGACTATGCTATTAATTCTTCAATTTTCTTTTCATCTGCCATTCTTTGTAATGCTATTTTGTAATCAGTAGGCATTACTTTGACAAAATGGTTGGTTTGGTTTTCCCAGTCTTCCAAAATTCTTTTGGCTAATGGGCTGTTGGTATACATAGAGTGATTTTTAATTAAACGTTTCAGTTTTACTAAATCTTCGTTTTCCAATGTTTCCAATGCTACCATTTCCATATTGCATAATCCATTTTCGAATTGTTTTTTCTCATCGAAAACATAGGCAACACCCCCACTCATTCCGGCGGCGAAATTTCTACCTGTTTTACCCAGCACTACGACTGTTCCTCCGGTCATGTACTCACATCCGTGATCTCCAATTCCTTCGACAACCGCGATTGCTCCAGAATTTCTTACTCCGAAACGTTCACCAGCCATTCCGTTTATGTAGGCCTCACCCGTTATGGCTCCGTAAAGTGCCACATTTCCTATGATGATGTTTTCTTCCGGTTTGAAGGTAGCAGTAGGCGGAACTTTAATAATTAATTTTCCTCCTGAAAGCCCTTTTCCTAAATAGTCATTACAGTTTCCGTGAATTTTAAATGACAATCCGTTTGTTGCAAATGCACCAAAACTTTGTCCAGCTGAACCTGTGAAATCTACTAATATGGTATCCTCAGGTAATCCTTGTGCACCGTATATTTTTGAAATTTCATTACTCAAAATGGCACCCACAGAACGGTCTGTGTTTTTAATGTCAAATGTAACTCTTGTTTTTTCTTTTCTATAAATAGAAGGAATCGCTGCTTTTATAATTTCAAAATCAAGTACATTATCTAGTGCATGATCTTGAGTTGTTGTATTATGATTTGGTACTGATTTAGCTTCCTCTGGTTTATAAAGGATGTTAGATAAATCTAAACCGCTTGTTTTGTAATGCTTGATGGCTTTGTTGACATTCAGTTTTTGTGACTGTCCTACCATTTCTTTTAAGGTTCTAAACCCTAATTGTGCCATGATTTCTCTTAACTCTTCAGCAATAAAATACATGAAGTTAATAACATGCTCTGGTGTTCCTTTAAAGTTCTTTCTTAGTTCAGGATCCTGAGTTGCAATTCCCACTGGGCAAGTATTCAAGTGACAAGCTCTCATCATGATACAACCTGATGCTACTAATGGTGCTGTTGCAAAACCAAATTCCTCAGCTCCAAGTAAGGCAGCAATAGCGACATCACGACCTGTTTTTAGTTGTCCGTCACATTCTAATACTACACGACTTCTCAAATCATTTAAGATTAAAGTTTGTTGTGCTTCTGCAAGTCCAAGTTCCCATGGAATACCTGTATGTTGTAAAGAAGTTAATGGAGCAGCTCCAGTTCCTCCGTCGTATCCTGAAATCAAAATTACATCCGCTTTTGCTTTAGCAACTCCGGCAGCAATTGTTCCAACACCTACTTCAGAAACTAATTTTACGTTCACACGAGCTTCACGATTGGCATTTTTTAAATCAAAAATCAGTTGAGATAAATCCTCAATAGAATAAATATCATGATGTGGAGGAGGAGAAATCAAACCTACATAAGGTGTAGAGTTTCTCACTTTTGCAATCCATGGTACTACTTTTGCACCAGGTAATTGTCCACCTTCTCCCGGTTTTGCACCTTGAGCCATTTTAATTTGGATTTCTTTGGCACTAGTCAAATAATTGATAGATACTCCAAATCTTCCAGAGGCAACTTGTTTGATGGCACTATTTTTAGAATCACCGTTTAAGTCTTTTATGAAACGTGAAGGATCTTCTCCTCCTTCACCAGAATTACTTTTTCCGCCAATTCTATTCATGGCAATTGCCAAGTTTTCATGAGCTTCCTGACTGATAGAACCATAAGACATGGCACCAGTTTTGAATTTTTTCACGATTTCAGTCCAAGGCTCGACTTCGTCAATTGAGATTGGATCTAGGTTGTTGAATTCGAATAAACCTCTAATTGTCATTAGGTTTTTACTTTGGTCATTAACCATTGTAGAATATTCCTTGTAACTCTCAGGGCTGTTTAATCGTACTGCTTGTTGCAATTTTGCAATTGTAGTTGGATTAAACATATGTTTTTCACCTGTTCTTCTCCATCTGTAAATACCACCAATTTCCAAAGGTAAAAGGCTGGCGATTTTAGAATTTGGAAAAGCTTTTTGGTATCTTTTTTTAATTTCTTTTTCCACTTCAATGATTCCAATACCTTCTATTCTTGAAGGAGTATATGGGAAATATTTTGTGCTGAAAGTTTTGTTTAAACCTAATATTTCAAAAATTTGGGCAGCTCTATAAGAATGTAAAGTAGAAATTCCAATTTTGTTCATGATTTTCAGAATCCCTTTTGCAATAGCTTTATTATAGTTTGCAATTGCGTAATCTGCTTTTATATCAGTAATAAAACCTTTGTTTACCTCGTCACGGATAATTTCATTTACCAAATAAGGGTTAATAGCACTAGCGCCGTAACCAAATAATAAAGCAAAATGATGTGGTTCTCGTGGTTCAGCTGATTCGATAATAATTCCGAATTTTGAACGAACCTGTAATATATTCAATGAATGATGAATATAGGAACATGCTAATAACATTGGTATTGGAGCCATTTCTTCGCTTACACCTCTGTCAGATAGAATGATAATGTTATATCCTTCCTGAACGGCTTTGTAGGTAGCTTGTACACATTTTTCTAATGCGCGTTCTAAACCATTAGCTCCTTTTTCTATTTTATATAAAGTAGATATTGATGCTGATTTAAAATCAGGATGATCAATGTTTTTTATTTTATCTAAATCCTCTTTTGAAATAACAGGATTCTGGATTTTAAGTTTTTTACAATGTTTTGATTCAATATCGAAAATATTGTAATCGCCACCAATTGCTAAACTGATATCGGTAATTATTTCTTCACGAATACCATCCAAAGGAGGATTAGTAACCTGAGCAAATAACTGCTTGAAATAGTTATATAAAAGTTGTGGTTGATCTGATAATACTGCTAGCGGAGTGTCATTACCCATAGAGCTAATGACTTCGGTTCCTTTAGCACTCATTGGGTTTATAATCGTCTTTAAATCCTCAATAGTATATCCGAACAAACGCAATCTTGTTTCGAAATCAATATTTTCTGTAGGCGTTTCATTATTCGTATACGGTACCTTTGCCAATTGCAGTAGGTTCTCGTTTAACCATTTTCTATAAGGACGTTTGGTTACGATTGCATTTTTAATCTCATCATCTTCAATGATACGACCTTCGTTCATGTCTACAAGGAACATTTTTCCCGGCTCTAATCGACCATGTTGTACTACATCTTCCGGTTTGATGTCAAGAACACCAATTTCAGAAGCCATAATTACGAAACCGCCTTTAGTAAGTGTATATCGAGAAGGACGTAGTCCATTTCTATCCAATAAAGCACCAATAACATTACCATCAGTAAACGGAATAGAAGCAGGTCCATCCCATGGTTCCATGATACAAGCATTGTATTCGTAAAATGCTTTTTTGTCATCAGACATGGTTTGGTGTTTTTCCCAAGCTTCAGGAACGACCATCATCATTGCTTCTGGTAACGAACGACCAGTCATCAATAATAATTCGATAACCATATCCATAGAAGCAGAATCAGATTTTCCTTCTAATATAATAGGAAACATTTTTTTGATGTCATCTCCAAAAATGTCACTTTGCATTAATTCTTCACGGGCGCGCATTCTGCTGACATTTCCACGAAGCGTGTTTATTTCTCCATTATGACACATATAGCGAAATGGTTGTGCCAATTCCCAAGAAGGGAAGGTATTTGTAGAAAAACGCTGGTGAACTAGAGCAAGCCGAGTCACTAAATCAGTATCTGATAAATCAGTATAGTAACCGCTAATGTCTTCCGGCATTAGTAGTCCTTTATATATTATAGTAGTGGTAGACAAACTAGAAAAATAGAACATATGACTTTCCGAAATTTTAGAATTTCGTATTTGATGTTCTGCTATTTTTCTGGCTGCAAAAAGTTTGGCGTTGAACTGTTGCTCAGTTAAATCCAATCCGTTTTTGCTAATAAAAATTTGTTTTACCGTAGGTTCTTTTTCGGCTGCAATTTTTCCAAGATAAGCAATGTCGACTGGTACGTCTCTCCAGCCTAAGACATTCAATTTTTGATCGCGCACTGCACTTTCAAAAGTATCCATGCAAAATTTGACTTGGTTTTTCTTTTTTGGTAAAAAGACCATTCCAACAGCATACTCTCTTGTTTCTGGGATTTCAAAGTCACATACTTTTTTAAAGAAATCATGTGGGATATCAAAAAGAATTCCAGCTCCATCTCCAGTTCTTCCATCTGCACTAACTGCGCCACGATGCTCTAATTTAATTAGGATATCTAGTGCTTTATGAATGATGTCGTTAGACTTAATTCCATTTAAATTACAAATAAATCCCGCTCCACAGTTGTCGTGCTCAAATTCGGGAAGGTAAAGGCCTTGTTCTTTAACTTTCATGCTTAATAGTTTTTTACAAAAATAAAGTATTCGGTAGTTTTAATGTATTAAAAACGGGAATTATGACATATTTTTGCAGTAATAGTATAAAAACGTTGAATAAATAATAATAATAATTTTTAACCATGGCTGAATTATCAAATTAATAATCACTTTTGGTTAAAAATGCAGAAATTAACAAAAAATAGAGGGGAAATGCTACTTCTGCGTCGAAAATTTCAAACGATATAGTATTAAGAGACTCCTAATTTTCAAATGCTTTATTAAGACAATAATTGTGCTGAAATATTCAAAATTTTGAAGAAAATTAGGTTTCCTTTTTTAAATGGGAAAAAGATTTCTCTTTTTAGATGAATTTTGCTATTTTTGTGCCACTTATATTCTGAAATAAATTCAGGATCCAGACAAATTCTATATTATGAACATACACGAATATCAAGGAAAAGAGATTTTAGCTAGCTACGGAGTTCGCATTCAACGTGGAATCGTTGCTAATAATGCAGTTGAAGCTGTTGCTGCTGCAAAACAATTAACTACTGAAACGGGAACGAGTTGGTACGTAATTAAAGCGCAAGTTCATGCAGGTGGACGTGGAAAAGGTGGTGGAGTTAAATTAGCAAAAAACCTAGAACAAGTTGAAGAAATTGCAGGACAAATTATCGGAATGCAATTAGTTACTCCTCAAACTTCTGCTGAAGGTAAAAAAGTACACAAAGTATTAGTTGCTGAAGACGTTTATTATCCTGGAGAAACTGAAACTTCTGAGTTTTATGTATCTGTATTGTTGAATAGAGCTACAGGACGTAATATGATTATGTATTCTACTGAAGGTGGAATGGATATTGAAGAAGTAGCAGAACACACACCTCATTTAATCTTTACAGAGGAAATTGATCCTGCTGTTGGATTACAAGGTTTTCAAGCAAGAAGAATTGCCTTTAATCTAGGTCTTTCTGGAAATGCTTTCAAAGAAATGGTAAAATTTATCGATTCTCTATACAATGCATATATTGGATCTGATGCATCAATGTTTGAAATCAACCCGGTTTTAAAAACATCTGATAATAAAATCATGGCTGTAGATGCTAAAGTAAATATCGATGATAATGCTTTATACAGACAAAAAGCGTATGCTGATATGCGTGATATCCGTGAGGAGAATCCAATCGAAGTAGAAGCAAAAGAAGTAGGATTAAACTACGTTGACCTTGATGGTACTGTAGGATGTATGGTTAACGGAGCTGGATTAGCAATGGCAACTATGGATTTAATTAAGTATGCTGGTTTTGAGCCTGCAAACTTTCTTGACGTAGGAGGAACTGCTGATGCAAAACGTGTTGAAACTGCTTTCCGTATTATCTTAAAAGATCCAAACGTAAAAGCAATTTTGATTAATATTTTTGGAGGTATCGTTCGTTGTGACCGTGTGGCACAAGGAGTTGTTGATGCTTACAAAAACATGGGTGATGCTATTAATGTGCCAATCATTGTTCGTTTACAAGGTACAAATGCAGCTATTGCAAAAGAATTAATTGATAATTCAGGAATGCCAATTTTATCTGCTGTTGAATTTCAAGAAGCAGCTGATCAAGTAACGGCAGCACTTTCTTAATTACAAAATAGTTATATATTTAAAAATCCTGTTTGCTGAGGCGAACAGGATTTTTTTATGCTTTATAATGAGGTCTAAAAATAATAAAATTGAGTTTTACTCAGTTGTTGTTTTTTAACGATCTCCTATTTTTTGAATAACGTCGGATTCATATATGTGAAATCCTGGAGTATTTTTTTGGGCAATTTTTAAAAGTGCCTTTGCAACGGTAGTACTTTCAATAGGTTTGTATTTTTTCAATTTTCCTATAAGTAGAAAAGAGAAGGCTTTCATGAAAAAAGCACCCGCTTTTTCTCCTAATCTAAATTCGTTACGGTTTCCCAATAGAAGTGAAGGTTGTAATACTGAAACGTTTTCGAAATCGCAAGCTTTAAGAAAAGTTTGAATTTCGCCTTTTGTTTTCAGGTAAAAATTCCCTGAATTTACATCAGCTCCTAAGGATGAAATAACAAGAAATTGTTTGACTTTATTTTGCATAGCAAAAGTTGCAAACTGGCTCGGATATACAAAATCAACTTTTCTAAATGCCTCTTTACTTCCCGCTGTTTTGATTGTTGTACCAATGGTACAAAAGAAATCATCACCAGTAACAAGATCTTTATAAGTTTCCGGTTTGTTGAAATCTACAATATGTTGTGTTAATTTCGGATGTTTTACTTCTGTAGGACTTCTTGCGAATGTGACTACTTTTTCATAGTCGGCACTGTTCAATAAGAGTTCCAATAAATGGGAACCAATTAAACCAGTACTACCTATAATTAAAGCTGTCTTCATGTAATGATTACTTTTTATCCTTACCAAAATTGTATTTTACTTTCTCTACTACCTGAACTTTTGCGTTTCCTTTTGGATATTGCTTTTTAGAAGGTTTTTTAGTAGCCGATTTTGATTTTGAAGGACTTTGATCCCCTCTTGACTTTTCTTCGTCTCTTGGTTTAGCTTTAAATTCTGGTCTTTCTTTCGCTCCTTCTTTTGCTGGAATTTGCGCTTTGTGTTTTGCTAAAACATCATTTGGGTTTTTAGGGTTTTCTTTTGTTCCACGCAAATGGATCACCAAAGCGTTTAAAAAATTACGTAATACTTGATCACCACATTCCATGTAGTTTTCATGTTTTTCGTCACGGAAAAAAGCGCCTAATTCAGATTTAGTAATTCTAAAGTCTACCAATTCTAAAATTTCAACTATTTGGTCATCACGTAGCATTAAAGCAACGCGGAGTTTTTTGAAGATATCGTTATTTGTCATCATATTCTATATTTTTTACAAAGGTACGTTTTTAAAGTATTTATGCGTCAATTTTGATTTTTGAATTAGCTCTGGTTTAGAATGCTAATTATTTTGTCTAAATCTTCTTTTTTATGATTGGCAGTAATTACAATTCGGTTTAAATCTTTAGCAGCCGAGGTGTATTTGAAATTTGTAATTATTATTTTATTAGAAGCGAAAATTTCAGCACTATTTGCATCTTCAGGATAAATCATGGGATACTCATGATTAAAACTAAAGGCCTTCGATGGCAATAAATGTTCGTTGAGATAATTTAAATTGTCTTTTAACTTTTGATTTTGTCGAATGTAAATTTCTTCGGCATCAGCTATTGTTTGGGCAAAAGCCGGATTCATACCAGCGCTTGAGATAAAAACAGTATTGTTAGCGATTTGTTTGATAAATTCAGAATCGCTGGCGATTACACCTCCAGTTAAACCAAAGGCTTTCCCTAAAGACGATAGCATGATTTTTCTTTTGATATTTGGATAATCAATAGAAGAATAAATACCGCAGCCATTTGTACCTAAGATCCCAAGTGAATGGGATTCGTCAACAACTAATGTGATTTCTTTATTATTTGGAATCAAGTTTAAAACCGAAAGGTCAATCTCTTTTATTTGAAAGGAAGGAAACGAGTCTGTTAGAATTGTTATTTTTTCTTGTACATCGTCCAGTATGCGTGGGTTTAGTTCTGTTCCAATAAAAAAAGGAATACTATCGGGTGTTTTAATAGCAGTATGAGTATCAGGAAAATGAAAAAAGCAGTCCGTTTGAGCATTTAAAGTGTCAATGATTAATTTTCCCGCTAACATTCCAGATGAAGTCGTAAGTGCAGCATCAGCTTTGATAAATTTGGCCAGAAAATGTTCCCCATGTTCGTAGGCGGTCAGTTTAATGTTAGCGCTTCTGGAACTGCCATAAGAACTTCCCCAATGCAAAATATTCTTTACAAGAATGTTTTGAAACTCAATATTGGTGGGCAAACCTAAATAGGCAGTCCCACCAAAATATAAATAATCGTCGTTGTCTATTTTAATTATTCGATCTGGAAACTTATTAACCCTCATTTATAGTGCGTTTAAAGTAACTCCAGTACCATTTAATTCAGAATAGGATATTACTCCATCTTTAATTGTTACACCAGTTGCAATGTCTTCTGCCAGCAATAAAGCACCATCCATATCTACATAATCCAATTGAGGAAGTAAATGTGCAATAGCTGAGATTCCTACTGATGATTCAGTCATACAGCCAACCATCGTTTTTAAGCCAAGTGATTTTGCTTGTTGAATCATTCTTCTTCCAGGTGTTAATCCGCCACATTTCACCAGTTTTACATTGACACCATGAAAATGATTGTGACATTTGGCAACATCTTCTTCTAAAATGCAACTTTCATCAGCTATAACAGGTAAAACGGAATGTTTGAATACTTCTTTGTGTCCTTCCCAATTATCTGCCTTCATGGGTTGTTCTAGGAATTCTACTCCCAATTTTTTTAACGCAACTGCATTATTAATAGTTTCTTCCACTCCCCAGCCACAGTTTGCGTCAATTCTAAAAATGGCATCAGTATGTTTTCGAAGTTCGGTTACAATTTTAATATCTTCTTTGGTTCCCAACTTGATTTTGTAAATCGGCCAAGGCAATTCCTTCATTTTAGCTACCATTTTCTCTATAGAAGCAATTCCGATAGTGTAATCTGTGAGTGGGTTTTTATCGATCGTATAATCCCATAACTCATATAATTTTTTTCCTTTTTTACGAGCGTACAAATCATTATAGGCCATGTCCAAAGCACATAATGCAAACATATCCTCTTTTAGATATGGATGTGTTTTTGCCCAAAACATTTCTGGAGTTTCGTCTGTGGTAGATTCGATTATGGAGCGAATTTTATTCAAATCGGCCATCATTACTGGAACGGTTGTTTTATAATATGGATTTGATGTTGCTTCTCCGAAACCTGAAAAACCGTCACTTTTTAATTCTACAATCAAAGAAGGTTGATTGTCTATCGACTCTCGTGAAATGGTAAATGTGTGTTTTAACTTTAGGTCGTATGCTCTTAATATCAGTTCCATAAGTAAGCGTGTGTATAAAATTTGAGTTAAATATTTCTTTTTTGAATGAAGTCAGTGGTTATATTAATAGCCGAGCCATTTTACAGCATCTGAAAAACCATCTCGCCATAATTTTTCGTTGTGTTCGCCATTTTTTACAATAACTTTTTTTGTTAAATGAAGACAGCTGCATCTTTTTTGGTTGACAATTGTTTCCATTTTGTTTAGGTCAGAGACCATATCTTCGCTTTCCTTGTCGCCACACAGGAAGTAAATCTTAGTTTTCATCTTCTTATTTTCTTTGGCTAAGTCGTATATTTTATTCGAAAACCAGAACGATGGTGAGAAAACAGCAGCCTTGCCAAATATTTTGGGATATGTAAGTACTGCATAATAGGAAACCAAACCGCCGAGAGAACTTCCCATGATTATTGTATTTCTTGATTTAGTTTTGGTTCTGTATGTGCTGTCAATTTTCGGCTTTAAGGTTTTAACGATAAATTCAAGATAGGCATCTGCATTCCCTCCGCCATATTTTTCATTTTTATAAGGAGTAAGCTCGTCCATTCGTTTTTCATTTCCATGTTCGATGCCTATTACAATTACTTGAGCATTGATACTGTCTAGTTTTTCATCAACATTCCATTCTCCTGCATAAGATGTTTTTGAGTCAAATAGATTTTGCGCATCATGCATGTAAATAACTGAATACTTTTTATTGGAAGAGGAATAGCCCTTTGGTAGGTATACCCATATCTTTTTTGAGGTTTCTAATTGTGGCGCTTCTATTGTAAAAGTAGAAACTTGTTTTGAGGCGGTGCTTTGTTGCGCTATGTTTTTTCCTGTAATAAAAAAAAATAGTATAACCAGAGTAAATTGTTTAATCATTATTAAGATTTAGGGTTTTCATTATAAAAATGATATTTTAGCTAAAATTAATAATTTGATGAATACATACGAAGAAAAAAAGAGCTTACTTTTAGAAATGATCGCGTTTTCTACGGTTGACGGTCATTTGCAAAAAAGAGAATATGAATTTTTGTTTCTGATTGCCAATGAACTGAATATTGAAAAAGGTGGTTTCAATGATTTATTTCATCAGGAATTGCCCATATTACCTATAAAGACGGAGTTTCAGCGCATCCAGCAGTTTTATAGATTGGCACTCTTGATGCATAGCGATGGAGTTTTACATATAAAAGAATCTGTTGCTATAAAAGAAATCGCAATCAGGATGGGCTTGAATCCAGAAGCTAGCAAACGAGTTTTAAAAAAGATGGAGAAATCCCCAAATACAGTTATTTCAGGGGATGTTTTAATGCGTATTTTTAAAGAAGAACGTAATTAGCCTAATTGTGTTTGTAATTTTTTAATGTCATCTCGCAATTTTGCTGCTTGCATAAAATCTAAATCTTTTGCCGCTTTTTCCATCGATTTTCGTTTTTCTCGAATGCGTTTTTCGATTTCGGCTTTTGATAAATATTCCGTTTCTGATTCTGCAGCAGCATTTAATGTTAATCCAAGTTCGTAGTCTACTAGAGGATTTTTTGTAAAAGCGCTTTCGATTTTTTTGTTCAGCGCTTGAGGCACCTGATTGTTAGCTACATTAAAATTAATTTGCTTGCTTCTACGATAATTGGTTTCGTCAATAGTCTTTTGCATACTGGCAGTAATTTTATCTGCATATAATATGGCTTTTCCATTTAGATTTCTCGCTGCACGTCCAATGGTTTGTGTCAAGGAACGATGACTACGCAAAAATCCTTCTTTATCGGCATCCAATATGGCAACAAGTGAGACCTCAGGTAAATCAAGTCCTTCACGAAGTAAGTTGACGCCAATTAGAGCATCAAATAAACCTTTTCGTAAATCTTGCATGATTTCAATCCGTTCTAATGTGTCTACATCAGAATGGATATAACGACAACGAATATTTACTTTTGTCAGGTATTTTGCCAATTCCTCGGCCATTCTTTTGGTTAAGGTTGTTATCAAAACGCGTTCATCTAGTTCGCATCGAACATGAATTTCCTCGATTAGATCGTCAATTTGGTTTAAACTAGGTCGGATTTCAATTACTGGATCTAATAATCCGGTAGGACGAATCACTTGCTCTACGACGACACCTTCTGTTTTTTGCAATTCATAATCGGCAGGAGTTGCTGAAACGTATATCACTTGGTTTTGCATTGCTTCAAATTCCTCAAATTTCAATGGACGGTTATCCATCGCAGCAGGAAGTCGGAAACCATATTCTACTAAGTTTTCCTTTCTACTTCGGTCACCACCATACATAGCATGAACTTGTGACAGTGTTACGTGACTTTCGTCAACGACCATTAGATAATCTTTTGGAAAATAATCCAACAGGCAAAACGGTCTCGTTCCAGCTAGTCTTCCATCGAGATAACGGGAGTAATTTTCAATTCCGGAGCAATATCCTAATTCGCGAATCATTTCTAAATCGAAATTAGTTCGTTCTTCGAGTCTTTTTGCTTCAAGATGTTTTCCAATTTCTTTGAAATAATCGACTTGTTTTACTAAATCTTGTTGGATTTCCCAGATTGCACCTTGCAATACATCTGGCGAAGTCACAAACATATTTGCGGGATAGATGGTTAGTTTTTCGAATTTCTCGATTACTGCAGCTGTTTTTACATCAAAAGATTCTATTTCTTCAATTTCATCACCGAAGAAATGGATTCGAAAAGCATCATCCGCATAACTTGGATAAACCTCTACGGTATCTCCTTTTATTCTGAAATTTCCGGGAGTAAAGTCAGCTTCTGTTCTTGAATATAAACTCTGAACTAAGCTGTGTAATAACTTGGTTCGTGAAATGGTTTGATCTCTTTCAATCTCAATTACATTTTTCTGAAACTCGACTGGATTTCCGATACCGTATAAACAGGAAACTGATGCAACAACCAATATGTCTCTACGACCAGAGAGTAGGGAAGAGGTGGTGCTCAAACGCATCTTTTCTAACTCCTCATTGATGGATAGATCTTTTTCGATAAAGACACCTGTAACGGGCATAAATGCTTCTGGCTGGTAATAATCGTAATAAGAAACGAAATATTCGACCGCATTATTTGGAAAAAATTGTTTGAATTCTGAATACAATTGAGCCGCTAAGGTTTTATTGTGCGCTAAAACTAAGGTCGGTCTTTGTACTTCTTGAATAACATTAGCCACAGTAAAGGTTTTACCTGAACCGGTAACTCCTAATAATGTTTGGAATTTATCACCATCAATTATTCCTTGAGTTAATTTTTCAATGGCTTGTGGCTGGTCGCCTTTGGGTAGGTAATCTGAAACTACTTCGAAATTCATTTGTATTATGGGGCAAAGTTTTTAGAATTACAAAGTTACGAAGATTAAAACTATTCTGTATGAAAGTTAAAACCAAAAAAAAACCATCATGCGAACATGATGGTTTTGATAAATAAAATAGGTTTTATTAGAAACTTAAACTTAATCTAGCAAAAACGAATCTTCCGTTTTGTCCAAATTGAGATACATTTCTTGAGTATGTAAATTGGTTTGAACTTTTTAATGATTCTAGATTTTCGTCTGGATAAACATCAAAAATATTATTTGCACCAACTACCATTTTAACGTTTTCAGTGAATTTATATCCAACAGAAAAGTCAGTAATTACTTTAGCTCCCCAAACTGGGTGCTCAACAGCAATTGTTTGTCCATTTATTACAGCAGTGTCAATAGCTCCATCTCCATTAGCGTCACCTGTATTAGGGTCAGTAACTTCACCGAAGTATACGTTTCTTAAGAAGAAGTCGAATTTATTAACTGTAATCGAGTTTGTTAAATTTGCTTTAACTCTTGGGATTGATTCTTGAAGATAAACTCTACTTGATTCAGAATAGTAACTGTTTATTTGACCTGCATCTTCTAATATTTTAGAAGCATGTATTGAACCTACTCTTTTTGTAGTAGAAAGTGTTCCAGATAAATCAGTTTTCAAAGTCAATCCATTTCCTACGTTTGCTTTATGGCTAATAACGATATCAAGTCCTTTTGATTCTGTGTCAATTGCATTAGCAAAGAAAGAGGCTTTATTCGCTCCAGCTTGATTAAAAAGTGTTACTAACTCAGGAGTGTTAGGTACAAATTGATCTGTAAGTACCACTCTGTCGTCAATTCTCACGATATAAGCATCAGCTGTAAAAGTAAGTCTTGCTGCAGGAATTTTAGCAGTAAAACCGATACTTGCACTTTGAGACTCTTCTTGTTTCAATTGTGGAATACCTAATAATTTTGCTACTTGTGAATCATTACTAAATGTACCAACTTCAGACGGGATACCGTTTGTGAATAAAGTCGAAGTTGAATTAAAGTAAATTTGGTGTAATGAAGGCGCTCTAAATCCTGTAGATACAGCACCACGTATATTAATGTTATCTGTTAATTTATAACGGGATGCCAATTTGTAATTTGTGGTGTTTCCAAAATCAGAATAGTTTTCATAACGAAGTGCTCCGTTCAACAACCATTTTTCAGTAACGTCATATTCTAAATCAGTGTATAAAGCAAAACTGTTACGTCCGTTATCAATTGCATTTTCCGGTCTGAAACCTGGAAATACTTGAGCTCCACCCGGTCTTGTGGCGCCGTAGAAATCAGTTGGTAACAAATTGCTTTCTGAAGGAAGTCCAGAAGCCACGTTTCCATTGATGTCATATTGATTGTAAGAATCTGGTACGCCCGCGTTAATTTTATAATTTTCATGTCTGTATTCAGAACCAAAAGCAACGTTTAATTTGTCAAATTTTCTAGATACATCCAAGTTGGTTGTGTTTTGAGAAAAACCTAAACCACCTGCATCAAATTCTGTAGGAGAGTTTTCTCTTAATGTAGCATTTAATGTGTTTTCAATATTATAGTCGAAAGTGTTTTTACCATAAGTATTACTCAAGTCAAAATTCCAAGTTTGGAATACCATACCCCTAAGACCTGCAGCTGCAGAGATGTCATTAATAGTAGAATGAATTTCAGGTAAGAAACCATTAGGGTATAAAGCAGTATATGCTCTAGATTGATTTGGTTTTCTGTAAAAACCTGCCGCTTCACCAGTTCTATGACTTGTTCCTCCAAAAGCATATACCTCAAGGTTTTCAGTGATAGGATAAGCTCCATTCAAGAAAAACTGAGCACTTTCTAAAGAAGATTGTCCCACTTTCATGTTGAAATCTCTTCTTTGAAGGTTTCTATACGCTAATTCACCTTCAGTAGCATCGAAATTTAATGCTGATTGCATAGTACCAATTGTGTTTGCTGCAAGAATAGAAGTTTGTTGTGCGGCAGTAAAATATCCTACTTGCGGAGCATACGTTTTAATTGCAGTCAGGATTTGAGCAGAATTTGGTGTGTTATTAATATTTCCCCATAATGTATTGATATTTGTACCTGCTTCTGCAGCTCTTTGTTCAATTGCATTAAATCCGCTGAACAATCCTCCAGTTACATCTTTTGCTCTACTTGTTTGGCCTCTTAATTGAAAACTTGCTGTAGCATTGATGAAACTTTTTTCTTTACCAAGACCTGTACCGTAGTTCAAGTCAATTTGAGCATTGTTTCCATCATTACCACCTCTGTGATCATTAGCTCCTTTAGAGAAATTACTTCCTCCATAAAGATTGATATCTAGTTTGTTCGTTGCTTTTTTCACATTGATGTTAATAACACCTGCAATCGCATCTGAACCGTATTGTGCAGAAGCACCATCTCTTAATACCTCAATTCTATCGATAGCAAAAGCGGGAATAGCATTTAAATCTGTTCCTACAGATCCTCTTCCTGGAGAACCATTAATGTTTACTAATGAAGAAGTGTGTCTTCTTTTTCCGTTTACCAATACTAAAACTTGGTCTGGACCTAAACCTCTTAATTGAGCAGGGTCAATATGATCCGTTCCATCCGCTACTGTAGCAGTATTAGAAGTAAACGATGGGGCTACCATGTTTAAGATCTGGTTTAAGTTGGCTTGCGCTCCTTGTGAAGCAATGTCTTTCATGCTGATTACATCAATAGGCACAGCTGATTACATCAATAGGCACAGCTGATTCAGTTACTGTTCTTGCAGCGCTACGAGATCCAAGGATAACAACATCCTGAAGAGCTACACCGCTTTCTGATAAAGAAACGTTAACAGCACTTCCTGTAACTTTAACGTTCTTAGTTTCTAGACCAACATAGGAGAATTGTAATATATCTCCAATCTTTGCCATGATCGAATATTTACCATCAGCATCAGTGGTTGTACCATTGCTGGTGTCTTTTACCAGAACAGAAGCTGCTGGTAGAGTTCCTTTTGTGTCATCTGTAACGACACCCGAAACTTTAATTTGCTGTGCAGTTAATCCCGCAGAGAAAATTAAGGTTAGAATAAAAATTAGCTTTTTCATTTTTGGTTGTTTAGTTTGTTTCGGCTAATTTACAAATTTATAAGCGATATGTTATTTATTTGTTAAAAAATAACAAATTGATAATTTGATGTGTTATTTTGAGCCATTCTTGGGAATTTGTCAGTCATTACCTGATTATATGTTGATTATGTAATTATAGGCTTTTTTTATATTTTACTGATAAGTCTGAAAATTTAGCTATGAACTGTATTTTTTCTTACATTCGACGTGGTAGTAGCAATCCTCTTATTTTTTGTATAAAAAAAAGTCTAATTTGAAAAAATCATAGTATGGACTTTACGTACTATAAATTTTTCAAATTAGACTTCTTGTGAAGTGTAGAATGACGGTTCTTCTGGAAAACCTATTTGTTCTATCTATTCAAATTTCCATTCTTTCTGCTGTGATTCACTCAAGAATGTCCATGCAATAATACGACTGATTTTTTGGCCCTGAGCCATATCAATTGTTTTTACTTCAACAACATTTACTTTGTTTAATGTTTTATAAATGCTCGAAAGATGTGATTGTTTTGATACTAATGTAGTGAACCATAAACACTGCATCGGATACTTAGCACTTTCGTAAATCATTTGTGTAATAAAACCAAGTTCTCCACCTTCACACCATAATTCGGCATTTTGGCCACCAAAGTTCAATACTGGTTTTGTAGTCTTTGTGTTTTCTAAATTATTTATTTTTCGCAAAGTACTTTTTGTAGCTTCTTCTTGTGAGCTATGAAAAGGGGGATTGCAAATAGTGAAAGCAAATTTGTCTTCGGGTGTAATTATATTTTTAAAAATAAAGCGTGATTCAGTTTGTTGCTGCAAACTGATGCTGTCAATCAATTTAGGATTGGCTTCAATTATTTTGCCACAATTTTCAATCGCTTTTTCATCGATATCAGTTCCTACAAAACTCCATCCATAAGTTGCATTTCCTATTATTGGATAAATACAATTTGCACCAACACCAATATCCAAGCCTTGTACCGTTTCTCCTCTAGGAATTACGCCATTATTAGATGTTGCCAATAAATCAGCAATGTAATGAATGTAGTCAGCGCGCCCAGGAATGGGAGGACATAAATAATTTGCAGGAATATCCCAATTTTGAATATCGTAATACGTTTTAAGTAAGGCGTTATTTAAAGCTTTTACTGCTTCAGGGTTACTAAAATCAACAGTTTCAATATTGTGCTCGTTAATCGAAACAAAAGGTTTTAATTCAGGACTGTTTTCAATTAAAAGGTTAAAGTCGTATCTGAATCTATGTTGATTTCTTGGATGTAAATTGGTTTTCTCTGTTATTGTTTTAGGAGTCATTTTGTGTGTTTCAGGGCAATAATTGTGATTTCATATATGTGAGAGTCTTTAGCAAGTTATATAAAAATTAACCGCTTTGATCATTTATTGTTGGTTTATTGAGATTAATTACTAATCCGAACATTCCATCATTAGTAAGTCTCCCTGATCGTGTTCTATTATGACGATACCGTCATTGACTACATGATTACTACTACCGGTGCGATATCCTATAGTTAAAGTATCATTTTGCAAAGGATAAAATAAATTTTCAGACTGGATTCCAGTTACATGACCTATTGGTATTAATGATATAGGGGTGTCTGCTGTATACCATTTCTCAAATTTTTTAGGTAATAAAAACACCTTTGAATGGTCGTCTAATATGACAATCTTTAATTTTTCTCTATATCGTACAATGTTCGTTAGATTTGTAATCGTGTGATCAGTACGTTTTCCGGTAGCCCAAACTACATTTACAGCGGGAATATTCCTTTGGTGGAGATAATCAAATGCTTTTTCCAAATCAGTTTTACTCTGGTCTGGGGTATGAACTATTTCAATGGGATATTGTTTTTCTTTGTAGTAATTGGCATCAAAATCACGGTCAAAATCACCTAAAAGAACGTCTACTTTAATATCCAGCTGCATAACTCTTTCCATAGCGGAGTCTAACACTATTACTAAAGGTGACCATTCTAGCAATTGTCCCAACAATTCGGGATTGCATGAAGCGCCATTTGCAATTATTAATGCGGGTTCTTGGTCATCGCGAACAATATGGTGTGAGGACATTTTGAGAAGTGGGGTTATGATATAGAATCGTTAATTCGATTATATTTTTTGCAAAGATAGAAAATAGTTTTCAATACAATTTTTGATTTTACGACTTCTATAAATTCCGGGAAATAGTTGGGGATTAAAACAATAACAATTTATTTAATTATATATTTTTTGGAGTCGGCTTCACTTATTGAGAAATAGCCCAAAGGGTAATTATCAGGATTTGTAGAATTAATGATGTTTCCTCTTACAGTTGCAGGTGGTGCCTGAAATGGTCCACCGCCTGAGCTTCCTGCAATGCTAATCAACACATTCATGTAGTTATAGTATGGTTTAGAAATCCCAAAATGAGTTACTGTAATTTCGTCTCCAGTTTTTAAATCGTCACTTTGAGAAATGCTGAAAAATTTATTTCCTTGAAAAAAAGTATCTTCATCTGCATAATAATTTTGTTTCACTTGATTCGAGTAATGATAATTGTATAAATAATAATTAGTTTCATTTGCAGGATCTGTATAATAGGTTTTGATTTCTATATCCTTACCTGTAAAACCTCCTTCGTTATTTTGAATGATTTCAGTAATTGGAGCGACTGATTTTAAGCTCTCAGTTGCAGTATAGGTATTGCCTTTGTTTATAACTGTCAAAGTATAGGTTTCATTAATTACAGCTTTGAAGTTGGAGCATATGTATACTCCTGTATTTGAAATTTCTTTAAAACTGAAAGTAGTATTTGAACTGTTTTTTATATAAACGATGGCTCCTGAAACTTTTGGAATTTCAGTGCTGTAGTAATTAGTGGTTGTCGTTAATTTTATTTGTTGTTCATTTCCAATGGTACCTTTATACCAATTGATAGACGCTTCTATAACAAGTTTTGGAGCGTCAGTTTGTAGATCGATGTTAACTACATCCTCACAACTGTTCAAGAAAATAGCGACTATTAGTACTAAAAGTATATTTATTTTTTTCATCTGCTTAGAATTTGAAGTTATAACTGACCGCTGGAACGATACCGAAAATAGATGTTTTTACTGCCTCGTTATTACCGGTGTCTGCATTTTCTCTGAAGTTTATAGACGCTGCGTTTTTACGATTATACAAATTGTAAATGCTAAAAACCCATTCGCCTTTCCAGTTTCTGTTTATGTTTTTACGCGGTGTTAATGTTGCTGCGATGTCTAGATGGTGATAAGTGGGTAGGCGATTCTCATTTCTCAGTCCATAACTAGGAACAGTAACTCCCAAGTATTCGTATTGCCCTTTTGGATAGGTTACGGGCTGCCCGGTTTGTAGGGAGAAATTCGATCCAAAAGACCATTTTTCGTTTAAATTATAAGAACTCGTAATGGCAATATTATGCAATTTATCATAAACAGAATTATACCACTGTCCATTATTAATACCTGATTCTAATGCTGTTCTTCCGGGTGTTTGTTGCTCAGACTTTGAAAGAGTATACGATATCCATCCGTTTAATTTCCCTTCATTTTTTCGAAACATGAGTTCTAATCCATAAGATCTTAATTGCCCGTTAAGAATTATTTGTTCTATTGCTTTATTTGCAATCAAATCAGCGCCATCAATGTAGTCCAATCTGTTTTGTACTTCTTTATAATAAGTTTCTACTTCAATAGAATACATTTGGTTCTCAAAATTTTTAAAATATCCTAGAGCAACTTGGTCTGCAATTTGTGGTTTGATATAAGTATCACTTGGTGTCCATACATCAAGTGGAGTAGGAGATGAGGTGTTTGAAATCAGTTGTAAATACTGAACCATTCTGTTGTAACTCGCCTTTACAGATTGATCGTCATTAATTTTGTAGGCAATAGAAAAACGAGGTTCTAGATTGTTGTAGCTTTTAATCGTTTTGTTTTTTTCGTAGAAAGTAGTACTTATTGGAGTCGCTTTTTCGTAAATCTGTAAATCAGTATTGAAAGTGATTGGGTTGTTATCAGCATAATTATTTACGGTAGATTGTCCTAATCTATAAAATAGACTGTAACGCAACCCATAGGATAACGAGATCTTTTTAGAAATGTCTTGTTCAGCACTAATGTATAATGAAGGTTCAAAGGCATATTTCTTATCTAATTGATCAAAATTAATTCCAGAATTTTCATCAGAAGGTCGGATGGTTCCCGGATTAAACTCATAATAAATGGCGTTTGCACCATAATTCAATTTGAAGGTATCAGAAATATAATTTTTGAAGTCGTATTTGATGTTGTAATTTCGAATTCCAGAATCCCATTTGAAACCAACAAAATCAAGGTCTAGACCATAATAATAGTCACTATAAATAAGCGATAAATTTGAAAATAACTTGTCTGAAAATAGATGGTTCCAGCGCAAGTTTAAAGTTGAATTACCATAAATATTGGTAAAGCTTTTGTTTAGGCTAAAAACATCTCTTCCAAAATATCCCGATAGATAAAGATTGTTATTTGGATTCAATTTATAACTCAGTTTTGTATTCAAATCATAAAAATAAGCGGAGTTGTCTTTTTGATCTTCGGATAGCTTTAAAAACAAATGGGCATAGGAACTTCTTCCTCCAATAAGGAATGAACCTTTATCTTTTACAATTGGTCCTTCGGCCAAAATTCTACTGGAGATTAGTCCTATTCCACCACTTACATGAAAACCTTTACTGCTACCGTCTTTTTGGTAAATGTCCAAAACAGAAGAAGCTCTTCCTCCAAAACGTGCTGGAATTCCTCCTTTGTATAATTTTAGATCTTTTATGGCATCAGGGTTAAAAACCGAAAAGAAACCAAATACATGTGAGGAACTAAATATGGTCGCTTCGTCTAGTAAGATTAAATTTTGGTCTGCACCTCCACCACGAACGTTAAACCCAGAGGCTCCTTCGCCAGCATTAGTAACTCCAGGAAGTAATAAAAGTGATTTTATTATATCTACTTCTCCTAGAACGACAGGCATTCTCTTGATCGAGCTGATAGATAGTTTGTTGATGCTCATCTCAGGAGAGCGAATATTGCTGGACGAATTTTGGCCAGTAATAATAACTTCCTGTAGTACTTCACTACTGTCAGATAAGCTAAAGTTGGTTTTAGTGTTTTCTGATAATGTTACTTGTTTACTAATGGTTTGAAAGCCAATGTAGCTAATTTGTATGGTATAATCTCCTTCAGGAAGTGTAATGGAATAAAAACCATACTCGTTAGTAAGTGCGGCTGCTTTTGCTTCAGGGATATATACATTTACTCCAATGAGGGTCTCGTTGTTTCTACCATCGGTAATTATTCCGCTTAAAGTAAATTTATCTTGTGAAAAAGAAGAAATAGTAATTAAAAGAAAGGTAAAGAGGAAGCAATATTTTTTTGAAAGCATTTCTTAAAGTTTGAATTACAAATTTGGTAAAAAATAAGTAAATTGCTATTAAACAATGGTTAAAAAGTATAAATAAAAAAAGACAACTGTTTCCAGTTGCCTTTATTAGTTTAGTAAGTAGTAAAATTGAATTAAGCAATTTTAGCTAATATAGTATTTAATGTTCCACTAGGACGCATTGCTTTACTTGTTAATTCTGGATTTGGCTGGTAATAACCGCCAATCTCTTGTGGTTTTCCTTGTGCACCTATTAATTCCTCATTAATTTTTGCTTCATTTTCTTCTAATTGCTTTGCTATAGGAGTAAAGATAGCTTTTAATTCGCTGTCTTTAGTTTGAGCCGCTAATGCCTCTGCCCAATACATAGCAAGATAGAAATGTGAACCACGGTTATCAATTTGACCTATTCTACGAGCAGGTGATTTATCGTTTTTCAAGAAAGCGTCATTAGCTTCGTCTAAAGTTTCAGATAAAACAAGTGCTTTTGAGTTGTTTAAAGATTGTCCTAAATGCTCTAAAGAAGCTCCTAGTGCTAAGAACTCACCAAGTGAATCCCAACGTAAGTATCCTTCTTTTGTAAATTGCTCTACGTGTTTTGGAGCTGATCCACCTGCACCTGTTTCAAACAATCCACCACCATTCATTAATGGAACGATTGATAACATTTTTGCAGAAGTTCCAACTTCAAGAATTGGAAACAAATCAGTTAGGTAATCACGCAATACATTTCCAGTTACAGAAATAGTGTCTAATCCTTGTTTGATTCTTTCTAATGTAAAATTGGTAGCTTCGATTGGGTTTAGAATACGAATGTCAAGTCCAGTTGTATCGTAATCTTTTAAATATGTTTTTACTTTTTCGATCAATTGTCTGTCGTGTGCTCTGTTTTCATCTAACCAGAAAACGGCAGGTGTACTAGATAAACGAGCTCTATTTACAGCTAGTTTTACCCAGTCCTGAATAGGTGCGTCTTTGGCCTGACACATTCTGAAGATGTCTTTGTCTTCAACAGCTTGTTCCATTAATACAGTTCCTTTAGTATCAACCACACGTACAACACCATTTCCAGTCATTTGGAATGTTTTGTCATGAGAACCATATTCTTCTGCTTTTTGTGCCATCAAACCTACGTTTGGAACACTTCCCATTGTTGTTGGGTCAAAAGCACCATTCTTTTTACAGAAATCAATTGTAGCTGTATAGATGCCTGCATAAGATCTGTCAGGAATAAGTGCTAGAGTATCTTGTTGTTTCCCTTCTTTATTATACATCTGTCCTGAAGTACGAATCATTGCTGGCATAGATGCATCAACAATTACATCAGATGGTACGTGAAGATTAGTAATTCCTTTGTCAGAATTAACCATTGCTAAAGCTGGTCCATTTTCAATTGCTTGATTAATGGCTGCTTCTACTTCTGCTTGTTCTGGACGACCTGCAATTTTTGCATATACATCACCAAGACCATTTCTTGTGTCAACATTTAATTCTTTGAATAAAGTAGCATATTTTTTGAATACCTCAGCAAAATATACCTCAACGATAGCACCAAAAATAATTGGATCTGATATTTTCATCATCGTTGCTTTCAAGTGTACAGAAAGCAAAATGTTTTGTTTTTTAGCCTCTGCAATTGCTTTAACTACAAAGCTTTTTAAAGCATTTAGGTTCATAACTGAAGAGTCAATTATTTCACCTGATTTTAATGGAGTACTTTCTTTTAAAACTGTTGTAGTTCCATCTTCGGCTACGAATTCAATTTTCACATCTGTTGCCTCTGGAACAGTAACCGATTTTTCACTTCCGTAAAAATCACCATTTTCCATTGTAGCGACTTCTGTTTTTGATTCAGCAGACCAAGCACCCATAGAGTGTGGATGTGCTTTTGCAAAGTTTTTAACTGCTTTTGGAGCTCTACGGTCTGAGTTTCCTTCACGTAAAACAGGGTTTACGGCAGAACCAAGAACTTTAGAGTATTTTGCTTTAATTTCCTTTTCAGCAGCGTCTTTTGCTTCTTCTGGAAAATTAGGGATAGCATATCCGTGTGCTTGTAATTCAGCAATCGCTTCCTTTAATTGAGGAACTGATGCAGAAATATTGGGTAACTTAATGATATTTGCTTCTGGCGAATTTGCTAGTTTTCCAAGTTCAGATAAAGAATCTTTCACTTTTTGGTCTTCCTTTAAAAACTCAGGAAAATTTGCTAGTATTCTTGCGGCTAGCGAAATGTCTTCGGTTTCAATTTCTATGCCTGCAGTTGCAGTAAATGCTTTAACAATTGGTAAAAAAGAATAAGTTGCTAACAAAGGCGCCTCATCAGTCAATGTGTAAACAATCTTGGATTTTTGTGTCATTTTTATGGTTTTATAATCGTATTCCTAAAAAAAGGATCTGAAATGTATGTAATGCTTAAAATTAAGCCATGCAAATATAATAAAATCAGACCATAGTTTGATTCTGTGCCGTATAGAATTGGTTGAATTATAGGATTGTTAACTTGTTAACCATGAATTTGTTGTTTTGTTAACAGAATGACTTCAAATTCAGAAATCTTGAATTTTTTTAGAAAAAAGCAAAAAAAAAGTCCCGACAATGTCGAGACTTTTATGATAAAGAGATATTTGACTATCTTCTTTTGTCTTTGATTTTTGCTTTTTTACCAGTAAGTTCTCTGAAGTAGAAAATTCTAGCTCTACGAACTGCACCTTTTTTGTTGATTTCAACTTTTTGTAAAGCTGGCAAGTTTACAGGGAAGATACGCTCAACTCCTACAGAACCTGACATTTTACGAATAGTAAAAGTTTCTGTGTTACCAGAACCTCTTCTTTGGATAACAACTCCTTTAAAAAACTGTGTTCTAGTTTTTTCACCCTCTTTAATTTCGTAGTAAACTGTGATAGTATCACCAGCTCCAAATAAAGGGAATTCTTTTCTTGTTACTAATTCGTCTTGAACGAATTTCATTAAATCTGCCATGATAATTTTAATTATGGTTTTTTATCAAATCAACATTCACGGATCTCGCCAGAGGTTGGTCTAAAGTGGGTGCAAAAGTAGAAAAAAATGTTTAAAGTTTAAAGTTTATTTTGTTTAAAGTTCAAACGTTCAGTATTTTCAACTTTAAACCTGAAACTTCAAACTAATTTTATTCTTCTTCTAGTAAATCTGGACGACGATTCTTAGTGTGTTCATAAGCTGAGTCTTCACGCCATTTGTCAATTTTGGCAAAGTTTCCGCTGGTCAAAACATCAGGGACTTTCCATCCTTTGTAATCCGCAGGGCGCGTGTATATTGGCCCTGACAATAATCCATCCTGAAAACTGTCTGTCAATGCTGATGTTTCGTCACTCAAAACTCCTGGAATCAATCGGATTAAAGCATCTGATAATACCAATGCTCCCAGTTCGCCACCAGACAATACATAGTCACCAATAGATATTTCCTTAGTAATAAAATGATCGCGAACGCGCTGATCTACTCCTTTATAATGACCACATAAAATGATGATATTCTCATACATCGACATGGTATTGGCCATTTTCTGGTTCAATGTCTCTCCGTCTGGCGACATATAAATGATTTCGTCGTACGTTCTTTCGCTTTTCAAATGTGTAATACAGGCATCAATAGGTTGCACTGTCATCACCATTCCAGCTCCACCGCCGTATTGATAATCGTCAACACTTTTTTGTTTGTTCGTGGTGTAATCACGTAAATTATGAAAATGAACTTCCACCAATCCTTTGTCAATGGCGCGTTTCATAATTGAGGCTTCAAACGGACTTCTTAGTAATTCGGGTAAAACGGTAACAATATCAATGCGCATAATTTTAAATCTTAGTTTGAAAGCGCCAAAGGTACAAAGATTTTAAGATTCAAAAATTCAGTTCTCACATAAGTTGCTTTTGGAGCATTTTCCAGCTTTACACTTTATCTTTCCTTGCTTAAAGAAAGCAAGAAAAGGATGCCGTTTCAACCTGGGCTAGGCTTAACGACATAGATCTGATTTTGTTGCCAAATTGTAAAGTTTTCCTAATAGTTTTTCAATAGAAATCTTTCTGCCTAAATTTACATTTCGTAAATAAAATCTTAAAAATCGTTAAGCATGAAATTCAAATATTTAGTTCTACTATTTTTTATAACAGTAGCCTCTTTTGCGCAACAAGAGCAACTAAAGTGGCTGGATATTAACTTAAGCAATTATGAATATCCATATCCCGTACAATTTATCACATTAAAAATCCAGCAACAAGAGCTGCAAATGGAGTACATGGATGTGAAACCTGACAATTATAACGGAAAGAATATCGTTCTACTTCACGGGAAAAATTTCAACGGTGCCTATTGGAAAACAACAATTGAAGCCTTAACAAAAAAAGGGTACCGCGTAATCGTTCCAGACCAAATAAGTTTTGGTAAATCATCAAAACCAGATAACTTTCAATATACATTTCAACAACTGGCACAAAATACAAAGCAAATTTTAGATAGCTTAGGTATCAATAAAACAGCAGTTTTAGGTCACTCAATGGGTGGAATGATAGCGACTCGTTTTGCCTTAATGTATCCTGAAGTTACAGAAAAATTAATTCTTGAAAACCCAATAGGTTTAGAAGACTGGAAATTGAAAGTTCCCTATCAAAATGTGGACTGGTGGTATCAAAACGAATTAAAGCAGAGCTACGAAAAGATTAAAAAATACCAACTCGAGAGTTATTACGACGGAAAATGGAAACCAGAGTATGATGAGTGGGTAAATCTTTTGGCAGGATGGACTTTAAATTCTGATTTCAAGAAAATAGCTTGGAACGCAGCTTTGACTTATGATATGATATTTACACAACCTGTAGTTTATGAGTTCCAAAATATAAAAGCACCTACGCTATTAATTATTGGAACTAGAGACAGAACTGCTTTGGGAAAACCATTGGTTACGGAAGAAGTTAGAAAAACGATGGGATTGTATGGTGATTTAGGAAAAGAAACACAAAAGAGAATACCCAATTCAAAACTAGTCGAAATCCCTAATATTGGACACATGCCCCATATTGAAAGTTTTGACAAGTTCATTCAACCGCTAACGGATTTCCTAGGTAAATAGTAAAATAGATTGTCTTAAAGTGTCTCACGGGAAATATTGCCAACAGAATTAGAACAATTGACAATTAAAAGAAATAGGATAGAAGTAAATTTGTCCTAGAATTAAAACAATAAATTATGAGTACAGAAAATGATAATATTGGCTTACAAGCGACTTTAGATAATGCAAAACATACTTGGGAAGCGAAAGCGCCTGAGCAAATTAAGGAAATATATGCAGATGGAATCGCTGATGTAACACGTCAAAACGTTGTTGCTAACGCGAAAAAGAATGATGATATAGCTCCTAATTTTTCTCTGACAAATGCTATTGGAACAGAAGTGCAATTAAGTGATTACCTTAAAAAAGGACCCGTAGTTTTGACTTGGTACCGTGGCGGATGGTGTCCTTATTGCAATATGACTTTGCATTATTTGCAAGAGCAACTGCCAAACATTCAATTAAGAGGAGCTAATTTATTGGCTTTAACACCTGAATTACCAGACAAATCAATGTCTACTACTGAAAAACACCAATTGCAATTTGAAGTTTTGAGTGATGTTGGAAATAAAGTAGCTAAGGAATACGGAATCGTTTTTAAATTGACTGATGCCGTTGCTGATTCGTACCAAAAAGGATTTGACTTGCACGGTTTCAACGGTGATGAGTCTGATGAGTTGCCACTAGCAGCTACATATGTAATTGATCAAGACGGTACAATTGTGTATACGTTTTTAGATGCTGAATATAGAAATAGAGCTGAAGCTGCTGACATATTAGCTGCACTTGATTCGATTAAAAAATAAATAGAATTAAATAGTTTAATATGCCCTCAAAAGTGATAATCTTTTGAGGGTATTTTTAATTGCTATATTTCTTGTTTGCTTTAAAATCCAACTTTTTTTAACAAACAATACTCTAAAAACACAACGTATTTTTGCCCGATGAATTTATCAAAAAAGAATGTCTTGTTTATGGCAGCTGCTACGGGTCTTATGGTAGCTAATTTATATTACTGTCAACCTTTAATAGTTTTAATCGCTGACGAATTTAAAATCCCTCACGCCGATGCTGGAACAATAACTTATCTTACTCAAGCGGGTTATGCGATTGGTTTGTTTTTTATGGTTCCCTTAGGAGATAAAATAGAGCGTAAAACTCAAATTCTTTACACCACATTTGCATCTGTAATTGCTTTAATCATTGCGGCCACAGCACAAAGTTATTTTGTACTTGAAATAGCATCACTTTTAATAGGAATCACATCAATTGTTCCACAACTTATTTTGCCTTTGGCGGCATCTTTAAGTGCGCCAGAGGAACGCGGTAAAGTAGTAGGTACGATTATGAGTGGACTGCTAGTTGGAATTCTATTATCAAGAACTTTAAGTGGTTTTATAGGTGAGGTATTAGGATGGCGCGCCATGTTTTGGATTGCCTCGGGATTATGTCTGCTGTTGTTTTTTATAATAAAAAAGCAATTCCCTTATAATAAACCTGTGTTTAGAGGTTCGTACGGGCAGCTCATTGGTTCGCTTTTTACTTTAATCAACGAACAACCCTTATTGCGGGAAGCGACCTTAATTAATGTATTTAGCTTTGCTCAGTTTGGCGCATTCTGGACTACTATGGTTTTATTGCTTTCGGCTGAACCATTTAATTTTAATAGTGCAACCATAGGACTTTTTGGTATTGTAGGAGCTTCGGGAGCATTAGCAGCCCCACTTGTAGGTAAATTAGGTGATAAAGGAAGTTCTAGGGTGGCGGTAGGTTATGGCTGTATGTTAATCGCTTTGAGTTTTGTGGTTTTTTACTTCTCAGGGTCAAGTGTCATCGGAATTATTTTCGGTATCATTTTTATAGATATTGGTTTGCAAGGGGTGCATATTTCAAACCAAACTCGTGTGTATTCAATACTTCCTGAAGCAAGAAATAGAATGAATACTGTATTTATGTCTTTTAGTTTTCTTGGTACGGCAGCTGGATCTGCTTTTGGGCTATTCTTATGGCAATTTGGCGGTTGGCATGCTGTAAGTTTAGGTTGTTTATTATTATCAGTATTAGCATTCTCGGTTTATGCGTTTACGTATAAATCAAAACGGAAAGCGATAGAAAGTAGGAATGGATAAAAAATTAATTTGTAAATTTGCAGTTCAATAAAAATAAATAAAGATGGAAAATGGAATATACGCTAAATTTAACACCTCTAAAGGTGCTATTTTAGTTAAACTAGAGCACGAATTAACACCAGGAACCGTAGGGAATTTTGTAGCACTTGCAGAAGGAAATATGGAAAATAAAGTGAAACCACAAGGAACAAAGTTTTACGATGGATTATCTTTTCATAGAGTAATTCCTGATTTCATGATTCAAGGTGGATGCCCACAAGGAACTGGAACTGGAGATCCAGGGTATAAATTTGATGATGAATTTCACCCAAGTTTGAAACATGACAAGCCTGGAATTTTAGCTATGGCTAACTCAGGACCAGGATCAAACGGTTCTCAATTTTATATTACACACGTTCCAACTTCATGGTTAGATGGTAAACATACTGTTTTTGGTCATGTTGTAGAAGGACAAGATATTGTTGACGCTGTTGCTCAAGGTGACAAATTGGAAACTTTAGAAATTGTAAGAGTAGGAGATGAAGCTAAAAACTGGAATGCTATTGAAGCTTTTATTACTTTTAAAGGGGCACGTAACAAGCGTGACGCAGCTTTAAAAGCAGATGCTGAAGCAGCAATGGAAAAATTAGCTGCTGGTTTTGAAAAAACAGAAAGCGGATTGCGTTACCAATTCATCCAAAGAGGTGAAGGAAAACAAGCGCAAGCTGGAAAAACAGTTTCTGTTCACTATGAAGGTTCATTAGAAAACGGAAAAGTATTTGATTCTTCTTACCCAAGAAAAAAACCAATCGAATTCAAATTAGGTCAAGGTCAAGTAATCGAAGGATGGGATGAAGGTATTGCTTTATTAAAAGTAGGAGACAAAGCTCGTTTTGTGATTCCTTCTGACTTAGGTTACGGATCACGTGGTGCTGGAGGAGCAATTCCACCAAACGCTACTTTGATTTTTGACGTAGAATTAATGGACGTTAAATAATATAAGTATTCAGTGACCAATTTTTTAGTGGTCAGTGATTACAAGAATATGTAGAAAATCCCATTCGCCTCAGCGAATGGGATTTTTGTTTTAAAGTGTCGATTGTGCTGCAAGTTGTAGCAAGGCTATATTATCTAATGTCTATTTTCAGTATTCTAAATTCTTACCGCTTTATTCTTTTCTCTATTTTCTATCCTCTTATCTATATTCTCTGCTCTTTTCTGACCTCTCTATTCTTTCCACTTAATACTACAACCTAAACTCGGTTTTTGATCAGGATTGATCGTTCTATTGTATAGCACACCGTCAATCGCACCTCGCAAATCACTTCCGCTTAACGGTATTCCGTTTCCGGGACGGCTGTCGTCTAATTGTCCTCTATAGACTAATTTGTCTTGGTTGTCAAATAAAAAGAAATCAGGAGTACATGCGGCATGATAGGCTTTGGCTACTTCTTGGGTTTCATCGTACAAATAAGGGAATTCAAAGTTGTTTTCAAATGCGAATTCTGTCATCAATGCTGGCGAGTCCTGTGGGAAGTTCAGCACATCATTGCTCGATATAGCAATCACGCCAAGTCCTTGCACCCTATAGTCATTGGCAATCATAACCAGCTCCTCAATAACGTGATGTACAAAAGGACAATGATTACAAATAAACATAACCAAAGTCCCTTTTTCTCCTTTTAAATCAGCAAAAGAAAAGGATTGGGTTGCTGATGTCATGTCCTTTAAGTGAAATTCGGGAGCTTTTGTTCCTAAGGCAAGCATATTTGAGGCGGTTCGTGACATTGTTTTATTTTTAAGGTTAAAGTCTAAAGTTATGAAAAAAGGTTTGTTTTTTATTCGAAAAAGCTAAATTTAGGTTTTAAATGACCTTAGTAACTAATGATTGAATTAATATGGAAAATAACTTAAGTTGGCAAGAATTCGAAAAAGTAGAAATGAGAGTTGGTACTGTAGCAGAAGTAAACGATTTTCCTGAAGCCAGAAAACCAGCTTTTCAACTGACCATTGATTTTGGTGCAACAATTGGTATTCTAAAAACCTCTGCACAAATTACAAAACGATACACGAAAGAAGATTTATTAAATCGCCAAATTGTTGCCGTAATTAATTTTCCGAAAAAGCAAATTGGCAAATTCATGAGTGAATGCCTTGTCTTGGGAGCAGTGGGTGATGATGGAGATGTGGTTTTATTAGCTCCCGATTTTAAAATCGAAAATGGACTGAGAATTGGTTAAAAATTAATTCTTAAATAGGTGATTGTAATTTTATTATAGTTTGTTTTGAAATATTTAACTATCTGTTTTTTAGTTATTTAAAATATTAATAGTACATTTATTAGTACGTAAAAAACAATATTTTTTATGTTTTTATGTAATGAAGTACCAACTTAATAACTATTACAATGGAAAAGAAAGAAATGATTGACGTACTGCAATTTTGCGCTGCACAATGTAATCACTGTTATGATGCCTGCCAACTAGAAAAAGAAATGGATATGTCTGGCTGCATGATGAACGATCAAGACTGTGCTGATTTATGTCGACTAACGGCACAAGTACTGGATAGAGATTCTGATAATGCAGATATATTTCTGAAAGTATGTATGGTGATGTGCGAAAGATGTGCCAGCGAATGTGAAAAACATCCAAATATGGAAGCTTGTAAAAAATGTGCTGAAGCCTGTCGTAAATGTGCAGCAATGTGTCACGAATATGAATTAGCACATTAAGAAAAACGGACAGATAATAAATAGCAACGAAGCCAACTTATTATAATCAAGCAAAAAAGCTAAGCTAAATCTATGATTTTCAGAATCATATTTTAGGATTGGATTGTTGGGCTATATTCCAAATACTAATTTCTCTTCTGGTTTCAAAGCCTAGTTTTTCGTATAATTTGACAGCTCCAATATTAGCTTTGGCTACATGTAAGAAAGGGCTTTTGTTTTGTGCCAAAATTGCATTTGCTGTATGTGCAACTAACTGTTTCGCATATCCCTGACCAGTGTGTTGCGGATGCGTGATAACAGCACTCACTTCAGTAAATCCCTCCGTTTGCATGCGTTCACCAGTAATAGCTACAAGTTGGTTGTCCTTAAATATGCCATAATAATTACCTAAATCAGCCGTTTTTGATTTGAAGTATTCGGGATAGACAATTTTGACTAACCCCAAAAGTACTTCTCTATGTCTTTCTTCTAATTTGACAATTTCATCTTTATAAGGAATAATAATCCTATCTCTGACAATCATCTGAAGGCATATCAATTCCTCTTTTAACTGCAAGGAGTTGGGGATGTTTGGTTTTTTACCAAATATGAAAAAGGAAGGAACTAATTTGGCGTAAGCTATTAAGTCCTCAGCATTGTTAGGTTTTTCATCAAAAGCACCAAAGGCACAGTATTCTGGATCGTAAAAGTGGGTTTTGTTGTAAATTAGGCCTAGTTCTTTATGGCTTTCTGCCAAGGAATACCAAACAGGATTGTCTAGTTTTTGTTCTTGATTCATGGTTGAAATTGTAGTTGATTTTTGTAACATTCAAATTTATAATATTTTAATGTTTTGGATCAATTTTTAGTGTAAGATAATATCAATTGAATGACAAAGGCTATATGGTTTCATGATGGCCGAATGATTTTGCGTTAGTTTCTAGATTTGCTTAATAAGGTAATCATAAGTTTAAATGATTGACTGAACTAAAAATCACTCAATTGGTAAACTGTCAATCTGTCCCCATTCTGTCCAGGAACCGTCATAAATTGCTTTTGGGTTCTTATTTTCAATTAGTTCGTATGCAATCAAATCAATGCAAGCCGTCACTCCAGAGCCACAACTAAACAATAAGGGCTTGTTGTCTTGCGGTAATATTTTTTCCAATTCTTCTTTGGGTAAAAATTTGCCGTCATTCAAAAGTCTGGTGTATGGAATGTTAATGGATCCTGGAATATGTCCGCTTCGCAATCCTTCCCTAGGTTCCGGTGTCTCACCCAGAAAACGATCTTGAGATCGTGCATCAATCAATACGGCATCTTTAGTTGCTATATTTTCTAAAATCTGCTCTTTGGTTTTAAACATCTCTGGTTTGAAATTCGATACAAAATTCCCTAAGGCATAGTCGTGTTTTTGTGTTTTTTCAACTTCATAACCTTGGCTAACCCATTCAGGCAGGCCGCCATCTAACACCCAAACATTTGAATGTCCCATGATTTTAAACAACCACCAAGCTCTTGGACTCGAATAAACTCCTAAACTGTCATAAACGACAATTTTACTGTCTTTGTTGATTCCTAGATTTCTAGCTGCTTTTGAAAATGCTTCTGCAGTGGGAAGTGTGTTGGGTAAAGGGCTATCGGTATCGCTGAATTCATTTTTAATATCAAAATAGCGGGCACCTACAATTTGGATATCCTGATATTGTGATTCTACTTTTGCTTGGTTTACTTGTTGGCTTGCGTCGAGTATAATTAAATCGGAATCATCAAGATGCTCATGAAGCCATTCTACGGATACTATAGGTTTTTTCATTGTATATTTATTTTGTAGATGTTGTTGTATTGCGTTTGTGCCATTTCCAGATTTCGATCCAACCCACAGAAACAGCGCTTACCAAAATGCAAATCCCAATTTGGTGGATTTGTAGAGGTAAAACCGAGAAAAATTCGGCAATAGGAGTAACGTAAATAATCAGTACTAGCATTAGGAGTGTTGCTGAATTAGCGAATACCATCATGTTATTCTTGTTCTTCAATGAAGTAAAAACGGAATAATAAAACGAGCGATTGACTAATGACAAAATTATGTTTGAAAATACTAAAGTGGTAAAAACCATCGTTCGCGTTAAATTTTCGCCTCCACCACTTTGCGCCGTTAACTGATACACAAATAATATTCCTATCGTAATCACAATTCCTTGTATGATGCTTATCCCCATTTCTTTCAATGATAAAAAAGTGCTACCTAACTGTCGAGGCTTTTGTAACATACTATTTTTTTCTTCAGGTTCATTTTCATACACAATGGAACACATGGGGCCCATGACTAATTCTAAAAAAATAACGTGAACTGGGGTGAAAATATCCGGATAAATCCATCCTAAAAACAGCGGTAATGAAACCGTAAGGATAATAGGAATGTGTATGGAAACAATATATTGTACTGCTTTTTTGAGATTAGTATAGATACGACGTCCTGCAGCAACGGCGACAACCATTTTTGATAAATCATCATCGACCAAAATTAAGTCGGCAGCAGTTTTTGCGATTTCAGTTCCTTTCTTTCCCATGGCAATTCCAATGTGAGAAGCTTTTAACGCAGGCCCATCATTTACACCGTCACCAATCATGGCTACTACTTGATTGTCTTTTTTGAGTGCATTCACCACGGCTAATTTGGCCTCAGGGAACATACGGGTCAGAAGCGTAGAGTCGTGAATGGCTTTTAGCATTTCGCCATTATCGAGTTGCATAATTTCTTCGCCCTCCATCACAGAATCAGGGTTTTTGATACCAGCCATTTCTGCAATCGCTTTTGTGGTAACGCTATTGTCTCCTGTTATTACTTTTACCTGAATTCCGGCATCATAAAATTGCTGGATAACTTGTTGAATATTGGCTTTTGGTGGGTCATAAAACACCACCAACCCTACAAAAATGAACGGGAGATCTTGTTGGTTTTTTGGATAATCTGTTCCTTTGAACTCAGAATAGCCAACGCCCAAGATACGGTAGCCTTTGGATGCCAAAGTGTCTATAGTTTTATGTATTCTGGCTTTCTCTTCAGTGTTGAGGTTAGCTACTTTTATAATGGTTTCAGGAGCACCTTTGGCTGCAATGATTCGCTTTCCTTCTTTATTTTGAAATAAATGGGTCATCATGGGAGGTTTCCCGTCAAGAGGATATTCATGTACCATTGAAAAATCGCGTCTGCTGTCAGCAGTTGTTGTTTTTGCGTATTCACGGTGCAAACTTTTTTCCATTGGGTCAAAAGGAACGGGCTCGCTTGCCCACATGGCCGTTTCAATTACTTTTTCTGCGTTTTCATTTTTCCAATCTTCCTTTTCATATAGTTTATCACTATTGAAAGCATAGACGGATTGTAAGCTCATTTTGTTTTGGGTTATGGTTCCCGTTTTGTCGGTGCAGATAATCGTCGCACTTCCTAAGGTTTCTACTGTTCTGATTTTTTTGACAATTACGCCTTCTTTCATTAATCTCCACGATCCCAATGCCATAAAGGTGGTAAAGGCTACAGGGATTTCTTCTGGAAGAATGGACATGGCTAATGTCAATCCTTTCAATAAACTGTTGAGTAAATCATGAGTTTTCCAGAAATAGACGCCCCAAACCAATAAGAAAATAATAATACCAATAATAGCCATACCCTTTACAAATTTTTCAATTTGTACTTGTAACGGTGTCGGTTCTTCTTTGATGTTAAGTAAAGAGCTTCCTAGTTTTCCTATTTCAGTTTTAGTTCCAATTTTATTTACTCTGTAAACAGCTAGTCCTGATGCAACCAAGGTGCCGCTGTAAATGGTCTTGTTATCTGTTTTTTCTGATTTAAAAACAGCATAGGCTTCTCCTGTAAGCGCTGATTCATTTACTGAGAAATCATTACTGTGAACTATTTCTCCATCAGCATTAATAGTATTGCCTTCCTTGGCAATGACAAGATCATTGATAACAATCTCTTTGGTAGGAATGCTTTGTTCTAATCCGCTTCTAAGAACGGTACTTAATGGTTCATTCAGTTTTTCTAAAGCTTCCAATGCAATTCGGCTGCGGTTGTCTTGGTAAAAAGAAATTCCAGAAACGGCGATTATAGCAGCAAGCATAAAGTAGGCTTCATTGTTTTGGCCCAAAATAAAATAAATGATGGAAACCGCTATCAATAATATAAGCATTGGTTCTTTGAAGAGATCAAAAAGGGCTAACCACCATCTGTATTTTTGCTTGTGTATTTGTTCGTTGTTACCAAACTGTTCTCTTGAGACTTGTACTTCAATATCGGTCAGGCCAATAATGCTGTCTGGAATATTTATTTTTTTTGACATTGAAATCAGGATGAATTATGATACTCAAATATAAGATTTTTAGTTTTATTAAAAGAGTTGTTTTGCAGTGTTTTATAAATTTGATTATTAGATTTAATGTTCTTTTATTTCTTTTCTGAGGTCATGAAAATAAAATAAAGCAATATTAGAATACTTGCCGTTCCAGTTACGATAAAAGTGGTGTTAGATCCGAAATTATACCAAATGAGTCCTGCGAAAGAACTTGCTAACATGGTGCAGAGACTTTGGAAAGCTGAAAAAGTACCTATGGCTGTTGCAGTATCTTCTTTGTTTGTAATGTTGCTAATCCATGCTTTTGAAACGCCTTCTGTTGCTGCAGCGTAAATTCCATATAGGGCAAACAGTCCAATGAAAATATAAGTATTGTGATTGAAGCCCATTCCGAAATAGACAATGGCAAAAACTCCAATTCCGTAAATCAACATTTTCTTTAATCCAATTCGATCTGCCAATATTCCTAAGGGAAGCGCAAACAGTGAGTAAACAAGATTGTAGAAAATATAAATACCAATTACTGCAGTATCACTTAAGCCTGATTGTTTGGCTTGAAGCAAAAGGAAAACATCGGAGCTATTGAATAAGGTGAAAGCTAAAAGTCCAGTTACCACTTTTCGATATAGGGCTGGACTAGTTTTCCAGTAATTTAGAAAGGAAAAAAAAGGAGTTGGTTTCAGTTCGATACTATTTTTTCTCTTTTTCTCTTTCAAAAAAAAGGAGGCGCCTACTGCCAATAAGCCTGGAATAAAAGCAAGATAGAATAGGGTTTTATAATCTTCGGGGTAGAAGTAGAGGTATTGTAAAGCCAATAAAGGGCCTAGTACTGCTCCTAAAGTATCCATAGAACGATGAAACCCAAAAACTTTTCCTTTGGTTGCAGGAGTAGCTTCATTAGACAGTATTGCATCTCTAGCGCCTGTTCTGATACCTTTTCCGAAACGGTCAATTGTGCGAGCAAAGAAAATCCATAGGGGGTAAATAAAGGCGGCCATCATGGGTTTTGAAATAGCGCTTAAGGCATAGCCCATTTGTACAAAAGGAACTCTTTTGCCGGTTACATCAGAGCGTTTTCCAAAATACCCTTTACTGAGTCCGGCAGTCGCTTCGGCAACACCTTCAAGAACTCCGATAAGAATGATTGAAAAACCGATAGATTTTAAATATATAGGCATTATAGGATACAGCATTTCGCTTGCGGTATCAGTAAACAAACTGATTAATGATAAAATCCAGACGGTCCGGCTGATGTTTTTCAAAATTTGAGATTGTTTGTTAATGTTCCTATAAATGTAAATAAAAAGGTCTGAAAACCAATTGATTTTCAGACCTTTTAAATTTGAACGGATTAAGCTATGAAAAACTAATCTAGTTCTACATCTTCCTTTTTATCGGTCTCTTTCTCCGGTTCTTTAGTTTGGTGCACAACCATCTGTGGAAATGGAATTTCAATTCCTTCTTTGTCGAAAGCTACTTTTAGCCTTTTGCGAAGTTCTCCGGTAATCTCCCATTGTTTGCTTGGTAAAGTTTCACCTAATATTTTTAACATTATGGCAGAATCGGCAAAATCATTCACTCTTAAAAACTGAGGAACAAGGATAATGGAGTCTTTCCAAATAGGATCGTGAGCTAGCTCAGTTCCAGTTCTGTTTATAACCGCTATCACATGTTCTAAATTAGAACTGTATCCTACACCTACATCAAGATTGATTCGTGAAAAATCTTTTGAGAAATTGGATACTTTTTTTATCTCCCCATGAGGAATATGGTGAACAGTTCCGTCAAGATCTCTTAACATTGTTTTTCTTAAACTGATTTCTTGAACAGTTCCACTTGCATTATCAAAGCTCACTACATCGCCTATACGGTATTGGTTTTCAAGAATGATAAAAAGACCTGAAATAATATCTCGAATCAGGTACTGTCCTCCAAAACCAAATGCCAATCCTACAATTCCTGCAGCAGCCAAGATTGGAGCGATTTCTACACCAAATTCTTGAAGCACCATTAAACCGGTAATAGTCAGCAATGAAATGTTTGCCGTAGTGGTAAATATTTGGATCAAGGTGTTTTCTCTTTTTTCTTCAGCTTCTTTAGAGGAAATTCCGTCTGGTCTAACGGCGATACGAACTGCTTTTTCGATGAAAGTAGTGATTACTTTATTAAGGATTAAAGCTCCTATGATGAGAAATACGATTTTAAGTCCACTTGTCATAAGCCATGGAATTATCAGCTCCGCATATTTTTCTGTATATTTCAATGCAATTTCCTTCATGAATAATGTAATTTAATTCGTAATTATTTAATAAACAAAAAGCCCAAAAACCATATGATTTTTGGACTTTTTGCTTGTGGTGCAAAACATTTAATTTAAAAATAAATATTAAATGTCATCAAAATCAATATCGATAAAACTTGATGTTTCGGGAACTGTTTCTTCAGCCAATACTTTTTCAGTAGTATATTCTTTTTTAAAATCTTTCTGATGTCTTTCGGATATTACTTCTTCGCCTTTGTGGTTCAAGACGTAGGAAGTCATTTCGTTAAGAATTTCTGAGAAAGCTGCAAAATCTTCTTTATATAAATATATTTTATGCTTTTTGAAGTGAAATGATCCATCCTCTTCGGTGAATTTTTTACTTTCAGTAATCGTAATATAATAATCATCCGCTTTTGTAGCTCTTACATCAAAGAAGTATGTTCTTCTTCCTGCACGCAAAACTTTAGAAAAAATCTCCTCTTTTTCTAACATGTCATTTTCTCTCATAATCTTTTCAGTCAATTTATGGTTATTAAATCGTAACCAAAAATCCTAAAAATATATGTATTAAACAACAATTACAGCAATTCTTTTTCGGAAAGTTGTTTTAAATACAAGGAAGCATAATAGCCTTCTTCATTTATCAACTGGTTATGAGATCCTTGTTGGATGATTTTTCCGTCTTCAAGAATCATGATCTTATCTGCATTCTTAGCTGATGATACTCTATGACTAACAATAATGGTTGTTTTGTCTTTGCAAATTTCATTTAGGTTATTTAATATAGCTTCTTCAGTTTCAGTGTCAACTGCTGATAAACAGTCATCAAAGAGTAAAATAGGTGGGTTTTTAATAATAGCTCTAGCTATGGAAACCCGTTGCTTTTGTCCTCCTGATAATGTTATTCCTCTTTCGCCCAGAACGGTGTCGTATTGCTTGTTAAATCCAATAATGTTGTCATGTACAACTGAATTTTTTGCCGCTGCAATTACTTCGTCCATGCTTGCGTCTTCCTTACCAAACTTGATATTATTCTTAATCGAATCAGAAAATAGAAATGCATCTTGTGGCACAATTCCAATGCTGTTTCTAAGATCAAAAAGGTTTAAAGAGCTAATCTCTTTATTGTCAATTGTGACTTTACCTTCAGTAACATCATACATTCGTGAAATTAAAGACAGAACAGTTGATTTTCCAGAACCCGTTTTACCAAGTATGGCTAAGGTTTCTCCTTTTTTGACTGTAAATGAAATATTTTTTATTGCTTTTATATTGGTGTCTTCATATGTGTAGCTTACGTTTTCGAATGAAATCGAGCCGTTTATGATGGATTTCTCTGGGTTCTTATTTGTTATTTCTGGCTCAATTTTAAGGAATTCATTCAATCTTTTTTGTGATGCTTCTGCCTCTTGAACCATAGAGGAAACCCAACCTAATGATGCTACTGGCCAGGTAAGCATGTTGACATATAAAATAAATTCGGCGATTGTACCAATACTTTTAATCGTTCCGTCAATATACATTAAACCTCCAAAATAAATCACTACAAGGTTACTAATACCGATAAGAGCCAACATAAGCGGCCCAAACAATGATTGTACTTTGGCTAAGTTTAAACTTTTTTGTTTGCTTTCGTTTGCCAGATTCACCATGTTGTTTTGATGTTGGTCTTCTAGTGAGTAGGCCTTAATTACACGGATTCCAGAAAATATTTCTTGTGTAAAACTAGATACTTTTGATAGGTATTGTTGGAAAATAGTGCTCCTCTTATTGATTTCTGAACTCAATTTAAAAATTCCATAAGACAACAAAGGCAAGGGAAGAATCGTGTATAAAGTTAATCTGGGAGAAACATTATACATGTACATAATAACAATTGTAAAACGAATAATGGTATTTATGGTGTACATAACCGCTGGTCCTACGTACATTCTCACCTTCGAAACATCTTCACTTATACGGTTCATCAAATCACCTGTACGGTTCTTTTTATAGAAATTTTGGGATAAGTTTTCATACTGTCTAAACACCTCGTTTTTTAAATCAAATTCAATGTGTCGCGACATTACAATTAGGGTTTGTCTCATCAAAAAGGTAAGAAATCCAGCAATAATTGTGGTGGCAATTATTAGTAAGATATTTGAAGTCAGCTCTTGACGAATTACTGAGGTGGCAATGGTTTTGTCTTTTGAAAAAGATTCAATAACCTTGAAAGATTTGCTGATCAGTTTTGGGGTGAACAGCATAAAGATTTGAGCAATTATGGTAAATAGTATTCCGAGTAAAAAGCGGTATTTATATTTAACGAAATATTTGTTTAAATAAAGTAATTCTTTCATTTTTTTAAGATATTCTGTATTGAAATGGGTTTTTTTATTGACTTTTAATCAATTTTTAATAATTGTAAATTTTATTTTTGGTACAAATGCTGTCAAATTGCTGATTTTCATTAAAAATATTGACATATCTGTATTTTTTATGTAATTTTGATTTGTCTTTTTGACAAATTCATAATTTCACCATTATAAAAATTAACGATATGAATGCAGCTTTCACAACAGCAAAGGAACTTCAAAAAATGGATCCCGTATTTGGACAATTATCATTTGATGATCATGAACAGATTGTTTTTTGCAACGACAAAGATACGGGTTTAAAAGCAATTATTGGTATTCATAATTCGGTTATGGGACCTGCTTTGGGAGGAACAAGGATGTTTAATTATGCAACTGAATGGGATGCGTTAAATGATGTATTGCGTCTTTCACGCGGAATGACCTATAAAGCAGCGATTACGGGATTAAATATTGGTGGTGGGAAAGCCGTAATTTGGGGCGATGCCAAAACTCAAAAAACACCTGAATTGATGCGCAAGTTTGGTGAATTTGTACATTCTTTAAGCGGAAGATACATTACTGCTGAAGATGTAGGAATGGAAACTAGTGATATGGATATCGTGAGAGATGTAACGCCATACGTTACGGGGATTTCTGAATCAAGAGGTGGAGCTGGAAATCCATCACCTGTTACTGCTTATGGAGTATATATGGGGATGAAGGCAGCAGCAAAACATCAATTTGGCTCTGACGTGCTTACGGGTAAAAAAGTCTTGGTTCAAGGGATTGGTCACGTTGGGGAAACTTTAGTAGATTATTTAACTAAAGAAGGAGCTATTGTTACCATTGCTGATATCAATGAAGAAAAATTGTATGAAGTAGGTTCTAAATATAATGCTCAAATATTCACGGGTGAAGATTTATATACTGCTGATGTAGATATTTATGCGCCTTGTGCAATGGGAGCGACTCTTAATGACAATACGGTTCATAAAATAAAAGCAAAAGTGATTGCGGGTGCAGCTAATAACCAATTGGCAAACGAAGATATTCACGGTGCTATTTTACAGGAACGTGGTATTCTTTATGCGCCTGATTTCTTGATTAACGCTGGTGGTATTATCAATGTTTATGCTGAATTAGCACATTATGGAAAAGAGGAGATAATGAGTAAAACAGAAAATATTTATAATACGACTTTAGAAATCATCGATTATGCAGTTGCAAAAGGAATAACGACGCATCAAGCAGCGCTTACTATTGCTCAAAACAGAATCGATCAAAGAAGAATCGAGAACAGTAAAAAATAGTATTCAGAATTCATGAATCCCCATTCAGTAGTTGTTTTATTGCGACCACTGAATGGGGATCATTGAATACTTTCAAAATAAGCAATTATATATTTTATTTTCAAGGATGAAATTCTTATTTTTGCAAAATAATTTAACAAAAGTTCTTACAAGGTGGTAAATAGAAGACACATACGCGTTAAAGTCATGCAATCCATTTATGCGATGCATCAAAACGGTTCTGATAACTTAGAGAAAGAAGAAAAATTTCTTTTTTATAGTATCGACAATATTCAAGATTTATACCTTACAATGATTTCCTCTCTGATGGAAATTTGTAAAAAAGAAACAGTCTTTCTTCATAAATCAAGTCTTAAGCATCTTGCAACTCCTGAAGAACGCAAACCCAACGAAAAGTTTATTAAAAACAGTATTTTTCAAATTCTAGCTGAAAACAATTCTCTAAGCATTGCTATGGAGACTCGTAAAATGGATGCTTGGACCTTGAATGATGATTATATTTCGTTGTTATTGAATGCTATAAAAGCGAGTACGTTGTATACTGATTACATGAGTAATCCAGTAAGTTCTTTTGAAGAAGACAGAAAGCTTATTGCCGATTTGTTTGTAGAAGTAATCGTGCCAAACGAAAAGCTGTACGAATTTTTAGAAGACGATAAACTTACTTGGATTGATGATATTCCATTGGTAAATACGCATATCATTAAGCAGTTGAAGGCAATGAAACCTATCATGGATGATGATTTCACTGTTCCTAAAGTGTACAAGGATAGCGAAGACAAGGCTTTCGTTAAAGAATTGTTTAGAAAAACAGTTTTGAACGAACCTGAATTAGCAAAGGAATTTGTTGATAAAACTCCAAATTGGGATAGCGATCGAATTGCTGAGGTAGATACCATTATTTTAAAAATGGCTATTTGTGAGCTTTTGAAATTCCCGTCAATTCCTGTTAAAGTAACTTTAAACGAATATTTAGAACTTGCCAAAGAGTATTCTACTCCAAAAAGTAGTATTTTTATCAACGGTATTTTAGATAATTTAGTTAAAGAGCTGGAAGCCAATAAAAAAATGATTAAGACCGGTCGCGGATTAATGTAATAGTAATAAATAAAAAAAGAATAAAAAATTATGGAACAATTAACTCAATTTGCCCCTTTCCTATTAATGTTTGTAGTAATCTATTTCTTTATGATTAGACCACAACAGAAAAAAGCAAAAAGTGAAAAAGAATTTGAAACTGCTTTAAAAGTGGGTGATAAGATCGTAACTAAAAGTGGTCTTCATGGAAAAGTTTCTGAGCTTGCTGATACTACTGTTGTTATCGAAACAATGGCTGGAAAATTAAAAATGGAGCGTTCTGCAATTTCTATGGAAATGAGTGCTGCTGTAGCAAAAAAATAATATTTTTTTTAAGCATATAAAAAAGTCCCATTCGGAAAATAGTTCTGAATGGGACTTTTTTTTTGGTAAAAAGTAAAAAGAAATCACTTTTTGCTTTTTGATTTTTTCTTAGCCTTTTTTGATTTAGCCTTGGCTTTTTTAGCTTTAAGCTTCGATTTTAATTTTGCTTTCTTCGCTTTATCTTTTTTTGCTTTCTTAGCTTTTGCCTTTTTAGCTTTCGCTTTTTGTTTGGCTATTTCTTTAACAATCATTTTTTTTAATTTCCCTTTCTCTTTATCCTTCAATTTCTTCAGCTGACTTTTTTTCTTTTTCTTTTCGTCATTTTTGTCTTGCGAAATAGAGTCTTTCTGAATTTCAATTGGTTTTTTCTCTACAGCTGCTTCTTTGACGGGTTTCGGTGCAGTATCAGTTGTTGGTTTTTTAACGGCTGGCTTTCTAGTTCTAGCAGGCGCTACCTTTTTATTGGTAGCCGAAGCTGCTGGAGTTACTGGAGTTTTTAACTCTTCTTTTTTTTCATCCATGATTGAGTAGTCGGTTTAGTTATAATAGTATTGCCTTTTTTGTTCTAAGGTAAAGGAACTGATAATAAGGTTAATAGTAAATATAGTGAATAAAGAAACACGACAATGTTAAGTTTTTGCCTATAGATCTGAAGCTGTAAAGTGTAAGAAAAATGAATTCAGAAACGTTCTGAAACGTAAAAAGTCCCATTTTCATGGGACTTTTATCATTTGTATTTATCATTCAAACCAATATTTTGCATAATCATTGGCTTTATTTTTTCCATTCGAGAAAGTTTAGTTGGTTCCCTTTTAGCTTCTTCAATGTATTCCTGAAATTCTCTTTGCTTCGACGCTGAGAACTGCTGAAAGGCTTTCGCCAAAGCAGGATCGTTGTCTAATTCCTGTTGCAGTAGTACTGAAACAAGAGCTTCTTTTTTAGCGGGCTTAATTACTTTTCCAGTTTTTTCATTGGCGATGGCTTCATGAATGTATGCTAGTATTTCACTTTCACTGACTTCTTCTTTTGAAGAAAAGCGCCATTGCCGCAAGGATTTGGTAACTCCTTCTTGAGCATTAATTAATACATTTTTTTTGTCTTCAAGGAAAATACCGTTAAAGAACCAGATTCCGAAATAACTTTTAAATCCTCCAATACCCAAAACATTTTTTCCATCTAAAACATAAACTGGGCCACCCCATTTTGTAGTTTCTACAAGCTCAGTCTGGGCAATAATTTCTTTTAAGAGATTTAACTCTTCTGTCCAGTTATTATTTTTGTGCCAAATATGTTTTTTTGGTTTGGATGATTCCAATTATTTCTTCTTTTTAGTTTTTGGTGCTTCTAGTCCAAAATTAGGCATTGAAGTCAGCTCAGCAATTTTCACAATTACTTCAACTGCTTTTTGCATGCTTTCTACAGGAACATATTCATATTTTCCATGAAAATTATGTCCACCGGCAAAAATATTCGGGCAGGGTAATCCTTTATATGATAATTGGCAACCATCTGTTCCGCCACGGATTGGTTTTATTAATGGCTTTACGTCAACCTCTTTCATCGCTTTTTCAGCAATATCTACAATATGTTTTACTGGAACTACTTTTTCCTTCATATTGTAATACTGGTCTTTAATTTCAGTAATTACGATATCTTCTCCAAATTGTTTCGCAAATTTCTTATTGATTTTCTTGGTGATTTTCTCAATTAGTTCCTTGCGCTTTTCAAATTTTTTCTTGTTGTGGTCTCTGATAATTAACTCTACAACTGTTTCTTCAATACTTCCGCTTAGATGGTTTACATGAAAGAAACCTTCGTAACCTCTAGTTTCTTGCGGTGTTTCATCTTTAGGTAAAGCATTGATAAAATTATTGGCAATCAAAATAGAATTGATCATTTTACCTTTGGCATATCCAGGATGTACACTTTTACCTTTGAAAGTAATTTTGGCTCCAGCCGCATTAAAATTCTCATATTCTAGTTCACCTACCTGGCTTCCGTCCATGGTGTAAGCCCAATCAGCACCAAATTTATCTACGTCAAAGTGGTGTGCTCCGCGACCAATTTCTTCATCAGGTGTAAAACCCACTCTAATTTTTCCGTGTTTGATTTCAGGATTGTTAATCAAGAATTCCATTGCGGTCATAATTTCGGTAATTCCTGCCTTGTCATCTGCGCCAAGTAAGGTTGTACCATCAGTCGTAATCAAAGTTTGCCCTTTGTATAGCAATAAATCTTTGAAATAGCTTGGTGATAATATGATGTTTTGCTCTGCGTTCAGTATAATGTCTTTCCCGTCGTAATTAGGGATGATTTGTGGTTTTACATTTGCTCCCGTAAAGTCAGGAGTGGTGTCAAAATGAGAAACAAAACCTATTGTGGGCACTTCATGATCCACATTACTAGGTAAAGTAGCCATGATGTATGATTTGTCATCTATCGTTACGTCTTGCATCCCGATGGCTTTTAGTTCCTCAACTAATTTATTGGCAAGATCCCATTGTTTTGCTGTACTTGGTGTAGTCTCAGAGTTTGCGTCAGATTCCGTATCAATAGTTACATAGCTGATGAAACGGTCGATTATATGTTGCATAAATTTTTTTTATAATGAAGAGCAAAGATACTGTTTATTTGAAAAAAGACCTCGTTTTAACGAGTAACATATAATGTAGTCTAATCTTAACTATTGAAGGTTGGTTGTACTCAGTCTTAGCATATTTTCTCCATTTATTTTCTGGACAATAGCTCATCTAGGCGCTCGTAACTTTCCTCAAAATCCTTTTCCATACCAGATTGCAACATAAAATCGCGATCAAATACTGTGAAGGATATAACTTGGTAAGTTAGTTTGGTTCTTTTGTTGGGCAAGGCGCCAAATGTGATTCTTTTTAGAAATACGTGACCACTTTCAGGAAACCGGTCATATTCAAAAGTAGAAATAATTAGTGCTGGATTTGCAACTTCATGAAAGTAGCCGTGAAAAGAATATTTATTTCCGAGATTGTCTTTAGAGACATACCGCCATTTACCACCGCTTCTAGGCTCAAATGTTTTCAAAGTTGTTTTGAGATCTCGTGGTCCAAGCCATTGGATGTAAAGTTCAGGATCTATGTGCGCATTAAAAACGACTTCCTGTGGAGCATCAAATTCTCTTATGATGAATAGCTCCTGCATACCTGGCGTCGCTATGACTTTCATTTTTGGATTTACTTCGAGCCTAGTGGTAATTAGCATTTTTTCGAGTTTGTCAAAGGATTCGTTCCATCCCATTTTTATTCTATCTTGCATTTCGCCTGCCGGAATACCTACATGTGAAAGTGACATTTTTGTTCCGCCTTCAGACTCTTCAAATGTGACTGTTACTAGTAATTCTAATGGCAATCCTTCTATACCGTAATGTGTTGCAGGAAGTATATTTCCTTTTTCATCCGAAAAGGAATCGGTGTATACGATCCGCATCATGGGAATAATTTCTATATACGTGCCACTGCTCCAAAAATCTCTTCCGTCACGCGAAAGCATACAATTTAAATATTTACCACCAACCTTAAAATCTATACTGCAAAATGGGCAGCTAAAATGTTTGGGTCCCCACCATTTTATGAAGCTTTCAGAGTCTGTCCAAGCTTTCCAAACATGTTCTCGAGCGGCATCAAATGTCCATGTAAGACGCAGTTCTTGCTCGTTCTGTTTTTCCTTCGTTTTTGATTGAATTTGCTTTTCCATTTTAGATTTATTTTAAGTGAAATAATTTTCGTTTGATTAAAGTTAGTTATCATTTTTGTAATTAGCTGTTAATAAAACGTTTATATATTGTAAGGCTGGTTATTTAAGTACGGGATTTGTCTTTTTTTATTTCTATTAAAAAAAGGACTAGAAGGATAGCTAAGGAAGTAGAATAGAAAAATTAAAACAGAATTGAGGTGAAGTTGGTCTTGAAGGTTGATTTTTTAGATTCTTATGCCTGCCACATTTTATAGTTGTAACAAAAAAAACCGAATCCATCGTAATAATGGATTCGGTTTTGAGATTTATGATAATTGTTTTCCTTTCTAAAAAAGAATGTAAATCATTATTTTGCTCGCATCATTTGTATTCCCTCTGAATTGGAGTTGATTGCTCCGTAATGCATCACTTTGACCTCAGACGATCCATCAGCTGCGATGAAAAGTTGAAATAAATAGTCATATTCTTGGTCAGAAACAACAGGAATTGGCCGTTTCCCACCCAGAGCTTCAATCATTTCTAAGACCGTATTTGAATGTCCTACAATTAAGGCATTTTCACCTTTGTTGTCTTTCAAAATGGTCTCGGCTTCTGTTTTTAATTGCTTCAAATCATAGATTTTTATTTCCTTTTTGTGCTTTTTGGCTAATGGCGTTGCTGTAGCAATAGTACGCTTATAATTAGTACTGTAAATGTTGTTTATTGCGATTTTATTAAAGGATTTTGCCAAAGCAATTGCTCTGTTTTCGCCATTTTCAGTAAGCATCGGATCCTTATTGGTTGGATCATCAGTAACTTTTTCTGCATGTCGGACTAAATAAATTGTAGTAGGCAAATTACTTTGCGCTGTAGCGCTTAGGCAAATTAGTAATAAGAGGAATAATATGTTTTTCATGGAATGTTTTCTTTTAATAGTTGGTTTTTTCAATCAATACTGAAATAAAGGATAAGTGGACTTTGATTAATATTCATTCGTTCTTAGGCTGCTAATTTATAGATAAATCTAATGTCTAGAAGTATTTTTTTTAGTAATAGTTCTCATTATTTGATAATTATTGGGTCTGTATTGCACAAGGCTATGTAAAATTAGCGGTTAAACATTTAATTATCGGCTAGATAATTCTATTTTTGCAGGACACAACAAATTCTATATGTACAAACTACTTATTCGTCCGTTATTTTTCTTTTTTGATCCGGAAAAAATACATCATTTTACGTTTTCTTTAATTCGTTTTACTTCTAAATTACCTGGATTTTCAGCTATTTATCGTTCACTTTATTTGATAGAGGACAAACGTTTAGAAACTGAGGTGTTCGGTTTGAAATTTAAAAACCCTGTAGGTCTTGCCGCTGGTTTCGATAAGGACGCTAAGTTATATAAGGAACTGTCAAATTTTGGTTTTGGATTTATAGAAATCGGAACTTTAACGCCAAAAGGGCAGGAGGGTAATCCGAAAAAACGCCTTTTCCGTTTAAAAGAAGATTCGGCAATTATAAATCGAATGGGGTTTAATAATGGTGGTGTTCTTGAAGCAGTAGGAAGATTAAAAACAAACGATGGGGTGCTTATAGGTGGAAATATTGGTAAAAATAAACTTACGCCAAATGAAGAAGCGACTTCAGATTACGAAATCTGTTTTGACGCTTTGTATGATTATGTTGATTACTTTGTGGTGAATGTAAGCTCACCAAATACACCTAATCTTCGTGCACTGCAAGACAAAGAGCCATTAACGCAATTATTGCAAACACTGCAAAATAAAAATTTGGCTAAACCAAAACAAAAGCCAATACTTTTAAAAATTGCACCTGATTTGACTGATGATCAATTATTAGATATTATTGATATTGTGAAAGAAACCAAAATTGCGGGAGTGATTGCCACAAATACAACTATTTCAAGAGAAGGCTTACAATCCGAAAATAAAACTGAAATGGGTGGTTTGTCAGGGAAACCTTTGACAAAACGTTCTACTGAAGTAATTCGGTTTTTATCTGAAAAAAGCAATAAAGCATTTCCAATCATTGGAGTGGGAGGAATCCATTCTGCTGAGGATGCTATCGAAAAATTAGATGCTGGAGCTAGTTTAGTGCAATTGTATACTGGGTTTATCTACGAAGGTCCTGCTTTGGTGAAAGCCATTAATAAAAAGATTTTAGAGCGATTGAAATAACTAAGTTTTTCATTATTCATTGAGAAACGTCACATACTTAAAAACGGTAGTAAGAAATGAAATTCTAGCTGCCGTTTTTTTGTGGGAACTCTTTTTTATATACAAATGAAACTTGTGAATACCTATAATAATCTACTGCCAAATTATGTAATATTTATGTTTACGACTATAAAACCTAATTTGTTGTAAAAAAGCACCGTTTTTTTTAACAAACTTTATAGCAGCTACTCTTTGCCACTTTGCAAGTTTTATTATCTTTGAAATCTATGGAACCAATAAAAATTATCGAATGTCCTCGTGATGCCATGCAAGGCATAAAACCATTCATTCCTACCGAAAGAAAGGTGGCTTACATTCAATCTTTATTGAGAGTAGGTTTTGATTCAATTGACTTTGGGAGTTTTGTTTCGCCTAAAGCAATTCCGCAAATGCAGGACACGGCAGCTGTTTTGGAACAACTGGACTTGTCACAAACAACTAGTAAATTATTAGCGATTATTGCCAATACAAGAGGAGCTGAAATGGCTTCTAAGCATGCTGAAATTCAATATTTAGGCTTCCCTTTTTCGATTTCAGAAAATTTTCAGATGCGGAATACCCATAAAACCATAGCGGAATCCTTAGTTAGCTTGCAGGAGATTCTTGAAGTGGCAGATAAAAGCAATAAAGAAGTGGTTGCCTATTTGTCAATGGGTTTTGGAAATCCTTACGGAGATCCATGGAACGTTGAGATCGTGGGTGATTGGACTGAGAGATTATCTAAAATGGGAGTGAAAATTTTGTCACTCTCTGATACCGTAGGAAGCTCAACGCCCGATGTGATTAGTTATTTATTTTCGAATCTAATTCCACAGTATCCCAAAATTGAGTTTGGAGCCCATTTGCACACAACACCAGATAAATGGTTCGAGAAAATTGATGCTGCCTACAAAGCTGGCTGTCGTCGTTATGATGGCGCTATTCAGGGATTTGGTGGATGTCCAATGGCTAAAGATGACTTGACAGGTAATATGCCTACAGAGAAATTGTTGTCCTACTTTACAGCTAACAAGGAAAATACAAGCCTCAATCCCTTGAGTTTCGAAAGTGCTTATAACGAAGCCTCTAAATTATTTGGGGAATTTCACTAGACAATATTGTATTATATTTTCATAAATATGTAAAAGTTAATAATAAGTAAACATAGAAAGCGTTAGTAATATTACAAATAGATTTACTTTTATATTTTAATTTTGAGAATGATTAAATACCACTTGTATACGATTTTAGGAACAATCCTACTTCCGTTTTTTTTATTTTCTTGCTCTAGTGATTTAGATTTTAATCAGGCAAATGACTTACGATTAGAACCTGTAATTGTAGGTAATCTTACTTATTTTGATATTGCAGCCCACCAATTTGTAGAAAATGGAGTGGAGAAAAACTTACTCTTTGATGCGCAGGATTTTGATGTTTTTCGGGATTCATTTTTGCGTCAGAATTTAAAAAGAGCTGATTTCTCCTTTGAAATTACCAACACCATAAACAGATCATACTCTTTTGATCTAAATCTGATTGATCAGAATGATGCTGTTATATATACGATTCGTATGGATGTACCGGCTTCTAATGGTACTGCCGTTATTATAGATAAAACTGAGATTTTCGAAAATGCTAAACTTGAATTGCTAAAAGCCTCCAGACGATTGGAATTCGTACTTGTCATGGCTGCTGGCCCAGCATTAAGTGAGAATAGCTTAGGAAGCTTGAAATTGAAATCACATGCAACCGTTTATTTAGTGATAGAATGAGAAAAGCGTACTTAATTTTGCTGCTATTAATATCGATTAGTGGCTTGTCTCAAAACAAACAAATTTTATATAATTTCACCTCAGTTCCTCAGTCTTTGTCAACTAATCCTGGAGCTGATTTTAAATATAACTATTATTTTGGCGTTCCTTTACTTTCGGGAATTTCATTAAATGTGGGATCAACGGGTTTTTCTACCTATGACCTTTTTGCAAATGACGGCGTCGATTTTAATTTAAAAATGCGCAATGTGCTAGCTTCTACTTCTAGAAAAGATAAAGTGTCCATAAACGAACAAATTGAATTGTTCACAGGAGGTTTTAAGGTAGGAGATTGGCAAGACCATGCGTATGTTTCTTTTGGAATGTATCAGGAATTTGATTTCCTTTCTTATATGCCTAAGGACTTAGCAATACTCGCTCTCGATGGTAACAAAGATCACATAGGTAAAGTATTCAATTTTGCAGATTTAAACCTAAAAACAGAAATGCTTTCGGTGTTGCACATTGGTTATAATAAAAACATTAGGGAGAACCTTATTGTTGGCGCGAGAGGAAAGATTTACAGCAGTATTTTTAATGCGACTTCAACTAACAATTCGGGATATATTTATACAAATCTTGGAACATCCACGGCCTATGAACAAGTAATCTATTCTAATTCACAGCTTAATACCTCAGGGATTTCGGCCTATATTGATGAGGATAGTGATGTAGATACTGTTAGTGATATACAGAAAAAGACCTTGTTGGGAGGGAACTTAGGGCTAGGTTTTGATTTGGGTTTTACCTATTATCCTAAAAAAAATATTCAAATTACAGCCAGTGTTTTGGATGTTGGCTTTATAAAGCATTCTAAAGAAGTAGAGCGTTTTACCTATAAAGGACTTTATAAATACGAAGGGGTAAATCCTAGCTTTAATGGCGTTGATGACCCTAGAAGTATCTATCAAGAATTTAAAGATGCCATTCCATTAGACACGATATATACTAAGTACACTACTTGGAGACCCGCTAAATTCAATGCTTCCTATCAGTATTCATTCAATGATTCCCGTGGTGCTGACTGCAACTGCATAAATAACGATGCGGCTTATAAAAATGCAGTAGGAGCGCAATTGTTTGTGATGACTGCGCCAAGAGCACCCATCATGGCTTTGACTGGCTATTATAGAAGAAATGTCCTTGACAATTTACAGCTGAAAGCGACTTATACGGTAGATTCTTATTCCTTCACCAATATTGGTTTGGGATTATCTACTAATATCGGGAAGTTTAATATGTATGTTTTAGCTGATAATCTTCTCGAATATCGGGATATTTCAAAAGCCAACAGTCTTTCCTTTCAGTTCGGGCTGAATTTTATTTTTGAAGATAATAATGAACCTTTTTAATTAAGTTTTTTTTTCAGGAGCTAATCCAGCGATTCGTTTCAAGCACTTCATAAAAGCAACATTTTTATAAAGTTTTAAAAGAGCTTCCTTTGGTCGCTTTTTAAAACTGATAAAAAGAGTTGTTTTATTTTGCGTGGCTTTCCACTGCTCTCTGGGCTAGGGCAGTAGTTTTAAGTTATCATACAGCTGCTTTAAAATTAATATTTATCCTATTAAAGAATTTAAGAAATAGTTTACAGCAGGGGTTAATTTTTATTCCTATCTATTTTTCAAAAATAAATCAAAATAATTTGCTATATTTGCACGCAATTCAACTACAAATTGCAACATGATAGCACACAACTCAAAGATTATCGGTGAAGGTTTAACTTACGATGATGTATTATTAGTTCCTAACTACTCGAATGTGCTTCCTCGCGAAGTGAGTATCCAATCAAAATTTTCAAGAAATATAACGCTTAACGTTCCTATAGTATCAGCTGCTATGGATACCGTTACTGAAAGTGCTATGGCAATTGCTATCGCTCAAGAAGGAGGAATAGGTGTTCTACATAAAAACATGACTATCGAGCAACAAGCTGCCAAAGTACGTAAAGTAAAGCGTGCAGAGTCAGGAATGATTATCGATCCAGTTACATTGCCACTAACTTCTACTGTGGCAGACGCAAAAAATGCGATGAAAGAATACGGAATTGGTGGTATTCCAATCGTTGATGAAAATCAAAAATTAAAAGGAATTGTTACCAATAGAGATTTACGTTTCGAAAAAAACAATGCTAGAGCAATCATTGAGGTAATGACTAAAGAAAATTTAGTTACCGTTGCCGAAGGAACTTCTCTAGAACAAGCTGAAGTAGTTTTGCAAGGACATAAAATCGAGAAACTTCCAGTAGTAAATAAAGACAATAAATTAGTTGGATTAATTACTTTTAGAGACATCACTAAATTAACTCAAAAACCAATTGCTAACAAAGACGTTTTCGGTCGTTTGCGTGTTGCAGCTGCAATTGGAGTTACAGGTGACGCTCTTGAAAGAGCAGAAGCTTTAGTAAACGCTGGAGTTGATGCTATTATTATTGATACAGCTCACGGACATACTCAAGGTGTAGTAAACACACTAAAACAAGTAAAAGGTAAATTTCCTCAAATCGATGTTATCGTAGGAAACATTGCAACACCAGAAGCTGCTAAATTTTTAGTAGAAAATGGTGCTGATGGTGTAAAAGTTGGAATCGGACCTGGTTCAATTTGTACAACTCGTATTGTTGCAGGAGTAGGTTTTCCTCAGTTTTCTGCAGTATTAGAAGTTGCCGCAGCTTTAAAAGGAACTGGTGTTCCAGTAATCGCTGATGGTGGAATTCGTTATACAGGAGATATTCCTAAAGCAATTGCCGCAGGTGCTGATTGTGTGATGTTAGGGTCACTTCTTGCTGGAACTAAAGAATCTCCTGGAGAGACTATTATTTTTGAAGGTAGAAAATTCAAATCATACCGCGGAATGGGTTCTGTTGAAGCAATGGAAACTGGTTCTAAAGACCGTTACTTTCAAGATGTTGAAGATGATGTTAAGAAACTAGTTCCTGAAGGAATTGTAGGTCGTGTTCCTTACAAAGGAGAATTGAACGAAAGTATGTTACAATTCATTGGTGGTCTTCGTGCCGGAATGGGATACTGTGGTTCAAAAGACATTCCTACTTTACAAGAAACAGGACGTTTTATTCGTATCACCGCAAGTGGAATAAACGAAAGTCACCCACATAATGTAACTATTACTAAAGAGTCTCCTAATTATTCAAGATAATTTTAAGACAATAGCTCATAATAAAAGAAGGCAAAAGTGTTTCACTTTTGCCTTTTTTGCTTTTATTCTTTGAACAATTCATTCATTAATTTATTGTTCCCTACAATCCATAAAATATCATCTTTTTGAAGAATAATACTAGATTCGGGATTCAGGATGCGTTGCCCATTACGTTCAATACCTACCAGAAGTCCATTTGTACGTTCTCTCAATTTTGATTGTCCTACGCTTACTCCAATAAATTCAGGATTGTTAAGTTCTATTTGTTTTAATACGAGGTCGTTGCTGGTCTTTTTAGGAACTTTAATTTCATGCGTTGATAGAAAATTAGAAAATTGTTCTACTTGTTCATCAGTTCCAATAACGCAAATTTCATCACCAGGAAACAAGCGCTCTAATTTATTGGGTATTTGAATGGTTAATTCTCCACGTTTTATAAAAGCAATATTAATTCCTAAGTCTTCTCTAACCTGCAGTTCACGAAGTGTTTTCCCCGCTAAGCTAGATTCTTTGGCAATTTCAAAAGTAGACATATGTCCGTCCCAAGGTGTTAAATTAGCATGGCGGCGATCTACTTTCTTGGTTTCTCTATTGTTGAGGTTCTTCAGGAAATGATTTTCAATTTTGTGATACTGCGCATGCAATTTTTTGGGAAAAAAGAAATAGGTAGTGATCGCAACTACTAAAGCAAAAAATGCAATTATAGGAGAGAAGAAAATATTCAAAAGAAACCCTATATAAAATAAGGCAAGCCCCATCCGAAAGAAAATCATCATTAATATAGGACCTCTATATTTACGTTCTTTATATAAAGCATCTACTTGTTCAACTGCTACACGACGTAAGGATAGCGCCCATAAAAAAGGAGAAATAACAATAATAGTAATCAAAGCTGCGATAGCATTACCAAATTTTGAGTTCTCTACTAGTGGTAATATAAAGTTGGCAGACAACAGGATAATCGAGGTAATGATTATGGTGTTTAAAACAATCTGTATTAAATAAGCACGAATGGCAATTTGCCATGTACTCACGGATCGAATTGCTTGAGCATTTGTGCTATATCTGGCTATTTTTTTGACCCATTTTTTAGGTAGTTTTCGTTCTAATAATTCTGAAAATGGAACAGCCATCTTCACCATAAAAGGAGTCGTAAAAGTAGTAATGGCTGATACTGCAACAACAATAGGGTATAAAAAGTCACTAGTCACATGCAGTGACATTCCAAGAGTCGCTATAATAAAAGAAAATTCTCCAATTTGAGACAAACTCATTCCTGTTTGTACTGCCTGTTTTAAAGGTTGTCCAGATATAAGCGCACCAATAGTCGAACTGATCGACTGGCCAAAAATGGTAATAAAAGTTAAAATAAGTACTGGTACCGCATGTTCATAAAGCATAACTGGATCGATAAGCATTCCTACAGATACAAAGAAAATTGCTCCAAATAAATCTTTAACTGGTTTTACTAAATGCTCAATATGTTCAGCTTGCGTAGTCTCAGCAATAATAGATCCCATAATAAAAGCACCTAAAGCTGGTGAGAAACCTACATCTGAAGCTAAAATAACCATCATTAAACAAAGCGCAAGTGAGATAATCAACAGCATTTCATCTGTTAATAAAGGCTTTGCTTTTTTTAATAATGAAGGTATAAAGAAGATACCGCCCATGAACCAAGCTGTTAAGAAAAAAACGAGTTTCAAAATCGACATCAACAGTTCTGTTCCAGAAAATTGCTGACTTACTGCGACAGTAGAAAGCAATACCATCATCAAAATGGCAACAATATCTTGAACTATAAGTGAGCCTATAACTATTCCCGCAAATTTCTTGGCCTTAACACCCAGTTCATCAAAGGTTTTTAGGATGATTGTGGTAGATGAAATAGAAAGAATAACTCCAAGAAAAATAGAATCCATTTGACCCCAGCCCATCCATTTACCAGCCAGAAAACCGACTAATACCATCGTTATGATTTGGGTGACGGCAGTGATGGAGGCGGTACCTCCAACCTTCATCAATTTTTTAAAACTGAACTCGAGACCCAAACTGAACAGCAAGATGATAACACCTATTTCAGCCCAAACTTCTACACTTTTGACATCTTTTACTGATGGGAAAAAATCAAAATGGGTACCTGCCAGAAATCCCGCAATTAGATATCCTAAAACTAAGGGTTGTTTTAGTTTTTTAAATATCAAAACGGCAATACCTGCGGTCATAAGAATTAATCCTAGATCACTAATTAAGGGTTCTAAATGTGTTGTAGTTTCTGCTACTGTTGCTGCGACACTCATATTTTATTGTTGTAGCTATTCCAGCTATGCATTGCAAAACGGGGCTAGTAAGATTTATTTAAATATTTAAACTTTGTTTCAAAAAGAGGCTCTAATTAAGGAACTTAAAAAAAGCTATCGATAAAGATAGCTTTTTTTGTAGATTTTCAATTGATAAGCGTTCAGATGAATTCACTTTTACTAATTTCAAAAAAAGAGTAACGTAGAATTTACTATTTTTTAATTTCAGTTCTAGATTCCCAAGAAATTACTTGGAGTGATTTGCATTAACTCAGCTCTTACTTCTTCTGAAACTTCTAAAGTAGCAATAAAACCATGAATCGCTTTTTTATCAATTGCTTCATTGGTTCTTGTTAATCCTTTCAATGCCTCGTAAGGGTTTGGATATGCTTCACGTCTCAATATCGTTTGAATCGCCTCAGCAACAACTGCCCAGTTCTTCTCTAGATCTTCGTGGAACTTAGGCTCATTCAATAATAATTTGTTCAATCCTTTTAAAGTAGCCTCAAAAGCGATTATTGTATGTCCAATTGGCACACCTACGTTTCTCAAAACAGTACTGTCAGTTAAATCACGTTGTAATCTTGACAACGGTAATTTTGCAGAAAGGTGTTCAAAAATAGCGTTTGCTATACCTAAGTTTCCTTCTGAGTTTTCAAAGTCAATTGGGTTTACTTTATGTGGCATTGCTGATGATCCTATTTCTCCCGCTTTGATTTTTTGTTTGAAATATTCCATTGAAACGTACGTCCAAATATCTCTGTCCAAATCAATGATAATCGTATTGATTCTTTTCAATGCGTCAAAAAATGCAGCAAAATGATCGTAATGTTCAATTTGTGTTGTTGGGAAAGAGTGGTGTAAACCTAAAATATCCTCAACAAAATTTCCACCAAATTTTTTCCAGTCAATTTGTGGATAAGCCACATGATGTGCATTGTAGTTTCCTGTTGCTCCACCAAATTTAGCAGCAAAAGGGATATTGAACAACAAACGCATTTGCTCTTCTAATCGTTCTACAAAAACACCAATTTCTTTACCCAAACGAGTAGGGGAAGCAGGTTGTCCGTGTGTTCTTGCTAACATTGGAATATCCTTCCATTCGACACTTAAATCTTTCAATTTTGAAGTTAAAGTGATCAAAGAAGGCATGTATACTTTTTCGAAAGCCTCTTTTGTTGAAAGTGGAATCGCAGTATTGTTTATATCTTGTGAAGTCAATCCAAAATGGATGAACTCTTTGTATTGTGATAGCCCTAATTTTTCAAAAGCATCCTTGATGAAGTATTCAACCGCTTTAACATCGTGATTGGTTACTTTCTCAGTTTCTTTGATCCAAAGCGCATCTTCAGTTGAGAAGTTCTTGTAAATGTTACGTAAACTTTCGAATAAATCCGGGTTTACACCTTTAAGTTGTGGCAAAGGAACCTCGCACAAAGCAATGAAATATTCAATTTCAACCAATACGCGGTATTTGATTAACGCTTCTTCAGAGAAAAAAGGAGCCAAAGAAAGAGTCTTGTTTCTATATCTTCCGTCAATTGGAGAAATAGCATTCAATTCGTTTAAAGTAGTCATTGTTGTGTTATTTGTTCGAAAGGCACAAATATAAACCTTTAGAAGCAATTTCGAAAAGGATTGTTTTTTAAATAAGCTGAAGAAGCTCCTTTTTTAATAGTTTCATTCCTTCTGAAGCAACTTGAGGAAAAACCTGCAAAGGATTTCGCAGATTCGGAATTTTAATGGGCTTTGGATCAATATAATAAATAGGAGTTTTTGAATTGGTAAAATCAATCAATCCAGCTGCAGGATATACTTGCAGAGAAGTTCCAATAACGGCAAAATAATCAGCAGTTTCAGTAAGCGAAATCGCTTCGTCTAGTGCTGGTACTTCTTCACCAAACCAAACAATATGTGGGCGCAATTGATTTTTATCAGTATCAAAATCGCCAAAATTCAAATCTTCTTTCCAGTCCAAAATGAAATGTGGGTTTACCGTACTTCTGACTTTCAATAGTTCACCATGCAAATGCAATACATTAGTACTTCCGGCGCGTTCATGTAAATCATCTACGTTTTGAGTTATGATCTGTACCTCAAAATAAGACTCTAATTCGGCCAGAATCTGATGTCCTAAGTTTGGGTTTACTTCCTTGAGCTGTTTTCTCCTTTGATTATAGAAATCCATTACCAAAGCAGGGTTTTTATGCCAGCCTTCAGGCGTTGCGACGTCCAATACATTATGTCCTTCCCAAAGTCCGTCGCTGTCTCTGAAAGTTTTGATACCACTTTCGGCACTGATGCCCGCTCCGGTTAAAACCACTAATTTCTTTTTCATCATTATGTTATTGTTTTGTCACTAATACACAAATTTACTATAAATCCGTTTTCAAACTGCCGTTAAATGAAGTTGTAAAAATAAAATGGACGCAGATGACGCGGATTTAAACGGATTGTCGCAGATTTTTAATCCTATATAAAAATAAATCTGTGAATCTGTGGCTATTCTTCTTCAACTAATAAATTTGCGAATTTGCGGTAGATTTTTCTTTTTTACTATTTTTGCCAAAAAAAGTTCCCAATGATTGATATCGATTATCTTAATTTCCTTGAAAACATCCTAACCGACAACCGCAAAGAGAAATTCTTGAAAGTATTAGAAAACAGAACCAATCATTTTACTATTGCGGTTGAAGATATTTTCCAGATGCACAATACCAGTGCAGTAATGCGCAGTTGTGAAGTTTTTGGGATCCAAGAATTGAATGTCATAGAACAGCGTTACGGGAAAAGTATCGATAAGGAAATTGCGATGGGCGCCCAAAAATGGGTTGATATCAATACCTACGATAGTATTACCGACTGTGTAGATACTTTAAGAAACAAAGGCTATCAAATAATTGCAACCACACCGCATGATACCGATTGCTTGATGGATGATTTTGATATTAGTAAACCAAGTGCTTTGTTCTTTGGGACGGAGAGAGACGGATTGTCAGAAGAGATTTTACAACGTGCCGATGGTTTTCTTAAAATCCCAATGGTGGGATTTACAGAGAGTTTGAATATTTCTGTTTCGGCAGCAATAATCATTCAAAACTTGACGAATCGCCTAAGGAATTCTAATATTGATTGGCATTTATCTGAAGAAGAAATTTTAGTAAAACGCTTGGCTTGGGCCAAAAATTCGATAAAAGATATTAAACGAATTGAAGCAAGGTATTTTGAGGAAAATCCAAGGTAGTTTAAATTCCTTGTACACTAGTTTTAAGTATTAACAGGGTCATTGCGAGGAACGACGCAATCTCATCCAGTATTTCAGCTATTAAAAAAAAATCTAATCGTTTAGGAAGCATTCTATGCAACTCGCAAAATCTTTTCCATCTTGCGTCCTTTGGCTAATTCATCTACTAATTTATCTCGAAACCGGACTTGTTGTGTTAATTTATTTTTGATTTCTTCTATCCTGTAACCACAGATTACACCAGTAATCAAATGCGCATTAGGGTTTAATGTGGCATCATTAAAGAATTTTTCAAAAGTTACTTTTTCCTCAATGAGTTGCTGCAGCTTTTTGTCATCATAAGCAGTTAACCAACTTATAATTTGATGTAATTCTTCTTTGGTTCTGTTTTTCTTCTCCACTTTGGTTACATAATGAGGATATACTGAAGCAAATGTCATTTTTGCAATTCGTTCATCGTGATAGCTTGTACTTGTCATAAGATGTTTTTATTTAAATCAAAGTTACAAAAAAGTGGCATAAAGTTCATTGCGAGGAAGGACGCAATTCCATCAAATATTTCAGTAAAGTAGGGGAAAGGTGTGGGTTTAAGAAACCGCGTTAAAAACGCTACTATTTGTATTCTAATTAAAGGAGGTACTCGTCGCAGACGAGCACCAGAGGGGTGCCGTTTCTACATTCTGATTTTCTTCGTTTAGGTTTTTTTCAATTTATTCTTCAAACCAAGCTTTTCCGTCTTCTAAACGCTCGAAAAAGTCAGTGAATGAATTTCCAATTTCAATATGGTAAGTTTCGTCTAAATCAATAAAAGGCGATAATATTATTCTATATTCCATACTTTTCAGAAATTCGATTGCAATAAATTCAGAATTTCCATTTCCACCAATTGCAATTGTATTTTTTAGGTTTTCAAGGATTTCATATTCACTATTTATTTTTAATATTTCATTAAAATCCCAAAGTCTAATAAATTCATTACCGATAAAACTTTCGTTCTCTACAAAATTTTCAGCGTAAAATTTGTAATCTTCAGGAAGCGAAAAATTTATTTTACTTTCAACTTCTTTAATAGTTATTTTGGGCTTTTTAGTTCTTTTTTGGAAGCTATATTTATCAAATATCTTTTCGATTTTAAGCATAGTTTTGTCTTAAATTTCTGCTTTTTTTTTTACGGGATCCGCCAACGTTATGCCACTTAGCGAGGTTGTGGACTTTTGAAAACGAGTACTTTAGGCTGAATGTAAACGTCATTAAAAACGGTAATTCCACTAAGCCCACAATCTCGCTAAATGGCGGTTATATGCTGCTTGTTTTTGGTCGAAATCACGATTTAAACCACAAATTTTTTCAAGTTGCTGTTGGTAAAATCCAACTTTCCCATTTCTGTTTTGCGGTTCGCAATTTTTAACGTCTCACTTCTAATTTCTCTGTTGAAATCTAAAAATAGAAATTAAATTTTTTCGATAAAAATCAACTTTCAAGATGTTTTTTTTTTAGAATCTAGTTTTTAGGTTTAAAACTGACCAATTATTTATATCCGTTGTTTAGAACAATACTTTTTTAAGAAGCCCATTTAAGAATGCTTTTTTCAATATTCTCACTCCAAACATTTTCATCTTCCATTTCCTGATTATTTAACCATTGTTTTTCTAGCCAATTTTTTAGTTTATCAGGATTGTTAAATTTATTTTCTATTCCAGATTTTATAAATTCAATGAATTGGTCAATTGATAGAGGAATAATTTTAGTTTTTCCTCCATATAGTTTGGTATTAAATCTATTTAGATTAAAATAATGGGCTAAGGTTCCTTCGCTTATTTTGGGCGCAACAAATAGACAATACATTTCTTTGTTTAGAATTTCTTTTGCCTTTCCGTAATGTCTCGGTACAGATTCGCTTTCCATTTTGTATTGAGTATGTCCACCAGACATTGTAACTTCTGTTATAATTCCAAAATCTGAATATTCAGATTCAATGTCAGGTTTTTGTCCAGGAGCATAATTAAGAGGCATACCATCAATATCCATAATAAAGTTGCCATCAACTCTTTTTGCATAATTAAGCATAACTAAAGCTCTCCAAACATTCCATTCGAGGAATAGAGGAGCATCGGGAACTTCTTTTTTCTTTATTTGTCTGAATACCTCGAGAATATCCGGAAGCTCTTTATAGTCTTTTAATTCACGTTTCTTTTCCTCTATGTTTTTAGATTTCACCGAAATTCTCAAACCGTCCAATATATCTTTAAGTTCCTCGATTGAAACAGTTTTGTCAAATTTAGAAAGACCTAAACTCTCTATTTGCTTTACTAAAAGCTCTTTGTCATCAGATAGAAGTTTAATAGAAGAAGGATTAAATAAATATTTTTTGAATTCAGCAGTGGTTTTGAAAACTAAAGGTTTTCTATCTATTTGTTTTAGAATATAATTTACCTCTTCGGTTTTTTGAGATGAAATAATTAATCTAAAAGTTCTTTTTTGAAAAGTAACCAATTCAGTTGCTCTAATATATCTAACAAATGCGTCAGCATAGTCTTTCATATTTGAACTTTTAGTTTTTATAAATTTTTGTAATGAAGTATTTGAACTTTCTCTTGTTTTCAAATTTTTATCTTGAACTTCTTGTTGAAAAATTTCAAGTATTTCTTTTTCAAAACATTCAGCTACATACATCTTCCGACTACCTTTATATGATTTGGAATTCTTTTGAAATTCCTTGATTTTTGATACTATTTTTTCAAAATCATTGTAATTTGTAAGTTGTGAAAAGTATAGAGCAATTTCAGTTTTCGAAATACTTCCAAGTTCTTTGATTAATCTTAATAATTCAAGATATGGCTTTACGCTAAAATCAACTGTTTTAGATTGTGTATGATAAGGAGAAGGAAGTTGAAATTTTAAGAGTTGCCTAGTAAATGTTTCGTCTAGTCTTTTTTCAGCTAGTAGCAGTTTACCTACTTCTGTAAGTTTCACAGTTGGCTGTAAATCAACAAAACCTAATGCTTTTGGAGCTCTAGTTATTCTATCTCTTGCCGCTAAAGCTGGGTTTGAAGGAAAAGTTTCTCCTTCATAATATTCTGAGTCAAACAAAGTTTGAAAAAAGTCAATCTGTACTTGGTCGTTACCAGACCACTTTTGCCCTTCAAAGTTTTCCGTTAATATCTTAATTTCGGGAATTATTTTTTCAATTGTTCTTGGAGATGTGAATGCAAATAATGCTTTCGTTTTACTTAAATTTGCCATAATTTATTCCCAGAAAATGTTATCGTCAACTGCCATTGATTTTGTTTGTAAATTATCTTTACCTGATTTTAAATATTCAGATATTCTTGAGGTTGAAATTTCAATTGATTTGTCTGAAATGTCACAACCAATATAATTGCAGTTATTTTTAATAGCTGCAATTGCTGATGAAGCACTTCCTAAAAATGGGTCACAAACAGTAAAACCATCTTCAGAGCTTGCGTGTAACATAGCTTGAAAAACTTCGACTGGTTTTTGTGTTGGATATTTTGAACTATGAATCCTTTTAAAACGCCAAACATCAGGGAATTTTCTGTTTTTTATTTTTCGAGTATTTTCATTTGTAGCAAAAATTATGTACTCGTGTCTTCGTCTGAAATAATGTCCCATTCCAATATTTACTTTATCCCAAGTAATTAGATTTTTTACATCAAAATGACTACGAACAACACTTCCTAAACTTAAAAGCGAATAAGAGTCAAACATAATATATATATGCCCTGTTGACTTTTTTAAAACTCTTTTACATTCAGATAAAAATTCGTTGTAATTTTCTTCACTATCTTCAAATTCTCCAAACCATTTTCCATTCTCTTTTCCTTTGTCAGCATATTTACCAACTATTCTTCCTTTACCGAGTTTAAGCTTGTCATTCATACCAGAATAAGCTGGGTCAGTAGCAATAACATCTACACTATTAGAAGGTAATTTTTTTAAAAACGAAATAGCATCATCTTGATATATTGATACTTTGTTTTTGTCGGAATTATATTTAAAAGTAGCTTCGGGTTTTTTTAATCTTTTCTCGATTCTATCTTCTGTATTTTCTATAAATGATAAGATTGTTTGAAAGTATTTTTTTGAAATCTCCTCTTCATTGACAACAGGAATGTTTTGCTCAATAATATATTCTTTTAGTAGGCTTTCTTTTATCCCGTATTTTGCTACTATTTCAGATGTTTTGTACATTCAGTCTTATTTTTTTTCAAATCTACGAAATTTGATTGATTTTTAGATGTTCGTCTATGTTGTGCTCAACATTTCTACTGTAGTTTGCATTATAAAACAACTAATTTTCCAAGAGGAAACAGGAGAACTAAAGCGTTTCATTTTTCTGTTATAAATCTATAAACAAAAATCAACTTTCGGTGTTCCATAATTATTTACGTAAAATTAAACTTTAAATATTCTAATTAATTACAACAGCGTCATTTCGGTACAAGTTGCATATAACTAGTATATAGGACTGATAAAATCAGACCTATCACCCCAATTTAGGGTAGATAGGTCTGACTAGAGTCACACAGTATCGATTATCAAATATATAACTTAATTACCGTAAATACTGACTAATGTCATTTGGTGATTAAGTTGTTGTCAAAGATGAATCCTTTTTATTTTGAATCCTTACGGGAAACCTCATTAGTGTTATTTATTACATAAAACACCTAGCCCTGACAGCAGTGGAAAGCCTATGCAGGCGTGAAACCGCTTTTTTCTAGTGGAGGCTGAGCGACCAAAGGAAGCTCCTGCCAGCGCTTAGAAAAAGGGTTTGAAGCCAAATAGCTTGTAGCGAATGGCGGGAATAGCTCAAAAAAAATCCCCAACTACTTTCGTAATTGAGGAATTTAATTTTATTAAGAAATGTGACTTTATTAGTTCACAATAACCCATTGACCTGAAGCGATAAGGCTTTCGGCTTTTTTGTATTTCATTTCTTGCGTCTGTCCGTTAGCTACATTTTGAATGGTAACATTGTCATTACGGTTGATTTTTGGCATTTCTCTTACCACATTTTCAGTAACTTGACGTTGCTGTGTTTGTCCTGCTTCACGGTTATCTGCTTCGCTAGATCCTATTTCGTCTTTTGAAGTTTTATAATCTTCCTTCTGTACTACTTCTCTAGCTTCTTCAATTTCAGGTGCACTTTGTTGTGGTAAATCCCCTTTGAAAAGGAATGAAATCACTTCTTTATTTACCCCATTTAACATAGCGTTAAATAAATTGAAAGCTTCAAATTTGTAAATAAGCAAAGGGTCTTTTTGTTCGTGAACAGCCAGTTGAACTGATTGTTTCAATTCATCCATTTTGCGTAAATGCTTTTTCCAAGCTTCATCGACAATTGACAATGTGATGTTTTTCTCGAAATCAGCAATTAATTGTTTACCCTCAGTTTCGTACGCTTTTTTCAAGTCAGTTACCACGCTCAATGATTTTACACCATCAGTAAATGGAACTACGATACGTTCGAATTGGTTGTTTTTGTCTTCGTATATGTTTTTGATGATAGGGAAAGCCTCTCTTGCGCTGCGTTCCGTTTTCTCGTTGTAATATTTCAAAGCTTCTTTATATACTTTTCCTGTCAACTCAATTTCAGTTAATTTCAAGAAATCGCTTTCCGAAACTGGAGAAGTGATAGAGAAATAACGAATAAGGTCAAATTCAAAGTTTTTAAAGTCATTGTTTACTTTTGTGTCTTGTATAATTAGTTCACAAGTATCATACAACATGTTTGCAATGTCCAGTTTCAAACGTTCTCCAAACAAGGCATGACGACGACGTTTGTAAACTACTTCACGTTGTGCATTCATTACATCATCATACTCTAATAAACGTTTACGAACACCAAAGTTGTTTTCTTCTACTTTTTTCTGTGCACGTTCAATGGATTTAGTCATCATTGAATGTTGGATTACTTCTCCTTCTTCAAGTCCCATTCTGTCCATTACTTTGGCTACTTTTTCAGAACCAAATAAACGCATTAGGTTATCTTCAAGAGAAACGTAAAATTGAGAACTTCCTGGGTCACCTTGACGACCAGCACGACCTCTCAACTGTCTGTCTACACGACGTGAATCGTGACGTTCCGTACCTACAATTGCAAGTCCACCCGCTGCTTTTACTTCTTTGGATAATTTAATATCCGTTCCACGACCAGCCATATTGGTAGCAATAGTAACTACTCCTGGTTTTCCTGCATCTTCAACAATTTGAGCTTCTTGTTTGTGCATTTTTGCATTCAATACATTGTGCGCAACACCTCTCATTTTCAACATTCGACTTAACAATTCCGAAATATCAACTGAAGTCGTTCCAATAAGAACTGGTCTTCCTGCATTTGAAAGAACAGTTACATCTTCAATTACGGCATTGAATTTTTCACGAGTTGTTTTATAAATAAAATCCTCTTTGTCTTGTCTTGCCATTGGTCTGTTAGTAGGAATTTCTACTACATCCAATTTGTATATTTGCCATAACTCACCAGCCTCAGTAACCGCAGTTCCTGTCATACCAGCTAGTTTGTTGTACATTCTGAAATAGTTCTGTAAAGTTACCGTTGCAAATGTTTGCGTTGCAGCTTCAATTTTTACATTTTCTTTAGCCTCGATAGCCTGGTGTAATCCGTCAGAATAACGACGTCCATCCATGATACGTCCCGTTTGCTCATCGACAATCATGATTTTATTGTCCATGATTACATATTCAGTATCTTTTTCGAAAAGGCTATACGCTTTCAAAAGTTGTGTTAACGTATGGATACGCTCACTTTTTATTCCGAAATCTTGGAATAATTTTTCTTTTTCTTCTGCTTCTGCGTCTTTATCTAATTTTTTCTTCTCAATAGCCGCAATTTCAGTTCCGATATCTGGAAGTACGAAAAAGTCAGCATCAGTATCTCCTGAGAGGAATTGGATTCCATTGTCAGTCAATTCAACCTGATTGTTTTTTTCTTCAATTACAAAATACAAGGCTTCGTCAATCTTGTGCATTTCACGATTGTTGTCCTGCATGTATTGATTTTCTGTTTTTTGAAGTAATTGTCTGATTCCTTCTTCACTCAAAAACTTAATCAATGCTTTGTTTTTTGGAGCACTTCTATAGGCTCTTAAAAGCAAGAAACCACCTTCTTTAGTTTTTCCTTCTTTGATCAATTTTTTAGCCTCAGATAAAAATCCATTTGCCAACTGACGTTGAAGAGCAACCAAGTTTTCGATTTTTGGTTTCAATTCATTAAACTCATGACGATCTCCTTGAGGTACTGGACCAGAAATAATCAATGGTGTTCTTGCATCATCAATCAATACAGAATCGACCTCATCGACAATTGCATAATTGTGTTTTCTTTGAACTAAATCGTTAGGTGAATGGGTCATGTTATCTCTTAAATAATCAAAACCAAATTCATTATTTGTTCCATAAGTGATATCCGCATTGTAAGCCGCTTTTCTTCCCTCAGAACTTGGTTGGTGATTGTCAATACAATCAACAGTCATTCCGTGGAATTCAAATAAAGGTGCTTTCCAAGTACTATCACGTTTAGCTAAATAGTCATTCACAGTTACTAAATGCACACCGTTTCCAGTTAAAGCATTCAGGTATAGAGGTAAGGTTGCTACTAATGTTTTTCCTTCACCCGTTTGCATCTCTGCAATTTTTCCTTCATGCAACACCATTCCACCAATCAATTGAACGTCATAGTGAATCATGTCCCAAGTAATTTCTTTTCCAGCAGCATTCCATTTGTTTTGCCAAATAGCATCGTCTCCTTCAAGAGAAACATAAGGTTTGATTGCAGAAAATTCTCTGTCTTTAGGAGTTGCAGTTACTCTTATTTCTGAGTTGTCTTTGAATCGTCTTGCTGTTTCTTTTACTACTGCAAAAGCTTCAGGAAGTATTTCAAGTAATGTTTTCTCAGATAGTTCGTATGCTTCTTTTTCTAAGGCATCGATCGATACATAAATGTCTTCACGCTGATCAATATCTTCAATCCCTTCAACTTCTTTCTTAAGAGTGGCGATTTTAGCGTCAATCCCTGCGCGGGCAACTTGCAGTTGGTCTTTGAAGAAAAAAGTACGTGCTCTTAATTCGTCATGTGACAATGCAATTAAATTGCTTTCGAAAGTTTTAATTTTGTTTAAGTAAGGCTGTAAAGCCTTAACATCTTTCTCGGATTTATCCCCGACAAAGGCTTTAAGAATGCTATTTATGAAACTCATAATATATTTGTATTTCTATTTATTTTAAAATGTAAATTTAACCAAAAAAAAAGCCTCTTCTGAGACTTTTTCTTTGCTTATTCTTTAATATTCATCCTCATTCCAAAGATAATCTTCGTCTGTAGGATAATCTGGCCAAATTTCTTCCATTGATTCGTATATCTCGCCTTCGTCTTCAATAGATTGTAGGTTTTCTACTACCTCTAAAGGAGCTCCGGCACGTATAGCGTAATCAATAAGTTCGTCTTTGTTAGCAGGCCACGGTGCATCACTAAGATAGGATGCTAATTCTAATGTCCAATACATCTTTTGTCGATTTAGTTTTGTGCAAAAATAATTTTTTTACTGAAAAATACAAGTAAAAATCTATTTATTTTATAAAAAAGTTAAGAACGTTTTTTTTAGTGTAAAGTTTCAGGTTTAAAGTTTGAGGTTTTTAACCTAAAAACGAGTATTTATTCCTGTCAACTATTTCCTCGGAATCCATTGGACTTCCTCGGCTTGCAAATCATGAGACAACTTTCGTGCCAATACAAAAAGATAGTCAGATAGTCGGTTCAAGTACTTGATCGCGATTGTAGCTACGGGTTCATTATGGCTTAAATGTACCGCCAATCGTTCGGCACGACGGCAAACACAACGAGAAATATGACAATATGACACTGTGGTGTGTCCGCCAGGTAAAACAAAATGCGTCATAGGCGGAAGTTCACTTTCCATACTATCGATTTCATTTTCCAGCAATTCAATATCACTTTCTACAATACCTAATTTTTTTAAACGAAGTTCGCCGTTTTTCATCACTTCTTTTTCTGGCGGCGTGGCAAGTATAGCTCCTATTGTAAATAAGCGATCCTGTATTTCTACAAGAATGTCTTTATAATGCGTATTCATATCTTGATCACGAACAAGTCCTATATAGGAATTCAATTCGTCTACTGTTCCGTAACTCTCAATTCTAATATGGTCTTTGGGAACGCGAGTGCCGCCAAAAAGTGCTGTGGTTCCTTTATCTCCGGTTTTAGTATATACTTTCATTTTATGTTTATTTGTTTATTTGTGGATTTAATAAAGTAATACAAAATTACTTTATTAAATCCACTATAGCGTTAACAAATCGTTGCAAGGAGCCCTCACTAAGATTAAAATACAAATCAGGTTCAATGCATTCCACTTCCATTAAGTGAAGTTCGTTGTCTATTACGATTCCATCTACTCTGGTATATAGTAGGTCTCCACTAAATGTGTCGACAATTTGTTGTGCTTTTTCAATTAACTCAGCATTGGGTTGAACTAAAGTATACTGGCCGCCAAACTGCACTTGAATTCTAAAATCGCCAGCAACAGGTTTCTTATTAACTGCGTGAGAGAATTTTTTATTGAAAAAGATAAAGGAGGTTTCTCCCAAAGTTTGAATTTCAGGCATGAACTCTTGTAGTAAAAGTTCTTTTTGGGAAGCTATGCTTTTGTATTCGGTATTGATTTTTTCTATTTCAGCTAATTCAAAGACTTCTGTTTGATACGAACCCGCGGAAAATGCTGGTTTTATAACTGCTTTTTTCCAATGAGAAGGTATTATTTTATGGAGGTCAAGTTCATCCGTTTTGTCTATAAAAACAGTGGGAAGGATTTTGACACCTTGCTTTTCCATTTCACGCAAATAAAATTTATGCTTGTTGTTTTTAATGGCATCAATAGAGTTGAGCGTCTTAACTCCTGATTTTTCGATATGCTCAAGCCAAAGGTTGAATTCGGCCTCCTTCTCAAAGTAATCCCAGGTATTACGAAAAACCAAATAATCAAAATCGTTCCAATCTACATTTTTGTCATCCCAAATCACTGCGGTCGCTGTAATGTTAACTTTGGCTAATTCTGGAATTAACAGTTGGTCATATTGAGTTAATTCAGGAAGCTTCTCGCAGGTTAGTAGGGCGATTTTCATTTTCGAATAATTTATGAAATAGGATAATAGGGTTTGTCTTGCAGATTAAATTCGGCAGAATCTGTGTTTTTTTTTGAAATAAAAAAGAATGAGATACTATCGAGTAAGCTAATAATAGGCTATTTTTTTATATCGCTTTCAACCATACCATCACGCAAACGGATAATTCTGTGGGCATAAGCAGCAATTTCCTCCTCATGCGTTACTAATATAACGGTATTGCCATTAGCATGAATATCATTAAAAAGCTTCATGATTTCATCAGAAGTCTTAGTGTCTAGATTTCCTGTAGGTTCATCAGCAAGGATAATAGAAGGTTTATTGACTAAGGCTCTTGCAATAGCCACACGTTGTCTTTGTCCACCAGAAAGCTGGTTGGGCTGGTGATCCATTCTATCCTCAAGATTTACTTGAGTAAGTACTTCGGCGGCGCGAGCACTTCTTTCTGATTTAGAATAGCCGGCATATATCATCGGTAAAGCCACATTATCTAATGCTGTGGTTCGAGGTAACAGGTTAAAAGTTTGAAAAACAAAGCCTATTTCTTTGTTGCGTATTTCAGCTAATTCATCATCTTTCATCTTGCTGACGTCTTTTCCATTAAGTATATAGGTCCCAGATGTAGGAGTGTCTAGGCAACCCAAAAGATTCATCAGTGTCGATTTTCCTGAGCCAGAAGGTCCCATAAGGGCTACGTATTCGCCTTTATTTATTTCTAAGTCAATTCCTTTTAGAACATAAACGATTTCGTTTCCAAGAACAAAATCTCTTTTGATATTGGTAATTTTTATTAATGGGTTTGACATTGGTATTTTCAATTGATGAATTATAGTTTTTGAATTTTAAAAGTACAAAAGACTTTTGAATTAAAGATAAGTTGACCAAAATACATTTTTGTTACAATAATAATCAAGATATAACTGTTGCCATTATAGGATTGGATGACTAATATTATAAATGTTGTGGTTTTTGGCGTTTTGCTTATTTTCTATACATCAAACTATAAATTCAGTAGTTACAAGATTTTACATGTTTATTATAAAATTCACACATGAAAAGTGATTATATCATAATTTATTTAATTTATTACAACATTCACATATTTATTTTGAGGAAAACATAATCATTGGTACATTTGTTTAAGAATAATAATAAAACCAATAATTATGAAAAATAGAATTTTTGTTTTAGGAATGGCAGTTACTGCCTTAGGATTTACTTCATGTAAAGGTGAAAAGGAAAAAGAAGCTGAAAAAACAATAGACACTTATACTGTTTATGTGGATTCTGTAAGTAATGTTCCAGCTGAAGACGCTAAAGCGAACTGGCAATCAATTGAAGCTACGTATGAATTGAAAAGCAGTCAAGCTGAAACAGCAGTATCAGATCTAAAAGAAGACCAAAAAGCAAAAGAAAAAGTAGAAGCTAGTAAAGCGAAATATGCAGCATTAAAAGCGGCAATGGAAGCTGAAATGGCGGCTGCACAACCAAGCTCTAAACAAGCAATGAGAAATGAATTGTTTGGTGAAGGAAAAATTGGTGAAGACATGAATTTTGACTGGGTTAACGCTGGTAATATCCATAACGTTTACCAACAATTTGTACATACCGTAGAAAATAATAAAGATAGATATTCTCGTGAAGATTGGGATGAAATCAAAACTATGTATGAAGCATTGGATAGCAGAAAAAACACTGTTGAAAAAGAAGGATTGTCTTCTGAAGACAACAGAGCAATTGCTGCATTGAAATTGAAATTCGCTCCAATGTACACATTGAACAGAATGGGAGCTAAAACAGAAGAAATGCAAGAAGCTAAAAAATAAGAATAAAATAGTTTGAATTAGAAATGACCGTCAGCAATGGCGGTCATTTTTTTATGTTCGAATTATAAAATGTTCTTTTTCCTGTTCGTATCTAAAAAAAACTAATCCCCACTGGAAGGTATCTATAGTAACTTTAACTTTTGGATGCGCTTTAATTATTTCCCAAGCTTGCTCCATTTCAGGTGACCAATGAATGTCATCAAAAATCCAGACTGTTTCATTTGTTACAGTCGGAATTAGTTGTTCAAAATAGTCTAAGGTGGCTTTTTTCGAATGATTGCCGTCGAAGTAAATAAGTCCAAAGTTCAAAGTCGATTTTCTAAGGTCACTCAGATAACTTTCAAACTCGGTTACAACAGAATTTATATTGGTCAAACCAAATTGTTTAAATTGGTTTTGGGCAATTTTTGCCGTTTCAGGACAGCCTTCTAATGTTGTGATTTTAGATTTTTGATTACCCAAGGATAGGGCAGCAGTGGCTAATCCTAATGAGGTTCCAATTTCTAATATTGATTCTGGCTGAAAATAATTCGTGATTCTAAATAATAATTCGGCTCTTTTAGGAGAAATTCCCGCCGTCTTTGCTATTTGTGCAATTTGTCTTGTATTCGATTTAAAAATTTTCGATCCGGCACCAAAGTCGGTTACTTCAATAGTATTATTGCTTGCTAAAAGTAAATTTCTATAATTGTTTAAAACGGTATATTCTGGCTTTGGCTTTTTATCATAAAAACATTTTGTAATCAAAGTGAATACAAAAGGGGAATGGACAGCGTGTTCATTTTTAGAATGCCAAAGGAATTTTAAGTACGATTTTATTTGGAATAGCATAATTACACAGAGTTTCACAAAGAAGTCGCGAAGATACTCAGAGTTTTATTTATTTTAAGAATAAAAGTTACACTTAATGAATCTGTGTGAAATAGCAGAGTTTACATAGAGTTTCACAAAGAAGTCGCGAAGATATTAAGAGTATTTTTTAGTTTAAGAATAAAAATTACACTTAATGAATCTCTGTGAAACAATTTTTAGACACTTTGAGAGTAAAAGAAAACTTTGCGAGTCTCTGCGAAATAAATTCTAAGCGGCTTGCATTCAAAAATACAAGACAACAAAGATTTTAAAACTATCTTTGCGCTCTTAAAATCAATAGCCATACAATTTCAGAAGATGATGAACGAAGAACAAATAGATGAAGGAGTAATCACATCGGAAGAAATTAACCGTTGCATTGCAATTCTCTCGCAATTAAATACAGACACAGATCAAATATTTGATATTCCAAAAGAACAAAGAACAGCGTTAATCAAAGCGGCAGGTCAATTTTCAAGACCGGATCGCGATGAGCTTTCCCGCAGAAAGAAAGACGGTAAAGTAGCCGCCAAACGCAAAATGGAGAAGCGTGACAGAACGGCCCGCAAGGAAACCGGAATCCGTCATGCGCGTGAAGCCAGTGTTTTTATGGCGCCAAAACTTTTGGCTATGTCTGATTTGGCTCTAAAAGAGCAGCAAGAACTGGAAACTCCCAGAAATTGCTATGTCTGCAAAACCGAGTTTTCTAAAATGCACCACTTTTACGATACTATGTGTACGGATTGCGGTGATTTTAATTACGCTAAACGTTTTCAAACTGCTGATGTAAAAGGACAGGTAGCCGTTATAACAGGCTCGCGTCTTAAAATTGGCTATCATATTACTTTGATGTTGTTGCGTGGTGGAGCAACAGTTATTGCAACTACTCGCTTTCCGGTAGATTCGGCTTTGCGTTTTGGGCAAGAGGCTGACTTCATGGATTGGGGACATCGCCTGAAAATTCACGGATTAGATTTGCGACACATTCCTAGTGTGGAGATTTTCTGTAATTTTATTGAGCAAAAATACGAGCGATTGGATATTTTAATCAATAATGCTGCGCAAACAGTACGACGTCCTGCCGGGTTTTATACACACATGATGGAAAATGAAGAGCGTGCAATTAGCTCTTTGCCCAAGCAAGCGCAAGAGTTATTACTAGATCACGCCAATTGTTTGGATGAACTAAAAGTTTTGACCTCAGGAGCTTCTTCTAATCAAAATATGCCGGTGACTTGGCACGGTCCTGAACCTGGAATAGGTTTACGGGCTTCCGCCAAATTATCACAGATTCCGTATTCCTTTGACAATGCGTTGGTGGCGACTGAAGTTTTCCCTGAAGGAGAACTCGATGCCGACTTACAGCAGGTAGATTTGAGAAAAACCAACAGCTGGCGTTTGAAGTTGGGCCAAATAGAAACTACAGAAATGATCGAAGTGCAGCTAGTGAATTCGGTTGCACCTTTTGTATTATGCAACAGACTTTCAGAAGTGATGAAGAAAGACAATACGGGACAAAAACATATTATCAACGTTTCAGCAATGGAAGGGAAGTTTCATCGCTTTTTTAAAGAGGCACGCCATCCTCACACTAATATGGCAAAAGCGGCCTTAAACATGCTTACACATACTGCTGCAGGAGAATTGGCGAAAGCCGGTATTTTCATGAATGCAGTAGACACAGGTTGGGTAACGGATGAAGATCCTGCTGAACTAGCCAAAAAGAAACAGGAACTGGAAGATTTTCAGCCACCACTGGATATTGTTGATGGTGCTGCAAGGGTTATGGATCCTTTGTTTGACGGAATCAATACGGGTAAACACTGGTGCGGAAAATTCCTGAAAGACTACAATCCTATTCCTTGGTAGGAAATATATAGTTTGTAAAATTAAAAACCACAACTCGAACTAAGTCTGTTGTGGTTTTTTTTCTGCTTTTATGTCTAAAACTCCAATTTCTTGAATGCTGTTTTAGTATCGGTATCAACTTTAAACTTTTGACAAGAGTAAAATTCGACTTTAGGTTAACTAATTAAGAGGTAGCTAAAGTGTATACTAAAAAATATTAACTATTTTTGTCTTTTTTAGGTGACTGAAGTGCAAGTGCAAATCCTATCCCAAACAATATAGTTATTAGTGCTGCGAAATATGGGATTAAATCAGACATCTTTACTATTTTGTATCAGTTTTAAATAAATGCCGAATGCTAATATGGAAGGGACCCAAATCCCAATAAAGATCGCTTGCTCTTTGTTTCCTTGAAAATATAAAATTTCCGAGAAAATTAAAGAGAGGAAAGCTGCTATAAATAGCAATCTGTCTGACAATGTAAATTTTTTTAACATTTTTATAGATTTAAAAATTATTTTTTTAATAAAATAATTAAGTAAATCTATTCAACATAAATTTAGCTTTGCTTGTTTGTATTGTTGTTTTACCAAATTATTAAGTGTTGTTTAGCGGGGAAGATTTTTTAGAATAATAGATAAAATTGAGATTAATAATTCAAACTATTGACAAAGAAATATACATGCTACTGTTTACTTGTGTTTTTGGAAATAAAATAAACTGTGAATTTAAAAAAAATAGAAGTTCTTGTTTTGTTTTGTAAGATTAGAGTATTATTTAGACCTAAACACTTTATACTAATAAAATTAAAAACCACAATGGAATCTAGTTCTGTTGTGGTTTTTTTGTTGTTCTAATTTGGGTAGCCTAAGATGTTATTCTTTTAACTTCATTTTCGATAACCTGTTCTGAAGCGGAAAAGGTTTCTTTTTTGATTTCACGGAATTTTTTGACAAAGGATGCCATTTCATTTTCTAATTCCTCGTGCTCAGTCCTGAATTTATGAGAATCATACTTAAAAGGATCGTCAATTAATTCTGCCAAATGGTGTAGATGTTTGGATGTTTTCTCAAGTAGTCCGTCACATTTTTTACTAATTTCAGACAATCGAGCTGCCAGATTTCTCATTTCGTCAAGATGTTCCTTATGAGCAAACCAAACGAAATATTTATCTATGAGGTGATGTAAAAATCGCAAGTCATCTTTATAGAATTCTAAATCGGATTTCCAATGTTCTGTCAGGACATACAATTGTTGGTATTCAGCAGTATAGCTATAATCTCCTTTGGGTCTTAAACTTAAATTTTCCATGGTAATGAATTTTATGTTAAACAGTATAAGTATGTTTGTTTGCAGCAGCTTTTATATTATAGTATGATCTCCAATTAATTCAGATAGTGGCATCCCCCAACTAGGTACTTTACCGCCTAGGGTTTGATACATTGTTTTAAATCCCATTTTTAAAAGATAAGGCGTATAGCCCATTTTTAAAATACTGATATCGCCACCCCACCATTCGTCTGTATGCATATAGAATCCTTTATAATTTCCCATATCTCCAAAACAAACGACCATTGGATGCAACGGATCTATTGTTTCTGAAATTCCTAAAATTTCGTTCGCAAGTACTTTTGATGCGATTTCACATTCCATGTGACCCAGAGAGCCTAACTTTGGAACGGTAACAGCAGCAGCATCACCCACCGCAAAAATTTCTGGGTAATCTGGATTTCTCATATATAAATCAGTAATTACAAATCCTTGATCATCTACAAAGGGAAGTCCTTTAAGGAAACTATGCGGTTCCCAGTTAGGGAAAATAATTTTCATTTCGGCCTCTAAACTTGTTCCGTCTTTAAAGTCAATACCGTCTTTATAGATTCTTTTTATACCTACTGTATTGTTTTTATAACCGTAGCCCATTCCTGACACCATGGGAAGCAGTTGATCTAAAATAGTTTTTCCAGCATCTTCCGCAATCACTTCTGCAGGTGTAAACAGGGTAATGTTTTTGGCATTTCCCTTTTTATGTTTTTCCAACCAGTCTGCTAATGAAAAAGCAAGCTCGACGGGTGGTCCCTCGCAGGCAGCAAGTGCTGTGGGGATTTTAGGAGATTTTGGACTTTGTCCTTGAATAAAACGATCACAACCTATGGCAATATGACCTCCTTTATAATCGTTGTAAAGGTATTTCCGAACTTCATTTCCGTAAAAAGTATCTGAAAAAGTGTGACCAAATTCCCCAAAGCCTTCGATTTTATCAAAAGCTAATTTACAACCAACGGCTATTACCAAATAATCATAATTGATAAATTCCTGACTAGAACCGCTTCGTTCATTGGGAGTGAAGAGAACTTTCTTTTCATCGGCATCGATGTGCTCTATTTCCGCTTGTATGAATTCGCTACCATCTGATTTTAAGAATTTTTGAAATTGAAATTCCATAGTATTCGCCGGATTGTGATTGTTAAAAACCTCAATAGGTATATTTGGAATAAAATTGATGTAATTCTTGCGGTCTATAATCGTAATTTCTGCCGCATGTCCAAGCTCTTTATGTAAATATCGGGATATTGTAAGTCCTGCAAAATTACATCCTAAAACTAAAATTTTCTTTTTTGTTTCCATAATAGCTGCCTTTTTTTATGCTAAATTGTAAAATAGCCTAAAAAAGAATTTCAATCTAGCTTTGCATATGTTCCTAAAACTAGCAGATTAGTAATCTTTTTTTAGTATTACTAATTTAAGCATAAAATATTGAAAACCAGCAAAATAACTATTAATTTAAAACATTTAATTGTGGTTTTAATTCGTTTCTTAGGGTAATAACCACTCCAGAACTAATTTTGTTGTGTTTTAATTAAAAGTAGAGTATTTGATTTCGTCTATACATAATGGTTATTCACCGTTGATTTCTGTTGTGTAGATCTAAGATGTTATGAAGTTGCATTAATAAGTAGTAATTTTATTCCATTGTTAATTTAAAATAGTACATTATGAAAAGAACTTTACACTTAAGGATAAAAACAATACTTTTTTGTGTTTTAACTTTTTTCAGTATTAAAGGTATTGCGCAAGAAATTCCATTTAATTGTGATTTTAATGCTTACTTATTTCAGTATAATGATGTTTACGCCATAGACTTAGCTTCTGGTAATTCTATTTTAGTAGCAGCAGATATTACTTCCGGTAATATTAATGGAGCGGGATATAACCCTAAAGACGGTTATATCTGGGGGTATTTGTCTTCACCTTCTAAATCTATTGTTCGAATAGGTAAAAATTTTACAACTACCATTTTTACAATTGATGAATTACCAGATGGTAATAAATATGTTGGAGACGTAAGTTCTAATGGAATATATTATTTTAAAGCAGGGGGAAGTTCTTATTATGAAGTGGACTTAGACCCTGATTCTCCAACTTACACAAAGTATTTAGGTGCTTTTGAATTGACACAAAGTATAAATGTTCACGATTGGGCTTTTAATGCCTTAGATGGTAATCTGTATACAGTTGAGCAAAAAAGTAATATTTTATTTCGAATTCACCCCGAAACGGGAATCGTTGATGATTTAGGTGTGGTGCCTATTATTAAAGGTAAAACGTATACATATGGTGCAGTTTATTTTGATTTATCAGGAAGCTTTTATATTTCTGCCAATCAAACCGGTACTGTCTATGTAATTAGAGATGTGAAAGATTTAAATGGAACCAACGCGATGGAATCTAATTTATTTGCTTATGGCCCATCAAGTTCCAGTAATGATGGAGCTCGTTGTCCCACTGCACCAGTTCCTCAGGAAATATGTGATAACGGTATTGATGATGACGGAGATGGTTTAATTGATTGCGAGGATCCATCTTGTTCAGGTTATTCTTCTTGTCCAGTTTTGGACGCAAATATATCTGGAGGTAATGATGGAGGTTTAGAGAGTAATAATAGACTTTCAGAACAAATCAATAAACGTAATTTTAATCGTGTAAAAAAAGGGTATATTTTCAATAGCGCTACAGCGAAAAAAGTAACTAAATCATCAAAATATGCTAATAAATCAACTGCAATAACGTTAAGAGATTTTATTCCGTTCGGAGTGATTAATGAAGATTCGGTAATCGAATCGACTCCAAATGATTTGTTGGCAATCACTAATGCTTCTGAGGTATATTCAGTAGATTATTTAAAAAACAGTAAAACAATAGCTTCTATTCTAGCTTTAAAAACGGATGATGGAGTTTATGAACATACAAAGTTTATATGTGACCGTTTATTAGGAGCACAGATAATTTCAGTATCTACGATTGATATTCAAGAACAACCATTTATAAAAACCATTATAAAGAATGCAGATAATTCGATTGAATACGTTTTGAGTTTATCTGCAAAAATCACTAATGGAGGTGCTAATTTTGGATTGGAAAGCCATTGGAATTTGGATAAATATGAAAAAAATATTGGTTTTTATAATTTCCAAATTTGGACTAATTCTATAGACGATTTATTTGTATTAGGAGAAGAGGTAGTTCAACTAATAAATGCTCAAAAGCCAATTGCAAGTTATACTCTTTCAACTCCACCAACAGTTTTTGTTCGAAAAGGAAAATACAATAACGGAAGTTTAGAATTACAGGTCATAAATACAAATGCGACCAGTTTAGTTACTTTTGACGCAGGTTTGAGGCAAACAGAAACTAGTGCTGAAGAAAAAATTTCTTCTCCTATTAATTTAGATAAAAACTATATTACTCAATTACTTATTCCTACAGGAAACTTATTCGATATTGGATTTAGAATTGGGGATGGTATTGCGACACCAGATGATTTGTTTTTATCAGATGGACCATGGGGAGTTGATGATGCGGCTGCAAGCACTTCTGTAAATCAATATATTATTTCTCCAAATGACGTTTCTTTTGATAGTAACAATTTTAAAGTAGAAAGAAATTTAAGTCTAACTGCTACCACCAGTGAATATATAGCTGCTTATAGAGCTTTAACTCCAAGGTTTAAGGCTGTAGATTTATCGAGTTATAAGAGCTTCCGTTTGAAAGCTAAAGGAACTGGGACTATGGAAATTGTTTTCATAAAAAACAGTATAGAAAACTGGGATGAGCAATATAAGAAGACAATTGAATTGACTAATAATTTACAGGATTTTGCAATTCCGTTCACAGAATTTACTTCTAGTAAAGGAACTCCATTGGTTTTAGATGATATAAAAACAATTGTATTTAAAATGACAGCTTTGGATGGTAAGTCAGCAACGAAAAAAATGGATTTACAAGCAATACAGTTTTCTAAAGAAACAAGTTTATCTGTTTCTGAAAATGAATTAGATAATATGAATAGTGTTTTTGTTACTCCTAACCCTATTAGTGATGAATCAGTACTTCATTTTAATGCAGTAGAGCAAGAAAAAATCACCATCCAGATTTTTGATATTTTAGGGAAAGTGGTTAAAAGTATCAATTTAGAGACAGAAGCAGGTGCAAATCAATTATCGCTTTCAAAATCGAATTTATCTCCTGGTTTGTATTTCTGTAGATTAAGTAGCAAACTTTCAAAATATAACGCTATCAAATTAATTGTCAAGTAGTATTTAGTTAATTCAATTGAATTAAAGCCATTTTATGTGTTATTACACACAGATACAAGAAGTTAATTCCAATTATAGGGACAATTCTCTCGCAAGGTTTTTTTTTATCTGTGCGAGCTTTTGTGAAACAAATATCTCATTTTGAATTGCCCAAAGTCTCCAAAAGAAAAAGCCCCACTAAAATTTTATTTTTAGTGGGGCTTTACGTGTTTTCTCTATAAGTCAGTGTGGACCAAGAAACTTAGGCTTCCATCTTAGCTGATAGTTCAAACCATCTTTCTTCTTTACTTTCCATCTTATTGATGAGGTTTTCCAATTCTTTTGCTTTGCTTAAAACTTTGCTTTCTTCGACTTTTCCGTCAGCAAACAATTGTTCGATAGCTATTTTTTGAACTTCTAAATCTTTAATTTCTCTCTCGATTTTTTGATATTCTTTTTGCTCATTGAAAGTCAAGTTCCCCGTTGGGTTATTTTGTTTCCAGTCTTTTTTCTCTGCTTTATTTTCTTCTTTTTGCGCTACATCAGCACTATCTTCATAGGCTCTAAAGTCAGAATAGTTTCCAGGAAAATCTTCCACCACACCATCACCTCTAAAGATGAATAAGTGATCTACAATTTTATCCATGAAGTACCTGTCGTGAGAAACTACTAACAGACAACCTGGGTAGTCTAGTAGAAAGCTTTCCAATACATTCAAAGTTACGATGTCCAAATCATTCGTTGGCTCATCCAGAATCAAAAAGTTAGGGTTCTGAATCAAAACTGTACATAAGTACAAACGTTTCAATTCCCCACCGCTCAATCTGTCTACAAAATCATATTGTTTTTTAGAATCAAAAAGAAAACGTTCTAACAACTGTGAAGCTGAAATCAATTTTCCTTTCATCAATGGAATGAATTCTCCGTATTCCTTAATGACATCGATAACACGCTGTCCCGGTTTTGGGTTGATTCCGCTTTGCGTATAATAACCCACTTTTATGGTTTCACCCATAACTACTTTTCCAGAATCAAGCGGAAGAGCTCCAGTTAATAGATTCAAGAAAGTAGATTTTCCAGTTCCGTTTTTTCCAATGATTCCAATTCGTTCTCCACGTTGAAAATCAAAACTGAAATTGTCCATGATTACATGGTCCTTGAATTTTTTGGATATTTTGTGAAGCTCGATAATCTTGCTTCCCATACGTTCCATATTAATTTCAAGTTCCACCTTGTTCTCCTTACGGCGACTTTGTGCTTTTTCCTTGATGTCATAAAAGTCATCCTGACGCGATTTCGATTTAGTCGTTCTCGCTTTCGGTTGACGGCGCATCCATTCCAATTCTTTTACGAAAAGGTTTTGTGCTTTATCTACACTAGAGTTTTCAGAGGCTATCCGTTCCTCTTTTTTCTCTAAATAATAAGAATAATTTCCTTTGTATTGGTATAGTTTACCGTTGTCTAATTCAATGATTTCGTTACAAACACGCTCTAAAAAGAAACGGTCGTGCGTTACCATGAACAACGTAATATTTTCTTTGGCAAAATAAGTTTCTAACCATTCGATCATCTCTAAATCCAAGTGATTCGTAGGTTCATCCAGAATCAATAAATCAGGACGGTTGATTAGAATGATAGCTAGTGACAAACGTTTTTTCTGTCCCCCAGAAAGGTTTTTTACTTTCAGTTTGAAGTCTTCCAACTTCAGTTTGAACAAGATTTGCTTGTATTGAGTCTCAAAATCCCAAGCATTATGCTGATCCATTCCGTCAAAAGCTTTTTGGTAAGCTTCCTCGTCTTCTGGATTCTCTAATGCTTTTTCATAGGCTTCTATCACTTTCAATGTCTCATTATCTGAGGCGAAAATGCTTTCTTCGATAGTCAGTTCGTCCTGCAAATTATTGTTTTGCGAAAGGAAAGCCATTTTTATGCCTTTTCTTAAAACGACCTGTCCCGTATCGGGTTCGTCTAGTCCATTAATAATGCTCATAATAGTCGTTTTTCCAGAGCCATTTTTGGCAATAAAAGCGATTTTCTGGTCTTTATTAATTCCAAAAGAAATGTTTTCAAAAAGCGTTCTTTCACCAAAAGATTTGGAGATATTTTCAACAGATAAGTAATTCACAAGTCTAAATTTTTTGCAAAAGTAAACTATTAAAGTCGATTAGCGAATTGTTTAACGGATTCTGAGGTTTTTAGAGCGAATTTTCGCTGATGTTATGGACTTATAAATGGACTTAGATCGAAGCGGTGCAACTGTTGCGGTGTATTAATTATTGGTTTTCTGACAAAATTTTCATTTGTAAGATAATATTTCAGTCCATCTTGAGTCGTTATACCTTCGACTTGATGAAACGGCAGCGCAATTTTAATTTTTCTTTTATTGGCTGTAAAGAAACCGCTTTTGTTGTAATCGTATAAAAGATAAATAAACGGGGATACGGTTTTGCTATAGCCGCTTAAGACAAGAATTTTTTTGTTAGGGACATAAGTGGCTCCAGTAATGAGTCCTTTTACGTTGTAGGATTCTTTTAAATTCGCGACATGGTTCCCGGGAGTTTTGGGCAAGGCATAGACAGCGGTTCTTTTTCGTTTCCATTGTTTCGTAAACAAATAAATACTGTCATTTGTAACAATAAATGCTTCACAGTCAAAATTAGTTGTATTGGATTTTGCTTTTCTAAAATCAGTTTGATCCGAATACGAAAAGGAAATTGTGTCTATTTTTTTGGCATTCTGTGCAAGCGACTCTTTTTTTATTCTTAAAATATGGAGGTCTTTTCTGTTTCCAGAAACATTATTCCCAAAATCTCCAATATAGAAATAGAGACTGTCTTGCGCCATTTCTTCCCAGTCGGTGTTTTTTATTTTGCGAAGCGAAATCTCTTTTTGAATTACTCCGGTTGTGTCTATTCCGTAAAGGCTAGTGTCACTATCGTCGTTAGCTGTCCATAACAGGGAATTCCAAAAGAGCAAACTCGAAGTTTCCTTCAAAACGGGGCTTAACTGAACTGAAAAATCAGGTTTTATTCTTGTTCTGGAATAGCGGCAACTTCCGTCATTTTGTGTTGCTAGTGGGTTGTAGTTTTTCGAAAGCGGATCCGTACAGCCTGAAATTTGAGAGTAGCTTGCCGTTATAAAAAACAAGAAGAGTATTGGTACAATTTTCATATCATTCAAAAGTAGTCGTTTCTCAATGATTATTCCAATAATTTGGAGCGAATCAATAGGCTTTATTTGTTAGCATAGTTCCCGCTCTCACCTTTACCTTTGCTCGTTCCTCACAAAGGATATCGGCTCCATCGTGGCTAATGTGGGAATATGGTTTTTAATTTTATGTAAAAAAGTATACAATCTGCGTTGGAAATCCATTCGAGAGAAACAGTAAAAAGAAAAATAGTGGGTTGATTTTTAGTTATGAAAATTATGAATATAATTTTGTAAATTTGGTATTCTAATCATTATAATATGAATTCATCAGAAAGAAAATATAAAATCATAGAGCAACTACTTAAAGTAGAAGAAGAGTCGACTTTATATCAAATCGAAAATATATTGAATGAAGGTGATGGTTGGGATGAAATACCTCCAATAGTTCAAAAGCTAATTGAAAAGGCAATTGAGCAAAGTGATGCGGGTGTGGGAATCCCTCATGAACAAGTTATGTCAGAAATTAAGAAAAAGTATAATTTTTCTTAGTGACGTATTCGATAATTTGGCAACCATTGGCAATCGAATCTTTCTATGAAGAATTAGATTTTATTTTATTGAAGTGGAATCCAAAAGAAGCAGAGAAGTTTTCAATATTAGTTGAAGATTCACTTTTTAGGATAAGATCCAAACCTTAAATAGGAAAGTTCAACTCAAAAAAGGAAATATATTCTTTGGTGCTTTCTAAGCAAACAACTCTCATTTATAAAATCATTGAAAATGCAAATCAAATTGATTTGCTTCTTTTTTGGAACAATAAGAAAAACCCAAAACTACTCCAGAAACTATTGTAATTTGATATTTGCATTTTGGAAGCTCTAATGTTTATATTTGCTTCATGCAATTATCAGTAGTTATTCTCAACTATAACGTCCGCTATTTTTTAGAACTCTGTGTTTTAAGCGTCCAGAATGCCTTAGATGGTATTGAGAGCGAAATAATTGTGGTCGATAATAATTCTTCCGATGGTAGTTGTGCCATGATGCAACAGCGTTTTCCAAGCATAAAACTCATCCAGAATAACGATAATCTAGGTTTTCCAAAAGGAAATAACCTTGGCGTAGCCCAAGCCAAAGGAAAATATATTTGTATTCTCAATCCCGATACTGTTGTTGCCGAAGATACTTTTACTAAAGTTATGGCTTTCGCCGATAGGCAAATTAATTTGGGAATTGTTGGCGTCAAGCTCATAGACGGAACGGGGAATTTTTTGCCTGAAAGTAAAAGAGGAGTGCCAACTCCTTTCGTCGCATTTACAAAAATGATGGGTTTGTATAAAATCAGGCCTAAATTCGAATTATTTGGAAGGTATTACGCCCAACATGTACAAGAAAATCAAACGGCTAAAGTTGATATTCTTGTGGGAGCTTTTATGTTTATGGAAAGAGAATTATATCTGGAATTAGCTGGCTTTGATGAGAACTGTTTTATGTATTCAGACGATATTGATTTGTCGTATCGGGCGTTGCTGAAAGCGAAATCAAATTATTATTTTCACGAAACAACCGTTATACATTACAAAGGCGAAAGTACAATAAGGGACGGTGTTTATATGAAACGTTTTCAGGAAGCCATGAATTTTTTCTATAAAAAACATTTCAAGGTTTCTGCCGTTTTTTCGATAGGGATGAAAATAGGAATTGGATTTTTTTCATTTATAAAAATGTTTGAAGGGAAAACCATATCTAAGAAAAAGCCAGAATCGTTTGTTTTCTATTCTTCTAATGTAGATTTAGTTGAAAAAATAGCTGGTGTTTTACAAAAAAAAGTGCGCTTTCACGATTTGAACTCAGAAAAAATGGTAATTTCGTCAGGGGTTAAAGATAAGGCGTCAATTGAAATTCTTTTGGACAATCTTTTTGTTACCTTCAAAGAATGCATTCATTTTATGGAATCGTTTAAAAACAAGGGGGTAACCTTTAAGATTTTACCCAAAAACACTACTTTTTTAATAGGAAGTGACAATTCTAATGAAAGGGGAGTGGTTGTAAAAATTGAATGAAAAATTACATTAAATGGAATTTATATTCAAAAAATTTAGTAATTTCGCAAACTGAAAACAAAAATCACCTTTTAGGTTAACAATATGGCAAGATTTGAATTAAAACTTCCGAAAATGGGAGAAAGTGTCGCTGAAGCAACCATTACAAATTGGTTAAAAGAGGTTGGAGACAAAATTGAAGCTGATGAAGCTGTACTTGAAATTGCGACTGATAAAGTTGATAGTGAAGTGCCTAGTGAAGTTTCAGGTATTTTAGTTGAACAATTATTTGGAAAAGATGATTTAGTTCAGGTTGGTCAAACGATTGCAATAATAGAAACTGAAGGCGGAGATCTTATCCCAGTTGTGAAACAAGAAGCTGCTCCAGAAGCAGTTGCTGAGGTGACGAAAACTGTTGATGCAGCCAAAGAAAGTGTTGCGACACCAGCAGACTTTTCTGATTCAGACAAATTCTTTTCTCCATTAGTTAAAAACATTGCCACGGCTGAAGGTGTTTCTATCGCTGAATTAGAAATGATTAGTGGAACAGGAAAAGATGGAAGAGTTACTAAAAACGATATTTTAGAATACGTAAAAAATAGAGGAGATGAACCCGTTGTTGCTCAGGCAAAAACAGTTGAAGCTCCTAAAGCAGTTCAGGCTTCGATTGCAGTTGCGCAAAAAGCGGCTCCGGTTTCTGTAAATGGAGGAGACGAAATTGTTGAAATGGACAGAATGCGCAAATTGATTGCGGGTTACATGGTAGCTTCGGTTCAAACTTCGGCTCACGTACAGTCATTCATCGAAGTTGATGTGACGAATATTGTAAAATGGAGAGAGAAAAACAAATCAGCTTTCGAGAAAAGAGAAGGAGAGAAGTTGACTTACACTCCAATTTTCATGGAAGCAGTTGCAAAATCGTTAAAAGATTTTCCAGGATTAAATATTTCTGTTGATGGTGATTTTATTATCAAAAGGAAAAACATCAACCTTGGAATGGCAGCTTCTTTACCAAACGGTAATTTGATTGTCCCAGTAATTAAAAATGCTGATCAATTGAACTTGGTAGGTATGGCAAAAGCGGTAAACGACTTAGGAGGTCGTGCAAAAGCCGGAAAGCTAAAACCAGACGATACACAAGGAGGAACTTATACTGTAACTAATGTAGGGACTTTTGGAAGTGTTTTTGGTACTCCAATTTTAAACCAACCACAGGTAGGTATTTTAGCTCTTGGAGCGATTAGAAAAGTACCAGCAGTTATTGAAACGCCTGAAGGAGACTTCATAGGGATTCGTCAAAAGATGTTCTTATCGCACAGCTATGACCACCGCGTTGTAGATGGAGCGCTTGGAGGAGGTTTCGTGAAACGTGTTGCTGAATATCTAGAAGCATTTGATGTAAATAGAGATTTTTAAAATAAAATATACAGCTATAAAAACCCAACAGATTTAAAAATTTGTTGGGTTTTCTTTTTTTATAATTTTTTGGCTGATATCTTTAAAATGGAATTTAATTTACTGTTTTTATAAACTTTAAATGGTATTAGACAGGCAAACTTAAAGGCAAATTTATATATTTGTACTTACTCAAAAATAAAAAATGGAACTCAAACTCAGTAAACCGATTTGCTTTTTCGACCTTGAAACTACAGGAATTGATATCGGAAAAGACAGAATCGTAGAAATATCTATATTTAAAGTATTCCCAAACGGAAACAAAGAAAGTAAAACCTGGTTAGTGAATCCTACGATTCCAATTCCGGCGCAAACGACCGCTGTTCATGGAATCACAGATGAAAAAGTAGCTAACGAGCCAACCTTTAAAGAATTGGCTTCTCAGGTTCATAACATGATAAAAGATTGTGATTTAGGTGGATTTAATTCAGACCGTTTTGATATTCCACTTCTGGCGGAAGAATTGCTTCGTGCTGGAGTGGATTTTGATATGAAAAACAGTGTTTCAGTTGATGTGCAGACTATTTTTCATAAAAAAGAAGAGCGAACGTTAAGTGCAGCATTGAAGTTTTATTGTGGGCAAGATTTAGAAAATGCGCATTCGGCAGAAGCGGATACTATGGCGACTTACGAAATACTAAAAGCACAATTAGAGCGTTATCCTGATTTGGAAAACGACATGAAGTTATTGTCGGAATTCTCAACCAGAAAGAAAATTGCTGATTTTGCAGGAATGATTTCGTTTGATAAGGAAGGCAATGAAATATTCTCTTTTGGAAAGCACAAAGGAGTGAAAGTCGATACCATTTTAGAAAAAGAACCTGGTTATTTTAGTTGGATTCAAAATGCTGATTTTCCTTTGTACACCAAGAAAGTGTTAATAGCAATCAAACTTAGAAAATTAAACACTAAATAAGTTAGTAGTTTTCAGTATACAGTTTTGCAATATAGCGACTAACTACTGATCACTTTTTTTAACTCTGAATACAAGAACTTATGAAAATCATTTGCATCGGACGAAATTACGTCGACCATATTGAAGAATTGCAAAATGAGCGGCCAGCGGAGCCTGTTGTTTTTATGAAGCCGGATTCGGCAATTTTATTGAAACAACATCCATTTGTAATTCCTGAATTTTCGGAAGATATTCATCATGAAATCGAGATTGTTGTAAAAATCAATAAGGTAGGTAAGTATATTGAGCCTAAGTTTGCACATAAGTATTATGACGAAATCAGTGTTGGAATAGACTTTACAGCTCGTGATCTGCAAGCAAAATTAAAAGCTAAAGGTTTGCCATGGGAAAAAGCTAAGGCTTTTGATGGCTCAGCAGTAATAGGAGATTTTTTGCAAAAAGAACAATTTAGTTCGTTAGAAAATATTACTTTTGAATTAACCAATAATGGAAAGTCAGTTCAAATAGGGGACACTAGTTTAATGTTATGGAATATTGACGAGCTTATTTCTCATGTCTCTCAGTACTTTACGTTAAAAATAGGAGATGTTATTTTTACCGGGACTCCTGCAGGAGTAGCTGCTGTACAACCGGATGATGTGTTAGAGGGATTTTTAGAAGGACATAAACTATTTAGAATACAAGTAAAATAATGGCTTTAAACTACAACCTTTCAAAAGTGTACGCACTTTCAGATAACGATTCAGAATTTGTAAATGAAATTCTAACATTGTTCGTAACCGAAGTTCCTGAAGATTTGGCTCAAATCAAAGAAGGGATTAAAAAGAAAGATCATAAGCATGCTTATGCTTATGCACATAAAATAAAACCAACTCTTGATCTTCTGGGATTAAATGTCGCTTTTGAAGAGATTCTTCAATTGGAAGCTTGGACAAAAACCGAAGGAAAAAAGAAAGATATCGAAGATACTTTTAAGAGTATAAAGAATCAAATAAATGACGCTGTAAAAGAAATTAAGAAAGATTTCGATCTTTAAATTTATTTATAGTTTTTATGTATTATATATGTCAACATTCATTTTTTTATGGATGTTGATTTTGTTTATAATACAAACCCTAAATCCATAACGATAATGAAAGCAACCATAGTTACTATAGGTGACGAAATTTTAATAGGGCAGATTGTAGATACAAACTCCTCTTTTATTGCCAAATCCTTGGATAAAATAGGAGTAGAGATTAATGAAATGATTTCGATAAGTGATGACAAAAGTCACATTTTGAATACTTTTTTAACTCTTCAGAATACCGTAGATTTGGTAATTGTTACAGGTGGTCTGGGGCCTACAAAAGATGATGTCACTAAAAAAACGTTCTGTGACTATTTTGAGGATGAACTAATTGTGGATCAGGAAGTTTTAGCACATGTCACGGAAATGATAGAAGGTTTTTATAAACGCCCTATCACGCAGATTAATAAAGATCAGGCTCTGGTTCCATCTAAGTGTACCGTGCTTCATAATCAAGTGGGAACGGCGCCTGGAATGTGGATGAAGAAAGAAAATACTGTTTTTATTTCGCTACCGGGAGTGCCTTATGAAATGAAGTATTTGGTTGAGAATGAAATTATTCCAAAGGTTGTAAGAGAATATAAGCGCCCTTATATTATCCATAAAACTATTCTTACTTATGGGCAAGGCGAAAGTCTGGTTTCAGAGCGAATTGAAGCATGGGAGAATAGTCTTCCTGGATTTTTAAAATTAGCTTACTTACCGAGTCCTGGAAGTGTGCGATTACGTATTTCGGCAAGAGGAACGAGCAAGGAGATTTTGGAGCTGGCATTAGAGGAATATGTAATTTCATTAGACGCCATTATCAATGATATTATTGTTGGTTACGAGGAAGAGGAAACAATCGAGTTTCAGCTTGGTGAGATGTTAAAAAAGACAGGTAAGACGCTGTCTACTGCTGAGAGTTGTACAGGAGGAAAAATTGCGGCTAGCCTAACATCTGTTGCTGGCGCTTCAAATTATTTCAAAGGAAGTGTTGTTTCTTACGCGACAGAGGTTAAAATGGATGTTCTAGAGCTTCCTGAAAGCTTAATAAATGAATTTTCTGTGGTTAGTGCTGAGGTAGCTTCGGCGATGGCTTTGGGGGTAAAAAAAATAATGAAAACGGATTATGCAATTGCGACAACCGGAAATGCTGGACCATCAAAAGGGGATGAAAATGCCGAAATTGGAACTGTTTTTATAGCAATTGCCACTCCAAATGAAGTAATTGTAAAAGAATATAATTTTGGCCAACCACGTGAAAAAGTGATAGATAGAGCTGTGATTAAAAGTTTAGAAATGTTAAAGGAAGAATTTTTTAAAAATGTGCTATAAATTTGTTGGTTTATAGGTTTATTTTTCTTTTCTTTGCACCCTGATTTTGAATAACGATAAAAGATAAGCATAATGTCAAGAGTTTGTGACCTTACAGGTAAAAGAGCGATGGTAGGAAATAACGTTTCTCACGCTATGAATAAAACTAAGAGAAAATTTTCTGTGAACTTAGTGAAAAAGCGTTTTTATCTTCCAGAAGAAGATAGATGGATTACTCTTAGAGTAGCAGCATCTACGGTAAAAACAATTAACAAAAATGGAATTTCTGCTGTTTTGAAAAAAGCACAGTTACAAGGATTTATTAAATAATCTTTTTCCAAAATAAAAAAATAGCAAGATGGCAAAGAAAGGTAATAGAATCCAGGTAATTTTAGAATGTACTGAGCACAAGACTTCAGGTGTTGCGGGAACTTCAAGATACATTACAACGAAGAACAAAAAAAACACTCCAGATAGATTAGAGATTAAGAAATTTAATCCAGTCTTGAAACGTGTAACTCTTCACAAAGAAATTAAGTAATAATTAGAGATTTTAATAGAAATCTCAAATGTTCACATTTGGAGATTTTATTTAAATTTAAATAACATTTGAATCATGGCAAAGAAAACAGTAGCAACGTTACAAACATCTTCTAAGAGATTATCAAAAGCCATCAAAATGGTGAAATCTCCAAAAACTGGTGCATATACATTCGTAGAATCTATTATGGCTCCTGAAGCAGTTGAAGAATTCTTGAAAAAGAAATAATCAAATACAGCACTATATAGAAAAGCTACTTTCATTCGGAAGTAGCTTTTTTATTTTATATCTTTACCGCTTAGAAATAAGTATTAGTTCATTGTGTCTAATGCTCCATTCTTAATACTGTTAATACAATGAGTTTTTTCAAAAGAATATTTTCGTCAGAAAAGAAAGAGACATTAGACAAAGGTCTCGAAAAATCAAAATCCACTTTCTTTTCGAAGTTAAGTAAAGCGGTAGCGGGAAAATCTAAAGTAGATGATTCCGTTTTGGATAATTTAGAGGAAATACTTGTTTCCTCAGACGTAGGCGTTAATACTACCCTGAAAATAATCACCCGAATAGAAAACCGTGTCGCTTCTGACAAATATCTTGGTATTGAAGAACTAAACCAAATTCTACAAGAAGAAATAGCAGCTTTGCTTTCTGAAACAAATACTGGTGAAGCCACTGAATTTGTAATTCCAAAAGATAAAAAGCCTTATGTTTTAATGGTTGTTGGCGTTAATGGTGTTGGGAAAACAACTACTATTGGAAAACTAGCTTACCAATTCAAAAAACAAGGGTATAAAGTGGTTCTGGGTGCAGGAGATACGTTTCGTGCAGCAGCAATTGACCAATTACAAATCTGGGCAGATAGAGTAGGAGTTCCTATTGTAAGACAAAATATGGGAAGTGATCCAGCTTCTGTAGCTTTTGATACCTTGCAATCAGCAGTGGCTCAAGATGCTGATATTGTAATTATTGATACTGCAGGTCGTTTACATAACAAAGTCAATTTAATGAATGAGTTGACCAAAGTGAAGCGTGTTATGCAAAAAGTAGTAGCGGATGCTCCTCATGATGTTTTATTAGTTCTTGATGGTTCAACTGGGCAAAACGCTTTTGAGCAAGCCAAGCAGTTTACAGCAGCAACTGAGGTTACTTCTCTTGCCGTAACCAAATTAGACGGAACTGCCAAAGGTGGTGTTGTCATTGGAATTTCGGATCAATTTAAAATACCAGTAAAGTATATTGGTGTTGGAGAAGGAATCGAAGACTTACAAGTCTTTAATAAATATGAGTTTGTAGATAGTTTTTTCAAATAAAAAAGTACAATGATTTTCTCTTCAATTAAAAATTTAAAGACTATTTATCTTTATTTATTAAGCGTCCTTTGTTTTGTATTGGCAAATCTTATTAGGGACGAAAATATTATTATCTATTATGTATTACTTGTACTAGGGTTAGGTTTATTTATCATAGGTATTACTAAAAAGAGAAATACAAAGTAAGTAATTGTTTATTTGTTGTTTTTAAAAATTGGGAAATAAGATTTATAAAATCTTAGATTTTCATATTTTGGTGACATTTTGTATTTATGAGGGTTGACCAAACAATCTTTTTATAACAAATCATATGTCGTAAACACATGATATTTTAAACTACGTACGTTCCAAGTGTGTTAAAGTTCAGTGAATTATTCTGAGTGAATTAAGTATCTCTGTAATAAATCTTATATTCACTAATTCGTTTGACGAAATTAGGCAAGAATGCGACTTAAGTTTGTTTGAAGTATATAAAAAACATTCTCAATAGGTTTTTGTAATGCTGGATCTAAGCAAGTGATTTTTTAATATAAAACACAATAAACCAAATGTCTTCCCTTATAATATCCCCAGAAGAAGTACTTAAGGAGCGAATCAAAGAATTAAGCTGCTTGTATGATGTTTCATCTGTCATTGTGCAACATGCAGATTCTATGGAAGTCAGCTTGAATAATATTTGTATTGTTCTAAAGCGTGCTTGGCGGTTTTCAGATGACGCTTGTGTAGAGTTAAAATTAGACGATTTTTATATCGTTACTAATCCTATTCCTGAAAAGTCAATTTTTCAAAAATCAGAAATTCATGTATTTAATAAGTCTTTTGGATATATTAAAGTGCACTATCCAACTAATAAATTTACCGACAAGCATTTTTTAGACGATGAAGAAAAGTTATTAAAGAAGGTTTGTTCTGATGTTGGTTTTTTATATGAAAAAGAGCTAAATAAAGGAAAGGAAGAGCAATTGAAACGTAGTGCTGAACGTGTGGATAGGTTATCGATTTTGGGCGAGATAACTGCGGGAATTGCTCATGAACTTAACACTCCATTAGGTAATATTTTAGGTTTTGCTGAATTTATTCATGACAAAACAGAAGAAAAACAATCGAAGCAGGATAGTTCTAAAATTATAAAAGCGGCTATTTATTCTCGCGAAGTCGTGAAGAAATTGATGTTTTTTGCCTGTGAGATGCCGCAAAACATGAGGTTTGTGAAAATTAAACCTATTGTTGTAGAAGCACTCACTTTGCTGGCTCCTAATTTTAAAAAAGCAGAATTAACCTATAAACTTAATTTTGAAAATGCATCCTTAGAAGCGCAATTAGATGCTATACAGTTTACGCAGATCTTGTTTAATATTTTAATTAATTCGATTTATGTTTCTCCTAAATTATCGGTGATAAAAGTTTCGATTTATAATGATGAAGCTAATTTTTTTATCGAAATTTCTGATGAAGGTCCAGGAATAAAAGAAGAATACAAAAATAAAATATTTGAGCCTTTTTTCACCACAAAACCTATTGGTGATGGTTCTGGATTGGGTTTGAGTGTAGTGCATGGGATTGTCAAAAGTCACAAAGGAGATATCGTCACTTTTGACAATCAGCCCAAAGGAACAGCTTTTCAAATACGATTACCCTTAACGATGAATTAATGAAACTAAAGAAAGAGAATATTCTGATTGTTGATGATAATTACGATATGCTGGAATTGCTGCAACGCAATTTGAAAATATTAAATTTTCATACCTATAAAGCTTCTTCGGTTACAGAGGCTATCGATATTTTGAAATATAGTTCAATTGATTTATTGATTACGGATATTCAAATGCCGGGTATTAATGGAATTGAATTAATTAAATATGTTCAAGAGCATTTCCCAACAATACCAAAACTTGTAATTACTGGATTTCCTTCTGTTGACAACGCAATTGACGCAGTAAAGTCAGGTGCTTCAGATTATTTGGCGAAGCCCTTTACAAATGAAGAGTTAAAGAAATCAGTTATAAATTTAATTAGTACTACTGATAATTCAAAGTTAACGATACAAAATAATGGTGATTTATCTAATGAGAATTCTCTTGAATATGCGGGAATTGTGGGTAAGTCTAAAGAGATTGTACACTTAGTTGATTTGATCGAACGTGTTAAGAATAATCGTGCAACAATTTTAATTCAAGGGGAAAGTGGTACAGGTAAAGAGCTTGTGGCAAGAGCGATTCATTACAAAGGTGAATTTGCAGCTAATCCATTTATAGCTGTCAATTGTGGAGCCATTCCTGAAAACTTACTGGAGTCTGAATTATTTGGATATGTTAAAGGGGCTTTTACGGGAGCCAACGAAACTAGGAATGGTTTCTTTCAGGCTGCGGCAGGCGGTACTATTTTTTTGGATGAAATAGGAACTGCACCTTTATCTGTTCAAACTAGATTGTTACGAGTTTTGCAAGAAAAAGAAGTGAGTATGATAGGCTCACAAAAAACTCAAAAAATCGAATTAAGAATTATTGCTGCAACAAATAGTGATCTTTATGAGATGTCGCAGAAAGGGAATTTCAGAGAGGATTTGTACTATAGGTTAAACGTTGTAAATATCGATACTCCTCCTCTTAGGAATCGGAAAAGTGATATAATTCTATTAGTAAATACTTTTTTAAAGAAATATGGATTTGAGTATAATAAACCTCAAATCACAATTTCTGATAAAGCAATTAAAGTGCTGATGAGGCATTCTTGGCCTGGAAATGTCAGAGAGCTGGAAAATGTAATTCAGAGAATGATTATAATGAGCGGAGATGTTATAGATATTAATGACATCCCCGAATATTTAAAATACCCAATGCCTTTAGAAAAAGACGAATTTAAAACTCTAAAGGAAATTGAAAAAGCATATATCCTAAAAGTGATGTCAGCTGTTGATAATAATAAAACACGAGCTGCTGAAATTCTTCAAATTGACCGAAAAACTTTGCGTCAAAAAATTCAATAACCCTTCTTTTTTTACTGGGTATTTATTCCCTTACTGGGTATTTTTTCCTCACTACATTTAATTATTTTTTAAATGGATTTTTTGTATTGTTTTGTTTTACAGTGTGTTAGTTTTTAGCTTATCTCTAAAAAGTCTAATGGCATGCAGTTTGTCTAATGTGTGTTAATTAATATTTTTTTTAAATTAAACACTATTAAAATTACATGAGATGAACATAGTAAACAAACAAACAAATAATTCTAATCTTGGTGGAATTAAGATTAATTCTATTGCCTTAGAAACAAAAGTCAAGTCTGATTTTTCGTTGATCGAAATCGATTCTCTAATTTTAATGGATGCTGTCCATGATGGGTTATGTTTGAATTGTGATTTTAAAAATCAGTGCTTCTGGCAAAAAAACAACAAAGTATTTTGTGAACATTATCAATAAAAAGTATGATAGCTATAAAAGATTCAACGAAAAAAAGTATGTATGAAAATGTCATGCAACAATTTAATAAAACTGCTGATGCAATAAATTTAAATCCTAACATCAGGAAGATTTTATCAATAACAAACAATGAGATTATTCTTCATTTTCCTGTAAAAATGGATAATGGTGAAGTAAAGATTTTTACCGGTTATCGTGTTCAGCATAATAATGCATTAGGTCCGTACAAAGGGGGGCTACGTTACCATCCTACGGTAGATGTTGAGGATGCTAAGGCTTTAGCTATGTGGATGACTTGGAAAACTTCGCTGGCAGGTTTGCCTTACGGAGGAGCTAAAGGAGGAATTCAAATTGATCCAAGAGATTATTCAATAGGAGAGTTGGAGCGATTAACGAGGCGTTTTACTTATGCGTTGGGGGATAATATTGGTCCAGATTATGACATTCCTGCTCCGGATGTAAATACTAATGAACAAACAATGGCTTGGATTTCGGATACCTATATGTTGACGAAAGCACCTTCTGAGCGTTCCAATAGCCTAAATGTAGTTACAGGAAAACCTATAGGGTCCGGTGGATTACAAGGAAGAGACAGAGCAACAGGCTTTGGGGTATTTTTGACTATAAAGTTGTTGCATCAAAGCAGAAAAGAAAGTCTTAAAGGAAAGAAGTTTATTGTACAAGGCTACGGTAATGTAGGGTACTGGACTTCACATTTTTTAATTAAGGAAGGGGCAATATTAATAGCTGTTCAAGATGCACATGCAACCGTATATAATGAGAACGGTATAGCAGTTGAAGATTTATTTGAGCATTGTAAGCCTAGGAAGGGTTCTATAAGTGGATTTGAGGGAGCTGTAGAAATAGATCCAGAAAGCTTTTTTGGGTTAGAATGTGATATTCTTGTTCCAGCAGCATTGGGGAATCAAATTACTGAAGAGAATGCTTTTATGGTGAAAGCAAAAATAATTGCAGAGGGAGCTAATGGTCCTATTGATGTTGAAGGTGAAAAAATACTTCTTGAAAACGGGATCACTATTATTCCTGATATTCTGTGTAACTCAGGAGGTGTGATAGGGAGTTATTTTGAATGGCTACAAAACAGAAATGGTGAATTATGGGAGCTCGAAGAAGTGATGTATAAGTTAGAAAAGAAACTTTCCGATGTCTTTAAGAAAGTAGAAGGAGTTGTTCTTGAAGGTAAAATTGACTGGAGAACCGCAGCTTATATTTTAGCTATAACTAGGATTGAAATGGCCTATGTGCAACGTGGAGTTTTTCCATAGTTAATCTTTTTAATATGATTTTTAAAGGTCCTTATAGCAGTTTTTGGCTGCTATAGAGGCCTTATTATTAACCATTTTTTTATAATTATGAAATACGGTAATCTTATACTATGTAAAGACGAATACAATTCGTTGATGAGAGCTATTTCCATTTCAACTAACAATGGAGATAAAACATATAAATCGTCATTGGATAAATTAAGAGTTGAATTAAAGTCGGCAAGAATGGTAGATCATGATGATGTGCCTAAAGATGTCATTCGCTTTAATTCGTTTGTTACGATATATACTTCTTTTAATGTTGAGCGATGTTATCAAATAGTAGTTCCAGAGAAAAGTAACATACAGCAGAATAGAATTTCAATTTTATCACCTATGGGCTTGGCTCTTTTAGGTTATGCGAATGGGGATAGTATAATGTGGCAATTTCCCTCAGGTGTCAATGAGATTAAGATAATAGGTGTAGCTCAACAGGAAATCCATTTAAAAAAAGTAACAATATGAAAGATTTGATATACCAGCATGAAACGATAGACGATTTGCAAATGAGGTTTATGGATAAAGATATTGAACTGTGGAAAGAAGATGTTTCTATTATTAGGATAGAAATTCTTTTTTTTAAGCGAATGTTGAATTCGTCAATATTTAAAACCGTGAATTTCAATCAGCAAAATAAGAACGATTTAATCAATGACCTGACGAGCGTTAGAGCAATAAACGAATCCTATAGCGATCTATTATTAGATTTTGTGAATAAGTTAGATATGATAAAGGAATGTGATGATGTTCAGTGCGAAACATTTTACCTGAATAATCACGCAAAATTTAGAAAAGATATTGAGAGCCATTTTTCGGCTTATCGATTTTATAAGATGAATATTATTTTGTTTTTTGATAACTGTCTCGAAGATAAAATATAAAATAGGTTTTGTAGCTGTTGTTTTATTTCTACTCATTAAAAATTAGTGTTGAATAATTACTGGTATAACGCAGTGATTTTTTGCCATAATACATTGTCAAAATCGGATAAAGCCAAGTTGACATTATCAGCTGCATCGCCCATTCTGATGACGACCATATTTTTAGAAGGGATAACGTAAATTTTTTGATCATTTTTTCCAAGTGCCATGAACATATCATTTGGTGCTGATGGAATTATACTTCCAGAAAATTGCAATTGGGATTGCGGTAAATGAAAACTATTTTTTCCGTTCAACCACCACAAATAACCATAGCTTAAATTTATGTTTTGTGAACTATTTGTAGCGGCGTTGAAGTAATTTTCGTTTAAGATTGTGCTGTTTTCCCATTTCCCTTTATTGGCCATTAATAACCCAAAACGTGCCATACTTCTTGTAGTGCTAGCATATACCGAATTGTTTCCTGATTGAAACCAAGTGCCATCCATCCCGATTTTATCTCTTAGTCTCGAGTTGAAATAGTTGGTCCAACTTTGATTTGAAGCGTTAGCAACTACATCTTGCAGTTTTACATATACGTTATGGTACGCCCAGCGGCTTCCAGCATCGGCTTTATAGGTTAGACTAGCTGGATCTACAGCGTCTACATTATCTATATCTTCTAGACCAGAAGTCATTGTAAGTAGATGTTTATTAGTAATCAAATTTTCTTTGGCTAACGATAAACTAGTCCATGATGTACCAATGTAATCAGATACTTTGTTATTGATATTTAAAATACCTTCCTGTTCTGCAATACCGGTAAGAGTTGAAGTTAATGTTTTTCCGGCGCTTGCCCAATACCAATTAGCGGTTGCTGAATGTCCTTTGAAATAATTTTCCAGTACAATTCGGCCATTGACTAAGATGATAAAAGACTTGGAGTTTTTGAGTGTTAAATAATCTAAGAGTGGTTGTACGGCATCTTGTTTCCAACCCAAACTTGTTATTGATTTTGTTTCCCAAGTTGTTCCTGTTAATGGTGGGAAATAGGTTGTTTCTGTAGGAGTTTGTGTTGTTTTCGATGAATCAGGACTGCAACTAATACATAAAATAAGGATGAGTACACTATAAATTGTTTTGGTTGTCATAGCAGGATGTATTTTATATAGAATCAAAAATAGTTAAAATAGTCTAATGTGTTTTGCTATTTTTCTTTTGTTTGAATTTTTTAAAGTTAACTTTGTAGAGTTGAAAAAAATGTAATTGTATCCCCAAAATCCATAGCCCTGATGGAAGCGGCATCTCCCGATTTAGAAAAACAAGGCTTTTTTTAGCCTTAGTTTTTATTATCGGGAATATAGCGGACAGCAGGAAATAGCTCCTAAAAAAAATAAATTATATGAAAAACACTTTTAAAATTTTGTTGCTTTCTCTGTTTTTTGTTGGTTGTCAGCAAAAGGTTCAACCGGCTGATATTGCCAAGATAAATGGATATTGGGAGATAGAAAAAGTTGTTTTTGACGAGGGAAAAGACAAGGATTATAAAATGAATGAGAGTTTTGACTATTTTGAAATAGGTAAGGAGAATAAAGGAATTAGGAAGAAAGTGATGCCGCAATTAGACGGTAGTTTTTTGACTAATGATTCGTACGAAAATGTAACAGTTCGGTTTGAGGATGATAAAGCATTCTTGGATTATTCGACTCCTTATGCTAAATGGAGCGAAGAGCTAATCACAATATCAGATAAGGAGTTAGTGTTAAAAAACACGGAGAAAAATGAATATCATTACAAAAAAACAGGACCAATAAACTTGACAGGAGATGGCGAAAAGATTAAATAATCAGAGTACGGTAGGGGATGTTTTGAAAAAAATTATCCAAGTAAATAAATTACAACCTGGTATGGATCAGATAGATGTAAAGGATGCCTGGAAAAACCTTATGGGAAATGGCGTTAACAGCTATACTCAAAATGTAGTTTTGAAAGGAAGTACTTTGTATGTGGAGTTGACTTCGTCAGTATTACGTGAGGAATTGAGTCACGGGAAATCAAAAATAGTAAAGATGATTAACGAAGAATTGCGTCGTGATGTAGTAACCGCAGTTGTTTTAAGGTAATGAATTGAGATTGTTGATTAACGCTCTTAAATTTTAAAATAAAAAATCCCGTCTCGATTTATAATCTGGATGGGATTTTTTATTTTGAAGGTTTTTAACAGCAATCTGAGACTGAATACTAAAAACCGTACACTGAGTACTAGAACTGCTCTCTTCCTGCGAAATGGAAAGCACCTTCGATAGCTGCATTTTCATCGCTATCAGAGCCGTGAACTGCGTTTTCTCCAATTGAAGTAGCATAAGCTTTACGGATAGTACCTTCAGCTGCATCAGCTGGGTTAGTAGCTCCAATTAAAGTTCTGAAATCTTCAACAGCGTTGTCTTTTTCTAAAATAGCACTAACGATTGGTCCTCTTGACATGAATTCAACTAACTCTCCGTAGAAAGGTCTAGCAGCATGTACAGCATAAAATGCTTGAGCATCAGCGATAGTAAGTTGAGTTAATTTCAAAGAAACGATTTTGAAACCTGCATTTGTAATCATTGCAAGAATGTTTCCGATGTGTCCGTTTGCTACAGCATCAGGCTTAATCATTGTAAATGTTCTATTAGTAGCCATTTTTTGTGTTTTTTAAATTTTGTGCAAAAATACTCTTTTTTTTGAATTGCAATTGGCAAATCAACAGTTTAGGTGCTTTTATTTGTTGAAAGTGCGGTTTATATGGACTTATACTTTGAAAATTAGATTCATTTTGTAAAACAACCACAAAATGAAGCACCAAATACACACATAAATCAAAGCTCCAGCCAAGGAAGCAGTCATGGGATTGTCGAAAAAAGTCGCAATCCAAAAACTATATAAGTATTTTTGAAGATTGATTTGTTCTGTCGCTATGTCTGGATTCTGAAATTGGATCATTCTCAAGGATTGTGGAATAATGCTAGAGAAGAAAAAAACAATCATAGGATTAACTCCCCAAATTAGAAATAGTTTTGTTCCTTTTTTATAGTCGGCAACTTCAATTACATGATATAATAAACTCAAACACACTGTTGCTATTCCAGCAGTATATAAAACGTAAGAGCTAGTCCAAAGTGACTTATTGATGGGGAAAGCGGTATTCCATAGCAAACCTAGTATTACAAGTAGTACAGCTGATAAAGCCATTTTTTTAACGATTTCTAACTTTGGGAGCGGACGATTAATCCATTGCCCAATAAGTAATCCCGTTATCCCGGTGACAATAGCAGGAACGGTGCTTAAAACACCTTCGGGGTCCCAAGTTTTTGAATAGCTCCACATATGTCCTTCAAGCAGAACACTGTCTAGCCAAGAGGCAAAATTGGTGCCTTTTTCAAAGTTTGGAGTTCCAATTCCTGGAACTGTTAGTAATGCCATTGCGGCCCAATAAAGCAATAAAAGAACTACGGCAATCAGTATTTGCGTTCTTTGGCGGGTTTTTAAAAACAATAGAGAAACAAAAAAATAAACAATTCCTATTCGCTGCAGTACTCCCGGGATTCTAACTTCTTGATAGGCTTCGATACCGCTGTACGCTAAAAAGAGCAAGACAGTAAAAACGATTAGTGTTAAGTAAGTTTTGACTTTTAAACTAAAGTTACCCATCAGTGAAAAACAGACTGCGATTGTAATTGCTAAGCGGCCTAGTAATAAAGGAATTCCTTCGAGGCCAAAAAGTTCTATTTTACTGAAAAAATTAAGAAATAGCCCTAAGCAAAAGATGCGAATTGCACGGATTGCTATTTTATTGAATGTTGTGCTGTCCAATATTTTGCTAGGCATTGCAAATGGGACAGCTACTCCCATTATAAATATGAAGAAAGGGAAAACCAAATCAGTTGGGGTGCAACCGTGCCATTCCGCATGCTTAAACGGTGGATAAATATCTCCCCAACTTCCAGGATTATTTACAATTGTCATTAATAAAATAGTAAGACCTCTAAATACATCCAGTGAAATTAAGCGTTCTTTTGCCATAGATTTTTGTTGGGGTTTATTTAATGGTTGCTATTATATTTCTAACTTAAGGTAATACAATGATATTAAAATTTTGTTCCAATGGTTTTAATTTGTCAATAATACTTGGAATCAAATTGTCGCCATTCTCTAAATAATATTCAGAGAAATTAACTTGTCGCTCCTGTAAGCTTTTGTTCGGAAACAATTCGTTTTGCAAGTCTGTGGCACGTTCTAATGTGTCAGTATACTTTCTTTTTTGAGCTTTAAGTAAGCGCTTTTCTAAATTCTCCAATCCTTTGATTTGTTTTGCTTCCTGCGCTTTAACTGCACCAACAAATGATTTGTCAGTTTGTCTTGCCAATTCAAACAAATTCTCAAATTGTTTACGCAATTGCTCTTTTTGAATTGTTAAATCGATAGGGAATTCAGAGGCTTTTTTTGTTACATTATTTATTAGATCCGCTTGTTTCGAAAATAAATCACTCCATGTTAATTCCAATTTATCTGCTTTTTTGACTTGTTTTTCGGTAGCCAAAAGCACTGAGTTTCGAACTAAAAGCATTGGGAAAGTCACTTTTACCGTATCGAAAAAGGTTTTTAACTCTAACCAATATGCAATTTCTCCTCCTCCGCCAATGTAACATAAATTAGGCAAAATCACTTCTTGGAATAAGGGACGCATAATCACGTTAGGGCTAAACATCTCAGGATTTTTATCTAGCAATTTTAGAATTTCTTCTTGGTTAAACTCCTTGTTGGTATTGTTTATTTTGTAAACATCATCTTCAAGTACAATGCGTTCGCGCAACTGGTCTTCTATATAAAACAAATTGATTTCGCGAGGATTGACCTGAATGTTGTAGTCTTTTAACTTTTCGGTGGTTTCAAGAACTGCTTTATGAGAGGTTTGTTGCAGTAATTCTTCTTTTGCATAAGGAATAAAACTGCGTTTTAAATCTTGACTGTCTGCATCTAGGATGACTAAACCTTGTGATCCAAAAAGAGAATTTGCTAAATGGCGTGTTGCATCTGCTAAATTATCGTGATTTAAATAAGCTTTAGAAAATAGTTTTTTTAATGCATTGGCATTGGTACTTGAACCTAGTTCTTGTGCGTAAATTTCGAACACCTCTTCTAGACCGTCAGTAGATAATCGTCCAACTGGACCGTTACTTTCTTTGTTCCATCTGAATTTTTTTCCTTTGAAACTGAAATAATTGATTTCGGCAAAATCATGGTCTTCAGTCGCCATCCAATAAATGGGAACAAAATTGTACGCTGGATATTTTGCCTTCAGTTCCTTGGTAAGGTTTATGGTTGAGATTATTTTGTATAGAAAATACAAAGGACCACTAAATAAATTCAGTTGATGTCCGGTAGTAACCGTAAATGTATTGAATACTTTTAAGGCTTCAATATTTTGCTGCGTTAGCTGAGAGGTGGCAATACCGGAGTACTGTTCTTCTAATACAGAAACCAATGTAGCTCTGTTGGCATTATTATAGTTAGCTTGCTTTTCAAGGATTTGTCCTTCGAAATTTTCAAGTGTTGGGAATCTATTATATAGGGATTGTAAGTTTGATTTTTCGGCTAAATAGTCATTCATCAAAGGAGAAAAATATCCTGAATTTTTATAGCTGATACAGTCGGTAGGCATAATTTTTTATTTTTGTAAATGTAAGAAATTCAAATTTAATTTTGCTGGTTGAATTAATATTTAGATATTTGTCTAAATATATAACTGCAATAAAAAATGAATGATATATTTAAAGCTTTAAATGATCCCACACGTCGAGAGATACTAGAGCTTTTAAAGTCGAAAGATTTAGCGGCAGGCGAAATTGCGACTCATTTCAATATTTCGAAACCAAGTATTTCGCATCATCTTGATATATTAAAACGGGCTGATTTAATCACTTTCGAAAAAAAAGGACAGTTTATCATTTATTCAGTTAATACTACCGTGATGGAAGATGTATTACAATGGATCTTAACTTTTAAAAAATAGAATCATGAAATTAACTTTGAAAAAAGAATTGCCATTAATTGGAATTGTCTTGGCTCCGTTTGTGTATTTGGCCATAATTTGGAATACGCTACCAGCGAAAGTACCGACACATTGGAATTATAAAGGAGAAGCTGACAAGTGGGGAGATAAATACTCCTTAATTATGCTGTTGTTTTTATTACCGGTATTAACTTATATTTTGATGCTTGTGATACCAAAGATTGATCCGAAAAAGAAAATTGAAATGATGGGAGGGAAGTATTACCAATTGAAATTCATTTTGGTTTTATTCATGTCAACTTTAGCTTTTATCATTTTGCATATATCAGTAAATAAATCGACTTCAAGTCCGAATTTGATTTTCATTCCCATTGGTGTTTTGTTTATTGCGCTAGGTAATTATTTTAAAGTAATTCAACCAAACTATTTTATTGGAATAAAAACACCATGGACGTTAGAGAGCACCGAAGTTTGGAAATTAACACATACTCTCGCTGGAAAGCTTTGGATTGCTGGAGGATTGATAATCGTATTAACTAGTTTGACAATTGCTAAAAGTATTTTCATTTACGTTTTTATAGGGACTATTGCCATAATAACGCTTGTGCCGATTATCTATTCTTATATTAAATTTAAAGAATTGAAAGAGCAGAATTGATTTTTTAAAAAAGGACATCATAATTATATATAAAAGGAACTCTGTAGGTAGGATTTGTACGCTCATCAAATGATCAAATTTTCCATATAATAAAAAAAGGTTGCCTTTGTGAGGCAACCTTTTTAGTTTTTATTAAATCTAATTATTACAATCCGTAAGTTGTAATTCTAAAATTATTTGATGCGGTAGTTAAAGTATAGATCGTGTTAGAATATGCGATTTTAAAACTTTCTTTTTTAACATATAGTCCTTTTGGATCTAATAGTTGTTTGTCCAAGTCTTTTAAAAGTGTAGGTTCACTTCCGCCAAGCCATCCGTCGTCTTTAAGAATAATTGTTTTGTTAACTGGGTCTTCAGTTACAGTTACAAAATGGTATAACGTTGATTTACCGCCAGTAAAAGAGTATGAAATATAACTTCCATTTGCTCCATCATTAAAATAGAAGGAAACTCTATTGACTTTTTGTGTTGATGGTAAACTTGCATTTATTGTATTCAGTAAGGAATTACACAGTAAAGAGTTACTTGGTGCCGTAGCTAGAAAGGCAGCAATATAGGCATATATTGTTCTAGGGTTTCCAGCTAATAACACTTTATAATCATCAGTTAAAACTAATGGTTTATTAGAATATTTAATTGTAGCAGTAACTCCAGCAGTTCCTGTAGCGATAAAGTTTCCTGTTGCGGCATCGTATGTAAATGCAGCTAATTGCTGATTCCCAACCTTTACTGCAGGACTAACTAAAATACCAGTGGGAGTATATGCAATACCCATATTATAACTCATACTTGAACCCGTTTCAATCGAATTAGCCACCGCATATCTCGTTTCTGCGGTGAAATTAAAATCAAACTGACTTGTTTTAGTTCCATCATTAGTTTCTAATAAACGAAACAAGGGTCTAGTTGTAGCGCCAACTACATTAGCAATCATAAGTCTGTTTTTAGCAAGATCTGTCCAGTCAGAAGCAGTTGCTTTTACAAAACGCAATTCTTCAAAACTTCTGTTGGTTTTGAAAATAATTTGGCCATTTTCTTGTCCGTAATATAGAAATTGAAAGTCTCCTTTGTATCCTTTTCCACGTAATGCAGCAACAGGGTAGTTGTTTGAATCAGATAATAAGTGAATTCTGTTTTTTGTTGTAAAAACAAGACTTACAGTACTTCCTAAATCAATACTATATTCGCTAGAATATACAGCAGTATCGTCATCAAAATCAGATGCCATATCTACTTTACCGTCTTTGAATTTGAATACATGAGTAAAACCACCTAATTGAGTAGTGTCAGTGTAGTACACCGCTTTCCAACCAAACTCTGATGATTCTAGCATATCATTTAGTTCTTTTTGTTGTGCATTTAATCGCTCTGTAGGAGTAGCATTAAATGGAGAATCTAAGGTTTCCTTATTGTCGCAAGAAACCAATTGCATCGCTAAAACGGCGATGAATAGATAGTTAATTATAGTTTTTAGTTTCATACTATTAATTTATAGGGTTATAAAATAGATTTTTTAAAAGAGCCCTTTTTATTAGGCTCTTTAAATATACTAATTTCCGTTTATTACAGCTGTTGTGTTTTTCTCTGCTTCGTCTCTTAATTTGTAGAAATCCATATTAAATGAATCTTTAAAATATTTCACAACTACTGCCTCTTTAGCTCTAATATTGGCAACTGCAGTTTGATTTGTAATTCCTGCTAAGATTGCATCATACTCTGCTTTTGAATTCACTAACATTGTTGAGGCCATTTCAGCAAAATCTTCATTTATATTTGAACGGGCATAATCTGTTATAAAACCTTCTTCTCTAGCAACAGTAGTAGATGTAGCATACCAGTTTGAAGTATAACCAGTTGGAGTTATTTTAGCTAATGTTTTTTCGTCGAACGGTTTTGTTTGATTCAATATGTGAATGTATTCATGCTGTATTGTATGAATAAAACGTTTTACGTTAGCACGATCTTTTTTATTTACGTTATCTACTTCAAATAATGTAATTCTTTGTCCCCCTTCAGCTAATCCTAAAGTGATTGTACCTGTTGTGTTCAAATTAATTCCACCAACAAGAACAAATTCTCTTGGGGCGATTTTTTTTACAAAATCAGGTCCGCCAATAGTTTTGTAGCTTTCTAACCATATCTTTTGCACAATCTCTAAAGCAGGTTGTACTTTAGTTTGTAAAGGTGGTGCTAAAAAACGATTATTATCCACTACGTTTTGATTCCATTTATATTGTACATTAATATTATATGGGGTCAATATATTGGTATCTATCCATGTATCTAAAGCTGTTTTTGAAGGGGTTGATACATCAAGAATACTATCAGTAAGTGGTTCATCACTTGCACATGCTCCAAGTAATAAAACTGAAGAGAGTGCAATTACTTTTTTATAAAAATTTAGTTTTTTCATTTTGTTTTAGGTATTAACGTGGATTTTTCTCTACTCCAGTATTAGTAACGTGTAATGGAAGTTGAATTGCTTTTCGTAAATCGTCTTTAGTTAAAACATTGTCAGGTTGGTTGTATGCTTTATGAGTTACTTTTAAAGCAAAACGTTAGATATCTAACCATCTTAAACCTTCATGTATAAACTCTCTTCTTCTCATTTCAGCAACTGCTTTTATGTATGAAGTTTGAGTAGCTGTCATCGTGTAAAAAGGAGTGTATTCATTTTCAATTACTGGATATTTAGCAATGATTTTAGCTTCTGTAACTTTATCAGTCGTAGCATTGTAACCAGTAATTCTTACAGATAAAAAGTAATCCATCTCTTCAATAGCTAAAGCCAACTGATTCGTCATAATGTGCGCTTCAATTCTATTTAAGAATAGTTCATCATTGCTTAATAAAACTAATGCATCGTAAGGTAAACCAATTCCTGCATTCGCATTGGTGTATTTAAAATACTCCACAAATTTGGGTACGAAAATAGTAATTTGTCCATTATACGATAATGGTCTATATAAGTACGTTTTATTTGCTAAGTTTGTTGAAGCGCCAAATAAGAGATCTCTATCTGCACCAGTTAATTGAAATCGGTTTGAATAAAAGCTTCTTGAGTAAATAGAAGATGCAGAAGCTATTAATAAATTTGTCGTTTCACTTTCTAGGGAGTATTTTCTTTGACCTGTAGTAAAATCTACGTCTAAATAAGACTGATAATTTCTTAACTGTGAAACTGGTTTGTTTCCAAGATCATTTGATACTGCAATTACTTTGTCCCACTCACCAGTAACTCCATAGAAGCGACTTGCAAAAGCATTTGCTGCTCCCTTGTTAAAGTGGAATTTAGGCTGCTCGTAATCACTTGTTACTAAAGGTAATCCTTCCTCGATATCTGCTTTTAGATAAGCATACACCTCTTCAACAGAATTTCTTGTGTATTTTTTAATCAATTCTGTTTCCGGTGTCAATACATAAGGAATTCCCAAATCTGTCTTTGCTGTGGCAGGATTGTATCGTTGAGAAAACATAGTAACTAACATAAAGTGTGAATAGGCTCTTGCTAATAAGGCCTCTCCTTTTTGTGGATTCAAATTTGCTGGATTGCCTAATTTTTCAATAGCATCAAGCGCTTGATTGGCATGTGCAATCGCACTATAACATGCATCCCAGTAATCTGCAGGGGTATCTCTATTGATATCGTCCTGCATTTCCCAATTGTAATTTTGACTATTTTTGATAGTCGTAAGTGTCAAATCTCCACTGTCAAACACATTGTCAGTCATTGTTTCCGCAAACTCCATATAGTTTCCTTGTGGATAAGCATTAACTAATATCTCTGATATTTTTTCTGGTGTGTCTAATTGTGTTCTGTTGTCAGGAATTTCAGAAAGAAAATCATCACAACTGCTGCTAAGTCCTAATATTACCAGGAGGGTTAGAGTTATTTTTATTTTTCTCATGTTTTTTTATTAAAATGATACGTTAAGAGAGAATGTGTATTGGCTTGTGATTGGTTGAGAAACTCCACCAGTTCTGTAAAACTCAGGATCTTGTCCGTTTAACTTTTTATCTGAATAAATTAATAGTGGGTTAGCTGTCGACGCTTTCATAGAGAATAGATTAAGTCCCAATTTTTTCTTCAAATCTTTAGGGAATTCATAGCTCAATGACACGTTTTTCAATCTTACAAATGTACCGTCAGCTACTCTTTCATCAGAGTAATTATAAGCATTGTAAGCTCTTTTTAAATCCTTAGAATCTGCATCGTAATTTGCAATTAATCTTTGGTCTGCGATAACAGGAATGTTAGTGAAGGCTTCATCACCTGGATTAATCCATCTGTTTGTAAATTCCTTTGTGAATACAGTTAAATCGTCATACTGTGAAGCATAGATTGGATTCAAACGTACTTTATTTCCACCAGCAGCAACTATAAATACATTTAAAGACCAGTTGTCGTACGTGAAAGTATTTGAAATACCTGCTGACTTATTAGGTTCAATCGACCCTTCATATTTCAAGTATTTAGTAATATTTTCAGAGTCTTGAAAATTTGCTCCAGCAATATTATCTTCTTCACCATCGGCCATAATAAAGGTAGGTAAACCTTGATTGTTTAAGCCTGTAAATTGATAAGAGTATAATGCATTTCTTGGATGTCCTAATGTATTTCCACCTGTACCATCTACTAACCCTAATACTGATGGATTATTTTGTAAACTAGTGATTTTTTGGTCATAAATTGAAAAATTAAATGATGTAGACCATTTTAGTCTTGTGTTATTTAAATTTTTTGTAGAAAGTGAAAACTCAATACCTTTTGTTTCCATATCGGCATTATTACCTTGTTTTAATTTTTGTCCTCCAATTCCAGAAGTGGTAACAAAATCTACTAAATCAAATGCTTTACGACTATAAACATCTGTTGTAAATTGAACTCTGTTGTCAAACAAACCTAAATCTAAACCAATGTTAGTTTCAAATTGTTTTTCCCAAGTCAAATCTGCATTTTGTAACTCGTCAATATTTAACCCCGTTTCTCTGTCTCCTAAGATTAAACGATCTGTAATAAAACTTTTATAAATTGCTAAAGAATTGGTTGCTGGACCCGCTGTTGCAGTTAGACCGTAAGAACCTCTTAAACTTAATGTATTGATTGCTTTTACATTTTTCATGAAGTCTTCCTCCATAACATTCCATTTTCCACTAAAAGTGTAAGTAGGCAACCATCTTGAGGAATTACTATTTCCTTGTCTGTTTGATCCATCATAACGACCTGTAATCGATCCAGTATAACGTCTGTCGTAAGTATATCCTACTTTACCAAAGAAACCAACTGTTCTTTCTCTTTCCTCATTGAATGAATAATAAGACTCTCCTCCGTTGATTAATTTTTCTAAGATTCTTGGATCAGTAAAAGCAGTTAATCCTCTATCATACTGTAAACCGTATGCAGTAAAATTATTACTGTTTCTGTCAACAGATCTAAGTTCTTGTCCGAATAAGGCTTCTAGCTCATGTTTGTTACTAAATACATTTTTATAGTTGAAACTATTTCTAATGTTGTAAGAAGTCAGGTCATTAGAAAATTTTCTAAGCATTCCACCATTTGGTAAAACTGAAACTTTTGGTGCAGTCAAATCATCTGGATCTTGATATAAAAAGATATTTGCATCTCTTACAAGAGTTGTTTCTGTCGCATTATATGCACCAATAATATTAGAATTTTCTAAGATGTTGTGCTCTCTAGTAGTATTAGCATAACGAGCATTAGCAGTAAAGTTATAAGTTAATTTTGGACTTATCTTATAAGCTAAATCTGCTTGAAAACGTATGTCTTTTACTTTGATATCCATATAATTGTTTTCCAATTCTTCAACGATATTAATTGGAGCCCAGTTGTTTCTATAATACTCGTAGTTGCCATTGTCATCATAAGGTCTTAAAGCTCTATTTGTATTTAATACATAATTAAATGGATTAATATCAAAATCTCTAGTAGTACTTCCACTCACACCATCTCGAAGACTATCATAAGAACCTGGAGCTGATTGATCTCTAACAGATGCTTGAGTTGATAATGTAAGATTTAATTTATCGTTTATAAAGAACGTATTCTTGATATTTGATGTCAATTGGCTTACTTTGTCAGCTACAGTCCATCCTGGATCACTATAAAATCCTAAAGAGGCAAAGTAGGCATTATTTTTACCTCCACCAGAAAAACTCAATGAGTGATTTTGTGTTATTGAAGGTCTGAATAATGTTTTAAACCAGTTAGTATTAGCTAATTCATACTTTCTTAAAAAAGCATTTCTATTCGGTTCATCATTTTTAACACCAAATGTTCCGTTAGTTGTGTCGTATGTATTTATTGCATTTGCTAGGATGTTATATACTCCTCCGTATCGCCCTTGAGCGGTATCAGGTAAGCCAAGAAAACCTTTAGATTCCATTTCTTTTAATATTCCCATCGTTTCTTGAGAATTTAAAATGTCATATTGATTGTAATTAGGAACTACTCTAGCTGTTTGTTCTAACGAATAAGTAACGCTTAATGGAGACTCACGTCTTCCTTGTTTTGTAGTTACAACAACAACACCATTCAATGATCTTGAACCATAAATAGAAGTTGCCGATGCATCTTTTAGTATTTCAATACTTAAAACGTCATTAGGATTTAATCCTGCAATTGACGAACTCAATAAAGTCTCTGAATTTCCAGAGGCTAAATCAGCAAATGAAAGGTTAACGATATCTTCTTGAACAATACCATCAATTACCCAAAGTGGTTTTGTATCTCCAAAAATAGAAGATGAACCACGAACTGTAATTTTTGGAGCTGTTCCAAAAGTACCAGTAACGTTTTGAACCGTTACCCCAGCTGCTTTACCTTCAATCATTCTACTGATATCTACAACACCTTCAACTAGTAACTCTGCCCCAGTTATCTTGCTTATAGCTCCTGTAAAAGTTCTTTTTGATGTTTTCTCATATCCTGTAGTAATCACTACTTCATTTAGTTTTTGTCCAAACTCGCTTAAGATAATGGTAATTGGAGTTGATTTTATAGCTATTTCTTGAGTTTCCATTCCTATATATGAAACCACAAGTCTTGTGCTATTTGCAGGAGCATCAATAGTAAAATTACCATCAAAATCTGTCAGTACAGCTATTTTTGTTCCTTTTACCATAACTGTAGCTCCAGGTAAAGGAAGTCCGCGTTCGTCAAGAACTCTACCTTTAACTATAGTTGCTAAAACAGTATTAGGTACCAATGATGTTGGTGTAATCATACCTATTAGATCATTAGTAAGCGAAGTTTTATTTTGCAATACAATTTGATTACTTACTTCAGAATAAGTAATGTTAAGTGGTTTTAAAATATTACTAAGTATAGATGATAGTAACTCATCATTTGCTTTGTAACTAACTATTTGATTAAGTTGGCTAATTCTTGAATTGTACGAAAATTTAACATTCGCAGTTTTCTCAAGTTTAGCTAAAGCATTAGACAAGCTTAAGTTCTCAATACTAAGAGTAACTTTAGTGTCTAATTTCTTTTGTCCTTTAACGCTATTTGCCATGGTTACAGTGGAAAATACAAAGGCCAACAGAAATTGAAATAATGTTATTTTCATGATTCGGAGGAGTAATCGTTGTTTAACAACAGGTTTTTTCATAATTTTGGTTTGTTTTAATTAGTACTTATTATCGGGTATTATAGAACAACACAGATTGCTTTTTTACAGAAGGCAATTTGATTTCACTTAAGCGTCGAATATGTTACAGCATCTTCGGCGCTTTTTTTTTATTTGGTTTTGTTACATAGGCACTCTATCAATAATTACAACCATCAGAATTGATGATGATTTGGTTTCCATTCATTTCATAACTCGTATTATTTGCCAGCGCTTTGCAGATAATTTTAAGCTTTTCTGGTAAAGGTTGGTCGTTTAGTGAAGTAGTAAGATGACAGTCTTTTAATTTGTCTTTTGGGAATTCAATGTTTACTAAATAAGCCTGTTCAATTGTTTTAAAAATTTGACTAACGGGAATGTCAGTGAAGTCAAAACTTAATTGCTCTATTGTCCTAACAGAGTGTATTAATGTTTGATCTTTTGTAATATCTGTAATTTTATCGAAGGTCGAATTTTTTCGAGTAAAGCGCAAGGCCTCATTAGGGAGTAATGTGATTTCCTCTTTTTTATTAGAGCTTAATGCCATTTCATTAGACTGTACTTTTACTTTACCTGTTCGTACAAGAATTTCTACATTTGGTTCATTAGAAAAAGCACTTATTCTAAAACTAGTTCCAACTACTTTGGTAACAATTTCATTAGCAAAGACTAGAAATGGTTTTTTAGGGTTTTTACTGATTTCAAAAAAACCTTCACCTGATAAATAGACTCTTCTTTCGTTTCCTACAAAAATTTTCGGGTAGCTCAGTTTACTTTTTGGTTGTAATAAAACAGAACTTCCGTCAGATAAAGTTATAATTTGAGCTTTCGTAGAATTATTAGTTTGCTCAACGAGTCCCTCATCATTATTGTCTTCAATAAGTTCATTGTAGACTTGTGTAGAATTAGTAGGAATAAATAAATGGCTATAAGTCCAAGTAGCAAGTAAACCAAAAACCAAAACTGCCGCAACAGACCTTAGCCAATTATTATTCCAATGTTTAATTTCTTTTTTTGTACTAGTTGATATTTCATTTTTTTCAATTTTATTCCAAGTAGCCACTAATGCAGATTGAATTATTGAAGGGTGTAAATTATTTTCAGGAACTTTCATAGCTAAAACCCATAGTCTAGCTTCTTCAACTAACTTAGCTCGGATAGAATTTTCTAAAGTCCATTCTTCCCAGTTTTCAAGGTCCGTCTTTGTACGTACCCATGATAAGAATGATTCATCAGCTAAAAAATCTTCGATTTCGGTATATTTGTTACGTTTTTGCATCTAAAAATAAGGTTACAAATACATAAAGGACAGTTTTCGTATTATATACTCATTAAATTAAGATTTTATTTTAATTTATTTAAGATAAAATTATAATATGCTGTAGGATAGTAGTATTAGTAAAGGAATGTTAGTGTTCCATTCCTTGCGCAAGTTGAGTAAAGCGCGGTGTAATAAATTATTAGCTGATTGGTAATTGACGTCCAACATATCAGCAATTTGCTCTACACTTAAACCTTGGTGGTATCTAAGGTATAAGGCTTCTTTTTGTCTAGAAGGTAAAAGATTGATGAGTATATTGAGTTGATTAACCTTATCAGCAGTACTTTCATCAAGAATTAATTGGTGTTCAATGGAGAAATCAAATAAAAATTGAATGGAATCAGTTGATGCAGTTTTGGTGAAAATATAGTCGCGCTCCTGCAACCTAGCAATTCTTTTGCGAACACTTGATAAAAGATAAGCCTTTACATTGGCATTATCATTTAAAGAATGTTTGTATATCCAAAGATCTGCGAATACATCTTGAATACAATCTTGAACCTTTTCAGAATGATTTGAAAATGAATTTCCATAACGAACTAAATGTTCATAATACTTTGTGAAAAGTACTGAAAAAGCCTTTTCATCTCCTGTTCTTAATCTACTCCAAAGTATAGAATCGTCAGCGCAAGTAGTATTTAATGATTTTGTATTCAAGGTAGGTATAGCTATTTGGGGTATTAAGGTTTTGTTAATTTTATGTAATTTTACGCATTAAAATATAAAGTTACAAGTTAATATCTTAAAATTATGTTCAATTTAATGACTTTATGTTTTAAGTGGATAAAAAATAGTTAATTCGTAATTTAGTTGGATTAAATTATATTTTTTCAATTTATAGAAAATCCAATTCAATTTAGTTTTCAAAAAATAGAGTTGTAGTACCATGAAAAAAAGCTTTGGAAGTGTCTTGTTTTGTGTGTAATAGAAAACAATAATGCTCTATGATGTGTAACTAACTGCTATCTGTTTTTTTAGAGGTAGCAATATAAACAATGTAGTTTTACGATTCAGTAAGGATTCGTCAAAGGAGAAAGGTATACAGCGTTTTTATATCTTATTTTGTTTGTCAACATAACAGAATTTTCTATGTAAAATTGCTTTAATATTTAGGGCTAAATTCATTTGTTACTTCCAAAAATTAGTGGCAATTTTACAGAAATATTTTACGTTCCCTATGAAAGATAATGCAAATCCAAAGAATGAAAATTCATTAAAACATGTACTTTTTGGTAGCTTAATTGGTACAACAATTGAATTTTTTGATTTCTATATTTATGCTAATGCCGCAGTGTTAGTTTTTCCTCAATTATTTTTTCCTTCTGCAGACAGTACTAATTCGGTTTTACTATCCTTGGCAACGTTTTCTATAGCATTTCTTTCGCGACCTCTTGGTTCAGCAGTATTTGGTCATTATGGAGACAAAGTAGGTCGTAAGACCACTTTAGTAATTGCTTTGTTAACCATGGGGATTTCAACGGTGAGTATTGGGTTTTTGCCTAGTTATGCCAGCATTGGAATCGCCGCGCCTTTATTATTAATGTTGTGCCGCTTTGGTCAAGGTGTTGGTTTAGGTGGCGAATGGGGTGGAGCTGTATTATTGGCAATCGAAAATGCTCCGCCTAATAAGCGTGCTTGGTACGGAATGTTTCCACAATTAGGAGCGCCAATTGGTTTGTTGCTTTCAGGTGGAACTTTCTTGATTTTAACTGATACTATGAGTGCCGAAGCTTTTCTGGACTATGGATGGAGAATTCCTTTTTTAGCAAGTTCGTTATTGGTTGTCGTAGGTTTCTATATCCGATTGAAAATTACCGAAACCCCCGCTTTCGAAAATTCCAAAAAAGAACAGGAAGAAGTGAAAATTCCATTTTTTACTTTGCTTAAATTTTATAAAAATCAGTTGATTTTTGGAACATTTGCTGCCGTAACAACCTTTTTAGTGTTTTATCTAATGACTGTATTTACGCTTAGTTGGGCTACTTCCGATTTAGGGTATTCCAAAAGAGATTTTTTATTAATGCAGTTATTTTCAGTATTGTTTTTTGCACTTTTTATTCCGGTATCTGCTCTTATAGCAGATCGTATTGGACGTAGAAAAATGCTTATTTATGCCACAATGGCTATTGCTGTTTTTGGTTTTGCATTTTCTTTTTTCATGAATTCAGGAAATCCTATTTTGGTGACTTTGTTTTTATGCGTTGGAATGGCTTTGATGGGATTTACTTATGGTCCATTAGGGACATTCTTATCTGAATTGTTTCCTACCAACGTTCGCTATTCGGGTACCTCTTTGGCATTTAATATGGCAGGAATCATTGGTGCAGCTTTTGCACCAATGATTGCGATTTGGCTTGCGACACATTATAGTTTGACCTACGTTGGTTTTTATCTGACTTCCGCGGCCTGTATCTCTTTATTTTCGTTGGTGATGATTAGTAAAAAGGAACATAAGTTTTAAATTTGGATAAACACAAATTCACGAAAATTTTAAAAAAAGCGCGCAAAGTTTATTTAATTTTGCGCTTTTTATCTTTATCGTTTTAGGCTAAAATGACCTTTGTATTCATTTCCATTTGCTCGGGTTACTATAAACCAATAATCAGTAGCAGGAAGTTCTTGTCCATTGAATGTTCCATCCCAAGAATTATTTAGCGTTAATTCCTTTATCAATTTACCGTATCGGTCAAATATTTTTATACTTAGCGTTGTCTCTAGGTCTGAAAATTTTATTTTCCAGCTGTCATTAAAGCCATCGCCATTTGGCGTAAAGAATTTGGGATACATTAATAAATAAACTTCATCAGTAACAGTGCCACAACCGTTTTTGTCTCGCACATGAACAGTATATTGTCCACTTATAAGATTTGTAAATTGACTTTCATCTTGAAAATGAATTCCGTCAATGGAGTATTCAAAATCCCCTGCGCCCGTTGCATAAACGGTTATTGTATTTTGATTATCTGTCCAGTCTTGAGTGTCAATTGAGTTTATTGTTGCGATGTTTGATTTTCGTACTTCAAAACTCTTGGTTGTTGAACAAGAAACAGTACTGTAATTATTAGTGACAGTAACCGAATAGTTGCCTGGACTGTCTATATTTATTTTAGCAGTTGTAGCTCCAGTTGACCATAAATAGTTGTCGTAACCAGAACCAGCATCAATTGTAATAGAATTGTTTTCACAAATAGGGACAACGTCTGGAATTGTTATTTGGGGTTTCGACAAAAGAGTAAGTTTTAATTCGGAAATAGCATAACAAGGGGTGTTCGAATTGATGCGAACGTAGATTTTGTTATCCCCCAAGGCTAATTTGAAATTAGAAAAATCAATAATTTGATTTTTTACCAATTCATTTTCGGCAGCCGAATAGTTTGGATAATAAGAAAAAGTATATCCTGAAGTATTGGAAATTATCTTTGAATGATAATCGGATAAATTCACTTTTTCGGAACCATCATTCAAATCATCGCAAAATAGTTCGGAATAATTATTTGCTGGTAAAGTGTTGATAAGTGATATAGAAATAGCTAATTTAGTTGTGCTCTCACAACCATTTACTATTTGCGAAGCATAATAAGTAATACCGTCTTGCAAAGTGGTTGAATTAGGTAAAAGGCTTCCAGTAGAATTATACCATTGTAAAGCTGTACCAGAAATAACAATAGTATTTAAAGTAGGATTCTGACTCGAACAAAAATTCTGATTAGTATTTCCTGTAGGCGCAGCTGTGTTTTGAATATTGATTAAAATAGGAATTCTGTCGCTCTCGCAACCGTTGATGGTTTGTGAAGCATAATAGGTAGTTCCGTTTTGCAACTGAGCTGAGCTTGATAGAAGGGCTCCATTAGTCAAGGCATCATACCATTTTATGTTTTGGCCAGTTATTGCAATTTCGTTTACGGTTGCAGTTTCTTGGATACAGAAGGTTTGAGGAGAACTAGCCGTTGGTGTATTTATGTCGTGAACTATTACAAAAATAGGTGTTCTTTCGCTTTCACATCCATTTACTGTTTGTGATGCATAATAGGTAACATCATTTTGCAATAATGTTGTAGTGGGTGTGGTTGTAGCATCAGTTATGTTTGCATACCATTTTATATTTTGCCCCATAATACTGATGTTTGCAAGTGTAGCATTCTCACTTAGGCAAAATTCAGAACTTACTGATAATGGAGCTGGTGAGCTTGTTGTAATATGGGCGGTAATTTCTAATCGGTCCGTGCTTTCAGGACAGTTTCCATTTTTTCGTGTACCATAATATTTTTTATTATTTAATAGAGTAGTTGTATTTGATAACGGGCTAGACGAATTTGCGGAATCATACCATAGTATAGAGCTAGAGTTCGGACTTATGGAGCTTACTGTTGGATTTGAATTCGAGCAAAAAGTCTGGTCAATATCTCCTACAAGTTTACTACTATCGCAAGAACCTAGTTTTAGAATAAATCCATCAAAATTTATTGTAGAACTATTTACAGTATTAAATGTATATTGATTTGTTGTTGAAGGGTCAAAATCACAAATCCACATAAAATCTCCCACTAAATAATTGTTGTTGTTTATTATTTTTATTTTTTTAATTCTAAAATACTCGCAATTATTGTACGGACTTAATTTTGGGTTTTCATCACCAAGTTTAATTGCACTTTCAAAATTCCTATTTACATCAAGTTTTAAGTAAAAAGCTTCTCCTTTATAACCATTAGATGTAAGATTAAATGTATTATTAGACGGGTTCATATCAACCGTATCACTAAAAGTTCCTCCAAAAAAGTAATTTCCATCACTATCAGTGGTGACCGTAGTAAATTTTACATCACCATTTGTAGGCTTATAAAATTGCTTTGAATCAATAAAAGTACCATTCAAATTTAAAAAAATTATAAAACTGGTATTATTTCCTGAAATATTTGATACAGTAGAGGAAGGGTCAACATCAATTGTATCATAATAATTTTTTTCGCCAAGAATTACGATACCATTAGTAGCAACGTGAAACGTTCTTTGTCTTTGATTTATGAAATCTTTCTGCCAGATTATCGTATTATCTATGCTATCTATATTGTACAATGTATAACCGATACTATTATTTAAAAGTAAATTTATGTTTCCATCAGGTCTAATAGCAATTTCACTTCCCATATTGCTATCAAACTGCTTTACCCAAACGAAATCACCACCATTGTTTATCTTAAGAATATAGCTGCTAAGGCTATTTGTACTTACGTTCATTAAAGGATTGGTTGTGTCAAGTATTATATTTCCTATAAAATAGCCATTTAAGAAGATATTATTTTGATCGTCTAATTCAAATGAATGTACATAAAGATTATTGTTGTAACCATAATTTTGAGGGATAGTTATTGTTGATAGAATAGTACCGTCTGGCGAAAATTTGATAATTTTAATAAATGAATCTATAATACTCAAAGAGCTATTAAGTTCTTGTAAAGTTAATAAGGCATAAATATTACCATCAGTTCCAATTTTCACATCGTAGCTACTATCACTCCCTTGGTAACTTCCGAAAGTTTTCCCCCATAAATAATTACCATTACTGTCAACTTTGATTAGATATGTACCTCTAAAAGTGTGATTGATATTAGTATTGTCAATTATATTTACTCCAGAAATAGTTGGGTCAAGATCAAATAAGAGAGATTCGGTATTTCCAATTATGTAACTATTTTCAGAACTATCTACTGCCAGGCCGTTTGCATAATCAGCATAATCACTGCTTATCCCTTTTATTTGTCTTGCCCATTGAAAATCCTGCCCATTAGCTAAAAATGAATAGAGTAAAATCAAAAACAAAAATGGTATTTTGTTACTTTTTTTATTGAAAAAAGATGTCATAAAATAATTTAAATAATAGTAAATGTAATTAAATATCTACAAATTTGATAAATATTTGATTTAGATCGTGTTTCATTTTTGAAGTTAAATGTGCAATTCGAATTGTAAACCATCTTTTGGTGGAAAGAATACAAATAACCCTTATTTTTGCACAAAACTTATTTCTTTTGAAAACCAAATTATTTCTCATCACGCCCCCTTTTACACAATTGAATACTCCGTATCCAGCAACCGCTTACATAAAGGGGTTTCTGAACACCAAAAATATTGATTCCGTTCAGGCAGATTTGGGGATTGAAGTGATTTTGAAATTGTTTTCGAAAGTAGGATTGTCGAATTTATTTAAAATTGCAACTATAGACGATGCTGTTTCAGATAATTCAAAACGAATTTTTGCATTACAAGACGAGTATATCAAAACGATTGATGCGGTAATCCGTTTTCTGCAAGGGAAAAATCCAACCTTAGGGCTTCAGATTTGTCAGGAAGATTATTTGCCAGAAGCCTCTCGTTTTGCACAATTAGAAGAACTAGATTGGGCTTTTGGGACGATGGGAACACAGGACAAAGCGAAACATCTGGCTACTTTGTACCTCGAAGATATTTCTGATTTTATCGTGGAATGTGTGGACGATAATTTTGGTTTCAGCCGTTATGCGGAACGTTTGGGTAGATCAGCTAATTCTTTTGATGAATTGTATGAGGCTCTGCAAGAAGAACCTACTTATATTGATGAGGTATTACTTTCGATTCTAAAAGAACGAATAGAAACTATTCAGCCTACATTATTCCTGATTTCTATTCCCTTTCCGGGGAATTTATATAGCTCTTTTCGATCAGCGCAATGGGTTAAAAAATACCATCCCGAAATTAAAATTTCAGCGGGAGGTGGTTTTCCTAATACAGAATTGCGTTCGCTTTCAGATGCTCGTGTTTTTGAGTTTTTCGATTACATTACTTTGGATGATGGCGAACTGCCTATTGAGGAATTAATTGCCAATATTGAAAACCCAAATCACAACTCTTTCAAAAGAACCTTTCTTCTTGATGACGGGAAAGTGGTTTACAAGAATAATTCGGTAAAACAAGATTACAAGCAATCTCAAGTGGGCACGCCAGATTATTCTGATTTGCTTTTGGACAAATACATTTCGGTTATCGAGATTGTAAATCCTATGCACCGAATGTGGTCTGATGGTCGTTGGAATAAATTGACCATGGCGCATGGATGTTATTGGGGTAAATGTACTTTTTGTGATATTTCATTGGATTACATCAAAATCTACGAACCCGTTGCTGCTAGTTTACTCTGCGATCGAATGGAAGAAATGATGGAGCAAACAGGAGAAAATGGTTTTCATTATGTAGATGAAGCCGCACCACCAGCTTTAATGCGCGCCTTGGCTCTCGAAATTCTTCGAAGAAAATTGTCTATCACTTGGTGGACAAATATTCGATTCGAAAAAAGCTTCTCCAGAGATTTGTGTCTGTTGCTGAAAGCGTCGGGTTGTATTGCCGTTTCTGGTGGACTCGAAGTGGCTTCAGATCGATTATTGAAATTGATTGACAAAGGGGTAACGGTTGAACAAGTAGCCAAAGTCACCCGAAACTTCACAGAAGCGGGGATAATGGTGCACTCGTATCTGATGTATGGCTATCCAACACAAACAGTTCAGGAAACAGTGGACAGTCTTGAAATGGTGCGTCAATTGTTTGAAGTAGGCGTATTGCAATCGGGGTTTTGGCATCAATTTGCCATGACAGCGCACAGTCCTGTGGGAATGTATCCGGAGAAGTTTGGCGTTGTTAAAGAAACCGAAGTTATTGGGACTTTTGCTAATAACGATATTAATTATACCGATTCGACTGGAATTGACCATGAAAAATTCAGCTTTGGATTAAAGAAATCTCTATTCAACTTTATGCACGGAATCTGTTTTGATTACACCCTGCAGGAATGGTTTGATTTTAAAATACCAAAGACAAAAATTACAGAGGATTTTATTTTTAATGCACTTCAAGAACCCGAAGATTTTAAAATAAAACCGACAGCCAAAATCGTTTGGTTAGGAGGGAAGCCTTTTGTTGAGGAGTTTACCAAATCAAAAAAAGGAAATTCTTGGCAAATGATGAGTTTGACTTTTCATGACAAAAAAGAAAGTTTCACCATTCAAACCAATAAAGCGGAAGGCGAATGGTTGACAGAGATTCTTCAAAAAGTGTCTGTTGCCAATGCTAAAGTCTATACATTACAGGAAATAAAGAATGATTTTGAAAAGCAACTGGAAGATTTTGAATTGTTTTGGTATTCAAAACCGGTGAATAGCCTACGTGAATATGGTTTGCTAGTGTTGTAACTGCCTTTTTCATATAGAACTATACTAACTTAGCATAAAACTTCTGTTTTTCATTTACGAAAACGTTTTCTTTTACCTATTTTTACGGCTATAAAAATTACACTAATGAGTGATAGCTATAAAGTAAATATAAATGATTCCTTTCAATTTGACTTTGATAAGGAACAAGTTTCGCAACTCGATGCTGTGAATTTGGATTCGAATTCTTTCCATATTTTACACGAAAATAAGCCTTATAAAGCAGAGGTTCTTTCTGCTAATTTTCATCAAAAAGAGTATGTTGTCAAGGTCAATAATAACAGTTATACTGTTGCTATTGCAAATGACTTGGACTTGCTGATAAAAGAAATGGGCTTTGAAGTCGGTTTAACTAAACAAGTTAATGCCATTAAAGCGCCTATGCCAGGATTAATTCTTGAGATAAGCGTGATTGTTGGTCAAGTTGTTAAAGAGAACGACAGTCTATTAATTTTAGAAGCCATGAAAATGGAAAATAGTTTTCTGTCACCGCGTGATGGTACTATCAAGTCAATTTCGGTATTGTTAGGTGACGCGGTAGATAAAGGACAGCTGTTAATCGAATTCGAATAGAGAGGAAGATAATAGTGTATAGAAAATAGATAAATAAATAAGGATTTTTTGCCTCTTTGTTCTAACATTGAAACGGTCATTATTCTTTTAGTCTTATTAAATATGAAAAAAATATTAGTTGCCAATAGGGGTGAAATCGCAATTAGGGTTATGAAAACGGCTCAGAAAATGGGCATAAAAACGGTGGCGGTTTATTCAACCGTCGATAGAAATGCTCCTCATGTAAAATTTGCTGATGAAGCGGTTTGGATTGGGGAATCACCTTCCAATCAATCCTATTTATTGGGCGATAAAATCATTGAAGTAGCGAAATCTCTAGGTGTGGATGCCATACATCCCGGTTACGGATTTTTAAGTGAAAATGCTGAATTTGCTGAAAAAGCAGAGAAAAACAATATCATCTTTATTGGACCTAAATCGAAAGCCATACATATTATGGGAAGTAAATTGGCCGCAAAAGAAGCTGTAAAGGCCTATAATATTCCTATGGTTCCTGGAGTAGATGAAGCCATTACAGATATCGAAAAAGCTAAAGTTGTGGCTAGCGAAATAGGTTTTCCTATATTGATTAAAGCTTCTGCTGGTGGTGGTGGAAAAGGAATGCGTGTTGTTGAAAATGCGGAAGAATTTGAATCCCAAATGAACAGAGCAATTAGCGAAGCACTAAATGCTTTTGGTGACGGCGCTGTTTTTATTGAAAAATATGTGGGATCGCCAAGACATATCGAAATCCAAATCATGGCAGACAGTCATGGAAATATTTTATATTTATTCGAAAGAGAGTGTAGTATTCAACGTCGCCATCAAAAAGTGATTGAGGAAGCGCCTTCTTCGGTATTAACTCCGGAATTGCGTAAAAAAATGGGTGAAGCAGCCGTTTTGGTGGCTAAATCCTGCGATTATCTAGGAGCGGGGACTGTAGAATTTTTATTGGATGAAAACAATAATTTCTTTTTCCTCGAAATGAATACACGTTTGCAAGTCGAGCATCCTGTTACGGAATTAATTACAGGTACGGATTTAGTTGAAATGCAAATTAAAGTAGCTCGAGGAGAAGCTTTAACGATCAAGCAGGAAGACTTAGAAATAAAGGGACATGCTTTAGAATTACGTGTCTATGCCGAAGATCCAATGAATGATTTTCTACCAAGTGTTGGTCATTTAGACGTTTATCAATTGCCGGTTGGAGAAGGAATTCGTGTAGATAATGGCTTTGAGCAAGGTATGGATATTCCTATTTATTATGATCCGATGTTAGCCAAGCTGATCACTTACGGTGAAACGCGTGAGGAAGCCATTCAAATTATGATAAAAGCAATTGCTAATTACCATGTCGAAGGAGTGAGTACAACATTACCTTTTGGGACGTTTGTATGCGAACATGAAGCCTTCCGTTCTGGAAATTTCGATACACACTTTGTAAAGAAGTATTACAATGCGACCGAATTGAAAGACCAATTAGCTGAAGAAGCTAAAATTGCTGGATTAATAGCTTTGAAACAGTATTTTGAAGATCAAAAAATCGTACGATTACCAAATCAATAAATTATGGAGTCTAAAATACAAGAATTAAACGATAAGATTGCTCTTGCTCATTTGGGTGGAGGTAAAAATAGAATTGCAAAACAACATCAGAAGAAGAAATTGACAGCCAGAGAGCGTGTGAATTATTTGATGGATGAAGGTTCTTTTGAAGAAATTGGAGTATTGGTAACGCACCGCACAACTGATTTTGGAATGCAAAACGAACTGTATTATGGTGATGGAGTTATAACTGGATATGGAACCATAAACGGAAGATTAACGTATGTTTTCGCCCAAGATTTTACCGTTTTTGGTGGGGCATTATCTGAAACACATGCAGAAAAAATCTGTAAAGTGATGGATATGGCTGTCAAAATGGGAGCGCCTATGATTGGCCTAAATGATTCTGGTGGTGCACGTATTCAAGAAGGTGTTCGTTCACTGGGTGGTTATGCTGATATCTTTTATAGAAATGTACAGGCAAGTGGTGTAATTCCGCAAATCTCTGCGATTATGGGGCCCTGCGCCGGTGGAGCGGTATATTCTCCCGCAATGACTGACTTTACCATGATGGTCGAAGATACCAGTTATATGTTTGTTACCGGACCTAATGTAGTAAAAACGGTTACTAATGAAACCGTAACTTCAGAAGAATTAGGTGGAGCAAGTACCCATTCTACTAAATCAGGTGTGGCACATATAACTTCTACAAATGATGTGGAATGTCTGGAAGACCTAAAACGAATGTTAAGCTATATGCCACAAAGCAATAAAGAAACAACACCAAAATTGCCTTATGAATTCAATGATGAAATTAGGGAACAATTAACAACTATTATTCCTGATAATCCAAATAAACCCTACGATATGCATAATGTCATTGCTGGGATTATTGATGAAGATTCTTTTTTTGAGGTGCATAAAAACTATGCGGAAAATATCATCGTTGGTTTTGCAAGATTGGGCGGTCGAAGTATAGGAATTGTTGCCAACCAGCCATTATATCTGGCGGGAGTTTTAGATGTAAACAGTTCAAAGAAGGCGGCACGTTTTACTCGCTTTTGTGATTGTTTTAATATTCCTTTATTGGTACTTGTAGATGTTCCAGGTTTTTTACCAGGAACAGATCAAGAATGGCATGGAATTATCGTGCACGGTGCAAAATTATTGTATGCATTAAGCGAGGCAACTGTACCAAGAATTACGGTTATTACTCGTAAAGCATACGGTGGTGCGTATGATGTGATGAACTCGAAACACATAGGTGCCGACATGAATTTTGCTTGGCCAACTGCCGAAATTGCGGTAATGGGAGCTAAAGGAGCTTCAGAAATAATTTTCAAAAAGGAAATTAATGAGGCAGCTGATCCAGCTGCCAAACTATTGGAGAAAGAAGCTGAATATGCTGATTTATTTGCCAATCCTTATACAGCAGCCCAACGTGGTTTTATAGATGAAGTTATTCTACCGCAAGATACTAGACGTAAATTGATAAAGGCATTCAGTATGCTCGAAAATAAAGAGTGTGTCACTCCCAATAGAAAGCACGGGAATATTCCTTTGTAAATATTCTATAAGAATAGGAAAGACCATTCGCCACAGCGAATGGTCTTTTTTCATGGTTCATAGAAAACTAATGCAAACTAACCACTTTTGTAATAGTCCAGATATTATTGTCGTTTTTCCAAAAAATGATAAACTTGCTGGCATGAGAGGCAGTACCTTCTTTTTCTGTGTTATTATGAAATTTATGACGACCTATTTCGACAGCTCCAAAATCTTTGATAGGATAAACCTCAATACTTCCTTTTACTAATTCTCTCGTTACTTTACCACAGATGTACTTTTCAGTACCATCTAAAATTTCTTGCTTTATAGTCATTAAACCGCCTTGATCATGGTAAAACTCTATGTTGTCAGAATAAATGGCAGCTTGTTTGTATAGATCACAAGTATTATAAGCTTGGAAAAAAGTACTGTCCATAGCAACGATGGTTTTATATAATTCTAGATCGTCAGGAATATATATGTAAGCGGGTTCTTTAGCTGTATTTTTTTGTGCAGAACAAATAGTTGCTGTAATTGTAAATAATAAAATTAAAAAATAAGGAAGTCTACTGTTTCTCATAATGTGATTTATTAGTACGCAATCAAAGTTTAATAGCTAAGGTACGCAAATCATTGCTTTTGAGAGGCTGTCTTAGCAAAGTCGTTTGTGAATTTTGTCACTTCATCCCAATTTGTGTATTCATAATCTTGAGACGTATCTGTTGCTCCACCTTGTTTTTTAGAAATCATTTTCATGATTAGGCGTTTGAAATAATCATAGTCGGTGTATTTTAATGCTCCTGCAATTTGAGTAGTCATCATAGGTTTCCATCCAGTTTGTTCTAGGAAATCGTTTGTTATTTTTTGTACTTCAAGATTTTCCTCATCAAGACCTGATGCTACGGCAAGTGAGACTGAGAAAAAAGCTCCAGGTATATTGTTTAACTGCTCAAGATGTTTTTTGATATAATGCTTTATAGCCGAATGGTATTTGTGCATATGTATTGAGGAACCAAGGATAATTGCATCATAGCCTTTGGGTTCTGGTGGATCGGCAGTAGTGTCAGCAATTGTTACTTGATGCCCCGCATTCTGTAAAATGGCTTCCATATAATGAGCAATTTTGCGTGTTTGCCCCTCGGTAGTGCCGTAAATGATAAGTAGCTTCATGATTTTTATTTTTAGTAGATTAATAATAAATATTGTGTATTAAAACATTGATTAGCAATGCTTTGATTTGAAATACTATTAAAATTATAAATTTAATTTTGAACAAGCACTACTTTTATGAATAATATCTACTACAATTGAGACAGTAAATAGCTGTTGCAATTCGTAACCTTATTATTATTATTATTATTATTATTTCAGAATTGACATATAGTTTTAGTTCAATTGAAGGTTTACTGAAAAAAGCCGGCTTTAAGTAACTATTTGATTAGTAACTTACTGATTGCAACTTAAGAGGCTTTGCAGTAAATAAATTTGACAGTATTTTACATTTTACTACCTTTCGCTATTGTTTAACCTACTTAAAATAGATTTTTTTTTAAATAAATAAATACATGAAATACAATAGATGCGGAAAAAGTGGTTTGTTATTGCCTCAAATTTCCTTAGGATTATGGCATAATTTTGGGTCAGTAGATAATTTTGAAAATGGAGAAAACATTGTCAAAGAAGCTTTTAATAAAGGAATTACTCATTTTGATTTAGCTAATAATTATGGTCCAGTTCCAGGTTCTGCAGAGACAAATTTCGGTAAGATCTTGAAAAAAAATTTTCAGGGAAACCTACGTGATGAAATTGTGATTACAACCAAAGCTGGATATACAATGTGGGAAGGTCCTTATGGAGATTGGGGATCTCGTAAATATCTTTTGTCGAGTTTAGATCAGAGTTTAAAGCGTATGAATGTGGATTATGTTGATGTTTTTTATTCGCATCGTTTTGATCCAGAAACTCCGTTGGAAGAAACAATGATGGCTTTAGATTATGCTGTACGTAGCGGGAAAGCATTGTATGCAGGAATTTCTAATTATAATGCGGAACAAACTAAAGAGGCTGCTGAAATTCTAAAACGATTAGGAACGCCTTGTTTGATTCACCAAGCAAAATATTCAATGTTTGTTAGGGAACCTGAAAGCGGATTGCTAGATGTTCTGGAAGAAAAAGGAATAGGTTGTATTGCTTTTTCACCTTTGGCACAAGGACTTCTTACTGATAAATATTTAAAAGGGATTCCAGAAAATTCGAGAGCTTCGAATCCAAATGGTCATTTGCAATTAGAAGAAGTCTCTGAAGCTAAAATCGTAAAGATAAACGGCTTGAATGAAATAGCGCAACAAAGAAAACAGTCATTAGCTCAAATGGCTTTGGCTTGGTTATTAAAGGATAATCGTATCACCTCAGTTTTGATTGGAGCTAGTTCTGTAAGACAACTGAATAATAACATTGATAGTTTGCAGAATCTTGATTTTTCAGCAGATGAATTAGCGAAGATAGAGCATATTTTGGGGTAACATAAAATAGTTCTCCATGTGATAGGAGCGTGTGGATTTTGAAAATATCCCATAAAAAAACCGTTCTTTAGTTTTGCTAAAGAACGGTTTTTGATATTTATTGATTTGTTTTTATTGCTTCTTGTAAATAGAATAAATAGTATTGATTGTCCTTTCATCTAAAACGTCATTTATCTCAGTTTGGATAAAATGTATTTTGAAAGCCATTATCGCAGACGATAGGTTTTTAGTATCATAGCCAATAATCCTCAACCCCTGTTCGATATTAAAAGCGATAGGAGCAGGTTCTAGTGTTTCATCTGCCCATACGCCAAATCCATTTTCGGCCAATGTTTTCCATGGGAATAATACACTTGGGTCATTCTTGCGACTCGGGGCAATATCTGAATGGCCTATGATATTTTGTGTTGGTATATTGTACTCCTTTTTCAATTTGCTCAATAATGCCATTAAACTAGTAACCTGTGCTTCTGAGAATGGTTCTGTTCCGTTATTATCTAACTCGATTCCTATAGACGAGGAGTTAAGATCAGTATCTTTTCCCCAAGAACCTCTGCCTGCATGCCAAGCGCGCATATAATCATTAAGCATTTGAACAACAGTTCCATCATCAGCAATCACATAATGTGCACTTACTTGAGTTCTAGTCAGTGTAAATGTTTTTATGGTTTGTTGCAGTGAATCTTGCGCGGTATGGTGAATAATAATGAAATTTGGTTTTCTCAAATTAAAATTTACTGTACTGATCCATTTTGTTTGAATTCCATTGTCCAAAGCCGTTGATCCCATTTTTGAAATGGTATCCTTGAAAGTATATAACTGTCTAGTGTAGGCGTTGTCAATACTAATTATGGTTTTAGTTACAACAGGCAATGGTTCAGGTTCTTTGCTTGAAATTACTTCCTTAAAAGTTTTGAGTTTTGTATCATATTCTTTCTCGCTGGCTTTATAAGGATTAGTTGCGCACGAAGTGATGGCGACAGCAAAAATCAAGTAATAAAAATATTTTTTCATATATTAGGATGTATTCTTATGGTGCAAAAAAGTTATCTTTTTTTTCTTGACTTTTTAGGGTTATTGCTTTGCTCGTTAAGGGCTTTGTATTTCGCCTTTTGATCTTCATTCAAAAATTCATTCACCTTTCTGTCTGTAACTTCAGATAGTGCCTTAATCTCTTTTATTTTCTGTTCTTGGCTGGTCTCTGCTTTTAATAAAATTCCCTGTGACCTGATGCTCTCTATTAAAACATTTGAAATGGCAATTTCCTGTAGCTGATCTAAAACAAGTTCCTCTTTTAGTTTTTCCATTATTTTACCAACGGTTACTTCAACAGGAATTTCTTTTGGTTTATCTGGTTCTCTGTTTTGCCCCATTTGGCTCATCTGATTTCTACCATAACCATTGTTATTACCGTAGCCGTTGTTCCCGTATCCATTGTTTCCGTATTGAGCAGAAACGGTTGTACTGCATAATAATGTAACTGTAAAAACTAAAAGAATGTGAATTGTTTTCATGTTTGCTATTATAAATGGTTTGTCAATTGACGAATTCCTTAAAACTAAGCTGGTTCTCCGTATAAGTCAAATTCAGTTGCTTCGATGATTTTTATCATAGCAAAGTCTCCTGTTTTCACATAATGTTTTGAGGCATCAATAAGGACTTCGTTATCCACATCTGGACTATCAAATTCGGTTCTTCCTACGAAATGACCACCTTCTTTTCTGTCTATGATACATTTGAAAGTTTGTCCAACTTTTTCTTGGTTTAAATCCCAAGAAATTTGTGATTGTAATTCCATGATTTCGTTAGCACGGTCTTGTTTTACTTCATCTGGAACATCATCTTCTAATAAATAGGCATGTGTGTTTTCCTCGTGAGAGTAAGCAAAACAACCCATTCTGTCAAATTTCATTTCTTGAACCCAGTCTTTAAGAATGTTGAAATCTTCCTGAGTTTCTCCAGGATATCCTACAATTAAAGTAGTACGAATTGCCATTCCAGGAACTCTTTCACGGAAATCCTTCAATAATTTTGTTGTTTTCTCTTGTGTAGTTCCGCGACGCATCGATTTTAGTACCGAGTCTGAAATATGTTGTAACGGAATATCAATATAGTTGCAAATCTTAGGCTCACGTTTCATTAGGTCTAAGACATCCATAGGAAAACCAGTAGGGAAGGCGTAATGTAAACGAATCCATTCAATTCCTTCTACTTTTGCTAATCCTTCTAATAATTCAGCAAGATTACGTTTTTTGTATATATCAAGTCCGTAATAAGTTAAATCCTGTGCAATTAAAATTAATTCTTTTACACCGTCTCTAGCTAAACCTTCCGCTTCTTTTACTAATTTCTCGATAGGTTGAGAAACGTGTTTTCCTCTCATTAACGGAATAGCGCAAAAACTGCAAGGTCTATCGCAACCTTCGGCAATTTTTAAGTAAGCATAATTTTTTGGAGTCGTAGTTAAACGTTCTCCTAATAACTCATGTTTATAATCGGCACCCAGAGCTTTCAATAATTGTGGCAACTCTGTTGTTCCAAAAAATTGGTCTACATTAGGGATTTCTTTTTCTAAATCGGGTCTGTAACGTTCTGATAAACATCCTGTAACAAAAACTTTGTCAACCAATCCTTTTTCTTTCTTATCGGCATATTCTAAAATCATATTTACTGATTCTGCTTTAGCATTATCAATAAATCCGCAGGTGTTGATGACAATAATGTTTCCCTCTTCTGCAGCAGGAGCTTCATGTGCCACATCTTTTCCGCTCGCACGGAGTTGCCCCATTAATACTTCGCTATCGTAGATGTTTTTAGAACATCCAAGAGTGATTACGTTGATTTTATTCTTTTTTAAAGACTTGGTTCTCATAGATTTGTAAATTGGAGTGCAAAATTACGTTTTTTTATTCAAACAGAAGTTTTTTCCCTGTCTTTTCCCTATTTTTTATGAAGCTATTCCTGCTGTACGTTGCAATCTCCCGAAAAAAAATCGGGAGGATTTTCACTTCCATCAGGGCTAAAAAAAACCGTCTTGTTGTAAAAAAGCAAGACGGTTAATAAGCTGTTTTTTATTTATTCTTTTGTCAAATCAAAGATTCTTACAATTCAAACAACAAAGTCAATGAAACATTATTGTTGATGGAATTTATTGTAGCACCTTCAGTCAATCCTTGGCTAAAAAATCCTTGTTGCGAATCTCTTTCTGCATAAGCATAACCTAAGTCAATCTTTGTAGAGCCAAAGTTGTAACCTAAACCAGCTGAATATCCAGTTAAGTCTCCTATTGTAATTCCGTTTTTATAAGGACTTTGTTCGTAACGATACCCTGCTCTTAAACTTAGTTTGTTGATTTTATACTCGCCACCTATCCTTAGTTCTCCCGAGCTGTCTAAAGTATTGCTCATATCGGTATTCAGACTATTAAAATAGTAATCATTTTCAGGCTTGAATTTAGTTTTGCTGTAGTTTTTTATGGCATAATCGATACTGATTAAACCTGAGCTTCCAAAAACATAAGCAAAACTTGCCGTCGCTTTGCTAGGTGTTTGTAGTTTGTAAGCTGCGTAAACATTAGTGATTCTGGGATCAACGACATCCTGTGGTAAATCACCATTAACATTACTGCTTACTGCAATTAGTTTTTGGGAAAACTCATCGCTTAAATTATACCAGGTCGAAGATTCATATGCTAAGCCCAGTCGAACTTGATTAGTCACCTTTGCAATGGCTCCTAATTGAAATGAAAATCCAGTTCCGTAGGTATATAATTCATTGTTAAATTGCAATTTGGTTACTTTATAATCAGAGTCTAATGCATTGTTGTTGTCTTCGTAAAATACAGTTGATTGTCTGAAATCCGTAAAATGAGAGTTTAGATTTATTCCAATGTATAATCTATCTTTAAAAGAGGTTGCGGCATTAAAAGATAGTTTTCCGTTATAACCCTCTGAATAAGTAGTGTTTTCCTGATAGTAGTTTCCACCTTCGGCAACATTTGAGTTGTATTGCGTGTTATTAGAATCTGCAGTTACTGGATTTATAACGTAACCTTGATAGCCTAAAAAAGCTTGTTGTGTTCCGTGATCTAGATTTTCATAATAGGAATCTTCAAGGACATTTAAAGGAACACCATTTGCATAGCTTAAAAAATAATTGGCAACCGAATTATTTGGATTAGTCCCTGCTGAAAATGTCGAGTTATTGAAATTGTTTGTGTTTTCATAGTTTATTGCTAGTGAAAACTTTTTCCAATCACTATTTAAATTTTTGTTGTGAAATACAAAAACTCCTCCTGCTTGATTTATATCAAAGGAATTATCTTTTTCGCTTGCAGTTGTACCAAAATAATTGGAATTGTTTTTTATGTCGCTATTGGTTATTGTTATTCCAAATTGATTATTGGAAAAAACAGCTGATCCCGCGGGATTTATCCCAATTGAGGAAAAGTCACCACCAAGTGCTCCAAAAGCACCGCTCATAGCCTTGAAGCGTGCAGTACCGTTCAAGTTGTCCTGAGAATAACGCAATGCATCCTTGATTTCTTGTGCTTGTGCAACACTAACTGTAAGTCCCGTTAGTAATAAAAATAGATATTTTTTCATTTTAATACAATTTATGTTTGTTGTGATAAACGAGGATTTAATTATCTTCTACCTCCCCCTGATGATGATCTACTATTACCTCCTGATGAAGATCTACCGCTTTCAGAAGAATTGCTCGATCTTGAAGGGGAATAACTGTTATTATTTGTTCTTGAGGGTGTGTAGTTGTCGTTTCGACTACTATTTGAATTTGATTGTCTACTAGTGTTTGTATTTGCTCTTCGTGTAGGAGTACTATACGATTGATTTTGTGACCCGCTTCTTCGAGAAAAAGTAGGGCTTGTTCTTGAGGTATTATTGTTAGTTGAGCTTCTTCTATTGTTAAAGGTGTTCGTGCTTCTATTAGTACTCGTTCTATTTTGAGAATAGTTTCTTGAGCTGTAGTTTCTGTTTGTATTTACAGAATTTGAATAAGAGGAAGAAGAACCTCTTCTGCTTGGATTGTAAGAATAATTGCGGTTGTAATAATTGTAACCATAATTAGAATAGCCATAATATGGATAATTCCAGCCATAAGCAGGGTAGCCCCATCCAAAGGTTGAATAACCGTATCCGTAATATGGGTAGCCCCATCCAAAGTTTGAATAGCCATAACCATAGTTAGGAAAGCCCCATCCAAAACTAGAATAACCCCATCCTAAAGAAGAGTAACCTAGGCCATATCCAAAATTAAGTCCCCAATTTTGAGGATATACAGTAATGTCAGTTGTAGTATAATTATTACCCCAATCAGCATAACTGGAGTTTGTTTGTTGCAAACTATCATTTATAGCGTCGTAATCACTGTATTCATCAACATTAGTAAAAATTTCTGTTGATTGGTTATCGTCTTGTAATGAGCCAAAATAATCTTTGTAGTGGTTGTTTTGGTTGGGTTGTGATTGACTTTCTACTTTTCTTGAGTCTGAGTTTCCGTAGATCCCGTCATTATCATAATAGGAACTGTTTTGATAGGATCCACAGGACACCATCAAAAAGCTTAGAAATCCAATTAGAGGGATAAATGAGGTTTTTTGGGATAAAAAAGTATAAGTTTTCATATCTGTAAGGTTTTTTATTGTTGCACACTACAAAAATAGTTAGTTTTGTCGAACTATTTAGGTAAATAAAATAATGCAAAATTTGTGCCAAACTATTCAATATGAGTAAGAACCTTACTACAAGATCAGAAGATTATTCAAAATGGTATAATGAACTGGTTGTTAAAGCTGATTTAGCTGAAAATTCAGGAGTTAGAGGCTGTATGGTTATTAAGCCATACGGTTATGCCATTTGGGAGAAAATGCAAGCGGAGTTAGACCGAAAGTTTAAAGAAACAGGACATGAAAATGCCTATTTTCCTTTATTCGTGCCTAAAAGTATGTTTGAAGCCGAAGAAAAGAACGCGGAAGGATTTGCGAAAGAATGTGCCATCGTGACGCATTACAGACTGAAAAATGATCCAGACAAACCGGGGAAGTTAATGGTTGATCCAAATGCAAAGCTTGAAGAAGAGCTTATTGTTCGTCCTACAAGTGAAGCAATTATATGGTCTACCTATAAAGGCTGGGTTCAGTCTTATCGTGATTTGCCTTTATTGATTAATCAATGGGCTAATGTGGTTCGATGGGAAATGAGAACGCGTTTGTTCTTGAGAACAGCAGAGTTTTTATGGCAAGAAGGGCATACTGCGCACGCGACTAAGGATGAGGCTATCGAGGAATCAGAGAAAATGATGAACGTATATGCTGAATTTGCGGAGAATTTCATGGCAATTCCGGTTGTTAAAGGGTTAAAAACAGAAACTGAAAGATTTGCAGGAGCTGAGGAAACCTATTGTATTGAGGCATTAATGCAAGACGGTAAGGCACTTCAAGCAGGTACTTCGCACTTTTTAGGTCAGAATTTTGCAAAGGCATTCGATGTGAAATTTGCTAATAAGGAAGGAAAACAAGAATATGTTTGGGGAACCTCTTGGGGTGTTTCCACACGATTAATGGGTGCTTTAGTAATGACTCATTCAGATGATAAAGGATTAGTTTTACCTCCAAATTTGGCTCCTATACAAGTGGTGATTGTGCCAATTTACAAAACGGATGAACAATTAGACGAAATTTCAGTTGAAGTAAACGTATTAATTGCTGAGTTGAAAAAATTGAATGTTTCTGTTAAGTATGATAATAGAACAACGCAAAAGCCAGGGTTTAAATTTGCAGAATGGGAATTAAAAGGGGTTCCTGTCCGAATTGCTATTGGACCGAAGGATTTGGAAAATGGAACTTTTGAAGTAGCTAGAAGGGATACTTTAACAAAAGAAGTACAGTCTAAAGAAGGAATCTCAACCTATATCAACGATTTATTAGTTCAAATTCAAGAAGATTTATTCAATAAGGCATTGAATTATAGAGACAGTCATATTACTGAAGTTAACAGTTTTGAAGAGTTTAAAGAAGTTTTAAACGACAAAGGAGGTTTTGTATCAGCACATTGGGACGGAACAGCTGCAACTGAAGAGAAGATAAAAGATTTGACTAAAGCTACTATTAGATGTATTCCGTTAGATAGGCTAGAAGAGGCTGGAAGCTGTGTGTTTACTGGGGCTGAGTCTAAAGGTAGGGTGTTGTTTGCTAAGGCATATTAAAAAAAAATAAATTTTTTCGCATCTACTATTGTACGTTTCAAAAATAGTTGTATTTTTGCATCCGCATTAGAGAAGCAGGGCCCGTTCGTCTATCGGTTAGGACGCATGGTTTTCATCCATGTAAGAGCGGTTCGATTCCGCTACGGGCTACTATTTTTTTTGCATGTTAAAGTCATCCTGAACTCAGAGGGATAAATGGCCCGTTCGTCTATCGGTTAGGACGCATGGTTTTCATCCATGTAAGAGCGGTTCGATTCCGCTACGGGCTACAAAATTAATCTAAGATTTAGATTGATAACTAACTTAGAGGGATAATGGTCCGTTCGTCTAGGGGTTAGGACGCCAAGATTTCGTCTTGGTAACAGGGGTTCGATTCCCTTACGGACTACAAAAAAAATAGTAAAAGATAAAAATATAATAAAATGGCAAATCATAAATCAGCTCTAAAAAGAATTAGAAGTAACGAAAAGAGAAGAGTATTAAATAGATACCAACATAAAACTACTCGTAATGCAATTAAAGCGTTAAGAATAGCAACTGATAAAGTAGATGCTACATCTAAATTATCAAATGTAATATCTATGATTGATAAGTTAGCTAAAAAGAATATCATTCATGATAACAAAGCATCTAATTTAAAATCTAAATTAACGAAATTTGTTTCTAAATTGTAATATTTACATTTTATTGATTCTATAAAAAAAGCTCCTTTTTAAGGAGCTTTTTTTATGTTTTGTTGTGGGTTAAAATTTGGATAGAGACTTGAATTGTTCTGAAGCTTATATCGGATCATGGGATCAAGTCCAAATGCTGTGGAGCGATAAAAATGGATCAAGTTCAAAAGGGATCATGTCCAAAACCTGTGGAGCGATAAAAATCACGCATAAATATTAGTTAGTCTAAAAAGAAAGAATTCCACATTTCTAACACCTCTAAACTGAGATCTAAATGCTTTTATTTTAGCATTGAAAGATTCAGCTGAAGCGTTTGTACTCCTATTGTCAAAATAGTTTAATATAGTTTGATAATGATTCATTATCGATCTTGAGATTGTATTGAAAGACTTAAATCCTGATCGATTTACTTTTTCATGCCATCTAGCCAATCTTCCAAG
>NZ_FNMV01000030.1 GCF_900106645.1 Flavobacterium degerlachei
GAGGGCACTGAAAAACTTCACTTATTTTGATTAGAGTCGTTTTTTAGACAATAAAAAAACGCTTATAACAGGATTTTAAAGATCCTTTATGAGCGTTTTAATTTTTACAACTGTTTTTTATTGTACGTTATATGAGTCGATTTTTGACTTTTATAGGCTCATTGAGTGTACTGCGCATGTAACTTTGATTTTCCTACATTAATTTGAGTATTCTTTTTAAGTTGACTGCGAAAATTGCTATTGCACCTTGCATTTGCATATTGGTAATGCCATATGATATTGCTTTATCATAACCATGTACATTTTTCAACTCACTATTTTTCGCTTCTATTTTATATCGGTGTTTTGCTTTTTCTTTGTAATAGTCAGTTTCTTGAAAGCTGATTTGTTCTTGGTGTAAGTCCGATTTTATGGACACCGAATATGTTTTTGTCATGGCTCCTTCTTTATAACAACCCTCTTTTAAAGAGCAGGTCTTACATTTTTCCACATCAAAATAGTAGGTTTGTTTTTGATTGGTTCCAACATTTTTTTTGCCTAGGCGAGCCTTTCGTATAGCCATGTGACCAGCAGGACAAATAAATCTATCGGCATCTTTATTGTAATCAAATTTATCTTCGTCTTTTCTAGCCCCTTGAGCTATTGTAACATTTAGTCTCGCTACCACTTTAATATTTTGCCCACTTGTGAGTTTGAGATTTTCTTTTCCTGTATAGGCTCCATCGCCAATAATTGTATCAACATCGATTCCGTTTTCCTGACTAATTTCTAAAAGTTTAGGTAACTCCGGGCCATCTCCTTTTTCGCCTGATGTGACTACAGCTGCTGTAATGATGCGCTCTTCGGTCATCGCTAAATGAGTCTTATAGCCGAAGAAGGAACTATCAGCGGATTTATGCCCCATTTTAGCATCTGTATCTTTTGATAAGGTAAAATTTTCCTGAGTGTCTTCTATCGTTTCTTTAAGCAAGTTTAATTTTTCTTTCACCGCAGGTATAGAACTTAAAGATTGTTCTTTTTCTAGCCGTCTCTCCAACTCTTTACAATAGGCCAATTCCATTTCTAATTCATTGGTATTGTTCTTCTCTGGCATACGTTCTTTCCATTGGTCATCAAATAAATAAACCGTTTTTCGCAGTAGTTTTGAACGCTCACGCAATACTTCAATTGCCGAAAATGGATTTGATCTCGATAAAGTATGTGTGGCATCAACTATAATAGACTTAGAACGGATAATGCCCTTTTCAACGGCTATAGTCACTGTTTTACTAATCAATAGATTTAATAAGTCGGTGTCCTTCAAACGTAGTTTTCTATATTTTGTTAACGTACTAGAATTGATAACATCTTCTTCTGGTGCCATTTCCAAAAAATACTTAAAGGACATATCAAAACGGGAACGCTCCACTACATCAACATCTGAAACGGTATAAATTGTTTTCAGAAGTAAATACTTGAACATACGCACAGGACTTTCTGCTGTGCGACCATTATTTGTACAGTATTTATTTAGCAACTCATCATAGATAAATGAAAAATCGATCAACTCATTGATTTTTCTTAGCATATTGTCCTTGGGAACGATTAAATCATATAACGAAGAGTACGGACTGAATTGAATTTTTTGTTGTTGAACTAACATCTAAAAGCCTTTTGGGTACCATTAAAAA
>NZ_FNMV01000014.1 GCF_900106645.1 Flavobacterium degerlachei
CGCTCATAAAGGATCTTTAAAATCCTGTTATAAGCGTTTTTTTATTGTCTAAAAAACGACTCTAATCAAAATAAGTGAAGTTTTTCAGTGCCCTCGTAATACATTTAGATATTTTTTTGAATTTGTTTCAAATGTGCCGTGACATTTATGTCAGAAATAGAATAGACAACTCTATTTTATGTTACTTAATTAATATTTGTAATATAGACTACTAGTATTATTGGAGGCTCTCGTAGAGGTCGAGTTAGTAGATATGATATTTATTGGTTATTCAACCTCAAATCCATTCTGATAAGTAAGTAATGTTTCCTTTTTTTTGAAACGTAGTTTTTGATTGGAGTAGGTTGGTGGTTGCAATAGCAGTTTGTCATTAAATTGTAGCAAATGGAACTGCAAATCTTCCAAATCGAAGGATTCTATATTCAGTTCGTAGCTGCCCACAAAACCTATTACTTGCTGTTCCACATAAATCCCTGGGCTATACTCTTCTGTAATTTCAATTTTATTCCTGTTGTATAGGGGAAAAAGCAACAAATCCTGATCTATGTCGGCGATGTGTAATTTTTTGATTTTCTTACCGTCGTACCAGATTTCGATTTGGTTTCTGGCGGAATCCAATAAACCAGACCATTTTGTGCCTGGTAGATGTTCCGTCGATGCGATAGCTGGTATTTTAAGGTAGTAATAGAAGAATGGGTCCAATAAAGCTGTTGCTAATGGAAGTTTCATTCTGGCAGCAACTTTCAAGCACTTCTTAATTTCATAGTCACTGCACTCGAACTTTTTAAGGGTCCAACTTTCGCCGTGGAAATTAATTTTGAGTTTGCGCATTTTAAATATTAGTTAAACAGGCTTTAATATCCGAGCTTCCCAAAAAAGGCTTTTGTTTCATTTTCGAAAATTCCAATGGGAATTTGATGCTCTAGCTCTTTTTTAATTCTAATGTCATAATCAGTTGTAGGATTACTATGTTGTGCCAAATAGTTTAGGTTGTCTTTAGCCTTGATAACATCATCTTTGGCACCCAATACAATTCGCATGAAAGGAGCGTTGTTGATAGGCAGGGTTGATGGAATTATTTGTTCGATTTTATTTCGGTAAGGCAGTGCCGGATTATACAGCAACGCACAAATACCCAAACTGTTCGCCAGATGATAAGCTGTAAAACCGCCCATGCTACTGCCTATAATGACGTTGATGTCCTGATTTTTATATTCGTCATATAAATTCTGAATCGTGTTGGGATCCAATTTGTAATCGGTGTCTGGTACAATTACATTACCATAGGCCTCAAGAATAGCTCTTTTTGGGTCGCTTAATTTGCTTTCAAGACCATGAAGGAAAAGGATGTTCATTTTCGGTTTTTTTTTAATTCAATAATATTTGCATTAGCTTTTAAAGTTATAGCATTTTAAATAATTGGTTCTATTTTCCAATTCACTTCACCTAAATCTAAGGTCCCGTTCATCTCAACTTCAAGCCAAGAGGAAATTCCACCTTCGACACATTTGAGGTTGAAACTATAGCCTGAAAACGTCTCGTTATTCACATTCAAATTCGTCCCCTTTTGTAAATGGGCCATCATTTTCGCATGCTGTTCATCTGTTAACTCAATAGTAATCTTTTTCATAGAAGAAGTAATTTTATTTTTTTGTAAAAGACCCGTAACCAAATATAAGCTTTGTGAGTCTGTAATCCTTACGGTTTTCCTCATTCTCATTTTTTATATCCGTAGTTTCCTTTTATATGATATAAAAGGAAGCTTGCATAGAGACAAAGTATGGCGTTGGCTAAATAATTCTACTTGAGAGCAAAATATTTATAGTTTCAATATTGTTATTTTATTCTCTCATATAATGGCAAGGAAATATTTTATCTTTGGAAATATTATAAATAAGGCTACTATAAATATTGGAATTTCTATCCAAATCAGAAGACTGAAACTGCAATTTATCACTTAAATTTGGATGTCATAAAAAACAGCTTTTTGTGGGATTCCGTAACGTTTTTTTCTTTTTTAAGTTTATGTTTACTGCGATTTTACAATAGAAAAATAAAATTCTATTATAAGAATTTTAAAAGATGACAGCTGTAGATTAGCTAAATACTAAAGAATATAAAATTTGTACAAGAAAGCAATTAGGGTAGTAATTGCATAAATAGAACAATTAAGATATGAGTATAAAGATTTTACATACTGCCGATTGGCACATTGGTAAACAGTTACTGAAAATTGATTTTGCAGAGGATATGAATCTCTTTTTTGATTGGTTAATCAAATGTATTGAGGACAATAACATAAATGTATTATTAATGTCGGGGGATTTGTTTGATCAGGCAAATCCATCGCAGCAGGCAATGAAGCAGTATTACTATTTTTTAAAGCAATTACTTCCTCTAAAATGTAAGGTTGTTTTAACCGGGGGGAATCATGATTCTCCCCATGTCATCAATGCTCCGAAAGAACTTTTGGAAATCCTCGACATTAAGGTTGTAGGTGGAGTTCCTGAAACTATTTCTGAATTATTTGTCGAAATTGAAATAGAAGACCAAAAAGTGGTTGTTGCCGCTGTTCCTTTTTTACGAGATAAAGATATTCGGAATGTAGCTGCAGGGGAATCGTATGATGACAAAATAGAACTCATCAGACACGGAATTGCCACTTATTTTGCTGGTGTAAATGAATATTACAATGCCAATCACAGTAGTGTTCCCTTTATTGTGATGGCACATTTATACGCTCAGGGTGCTTCCGTATCAGAAAGTGAACGCGAAATTCAAATTGGAAACCAAGCGGGAGTGGAGTCTGCCATTTTTGGAGAAGAACCTGATTATGTCGCTTTAGGACATATTCACAGGCCGCAAATGGTGGGAAAACCCCATATTCGATACAGCGGTTCGCCAATTGCTTTGAGCTTCAGTGAAAAAAAAGATATTAAAGAAGTTACTATTTTAGAATTGGAAGGAAATAATTTTACTATTTCTTCACTTGCAACACCAAAATTCAGAAAATTACTATCCATTAAAGGGACGGTTGAAGAAGTACAAAAAATAATCTCCGATTATAAATCAGAATCCCCGTTAATTGATTTGGCCGAGGTGTTGATCGAAGAGGAAAATGAGAATATTGAACATATCAGAATATTAGAAGAATTATTGACCACTGAACCACAAAACGGACTACAGATTTTAAAAGGCAGTATTAAATTCAAGAATGAGATTGCAGGTACTTCAAAGCTGCTGACAAAAGGAGAAGATATCAATGATTTTTCGCCAGTGCAATTGTTCGAGAAGCGATTAGAACAAGATGCTTCGATAGAAAATACCCAGGATTTTGTAAATGCTTTTAAGGAAATTATGGAGGCTTTGCAATCTTCAGATTCAATTGATTAATACTCCAACATAACTGTCACATGAAAATTTGTAAAATAAAATTTAAAAATATACATGCTCTGAAAGGCGAGCATACCATCGATTTTGAAAATGGTGTCCTGGGTGAAGCGGGGCTTTTTGTGATTACGGGCGCAACTGGAACAGGTAAATCAACTATTCTGGATGTGATAACCTTGGCTTTGTACAATAAAATTCCCCGAATAGAAAAATCAATCAGCGAAAAAATAATTGAGGAGGAAGGCGTTGTGCTAACTAAAAATGCCTTGGATTGTTATGCAGAAGTGGAATATGAGGTTAAAGGGAAACGATACCTATCTTCTTGGTCCATTCGTAGAACCAGAACAGGAACATTAGCAAGTAGAAAACAAGAATTAACAGAGGTTGCAACGGGTACCATTTTAGTTTCAAGCGTCAACGAAGTGGTTAGTGAAAACGAACGAATCATAGGTTTGAATTACAATCAGTTTGTACAATCGATGATTCTTGCCCAAGGCCAGTTTTCTAAATTGCTTTTGGCTAAAAAAGACGATCGAAATGCACTTTTAGAAGAGATAACGGGTTCATCTATTTACCGAAAAATAGGTAGAGCAGTATTCCAACGGTTCAGAGGAGTAGAGGATGCGGTAAAGACCCAACAAATTAAAATGGGAGAAACGGTTTTGTTGACTGATGAATCCTTGAAAGAAATTCAGGATGATATAGCCGAGAAAAAGCCATTGTTTACTGCTAATGAAGCAAAACAAAAAGAGCTCGAAAATAAAAAAGCATTAAAAGAAAGTATCCTTAAAAACATCGAGAAAAAGGAGTTAAACCTAAGAGAATGGAATGCTTTTTTAATGCATAAAAAAGAAGTTTCAACTCAGGAAAAAGAGTTAGAAGTTCATGATAGTGTAGTGGTTTTTAAAGACCAAATGCTTCAGATAGAACTGGCAGATAAAACGGTATCAGAACTTTCTGTTGCAATAGAAAAAGGAAAACAGCGTGCTTTAGATTTTGAAAAGACTAAAAAGGAGTTGATTCAATCCGCTTCCGAATTGACAGCAACCGAAGTAGCAGAAGATAAACTGGATATTGTACTAGAGGAATTCAGGATAAAAGTAGTTATTCTGCAGGAAGCAGAAAAAGAAAAACTAAATGAAGCGAGGCAGGAAGCTCAACGTATTAAGGACAAATTACAGGGACTTAAAGCGTATGGAATAACTTTAATAGAGAATGAAAATCTGCTGCAGCAAATCGAACAGGAATTAAAAACGATTGAAGTTGAGATAACACGCAAAGGACTTTCTACTATTGATGCAGTTCGTACAAAAAAGGACGAGCTCTCCAAACTAGTTTTACCAGCTAACCAGTTGATTGGAAACCGAAAATTATTTGATGAAAAGAAAAAAGGCATAGTAGAATTAAACGCTAAAATCAAAAAGCAATACAGTGAAATCAATGGTTTTATTGAAAACGAAAAACAGCAAAAATCAGAATTAGCTACTCTTCTCCCAATAGTTGAAAAAGCAAAGGAGGAATTGGAGGACTGGAAACAACGTAAAAGTCTTGATCAGCATCGTGCGGACTTAGAACCAGACAAACCTTGCCCGTTATGTGGATCTGAGAGTCATCCCTACGCTGAAAGTATCGAAGAAGTTTTGGTCAGTACACTACAAGATAAATTTGATGAATTGGCAAAAAAGGCAGAAGAGTTAAAGAAAAATGTATTGCTTGTTGAAGCAAAAAAAGTGAGTTTTCAAGCCATCAATTCAAAAGACGAATTGGATCTAGAAAAAAGGTCAGCTGATTTTCAGGTTTTGGAAAATGCGATAGTGGAATTGTGTTCCCAATTGAAATGGAATAAGGCTGATTCGCTAGAAAAATGGGAATCGGAGTTTACTGCCTTACAACGAGAGCAAACCGAATTAGATAAATTAGAGAAATACATACAATCCAAAGTAGTTTTGAACGAAATGGAAAAACTAAATAGCGGTTATTCGGTTTTGAAAACGGCTTATAGGAAAGCCAAAGAAACGTTGTTGTCTGTTTACAATAAGAAAGACATTAATACGGATGTCAGTGATTTGAATAAAAAATTCAGCGTTTGTCGTTCGGAATTGAACGGGCTAACGGAACAGCTTGTTGAATCTACAGCCAATAGAACTAAAACAGTTGCTCTTAAAGAACAGTTATTAGCCGTTCTTATCCCAGAACTTCAAAAAAAGGACATTGATTCACTGCAAACGTTGAAATCAAAAATACTAGAAGAATCTATTGCAAACCAAATTCGTAAAAAGTTGCAAAAGCTTAAAGAAGATGAGATACGTTTGAAGACCAATCAAAAAGCAATAGACGAAACATTGGCCGAAGAAGAGCGATTAAATGACACCACAGTTACACTAGATGAACTAATAGCAGTACTTCCCAAAGTTATACAAGACTTGACTGAACTTCAAAAACACATTTGGGACCAAGAGAAGCGAATCGAAATTGACACTCAAAATAAAGCGAAGCAAAAGAATAGCCAGGAATCGCTGGAGGCGCTAAATAAGGATTTGTCTCTTTGGAGTAAAATGAATATGCTTATTGGAGACGCAATGGGGAAAAAATTCTCGAATTTTGTGCAGGACTTAACATTGAGGCAATTATTGGAGTATGGAAACCAACGTCTTAGAGGGTTTTCAGATCGGTATTTGTTGGATGTTTCTAATGATTCCGATGGATTGAAAGTGATTGATACCTATATGGGAAATACCAAACGTTCCGTATCCTCTTTGTCAGGAGGGGAAACTTTTAAATTGAGCCTCGCATTAGCTTTTGGATTATCTGATTTGGCGGCGCGAAATGTTGAAATCGAGTCCTTGTTTATTGATGAAGGTTTTGGTTCTTTAGATCCGGAGTCCTTAGATCAGGCGATAAGCATACTCGAAAACATGCAAAATGAAAGTAATAAATCCATTGGTATCATATCACATGTAGGAGAATTGAAAGATCGTATTGGTACTAAAATTAAATTGGTTAGAACCGGTGCGGGATACAGTACAATAGAAATTGAATAGCGAGAGAAACATAAAATATAATTAACATATTAGAAGATTATTTTTCAAGTGCTTTAGTTTAGTTTTTAAAATAAAGAAACAATACAAAACAAAAAAAGCCCATTAGTTAGACTAATGGGCTTTATAATGATAAATTAAATTTATTTCTTTGATTCTTCTACAGAAACTTTTCTAAACTCTTTTAAAAGTTTTTCTAGTTCCAAAGTTGATTTACGAGATCTTGCTCCAGCAGCTTTGATACCTTTCTCAATTAGTGAATCAGATTCTGTTTTAAATGTTTCGAATTCAGCGTTGATTTTTTCAATTAAATCTTTCATGGTAATGCTTTATTAAATTAGGTCGCAAAAATAGAATTTTGGAACTTAGAGAGAAATAAATTACTGTTAAAATTCTCACTTTTTATTAGTAGTAGCAAAAGTCTAAAATTCTATATTTTTTTAAGATAAAAGGTAGTTATCGATCTGATACATTCCTAGAGCCATAATGGGCTTATAATAATGGTAAAAACAAGTACTCAAAGTAGTTTCAGACGGTACATTTTTAGTTTATGGTTTACGAAGTGCTGAGTAAAAATGAACGAATCAGCGGTCTGGTTTATTCGAAGATTTTAGTGCGATACATAAAACAAGAAACCCGAAACTTTCGTTTCGGGTTTCTTTCGCGGAGAAAGAGGCTCTAATCGAAATTATGAACCCCTTGTATTCATTGACTTTAAAGCTAATTCTCAGAATGAGTGCACTGAATTATGCACCCTTTTTTTTGACTCAATTTAGCACTTAAATTGTATGAATCAAATTTACGGATTTAAGTCCAATTAATCTCATAAAGACAACCAAAAAATGAACGGCTTGCATTGCAGTTTTCAATTTCCAAGGATGATTTTAGTCAACGATCAAGGTCATTACCTGTTCCTGTTTCAGGCTGGTGTATTGGCAGTATTCTTCTATGCTAACCAATTCGTTTTGGAGCTTGTTAAGCTCTTTGCGGATGGTTTGCAACATTCTAACGCTTTGCCGGTAACTCTTCCCTGTAATGCGTTGTGTGCCCTTTGGGTAGATACACAACCTCTTGTTTTCGGTTTTCATACACTATATGGCTTTGATTCACTCTAAAGTACTATTTATCAAACTTTAGGGAAGCCTAAATTTATGAAAAAAAGTGTTTGCTTAATCGATACCAAATAATCTATGGTATCTTTCTTCTAATAGTACTTTGTATTTTTCTTTGAACGCATCTGAGAGGAATGAATTATTAATCCACTGGATGGCTATGGGTTTATTTTTTTGGAACCGTTTTGCCATTCCCTTTATTTGTTTTTCATTCAAGCCAAGCGTACTACCCAGTTTTTTGAAATGTTCCCATTTTAGTTTTTTCTTCTTTCCTTCTAATGTCAGGGCCAGTTCCTCGGTGTCGTCTGGATTTACGATTGCCACGTTTAATAGATCATAGGCGGGCGCCAATGTCCAGGTGTCACCAGAGTGGATCATCGAAAAGTTTTTGAGATGCATATCATTATTTCCAGTTAAGAAACTGAAAATGGCCAGTTCCAAAAAGTACACTTTGTCGAGCAAGGTGTTATCCGAAAATTCATCTAAGGCTTTGCCTATTTTTTCCATGGAGCTTTTGTACTTGTCGAAAGCTTCCGTGATTTGGAACATATCAAGCATGTGAATTTTTTCTCCAGTTTCCGTTCTGTCGATGCGTTTGGTAATGTAGGACAGTTCACCCGACTGCAGACGGATTAAGCTTGACATTACAGTATTGATGCCAAAAGCTTCCGCTATCCGCATAGTGACGTGCTCATTTTCGGGCATTTCTAGAAATTGGGCGGATGGTGGTTTGAAAATATAGTTTCCTCCCAAAGCTCCGACTACCGTAAGGCGGCCTTTGTTTCCGTCATGAATGGTATCGTTTACAATAGACAAGGATAGTTTTGGTTGTATTCCGGGTACTGCTACGCTTCGTTCCACTACATTTTTCGCCAGATCTACCATTTGCTTTAGCGAATGCTCGAATACCGGCTGCTGTTTGCTGCCGAAAAACTCCAAACTGCACTGCTCATGAAAATCACCAACGGCATCGTCAGCTAATGGTTTGTAACAATAGAGACATTTCTTAAACATCTTCGTTTGGTATTGGTTGAACACTTACTGCTCCGATACAATTCTGGCAACAGGCGAGGAGTAACCCCATGCGATCGTTTGGATTAATTTTCCAGTTTTTTGAGGCGATATCAAGTAACCATCCCTCCGGAATCAATCCTTCAAAAAAAGGAAACAACCGTTTTTCGGTATAAGTTTTTGATTGTACCGGCATGGTCAAGCTGATGCTTTCTTTTGGGTGCTCTTCAATAAAATTTTCATCGTATTGAAAGTGGTATTCCCCTTCATCCGTTTCCGTGAGTATTCCCGCCAGAAAGTCTTTATAATATATGGCTGCTTTTCTCATAGTTGCTTTTCGTCATTTTTGGATAATTCTCTTGCACTTACCGGAGCTAAAGTATGGCCAAACATTTTGAGGACTTGGTTTACTTTTTCCAGATTTAGGTTTTCTTTACCCTGTTCTATTTTTCGAATAACGGTCAGTGCCACACCTGCGCGTTCCGCAAAGGCTTCCTGCGTTAGGTTTACCTCATTCCTTTTCTCTTTTACAAAATCTGCTATTGTCTTCATGATTATATGCTTTTGCAACGATTCTGAACAAATATAGTTAATTATATGTAAAAGCATATAATTTATTGAAACAAAACGAATATATATGTAAAAGCATATAGTCGTAATGTATGGTATATTCCGAATACCAACTGACATTTAGATCGATTTCTGCCATTTATACCGCTGGCTGCCATATGGAGCAGCACTTATAATTTCGCATTAAAATTCACTTCATCTTTGTTTATAATCAATCAAAAAGTGTTGCAACGGGAGAAAGATTAAAGGAGTTTTAGCAAATTATTAATTTAAAATTTTAGGAATTATGGCAATACAGAAAGGCATAATTAAATTGAAAGGTACTATCGGGGATATTACTTTTTACAAAAAACCAGGATGGGCATTTGGCTCGCGAAAAAGACAGAATTGACGCCAGCAGAATCAAGAATGATCCTGCATCCCAGAGAACGCGAGAGAATGGAGCTGAATTTGGAAGAGCTGGTAAAGCGTGTAAAATACTAAGAACAGCATTTAGAACCTTGCTTATCGATTCTGCCGACAGCAGAATGGTGAGCCGATTGACTCAATCGATGGTCAAAGTGATCCAAGCGGATTTAGTAAACGACAGAGTGCAAATTCCAGTGATATTGACCGCCCAATTCCAATTTGAAGAGGCAGCTGATTCCAAATCAAAATAACTATCAATTCGGGAGCAAAATGATCACCTCCATTTTTCATTAAAAACTACTCTTTTCGCCATTTATACAATTGTGCCACGGAAACTCCTAACTCTCTGGCGAAATCTGAGATGTTTTTTCTCTCATAACTTAATTGAACAGCCTTTACATTGAAAACGCGGTCGTAAATTTTTCGATTCTTTTTCAAAACTAAAATTAAGGTTTTTATGCTTAACTATTTATACGCTTGAAGTTAGCATGTCCAGCCTCTCCAAAGTACAGCTTCTACTTGACTATGCTGTTTACATAATCACTAACTGAGACGCCTATAAATTTTTTAAAGTTTTTTGAAAATGTAAATCTTGAATTAAATAAACATTTTTCGCCTAATGATTCCACGGTATAACTATCTAGATATCCTTTATTAATTAAAGACACGGCATAGTTAACCTTTATCAGATTACTGAAATCATTGATTGAATAGGGACAATGATATTTAAAGACAAACTCCACGTGGCGTCGTGGTATTTTTAGTTGTTTTGCCAGAGTATCAGCTGTAAAAGTAGTTGTTGACAACATCTCATCTGATTTTTGCAAGATTTGAATATCTGAAATAATAAAATCAATTCTCTTCAAAATAGTATTGTTCACTATTTTATCTTTTTCTTCTATAATTTTTAATCTTTTTCTGCTCCAGACTAAAAACTCTAAAGGTTCATTTAATTGGATGTTTTTCAAAAAATACTGTTCTCCAAATATGACAATCGGATTTTTAAACATATAAATAAGTACCAACAACCAAAGTAAAGAAGAATACTTATAAAAAGAACCTAAAGTAATTTGAGAACTTGAGTCACTAAACAAGAAATAATTAGAGTATATAATTAATAAAAAAGTTAAAGTAATCATCAGTAATATCCATGTCTTTATCTCTCTATAACTTATTTTTTGAAGCATCGAGGTGTTCTTTCTGTATATAAAGTCCTTCAACATATTAAGTATTAATATAAAGTAAAGGGTAGAATAGATTAAAAATAAGAAACCATTTATTTTAGAAACAGTAAACACTAAATTTATTAAAACAAATACTGTTGGGAAAATAAAATGCAAAAGCTCTTTTTTAAGTTTATCAAATCCTTGAATAAGTCTTCTAAAAAACAAATAATAAACGGGCACGATATAAAAACCAAGACGTAGATTCTTTTTTAGAGGGCTATATGTATCATGAACAAAACCTAAAATTTCAAGTGCATAAATAAAACGCTGCGCCCCCACAGTAATCAAAATAACTATAAAATAGACGTTTGTTTTATGATTCCTTCTTGGATTAAAAATCATAAAAACTGCGATAAAAAGACATAAAAAGCCGACGAACAACGATAACAGGTTGAAAAACATGTGTCAAATATTCAAAATTTGTAACAAATATAGGAATTATAACATGTGGATGCTGTTTGTTTATTTTGTTTTTTTAATTTGCCGCTTATTAAATTAAACTCCCCATTTTTTATGAAAAAAATCTACTTTATCCTGTACATCTTTATTGGACTTCTTATCACCGTAAATGCAAATGCACAAACGAATGTAACTTCTTCAGGAATGTCTATCCAAGGAATTGCCCGTGACGAAACCAATGCCGCGATAGCAAATATTGATCAATTAGCATTGGTTTTTACTGTTTACTATTTAGGTACCGGTAATAGTGAGCAAGTTATACTTACTAAATCAGCCAATGTAAAAACTGATAATTTTGGTGTATTCTCTTATGTGTTAGATATAGATCAAACAATTTATGGTAAAATTAGTAGCCAATCTACTTATTTAAAAGTAGTGCAAGGCAGCGTGGTTTTTTCTAATGAAAAATTACAAGCAGTTCCTTATGCTATTTTTGCGCAAAACGGAGTTCCTACTGGCTCTATAATGCCTTTTATAGGGACGACAGCACCTAATGGATGGCTGCTTTGCAACGGAACTGTTTTCACCGATGATGTAACTACCGCAAGTTTGAAAGCATTACTGGGCAGTACGACTACGCCTAACCTAAATGGAATGTTTTTGCGTGGAACTGGATCAGCATCATCAGGGCATACAGGACCAACTCTAAAAACAGTCCAACAAGACGATTTAGGGTCGCATTTGCATGCGGCTAGTTTACCCACGAATTCTGCAGGTAGCCACAATCATAATAACAACAGCAACTTTAATAGAGTATTAAGTATGGATGATAAATATACTGTTAATGGTACAGATAATAATAATAGTACTAAAGAAGAACCTAATTTAGTAAACTCTAAAACTATTGGATATGATGGGGACCATACTCATACTGCCTCAGGAAATACAAACAATACAGGTGGTACAGAAACCCGCCCCATCAACTACGGTGTAAACTATATTATCAAAATATAATCCTAATTGGCTTTGCTTTCCTATTTCTTACTATTCTAACAAACCTACACATGACGAAATACATTTATGTGCTATGCTTACTGTTGTTAAGCTATAGCACGCTATTCGGTCAAGAACAAAAAGGGGTTGCCACTGTAATTGGTGCTGCAGCTTCTGCAAAAGAAAACCTTAACCGCACCTTAACCCAAAAGGTAAATGGGGTAAATAAAACTTTCACCATACAAAAGGTAAGTTTACAAGTGGGGATGCCTTATATGGGGGTAACTGATAAGCCATTTACCAATAATCCCACGCAAAACTATAAACAAGATTTAGGTTTTCCTTGGGGAATTCGGTATCGATACAATACTTTTTCGGAAGATGCTTTCACGGTATCCAAAGGCTATTTCAGTGACAGAATAGAGATTAACTGGGATGTGAAAATGAACCGTGAAAAAATTATCAGTATCTCGGTGTACCGAACAGAGGATATTGACAGCCCAAATCCAAATTGGGGAAAATCACTAAAAACACTAGCCGCAGACGCGGGAACCTATGTAGATACTAATATAGAAGGCGGTAAACTGTATCGCTATAAAATAGCAGCAAAAGGAGTTGAAATTGACGGTTTAGAGATTCTATATTCAACTTACATTACAGGTATAGGTTATAGAAACCCAACTGGTGTAGTTACTGGCAACATCACTTTTACAGGCGGAAATCCGGTGAAAGATGTAATGGTAGTAGCTAACCCAACGGGCAGTCAGTTAAGTATTGGGAGTTCATTAAAAATTCCTGCCAGCGGCTATGCCTCTGTACCCCGATTGAATCAGAGTTTGAAAGATTCTATCACTTTACAAGCGTGGGTAAAGCCAGAAATTGATGCAAGCTCAGGGATATCTTTATACACTTTAGAAAGCAATGCCGACCAATCTTTAACTTTTAAGGTCAATTATTCAGCTAATCACTACGTCCAATTATACTTGGGGAGTGCATATGTTGCTGCTTTTGATTATTACCCAAGTGGTGAAATTGATAATAATGGAGACGATATTTTACTCCCAATAAGCAATATAACTAAAGTTTTTACTCATTTTAGTGTAGTAATTAGAGATAATCAAGTTCCTAAATTTTACATTAATGGACGATTTATTGAAGTTGATTACAAAGCTGAAATGACGAGAATTTTAGCCAAAAAGGGACTGCCTGCAATGCGAATTGACATTTTACATCGTAGTGTAAGTTTGAATACTTCTTCTACTGGACAACCCCAGACTTGGACACACTTTAAGATGGGTGGAGGAGCAAATGCCTATTTAGATGAATTTAGGGTATGGGAAACAGCATTGAGTCCTTCCCAAATCAAAAGAGATTACCGTCGTTATTTAAACGGAAATGAAGCATTTCTAAATACCTACATCAGTGCTAACGAGAAAATTGGCGATTATGCGTATGACATGGCCCATACTGGCTTTAATTTCCATGGGAATAATGCCAAACTGAGCAATTCATTATTAACCACTGCTCAAACACCTACATTTGACAATACAGGCAACAACATCCCAACTAGCAGTCAATTGGGTGTTTTAGGTGTAACAGATGAGTTTGGTAATTATGTAATATCAGCTGTTCCCTATAGTGGTAATGGCGATTCTTTTACCATTGTACCTTCACTTGGAAAGCATGAATTTAATCCTTCGCAGCAATTAGCCTTTTTAGGTGTAGGCTCTACAGTGGTAAATAAAATAGACTTTATTGATAATTCTTCTTTTGTATTTAAAGGGATTGCTGTTTATGATAGTAGAGGTGTTTTTCCTACTACTTCTGATGCACCAATAACAGGAGATATTAAGGATGATGAGGTATATAATGCCTATGTAAAAGGGACTGTAAAATACCAAAAAGGAGAATATTGGGCAGAAAAAGATGTTACGGGGAAAATCACAAAACTACATAGATATGCGCAAATACCTGTTCCAGGAGCCTTTGTAAGCATTGATAATATACAAGCAATTGACGCCAATAATGTAGCCATTCAAACGGATATTAATGGTCGATTTACTATAGAAGTTCCTATAGGAAAACACGCCATTAGCATAACCAAAAGTGGACATACTTTTGATTTTGACGGAAGATATCCTGCAAAAGAGGCTTCTGTAGCGAACGGAGTGACCACATATACCAATACCTATCAAGACTTTTTTGAAGACCGTGATGAACCTATTACTTTTATTGACAATACTAAAGTGATTGTAGTTGGTAGAGTTGTGGGTGGAACGGTACAAGCCGATAGAAAAATTGGATTTGGTTATGATGGTAAAAAAACTTATTCATATAAAGATGAAAATGGAGTAAGCAGATCTATAATTTATACTTCTGAAAACAATATTGGAACAGCAAAATTAACCCTTGGGTACTTGCCAACGGGTGCTACTAGTGTTACACCAGAATATAAAAGCAATTTTTCAACTAATACTGAAACAGGAGAATACCGTGTGTCACTATTGCCTTTAAATTATATGCTGTCTAAAAATGATTTAACATTTTCTAGCGGTAAAAACCCAGATAACACTCCTATTTTAGATGCAGACAGAACCATCAATTTTACAGCTATAAAAGGGGTACAATATCCAACATTTATTCAGGGAAAAGATACCATTATAGGACAGCCCTATCAAGAAGTGCTGAAATTTGCTCATATCGCAAACCCTACGCAAAAGGTATTAAGCCAAACTTCTGATAAAACGATAGTCTCTGACGGAATTACCTACACCGTATCAGCAGAACAAAAAACTCCAATTTATACACAGTTTGGAGAGTATAGCATTCAGGTTCAAGGGCAGGAATTGTATTATAATTACGATAAAAGCTTGACTTCACCTGAAATCAACACCGTTCCGGTTGAAGGAGGAACTTTAATTGCCACTAATAATTTGGCTTTAGAAGACAGTGAGAAGATTGTGGTTTCTGCTACAGATCCAAGTATATTGACCTACAGTTTTAAAGGAGGAACACCCAATACAGATGCAGCAACAGGTTTTAAGCGAACTATTGATCTAAAATACAGATCAAATGGAGTTGATTATCCGTTAATGGGTTATAATAAAGACGGAATTTTATTGGGAGGTGTTGCTGATGGGTCACAAACTTTTGTAACTGCAGGCCCAGAATTACCGGATATTATATTAAGAGATCCACCAGGATCGGGCAGTTCTGCAACCATTGAGAAAGGTTCTAATTTTAGTTTTTCTAAAGAAAACACATCTAGCTCAAGTAATGGTACTGATTTAAATACTACAGTTTCACTTGGATTCAAAATGAGTGTAGGAGGAGGTTTAGCAGGGCCGGTAATGGAAACAGAAAGCACCAACGATTTGACAACCGGGGTTAGCACGCAACAATCCTCTAGCAATGGAAAAAGCGTAAGCACTACTTATAGTTTTAATCAAACCATTTCTACCAGTGATGAACCGGATTGGGTTGGAGGCGATGCCGATTTGTATATTGGAACTTCTGCCAATCAATTTTATGGAACCTACGATGAATTAGTAACGTCAACAACGGTTAATTCAACCCCTATTAGTGTTACTTATCTTAATGGTACGAATACGGTAGCTAAAAAAATATATCCCAAAGTGAATAAGGCAATGTATTTTAATGAGTCGCCAGAAAAAACGGTGTTTATGTACACTCAGCATCATATTTTAAATGAGCTTATTCCTCAGTATTTAGATATTATTAGTCAAATTGAATCGGGCGATCTTGTTGAAAATCAGAATGGTGTGCTTTCAAAAAGTGCCTATAGCTCTTCAATCAATCTTTGGAGAAAGATAATTTTGAACAATGAATTGACCAAATATCAAGCACTTAAAGATAAGGACCAACTAAAGGCGTCTTTAAATGCCATTATAGAAAGTTTAAAAGATCCAGTTACAAATACTTTTTCTGAATCGGCTAAGCAGCTTAAAGATTTATTAAATAAAACTTTTTTCGAAAATGTTTCATTCGATTCTGGTATTGGAGAATTGACAAAAGGCTATGAAATAGGGCGCTTAAGTACGAACACTTATTCTTACGAATTACAATTAGATGCTTCTGTTGTTGCATCTGTAGGGGCTACATTTAATGAAACTGGTTTTGGTATGGAAACCAGTACCAGTAACGGTTCTGGGTCTGGAAGTTCAAGTGATGATGGGACTGAGGAAACCACAAACATCAGCTATACGTTAAAAGACGGAGATTCAAATAATACATTCAGTATTGACGTGATTAATGCTTTTGATGGGAATGGCCCAATCTTTATTACTAAAGGGGGACAAACATCCTGTCCATATGAGGGGGCAGAACTATCTTATTTTTATAACCCAACGCATCCTAATGCTACAAATCCATCAGCTACAATTGTAGATTTACCTGAACCAAGTCGCATACCGTTAACTATAGCAACCATTGCTTTAGAAAAACCCGAAATAACGGTAGAAGCAGCAGATGTTGCAGGAATATTTGACGGTAGAAACGCAGAGTTTGTGCTTAAATTGCGTAATACAAGTACTGCTAATAAAGAGGCTAGTTTTAAACTTTACGTTGACCAAGCGACTAACCCAGATAATGCGGCCATCAATATTGAGCCTAACGGGACTATTATAAATATTCCGGCTGGTAAAACGGTAGCGTATACCATGACACTTAAAAAAGTTAAACAAGACCAGTTTGACTATAAAAATATAAAAGTGTCTCTAGAATCAATTTGTGATGGAAACGCAACTGATAGTGTATTAGTATCGGCAAATTTTGTTCCTGCTTGTTCTCCAGTGGCCATCATTGCGCCATCAAACAACTGGCTATTAAACAGAAATACTGCCATCACAAGTACCGAAACTAAACCATTAAATATAAAACTGGGCGATTTTAATACCAGTTTTGCCAGTTTCCAAAAAATCAACTTGGAATACCGATTAAAAGGCACACCCGATTGGATTGGTTTGAGGACCTACTATAAAAACCAACAAGATTATGATATTGCCTTTACCGGTGGAGATACCAATATCGAATTGATTGTAGGAACTGAATTAAATTATGCTTGGGACATCGCCGCACTAGGTCTAGCCAATGGAAGTTATGAACTACGAGCTCGTACAAGTTGCAATAACCAAACTGCATTTGAATCTGCAATTATTGAAGGGAAAGTAGATCTTACTTCTCCAGTTCTTTTTGGTACACCCACACCAAAAAACGGTATTTTAGGTTTGGGAGATGATATCACATTACAATTTAATGAACCCGTTAAAATCAATGGTACAGTTACTAAATTTGAATTTTTAGTCCAAAAAAACCAAAGTCCAGTAAAGCATGAAGTTTCTCTAGCTTTTAATGGCTCAAGCAATACAGCTACCATTAATAAACCAGCTATTAACACTGGCGATTTTAGTATCGAATTTTGGTTGAAAAACTCAAGCCCTTCTGGATCATCTGTTCTAATAAACCAAAGTAATGGAATTAGAATAGAATTAATAGATAGTGATTTAAAATACACTATTGGTGGTCAAAGCATTAGTGCAACGATCGCCAAAGACAATACGTTCAACCATTATGCACTTTCCTATGATGCTATGGCAAATACCTTGAGAATCATTGAAAATGACATAGAGAGAAAGGTGCAACAGCTTACCACAAAATTAAACTTCACTAATGAGAATCCGATTGTATTAGGTGGAAACACTTTCAAAGGAAACCTACACGATCTCCGATTCTGGAAGCGCAGTATAACAAGAGAAGCCGCGGTAGCCAATATGAATAGCATTTTAAACGGTAACGAAACAGATCTTTTAGGGTATTGGCCCATAAATGAAGGAAACGGGTTAATTGCGAACGATTTGGCCCGATACAAACATCTTGTAATTACCAATACCAATTGGGATATTAGTCCAAAAGGTACTGCTTACAATTTTGACGGGACTAATTACCTCTCGATATCCGAAGCTGCAAAAGTAATTATATCTAAAGAAATGGATGCTACACTTTCTTTTTGGATGAAAACCAACCAAACTGGTGTTGCCACACTATTATCTAATGGTAAAGGTGATACTAGCGATGCCATCGAAAGTAATGGTTATAGAAATAAATGGGCAATAAACTTGAATGCAGCCGGTTCCATTGAACTGCAAGCAGAAGCAAAAACATTCCCGTTTGGTAGCATCAAAGTAAATAATAACAGTTGGCATCATGTCGCATTAAGCTTAACTAGAAATGGATCCATCAGGATGTATATTGATGGAAATCAAGTAGAGTCCTATGCAAGTAATGATTTAGGTGGATTTACATCAAGCACTATTTTTGTCGGAGCCAGAGGTATAATAAGTCCTTTAAGCATAGACCAAAATTATGTGGGTTTAATGGATGAATTATGCATTTGGGGAGCAGCAAGAGATGCTGAACAAATAAAATCTGATCAATACCATGAACTCGATTTTAACAGTACAGGATTGCTGTTATATACTACATTTAATAAACCAGAAACAGCAAATGCTTTTGGTCCTAAATATTATTATCCATTAAACACTTTTGAAAAAACAAGTAGTTATGCTTTATTAAACAGTAAACCACTTGCATTTTCTAATGAAACTCCAGCTATTAAGCCATTTCGTCCTACAGAATCCATTGTTGTGGATGCGGTAATAAATGGAGATAAAATAGTATTAAATCCACAAATTACAAATTGGTCAAGCATAGAAGGAAAGGTAGCTTATATTACGGTTTCTAATCTTAATGATATGGCCGATAATAGACAGCAATCGCCGGTCACCTGGAGCGCTCTCATTAATAAAAGCCCTATGAAATGGTTTGTGGAAGGACATACTGATGTGGTGAATTTAATAAAGAGAACCAATGAAAAGCTCTCATTTGACATTACGATAGTTAATCGAGGTGGAACATCCCAGCCTTATACTGTTGATTTGCCTAGTTGGCTATCATCACCTACAAATTCAGGAACTATTGCGCCGAATACAAAGATGACATTAACCGTAACAGTAGACGCTGATCTGGCAATTGGAAATTACAATACAATTTTATCTCTCGCTACCAATTATGGGTATAATGAAAAAATACAATTGGACTTAAGGGTATTGGAAAAAGAGCCTATCCTTGAAGTAGATTCCAGCAAGTTTAGCCAATCAATGAGTGTCATCGGAAAAGTAAAAATAGGTGCTATTTTTACGGATGATCTTTACGACAAGGTAGTTGCAACAGTTAACGGCGAGGTTCGCGGAATAACGAATGTTATTTACGACGCTAGTTTCAAGGAGTACTTTGTGTATCTTACGGTGTATAGTAATGAAGTTAGCGGAGAAAATATTTCATTTTATATATGGGATGCTTCCGATGGAAAATTAAAAGAAGCCACTTTAAACAATGAATTCACTATCCCTTATATGGCAGATGAAGTTATTGGAACATATTCCAGTCCCGCTATTTTTAATAATACAGAAGTAACTGGTCAGCAAGTCAGCTTTAACCAAGGCTGGACATGGACCTCTTTTAACGTAACTGATGCCCGATTCGGGAATTTAAATGCACTTACAAAAACCCTCGCTCTAAATACTTCAGATTTGATAAAATCAAATGCTCCCGCGTTATTTGATGCTTATCAGGTTAACTCAGTCAATCCAGCTGAAAGTGGATGGTCAGGGACTGTATCTAGTAATGGTGGTATTTCAAACAATAAAATGTATAAAATAAAACTTTCAGTGGCACAAAAATTAAATATTAAAGGTGTTCCTGTAGATTTAAACACATGGTTTTTTGATTTAAATCAAAATTGGAACTGGCTCCCATTTGTAGTTTCAAAAAATGCGACTGTTACTGATGCTTTAGCTAATCTCAATGCCAGTGAGGGTGATTTTATAAAGTCTCAATCCCTATTTTCAATCTACAGCGAGTCAGTTGGCTGGAAAGGATCTTTGTCCTATTTAAAAGTAGGCGAAGGTTATATGTTAAAGACAAACAAAGCTCAAAAGTTTACATATCCGGAATATTTGAACCGATCAAGCGGCAAAATGAATACTCAAAAAACAGCGTTTGTAAGCAATACCGAAAATGAGCTATTATCAAACCAATATGCTCAATTTCCGAGCACTATGAGTGCGATAGTAAAATTACCTAACGGCTATGAAAGTCTCGCTTTTTACAATGAGACTGGCCAATTAAGAGGAAACACTATCTCTCAAAATATTGAAGGTACAGATTTGGCTTTTATAACTATTTATGGCAATCAACCAGAAACACTTACTGCTTATATTGGTAAAGGAAAAAGTACGCAAGCTACAACCAAATCGATTGTTTTTTCTACGGATGCTATCTTGGGTAGTGTTGCTAATCCAATCCTTATTGGTTTAACGGAAGAAAAAATAAGTGTCTTCCCTAATCCTTTTTATCACGAACTTGAAATAGCAATCGAAACCAAAGAGAGAGGTGACGCTAAAATATTAATTTACAATATGCTTAGTCAAGTTGTATTCGTGGATACTTTTAAAATCAATTCGGATGCTGCAGTATTGAAAATAAATCCTGCTATAACTAGTGGTGTTTATCTGCTTCAATTACAAATTAATGGAAAAGTAATAATAGAAAAAATAATAAAAAACTAAAATAATAATTCCGGAAACGCTCTATTTAAAGAGACCTTTTCCGGAATAAATATCTTTTTTATGAAAAAAACAGCATTTTTAGTTATACTATTTTTCCTTTCTGTCCAAGCATTAGTAGCACAGGCTCCCACTTGGTCAGTGAATGAGAATGACTATCAATACACCATGACTTTTGTGGCAAAACTGAATGTAGACGGGAAGCAGTTGATTGGCAACAATGACAGAGTTGGTGCATTTGTTGGTAGTAGCTGCAGAGGAATAAGTGGCGTTACTTACGTTGCTAGTGAATCAAATTATTATGCCTACCTCACCGTGTTTTCTAATTCGCAAGGAGAAACGGTATCCTTCAAATTATATGACAGTTCAACTGATAAAACGGTGTCTGTAAGCAAGCAAGTAACATTTGAAGTAAATGAGCACAAAGGAAATTTATTTCAATCCTTTAGCATTGCAGCTCCTTCGCTGAATGATAAGGCAGAAATTCTGACGTTTAATTTTCAGGACATTAAAAGTGTCTCGTCCGTTATTAACGGTGGTAAGATCAACATCAGCTTGTATGACAGTTACGCATTAACTGAACTAAAACCAGTATTCACATTAAGTAAAGGTGCAAAATTGTTTAAAAACAAAATTTTACAAAAGTCAGGGGAGGTTACAGATAACTATACTTCATCCATAACATACGAAGTGCTGTCTGAAGATGAATCTAGCCTGAGTAATTATGTGGTTATTGTAACACCAACCACTACTCCTGCATTATTCTATAAAAAAGATGCTGTTTGCGATGTAAATGGTGTGGTAAAAGTGACCTCTACGCAAGAAGGGGCTTCTGTAGTAATAGCAACTAACGGCGAAACCCTTTCAACCAAACAGATTTTAAATGGAGAGGCTATTTTTCCGGATCTAGAAATAGGAACTTATGTTGTAACAATAGGGAATGAGTGGAAGCTAATAAATATAATATTAAAAGAAAAATAGCTATGAAAACGTTTGAAAAAAGCATGAAGATTATTGGTATTCTAATTGTACTATTTTTATTCGCTGGATGCAAAGCAGATGCAATACCTTGTAAGAGTGTTCCTCAAGGTGATTTCGTATTAGTGAAATAAGCAATCGTCTTTGTTTGTTTTGAAATTGGCAAAATGCAACATTAAGGTGTTGTGGCACTTCTGAAAAAAGGGCATCAATCCGTCCGTTATTTCCTTTAAATAGCTATTCATTTTTTGATTGCTCAAAATAGGTAACAGTTTATCTTCATTTATGCATTGTGGGTGATTGGCATATTTCAGAATTAATTCTTCGGGAATAGGAAGGAGGGGAATGCGAGAAGCTGTTTCTGTTTTTTGTCGATGGGCGGTTACTTTTTATTATTTTCGATCCAATCACTTTTCTATAAAAAGAAACAAATCGTAATCTCCTATATTTACTTTATAATTAATATAAAAAAAAGTCAATACATAGGTTTTTAGACGAACTGACGTTGGCAGTAATTTTATCGCGACGAAAAAAAACCGAATGAAAAACTACATACTTTTTGCAATTTTAATAACAACATTTATTTCGTGTGGAAAGACGAAAAAAAAGAGGTATAAACAAAGGATAATATTTAAGTATATTTGAATACTAATTAACAGATGAAAAAAAGTAGTTTTTAATAAAAAAGTGGGTCCTCATTTTGAATTGGAATCAGGTGATTACTTTAAATTGGAATTGGGTGGTCAATATCACTGGAATTTGCACCCTGCGAGGAAACACTGGCAGCGTTCGTCATCAATTATAATTGTTTTAAATGTTTTCATTAGTAGTAAATGGTATTAAAATTTTTGCTTCAACAAGGTCTTTGTTTGGGGCTACTAATTTAAATGATGCATTATTATTGTATTGGATTCTCAATATTTTATTTAAGTTTTGCACTACCAGCCATTTATGAGATTTTTTTAAAGAAAATTTCCCAGGATTAATCACTTTTATAGAAATAAAACCTCCTTCTTTTTTAATGGTTATAGAAACAATTCCACCTTCAATCTTTGAATCAATACCGTGTTTAATTGCATTTTCCACTAATAATTGAATGCTTAATGTAGGAATTTTAAAAGTTTCAAGTGTTTTATCAAGTTTAATTTCCAATTGTAAACGTTCTTCAAAACGCATTTTCTCCAATTCTATATAATCTCGTACTAAAGCTAATTGATCTTTTATTGAAATCAAGTTTCTTTCTTTTTCATACTAAGAAGATAGTAATAAATCGGATAGTAAATCGATAGCTCTTCGAGCGTATTGTGGGTTTTCTATCACTAAAGATTTGATAGAATTTAAAGAGTTAAATAAAAAATGTGGATTTAATTGTGCTGATAAATTATCGAGTTGCGCTTGCTTGGCAATTACCAAAAGTTTGGCATTTTGCTGAGTAGCTTCAATTTTATTTTGGTAATAATGATATAAATGATACGCCAAAATCCAGATAGACATTAATCGCAAACCAGTAAGAAGTATAGGATCCCAATAGATTAGTGAATTCCATAAATCAATTTATTTGCTCCCTATATATAACCAGAATAAATACCATTTTATGTTTGAAATTAACGTGTATACTATTGCTAAAAAAATTATTGAAGGTATAATTTTTCGAAATAATTGAGGTAGGCTAAGTGCGTTCCATTGTAACTTTAAAGCAATGAATCGATAGCCATGTGTTAATAGTATACCGATTGAAATATCTAGAACATAGTTAAGAAAAGTTAAAGAGTACCCATAATGATCACGAGTAAACACTACATAAGCCCAATAAATGGAGACTACGCCCCAACCAAAAAATTGACACGTCCAATAAAGGGAAAATGTTTTATTATTTATACTCTTTTCTATTTTATCCATGGTAATCACAAAGTAAAAAATTATAAATTAATTTTAAAAGATAAAGTACATGAACGTGAAAATATGGAAGTGGATGTGAAAAATTATAACTTTATCTTATTTTCTGGTTATAATTTCAATTCTTCAATTAGTTTATTAATATTGTTATCGGTTAGATCCTTAATATGATTTGTTATTTTTTCAATATTCCAATCCCACCATTTTAATTCTAAAAGTTTTTCAATTGTTTCATTTGAAAATCGTTTTTTGATTTCTTTGACAGGGTTTCCACCAACTATAGTGTAGGGTTCAACATCTTTAATTACGGTTGCATTTGTTGCATTAATGGCCCCGTCGCCAATAGATACTCCCGCCATTATTGTCGCGTTGTAACCAATCCAAACATCATTTCCAATCTTTATATCCCCTTTTTGTGGATAGGTTTTTCCATCCATTGCATTTTCCCAACCATTTCCAAAAATTGCAAATGGGTAAGTTGATAAACTTTTAGTTAGATGGTTTGCTCCATTCATTATGAATTTCACATCAGAAGCAATCATACAGAATTTTCCGATTATTAATTTGTCGCCTACAAAGTCAAAATGATATTTTACATTTTTTTCAAAATTTTCTACATTTTCAAAATCATCATAATAGGTGTAATCCCCAACTATGATATTAGGATTTTTGATTATGTTTTTCAAAAAACAAAGTCTGTCATAATTTTGAAGTGGGGATTTTTGGTTTTTATCAGGTCCAGTCATTTGTTATGTTATTATTTTAAGTTTACTACTAAGTTAAAAAAATCACTCCCATATTCATGAAGCTCTTTAGTGTTGACATACCAACTTTAGAGTATTCTCTGATTAATTTTAGATGTAGTTCCAGACCATCATTAAAATACTTCACCATATACGCACAGCTATTTGTTGACTCCTTTTATATTTCTAATTTCCAATTAAATAATGCTTGTGTCTCCCCAATTTTAATGAAACCATTTTTTTCCAACACCTTGAAAGAGGCATTATTGGATTTCTCTGTTGAAGCAATAATTGATTGTATTTCTGATTCAGTTTTAGCCCATTCAATTATTCCGCTTACGGCTTCCGTCATAAACCCTTTATTCTGAAATTCGTCATAAGTTCCATATCCAATTTCTATTTCTCCGTTAGCATTTGGCTCACCAACGAAGCATAAATCACCTACCATTTTGTTGTCAATTTTCGAAATAGCAGTCCAAAGGGTTGAATACAAATAATTTTTACTCTTATCAGCTACATTTGGAAGTATGGTTTGTGCAAAGGCTTCTTTTAGTTCTGGTGAAATTGTCCTGGAAGTTTGGTTTAGTTTTAGTTCAACCTCCAAAGAATTGTCACATTTTATATATTTTATCAACTGCTTATAAGTCAGTGGTTTTAAAATAAGTCGTTCAGTTTCTATCATTTAGGTTTTTATTTTTATTAAAAAAATTATTGAGTTCTAGTTATATTCTATTTCATAATTAATATTTGGAGAGCCTGCAAGAGTAGATTCAATTATAATTGGATAATTTTGAGAATCATAAATAAATTCATTTTCAATTAGAAACTTATAGGGAGCAGTACTTGTTATTTCCTCTATACTAATAATATTGTTTTTAAAATAAGGAAAATAGAAAGAATTAAAACCATAAGTTCTGATGTAACTTAAGCCTAAATGAGATGACAGATTAAAAAGCTCAATAAACCCAACTAGATAAGTTGATTTTAATTGACCATAAAAAGGATTTGGGTTTTGATCATATTTTATTTCATATTCATTCAATAAAGCGTCATTTAAATCATAATCTTTAACTTTTGTTACATTGCCATTTAAATCATAATCGAATGTAGCATAAGAATCTATTCGTGACATTTTATGAATCAAGTTCTCTGAATTCAGCTCTAAAGTAATTTCTTTACTTAAAGACACAAATTTTCCTTTTGCTAATATGATTTGTCCATTATATATTAAATCATAAGAATAAGAACCTCCCTCCGTCTCAACATAAATTATTTTTCCATCCGAATTATAGGTATAGGTAGCATTAAATATTTTACTTACATTATTATTGCATTGATAATCAAAAAGGTACTCAATGTTGTAAGCCGTTGTAAATTCTCTTTCCTTTGCTAAAAGATTAAACTCGTTGTATGTGAATTCAGACGTCCGAGATGCAGATTCATTATTAATAGGGGTTCTTTTTATTTTCTTAATGTATTTATCAAGGGTTATGGGATAGTTATCTCCAACACAAACATCGTCTTCATTTGGGGAGGTATCAGCTTGTGTACAAGAAATAAAAAAAATACTAGCTAAAAATAGCATGAATAGTGTTGTTATTTGTTTCAAATTGATAGTTTCTTTTAATTGGCCACAACTTTTAGTAGATGAATCGGAGCATCCCGGAGGTTGCTATGATTTCATATACATTGTTGGCAGTAGTTTTTATTCATTTTTTATTTGTTGTTGCATTTTTTCAATGCTTTCTATAGTTGGTTTTACATCTTTATTTAAAGCTCTTTTATTTATCCAAATAGTAAACGCATAAAATAAAGCAAGACCTATTAATGTTATTATTTTAAAATTGGAGGTAAGTGGTAATAAGCTTTCAGCAACACTATTAGTCCAATTATAATCCATTGGATTTTCTAAACCTATAATAAATATAAAATTCATAATAAACGGTGGAATAGCATACCAATACAAAGCAGAATCTAATAAACTAGATTGTTGTAACATCATTGTTTTCTGATTATTAAGTTGTTCCGCTACTGTTAATGAAAAATCAGTTTTAGTATTCTGTAATTTTGATTTTCTAAATTTTACAATAACAAATACAAACCAAGCAATTGCTAAGCCGCAAGCTACTTTAGTAATAGGAAACGGGATTTCATATAATAAATAACTAAAAATCAGTATTCCAAAGATTGAAGCAGCAATCTCTCTAACATCTCTTATTCTTATCTTTTTTTGTATACTATTTATTTTAGTATTCAATTCTTCTCTCAAATGCTTTGTTTCAATTGATATTTGTGCTGTTTGAGACGAATTATTCCAAATATCTTTTAATTCTTGTTCTAACATTTTATTTGATTTTTGAAGTGATACATTCAAATAACTTTTCCCTGATTCTTTTCATTTTTACTGCTATATGATTTTCCGATAATCCTGTGATTACTGCGATTTCTTTGTAGGATAGATCATCTAAATACAAAACAATAAGCGAAGTGTCAGTTTCATTTAAAGTTGAAATACATTCTTTTAAAAACTTAAATTTTTCCTGTTCAGAAGTATCAATCTCTTTTTCTACTGGGCTAAAATGAATTGATTCAAATCGGTCCGTTTTGCTATTACTTTTATCAAATTTCATTTTTGAACGCAAGCAAACATTAATAGTAATTTTGTATATCCAAGTATCGACAGACGATTTACCTTCAAATTTTTCGAGAGATTTCCAAATTTGAAAAATAACTTCCTGAAAGAGGTCTTGCGGCTCTAGTGGAGCAGCAGCATAAATTCTACAGATTCTGAAAATTTTATGCTTATTCCTTTCAATAATTTCCTCAAAAAATTCATGCTCTTTTTGTTTCCCCATTCTATTAGGTGTTTCAGAAAGTCAATCCTGTTAATTAATTAAACTGCTATTTAGGCTTTTTCTCTTTTTGTGTTTTTCAAATTGTTTTTAGATGAACTTATAAGCAAAAATTCAATGAAGAAACCGCAGATAAGCATAATGCTAATCTCTTTATACGATTCACCCAATACTTGATAGCATGCGATTAATAAAATAGCCCAAACAATGCTGCTAATTATTTGAATCCTTGTTAAAATTTGAATTAATTTTTTTGTGTTTTCCATTTTCTTAAAAATTTAAATGATTGTTTTTTAGTGTTTCTATTATAGTTAGTGACAGGCTTTAAGAAAATATGACAGAATATATTAATTTTTTATTTTATTCGAATTATTTCCAAAATCCAATTAGAAATTTCTTTCAATGCAATAGGAGACATTGTCTGTTCGATCTCTTTATATTCATTAATGTTGCCCGTTTTACACTCCTGAAATAAATGGTTCATGTTTTCTAATTCCATAACCTTATAATTTTTGTTTCCACCTTTTATTAAAGCATTTCTTATCGCATTTTGATTTATGGTTGCATTCACCTGTGTATCCTTACTTCCATTTAAAGACAATATGGGAATACCTAATTTTTCAAATTCATCGGCTGGGTTATAATTAAAGAAATAGGTGTTCCAAGGTTTTAAAACTGACTCGGTTTCCTTTTCAATAAAGGCTGAAATGTTTTCTTCAGGCGCACATAACGATTTTAATATTGGAGTCAAGTAGCTAGTATTATGAGCCGTTAACACTTTTCTTTTTTTCGATATGTCGTCGCTAGAAGATGCGATTTTAATTGATTCTCTTACATTCTTTTCAAAAGTTGTTTCATCAGGAACGGGAAAAGGTCTCAGAGACTTCGATTGCATAACAGCCACTTCACTTCCTGGAATTCCTGTTGCAGCCAGCGTAACAATAAACGATATGTCTGAAGTTTGATTTGCAACTAATGGAGCAATAATTCCTCCTTCACTATGACCAATCAAGCCAATATTTTTTACGTCAATATCTTTTCTTGATTTTAAATAGCTAACAGCATTTAAAACATCTTGCGCAAAATCAGCTGTTGTAGCTTTACTAAAATCGCCTGTAGATTCTCCGAAACCACGATCGTCATAACGTAATACGGCAATATTGTTGCGTGTAAGGTAATCTGAAAGCACCAAAAAAGGCCTATGTGTCATCATACTTTCATCTCTATCATGACGGCCACTTCCGCTAATTAAAATAACTACAGGGTACTTTCCTTTTTTGTTAGGTCTTGTAAAAGTTCCAGACAACTTTATACCTGCTTCAGCATTCTCAAAAACAAGCTGTTCTTCATAATAAGGATACGGTTTTATTGGTTCTTGTGGTCTGTTTATCTTTGGCATTTCAGGATTTCCTTTTTTTAAAGCTAAAACAAGTTTAACACCACCCTCTGTATAAAATCCTTCTATTTTGTTTGTGGTTTCATTCCATACGCCTTCATATTTCATACCCAATTCAGAACCATCAATGGTTAAGTGCCCTTCTTTTAAAGCCGTTACTTTTGGTTTGATACCAGAAACGTTAAAGGTTGGTACAGCCATAGTTGTAGTGTATTTTTCTTGATTTTTTTCAAAGAGAAATACAAATAAAATCTCTTTGTTGTCTTGAGTCTTTGTTCTACCATGCCAAACACCTTCTATGTTTTGAGAAAAAGCATTTACGACGTAAAATGTAATTAAAATTGTTGTTGCAATTAATGTTTTCATATTTGTTAATTTTTAAATAATAAGTACCTATGTCAAATTTTTATTTGGCAATGTTGTTTAAGAAAAACAGAGAAAATAATTTTGAAATGCAGGCTATATATTGTGGCATTAATTAAAGCATCTTTCCTGCAGTTTTAGCTTGAGAATCCATGGTACGACCAATGATTAAACCAATTAACATTCCAATACTTAAACCCAAAGCTATACCCAAAGACCGCTCAAGGCTTGATAAAAACACAATCCCAAAAAGAATGCCGAAAGAAGATCCCAAACCTATACCAAGATTGGTGTAAAACCCTTTAGGCGTTAAAGACAATGCATCCTTTAAATATTTTTCGAATTTACTTAGTGCTTTATTAAAGTAATTTTTTCTGTTTTCAGGATTTGAGTTTAAATTTAAACGATCAAGTTCCATTTCTAAGGAATGTATTTCATCTTTTGTAAACTCTCTAGTCTTCAATTCGGATAGTATATGAAGAAATTTATCATAAACCCTGATTTCAGATTTATTAGTCGTTTCGGTTTTTAAACTTTCTAAAAAGTTATAAGCTTCTTGTAATGTCATAATTTTTAATGTTTTCTTGTTAATGTTTTTTTGGTTAGTGGCTTAAGTCAATAAATATTACATGTTAAAACTTATTTTTTTTTAAAAAGATGCGAAAAGCGCTTTAAATGAAGACTTAATTGGTATTTAGCTACTTAAACTTTCTATATCCTGGAACCATTAGACTTACAACAATAAAATGTTTTTTAGATTTAATGCCCCATTGGTGTCAGTAGATTCCAAATGCTTTTGACACATTTGTAAAACTTCTATAGTCTCATTGTGAATATTAATTTCTTTCAGATTATGCCATAATAAATTCAACTTTTTTAAATGTGTAGCATTTGAAAGTCCGTTTATGTTTTGTTTAGCCACTTAATCCTAATTTTTGGAATCATTCCAAACAGCTAAAGAAATACTACTCTTTCCTGTAAAACTGATTTCTAAAGGTGTTTCTGCATCTTTAATGCTTTCTAAATTCACATCTTTTCCTGTTCCATAATTAATCTGTGCATTATTGTTTTTATTGACATTGACCACAATGACAATACGGCTTCCCTTTTCTAATTTTTTACTTATCAACTTAGAATTGGTAAAAGAAACTTGCGTGTTTTGATTTGGGATTAGTAAGTTTCTGCGTTCTGTATCCTTAGCAAAACTTGCTCGACCAATATAATAGCTTAAATTATAATAGGTACCTGCAGGTGTTAGCTGATACAGGACCAGTGAAAAATCAACATCTTTTTTATTTATGGCAAATTCAAGATTTTCTAGGAATAATTTCATAGTTGTTTTTTTCTTGGATTATTTTTCCAGTGATAGACATTTCATAGTACTATTGTATGTTTCTTAATTCCCAAATCTTAACTGTCTTATCTTTACTAGGAGTTGCAATAAATTCTCCATCGGAGCTGATATCTATTCCTAAACCAATATCGTCTGTATGTTCGGTTATTGTTTGCAAAATTGTTTCATTATTAATATCCCAAAGTGTTGCGGCAATAGGGATGGTATAGCCTTTGAAACCAAAATGATATTCTAATAATTCTCCAAGCATTTTTTTGTCTGTTCCGCCAGTTAAGACCTTATTATTTCCAATAAACACAACTGAATGAATAGCTTCATTTTCGCCTTGTAAAGTATGCAACAATTCCCAGTTACTTGTATCCCAGATTTTAACAGTTTTATCATCTCCAGCACTTGCTAATAATTCACCGTTTGGACTAAAATTCAATGATAAAGGAACCATAGAATGACCCAGAATTGTTTTTATCAACTTACCAGTTCTTACATCATAAATTCTTATGGCATTATCACTACCTGAAGCGGCTAAATAGTTTCCAGAGGGATTAAAAACTACCTCCCAAATATTATGGGACGCTTCTTTAAACTCAAATTTAATTTCTCCTGTTTTTACATTCCAAATGGTTACTTTATCATCATCTCCGCCAGCGGCAATTAAATTGCCTTTCGGACTAAAATTTACGGACCAAATCACACCTTCATTTCCTCCCAAAACTTTTAAAAGTTTTCCAGAATTCACATCCCAAAGTCTAACCTTACCATCATAAGCTCCAGTTGCTACAAGACTTCCGTTTGGATTAAAATCTACAGCAGGAGATCCTGTTTCATGAGGTAAATTATGTAAAATTTCACCTGTAAATCTATTCCAAATTTTAGCGTTATGATCTATGCCGCCACTTACCATTAGTGTGTCATTAGGAGCAAATTTAACCTCCCAAACATCACCAGAATGAAGACTGAATGATTCTTTTAATTTTATATAGTTGCCTTCAACTAATGTTGGTTGTTTAAATAATTGCATATACACAAAATATATAATTCCTAATACAAGCAACAGTAGTATAATATTTCTTTTTCTCATTTTAATGTAAGTTTTTGAATCATTGCTTTTGCAGATTCTGATTTTGGGTTCAATTTTAGAGCTTTCTCATATGCTTTCAAAGCGTTATCTTTATCGTGATTCAGAAAATAAGCTTCTCCTAAACTATCCCATGAATTGAATTCCTCTGGAAACAATTTGGTGTTTTCTTGAAATACAATAATAGCTTCATCAATGGATTTTTCTTTCAGTAAATTATAGCCAATACTGTTTAAAACATTTTCCTTATTTCTTAAAACTGTTTTGTTAATTGCATCTATATAAGCAATTACAAAAGCGTCTTTTTTAGTGGCCATAATGTTTGGTTGTATTCCTTTGCCTTCCCAGTTGGTTTTAGTGACAGGATGTATCGCTTTAATATAAGGCATAGAAACGCTAAAGTTTTCATTTAAATTGATTCGCTTTGTTCTATTTGCTCCTCCTCTTGTAACTTCACCCACAACAACTGCTTTATCTAAATGCTTTAAAATGTAGGTGAAAGCTTCCGCAGCAGAAAATGTGTTTTTACTCGTTAATATATATAATGGTTTATTCGCCATTCTTTTTCCTTCAATAGTTTCGAAGGTGAATAATTGTGTTTTAGCGTCCGTTTCTCGCTCATAGAAATTACTTAACAACACGGGTTCTGCATCCGTAAAATAACTAGACAATAATTGCATCATGCTTGGAACTCCTCCGCCATTTTCTCTTAAATCTATAATAATAGCATTGGTATTATATAGAAAGTTCATTGCCGCTGTTGCTGCACTTTTTGCATAAGTAGTATCTGCAAACATGCGTAAATTTAAATATCCAATATTTCCGTTTAAAACTTTAACCTCTGTAAAACCATAGTTAATTTCCGCCATTTTCGTTGCCATCATTTTTTCTCTTTTAATTTTCATTTCCTCTGGCATAACAAGTTTACTTTGTGCGATTTTTTTAGGTTCGTAATTTAGATTTAAATGCAAATCATGACTCACATTTTGTAAATCTTGAGTTATTATTTTAGCAAATTCATCACTATCTTTAATCGTGTTATACTTATTTGATTTTATATTTGATTTTAAGGCAGAAGTCATGCCATCTGCGATATCTAAATCTATATAGGTTGCTTGTAAATTTTCTGAAACCAATTGTACGATTTCCACTTTTTCCTCTTTAGTCATTTCTTTATGCTGTGCAGTTATAGTTGATATAAACGCAAACACGAATCCTAATACCATAATTTGTTTTTTCATTTTGATTGATTTTAAATTTGATGCAAACCTATGGTCAATCTTTAATCCTTAAAATAAAATTTCTTGTTAACATACTTTTTTAGCACATAAGAGGTCATTATCATCTCAAATTGAGCTTGCGGCTAAAAATCATACGTATGAGTCGATTATTAGTAAGTTGATGCAAATTATTCCATGAATCTTCTTAATATTAGTAGTTTTACAAGGTGATTGCATTCTTAAAAAAATATAAAGCATTTATATACGGACTTATAATCTTTAGGATTGTCGTTCTGGTATTATCGTATTTTGACTTAATTCATATCGATAATTCAGAATACTTATCTAATACATTAAGTTTTCTGTTCTATTGGGTTCTATTTTCTTTACCCATATATTATTTCTCTTTTTTAAAGAAACATAAAACTAATACCATCAAATATTTAGGTCTGATTGCTCTTTTTTTTCTTGTAATAATTAATGACGCCAATTCAAAGATGATTGATAATCCAATTACTTTTATTGGAATTATTAGTATTAGTTTGCTTTTGTTTTCAATGATAGCATCAAAATTCTTTAAGAAGTACGCTCTCTTTACAATAGTTTTTTATGTCTTTATTTTAAGTTATTTTGTCTATATAAGGGTATATATTGATGATATAAATGTGTATTTACAACAAGAAAAAGAAATCAAAATCATTTTAATGATTCCTTTTTTTGTATTGATTTTAGGATGGTTTTTTCAGCAATGGAAATTGTTGAAAACCTTAGAGTCAAAAAAAACGAAAGCTGAATTATCACTTTTAAAAAGTCAGATAAATCCACACTTCTTTTTTAATACCCTAAATAACTTATACGGTTTAACTGTAGAAAAATCTGATGATGCACCAAATGTTGTTTTAAAATTATCAGAAATGATGCGTTATACCATTTATATGGGAAAAGAAGATTTGGTGCCTTTAAAAGATGAAGTCGACTATTTACAGAACTATATAGAATTACATAAAATCAGGTATCAAAAAAAAGTAGATATTCAGTTTACGTATTCAAATATATCAGATTATCAAATCACACCTTTATTGTATATCATTGCATTAGAGAATGCTTTTAAACATGGTGTTGAAAAATTAACAGAAAATGCCTATATTCATATCATAATTAGTACAGACAATGGAAGTATTCTCTTTGAAATAGAAAACAATTTTGAAAAACCAGATACAAAACAAAACGCTGGAATAGGGTTGCATAATTTAAAACAACGATTACAATTATTATATCCAAAAAAGTATCAACTTACTATTGAAAATCGCGATTCTATATTTAAATTAACTCTTAAAATAGAAACAATATGATACATTATTTAATTGTTGATGATGAACCAATTGCACATCGCATTATTGAAAATTATTGTGAGAATTTACCACATTTAGAAAAAAAGGGAAATTGCTACAATGCGTTTGAAGCCATGCAATTTTTAAATGAAAATGAAGTGGATTTATTGTTTTTGGATATAAATATGCCAAAATTATCTGGATTTGATTTTTTAAAAACCATTGCAAACCCTCCAAAAATAATTGTAACTACTGCTTATAAAGAGTTTGCTTTAGAAGGATACGAACTTAATATTTCAGACTATTTATTAAAACCTTTCAGTTTTGAACGCTTTGTAAAATCTATCAACAAGACAATTTTTCCTGCGAAAGAAAAGGATACTTCACTAGTTGTTGCAAAGCCCGAAATCGAATCTGTGGCTTCGAGTTTTTTTCTTAAAGGGGATAAAAAGCATTCTCAGGTTCATTTTAAAGATCTTTTATTTATTGAAGCTTATGGTCACTATACCAAAGTTTATTTAAAAAATGAGATTATTGTTAGTCATGAAAAAATCTCATCTTTTGAGAAGCTTCTTCCGGAATCGCATTTTATTAGGACACATAAGTCGTTTATCGTTGCCAAAAATGAAATTAAGCATATTGAAGGTAATCGAATTATTATTCAAAATCATAAAATACCCATTGGACAAACCTATAAAGGGAATGTAAATAAACTATTCTTAGTTAATTAATCTTCTTTATAAAATTATAAGACACTACCCTAAAAAAGGTAAGCATAATTCTAAGGGTTCAATTTTTTAAACATTGATTATTACATTACCCGTTTTCTCTCCAGTTAGCACATACTCATACGCTTGCACTATATCTTCTAATAGATATTCCCTATCTATAATGGGTTTGAACTTTCCATTCTCCAACATATTAATAATATAGGGTATCGTTATTCGCTTGCTGTATGGTATCGGAAAGATTACTTTTTTAGTTCCGAAAATTGATGTGGAGACTGCATATAAGACATTTTGGGAATAAGGCCCTAACTCAGAAGATATATAAACTCCGTTTTCTGTTAGTAATGATTTACACTTTCCAAATGTACTTTTGCCAACTGCATCAAATATGAAGTCATATTTATCATTGTCCTTTGTAAAGTCTTCCTTGGTATAATCGTAAATTTTATCAGCACCCAAAGATTGAATTCGTTTGATGTTTTTAGTATTACAGGTAGCTGCTATTTTCACATCATATGTCCGTACAAATTGTAACAGAGCGGACCCGATCCCTCCAGTTGCTCCATTTATTAGGATTTTTTGCCCAGATTTAATATTTACTTTATGAATGAAAGTATACGCATAGTGCGCGCCTTCTAAACTTGCAGCTGCTTCTTTGTAATCTATCTTTTTGGGAATTAAGAATAAATGTTCTGCTGTTGTTGTTAGATATTCCGTTTGCGATTCAGAACCGGTATCATTAAAACCAAATACTTTATTACCAATACGAAATGACTTCACATTTTTTCCTAGTGCGATTACTTCACCTGCAAAATCTGTCCCCAATATTATTTTTCGTGGCTTAAATAATCCTAAAACAAACCGCATAATAAATGGTTTGGCAGTAAGGTTTGCACAATCTGTTCGATTGACTGTAGTGGCATGAACCCTAATTAGGACTTCATTTTCTTTAGGAATAGGTTTTTCAATATTCTCAATTTTTATCTGATTCGGTGAACCATATCTTCTTCGTAAACAAGCTTTCATTTTTTCCATTTTCATTTTTTTATTCCAATAGGCATATTGTGTTAGTAAGATTATTACTTGGAAAAATGCGCATAATTCCCTCTGGTACAATCAGCTATTAAACGTATAAACACTTAGGGTTTAAATCTGTTTTAAGCATTAATTATATACAGTTATGCGCTTTTTTTTCTTCTCACTATTTTTACAATACGACTATATATGATTTCCGCTAAATTCCAGTCATATCCATCAAAGTTGGTTGTATTATTAAATTGAATAACAACTGTATCAATGTCTTTGTAGTATTTGGCAATACTCTGATAGCCAGGTAACAAACCGGTATGTTCGTAGACGTAAATGGAGGAATAGATTTCCTGTTCCCCTTTATTAAATACGGAACCATCGTTTAATGCTCTCAAGAATATACCCACATCCTCTGCAGTTGCTAGCATTAAGCCTGTATTTTCAGTTTTAAAATCTTTATCAACACCAACATAGTAGCCACTCATCACGTCGTCAATATTCACCTCACTCAGCGAACCGAAAGTATGTTTCAGCCCAAGGGGAATCAATATTTCCTCCTTGATATATTGTTGGTGGCTATAGCCCAACGTTTTATCAATGAGGTCCTCAATCAACATATAATTGGTATTGGAATAACCATAATCTTCATCTGGCTCAAAGTCAGCCGGTAAACCGAGTGCGTATTCAAGTGTTTCTTTTCTGTTTTTTGGAGGTTTTATCCAATAGTCAGGATGGTCAACAAAATTAGGAATACCACTCCGATGCTGCACCATCATTCTCAAGGTTATTTTGTCCGAATTTTCTATTCTACGGGCAAGTTCAGGAAAGTATTCAGCGAGTGTTTTATCTAAAGACAAGCGCCCTTCTTTCACTAGCTTTGTGGTAGCAACAGCGATATATAACTTTGTAATACTTGCAATCTTGAATAAGGCTTGCGGGTAGGCAGGTATTTTATTTTTTCGGTCATGCCAGCCTGCGGCATAAAACTCCGGTGGCTTTCCAGCTTGGTCCACATAAACAATCATGCCGTCAAACCCATGACTGATGCCTTCCTCTAATTGCTCTTGAACCGTGTCAGGTAATGGTAGTATCCATGCCTTTACCAAAACCCATGGTACGAAATACAACGAAGATATGCTTGCAATAATAAATACTATTCTAAGCAGTCGTTTTATTGTTTTTTTGTTCATAGTTTCTTTTTTTTTCGGAAACATCAGTTCTAGTTATTTTCAGTATTTGAACAATACTATTATATACGGGTGTGATATTCCAAGTCAGAAAGTCATTAAAATGCGCTTAAAGTGTCGTATTTTGGATATGGATTTCCATTATTAGTACATAATTTTTCGCCTCTATAATTTCATAATTTTAATGAATTCTTCAAATGCCGTTAACGTTAATTTCAGCTTAGTCTTTGATCAGTAATACTTTTAGTTATTTCAGATTTAACATCTCCCGTGTGTGCGGTAGTTTTATTTTCTATTAACATTATTTTGCATTCCTCTTCAGCTGAAACTCGGTGATTGATCCCTTTTTTCACTATAAAAAGATCCCCTTCGGTCATCGTAAAGCTATCTTTACCTTCTATTTCAAAAAGAAGGTTTCCTTCAATGACATAAAAAAGTTCATCTTCATTTTGGTGCTTGTGCCAAGGTACTTTTTCACCTTTTATTTTGGCTACCTTTATAAATACATCATTGACCTCTCCAATTATTTTAGGTGAAAAATACTCCTTGATGCTATTTGCTTTTTCTTTTAAATTCATCGTTGTTGTTTTTATTCTAGTGAATTTTTGCTTTAGTGTTTTCTAGTTTTAAGCCTTACCCATTGAGAATTGTTCAATGCGCTCTAAGTTCTGAAGGATTATTGTTTATGACATCTAGTGCCGCTAAATAAGTAAGACTTTGTAAAATGGATATGTTAAAGTTATTGTAAGATAAATATAAAATATTTGATGTATAGGCTTTTATGTGTTTTTTAAACCTATAAAATCTGTTTGTAAATGAGAAATTAACTTTTTATGCTTTGTTTGATCAGTACGGTGTCAATTTAAAATAACCTCTGCATTAGTAATAATTATTTAGGTTTCTATTTCATTAAAAGTTGATGTTTTTTTATCCTGTTTGAATAATTATTCCTCGAAATTCTAAAAGTACATTTGTTTATCGCTAATTTATAACTCCATCATTTAAATATAATGCTATCAGGCTTATAGAATTAATAATTGCATGTGCAATTATTAGAGGGAACAGTTTTCGTTTAATTAGAAAATATATTGAACCAAATATTAGCGCAATACAACCAGTTGCAATAACACCTGCCAACCCTTGATAAATATGAAGCATCCCAAATATTGTTGCGTGTATAATTAATGCTAAAATAACACCTGATTTATTATTTCCGGTGCAATCTACCAATCTATTTAGTAAATACCCACGAAATAATATTTCTTCACCCAAAGCTGCACCAAACCAAACTATAACAATTAGATAAAGTACAAACACAAGTGGTTTTCCCATAAAAAAGGCAAATCTATCAGCTACATCTGTTGGATTAGTCAAACTGAAGTTTTCTAATAATGGCTTTACAATTAATCCCATAACTGAGAAAATTGCAAATAAAATTAGAATTACTAGCAATATACTAATTAACCAATTTTGTAAACCTTTTGGTAGTACAAATCCTAATTCTTTCCATTTTAACTTTTTATGTTTCATGAAAATTGTACTGACTATAACTCCACACCAAATTGCTATCGAGCCAGAGCCTATGATGTTAAAATAATCTCCAATATGTTTTATACTTAATATCGTAATAAACACAATTGCTATTTCTAGGACTATTTTTATATGTAATGATTTATTATATGGTTTTTTATTGTTCATCTAGTTTGTTTTATTTTAATATTTGTGCGACTGGAAAAGCCGAGATTTTTTGGTTTAGTATGATTCGTAGTTTCATAAGTAGTAAGGATTTGAGTTAATCGATATTACATCATCTTTTTATTGATGGTTCATACGGATAATCACATTTCCCTTTTTATGTCCTTTGTCGACATGAGCGTGGGCCATGGTTATTTGCTCCAATGAATAGGTTTGGTCAATTACTGCTTTCAATTTTCCTTTTTCAATTAATTGTTTGAAAAAAATCATATCATCTGCAGTTGCCTTTATCACCCCCGACACAATTTTTTTGTGGGTAAACAAAGATGTTATTGCACCAAATATCATTAAACCAATTCCAGCACTTGTCATGAGGAGGTACCCTTTTTTATTCAGCGATTTTAGTGTTGCCCAAAAGGGGCTTTTGCCAACGGTGTCAAAAATGATGTCATAAGTTTGTCCGTTTTTTGTAAAATCTTCTTTTGTGGCTAGTATTTTTATACATGCCTGCGTTGGCTATTTATTAGGTTCTTTTAGGTTTTTCCATTTCCACGCATACCAAATAATAAATAGTGTTGCTGCAATTTCTATGGTACTGCAAAATACGTAATATTTGGTTGGAGAACCTACAAGCAGTGTTGAAGTCTGAACTAGAGTCATTATTGTACCTGCTATTATGTTAGCGTAGCTGTTAACTTTATTTCGCAATATTCTTGATAACAAGACCATAATTATTGGTATTTCAATGAAAATTGCGGCACCTAATAAAAAATTTTCGTTTATAGCCATCCCACCCACATTTCCTGTCAAATATTGTTTTAGTAGGGTAACATCCATTAATCCCATTATGTCGCAATACAGATAATTTAGAGTTACAAAAATCCACAGCGTTGAAAGCAACATTTTTTTGTCCATTTTTTTATTTTTCATAATTTACCATTGATCAATATTATTAAGTTTTGTTTTAGCTTTGCCTTTGATTGTCAATATTTTTAGTTATATCAGATTTAACATTTCCTGTATGATCAGTAGTTTTATTTTCTACTAACATAATTTTGCATTCTTGATCAGATGAAACACGGTGATTGACACCCTTTTCTATAATAAAAATATCGCCTTCGTTCATTATAAAGCTATCTTTCCCTTCAATTTCAAAAATAAGGCTTACTTCAATGACGTAAAAAAGTTCATGCTCATTTTGGTGATTGTGCCAAGGTACTTTTTCGCCCAATATTTTCACAATCTTGATATAAACATCGTTCACCTCTCCAATAATTTTGGGCGAAAAATGATTCTTAATATTTTTTAGGGCAATTGGTATGTTTATTTTTGAATTCATTATCAGTCAGTTCATTATTTAATTTAAATCTAAGCATATATTTTATGAGGTATTAGCCATTATTATTGTTCAATATGCTTTAGAAGTGTTCTATATATATCCCTAACCTCTGACATAGAGTTTTCTGTCTCGGAGGTATTAACAAATATTATTATACCGTTTCCATTTTCTCTTAAAAAATATGCGTGGGATATCACTCCCGGATCATTTCCGCTATGTCCAATCTTTTCTAAATCCACACTCCAGAAAATACCTTTCCTAAAATCAGATGAAATTGGGTCTTTCATCATTTCTTTATAACTAGTAGCTTTTAAAATATTATCCTCACCGTTATAGCCCTGAATCATTGTAATAAGAAACTTACTAAAATCTGTAATGCTGGTCATAAAACCAGCATCGCCATAAGTAATTTGTTCATATTCTGGTGTTGGGTATCCATACCAATATAAAGTGGAAACGTTACGTGGTTGATAATTTTTTGAGGGCCAGCCAGACTTAGTGATTTGCAGTGGGTCAAGTATGTGTTTTTGAACAAATTCAATGTAACTCTCACCACTTACAAGGTCAATAATATAGGCAGCTATATTAGCGCCCATATTGCTATATTTATAGGTGCTTCCCGGAAGGCTATTAGAGAAGTTTTCTTTGCTGTACCAAATTCCATTTTTACTGTATTGATTTTCAATGAAATCGGAAATTGGCATCCATTCATTCATATTGAAAAGATCTACAGCCTCCTTTACTTCTTGTTTAGTTTCATCAGGTAAATTATTATAAAAAGGCGGAATTTTGTCTTTGAATATATATGCTCGATCGTATTGATCACCATCAATAATACTTGAAGTATGGTTTGCCAGTTGCTGGATTGTTATTTTTTCGTTTGGAAAATTTGGATTATAAATTTTAAATGGAAGGTAGTCGTTAATGTTATCATTAAGATTTAATTTACCCATTTCTTGTGCTTTCATTAAGGCAACTCCAAGCAAAGTTTTAGAAATTGAAGCAATTGGTTGTATTGTATTTATTGTATAAGGTGTTTTTGCTTCTAAATTAGCATAACCAAACCCTTTCGCATATACGATACTGTCTTTATTGACAATTGCAACAGCAAAACCAACAAGACTACTGTTAATGCTTATTTTATTTAACTTTAGGGTAATTGAATCACCGACATTTTGCGCTCTGATTGATGTGCTAGTAGACAGAATAATAGTAAGTAAAAAAAGATTTTTCATTAGAATGAAATTTTTTGTTTAAAAAAAGACGAACAGTATCTTGTTTTGTTACCCTACTAAGGGTTTATAACCTCAGCTTTAAAATTTATGGAACCGTCTGTCAAGATTAAGTCCGTATCAGTTAGCTTTATTTTTAAATCTTGCATCCCGCCATTTTGATGGCCATTGATAAAAAATTCATTTTCGCTTATAGGTACTAATTTTACGCTATTGATATGACTTGTTTTAACGTCGTCATCCATAAACATTCCTTGTATTTTATTTGATGGGTTAATACTTAAAACGAATCCGACATCAACACTTTCAAAGTGAAATCTTATATGAACATTTTTGACTTCGTCTCCTTCAATTTTATAAATATTGTATGAAATGAACTTGCCTGCATGTTCTAAAAAATTGGACCACATTCCTTTTAACTGCGCTAATCCTTCTTCGGTACCTAAAAAACCTTGCATTTGATCATTGCCATAGTTTACAAGTCCTTCAAAATTTTGGCTGCTCATTGCATTTGCAAAAAACAAAGCGGTTTCACTTGCGCCATTGTTTTCTTTCGCATTTCTTGAAAAAGCATAGGTAAATACTGACCATGGTGCTATGCCTGTTGCATCTAGGGAATAACTATTTCCGTTTTTTGTAAGAACAAGAGAGTGTTCACTGTCAAGTTGGTACGTTTTAGTTGAATTAGCGGTTACACTAGATTTAGGTTTAATTGGTGATGGTAAAAATTCGACCTTCTTATCTAGTAGGATTGAAATAATTTTATCCGTAATTTCTCCTTCAACAAATGAGTTTTTGCCTTGAAAATCATCAGCTATTGGATTAACAGAAGTTGCATTGGATAAAATAATTATTTTAATGTTTTTTTCTGGTAGCGAACCCATGACAGATGCATAACCAGGAAGTAATCCGTTGTTGTAGATCCATTTTTCACCTTCCTTATGGTCAATAACCCATCCCAATCCGGATAGCATTCCATTAACTCCCATATCTTTTGTACGACTATAAAGCTCGCTCACTGAGGCCGGTTTTAATACTATTCCATTATCCAAAGCTTGCATGAAATTATATAAATCAATTGTTGTTGAATTAATATCAGCTGCTCCAGTAAGCCACGAAGGATCTAAATGATCATTAAGTCTTTCAATTTTGTTCATCCCTAAACCCAGATATGGCTGAGTTTTTTGGTCTACAAACTTAAACGATGCAGAGGCCGTATTTTTCATGTTTGCAAGTTTAAAAACGGATTGGCCCATAAATTCGGCATAACTCTGTCCGCTCACTTTTTCAATTATATGTGCTAAAAGTACATATCCAAAATTATTATATTCATATCCTGATCCAGGTTCAAAATTCAATTTTGAATCTTTAAATTCTTCTAAGAGTTTGTCAAAAGTTATGGCTTTTCCTGTAGGCATAAGACCGTTTCCACTGTCATCTGTCCTACCAATATTGGCTTGTATACCGGAACTGTTATTTAGCAAATGTTGGATTGTGATACGATTCGAAAATTCGGGCATAAAATCTGGAAAATAAGATGAAATAGGAGTCTCTAATGTCAATTCTCCATTTTCAACTAACTTCATGATACCAACAGCTGTTAGTGATTTCGAAAGGGAGGCAATCCCAAATATTGATTTAGCATTGTTTTTTCTATTTTCTTCAAAATCAGCATAACCAAAACTTTTTTGATAGATTATCTTATTGTCTTTACTAATTAAAACATTTCCAATAAAACGATTATAATGAGTATAACTTTCAATTAACTCATTAATATTCTTTTTTAATACTTTGTCAGAAGTTGATTGCGCAAAGGAATTAAATCCTAAGGCAAAGGCGATTAATACCACGGCTACTTTTTTCATCTTTTATTATTTTATAATTAATTTTGAAGCAATATTAGATAGATAAGATCATACAATAAAATGTAAGTGACTGTTGTCCTTTTTGATGTGATGGAACACAGTATTTATGTAAAAAAAAAATAATTTCACAGTAATATGGAGTCTGGTCCCTGAAAAGTAGACTTTCGCCCCTTTAATCTTTTTAAGTTATTTAAAAATCTATTTTTGACAATGAAACACTTCAACATGAAAAAATATATAGAAATAGCAATCCACATTTTAGTATGGGGACTTGGTTACTTTTTAATTTTAAACTATACATCCACGATCGGTGACTTCAGGAAAGATAAAGGTCCCTATTGGATTGCAATATTGTTTGGTACGATTATGAATCAAGTGGTTTTTTATACAACAGCATTTTTTTTGGTACCTAAATTATTGCGGCTTAAAAAAATTAAGACATTATTCTTTTCTTTATTAGGAGGTTTTATACTTATTAATTTATTTGAAAGCGTCATAGATTATCGATATTTGGCAGTATTTTTCTCTTCCGCGAATGAGTCCTTCGCAGTAAATTTATTGTATAACTCTGTGGTTAGCTACTTTATATTACTTGCCGCTTTGTCTTATGCTCTCATAAAATATTGGATACAGAATGAAAAACTAAAAAGAATATTGCTTGAAGAAAAACTTTCCACCGAAATGGCTTTTTTGAAGTCTAAAATTAATCCACATTTTCTATTTAATGTTTTAAACAGTTTTTATGCACAATCATTACGGAGTAATGCTCCCGAATTAGCTGATGGAATTGCTAAACTGGCAGAATTAATGCGTTATATGGTTTACGAAACGAATGAGGAAAAAGTGGCGCTGGATAGAGAAATTAATCATCTTAAAAATTTCATTCAGGTATATCAGTTGCGAATTGCTAAAGAAGACGAAGTGTCTATAAATTTTGTAGTAAAAGGGGATATAAAAGCGGTTAAAATAAGTCCTATGTTGCTTATTCCATTTGTTGAAAACGCTATAAAACATGGTATTGATCCTAAAATAAAATCAGTAATTGATATATGCTTAAAGATTGAAAGAAAAAAGTTGTACTTTAAAGTAACCAATGCAATACATCAAAGTATTTATGGTTTAGCCGATGAACCCTCTGGTTTCGGGCTTGATAATTTAAAAAAGAGACTCTCCATTTTATATCCGGATATTTATACTTTAGAAACAAAAGAAGAAAATGGATATTTTATATCTTTACTCATTCTACAACTTGATTAACAATTCTTATGGACTGTGTAATAATTGATGATGAACCCGCTGCTATTGATGTACTTAAATTCCATTTAAGTAATATGCCATTTATGGTATTGAAGAAAACTTTTAGAGATCCTTTAGATGCGCTTGAATATCTTCAAAAGAATACAGTTGATCTTGTTTTCTTAGATATAAATATGCCTAAATTATCGGGGATTAGCTTTCCTAAGTTTTTACAAAATCCACCTCTTATTATATTTACTACTGCTTATTCAGAATATGCGTTAGATAGTTACGAGCATGGAGCTGTTGACTATCTTTTAAAACCAATTGAATTTGACAAACTTCTTAAAGCTGTTATGAAAGCAAAACAGCTTTTTGAAACAAACTTAAGAATCCCAATTGCAAATAATGAAATTTATCCTGACTTTTCTGAACAAACAATTTTTATTAAAAGCGGATCAGAATTTCATCAATTGTTTATTCAAAATATAAAATACATAGAAAGTGATGGTAATTATGTGACTTTCTATACAGATAAACGACCTATTTTGGCACGCTATAAAATATCTGAAGTATTGGAATTACTACCTGAGCAATATTTTGTTAGAATACATCGATCCTATATTGTGGCTTTAAAACATATAGAAACAGTCAAAAAACATTGTGTAATAATAGACTCAAAAGAAATTCCCATAAGTAGTAATTATAGGGAGAAATTTATTTCTATCATAGATGACATAGTTAAGAAAAGAGAAAATAATATTTAAAAAACGATTGATTTTAGAGAAAAGCAGTTTTTTAATATTATTATTCAAACCATCTTGTCTTTATCGAAATAAGAGCTGGATTTACTTTTATTACATACCTCGTGTCTGACAGCAATTCTTGTAATATTGTATTAATTGAATTTACTATTATTTTGTCACTATAACGCAGTCGTGAAATGGTGCAAAAAGTGGGAAGTAATTTATTATTTCCCGTTATTAAAATAAGCTGAACGGTGCTATGGTAATTGTCATCTAATGAGACTTCCATTTTTTTTGATTCCAAATGTCGAATGACTGTGGTGCGATAAATTTTTCAAAGTCTACCTGAAATAATTCTTTAGATTCATAGTATAGTGCTTCTGGAACGTGTACATTAAAATTGCTTATCATAAAGTTATCGTCTAAGATAAATGTTGTTTGCACTAAGTTTTGATAACTGTAACGGGGATTAACATAACCTGATCGCAGTATAATATCATGCATTTGTCCAGCAAGATTGGTAAGCATTTTAGACAGTTTACCCACTTCGTCGTTTTGATCTGTTTTGATAATTCTAAAAGCGAGATTGCCAGTTGCCATTTCGAACAGCATTTGGTAAATTGCCTTAATCCTTTGTTGGTTTTGTTGCGTATCCATGATGTTGTATTTGTGAAGATTTGAAGGAATGGAGTGGGGAAGTGCTGACAAAATTATATAATGCAATTCTCCGAATCAAGAAGTATGGTGTTCAATTCGGGAATTGAATAGTTGTTTTTTAGTGAATACCACCGCATTATTGCGGTGAATATAAAGTGTTATCACCGCATTATTATAAAAAGTCTACAGTTGTCAGCTTTTTCAAAGAGCTAAGGAATAATAGTTGCACGAACCCTTATGGTAATAAAAGTCAAGATTACTAATAACTAAACAGTTGTGAAATATCATATTTTTTTTTGTTCCTTTTTTGCTGCTATCGTACTGAATTTGTCTCGTAGAATTTTCATGTCTTCACCAACCTTTTTATCGAGTACTTTAGCATAATGTTGGGTGGTTTTTAGGCTGGTGTGGCCCAACATTTTGCTGATTGTTTCTAAAGGAACACTATTGGAAAGTGTCACCGTTGTGGCAAAAGTATGCCGAGCAATATGGAAGGTCAATTCTTTTTTGATTTCGCAAACATCTGCGATTTCCTTAAGATAGGCATTCATTTTTTGGTTGGTCAAAATAGGGAGGAGGCGATTCTCATTTTTGCAAACCGGATGCTCTGCATATTTGTCTATGATTTCCTGTGCCATCGGCAGTAATGGAATTTTGGATGCTGTGTCGGTTTTTTGTCTGTTCTTGAATATCCATTTATTGCCATCTATACCCAACGCAATATTGTCCAGCGTTAATTGTTTCACGTCGATATATGCCAAGCCCGTAAAGTAGCTGAAAACGAATATATCGCGAACGAGTTCCAATCGCTCGGAAACAAATTCTTTGTTGATCATTTGTTCTATTTCGGATTCAGAAAGAAACTCCCGAACTACTTCTTTGACTTTCGCTTTGTAATTGGAGAAAGGATCCTTGTTTAGCCATCCATTGGCCATCCATTGGTTAATGATCTTGTGGAAGTTCTTGATGTATTTAACGGCGGTGTTATTGGCACATTTTCTTTCGCTGCGTAAGTAGAATTCATAATCTGTAATGAAGGCATGATCTATTTTAGTGATTTCGATATCGGATATGTTGTATTTCCATTTGAGAAATTCGAGAGTATGCTTTAGAGAGGTGGTATATCGCTCTAGTGTTCCAGGTGCATATTCTTTACCAACCAATTCTTTGATTTTGTTGTTGTGATCCTTGAAAATGGGGATAAGCATTCGTTTGCTGTCGTGGAGATCAAAAATTTCATTCTTTAGATTTTCAGAAGTTATAATAATATCCTTTTTGTATAATTTTTTCTCAGCTTCTAAAATTTTAGATTTTAAATATTCAAGGTGACTGTTTATTGAACGAGTCTCTTCATTGGTTCCCTTCACTTTAGATCCTTCATTTGACCATTTCTCAGGATTAACAAATTTGTTGCTACTAAATTCAAATCGTTTAGATTGTACAGTGCCACGTACATAAATAGGGCAGATGCCATCATTATTGACTTTTGATCTCTTTATATAAAAGAGAACGGATACGGCTGTGTTCATGGTTGGTGACCTTTTAGTTATTATTAAATTTAAACTTTGTACTACTTCCAAACAAGATGTTCAAATAGTGAAAAGGTATTTGAACAAATGTTGAACTGGTAACTTTTGAGATAGGTGTCACTTGAGAAATATAATTTCAGTGACACCTCAAAAGATACCTAAGTTTTGAGATTTAATGAATAATTTGATTTGCCGTAAATGAAAAAACCCTCCTAAATCATAAGATTTAGAAGGGTTTGCTTCGTTTAGTATTTCTACTGGCGGAGAAAGAGGGATTTGTATTCCTCTTTTTATGCTAGTGTTTACGATGTCTCGCAAACTATTTTAAAACAAGGGTCTCGATTTTACTCCTACGATTTATAGGTAAAAAATCATGTAATCTTATCACTGTAAATATAGTGATAATTAAAGGTTTATCAAAGTAAAAAAAGTCCTTTCATTGTTTAAACTTTGAACTAGTTGAGTACTATTATTGAACTGGAATCGGTTCAAAATTTAGTTGCCTAAAACATAAAATCTATCCAATTATTAAAGGTTCAACCTGTTCAATTTTAAGGCTCGTAAATTGGCAAAATTCTTCAATAGACACAAACTCATCTTCTAGTTTGTTTAACTTAATTCTCATTTTTTGAAGTAGCCTAATGCTTTGACGATAACTCTTACCAGTTATACGTTGTATGTCCTTAGGGTAGATACATAATCTCTTGTTTTTGGCTCTCATACTCTATCTATGACTTTGATTGGGCTTTGCCTAATCTGGAACCTCTGTGGTTCAAGTTCTGGCACTCCATAAAAATAGTAAATAATTCCTTTGGTTCAGAAGCGGAAATCTACTCCCGTCAATGTTGGTTGTAAATGGGTATTTAGGTCATTTTATGCCATTTGTGTCACAAAGTGACATATGGGATAGGGGAGTCTTTTTTATGTGATTTAATTGACTAAAATTTGTTTCATAATCAATCGAAAAGTGTTGCAACAGGATGATGATTGAGAGCGTATTTAGCAAAATTATTCATTTAAAATTTTAGGAATTATGGCAAGACAGAAAGGCATAATTAAATTGAAGGGTACTATTGGAGATATTACCTTTTATAAAACCAAAGATGGGCATTTGGCTCGTGAAAAGGGCGGTGTTGATGCCAGCCGAATCAAAAGTGATCCTGCATTCCAAAGAACTCGTGAAAACGGTGCTGAGTTTGGGAGAGCAGGTAAAGCTGGAAAAACGCTGAGAACAGCATTTAGAACATTATTGATCAATTCTGCGGATAGTAGAATTGTGAGCCGTTTGACTCAATCTATGATTAAAGTGATCCAAGCGGATTTAGTGAACGAAAGGGGATTGCGTAATGTAATTGATGGCGAAGCGGAATTGCTTGTTGGTTTTGACTTCAATATCAATGGTAAATTAGGTACGACTTTGTTTGTTCCTTTTGTAGGAACTATTGATAGAGTTGCAGGCGAAATTTCAATTGCTATAGATCCTTTTGTTCCTGCAAATATGATTGCTGCGCCTGGTGGAACTACTCATTATAAAATCATTTCTGCGGGAGCCGAAATCAATTTTGAGGCCGAAACTTTTGTTGTTTCCAGTTCTGAGACAGCTATCCAACCGTGGGATTCCGCAGCAGTTGTTGCCATTAATCAGTTGAATGCTGTGACTCCAAACAGTGTTAGTCCGTTGTTTTTGGCTTTAGGTCTGGAGTTTTATCAGGAGGTAAATGGAAAAATGTATCCATTGAAAAATGGGGCTTACAATCCGTTGTCATTGGTACAGGTAAGCGGTCTGTAAGATGGTTTTAGTGTTGAATAGGACCTATTTTCCCGAGGGAACACAAGGATTTTTGGAATGGAACGGTACTTTAGTTTGTTATACCATCGAGTTGCCTTGGTTGCAAAACCAACAACGAGTTTCTTGTATTCCCGAAGGAGAATACGTTTTACAGAAGCGTTTTAGCCCAAAATTCAAATGGCATTTGCATTTACAAAATGTTCCAGGTCGAGATTTTATATTAATCCATCCTGCCAATGACGCCAAAAAAGAACTGTTGGGCTGTATCGCTCCCGTAACCACACATACTGGAATAGGGAAGGGCAGTGGCTCCCGAATAGCATTAGAAAAGCTTACGACATTGATCTATGTTGCTATGGGACGTAATGAAGAAGTGAAAATAAAGATCCAATCTAAAAAATTAGTATTATGAATGTAGTAGAAAGAACAAAATCGCCCACTCCAAAGTTTTTCAGGGTATTGCGTAGTATTGGTTTGACTTTGCTGGCGCTAAGTGGAAGTGTGATTGCGGCACCAGTAGTTTTACCTACAGTTGTTGTTAGTGTTGCGGGATATTTGGCAGTTGCTGGAGGAGTGCTTTCTGCAGTGAGTCAAATGACAGTTGATGATGATGATGCGAAAGCAGATGATGAACTCATAAATAGAATGAGAAAAGACAATCAAAATTTACCGCGAGATGGAATCAAATAACAGCTTGCAAATCGGAACCGCATCCGGAACTTTATTAAGTGTGATGCCAAATATTGTTTCTGAAGATATTCTAAAAACGATTATCTTAGCGGTAATTGGAGCTATTATTAGTTTCATTATTTCGCTCCTTTTAAAAGGATTAACAAAATTTAAAAAGAAACACTGAAATAAATTCAGCGTAAAGTAATTCGGGTTTGGCTTGGTAACCTTTTCCCGAATTTATATGAGAGCCTGATCGAGAGATCAGGCTTTTTTTTGTTATTTACAATACCTCAACAATATCACTCTTCTCATTTCACTGATAAGGACAATATTCTTCTTTAATTGGTCCTCTTTTTGTTCCAATAACCTCAACGCCTGGATTTGTTTTTTATGCAGCTCGTGTTCTTGTAGCATTTCGTTAACTTTTGACATAAAATCCTTTTTAAAATCAGCAATTCTTAAAAATGGAATTACGGACCCCAATAATGATTTGTGCCAGAATTTTGCTTTCCATAAACTATAAGCTAACCAATACACTGTTTCGGCATCTTGATCGTTTTGAAATAGGATTACAAAGCTATTGGTAAATGGTTCTTTTTGAGGCTTGCCACTGTTCATTCCTTTGCTGAGAATAAAGATTTGGTTTGCTCTGTAAACAGCATTTTTTTGGTGTGTTTTGATGATAAAATTCGGCATAGCGCTTTGGTGTTAAAGATTCGACCTTAATTTTTCGGAAAAGAAAAAAGAGAAAAAAAGAAAGCCGTTATAAGAGCAGAAATGACGAACGAAAATGGAGGGAAGAATGACCGACTGAAAGTGAGGAATGAATGCTATTCTTGCTGGATTTTTTTCTTTTTCTTTTCAGAAAAATGCACTATCGTACTTGTTGATGTTTCTCAGGGGAGTTCTTGAAGAAACGGCAATTAACACCCCCAAGCACCGCAAGGAGCAAAAAAAGTGGTGCCCGTTTTTAGGGCAAGGAACTTTTTTTGCGGATGAGGAGCGCCGTGGCGGGGTTGCGGCAATCGAACAGCCACCATAGATGCGAGAGTTGAGAGAAGGTACGAAGCGAAACGTAGCGGATATGAGCGTGAAACGGCGGGTAAAAAATGGAAGGCAACCGCCTTTTTGGCGGTGTTCCTTGATTTAGGGCAAAGCTACCGAGTCAACTGATAATTGATAGTGGATAATTGATAATTGGAAATGGATGCTTCTAAGATAACGTAAGCGAGGTAAGCGGAGCCAAGCCCGATGGCTGTGCGAAGGAGCAACCGCTGAAAAAACGGAGGGCTGCAGACACAATATGGCTGGAATGCAGTGAAACGTAGCCTGCGGAGTGTAACGAAATGAAGCGGTATTGTGGATGCATAAGCCCGACCGAACGCAGGAAGTGACCGTGTGAAGATGAGGAACGAAACAGCGCAAAAAATATAGCTGCTTATTTTCAAGCTGCTGTATTTATTGCGCTGTGAAGTGTCTGTGGAACGGAGGGAAACCTGAATATTAAATTGAAATAATAAATAGACTATTTACCGAAAATGTTCTTATGAAAATATAAGATTGACCGACTGGAGCAGCCGAACGGAACAAAGGGAACGACCGGAGGGAGACCGCTAAATTGCTTCGCCTGTTCTTTAACTAGAGTTTCTTATGGAAATGAAAGTTTTAGGATCTATTTATTATGGTGGAATTGTTTTTGAAAACGTCTTGAAAAGGGGCTATAATTATTTTATGAAATTGATTTTGGGAACGTGAATTGCACGAGAGATGGCACCGGATATCCTCCTGCGTACTTAAGGAAGCAGGAGATTAGCTCATTGGATTTTATTTAATTGGTATTCGCTGAATTTCATTTTGAGCGAACAGCCCGACCCGCTTTTTTCGGCAGGACGTGCCATAAAAATAGTCTTCTTGGCAAAATAAATTCGACAGGAATAATTGGAAATACGAAGTCCGAAGACAGGAGTCTTCGGAGAGCGGGTAATCTTTTGAAAATGAATGAGATAATGCCTATTTAAAGTAAATTTTTTGTTGTGACTCAATTAATTTAAGACTTATGAAACAAATCATCAATTTTTATATTTTCAATTTTAGTATTATATTCTAACTGTTCATAATATTTATCACTGTTTTTTTCGCGTTTAATTGATTCTTGTTCATTATCTGAATTTATTTTTATTTGTTTCTCCCAATCATCTTTTTCAAAATGTCTAGGAATGTCAAAAATAGTATTTGGAAGAAGTTCATTTAATAATCTCTGCTTTCTATCATTTAAATCATTATAAATGATATCATCAATTTCCTCAATATCTAAAATCGAATCTTTATATGAAGAAACTAAATCTTCTTCGCTTTTAACAACAAGATTACTTATTAAATCAATTATTTTTACTTGTCCATCTTCCGAATCGGCGTATGAATCGAAATCGTAATTAAACCGTGTAAAAAAAACTGGAAGTTTAATCGCTGATTCAATATCTTCAATTTTATCGATATATAAATTAATAATTAAATTAAAATTATCACTAATATATTTTTCAGATTTAGGGCAGTTTTTTATGTTTTCAAAAACGTATTCTAAATTATGTCTAAACCACCAAATATGATCTAAATTAATTTTATTTAAAATGTCTAAAAGAATATTATCAACATCTACTTTTTTACAATATTTAATTAAAACTTCAATGCATAATCCGTCATATCTATATTGTTTGTATTCATCAGAACTTTCAAGTGTTTTTCGATAAATTTTATCTTTAATTACTTCTTGTAATTCTTTTTCAAGTTTTATTTGGGATTTATCTGGATTAAAAAAATCTAACTGCTCAATGAATTTTATAGATTTTATTAATGTTTTTTTTGCTTCATAGTTTTGCTTCAAATACCCTATAATAAAATCTGAAAGAGAAGGATTTACTAAACTACAAATTTTAATATTTTTATCTAAATCAATTATTGAAGACATAATAAACCCATTTAATAAACTTTTAATCGAGTTATTAAATTGTTCTGAATCAACTTCTTTATTATTGAAGTTTTTCTCATACTCTAATCTGCTTTCAAATGCTTGATTAAGAATATTTTCATTTGTACCTCTCTGAAAAGTGAATAATGTTATTAGAAAACATCTATCAAAATAATCTATTTGTTTAGAAAATGAATAGCTCCAAATCTCTTCCGGATGATCTAAATTATGCTTTATAAATGTCAAATATTCATCTTTATTAAAATTATTAACTCTGTTTTCATCAGTTATAAATTCAATAATACGAGGTGTATAGCTTTTGTGCTTAATAATAATCTTGTAAAATTGATTATGGATAATAGCATCAAATAATTCATCCTTTAAGTTTCTAAAATAAATATGATTATAAAGGATTTGGGCTTTTTCGAGATTAGAATAATTATTTAACTTAATTTCATATTTACCAGTTTCAATTCTTGAACGCTTTATCTTTTCAGATTTTGCTTTTGCTTGTTCAAGTATAACAGTTCTTGTTGAAAGTATTATGTACTTATTAGGTGTGTGTTTTATTCTATCAACAAAACCAGCTATTTCGCTTTCATTTTGGCTTCCTGTAAGTATTTCATAATAAACCTCTCCTAGAAAATCATCAAAATAAAAAATCTGTTTTTCAGTTTCATCTTGAGATATAACATCTTCAGCATCTCTAATTTTATTAATCCAGTAGATTTTATAATCAGATTTTGCTTTTTCATATAATAATACTTCTGCAAGTGTTGTTTTTCCGATTCCTGGTAAGCCTGTAATTAATAGAATTTTTTCTCTTTCTAATATTTTATTTGCATCATCTAAATTTTTAGTCAATACATATATTGGGATTTTTGATTTAATTCTCTCTAAATAGCTTCTAGTTCTACCCTCAATAGCATTATTAATAATATTAGAAATAATTTCAGTGCTTGAAAACCAAAGTTTAAAATGAATCTTCTGAATATCTTTGAATTTTCTTAAATATTTATTTAAATCTTCATTACCAATAATATCATTTGATGTTTTAATAAATGGAGAAAAAATAACCTTTAACTCATCTTTTTGAATTTTTGAAAGTTCAACCGAAGTAACAATAATATATCTGTCAGGATTTAGCTTCTTGACTTTTTTTAGTTCTTTATTTTTTAAATCGCTTTTTAATTTTGAATATCCCGACTTTAAGTAATGTTTTACCTGAACAACAATAGAGTTGTCATTTTTTGGTGTCGAATGCCTTAAATCAACCCCTCCATCAATTCCAACCTTAAAACTTTGAAGGTCTAGTTTTAATTGAGCATTCAATAAATCTAAAGCTAATTCCTCTAAATCTTTATCATTTAAAGTTGAAAAATTATAATTAGCCATCTTACAATACTTTTAGTTTGTTGTATAACTCTTTCAAATGCACGTCTGATAAATCGAGTATTGGCTCAAACATAAATGAGTTTAAGTGTATGTTTTCTGGAGTTATTAAATTTACTTCGTCTAAAAGTTTTATTTCATTATCAAGAGCTCCTTCAAACTCTTTTTTAAATCTAGAAAAAAGTTTGCCTGTAGATCCATTAATTATTTCTTGATTAGAAACTTTACTCCACATATATTTTTCTGCATATAACCTAATTGCAATTGATAATATAAGTTTGTTTTCTAAATTAATTCCTTCATCTGCAACTAGACAATTTTCAGCTTCATTAAAAATAATATCTACCACTTTTTCAGTTTGTGTTATTTCTGAATTAAAATTAATTCCTGGAAAAATTCTTAAAAAAATATCTTTTAAATGGGAAATTAAAATTGTCTGATTCTCACTTCTCCAATGTAATACATATGTCAAAGTTTTATAATCTTCGTCTTTATCGCCTTTAGTATATTCAATAATATTTCTAACGAAAGTAATTGATGCAATTAGTTTTTTTGGATTATCTAAATTTCCTTTCCAATCATTAATAAAAGGATTTTTAATACCTTTTGCAGAATCAAGTTTTATTTCATCTTCTGATTTATAGGTAAGGAATAAGTTTTTGTATGAAGCAATATTTCGGTTTTGAACTGCTCTAAAAAAATCAAAATTATGAGTTAATATTATTTGAAAAAAAAGTGGTTCTTCGGATATATCCTTTAAGTATTGAATAATTGCATATTTATTCTTGTAATCAAATGAATCTGCAATATCATCAATGATAAATAATGTCTTTTTATTCTCTTTCTTTCTAGCTTCAATATTAAACATCAAATTCAATATATATAAAGCTCTCTTCTCTCCTTGACTTAAAAACTTTAAGCCTTCAACATCATCTTTTCTAACTTCTCTTTTTTTATTAGTTTTTAGGTGTTCAAATTTTAAATCAATACTGGGGGTGGATTTTCCTAATATCACACTTGATTTATTTGTTATGATAGCATTAAAAGGTACAAAAAATCTATTTTCAAATTTTTCAATAACTTCTTCCCAAGATGTTCTTTGGTTATTTGCAAGTTCTTCAATTTCTTCTAATCTATTTTTACCATTAGAAAATAAATTTAAAAGCTCTACAATAAAATCTTTCTCTTTTGCAAAATAAGAATTCCAAATCCTTTTTTTAAAGACCGTTAAATCAACAAGCTCTGGAATAATATTTTCGTGCTCTTCTAAAATTTCCCTAAACTTAATAACTGAAGCTTTTTTTATTTCATTTTCAATTTTCAGTAGCTCTTGATTTTCTAAAATATCTTTACGTTCATTTGCAAGTTTATCTTTAAAGTCATCATCATTAAGAATCTCATTTTCATCCCCATCAAGTCTAATTTTATGATTTGCTTTAAAAAAGTTTTCTTTTAATAAAACTTTAGCAATACTTTCTGCTTTTGATGGATTAAAAACGCCTTTTTTGAAATATTTTGAAGTTTCTAATAATTGATTATATTTTTCTGTGTAAACATTAATATTATTAATAACGTCAGGCTTCTTTAGAAAAGCTAAAACATCAATATCAAAAACTTCACTTAACTTTATTTCAGAAAATTCATCATCAATGTTTTCAAAATCAATATTCGATAAAAACTTAAAAAAATCTTTTTCATTAAAATCAGCTGCTATTATATTCTCTATTTCAGTTTGCTTTATTCCAGAAATTCTGTTTAATTTTGAGATAAGAGAAGTTTTTTGTTTTGTGATTTCTGTAAATATTTGGTCATACTCATTTTTACTAATTTCATCTACTAAAAGAGAAGAGACACTTTTATCTGTATTAATATTCTCAAATGAATTAATAACAACTATTTCATTTTTATCAATGTTATTACCATCAGTCTTTATGACGGCAAGAGATGCATTATTGTATAAACTTTCTAATGGCTCTTTACCTAAACTCTTTGCTTCAAATGTTTTTGCAAATGATGTTTTCATCATTCCATTTGGTGCGTATATTGCAACTGCCCTACACTTTGAAAAATCAAACTCCTGTTCTAATTTATCAATACCATAACAATTTTCTAATTTGATACTTAACTTATCCATTTCTTAAAAAGCTTTTGCAATAATTTGTTAGTATTAATATTGATTTTATTTTGAGACAATTACTTTATTTTCTGTATCATAACTTTAATTCACAACCTCCCTATTTATTATTAATTCAATAACTTATTCAATAAAATCAATCGTTGCTATGAATCATTCTCTTGGGGTGTGTTTTCTTTTTTAATCTGAAATATAATTTCATGAGATCGACATCTTCATTATTGGTTAGATAATTTTCAAGAGTTGGTATTATATACTCGACTCCATTAAATACTTCAATAAAGGGATTGCATTTCTCTATTTTCAACCATTCGGGATTAAAATCAACTATTGGAAAATTAGTGGGATCATATAAAAATTTAAAATAGTCGTCTTTTATTTCAGTGTTTTCAAATCCTTTTAAATCTATCTTTTTTAAATAAATAAGCTTAAAGAAATTAATGACAGCATTAGCAGATTGACTTCTATATTTCGCGTTTTGACTTTCGTAACTAATTAAAATTTGAAGGATGCTGGATTTGTACTTTTCAACAATTTGAGGTTCAATTAGGATATCATTATAGATTGCTCGAAACAACATAAATAAATCGGCTTCTTCAGACATTAAAAAACTTCGGAGCTTGTTTTTAAATGTTTCTTTTAGTTCGCCATCTAAACAATTATAGACTATATGATATTTCCATTTGCTGTTATTAATTTTATACTGATTTACATCAAAAAGGTCTGTAGTGAAATTATCATCTTTAGCATTTAATACATCTAAAATACGGTCGTAGTTTTCATCAAATCGATTATTTGAATAAAATATTTCCAACGTAGTTAAAATAGAGTCAGAATCAATTTCTAAATGCTTTTTAAAAAGTAATTTATCCAAATATTGATAATCAAAAGGGCCTTTGAATTTAACGAATTTTATAAAAGTGTTTATCTTCTTATACAACTCATTCAAATTGTCTTCCGGCAATTTAAAATATGTTAAAACTAAACAAATATTATCTAATTGTTTTAGGATTTTGATTCTAAAATTATAATCTGAACTTAATCGAGAAACTACAGTTTTGTTTTCTAAAGGCGTACTTTTAAATTTACTTGAAGTTGTTGTTACAGACTCTAAAAAGTTTGAAATGCTAGAAAAAATTTCTTGAATACTTTCTTCTGAAATTTCAATATTTTCAAGTTTATTTTCTCTTATAAAAGAGTCCAATTTAGCTGTTTCTGCATATTCAATAATTTCTTTTATTAAAAAATGATTGTAATTTTTCATGTGTGAAGTAACAAAGAAACTATGCTCCAATTTATTTTCAACAAATTTCATCGAATATGCCACTATAAAAGCATTAATTGATTTTTGAATTGCTTTGGTTATACGAGAATATCCGTTGACATTAATAAAGTTTAGATCTCTATAATTCTCTAATTTTATAATTGATTTGTACAAGTTGTTAATATCGTTGTTGGAACTTCCTCCACCTTGTTCGATTAATTTTTTAGTTTCAGGTATTTTCTGATAATTTTCATCTATTTCATCACATAAATTTTGCATATAGATTCCGCTTCTAATTTCTCTTAGAAGTTCATATACTTTTTCATCTACCAAGTATTTAACTTTGTATAATTCCTTATCTAAATCTATGTTTCTTATGAATTTTTTTACAATCTCATATTCTTTTTCCTTAACATAATCTTCATAAAAAAAATTTGACCATTTGCCCAGCCAATATACATTGTAAATAGCTATAAAGCTGACTTCGAATTTTTTTTGTTTATTAGCTTTATAATAGATTTGCTGATAAGCTAAAAACGACTTAAAATTGTAGTTTAATTTATAAAGGGAGTTTGCGTAGTTTAAGTCGTCGAATAAATCGGTTGATATTGTAATTACATATTTTTCAATTTTACTTATTACTTCTGAATATTTGTAATTGTTAAGATTACAACTCATACAGTCACAATCGAAATCTAATTGTATTTTTGATTCTAAAGAAATTAAACTACCCTCTAAGTAACTATAATTCCCAAAGGAATCAGAATTTAGTTTTGGTACCGCAATATGATAAACTCCCGAATACATTAATCTTTTTAAACAATAAACAATTTTCTCTTTTTGAATTTCATTAAAAAAAGCGTCTTCTTTTCCCTGAAACTTATGAATAAGATTATACAACTCATCATTAAAACAAATAAATATGTTGTCTCTAATGTTCATTGTTGATTTTGTATTTTTGTTTAACGGATATAAGTTGGATAAAAAATTTTTGGGCAATACTCTGAAGTGATGAAACTTTTTAAAAGTATTATATATTTCATCAATAACTTGATTTTCTGTTAAAACAACACCAAGATTGTTTTTGTATTTGTCTAAATTGAATTCATTCAGGTAATTTAATAATTTATATGCTCTAGAACTATAGGGCCTTAGATTTATCTGTTTATCGTCAAAAAAGCTTTCCAAATTCGGTATTTCCTTTTCTGCCTGACCATAATTAATGATATTGATTCCTAGGTTTTTGTAGTACATTTTCTCAGATTCTGAGATTAAGTTTGTTAAATCTAATAAGTAAGCTCTTTGATGGTGTTTTTTCAAGATATACTGTACATCACGACTTAACAATTTGAGGTTTATATCCGAAAAACTATAACCTACAAAAAGTATTACTTTATTACTGAACAGCGATTTTACAAAAATCTCTTTGAGAGTATTCGTCTTTGAAAATTCTAAATAATCGGTTTCTTTTAATACAATATTATGATTTTCAAAATCGCCATGGTATTTAATAATCAGATTTTTATATTTTGCATAAGGCAAATCCTCGTCTTTTACAACCAATGAAAAAGGGAGACCTTCATTTTCTATATATTGTTCGAAAAAATTATCATAGTTTGTTGTAACTATATGTTGCGGATTCAATTGAAAAATCAGCTCGTGTAACGGATTGTATTTGTTGGAGCTATTATCGTAGATAAGACTTTTGATTATGTCATAATACTCTTTTTCGCCTTTTTCATTGTACAGCAATTGAGCAATTTTCAATGAATCTGTTTCTTTTGAAGCATCAAAATTCAACTTTGATTTTATGCCTTTCAATAAATCATCCCAAATGGGAAGCCCCGATTCGACAGAAATACCAGAACCTGCAAAGACAACTAATTTATCGTTAATCATGGCTTCCTTTAGAAAAGCAATTTTATTTATAATTTCTTTATTGTTCATGATAACTTTTATTATTATAAATTAATTTAATCGTTTGTTTTACTGGTATTTATTGATTTGTTAAAGCTATTTTTTTGAAATGATACAACTTACCTCATCATAACTATACTTCACAACCTCTCCGCTAATAATCAATTCAATAGCTTGTTCTATAACATCAATAGGTGCTATGAACCATTCTCTGGGTGTGTGTCGTCTTTTTTTCTCGTCAAAAATATCAACGTTCAAACAGGATTTGCCGAAGAAATTATGAAGTAATTGTTCCAGTTTTTGTGGATTCATATTGTAACATTTCCAAGAAGTTATAATTTTTACCTGCGCCATTAAATAGGTGGGGTCTTTTTCTGCATTTTTGATTCTTTCTTCTACTTCCACTTTAGAATATCCAATTTTGTATAAATTATCAATTTCGGTTATTCTATCGTCTCTGCTTTTGGAACGAAGGACATAAATATAACCTGCAGCTTCATCTTCTTCGGTAATCGCACTAAATTTTTCAATGAAGCTTTCGTTTACTTTTTCTATGTTCTCCGACACTACTTTACCATTGGCATACAATATCTTTTCAACAGAACGCTTCAGCATATTGGAATGGGTGCCATTTTCAAAAATACATTTGGTTCGTCCATCTTCCCGAACTCTAGTACCGTCTTTCTTGTAATGGTCTTTCCTGTCAATGTTAATTTCTTCTAGTAAAAATAAAACTCCATTATGAACATAATAGGTTTCTTCTCGAAGATTACCCATTTTGAAATCCACGAGTTTTCTCTTTCCAGTGGCTAAATCAGATTGAATTTCTTTAAATAATGATTCATATTTATCAAAATCTTTTACAGGCTTTCGTTTCGCAACAAAATCTGTCGCCATTCTTTCCTCTGTTTTTGGTGTGTGTTTGAAATCAAACAGATCAGTATCGTCCTCCAACAAATCAAAACTATCATCATTAAAAATATCATCAATTGAATTAATTTCTTTTGGTTCCAATTTTAATAAACCATGAATATCCTGCTCTTCTAAAGATTCCATTTTTTCTATATCGGATCGAATGCTTTTTAATCTAGAATAGAGTTGAAATTCTGATATATTAGCCGGATTGGGTTGAGGTTCTCGATTGTATTGCACAAAGAAATCATTCACTTCACTGAAAGAAGCAGATAGCCGTTCGTCTGCATTTCGTATAGTTGAAACTTTAGGTTTGACATTTAGAATGTCAAATTGATCGTTTGCAAAAATATCCTCTAAGGTTTGAAATTTATCCATTTGTATTGGCCATTCGTTTTCTTTTTTCCTCTTTCAAGTAAATAATACATTCTGCCATTCTTCTTTCTAAAGGGTCGTTTGCATTTAGACTTGGTTCTTTGTCATACATTTTCTTGAACTCTATAATCTTTGGCCATAAAATTTTAGCTTCTTCAAAGTCCATTTTTATTCTTGTGGCTTCAATGGTGTCCTGAATAATTTTCAACACTTTTGTCGTTACGGATTTCGAAAGGATTTCAAAAGCTTTTTGGAATGGATTAATCGTGTCAATCAGGTCGATATGTAAATCCTCTATGTTTACAAATTTATCTGCCATTCTGATAAATCTTTGGTCTCCTACTTCTTTTATTTCACCCGATTTGATGACTGAATCCACTACCACATATTGACGGATTTCCTCAATTTCTTCGTCTGATAATTCCGGGTATTTAATTCTGATAATTTTTGGAATCAAAACTTTGTTAATTACTGCGGGATCTATGTTTCCCGGCATCGCTTTCAGCATGGAATCGTCTTGTAAAATGGATGCTTTCAAATCATTCAAATCCGATTCTACAATATCTTTTACCCTCTTTGAGCTTGGCGCTTTAAATCCTCTTATTTTTATTTCACCTGGCTTAGCCTCTTCGTCATCATTATCCAATCTTGTTTTGAATTTGAAGTTGGGAGCCAATACCTGCTCCATCAACAAGGATGCTGTAATAGCTTTCAGCATATTATTGGTGGCCACTTTTACATCATCCTGAATGGCTTCTGGACTGGCAATAAGATTGGTGAATTGGGCATGTGTTTTATTGTTGCTATCTCTGGTGCAACGACCAATTATTTGGATTATCTCTGTTAATGAACCTCGATACCCCACCGTTAAAGCGTGCTCGCAAAAAGGCCAGTCAAAACCCTCTTTTGCCATACCTAGCGCAATGATTAAATCCATATCATCAACTTCTTTGCTATTTCGCAGGTAGTTTACAATCTTGTCTCGTTCTCTGGAACTGTCTTCGACTAAATCAGCTACTTTTAATAGTTTACCATCACTGTGTCGTTTGATATGAATGACACCGGTATCGGAATCTTGCTTGATTACATCCCCAATGGCATCTAAAATGAAATTGACTTCATTGTGCTTGTCTTTGGTAGATTCTCCTGAATTTACATTTGGAATATGGAGAATTGTTTTTTTATCGGTATCGAGTACATTCAATATCGCCGAAGTATATTTTCCAGTATAGAAATGATAACCAATTCCCAATGATTTCAGGAAGTTGTAGCCGTTCAACTGTTCGTAATAATTGTAGGTTACTTTGGTAAACTTGGCTTCGTTTTCGGGCGTTAAAATAGGTACGCTGTCTCCTCTAAAATAAGAACCGGTCATCGCTACAATATGAGCCGAAGATTTGCTCATTATCGATTTTAATAATGCCCCCAATCTGTTATTAGCATCGGCAGAAACGTGATGAAATTCATCTATGGCCAAAAGTGTGTTGTTGAATTTTGCGTCGTCCAATTCCTCACAAGCAAAGCGTAAAGTGGCGTGCGTACAGATTAAAAGTTGCTCCTCACTATCCATAAATTTATGGAATGCTTTTACTTTACTCTTGCTACCATCATCACCAGGCGTACAAAGATTGTAATTGTCGTTTGGTTCCCAGTTGGCAAAAAAGCCATTTTTTTTCAAATCAGTTTTAGAAAATGAACTACCAATAGATCGTTCAGGAACGGCTACAATTACTTTTTTGATGCCTTGATTTACTAATTTATCTAATGCCAAGAACATCAGAGCACGGGATTTTCCCGAAGCTGGAGGTGCTTTTAATAATAAATACTGTGCATCACGTGATTCAAAAGCACGAGTTTGCATTTCTCGCATTCCCATCGTATTAATTTTAGTGCTATTTCCTGTTTTCTGGTAGTTTACATTTACTATATCTGGCATGGCTTGTTTCTTGAAGTTTGTCTAAGTTCGTCTAAAGTGTTTTTTATCTATACCTATTTTAGACAAACTTTTTCCAAATAGGTTTTCTGTTGGTTCTTTTATATAAGGGCTTTATCTCTTGTAATTTTAGCTAATTAGGTAGATCTAAAATAGTTGGATTTTCATCCCTCAATCAATTTTTTCTTGCTTCTCTGGCGGTAAAAAATTTTCTCCAGTTACCACGCTTTTTCCTGTTTTGTCCTCTAGAGCTATTCTAGCATTTTTAGCAATAGCGCCACCTTTTTTACCTGCTTTTGCATTTTCGGGCACTCCTTTAGCTTTATCATTTTCGGCTATTTGTCTTGTGGATAGTTCTGCAAGGGCCGTAAAGATTAATTCGGCTTCGCTCATATGATCTCTCAAATTTTGAGATTTTAATCCTTTTACTTCTTTGTGATTTTTTACTGTTAAACCCGTCCATTCCTTATGAATGATATTGGTTAGTATGGCGAAATCTTTTTTTTCTTCCACACCGCTTTCTTTCCAATAATCGGTTAATTTGTTTCGGGTTTCTTGACCCATCATTCTTTGCTGAATCCATTTTTCGCTTCTGCCGTATTGTTTCCAGTTTTCTCTGGCTCGGTCTATACTTTGTTCGGGATCGGCAATTTCTTTTATTCTTTCATAGCCTACTTTAGCCAACCATTGTTTGAAAGGTTCGGCTTTTGGCGACGGAATAGATTGAATTAATCTTAGCAGTGCTTCGGTATCAGCGGTATCAGTAATTCTATTTTTACCATCATCAGCAAGCATTTTCAACCGTACGATTTTATCGTACACTTCACTTCCTTCTTTGGTCAACTTCTTTTTTAAATCGCTCCAATATCTTTTTGGCACTGAGCTTCCTGTTAGAATAGCAATGACATCAATAACCGAAAAATACCAAATTTCCTTTTCGGCATCATAATGGCTTCGTACTTTTTTATCTTCAAATAGTTTGATTTCATTTTCCATATCTATTTAATATTTTTTGGCAAAGTTTAAATAATTATTCCTGTCGTTCAATGCTATTTCTAAGTACTAAATTCTTCATCAATTTCTATTATCATCGATTTTAATTCATCAAAATGAGATTTCAATGCATCGATAAATATTTGTAATTCCATTTCATCTTCAATTCTATCTTTTATCAAATCTCGGTTTAATCTATCAAATAAATAATCAAGCATTTTTGTGTTTAGTTCAATTCCAGGTAATGCGGCTAAACTAGAATATCTGTCGATAATGCCTTGTTTTATAGAATTATATATTTTGAAAATCATATCAAAATTAATCTTAACAAGAGGGAAATAATCGCTACAATCCTCATAAAGTTTTGAAAAATGATAGTCAATCGTTCTAGGTACGATGTCTATTAGTTTTTTTTCTTTAAACTTGTTCATATGGCTATCAAATTCAGATTTAAGTTTTTCCATTGTATTATTTAAAATTTCATTCAATAATTTATTTTGGATTTCAATACAGCTTAAAATATTAACTTCCTCAAACTTGGTGTCTCCTTTAGATTTTGGAAATAGGGAAATCATTTCAAATCCTTCTTTTTTGATAGAACCTCTAGTTATATGATGAAATGATTTTCCTTTCCCTCTGTCGGTTGGATGTCCAATTGAATTATTTCTATTTTCTCTTATATTGTATAATTCCGGATATTCTTCTTTGAAATTTATGTCTTGTTCAAATAAAGCTTTATTAAGGTTTACAAGAGCATCTTGCTGTAAATTTAATGCCTGAAGAATCCCATAAACATATAAATATCCGTTTGTATTGGAGCTGAATTCCGATAAGTTAGTATAATCGTTAATTGCAATTTGTGAATCTTCGATTACATCTAGAGAAGCCCACAATCTATTCCAGATGATTTTATCTTGTAGCAACAATTCTCTTTTCCAAGGATGATTGCATATTTCTCTTATTTCTTCGAATATATTTTCTATCATTATTTTCAATTATCCACGAGTTTTATGTATGGAAATTTTTTAACAGAAAGACCTCAATCCCTCAATGAAGCTACTTTTGCTTTTTAGCTTTCTTCACTTTCACGGATAACGTATCTTTTTCCTCCGCTATCATTTTCTCATACAACTTAAACAAATATTCCAGTCGTTCTTCGTCGCTCTCAAAAGGTTTAGAGCGGTAACAACGTTCTACTGCCAAATCATTTAAACGATGTGCTTGACGTAAACCCTCGGGCATTTTGTCCGGGTCGTACATTTGCGCCAAGGTTTTCTCGGAATGGTTTTCCCGCTCTTCCAGAATTCTAAATACACATTGGGTCAATTCTTCTTTTTGGGATTCGGTAATTGGAGGGAATGGGAAGGTGTTATAGCTAAGGGTATTTGAATATTGGTAATCATTCCTCATTCTTGAGCTAGTAATACTCAACCATAACATGTGCATTATAGAAGTAAGGATTCCAAAAATAAATGGTTGGGAATCGTAGACTACTTGACCTTTGTTACTAATTATTGTATTGCTATCTAGGAATCCAATTGGGACGTATTTCCTCCTGCTTGAAGAAATTACAGGAAAGATAATGGACGGTGAGTCTTGATGTTTATTTTCGTCAAATTTATGAGACGTTTCAGATTTTTTTCTTGTTGCTTGTTTTTTACTATCTAATCTGAATATTTTACACTTTTCTATACGTTCTTTGATTGGCAATATTTTTTCGGCCACTTCCTTTAGATCATCTGAAATCCAGAGACACCATCTTTTTTTGTCATTTATAAAATCATCAGCCCCCATGTACTCTTTTATAAACTGTTTTGAATCAGGATATTCGATGATTAGATTGTTTTTTTCTTCTTCGGATAGTAATAAATTTCCATTATCTGTTGGTTGACTTCCACGAACCATCAATGGGATTTTAGAAATTGGTTTAGTTCTAGGAAAAACACAAAGCGGATTACCTGCTACTAAGTAAGGGCTTATACTTTTAACAGAAAGAATATTATTGTTGTTAAATAGTTTTCTCTCTTTTATTAAATTTGAAAGGGCAACTCCTACAATTACACAAGTAACGCCTGCTTTGTCTTTAGCATTGTTAGTCCAATTAAAGGATGGATATGCGAAATTAATTTCTTGCTTATTATTCAAGATAAAAGGCCAAATAATTGAAACTTGCTCACCTTGACAAATCGAATTTGTTGAGACAAAAGCAAAACTTCCATTTATGTCGCTAAAATAATCTGAAGCAATTTTAAACCAACATGCGATATAGTCAAGCTTTGCATAGTTCTCAAATGTTGAAAATACAAATTTCATATCTTCCTTTTGTTGTTCATTTTGGTTTTTTGAACCTAAGAACGGCGGATTTCCCATAATATAAATCTCATCCCCTTCGTTTTTCGGGCAAACGATATCCCAATCTACTCTAGTGGCATTACCATGAACGATAGAACCTGTTTGTTCTAGTGGCAAAGCGGGTTTGGTTCGTCCAAAGGCTTTAAAAAACTCTTGGTTCATCTGGTGTTCTGCCAGCCAAAGCGATAGTATGGCAATTTCGTGTGCAAAATCATCAATCTCAATTCCGTAAAAATGGTTTAAAGATATGCCAGAATATTGAGTAGAGTAGGTTTTGTTCGCCGTGTCTATTTCCTTGAAGATACCCATTTCCAGTTTTCGCAATTCTTTGTAGGCAATAATTAAGAAGTTTCCGCTTCCACAAGCGGGATCAAATAGTTTGATGTTCCAGATGCGTTTAAGTGCCGCTTCGAGTTTGTTTTTATTGCCTTTGGCGTTTTCGAATTCCGCATATAAATCATTCAAGAACAAAGGCTCTATGACTTTCATTATATTGGGCACGGAGGTGTAGTGCTGCCCTAAACTGCCCCGTTGATCTACTGAAATAACAGCCTGAAACATCGAACCAAAAATATCGGGATTTATGGCAGCCCAATCCATTTGTCCCGCATCGATAATGGCTTGGCGGGAACGGCGGGTAAACAAGGGCGTGGGTTGTTGCTCTCTAAATAAACCGCCATTTACGTACGGGAAATTTTGTAAATATTGTGCCTTCGTGTCACATTGCAATGCGTCTCTCGCATCATTACTGCGTGGAGTGTTTAAGACGGCGAATAGTTTATCTAAATAATCCGTCAAATCGCTTCCGTCTGTTTGTGTGTGGCTGGCGAGTGCATTAGTAAACTGTCCTAATTCGAAAATACCGGTATCTTCAGCAAAGAAGCAAAATAGCAATCGGGATAAGAACACATTGAGTCCATGAATGAATTCCGGTGAATTATTTGGATTGTCTTTTTTGATTTCGTCAAAAAGCCGTGCCATTTTTTCGGCTGCTTTTACATCGGCTGGATTCTCATTTTGATGTTGGGCTTTTTCCATTCCTGCCCAGGGCAAAAAGAAATCAAAGTGCTTGGGCAAAGCAGTAAAATCAATGTCTAAGCTATCGCCTGTTTTTGTATCTATTGCCAATAGGGTTTTATAATCAGTCACGATAACAAAGCGCTGGTCTTGTTTGAGTGTGTTTTTTATTTCGGAAATAGCAAGATGCAAATCCTGATTGAATACTGGTTTAAAAAACAACTTTTTCTTCCAAGAAATTTCCCCTTCTACTTTTGACAGGTTTAAATTTCCTTTTTGTAACCTGGTGATGGATGCTTTGGGTAAACCGTAAGCCAATAATAATTCATAAATGAAGGTTTCTTGGGTGTAGTTTAATATAAGGTTTTGAAGGTTTTCTTCTATTTGAGCAATGTTCATAGACTTATTATATTACCATTTTAATGCAATTCGACTTTAGAATTAAATTCTAACAATTCATTTGCTAAAGTATCGAATATTTAATTAGAATAAATGAGTGAAACCGTAAATGGCTTGCTTTTCTACTTTCGATTGATTTGTTTTGATTCTTTATGGTGTAAAAGAACAATAAATTTAAGGAATTTACTATACCCACTTTTGGTGATATTGGTTCGATAATTAAATAGATGTAAAACTATATATATCTTACAAATTAGAATTTTGATTGTATCTATCCAAATAGTTTTCTAATTCGTATAAATGAATCAACTCCTCGTTTTCTTTAGATGATTTGGTATAGCTTACACATGGTAGTTGAATTAAACTAATATTTTGGGATAGTATATTTTTTCCTGCAATGTTATGTAGTATAATAAAAATGGCTTGCTTTAAAGTCTTTGTATCACAGTACAAATTGTAGTCTTTCAGGAAAATGATAATGTCGATTTTTGCTGTTATTGGATTATAATCTATGGGTAGAAATTTAGATTCATTAGATTGTAAAGTAAGTTCCTGAATGATGTAGGGTTGGTCCAATCCGTTGATTATCTTATTAATTTTTTCGGTTGATTGTAAGAATGCCGTGAATTTCCATTTTCTTAATAGTGGCGCATTATCGACTAAATTAATTACTTGGCCGAAGTATTCGACATTACCGTTTGCGGTTATGATGAGTTCCGTTTTATCGGCATTGTTTTTAGGGAATAGAATTATAAAGTCGAGCTCTTCGCAGTAGTAGCTGAGGTTTTTTGATAACCAGTAGATGATATGAATTTGGTTTTTAGGGGTTTCATAGAAGAGGCTTTTGATGGTTTGGTTGTTGTCTTGGAACCAGTTCCAAAAGGTGTTGATTTTTCTCATTTTTTTTGTAGTGAGTGGTGAATAGTGAGTTATGAGTTGTGTTTTTTTAACCGCAAAGGGCACTAAGGAAGCGCAAGGTTAGCAAAGGTTTTTAGGGATTGTTTATGTTTTTAATCGCAAAGGGCACGAAGGAAGCGCAAAATTCGCCAAGGTCTTTTCAGGGTTCATTTGTTGATTATCTTTTGTCAGTTGTGTTTTTGTCGAATGTGATCAGGTTGAACATGGCTCTCATCCTGGAACGGAGTCGGTTGCCGTAGTTGTTTTCGATTTCAGAGGCGGAAAGGTTGGTGGTGATGTGCGTGACGGATTTGTTTTCGACAAACTGTTCGTAGCGGCTAATGAGTACCTCAGCCATGACGTTGCAATCGTTTCCGAAGTGTTTTATTTGTTGTTCGGCACCCAAATCGTCAAAGCAATAGCCAGTTAGTTTTGATTGATTGGCTTGCTTTAGCGTGTAGCAGTTGAGGGCTTCAAAGCCGTTTTTGGCAAATTCAAAAGATACTTCCCTGCATGTTTTGATTTTGTATTCGGAGGTCTGATAGGCAAAAGGGCGTACTAAGTTCATTAGGGATGTTTTTCCGTAACCAATAGCACCTGAGAGTAAAATGCCTTTTGATAAGTCTATTTTTAGGTTCATGGCTGCTTTCTCGTCTTTTATCATATAAATCAGCAATTTGTAGATGGTAGGATGATCCATTTTACTGATTTTAAACGAACTTCCATAGGTAGTTTTTCCTTGAATTTCTAGGTATTCCAGACATTTTTGGAAATCATACACTTTGAAACCTTTGTGGACCACGAAGGTTTCGCCGACTGTTTTACAATGGTTCGTCATAGTTTTTTTGGGTTGCCGTGTGCAGGTGCATCGGTTTTGGTTGGGAGTTGTAATCTGTTTTTGAGGTGTTTGTTGCAAACTTAGCTGTGTTGAGCATCCAGTTTCTTGCTGCTGCTTTCCAATCTTTCATTTTTGTTTTGCCGCCTATGAGCCAACCGATGCTGGAGTAGTAATTGAAAAATTTATTGGCTTCCATTTGGGAACTTTCCTTGAAAGAGAAGTATTCCAGTATCATTTCGAGTGATGGGGGTGTGGTGTCAAAAATTAAATCGAGTTCAATTGTTTTTTCTTTTTTGGCGCAACTTTTTTCTTTTTGCTGACCGCTTTCATTTTGTTTTTTATTGGTGTCAGCGAATTCTGGAAGTTTTTGCCGAGCGCAATCTGCTTTTATTTCTTTCTCTTTTGGAATTACTATAGGATTCAAATTTTGAACTGGTTCGTTTCTTAAAATTTTTTCTATATCTATTTTTGTATTGTTTAAATTGTTTTTAACTGTTTGTTTTTTATTATATATATAGAGCTGTTCATTTACCTGTTCAATGACTTGTTCATTTTTTGTTTTGGTCAAATTGTGAACGGGTTCATTTTTTGAATGGGTTGGTTGTGGTATTTTTGAAATTGTTTTTACTTCTTCAGAGAAATTTGTCATAATGATGTTGGAGCAGGAGTGGGGATTGAATGTTGGATTGTATACCATAAATCCCAAAAGTTCTAACTCTTTCATGCACTTATGATAGGTCGCTTTTGAATTAATCTTGCTAGCTTTCATAATTTCTTCCCGGGAAATGCCTGTTGGATTCTTGAAGCGGTTTACGTTCCAACATTGGAAAAGTGCTAAATAGAGTGAAATGTGGGTTGGGTTGAGGTTGGTTTCGTAATTGATTTTATTAAAAAATCCGGTGAGGTGTTTGATGTAGTTCATATTTTTAGTGAATTGTGTCTCTCGACTGCGCTCGAGATGACGGTGAATAGTGAATAGAGAGAAGGTCCCCTTGACTGTGGGCGGGAAGACAATAGCCGCGACTATTTGAATAGTTAGGGATTGGCGTTGACTTTGTTATTTTCCAGTACTTTGTCAATGTCTTGATTGGGGTAATAGATAGTGCCACCGATTTTGGTATAGGAAAGTGTTCCGTTGATGCGGAGGTTTTGGAGTGTTCCAGGAGAAATATTAAGCAATTTGCGAACCTCTGTGGATTTTAGCCACTTTTTGGTTTGCGTAGTAGTTTGCGATTGAAATATTTTTTTGATTTCCTCTAATAAATCAATTTTGAAGTCTCTAAGATCTTCGACTGTGATAATTGTTGCTGCCATTTGAAAGTAATTTGAGTTTGTATCTATTGTGTTTTTTAGTGATACAAAATTGACTGCTTTTATTTGCTTTCTATCCCCATACACTTCGTAGTACCGAAGAAATTTAACATTTCAATATTATTTAAAGCCTGTTTTGGGGGGTATTGGTGTTTTCTAGCTGTTTTTTTTTCGCTGTTAAAGTTTATTATTTCCCGAAGCATTTTTTCTAATGAAAAATGCCCCAATCTACTGGAGCATTAAACGCAAAACGGGAGCGATTTTTATTTTTGGTGTTAGCTAACGAATATATGAATGCCCATATATAGAAGGGTTACATACAATTCTGGGGCTGTATTTCCTTACTGTATTTTTCGTACTACCGATAGGGTACCGATTTTTAAAATTCGTCTTCTTTGTGGATTTTTTGTTGCAGGTTCATCATCAGTTCTTCCAGGAATTTTGTTTTACTACTCTTGCGTTCCTTAATCTCTGAGTAGGTTTTGTAGATATTGTCAATTTTGATATTGAAAAAATCTTCAAAGGAAGAGGCAATAGTATTTATGTCGGCCCCTCCGTGATTCAAAGCTCCATTAGAATATAAGGCATAAATTAATTCTGTTAGTGCCGTTTTTGGAGCTGTCCAAAGCAGCACTTTGTGTTTTTTTTCGTCAAATAGAATTGTATTTCCGGCATTGAGTTTTTGCATTGCTTCTCGGATATAATGGATAAAGCGGTACATTGCCTTTATTTTCGCCCAAAGCATATCGTGTGAGGAGGAAAATTCAGGATATTGGTAATAATCCGTCATTGGAGTGAAAGGAAAACTATTGCCTGGGTTTCTTGTAAAAAATTGATGATCAATATAAGTGTATCCTTGCTCCATGTAATTCACGAAATCCAAATTGCGAGAAAAGAACTTATTGATTTTCCGCATTTCCTTTTCGAAAAATTCAATTTGATAGGATATGCCCGCTTTAGGTTTGCGTAGTTCGCAAGAACGCAGTTCTGTAAAATAGATAAGGTAACTCATTGGAAGGGGTTTGATGTTTTTAAAAAAATCAATCTCGTCTGGTGTCGTTTCAAAATCGTTTTGCTCGACTCTCTCTTTCATGTCGGCTAGGGTTTTGTTGCATAAATGAATACCATCAGTTGCTTTTTTAAGATGATTTTCGTCAGAATTAATTATCAATCTAAGTTTTTCATCAAACTCTTCTACAGTAATTTTTAGCATAGGTTTTTGGTTTATCTTCTCCTCAGCCCCTCCGAAGGAGAGGGAGCAAAGACTTGATTAGTTTATGTTTTTATGATGTTTGTTGTTTTAATGGTAATGGTTTGACTGTTGAGATCCCTCCTTCGTCGGGATGACAAAACAGAGAAAAACTAAAGAGGTTCTCAATACATTTTTCATTCCATTTTATTCCATGAAAAATATTCGAACTGACCCTTTGATAATGGCTCAAAGCAGGCTATTGAGTTAATTGCCAGAGCGCGTTCTTTCTTCGTTTTGAATTGTACCCATTAATTCCATGGAAAAATTATCTCGGGCTTGAATATAGGCTACTTTTGGAATTACCGTGGCTCCCAGTTTTCTTTTCTCGAAAGTGGCAGATACCCCAAAATCAATTTTATTCAAGTTTAAACATCTAGCCCGTTTGATTGCCTGAAAAAGGAGTTGTCGGTAGAGTTGGAATTCTTTTGCATAAGAATAATCCATTCCTATCAGAGATGGAACATAGGTATGTGCTGTGTTTTTATAGCAAAATAGAATTCCGACCAATGGGTTTGTGATTTCTTCTTTTTCTTGATTTTTGAGATATAACAATATAAATTCCCATTGCGGCCTACTCTCCATTTTTTGGAATACTTCTATTGGGTAGGTAAATGTATTTATGGCGTGATTGTTGTTTTTTACATTCTGATACAATTTATACCCATGTTCTGATTCCTCTTTTGTCAGTTTGTCTTTGATTATAATATCAAAAGCTTGTTCAAAAGGAAGGATCTCTTTTTGAAAGTGTTTTCTAGAACGAGGAGAAAGCGAAGCAGAAAATTCTTCGATACTATCCCATTTCGTGTTTTGTATGATGCAGGTTTCAGGCATGTTTATTTTCAAGAAACCTTGATTGTGGAATATATTATTCAATTGTTCGTCTTCCTCGAAATCTCTTAGCACGAGCATATCGGCTTTTAAATGATGGTAAAGGGTCTCCACTTGTTCCAGTAAAAGCATTATGGCTTGTTCTGCCAGCGGATGTGTTTTGTTGATGTAACAATGATTCCCTTCGGTAAATAGGGAACCCATTCCCAAGACTTTTGATGTGAGGTATAATGGATTTTGTTTTCTTTTTTCTTCCAGTTGTAATGAGATCGATTCAGATGCCAACATATCGTCTTTCCAGAGTCCGAAAGTAAAGAAAGTAGCAACTAACGGAGTTCCTTTTTTATCGGTTATTACATAATAATGAAAGTCCCAATTGTTTTCAGGATTATCAGAATTCTTAAACGCATTTTCCATAAATTGCAAGCCTTCCCAGTCGAAAGTGCTTTGTTTTCCTAAAAGTTCGTTCCAGTTTTGCTTGTTTATTTTATCTATGGTTGTTTCATACTGTAATGCCAAGATCGTTTTTAGTTCGACATTTTCTTCCGAAAAAGTTATTGTTTGCCTAAGGTCGTCAGGAACCCACTTTTTCATTTCATCGGAAGGAAAATTTTTCTTCTTGTGGGTTTCTATTTGCGGAATTGTCTCGACTATACCAAAAGCTTTTCTTACTTTGTTTATACTGTTACCCGATTCTTCCAAGGCTTTTGGGAAGTGGTATTCCATTGCTTCGACTAAGCCTTTTATTTCTTGTTTTTGATTGTGTCGGGAAAGGGTGATTCGAATACCCGTGTTTTTGATTGGGACTGCCGGATAAATAGCGGGATTTACATAGAAGCCTTCGTTAAAGAGTCGTTGTACCATTTTATAGGCGGTTAAAGGCATGGCGGTGCCTAAGAAAAATACTGGTGAGTTATTCAGATCAATCATTGGAAGGGCAGTTTTTTCCAATAATGATTTGAAATATTCTATTTTTTCTGATAAATCGTATTGTAAGCTCGTGATTTCAGGCGAAAGGTGGATGTCCGCCGATGCAATTGCAGCTGCCACAGAAGCCGGTTCCAGTTGCGCTGAAAAAGTAAGTGGTCCACCAAAGTTTTTTATTTTCTCGCGCAGTCGGTTATCGGTGCATAGTAAAGTCGCTCCACTGGCACCGAATGTTTTACTCAAAGTACCGAACAGTAAAACATTGTCGGGTAAATTTTTTAAAATGTCCAGCACATATCCAGTACCATTTTTCCCTCTCCAACTCATACCGTGGACATCATCAAAATAAAGATGTAACTGCGGGTATTTTTTGCAGAGTTCCATCAAATCTGATATGGGTGCGAAATCGCCAAACATGGAATATACGCCGTCTGCCATATACCATATTTTATTGCATCGTGTGGTAAGGTACTTGATTTTATCTTCTAGCATGTCTAAATTGCTGTGTCGAATCATTTCTACCGGGATGCCTCTTATCTTTAGTAATTGACAGGCATTTTGAACACTCCAATGCACTTGATGGTCTAGAATTACACCATCTTCATCCCTAACCACTGTTGGTATTACTGCGAGATGACCGAGTGTACTGTTTTTAGTTATTATTGGCGGAATACCATACATTTGTTCGATTTTACTTTCTAATTCATAGTATAGTGGATGTGAAATGTATGATTTTGAAAGAGGAAATTGCGTGCCATAATTTTGTATGGCTCCTATTGCCGCCTCTTTTAACCGGATGTCTTGTTCGAGTCCAAGATATCCCGTTGTGCCAAAATGAAACATTTTTTGCCCATCTATTTGTAGTGTTCTTCCAGTTAGATTTCTACCCTCTGCATAAAGATGAAGCACTCCTTCTTTTTTTGCTCCTGAGATTACTTCATCGACTGTATCAATGAAATTGTTGTGTTTGATTTTTGCCATTTGTATATTTATTAGTAGTTATCGAAAAAATAGATTTCTAAAATTCACTATAAAAAATGAAATGGTTTTCATGTTATTCTTTATTACTCCCAATATGACAACTCAAATTCCCGAATTGACAACAAAAACACCAAAAGGCAACAAATAATTCCAAATTAACAACTGTTGTAATTATAAATGTTTATATTTTTGTTAAATTACTATCCTATTAAATTTATAGAACATGATTGCAGCCCATGATCTTTATGAGAATGACTATGCTCGATTTTGGATAATCGACGGTATTCTCTTTTTTAAATATAAGCCTAATACAACTATTGATATTAGAGTTGCTCAACGTGTTGTGACTGATCGAATTCATTTCCAAAACGAAAGGGCCTATCCCGTTTTGTGTGATATACGAGGTATTGTTACAACTGAGAAAGCCGGAAGAGATTATTTGGCTCGATCTGGATCCATATTGACACAAGCCGTTGGTCTTATAGTACATGAAAAAGTATCCTTAACTATTAGCAATTTTTATTTACAGATTAGTAAGCCCTCTGTGCCGACACAAATTTTTACTAAGGAAGAAGATGCTTTGATTTATTTGAACGGTTTTATTTAGGTTTGGGTATCTAGAAAAAAGAAGAACGAGCATAGAGAAAAGATAGAATTACTATGGAAAGACCGCATAACCAAAAACGTATTGTTACGATGCATCAAATGCTATTTGAGATGGCACGCGGTAATTTTAATAGTCGTATTCCCTTAAGCTCTTATGATGACGAATTGGAAACTCTTGTTGTTTTAATTAATATGGTTGCTGAAGAAATGAAAGAGTCGATTTTTCATGTTGGCTACGTTAACACTCATAAGACAAATCAATTTATAGCCCAAACGACTTTTGTTTTGGATGTCTCTTTTTTTATCAAAAGTTTTACTCCGGAAGTTACTTCCTTTTTAGGTTATTCAGAATCTGAGTTGATAGGCCAGTCTTTGGCTGGCATTTTAACTTCATCATCTATGGAAGAACTACAAAAAGTACTTGATGAAAGTGTTTCATTGCCAACAACTATTGCATTAGATTTTATGCCTAAAGAACATTTACCAGTTTCTGTTTCTTGTAGTGTAGGAAAATTAATCAATCGCTCGGAAATTATATTAAATCTTGTTACTCCTGTTCGTAAAGATTCTTATAATTCTATGGTTTACCAAAATGAAAACGACAGACAAATTAAAACCCGAAAAGCAGATGCCCTATTGATACAGAAACTCTATGATTATATCTTAGCCCATCTTGAAGAACCGCTTCCATCACTAAAAGTGCTTTCAAGTAAATTTGGAACTAATGAACATAAATTAAAAGATGGCTTTCGTCATTTTTTTAAAACCAGTATTTACCAGTTTTATAATGATGAACGATTGAAAAGAGCTTATTTTATGATTGAACATACTGCGATACCTTTGAAAAATATATCAGTGATGAATGGTTTTAATAATTATCCCAATTTTTCTAAATCGTTTAAAAAGCGATTTGGTTTTTCGCCTTATGAATTGAAACGCAATGAATCTGATTTTACTTTTCTACCGGAAAATTAAATTTTCTTGAAGAAAATCTTCACTTTTTTAACTCACTTAACTTTTATTATAAGTGGTGTTCAGTGAATTTTTTCTTTTGCCTTGATGCAAAAGAAACAAAAGATCAAGCCTGAAAATTAAAAACTTAAAAACTACCTCAAAACACTGTTCCGCAGCCCGAGCCGTTCGCCTTTCAGGCTCATCTCGCGGACTGCTGCCACATCGTTTTTTCGTTGTTTTTTTGACGTTTTTAATTTAAGGGCGGGGTGAAGAGTGGTGCGAAGTGAGTTTTGGAAATTGTATATTGAATTTTTAGAAAATAGTGTACTGCCATTATGAATAATGTGAATTGTCCCTCGACTGCGATCGGGAGACGGAGAGTTTTTTTTTAGCTCACTGAAATTTTATTATCAAAGGTGTTCTCTGAATCTTCGATTTCCCTTGATGAAAAAAAGCAACAAAAAGACCAAGCCTGACTATTTTTAAATTAGAAAATATAAAGGCGACTAGAGGATGGTAATGTGAATCTTCGATTTCAAGAGTGGAATTCGCCTCTGCTACTACTTAATGCATAAATCATAATCCGTTTTGGCTACCTTTTGCTCCCAAAATGACAAGCGTTTTTATTTTGAAATTCAGAATTTTACTTTGTGGAACTTAAATCTATGAAGTTATGAGACTGAATACTAAAATCCAAAATGTGCTTTTTGAGCTTATCTGTTCGCTCTATATTTTATTGTTTGTCTATGCTGCTATTAGCAAATTGCTGGATTTTGAAAACTTCCGGGTTCAGTTGGGTCAATCTCCACTGTTAAGTGCTTTTGCCGGTTGGATTTCTTGGGGAGTTCCGATAGTTGAACTGTTTATTTGCTTACTTCTAATTTTTCCTAAATGGCGCATTTTCGGTCTTTTTTCAGCTTTAAGTTTGATGACTATGTTTACTGCTTATATTTTCATCCTATTGAATTACAGCTCTTTTGTTCCCTGTTCCTGTGGTGGTATTCTTGAGAAGCTGGGTTGGACCGAACATCTGATATTCAATCTGTTTTTTGTACTGCTTGCTGTTTTGGGACTATTGTTAGGCACCCATCAAAACAACAGTTTTATGGGAAGAATGAAGCCGTCATTTTATTTTTTAACTATTCTTTTCAGCTTGCTATTCAGTGTAGGAGCTGTTGTTGTTTTATTTGTTTCCTCGGAAGAGATTATGCACCATGAAAACCCATTTATTAGACGCTATCCACATCATCCTATAGCATTAACCCATACGGCTGATTTAAAATTCAATTCGTATTATTTTGCGGGCTATGCCAATGACAGAGTCTATCTCGGGAATTATACTGATCCTTTGCATGTCTTGTCCATGGATACCACTTTACAGCATCGACAAATATTAAAAATAGCGTTTGACCGCACAGATATCCCATTCCGGATGGCAAAAGTTTTAGTAAGAGCGCCCTATTTCTATTTGATGGATGGTACTGTACCGACCATTTTTAGAGGGGATATTACAGACTGGAAGGTAAGGAAGGAGCTAAAGGGCTGTCCTAATTTTACTCTAGCGGAACCAATAGATAGTATCACTATAGCATTTAGATCCAACAGTAGTAAAAATGGAGCGCATGTTCTTGGTTTTTTTAGCTCGGGAAGACCTTCGAAAATTCACTGTGCCCCACAACTTTTGCAAAAACAAATCGATGGGATTTTTGATACCGATGGCATGCTCCAATACAGTAAGGAACTCAACAGGATTGTGTATGTCTATTTTTATCGCAACCAGTTTATTGTAGCTGATAAAAATGCAACACTTGATTATAGGGGCAACACAATAGATACTGTTGCGCACGCTAAAATAAAAATAGCTTACCTAAAAGGGAAAACCGAACGAAAAATGGCGGCACCACCTCTCACAGTCAATGCTCATACAGCCATTTGCAATAATCTGCTTTTCGTGCATTCCAAAGTCCCTGGACGTTACGAAAATAATACACTCTGGAAGCAAGCTTCCATTATTGATGTATATGACCTGAAAAAAAATGCATATGTGATGAGCTTCCCTGTTTACAAAATTGATAATAAAGAACTTCAATCTCTATTTGTTACTTCTACCCATTTGTATGCTTTAATAGGTACGCAACTTGTAATTTATGAATTGAATGCGATTCTTCAAAACGAAATAAAAAGTGTAGAAAGGGAAAAAACCTAATGCACTCAAAATATACCGGCCAGTGTCAGGAAAAAGATCGAACACCTGTAGAAAATAGTAGATCAAGTTTAATTTAATATTTAGAATTATGAAAACAACATTTTTAAAAAAGATGATGCCCTTCGCAGTTGTAGTGATGGGAATTTCAGGAGCCTTTTTGACCACTTCCATGCAAAGTGATTCGAATAGTGCTAGCCCTCGTACAGGATACATTAATGGTCCACAAGGTGCTTGTAGTGTACCCGTAAATTGTAGTGACATTCCTGGGCAAGTTTGCCGCGCCAATGGAGCCACAGGGCAACAAGCTTTTGGTAAAGACAGCCAAAACAATTGTGTAGAGCTTCTTTATCGTCCGTAAATTTTTTTTTGGGACAAACAAAAGGCAATGCAGTTCCGCTAGGGGACTGCATTGTTTTTTTGTTTTAATGGATACATTAACCAGTTAGATGAAATTAGTTTTGGTATTAAATTTTCGTTAGTTCGATTGTCTTTTGTTTCAGTACACAAAAAACATCCTTTCTTTGATTTAGTATGCACAATTTTTTCAATTCCTTATTTTTTTATGTTTCCATTTGTTATTCTTATTAAGCTGGGTGGCAACCACGCCAAAATTTTGAAGCATTAATAAATAGAAGATACTTAATCTAACTCAATTTTAAATTCCATTTCCTGTGGGTTTAGACAGCCTTTGGCTGTACAGGCCGTAAAAATAATTTTAGCTGTTAGTAATTCTGGTTGTCTGTAGACAATAATTTCCTGTACAAAAATGACTGCCGAGGCGTAAAAGCGAATTTTTGTCTTAGAAGTTTCATCATAAACTTCTTTTAAAACACCAATTTCTTGTGGTTTACCAATTAGACTTAGAAAGGTATTTTCTTCAAATTTTATGGCAGTAGGGAATATCCCATCTCGTGTTGATTCTTGAGGGTAAATCCACCAAGGATGAGATACGAAAGCGATAATATGGATTTCATAGGTATTAAAACCTGTTTTTTTGGTCTTAATTTCCCATGTTATAGGCTTTGGAGTTTTTTTTGACTTTCCAAATATTGATTTTAATACTACTGAAATTGATTTCTGCATTGGTTTTGTGTTGCAACTTATATCGATTGATTTTTGTTTGTATTAACATTTCTGTTAATGGATTGGTAAAGTTGAATCTAAGAGCCACTCTCCCAGAAAAAAAGACAGTTTTATAATGCTTAAAAAAAAAGAACGGGCAAAACGATGAATGGTTACGAATGTCCGTGTATTAACTCAAAATAAGAACTATGAGGAAATGGTTCGAGTTGCTTTTTTTTTTTACTTGGCTATCCTGTTACTTCGACCTGTGCACCTTCTCGCTGTTCAAAAATTAATCTTTTACTGAATATTAATTTAATGCAGTTCCAAAGCGGAACTGCATTTTGTTTTTTGTTTTAATGTGATCCATTATCATTTTATTCCTTGACTAATCCATGAGGAAGGCAGTTCGTCCTTAAGGTAATACCTAAACCATTGCTGTACCCTTTCAAAGAGATCTTTTTGATTGGTTTGTTTCATAATGGCATGTCGTTCGTTTGGATAAAGTAACATCATATGTTTTTTATTTAATCTACGTAATGCCAAATAGAATTCAACACTTTGATGCCAATCGACATGTCTGTCTTCTTTTCCAGCCCACAACAGTAGAGGTGTGGTTATTTTATCGGCACCTACCACCGGAGAATTACGATTAAAGGCTTGTGGATCTTCAAAAGGGCTTTTGTTCATTTGCCATTGTAGATTTTGGAAACGCCACATATCCGGTTTTCCAGTATCCCATCCAACAGTCAGATAGAAGCTGTTGATATCCGTAATGCCTGCTCCAGCTACAGCGGCTGCAAAAAGCCCCGTTTGTGTAATGATAAAGGAAGTTTCATAGCCTCCAAAGGAATGTCCTATTAGACCGATTTTTTCAGGATTGACCAAACCACGCGAAATAATTTCCTTTGTTGCCGATACTACGCAATCTGCCGCTGCTATTCCAGGGTTTCCAATTTCCAGTTGAATATCGGGATACAAAACAAAATACCCTTGTGTTGTAAAAGCTGTAGCATTGAAACCGTCTTCGGTAAATTGTGAAGGATTGACATAGTGATGAAGTTCATTAGACTGTTTTTCATATATATGTACAATCATCGGATACTTTTTTTGCGGGTTATAATCCGCGGGGTAGAACAATGCTCCTTTTAAATGAATCCCTTTTGAATTACGGTATTCAATCAACTCCGATTTCCCCCAACTGTATTTTTTTTGATGAGGATTACTTTGAAACAATAGCTTTGGAGTAACAGTGCCTTTTTGAAACATCAGCTGTGGAGAACGGTCAAAATTCTGTTCCTGATAGATGAAATTCTGTTCTTTTTCGGAATAGGTGAATTGGTCAATGTGATGAGGGCCATAAACAATGGGTTTTTCTTCATACCCGCTTTTCCATTTGAAATATCCAGACTGTCCATCGCTTCCTTCCGCCTTTAACACCAACTCTTTTTCCAGATTGATAAAGTTGCTTTTCCAACCATCAAAATTTTCTTTTAACCCTACACCGTTATAGGTTTGAGGGATTCTGAACTGAATTTGTTTTTCTCGTCCATGAGTCAATCTTTTGTAGGAAGTACCATCGGGTTTTATGGCCCAAATATCGAATTGATCATAAATCAGTATTTCGTTGTCATTGTTACTCCATCCTGGGTTTCCAAAAGCCGAATCATCATACAATTTTTGTATTTTTCCTTCGAACTTTTCCATTACATTTAGGGTGATATTGGTGTGCGTTTTAGTGGCTATATCATAAACCCACCAATTTTTTTCCTTAAAGTAAGTGATGTATTTTCCGCAGGGAGACGGCAGGATATCGGATGAATAAGTGGAGTGTTTTCGTAGTAAAAGATTTTTCTCTCCCGTTGCAAGATCAACAATGTAATAGTCACGCGGGCCTTCATATTCAAATTGAGGTTCGTAATCCTGAGGGTTTGATAGAATGGCATACTGCTGGTTTCCGGTAAGTATCACTTTTGGGAGTGCGGTAGTTGAAATAGGTTCAAAACGATGTTCCATGGGATACCAAACTGCAAGGTGCGGATATTCTTGGAATTGTCCCCATTTCTGCTGCATCGGGTAAATCCATTTGGCATTGCCATTCCACAACTCTACATCTGAATCCGTTTTGGTCTGCTGTTGGGTGGGATCCGATTTGATAGCAAAAAATACCTTTTGCAAATCGTCCGAAATGGACAATCTATAGCTTGAATTGTTCACTATATTGGCATCAGTTGGAAAGCCCGATTGTGTTTTAGGATCCAAAGAGAGTACTGTTTTATTGTCGAGGTTGTAATAAAAAATTCCATCAATAGGAGCGTCAGGAGCAGAACGACTAAAAAAAGCAAATGCTCTTCCCGAATCCTGCCACGTAAAATCATGAAAATTAGCGTCACTATTTTTAATTATAAATGTATTTCGACACACTTTTCCAAGGCTCAAAAGGCCTACTGCATTTTTGTTGTCTCGATTTTCCGAGTAGACCAGTTCTTTTGCAGTGGGACTTATTTTAAAATAAGATACCCCGTTAATTTTTTCAATTACATTGCCCTCGGGTTGTCTGATCACTAAAGTGCTTTCTCCCGTGTTTGGTTTTTTAAGCAGTACCAGTTTACTTGCATCAGCGGAAAAAGCGTATTGGGAAACATCAGCGATGGTTTCCAGTTTTCCGGTTATTAGATTTAATAATCTCAATTCTTGATCTATCTGACAGGCAAACCATTTATTGCCAGAGAAAGCGGTATTGTTTGCTGCTGGAAAAGCATAGGTTTTCAGTGATTCCGTATTCCTGACAAACAAGGTGTCTTCACCGCTTTGATACCCCATTCTATAACTGGCCCATTTGCCATCGGCTGCTAATTTATCGAATTGTAATTCGCCCCATAAATGATAATCGGATGGAGTGAGTTGCTTTTTTTTCCCCAGCTGCCCCCATGTGGGGCAGGTCACTAATGGCAAAATAAATAATAAAAATGGGATTAATTGTAAGCGTAACATATCAAGAGTCCTTATTTGGACTCTATTGATTTTATATTTTTTTTGTATCATCATCGTTTTTAATTGAGTTACTTGCCTAAATACCAACGTCAAGTCTAATGAACTCTAACTTGGTGATTTTTTTAGCGACTGTGAATTTTTTAAACTAGTTAACGAAACGGATTTTTTTATTTATGAGAAATAAACACACCCCTAACCCCTATAACTCCAGTTTACATTTGTCTTGGAGTCGTTGAATCTTCGATTTCAAGAGGGGAATCCGACTCCGTTAACATTTAACTTTTAGTTGTTTTTAAATAAATTGATTAATTAATATCCGGGATTTTGTGGATGTAGGTTCGAATTTGCACTTAGTTTATACAAACATAGGATGACAGGGGAATTCGACTCCGTTAACATTTTACCTTTAGTTATTTTTAAATGAATAAGTTGATTATTTAATAACCGGGATTCTGCGGACGTAGGTTTGGATTTGCACTTAGTTCACTTTGTGGTAGCGGGAAAAGAATATCTGTATTGTTCCATCCCGGTTTTAGACCTGTTAAGGTATTGTTGATCGTGCCAGAGCGTTTCAGGTCAAAAAAACGATGTCCGTACTCGGTAAAAAGTTCCCATCTTCTTTCCTGTCCAATCGCTTCAATGATTTGTTGTTGGCTGACTGCAACCGTTTCGCCTAATCCAGCACGTTGTCTGATTTTATTCAGGTCTTCTTTTGCACCGATAAGATCGCCCTGTTGCGCCCGTGCTTCTGCCCTGATGAGGTATTGTTCTGCAAGACGAAGCACAATGGAATACTCTTGTGAGGAAGCGGTAAAATTGAATTGCTTGTACTTATAGGCGTGGTACCAAGTTGCCGTTCCGTCCGTCACACTGGCGATCCAATGGGTTTTGCGCAGGTCATTGGATTCAAAGGAATTGACAAGATCCTCGCTCAAGGCAACCAAAGGCGGTGGTCCTGAAAAGAAGATAAAGGTGGCTGCCTCGTCTGTGTTTTTTCCTGATGCTGCAGGCATTAATTGCCAAATGGTTTCTGTGCTCTCTTTCAAAAAGACATTGTCTAAATCCTCTTCCCAAACATAGAGTCCGGTATTGTTTAACACAGCGGAAGCGGCATTCGCAGCCTCAGCCCATTTTCCCTGATACAAAAAGGTTCTTGCCAATAAAGCTTTTGGAACATATTTATTGGGGCGTATTCGATCAGGATTGGTATATTCTTCAGGCAGTAGGCTTGTCGAGGCTTCTAAATCGGCTATAATATGCTTATAGACTTCATCGGTTGGCATTCTGCTTACAACACCATTACTTTTGTAATCGGTAGTTGTGATGTAGGGAATGTCCCCAAATAGATTCCCCAGATAGAAATGGAGCAATGCCCGTATAAAAAGGGCTTCTCCCTCCAAATGTTTTTTATCGTTGGCAGTAAGTGCAGTTGATGCCTGAACCCCTTCAATTATTGCATTTGTCGCATATATTTGATTGTAGGTTGTGTTCCAAAATGAAGCTACAGCCGTATTGGACGGCAATAGTGAATTTTTATGGAAATCCAATGCTGGATCGCCAGGAGCACCGTAAGAGGTAAGTTCATCTGCATAGTTCCCCAGTTGGTTCGAAATGCCGTAGGCAGTACCTGTCAAGAGTCCCTTGTCTCTAATATTCGAGTAGATGTCTGATAGGGCAGCATTTGCAGTGGCGACATCCTGAAAAACGGTAACGCTAGTCAGTTGTGCCTTAGGAAGATCCACTTCCACGAAAGAATCACAGGAATTAATGCCCATTGCCAAACCTAAAAACAAGGTTAGCAGTAGGGGGCGGGAGGTGAAAATGGTTTGAATTGATATCGTTTTCATTTTTGTACAATTAAAAGGTTAGTTGAATTCCAGCAGTAATGACTTTCAATGGGGGTAAGTATCCATAATTGGTAAATTCAGGATCACCATCTTCATACTTGGTAAAAGTCAGCAGGTTTTGACTTTGCAGCATAATCTTGCATTGGGTGTTTTTTACATTCAGCGGAAGGTCATAGGACAATGCAATATTTTTGAGTCGAATAAAAGAAGCGTCGCTAATAGCGGCATCACTTTCACTGTATAAGTAGTCGGCTGTAACGGCAGCATCGTTGTATCCGATGGTATAGATCTGATACGGTCCATTATCTCCTGGCTGTTGCCAACTGTTCAACATTTTTACAGGCTGATTGGACATTTGACCCGCAAAACCCGTTGGATAATTGCGGTTTTTTTGTTTTACGAATTGAAACAAAAAGTCGAGTTTCCAACGCTTATAACCCAACTGGTTTTGGAGTCCTCCAAAATATTCCGGATTGAGATCAACGACGGTTTGTCTGTCATCAGGAAATGCTATTTTTCCATCGTTGTTAACGTCTTCAAACTGGTACACGCCTGTTTGCGGATCAAGACCCGTGTACTTATAAAGCAACTGAATATTCAGCGGTTGGTTGATGCGGTATTGCTCTTTATAAGATGATGCTTCCAATCCTGGAAAACGTAGCAGTTTGTTACGATCTATCGTCAAATTCAGGCTCGTTGACCAGTTGAAGTTTTTAGTGCTAAAATTGAGGGTGCGCAACGTAAATTCGAATCCCGTATTTTCGACAGTAGCATCCAAATTGGATTGCAATACCGAAAATCCTGTTGTGCCCGCTAGCGGAACGCCTACCAATTGATTGGAAGATCTATTGCGATACCAAGCGGCCGTTAGAAAAAGGTTATCGTGCAAGAAGCCCGCTTCCATAGCCACTTCCATTTTTTTATTGGTTTCCCAACCAAAATCAGGATTGAAAAGACGTGTTGGCTGTAGCCCAATAACGCCATCATAAGGAGTGCCCGATGAGGAATAGGTATCCAAAAATTGATAGTCACCAATCTGATCATTGCCTGTAGTTCCGTAGCTGGCACGAAGTTTACCAAAACTAAACCAAGAATTATTTTTAAGAAAGGTTTCATTGGAAAATAACCAAGCTGCACCCACTGCCCCAAAATAGGCAAATTGGTTGCCTGGACCAAAACGGCTGGATCCGTCCCGTCTTCCGGTAAGATTCAGGATGTAACGTTCTTGCCAATTGTAATTAATCCTCGTAAAAAAAGCCTGATACTTGTATAAAGTTTCATCGCTCAGCTTTACCCGCACGTTGGCGGCCGATGCCAAATCATAAATTAGGCTGTTCGAACTAAATCCTGTACCAGATTGAAAAAGACGGCTAGTACCCTGATTTTGGAATGTCCCACCGAACAGCATATTGAGTTTGCCTTTGCCTAATTCCTTTTCCCAGTTGATTTGTGGCTCGACAATCCAAGAACTGCGACTAGTGTTGTTCAGGTATATACCTGAATAGGCACTGCCAATGCCATAGGAAGGATTGTACATAGTCGAGGGAGAAATACGGCTTTCGGTGTGGCGCAGGTCTGTATAGCCAAAACTGCTTTTGATAACCAATGCCGGGGCTATTTCATAAGACAGTACGGTATTGGCAAGCAAATCGTTGGTTTTGGATTCGAATTTGGCTGCAAGATTCCGTAATGGATTGTCCCAAGTGCCATTTTCCCAGTTGAGATTACCAGCGTCATCGTATAAAGCCGGGGCATTGGGAGGAAGGGCACGAGCATCGTAGGTGAAGTCAAATGCGGGTTGATCATTATCTTGGGCGTTATAATTGGCCGAGAATGTCATTTTGAATTTAGTATCCTCGGAGCGGTGGTTCAGGCTAAATTGAGCCCCACCCAGTTTGTATAGAAAATCCCCAGGAAACACCGTTGACTCGGTATGGTAATTTCCGCTGAAAAGGAATTGAGTCGTTTCCGATCCTCCTGAAACGGTACCTTGTAGTTTTGAAATTTCGGCAGTACCTCCTATGAGTTCTTCTTGCCAATTGGTATAGCGGTTTTGATCCCAAGTCCCGTTGGTATCATAATCCCATGCCTGATATTCGGTTAGCCCATCATTGATAAATGCTTTTGCTCGCATGGACAGATACTGTTGGGTGTTCATTAGTTTCATAAAACTGGTGACTTGACCACTTCCGGTCGATGCAATAACGCTAAATTTTGTTTTACCCGCTTTTCCTTTTTTGGTAGTTACCAAGACAACACCATTGGCACCTCTTGAGCCGTAAATGGAAGTGGCATCGGCATCTTTTAGCACCTCAATGCTTTCAATGTTATCGGGGTTAATGCTGTTCAGTGGGCTTGTAACAGTGGGGAATATGGTCGAAGTTTGATTGTATCCTATGGGGTCGGAGGAATAGGGTACCCCGTCAATCACATACAAAGGCGCATTAGCCCCTGGGCGAAGGCTATTCTGCCCACGGATTTTTACCTCAAATCCTCCTCCTGGGACACCCGTAGTTTGGGTGATGCTTACCCCGGCCATACGACCCTGCATGGCTGCAAGGACATTGGTAACGGGCTGGATTTCGATGTTTTTGGATGTTATTTTGGAGATACTACCCGTGCGTTCGCTTTCTTTTACGGAATAGTAGCCTGCGTTGACACGGACTTCTTGCAGGGAGGTAATGTCCTCTTGCAACCGGATGTTGATTGTTTTTCGCCCACCTATGGGGATTATTGCCGTTTTGAATCCTATGAATGTGACCACTAAAGTATCACTAGGTGCCGCTTCTATGGTGTATTGGCCATTGAAATCTGTAATAGCGGTTGATTTTGCTTTTCCTTTTATGGAAATAGTAACACCAGTTAAGGGGTTGAGTCCATCTGTAATGGTACCGCTTATTTGTGTTTGTTGCGGTAAGGAGTGGTTTTGCCTCAGTAGCTTGTTTGCTAGAGTAGGGGTATAGGATAGTGAGAACCCGATAATAATCAGGTACCAAAATGCCGATCCACCCTTGTAAAATGAATTTTTTTTCATAATATTGGGTTAGTTAATTGAAACGTTAGTTTTGTTAGCGATGGTCCTCTATTCGTCCGCCAAGAAGAGTTAGAGGGCCTTTTTTTTTGATTTAAAGTTTAAATCTTGGTGTCGAAAAGTGACTATTTCCGACATGAGATTGTGTTTTTTATAGCATAGGCAATTGGTTTTAAAGGTTATTTAAGAAAAGCGTACTACCGCTGTTTGTTGCAGCCAAACGCAGGTAGTGCCTTTCCCAACTAATTCAATAATTAATGGTATTGCGAGACTAATAAGAAGAGGCAGTGCTAAGAATAGAAGTTGAGTTTTGCCTAAATAATTGGCATAAAAAATGGCATGGAACTCAGCTTATCGTATCAGAGGTACTGGTATACCGGGGAACAATAAGTGAGCCCACGCCATGGGACGTGAGCATCTTACTTATCTTCTCGTTCCTATAAATTACCAGTTTTCTGATACGAGATTCTAAGCGAATGCTTCAAATATTTTAAATGAAGAAACGCAAATATATAAATTCAAAAACAAATATAAAACAAATATTCGAATTGCGCACTATCGTGTGCAAAATAACCGTAGATATTATATTCTTTTGCTCTAATGACTAATGATAACTCACAAAGTAACAAATCTAAAGATAAGAAGCCTGTAAAGGTTTTTCTTATAGACAGGTATGTTTGTAATTTTATATGCGAGAAGTGGATGAGTGATGATGTATCTAATAGGTCTTTTGGAAAATCTCATGGTATACATGAAGGAATTGTTAGAAAAATAAAAGAAGTAGACGGATATAAGATACCGGTATCTACACTTACTACTATATGTTTCTATAAAGGGATGAAATTGTCAGAGTTTTTTAAATTAATAGAAGAAACATATGGCGAGTTAAATGATAACTTTGAAACCGTCTTTAAGTAATTAACGGCAAACAAGATTGGTGAAGAATATTGAAATGTAGATGCTGAGAAGCATCTTTTTCTATTTTATAACTAAACGGAGCACTTGTCAATTCGGGATTATTAGTTGTCAAAAAAGGAGTAATTGACTTCAACATAAAAGAGGAAATCTTATACCTTCTATATTAGAGGTATGGAATGGTATGAGATACTAATAGTGATTGTGATTGTCCCACTGGGAGCATATATAAGAGGGAAGATCTATGACTTCAAGAGGGATTATGATAAAAATGATAGTTGGAGGAGTAGGAGGAAGGGGTGAAAAGATGCTGATGAGGTGTCTTTTTTTGTTTTATGGTGGCACAAATTACAAAACTGGCTACTTTGCATTGGTTGATACATCATTTACTAGAAAGCGGTACCGATCTTAAATATATACTAGAATTATTAGGGCATAGCAGCAGTAAAACTACAGAAATTCAGACCCACGTAAGTACGAAAAGTATGCGACAAATAAAAAGCTCACTTGATGATTTGTAAGAAATAAAGCAATATATTTGATTGCTAATAAAGTCTGATTGCTGTCAGACCAATCCACCCCAAACAGGGTGGATTGGTCTTCTTTTATCAGACCTATATACAAGGTGGCAGTAATTCCTCATTTCACACCAAATTGATTCCTTTAACTAAAGGTATACAGTAAAAATGAGAATAAATTTTAAAAACATCATTAAAAAAAAGGAATGAATATCTATTTTACTATCATAGTACCTATAATTATTATAAATGCCATCATTTATATTATAAAAAATAATGGTAATCCAAACAAAAAAGATATACTTATTAAAAAATATGATTTTTCACAAAAATCAGAAGGAAAAAAGATTGTAACTGAATTATCATTTAACCAAAACTTTGAAAAACAAATGGTAATAGCCCAAAATATGAGCGATGGTGATGATTATAAAAAAAAGGAAATACACCACATCCATTTCGATAAAGGAAACAAAAAGATATTAATTTTAAATTCTTTAGATAATTTGTATCTTTTATCTCTATATGATATTAATCTAAATCTTTTACAAGAAATAAATTTAAAATTAACATATAATTCCTATAGTAATAAAATTAGTTACTTCACAATAATTGAAAATGAAGGAGAGGAATTAATAATTGTAAATTACATAAATAATTACGGGATTAACTATTATGAGTTTAATTTAAAAGGTACAATTGTTTATCAAAAACATATTTCAGAGGAAAAAGAAGAAATTGTTTTAGTAAGACATAATGAAAGTATCTTAAATTCAATATCAAATCATGTTCAATTTAGTTACAAACCAATTTCTATATTCTCAAAATTCAATGAAGAAATAATAAAAGTTGATTTATTAGATGAAAGTTTGTATTCTGAAAAAGATTGGTGTGAATTTGAATATATTGAATGTGTAACTAAAACAAATAAACCTAATCAATTTGCTTTTATATGCACTCACGCAAATTATGGGGCTCAAGGAGTAAAAATATTTGAGTTTGATAATTCAAATAATCTGAATTTAATGTATGATTTAGATGATTTGGATTTTGATGGTGCTTTTCATAATCTTGCCTTTAATTCTAGCGGAGATAAATTCACTGTACTTCTTTACGAAAGAGACGAATCTCATAATGATTATTTTTCAATTTGCGAATATTCAGTCACAAACAATAAAAAACCTTTAAAAATATTTAAAACCAATTTTAGATATTGGGAATTTGCTAATCTAAATACTCATTATATTACAGAAATATTATTATGTATTGTAAGAAACTGCGATTTAATAATTTATGATTTAGTGATTGGAAAAGTGAAAGAAAAATTGAAAAGGGATTTTGACACAGCATATTTTATTGATTTCAATATAGTAATATACCAAAATAAAGGTAAAATGGAAGTTTTAGAATACTAATAACTACTGCCAACAGCTAGAGTTTCGTTGTGTGCGCAGTACTAACATAGGAACCTGTGTTGAAAGGAACTGGAGGTAGTTTTAAAAAGAGAAATAATTGTAGTTTAAATCCTGTATATTTACTTTCTACTTAATAAAAATGAAGTTCGTTTGAAGGTTTTTAGACGAACTGACGTTGGCAGTAATTTTACTGAAAAAGTGGGAATTCAACATCTTAATACGAAAGAATTAATATTACAAACAAAGCTAAAATGGGAATATTTTTTTAATCGAATAGTTGAATTATATCTAAATATAACTATTTAACCGATCTCGATTATCGAAGAATATTTTCCTAGAGAATTTTATAAACGAAACCCTTTATTATAAATAATAACAATAAATTTTATAAAAAAATGACTCTTAAGACAACATTATTTTTCACTGTCTTTTTTCAATATATAACAAGTTTTGGACAATTTAAAGATCCTGAACCAACAATAATTCGTCCTGAAGTTATTCATCCAGAAAATCAAAAAAACGACTATGCAAAATCATATAATAAAAATTTAAAAAAATCAATCATTGATGAGACCGTTACTGAATATGATTTAAATGGCAATATCATCAAAGAAACAAATTCTGGAATTTCTTCGAAAACAACAACTCTTTACGCTTATAAAAACAATGTTTTAGTTGAGAAAACCTTAACCACCATATCTGATGCTGAAATAGTGAAAAGGAATAAGACAGATAATGCCCTCCTCATAGAAGAAAGTCAAAAAAGAGGTGAAGAAAGCATTGCTCTAGCTGTATTTGATGATGTAAGTAAAAAGAATACTTACAAAGCTACTTTAGACAAAAAGAATCGTGTTGTCTCTTATATCTCTGAGCGGAAAGAAACCGGCGATTATAGGCCGATTAATGAAATTAAGCAAGTAAATATAAAATATGATAAAGACAAAATTATTGAAATTAACACGAACAATACTGAGAAAAAGCATTACTTGTACAATAATAATCATCTTGTCAAAGTAGAATATTTGACTAATGATATTTTAAGTCGATACTATACAAGTTACTCCTATGACAATAACAATAATTTAATTGCAATTAGGGATAATGGCGAAGAAAATTATAAAGGAAAAGTTGTTCAAAACAGTAAAGTAAAGGATTCGGCAGTTTATGATAATAAAAACAACTTAATTTGGGCATATGATAAAGGACCTTATGTGCCTATGAACAGAGATCAGAATAAAAATTTTATAACTTATAAATATGATAATAATAACAACCTTGTAGAATCTTCTAAGTATGAAAATGAAAAAGAACGTATGAAAATTGAATATGTTTATGAAAATAAACTATTGACAAAAGAAATTAAGACCTATTATAATAGTGTTCCTGTTAAAACTATTGGCTCAAAAACCTATAATTATGCCGACGGAAAGTTAATGGAATATAATGAAATAGATCCTTTCACTAATTCTGAAAAACAATGTACATACGAATATGATACAGCCAAACATTTAAAAAAGATAATTGAAATAAAGAAATGGACAGATAGAAAAACAGGAAAAATCACAAATTATACCACGACAGCTGATTTCTCTTTTAATAAAAACACACTCACTTTTAAAAATCAAATTGGTAAATTAGAGATATATGAATTTTTTGAATAAAAGCTTAATAGATTATATTTATAACTCAGACCAATCATTCAACTTCTTCCAAATACTTAAAATTGGTTTTGAATGATATTCTAAATAAAAACTACTGCCAACAGCTAAGGGTTCGTTGGGCTTGCAAAGCCAACGATGAAACCTGCGTTGAACGGAACCGGAGGTAGTTTTAAAAAGAAAAATAATTGTGGTTTAAATCGCATATATTTACTTTCTAATTAATAAAATAAAATTCGTCTGGAGGTTTTTAGATGAACTGATGTTAACTGCTATGCAAAAGATGAATTATCTTCAACCTGATAATATTTGGAAAAGTTTTGGTGTGATATCAGATACAGATTTTATCGAGAAATTTGTGTTGAAAGGAAAATTTCATTGTTTAGTGCCAGAAAAAATTGTTGAAGATTATAAACTTGTTGAAAGGCTTCTGTTTTATAGTTATTTTCATTATCCTTTATTGGATGAAGCATTTTCAAAATCGACTCGGATATTTGAAGCAAGCGTTACACTAAAACTTGAAGTTGTAGGACTTAAGAAAAAAGAAGGATTTGAAAGTTTACATTCTAAACTTAAACGTCTGGAAAAATATTGTTCAAAAGATTTGCATCAACAATGGTTAGAAGCCAAAGAATGGAGAAATAGTTTTGCACATAGAGAAGCTGGAGTTCTGATGGGTATTATACTTATAAATGCCTTGAAGCACAATCTAAATATGATTAACTCTTTGTTTCTTGAAGTTTCAACAATTCACGAAAAAGAAAATCAGCATAAAATGCTTTTACAACAATGTGAGCATTTAGTAAATGGTCTATTCATTTTAGATGATGGGAATAGAAAAATTCTAATTTGTTCAGCAAGACCCTATACAACTGGGATAATGAAAAATTCAAGTAAATCTCTTTGGGTTTTTATTCCTATTACTGGCAATAAAGAAATCAACGAATCTTCAGATTTGCCAAACGCTTTAATTCTAACTTTAGAAGATTTACATATTAGCGAAAATGGTTTATCTGCTATTGATTCAAGCACAAAGCAATCTATTTCTATAACTGTGACAGATAAATTTGAAAATTTTGAGAAACTTGTCAGCCATAATTTAAGACTGAATGCATTGGAAGTGATTTTGCCAGGTATTAGTTTAGAATATATAGCTAAGCTAAAGCATTCAATAACAAAAGAGATTGCAAGTTTTCTGTATGAAGATTGGTAATGTGTACTATAGCTAACAGCAAGAGTTCGTTGCGTGAGTAATAAGAACAATGAAACCTGTATTGAACGGAAAAAGAGGTAGTTGTAAAAAGAAAAATAACTGTAGTTTTAATCCCATATATTTACATTCTAATTAATAAAATAAAGTTCGTCCAGAGGTTTTTAGATGAACTGACTTTGGCAGCAAGCATACCAAAAAACGGAATATAATTAAAATAACAAAATGAGTTTTTCAGAAAATATATTAGGCTTTATAACGGATAGCAACAAAAGACTTTCTACAAGAGCAACTGTCATTGTTTTGTTTATCTTTTCAATTCTATTAATAGACAACATAACTGGATTTTCTCATTACTACAACAAAGAAAGGCAACTTGAGCAACTGAAATCAATATCTGTTTTACTTAAAGATACAACGCTAGCTAAGCTAACGAGATTGGAACTTATCTCATTACAAAAAGAAACATTTAATAGAAAAAATTTAGTTGACCATTCTTTGTCGTTTATAAAGTACATGAGATCTACAAACAACGAAAGTAATTCTAATGTAACGAACACTGCAAAAATGCCCCCAAGAAATGATGTTTGGTTTTTGTTATCAACATCTGGAATTTATATATTAGTAACTCTTCTTTTAATTCCTATTTTACTTTTAACAGATAAAACAACACCATTTTTAAAACTTATAGCAACTTTAATAATCTTTGGTATAGTGATGTTTTTTACATCGTGGTTTAATTATTGGTTATTTGACAAAATCATACCTGATATGCTTTTTGGAAGTTGGATTTGGAATTACATAATAAACTTCATGATACAAATTGCCTTAATTGCAGGATTATATTGGACTACTAGCACCATAAATAAAACTCATTAATGAAATATCCGCCTAGCTTACAAAAAAAAGAGCAAAATAAAAACTTAAATGTACAAAGTAATTAAAGAAATTTGGAACCATCTTGAGCCAAAAGAAAAGATTTATTTAAAATTTGGACTTAACATTATCTTGATAATTGGATTTATTTCAATTGTAATCTTGCCTTGGTTATTGACAAGAGAAAGTATATCATTTATTGATTATAAATTAACTGGAGCAATTGGAGATACTATAAATGGAATTGCGGGTCCATTCATTGCACTCGCCGCTGCAATTCTAACATTTCTAGCTTTTTATATTCAATATAAGGCAAACCTTGAGCAAAGAATTCAATTTAATAAGACATTTAGAAAACAGGAAGAGGAGGCAAAAGAACAAAGAGAACAGTTTGCTACAACTTTTGAGAAACAAATTGAAGAAAGAAAAGAGCAAGAAAGAATTTGGAAAATAGAGCGATTTGAGAACCAATTTTACGAGATGGTAAAATTACATAAAGAAAATGTTAGCGAGATCTCGATAAACCTCACAACTTCTTACTATATTGATAAAGAAAAACATATTAATGTTATTAAAATAAATGGAAGAGAAGTTTTTAAATATTTACTAGAAGAAATAAAAATACTTTATTTCATTGCTAAAAAAACATATAACATAAAATCAAAACCAGACTCACTTATAAATATTGCATATGGCTTATTTTTTCACGGATTACGCTTTGATGAAAAGATTACCTCAAAAAAACCAGATGAAGAAGAATATAGTAAATTTATAAATATTATAATTGATATTAATGATGAGCATAAATCAACTGACTTAATACAATTAAAATCAATAATTGAAAAACATATAGGTTTTAAAAAAGCAATAAATCTAAACTTTCTATTAGGACAGGGTCATTCTTCATATTTGGCACATTACTATAGGCATTTATACCAAACTGTGAAATTTGTTGCAGAACAGAATGAAAATTTTATAAGTTACAACGAAAAAAGAAAATATCTGAGAATTCTACGAGCACAACTTTCAAATCAAGAACAGGCAATGCTTTTTTATAATTGGAAATCAAATTTCGGAAAAAATTGGGAGAATTCAACAAATCATTTTTTTACAGATTATAGAATGATCCACAATATTTATAATGACCTTATAATTATTGATTTCAAACTTATCAAGATTTTCGATTTAATTTCACAACCTCCAAAATATAGAACAGAAGATGGTAGAGAAAAAGATGTATTATTTGAATTTGAAGATTGGTAGAAAAGCCAGCTGGTAGCAGCAAGAGTTTCTTTGCGTGAGTAATAAGAACAATGAAACCTGTATTGAACGGAACTGGGGGCAGTTTAAAAAATACTGTGTTTAAGATTTGGGATTTGAAGACTGGAATAATACTATGTAGGAAAAAATGCTGTGAGGTATTTTTTTTAATTTAGATTTTATTTTTTTTCTGATAATGCGGCAAACCGTAAAGGATAATAGAAATGATTTTGTAAGTTTGATATAGCCTAATAAAAAACCATTTATGGCACAATGCTGACCTAATTTGGATGGATTGTAGCCACTTTATGGCTGGTATATGCAAGTTGTAACACATTAAAATATAGTTGAGAAAGAAATGACTCCAATTGATAAACTCATAGTGCATTTTAGAAAAAGTATAACACTTACAGACGATGAAGCGGAAATAGTTGGTGGATGTTTTACTATCGTGGAATTAAAAAAGAAAGAAATTCTTTTATTCGTGGGCGATCATTCATCGCATATGAGATTTATTTCGGAAGGCTGTATCAGAAGTTATTATATGGATGGAGAGGCAAAAGAACATGTCATTCAATTCGGAATAGAAGATTGGTGGATTAACGATTTATACAGCTACCTAACTAATACTCCGGCAAAGCAATTTATTCAAGCTGTTGAGAATTGCAAGGTGCTCCAAATTCATAAAAACAAATTAAATGAGTTGTATAATAGTGTGCCTGCAATAGAACGTTTTTTTAGATTCAAATTTGAAAAAGCCTATGTTTCATTACAGGAACGAACTATTAATACTATGAGTAAAACGGCAGAGGAACGTTACATTGAATTTCGCTCAAATTATAGAGATATAGAACAGCGTGTTCCTCAATATATGGTAGCTTCCTACTTAGGAATAACTCCTGAATTTTTGAGTTCACTTAGAAAAAAAGTATTAACAAACCTTTCTTAAGGTACATTAAGATTTAAACTTTCCCTCTGGACTAAGTTTGTACTATTAAATTAAAATAATTGTACAAATGAAAAAAATAATAGCATTTACAGGAAGTAATAATCCAAATTCAATTAATGAAAAACTGGTTCAATCGATAATTAGAAAATACCCTAATCAAAATATTGAGTTTATCGATTTAAAAAGATTCGATGTCCCTATTTACAGCCAAGATATTGAACAAAATGGAATTCCAAAACCAATAAAGAAGCTCTTTCAATTGTTCACTGAAGCTGATGCGTTTATAATAGCTTCACCTGAACACAATGGACTTCCATCAGCATTTCTAAAAAACACAATTGATTGGCTTTCCAGAATCAATCAAAAATTCATTGATGGAAAACCTGTTTTGCTTTTGAGTACTTCTCCCGGCCCAACAGGTGGTAAAACTCATCTTCAAATTTTAGAAAAACTAGTATTACAATGGGGAGGTCTTTTTGTGGAACAATATTCATTAGGCAGTTTTGATCAAAATTTTGACAAGAGTGGCTTGGTCATCACAAATCAACAGGAAAATATTAAGTTGAAAAAAGCTATGCAAGCCTTAATTATTGGACAGCCTCTAACAAAAAAGCAGAATGTGGAAGTGGTGCAAGATTACTTCAACTCATTTCAAAATGGGAATATGGAACAAGTTATAAACTCATTTCATTCAGATTGTTATATCGTTAGTGTCAAAGAAGAAGAACGTCCAAAAGAACAATTGCACGGCATTTATAGAACAAAAGATGGGGCCAAACAATTTTTGAATAACATCACCTCTTTGTTCAATACAAAAGATTTCACTCTGAAACATATATCATCTGCTGGAGACAATCTAGTAATGGCTAATGGCACTTTTTCCCATGAAATCAAGGCCACTGGTAAGCTTTTCAATAGTACATGGGTTCAGCTCTGTATCATAGAGGATGAAAAAATAAAGGAATATCGATTTTATGAAGATTCAGCAGCATTTATAGCAGCTTCTACATTATAAATCTTATGAAGTGGAGTAATAGTTAGCATTAAGTTTTGACTATTACTCCTTCTATTAAAAATACAATTCTATGAATAACTACACCATAAATCACCTATTTGAATTTTGGAAATATATTGGTTTACAAGGTGATTTTTTCACCAATGAATGCGATTACAAATATAGCTACCCTTGCAATATGTCTTGGCCAAGTAAAGTCTTCAGTATTGATAGCAAAGGATTAGATTTTGAGCAGCTCAGTTATTTATGAAAATAGTGATGGAGTACTTTCTGTTTTAATGCCTACTATTCCCATTTATGTATATGGATCTAGTCATAAATTCTTGGCTACTAAAGAATATGCAGAATATGAGGAAAAATCGATTTTAGGAAATATCGTTAACGAAGCTAATTTATTATAAACTATGAAAGCAAAAGAAGTAGCAAAATTATTAGAATGGATTAAGTATCTAACATTGAGAAAATTTACCGTGAAATTTTCAGTAGATGCTAATGTAGAAAAAATTGAAGCAATAGAAGAGAAATATATACAATTGTCAGGTAATCATAGTTTTAATATTAAGAGTATCGTAAATGACTATGGAAATGACTATTCTGAATCTAAAGAAAAAAAAGAAATAAAAATATATTTTGGAAAACATCCTGAAATAGGAGATGTGATCGGTACCGGACCAGATCGTAAATACGAAATAGTTATTGATCCTGAGGGATTAATGACGCCAGCAATTATTCAGGATTATGTTGAAGACAGTGAATCTTTTAAGAGATATATTTTTCCTTCCAATCAAGATAATACTTATAGTCAGGAATTTACAACTTATAATGATTGGCATAGTACAATCAATAATATTGATATTGATCAAAATTACAGTCGTTCTCGTTCGATGACTATTTTAGTAGAAGCTTCCAGTTATGATTCTTTTAATAGTTTTTTAAATGAATCATATTCTGACTGGGAATCTAGATTTATTACTGCCAGAGAACTAGCTAAAGCAGAAAATTTTGATTGGTTTAATTTATATGACCCTAAGATTTATAAATATGCTCTTTCTTTTGAAGATAGAAAAATCATATTAGATAAATTAGTTACTACAACAAATTGGTATTTAACTTTTGATTTTTTATCTGACAAGTATGAATTATTTATTTCCCTAATTGATAATACAAGTAAAGATGATGGTGCTGCATTATATAATTATATGTTTGCTACAGATACATCAACTATATCAACAGGAAAGACTAATCTACAAGTTTACAAAGATAAATTACCTACTAAACTTTATGATGAGTTAATACGAACATTAATGAATTTCTTTTATTCTACAAAAACAGTTGTGCAATTTAAGGATAGCCTTACCGTATCTCAGTTTTATCCAATAGGTCTTGAGATGCTTGGACCATGGACAATTCCATTAAAGACGTATTATGATCTTGATGCAGAGTATGAAAATGGAACAGGTTATTTCACAAGAGGTGTCAAATATGTAATTGAGACAATAAATGGAAGTAACTTGAAAATAAAAATTAAATCAGCTATTCAGTATCGATATAATCCCTATTTAACGAGAGTAGAATATAAAGTATTTAATTCCATAGGGCATGATGAGGAATGGAACTTTGATGATATTTTATTTGTATCACCTTATTTGGCTAATGAAGAGATTAAGGGGTTGAATATACCTCATGGTAGTATTATACCAATCCCGGCTTTTGCATTACCCTGGTTAGTTGACCGAAATGAGAGTACAGAAGATATCTTTGATCTAATAGAAAAAGCAGTCACTTTTGCAGGTGTAGTCTTTCCTATTATTAAAATAATTGAGGGAGTAAGTGTACTCAGTGTAATTTATAATGCTATAGGTATGGGTTTTACTTTGACAGGTAATACATTAGGTGCGGGTTTAGCAGATCAGATACAACGATTTGATGCTCATCAATCAAATATTCTTGGCCATCCCTACACAAAAGGACAAGATTTTTTAGATATATATTATTTAATTTCAGCAATATATGGAGGGATTAACCTAGGAACAGCTATAGGAAAGGCTAATGGCATTAAGGAAAAAATTAAAGTATTTGGTGAATTTGAAACGTTATGGGGTATTAGGGGAACTATAATTGATTTTAATGCTTTTATGGAAGAGCAACCTGACGAGAATTTAGATTCATTAAACATTATTAAGAATGAAATGAATCTACTTGATACGGATATTAGCAGATTTCAATTTTATAAAGAAAAAAAATAGTACATCTTCTTAATTTAACATTGTTTTGAAGTTATAGATTTTGGAGAGATATAGAATTAAGGACAAGTAAATGGGCCTATTCGCATTAAAAAAGGGTCGAGTAACTCACCTCTTCTGTTACTAAAAGCTTTTATACTAGGATGACAACATATGACAGTACCATCTATGGCAAGGAATACTAAACCATTGTTATTGCTTACATCCAGACAAGTGAGTTTGTTATAGTAACAATAAAGCATTGTTAAACTCTTGTTTTTACTTACATCAAGAGTAGTGAGTTTGTTCTTGTAGCATTCAAGCCCTGTCAAATTCGTGTTTTTACTGATATCAAGATTGGTGAGTTGGTTATTGTAGCAGAAAATGTTTCTCAAAATAGTATTTTTTCCTAAATTAATAGTAATGAGCTGATTCATAGCGCAATTAAGTTCTTTTAAATTCGTGTTTTTACTTATATCAAGGGTAGTGAGTTGGTTATAGGAACAACCAATTATTGTCAAATTCATGTTCTTGCTTACATCAAGGGTGGTAAGTTGGTTATAGCCACAGAAAAGATCTGTCAAAGCCTTGTTTTTGCTTACATCAAGAGTAGTGAGTTTATTTTCTTTACAATCAAGTTCTTTCAAAGAAAGAAAATGTTCTATACCAGACAAAGAAGTAATTTTTTTCCCCACAACAGTTATCCTTTCATCATAAGAAACAACAGAAGGATGATTTGAAATGAATTTATTATCGGGAGTAAAAGCCAATGGCACTATTGTTTTTAAATACGTCTTAAAGTTTGCATCGGGTATTTCACTATAAACAGGAGGAGTATTGTTTTCTTTAAAACAACTATAGCTTATGTGACTAATTATTAGTGCTGTAAAAAGTATCACGAATCGTATTATAATTCTATTTTTTTTATTTGCGAATGTATTGTTTTTCATTTTTTATTAAGAGTAAGAATGTTTTTTCTGATTTTGAGAGAATTAGATTTTTGGTCTTTAATGTGATTTAGAATATTTTATTTTGAAACTCAAAAAGAGTATAGTTTATGATGTAAGTTTATAAATTAAATTAGTTTTTACCAAAAATATCTCTAAATATTTTCAAAAGAAAAAGTCTAGAGGTAGGAGGTTTTATTCAGTTATTCAATAGCTCGGATATACAATTCATGCTCACAAAAGGGAGTTGGTCATATAATAATAAAGCAGTATTTACCAAGAAGTTATAAAACTTCTAAGTAATAGCTCGTTGTAAGCTAATCATCCCCACAAAAAAAAAACATTTTATACCCAGTACGGAACACTTACCCCCATAAGTCCCCTAGCATTTATGTTCTAAAACGCATCTAAAAAAAAGAGATCCTCTTTCTTTACAACGCTGTACAATAATAGAACACAATAGTTAAACCACTAAGCAGTAATTTTTTAAAGAATAATTTACTGTTAATATTTGTCCAACCAAAGAAAAGAATAAGGTTGGCATAATACATTTTCTCAAGTTTTTTTCAAACCATTTCATACTACAATATATGGCCACACAATCTCATTTTTTCATAGAATCAGGAGGATTTCCTTCACAAAACGCACCACAATCATTTGGACCTAAATCGCCTGATGAATTTAGGTTAACTTCAAGTTTTACTTTATCTGAAAATACAACAAAAAAAGCCTTTGCTATTTGTAAAGGATTGGTTTTAATACAACCGCAAACAGGAAGCTCAACTAAAGTAAACGTTATCCTTCGTCCCTACAGACAACCTTTTCCAGGATTGAATGTTAAGTATTTTGTATACAGAGGTCTCCAAAGAAGTGATTTCTTCACAGTTGAATCTGATCCTAAAATCATCGAACCAAACTCAACGACTTCCGATTTTATCAATAAAATCAATACCGATTTTCATGCGTTTCATGACGATCGTAAAGACAAAGAAGGTAATCTTATACGACCAATACCTGATTTTACAGCCAAATACATAGGATATGATCCTTTATTAATTGATGAGACAATCCTGCTTTCCAGTTTCTTTTTTAAAGAATCGGAATTTGTGGAGGCCACAGTAGGTGGTGTAGGAGTTTTTGAAGAAAAAGACGACTTCGAATTGCCGTTAATTGCTATGGGCAAATCATTGGGGAGTTTTGCCTCTGGAGATTGCGGCATCGATGTTGTCCTTGATTATGGTGATTATAAACAGGATTTTGATAACAGTGAATTTGTTTTCGATTTGGGGTATGCCCGTGCCACCGAAGCTACAATTACCATTGTCACTACAGATGTGCATGAACAAAAACGGCAACGCGAACAAAGTACCCAGTTTATTGATATTGCCGCCTTTTATGGTTTGTATGTTAATGATGGCAAAGTAAAAGTATCTGATGCCGCAGCTACTAAAACTGATAAAAAGGGGTCGGAAATATACACTGATGTCATAAACAATTTTGCGACAAAAAACAATTGGTACATCTACCTGCAAGGAGACCGTACGCGCAGTTATGATTTTTATGGAAACTACAAAATAGTTGAAGGAACAGGAACTACTAATCTCAAAACGGGATTGTTGGTAGATACAGTAACAGAAGCAACCTATGGAACTAATGGCTGGCCGATTTTGATTAATACCCAAACACAATCAACACCTATTGCAAACAATAATTTGTATTTACAACTGGTAACTGACAATAACAACAACACCGCTTTATACGGACAAATTGCGAACATAGCCAACGCACAAAAAGATAATTTCTTTAATGCCGATGGACTGCGACAAGCTGCCGATGCTGAGGGTAATTACAGCCGACTAACTACCACGGTACAGCTTACGACTCCAGCCACAGCTGATGGTAAAAACATCGCCAACCTTAGTTTGTTACTCTATCAAGGGGTAAGTGATGAATATGAAGCCAATACATTACTGGACGAAAACGGAATACCGATTATCCAAAAAGGACAAGCCAACTTTTTTGATGATGTGTTTAGCTTAATAAATGCCCAACCTTTATTAAAAGTAAATGGCGGTAGCGATTTCTCTAAAATGACTGACGGAAAGCTCAACTTGATTAACCAGTATTACGACAAGAAACAACAAGGCCTCTCAGTAGTGCAAACCCTTACTGTAAATGATGTGATTGAAACAGGAATCGAGGAAACATCTACAGTAGCCCGTGTGACCTATCTTACTGAAGCTAGTGATGTGATGAACAATGCGGTCTCTGCCACAGGAAGTACTACGCCCGATACTAAAACCAGTCCTTCAGCCAGTGGTGCTGTGACCAAAAGCAAAACTTACGACTTACCAGAGCCGTATTATTATGGACTGAAATTGTTTACAGACAGTATCCAAACCATAACGGGACTGGAACTAAAAACGCTGGATGGCAGCACGCCCAACAAAATTATTTTAGGAATCACTAAAGCCGAAAACAACAGCATCAAAGCCTTGATTACCGAAGGATTTAAAAATCCTCGCCTGTTTTTGATTGACCTCTTTGAAGATGGCAATGAGTTACTCTCACCCGAAAACATAGCTTACCAGAAATACCGACTAGGCATTGTGGCTGAAAATACAGATGGAAACCTAGAACTAGCGACTCCAACTCTTGATGTTATGGTGTATTCTTTGGATAGGAAATATCATTTTAGTAAAGGGTATAGTGAGTATATGCCAGATTTAGATTTTAGTACAAATTATTTCAACATTAATACAGTTTTATAGATGACAACTATCGCAATTTTAAAAGATGGAACTCCCATTAGAATACATTTATTTGATAATCCAATATTTGATGTTGATGGGTTTTTAGTTCAATTTACAACTCCTGATTTATCTCATGAGGTTTATAGATATTTTCACCATTCTGAATTTAAAGCGGAAGATAGGAAAAAACCTGATTTGTCAGGTTATTACAATGAAGCTATATTTTTAAACTATATTCAAAATATTGAGCCTGTTCCTACAATGAAGCTGTTAGTTAAGTATGATTTTGAAAGAAATTTGGCTACAGAGAATGAAGAAATAACGGTAAGTACAGTAGATTTTAATGAACCTTTTGAAAATTTTTTTAATTATAAAAAATATACCTTCAACTTACAAAGGACATTAGATCAAAAAGGGGTTAGGAAATATTTAAAAACAATTTTTGAAAATTTAAAAATCATTGGTTATAAAATTAATACTGATGAAGTTAACGGTATTGTTGAACTCCATAATGAATCAGCTTTACCGAGTGGTTATTTCTATAAAAAGAATTTTGGAGATTTTGTAAATTCTTGGCTAATAAGTGATCTACAAAAAAGTGATTTTAAAAAACTAATGACTTTGATTGTTTTTAAAATTAAGGAAATTAACAAAGATATTATTCCAATAATTGCAACTAATACAAATTTATTTAACAGAGAGACTGATGTATCAAATGGTAATTTAGATTATAATGGACTTCCAGATTTTGAAAAGTTTTTTTTTGATTTAAAAAGAAGCTGGGGATATTATTATGATACACCATTAGAAGGTTATCCACGCCCCTACAAAGATGATTTTGATGCAATATTCTCATCATTTTCTACTTACAATGATTATCTTTTGTATTATAATGGCTTGGTCAATTTTTATGAAAGGTGTTATATAGAAAAAAATCTTGCATTTCGTTCTGAAGACAAAAAATTACAGTTTTTATTAGAAATATTACCTCCTTCAGCTTTAGGCATTTTACCTTACAGTTATATTATAAATGCTATTACAGGGTTATTAAGGAGAAAACTAGAAGAAGATGATCAACGATTTTTAGTAAGATTAGTATTGTCTATAACTGCTTCATATGCAAATGATTTTTTAGATTTTTTACTTGAAAAGGGAAATGGAGCTCAAACCAACTTTGAAACAATATACGAGTCTTTGACAGATGGAAGATTGGAAAGATACACTTTTGTGAATTGGTTTGTTAATGAACAAACCAATAGAAAGTATTTTGCCTTTGCAGTATTTGAACTTTGGAAAGTATCTAAGTATAATCTAGGACATATACCACCTGGGGTTACGCCTATAGGTGCAACTGCAAATTTTCAAGGGGTTGATCCGAATGGGTATTTTGTACTTAATGAAAATGAGTTTAATAAAAATAATTATTTAACATTCTCTTCTTCAGAAAGTTCTTTTCTTAGTAAACAAGTATTTTTTGAATCTACGATTAATGGTAAAAACATAAAAATAAATAAAATAACTACTGAAGATTCAAATTTAGACCATATTCATAACAGAACAAGTACGTTATTTGGTTCCTTTCATTTATACCAGCAGGTATTGTTTTCAGGTTTTGAAGCTAATCTTGATTTAAAAATCCCGAAAACGGCAACGATTCCAGCTTTCTTGTTTCATTTTATAGAAGAATTTGACCGCATAGCCGATTTTGACGCAGCTATTTCTTTAGCAATTGATTTAACTACTGATGTACTATTGGCTTACTTTACAGGAGGAGCTGGAGTTTTGGCTGATTTACATTACCTCAAATATACTACTCAACTAGGAAGGGCTTTAACAGGAGGACTTGAAGCCACAAAAGCCGTTGAAGTATGGAGAGGACTGGAAGTAGGTAGTGAAGTTTTTACGCTTACAGCGGGTTCTTTAGTGCAAATTAATACTTATTTAATTACTACCGAAAACAATGAAGATAAAAGAAAAATATTAGAAGGCTATCAAAAAGTATTATTGCCTCTACTCTTTTTAGGGGCAGGAGTATCAATTGCTGCAAGAGCACATGCAGTTCGTGAAGCGGAGAGAGTTTTGGCTTCAATTGAGGCGTTACCCTCAGGTGTAGCTCATGGGCTTAGTTTGGATGCGATGAACCTTTTAACGACATTAAAAGGAGAAAAAACGGTTGCATTAACAACATTTGGCAATAAATTGAATACTTTAGACCTTGGTGGAGCAACTAATACTATTATTTCAAAATACAATACCCTTTTTACTGATGCACAAAAATTAAAATTCTGGAACGATTTTCAGGGTATTGATGATCCTGCATTTTGGAAATTATTAAATAGCGGTAAAGGAGTTGATAATATACTTAATGGTAAGTATATTGAGAATTGGATTAGTTTAAGTGAAAGAGGTTTAACAGAAGCAAAGTTTACAGACTATATTTGTGTTCAAAACAGAACGAATAATATAATTCGTTTTGTTGATGAAGCAAGTATTAAACCTGTGTTGGGAACTTTAAGTTATGAAAGAAAGCTTAATTTTTTGGATACATTTGGAGATGTTGATGCAACCAATTTTGCTAAATTTGTTGATGAACCAAAGTTAGTTTCTTATTGGGGAAGGTATTATGACGATTTAATTTTAAGACCTAATTTTGTGTCATTATCAAATGCAAAGAAGATAAAATGGTTAGGTAAATATGGGGATTTATCTACTGATTTATACAATCAGTATCTAAAAGCCAATCCAGACGCAATACTTTCATGGAGTAAATATAGTGATGAGGCTGATTTATTAGCAGAATTAAATAAATATACGAAGGAAGAACAGTTAATTTTCTTTAAAGATTATCCTCATACCAATATTGTAAGCTTTAATAAATTTAAAACGGATCCATCTCTTCTTGTAATTGAAAGAAATTATATAAAAGCGTATGTACAGATTTCGAAAGGGAATTATTTATTTAATACTAATTTAGATGAAGTTTTTGCTATTTATAACGAGCATGGTAAAAAATTGTATTTAAAAGTAGAAGAAGATTTTTTAGTTACAAAAAGTAGCGGTCTGTCAAAAAAATATTTAGAGAAAATTACTTTAAAATCTGGATTTTCTCATAAGGACTATCCTGATTTAATTATTTTGAGGGATAATATTCATAAAACAATGATGGATGATTTTATCAAAGAAAAAAATTGGTTTAGAACAGATAATTCTATTATATCAAATAATTTATTTGATATTGATAAAATTAAATCAATTTATGCCAAATTTGAAATAGAAGAAGACTTTCGAACAATTCATCCTTGGTTAGAAAAACGAATTAATATACATTTGGAAAAACGAATTTCAAATACATGGAAAATTGATATTGAAAGTATATCAAGAACAGGTCATATTCCTGGAACTCATGCAGAAATACGAGCTTTAAACGAATTGTTATGGAGATTACAGAATGAAAAAGGATTAATTATAACTGATGATATTGTTAATGATATTTTAGGTTATAACAAAAATTATAGTACTATAGCAATAATGCCTAGATGTGGTGACTGTTTCTTTATTACTAAAGATTTTAAAATGATAATGTCAAATTAAAAAAAAAATAGGTTATGAGCTTAAAACAATCTGAAAAGTTAAGATTAAATGATACTCAAGTACAATATGGTGGATGGGATGATGATGGTTATCGTAAAATCTTGTATAATGGAGTTTTTTATAGTGGATATTTGGTACTAGATAGAAATCCTGATGGTAGTGTGGCGTTTGAAAAAGAATATAAAAATGGAAGTCATATTGGTTGGGATAATGAATATAATCAAGAAGAAAAGCTTATTAGAACAACCTTAACTGTTGGAGAAACTAGTTTAGCTTTTTATGAATATGACATCAATGGTAATCAAGTAGCAGGTGGAAAATTAACAGACGATGGATATTACCAGAAAATGGTATCTAAGTATAAATTAGATTAAAAATGTTATTAGCAATAGATGTCTATTACAAAGAAAACGAAGCTAAAGTTGTAGCTGTTGTGTTTAATAGCGAAGATGAAACTCCACAAAGTATAGTTGTTGATCAAATAACAGGTATCGAGGATTATGTATCTGGTGAGTTTTATAAAAGAGAGTTACCATGCATTGAAAGCATCCTTCAAAAAATTAATTTAAAGGATATTGAAGCAGTAATTATCGATGGACATATATATGTTGATGATGGTGGTACTTTTGGTTTAGGAGGACATACCTGGGAAAGTTTAGATAAAAAAATACCAGTTATTGGTGTTGCAAAAAACTCCTTTTTCAGAAATAAAAACACAGTCAAAGAAGTATTCAGAGGCGAAAGTAAAAAGCCTCTTTATGTATCATCAATTGGTATTGATTTAGATATTGCCACCAACTTAATAAAAAAGATGAAAGGCGACTATAGAATTCCCACCGTTTTAAAAGAACTGGACAGAATTACAAAAGAGTAAAAATAATTAAATATTAAGGCTCAAATCCCCAATTTTGAGCCAATTATCAAGAAAGCTTTGCCTAAATTTAGTGAAGCTACTCCCCAAAAAAACATACATTTTATCCCCAGTCCGGAACTTACCCCATAAGTTCTTCTAGCATACTATTGCCTAATAAGTTCTTAAAAGAGTCATATTAAATAAAGCAATCCCCTTGCTTTACAAGGCTGTACAATATTAGAACACAATAGTCAAACCACCAAGCAGTAATTTTTTAAAGAATAATTTACTGCTAATATTTGTCCTTTCAAAGGATGAATCGTTAAGAAAAACAAATTGGACTATTTATTTTATTCCCTCAATTAGGATAAATACGACTACAATTTAATCATGCAAATCATAAAATAATAAAGTCAAAACAAATAGAATATGCCAACTAATCCAATTCCAGCGGTTCCAGTATCTACAGCGAGATATTACCCTCGACTATCGGAGATCGTCACTGTAGATGATTTACCAGAGTTTTTATCCTTTGTAGAAAATGGATTGAATGCCATTTTTGAAAATATCCATTATAAAAACCTGCAATACTCTAAGGGAGTTCGAGGAGACTCAGCCTTTTATAGCCTTGATATTGTTACGAGTAAAAGATTAGAAATTCCTTTACCGTTTGATTTGTCATTAGTGTTGAATCCGGACATCACAGGAGGGGATTCTACTATATCCTCATTTCCTATTACACTGGAGTACCAATGGGAGATCTTGGCGTTTATAAAAACCTTTAGCTCCAGCAGTTTTTCTTTTTCAATAGAAGATTTTTATAAAGTGGGACTAGATGTTTTTCGCATTAGCGAGGAACAAGTTATTGCACACATGCTAAATATTTTTGTAGAAGCGGGAGATAGTATTACAAAATATGAGCAACTTTTAGCTGATATTAATGATTTACAGCAAATTACGCAGGATCCGTCTTATCAGGAATTAGAATTTCCTGCTGGTGTGGAACAATCTATTGATAGTGTTGTCGCACTTATCAATAATAATCCAGGGATTACCAATTCAATCCCGCTGTTATTATTTACCGTTTACATTTTAAGATCAGATCTAAGTGAAACCAAACAGCGACTACAGGAATTTTACAACATCATTGCTCCTGATGGTATCGAGGCCCATATTAAAAGAATTATTACGCCAAAAGCCAAAGCAACATTGGCATTGAGTGCTGGTATTGAGTTTCCTCAAAATATTTTAAGACCAGTTGAATCAGATGGTTCAGATTATATTAATACAGCAACAGGTTTAGCAGATCCAACAGCTAAATCCATGTTTGTATTTGCGCAAGCCCAATTGTATGCCGATACGGAGGCTGGAATTGGCTACCAATTGGAAATGGGAGGATCATTAATGCCTTCTACTTATGCTATGATTGGCAAAACAGGATTGATTCTTCAGTTAGATACTTTAAAAATTGATTTAAGTAAAAAAACAAATATTGCCGAGGCAGATGCCGATGGCAGACCTAATGATTTTGTTGGGGTGTATGCCCGTGCACTATCCGTAACCTTACCATCCAGATGGTTTCATGATGATGCGGTACAAGGAACATCATCAACCACATTACGATTAGGTGGCTATGATCTATTGATAGGAACAGGTGGTATTTCAGGAACATTTATGCTAGAAACGATTCCCGTATTGGTTGTGGGAGGTCCTGTTTATTATTTTGAGGATAAATTTGATATTATTTTCCCTGTTACCTTATTACAAAAAAATGCAGAAACGTCAAAAATTGAAGAAGTTGAAGTATTGGGTATTGCTGATTTGAAATTGAAATTGTTTCCTGTAACTTCAACTAAAGAAATACCGCCTTATTCATTCAAGTTCCCTTTAAGCGTAACGGAGCTATCCCCTTTAAGTGGAGGAGTAAAAACATTTAATTCAGCTAGCGAATATCAATTATATCTCAACAGTTTTCCTAATGACAACGTTGTCGATAGCGTTCCCACACTTTGGAAAAAAATTGGCTCTGCCGAAAAAGGGTTTAGGATAGGTTTCAACAAATTTGATATTACATTCAAGCAAAACAAGGTTGTAGGTTCTAATATAAAAGGGCTATTAGAAATCCCAAAGTTTAAAAACAAAGCCAAAACAGGCCCTTTGGAAATAGGCATCGAAGGACATTTGTATGAAGATGGCGATTTTAATCTCACGGCTTCCTTTGCCAAAGGGAGTGAGCTAGAAGCCAGTTTATTTAACGTAGTAGATTTTAAATTCAACAGTATTGAGTTAGGGAAACAAGACGATGATTTTTATATAGGAACTGCTTGCGAGATTTCGTTTACTAACGGAATCATGCAAAAGCTGCTCAAAGACCAAAAAATCATTATCGAAAAACTACGTATTTACAGTGATGGTAATATTGAACTAGTTGGTGGGGATATTCCGTTGCCAGTAAGTATATTGTTGGATCTTGGGCCGGTTAAGATGGCGGTGTCTAATGTTCGCTTTGGTGCAACTCAAATTAATGGTCGCAAATACAACTTCTGGGGATTTGATGGAGCTATTAGTATCAATCCATTAGGACTGGATGCTCGTGGAGAAGGGGTAAAGTATTACTATTGTACTGAGGATGGACATGAAGATTCATTCTTGCGCATACAAACTATCGAAGTAGATTTGATGATTCCTGGAACAGCGACGCCTAAAACTGCATTAGCTATTATACATGGAATGATTTCATTACCAGATCCTGGAAACTCTCCTGAATTTACTGGAGAGGTGTCTCTAAAATTACCAAGATTTAATTTGTCTGGTAGTGTAGGCATGCGATTTGCTCCAAAATATCCAGCTTTTTTATTAGATGCGACTATTGATTTGCCTACACCGATACCAGTAGGTCCAATTTCAATTTCAGCCTTCAGAGGATTATTAGGATTCAGATATATAGCAACCAAAGAAGCCGCAGGATTAAAAGCTGATGACAGTTGGTATGACTATTACATGAAACCTAAAAAAGGAGTCAATATTAGAAAGTTTAGTGGACCACCAGAATCATTAAATTATGGGAATCCTTTTTCAATAGGAGCAGGAGCCACTTTTGGTACATCGGCAGATAATGGTCATGTTTTATCCATGAGAGCCATGATGTTGTTGTCATTACCTAGTGTTTTCTACATTGAAGCAGGTTTGAATATCATAAGTAAACAGTTGGGTCTAGCTGAAGATGACCCTACTAACCCTCCGTTTTTTGCCTTTTTTGCCTTTGGAGATAATTCATTGGAATTAGGGGCTGGAGCAGATTTTAGTATCCCTAAAGACAATGGTTCCATCTTTAAATTGCATGCTAAATTAGAAGCAGGATTTTTCTTTAAGAATCAAAAACCGTGGTATGTTAATTTAGGTACGCAGCAAGATCCTATTACAGCAAGAGTATTAACACTTTTTAATGCCAAATCATTTATTATGCTTTCGGCGCAAGGAATTCAAGCTGGAGCAAGATTAGATTATGACTTAAACAAAAGTTTTGGACCAGCTAAAATTCATTTATGGGCTTATATAGAATTAGGTGGACAAATCTCTTTCAAACGTCCACAAATGGGAGCTTATATGCCCCCGCTCTCCGAAGTGTTCTTTGAAAACTAAACGTTCTTAAATATAGGTGTGCTGTACGAAGTCTCCCGACTTCGTACCCGTTCCAATAGAGAAGTCATATAATTATTTGTAGTAAAAATTGCTATATTTGAATAAAAAGCTATGTCAGATGGATATAAAATAAGAGATCAGGCTTTGCCACATTTTGTGACAGCTACTGTTGTTGATTGGATTGATGTTTTTACAAGAAAAAGCTACAGAGACACAGTTGTTGAATGTTTGGATTTCTGTATTACAAACAAAGCCATGGTTTTGTATGGATATGTGATTATGAGCAATCACATACATATGGTGGTACAATCTGGCGATGGAGAGTTATCGGATTTGTTGCGAGATTTTAAGAAATTTACAGCTACAAAAATTATCGAAAAGATAAAATCAGACCCAGAGAGTCGAAGAGAATGGATGTTGGAACGCTTTAAACTAGCAACCGAAAGTCATTCTCGAAACAAAAATTATCAGTTTTGGCAGTATGGCAATCATCCTGAAGAAATTTATAGCAATAAATTCATGTGGTCAAAGTTGGATTACATCCATTTAAATCCTGTTCGTGCAGGAATTGTTGAGAAAGCATCACATTACATTTATTCTAGCGCCAGTAATTATGTTTCTGATACAGGTTTATTAAAAATAGAGAAAGCAGATATTCCTATTGTTGATGTTTTGAATTTGAATAATTTTACTAAATACAATGAATATTGACTTTGAAAAAATTGGAACTGCTTATAGGAGTGGGTACGAAGTCAGGAGACTTCGCACAGCATAATCGACAACAATCGTGCTTTCAAGAAGACTTCGAAGAGCGGGGGAAAGAAATAGTAGACCGTTTGAAGATAAAGTATTGGCCTATTTCACTCACTATTTAAGATTATTAAGTGATGTTTTTACTTTTTGTACATTTATCGGTGTCGAAACAATGAATTTACTCGGTTTGGACAAAGATTTTTTCTTCAAAAATCAGGAGTCTTTAAAGAGCATTCAAATCTTAACAGAAAAGTATCATAACGACTTATTTAAAGACAAGGATTACGACAAGTATAGGAAATAGACTGAACAAACAAAAAGCCACCATTTATCATGGAAAAAAATTTCTTGAATTTTAAAGCTGAAGATATAGATCGTCCAATATTTAGATTCTTAACTGTAGAACGTCTTTTTCAAATATTCAAAACTCATAGTAATGTCCTAGTAAGCCCAAAATTGTGGGATGATCCATTTGAAAATCATATAATGACTTCTTTCATTCAGCAAAAAATGGAAGATGAAAAAGATATTTGTGTAGGCTTTAGAGATAATTTTTATGGTCAATGCTGGACGCAGACTAGAGAAAGTGATGCTATGTGGAGAATATATTCGCCAAAATATAACGGTGCAAGAATAACTACGACTCCAAGAAAGCTTTTACAATCATTGTTTATGGACACTGGAAATGACATAAATGATTATAGTTGCTTCTTAGGGAAAGTAAATTACTATACTACAACCAAACTGCGAGAACATTTAGATAAAAATGCTCTACATTGGCTAATTGAACCAAGCGGTCAAGGTTTAACTCAGTCTCTTTTATTCAAAAGAATACCTTTCAAACACGAAAATGAAGTAAGATTGCTCATAAACACAAAATTTAAAACTGAGAGGGGTGAAAGTTTATATCCATATCGTTTTAATCCATTAGATATAATTGATGATGTCGTTTTTGATCCAAGAATTAATTATGAAGAATTTCAGAATTACAAAACAGAACTACGAAAGCTTCATTTCAAAAAAAGAATCGTAAAATCAAAACTTTATGATATGCCCAAGTTCATAATTAAAACACAGTTTTAATACTGTTACTAATATGGGTTTTAAGCAAGTGGGGATTTAAGGCTTAATTTAGTATTGGTTTTGTTTTGTTTTGTTTGTTCAGTCTTTAATCAATACATTTGGTTAGGAACTATCCCACCTGCTTAAAGCCAGAGGAACGTACCTGCAATAATCCTCGAAAATAAAAAAGTAAACATCAAAATAAAAATACAGTTTATGGTTGAAAAAACACATTATTTATGTTCAAATTGTGCAGTAGATAAATATTTAAAATTTTATATTGAAAACAATTCTGATTCTGATGAGATTTGTTCAATTTGTACATTAGAAAATAAAACCATAAATGTTACAGAAGGAACTATCATAAATGATTTATGTAGATTTTTAATACGATATCATTATCCAGAATATGAATATAATTCTCATTGGGGTGGTGAAGAATTGCCTTTACTTTTCTACTCAGAGAACTATATAATTTCTAATAAATTCGAAAAGCAAAATGAGAGAGAATTTGAAATAGAAAATTTTTTATATGATCTATTTGATTTAAATAATTTTGAAAGTGAAATTGATATTTACTGTGGTCATTATGATGGTGAAAGAAATTTGTTTGCTGAAGCAATAAAAAATGAAAAATCACACACTTGGAGACATTATAAAAAAGAATTACTCAATAAAAATTATTATCATTTAGAAGAAGAAGCAAAAAAAACTTTCACTAGACTTCTAGAAGATTTAAAATTTAATCTTAATATCCGACAAACTTTTAATAGAGCAAGAATTGGCTACAGTGAAAAAATTGAAGAAATTGGTTTTGGTTTAAATTCATTTAGTACTAAAATTCCATATTCTAAAGAGCAACTTTCTTCTCCCCCAATTTTAAAAACTACTGCAGGCAGAGCTAACAGACAAGGAGTCGCTTTTTTATATCTAGCATCTAATCAGGAAACTGCAATGGGTGAAATCAGACCGCATCCAGGTCATTATGTATCGGTTGGTGAATTTCAAAATATTGAAAACTTAATGCTTGCAGATTTAAGATTTGTCGATTTAGTAAAATATTTTAATGATAATAAACAACTACAATTATTTAAAATATTAAAAGACTTATCCGAAGAACTTTCTATTCCAATTCTTCCTGAAGAAAAAGAAAATTATTTAGTTACCCAATTTATTTCTGATATCATACGACAAATTGGTTTTGATGGAATTTTATTCAATAGTTCCGTTTCAAATGGTTACAATTTGGTAGCCTTTGAGCCAAGCAAATTTGCTTATGTAGACGATAGTTCAAAATTACTAAAAATAACATCAATAAATTTTGAATGTAAAGAAGTTGAATATGAAACTGATAATTTTCTAGATTTTAAAAATGAAAAATGAAAAAGATAAAGATAAAAAAAGTACTGCAGGTAACAGCAAGGGTTTCGTTGCGTGCGCAGCATGAACAATGAAACCTATGTTGAACGGAACGGGAGTTAGTTGTAAAAAGAGAAATAATTGTAGTTTAAATCATATATATTTACTTTCTAGTTAACAAAATAAAGTTTGTTTGGAGGTTTTGAGATGAACTGACGTTGCAACAAGCATTTCCAACATTGCGTAATAACAATAAACATATATGGCTTTTCTAATAAATGAACTTGAAATTAATCCAAACGCAAATCCAATAGCGGAGCAAATTAGAACAAGACAAATATTTGAAGTTTTAAAAACTAGAGCGATTGGGGGAGAATTTCTTTCAGAACATGAAAAGGAATTTTTCTATATGGGCGTTAAATATTCCATATTAGATGATGGAATTATAGAAGATTATGAATGTTGTGATAATCCAAAATTCAAGTTTCTGTATTTAGTTTACGCTAGAGATATACATGGATTTAAAAAAAGTAAAATGTATAAGCCTGTAAGGAATATTGAGTATCAGGTAAAAAGAAAAGAAATCAAAAAGGACTTATTTTATTTGAATAGGAAAGCGAATGAATGGAAAGCTGTTGTTAGGACGACTGTTCATGCACAAGAATTACTTCATCAATCTGCAAAAGAAGCAAGAGAAGAATTAAAAGAGCTTAGAAAATTACCAAGGTATAAGAATGACATTCAAGGAATTTATTCCGCAAATTATATTGCAAAAGAAAATGCAATAGTTTTACATTCAAAGTGGTTATATTGTGTAGCACTTGAAATTTTTGAAGCTTTAAATTCGGAAGACTTCATTTCAGAAATTAACGGTACAGAAATAGAATTCAATGAATATAGTTTAATTCATATTTTAAACAGGCATTATGCACAAGTTCTAAAACAATTTGATACGAGAAAATCTTTTCATTACGAGATGTTTAAACCACGTATCCTAAGTACTCAGATTAAAGAGATTTTATCAATAATAGGTGATTCAAATCTTTTATACGGAAAATCTATAAATACAATTGCTTTTCAAATTAATGGTCAAGATCATATTATATACACAGGAGAAAAAGTAAGAGGTGCTTCCACATATAGACGACTTAATACATTCTTCCCAGTTGAAGAAATTACGGAGAAGAATTTATTAGCTGCCAATTATAATTTGCAAATTATAAATGATGGTATTTCAGTATATGTTCCTAATTAGGATTATGTCTGACTAGCAGTTAAGTTTTCGTTTCGTGAGCAGCACGAACAATGAAACTCCTGATGAATGGAACCGGAAGAATTTTTAAAACAATTTTAATTAAGAGATACATGGCAATACATCACCCTGCAAATACAGTAATTAGTCCACAAGATTGTGTAAGTAATGTAGTTCCAATATATGATGGAGGTCCGACTCATGGAGAATATTCTGTTGCAATTCTAGAGTGGAATGGAAATCCTTGTGTTGGTATTAGATGGAATATTACAGAACGAGAACTCAATAATCCAGACAAAGTTTCTGGCAGAATAATTTGTGTTGGCGAACCAAACTCTCGCGGTTATGCGACTTGGTTTATTTTACCTGACGATTTCTTAAGGAATTTATTATCAGGTGGCGATATTGCATCCGAAATACGTAATTATTTGGAAAGAAACGAATAAAAAACTGCACCCTGACATTAATGACAATTGTTATAACCACAGTAAATAAAGTAAGTTAACATGAAACATCACCTAGAACAAATTTGGTCTAAGGGTTATCTTAATTCTTTACCTGAAAGTATCCGAGAAAGAGGGTTTAATTATTCAGTGAATAAAGAGTCAAAAGATATATTGATTACTGGTATAAATCCATCATTCAGAATAGGTGCTGATAATGGAAATTGTAGTTTTGATTTTAGAATTATCGCTGAGGATGAAAAGTACGATGTATATTGGAGTTCGCTAAAAAAAATCGTTCACGATAAACAATTGAACATTGATTTTCGTTCAAGGACAGCCTACCTTGATATATTTTACTTCCGTGAAACTGATCAAAACTTTTTACGAAATCAGATACTTAAAAAGTCGGAGGGGTTGAATTTTGCGGTGGATCAAATAAAACTAAGTCAAGAAGTTATAGAGACTATAATCAAGCCTAAATTAGTAATCGTCAAGAATAAAGAGTCAGCAGCTTATTGGGGTAAATTTGCTGATAAAGGAATATATTGGATGGGTTACGAACTCGAATTATTGCAAAGTCTTGAATCTGGAGAATTGTATAAAATTATCGGACTTATAGATTCTAAAGAACGAGTTCTGCCAGAGGTCAAAAAATCGAATTTGGAAAACTCTCTAATTTTCTTTACGCAACACTTTCAGTATGCACCATCGGTAAAAAGACCAAATGCAAAGCTCGTAAGTGATTTCTTGAATATTCAAAGTTCATTAAGTTAAACCAGCCCAAAAAAAATGCAATTAATCACGTATATTTATTTTCTGAATAACAAAATAAAGTTCGTGTGGAGAGGTTTTTGACGTATTGACTCATGTGTTGTTATACCTGAAAAATCCCATATTTAGAAATATAAATGAAATAAATTGGAAACTACAAATTTTGAACTAACACGATTTTTATTAAACTCAGTTAATAACGCACAGGAAGAAGCTGTAAATCATAAAGATTATAATATTCTTAAAAATAATTTTCACTTATTCAGTGAAAAAAACAAATACATAATGAATACCTTTAGGTATTATAATAATATAGTTGATTTTAATGATGATATTAAAAAAGTTGAAATTTTTTTAAGACGTTTTCCAAACTCAAAATTTCTAAATGAAAATGATATTGATAATTTGACCTATATCAAATACCATATGGAAGTTTTATTTCATAAGATTCATACTATATTAGAATTAAAAAAACTTATGATTAATGAAGTTTATAAAGTTGGATTTTCTGAAAAAGAATGTACTTGGGAAAATTTAAAAAAACATTCAAAACTCAGAAGCAAAGTACCAATGCAGATTTTGGATAACTACTTTAAAACTTTTAAACATATAATTGACCTGAGACATTTAAATACTCATAGGGGGCATTATAATGATGAAAAATCAATAGATATAAGTGCATCTTTAAATATCTATAAATGGGCAGAAAAAGATGGATATAATTTAGGAGAAAATTTTAAGTTGATGATGCCTAAATTCTTAATTGAATATAAACTTAGAGAATTTAAGAAAGAGAGAGTTAAATTTGTAAAAAATGCCTCTATTGCAACAATATATTATAAAGAAGAATTTTTTAAATATCTCTTAATTGACTTCAAAAATAATATTGAGAATTGGAAATGAATAAAAGTAATAAGTAAGACTTCGCATGGGCTGGGAGCCCAAACATGAAGTTGTCGTTAAGCGAAACTAATGTGGAAAAGCATAAAAGAATTATAGAAATCAAAAAATTGCAGGAAATAAATAGTTTTTAAATAGTTATGAATGTTTTGTAATTGTGGGTTATGCTGCAACTCAAGTACAATAAAATTAAATCAAAGACGTGTGGAAGGACTGACAATTGAAATTTAATAACTACTTTTCAAATTCTATCAAACTCATAATTTTTAATTCTTCATTTATCAGTTTTAATTCATTATCGATGGTATGTATAGCTAGATCTTTTATGTACTCCCATTTTCTGAGATGGTCATGAACAGAAAAAGCACCTTTAAAATCTGAAAAAAAATGCAGACGGTTTCGTTTTTGATTTATGTCCTTTAAATAATATACGAAATTTTCTTCTAGTTTTATTATTGCTTGGTAATTTGGATTTAAGGTCTGATTGAAAGAGATGGTATTTAAATATTTTGTAAAACCATTTAATTTAGCTTTCTTATTTCTTAAATCAATATCAGTAAAATTATTTTCAAAAAAATCTTTAAAAAATATAGGTTTCCCTTCAGATTGTTTGCGACTTAAATTTTTATTGAATCCAGAGTCTACCTTATGAATTACAATTTCGTTTTTAATCAACAAAGCTTTATTATAAGTCTCAAAAGCGACAACAATTTTTATATAGTCGATTAATTTTTCATAATAAGAAGCATTCCAATAAATATCACCTTTGTCTTCTTGTTTGTCAGAATTTAGCTGTCGGGAATATTCTTCAAAATGTTTAAAAATATAAACACTGTGTATAGTTCTTGAAGCATTACTGAAAAGTTCCCATAAAAGTCTTGTTTTTGCATATCCCAAATCATAATATAGTCTATAGTCTTCCGATATCTTAAATTTTTCCTTCATAAATTTTAGGTTTTAATGCTTTGGTTTTAAAATTCTGTCGAAATTTTATCGATGAATTTATTTCATATCAGTTGTAATATATGATTTTACGCCTATTTCTTTCTAGTTTTATGTTTCTTCTATCTGTCGCTTGGCAGATGAGGTGTTTTTTGCTATTGCTTTTTATTTGATTGTCATTCAAGGCAAAATTGGCTAATTTGTCTGAAATAACAAACATTTAGGTAAATGATTTTCGAAGTCCTTTTTATTATTAGGAACTAATTTATACATTTCTTGAACTAGATATCTTTGAGACATTTCTATCTTGTTTAAAATTTCCTAATTTAGATTTTAATAGTTCCATATCATCACTCACTTTTTTATCTAGGATTTTAGCATAGTGCTGTGTAGTTCTTAAACTTTTATGCCCTAACATTTTACTCACGCTTTCTATGGGAACACCATTTGTAAGTGTTACAGTGGTTGCAAAAGTGTGTCGAGCAATGTGGAAGGTTAAATCTTTTTTAATGCCGCAAACATCTGCTATTTCCTTTAAGTAGCTATTCATTTTTTGGTTGCTCAAAATAGGTAACAGCTTGTTTTCATTTATGCATTGTGGATGATTGGCATATTTCAGAATTAATTCTTCCGGAATAGGAAGGAGGGGAATGCGAGAAGCTGTTTCTGTTTTTTGTCGATGGGTGAATATCCATTTTCCGCCATCGATACCCATACTGATGTTTGATACCGTTAAGTTTTTGACATCTATATAAGCAAGGCCAGTGAAACAACTGAAAATGAAAATATCTTTTACCAGGTTTAATCTTTCGGTTACAAATACTTTATAATAGATATCCTGAACTTCTTCTTGGGTTAAATAATCTCTTTCGACTTCCCGAATTTTTGATTTATAGTTTGCAAATGGATCCTTATCTAACCACCCATTTGAAATACAGATTTTGATTATTTTCTTGAAGTTCTTAATGTATTTAACTGCCGTGTTGTTGGCGCATTTACGGATGCTTCTTAGATAGAATTCATATTCTGTTATGAAAGAATAGTCAATTTTATTGATTTCGATATCTGATACGTTGTATTTCCATTGCAGGAAGTCTTTGGTATGTTTCAATGAGGTTTTATATCGCTCTAATGTTCCAGGTGCGTATTCGAGACCCAATAACTCTTCTACTTTCCGGTTGTGTTCTTCGAAAATTGGGATAAGCATACGTTCACGCTCATGGATGCCGAGAAGTCTATTTTTGAAAACTTCAATTGTGAGGGGTTCGTTGTGGTGTATTAATTCCATTTGGATGTCGAATATTTTTGATCTCATTAAATCAAGGTATTCATTTAATGAACGAGCATGCTCTGTATTACCTTTCATTTTTGACATCTCAGGTGACCATTTAATGGAATCTATGAATTTTTTGGTACTGAACTCCATTCGATTTCCATCAACAGTTAATCTTACATAAATAGGAAGTAGACCTGCAGCATTAGCTTTTGTGCTCTTTGCATAAAAGTGCAATGTGATTTTCGTTTTCATAGTGGTAACCTTTTAATTAATATTCAATTTAGATTTCTAAAGAATATCAAACAAGATGTTTAAATAGTGGACTAGTTGAAAAACTAACCATTGAACAGGTTGCTTGAAATTTTTAAGTTGATTTAGCGAGACCCTAATTTTAGATTTTTCCTGGGTCTCGATTTTATCTCTTAAAAGATGAGATTAGATGAATAATTTGAATATGTCGTAAAAGCAAAAACCCCGTAAATCATAAGATTTACGGGGTTTTGATACCATTTGTTTTTCTACTGGCGGAGAAAGAGGGATTCGAACCCCCGGACCTGTTACAGTCAACAGTTTTCAAGACTGCCGCATTCGACCGCTCTGCCATTTCTCCAGTGAGCGACAATCATTTGTTGATTGCGAGTGCAAATTTAACCTTTTTTTTGATTTAGAAAATAGAAAATCAGTTTTTTTTACTTTTTTTTAAACTTGCTTTCAAAAGTCGCTTTTTACCAGCGCTTTAAAAATTAAAGTTTGTGACTTTTGTTTGTATTTTGATGCGGACAGATTGAGATTGGTTTCTTACTCTAGAAGGGAAGAGTTGTAAATGAAATTCAAATGCACATAAAAGTAGGTTTGTGTTAAATGAACTTTCAAAGTAGAGAGATTAGTTCCTGATTCTAGAAGGGAAGAGTTGTAAATGAAATTCATATGCACATAAAAGTAGGTTTGCGTTAAATGAACTTTCAAAGTAGAGGGATTAGATCCTGATTTTAGAAGGGAAGAGTTGTAAATGAAATTCAAATCCAGATAAAAGTAGTTTTTGTGTTAAATGAACTTTCAAAGTAGATGAAAGGGATTAGTTCCGGATCATGTCCAAAACCTGTGGAGCGATAAAAATCACGCATAAATATTAGTTAGTCTAAAAAGAAAGAATTCCACATTTCTAACACCTCTAAACTGAGATCTAAATGCTTTTATTTTAGCATTGAAAGATTCAGCTGAAGCGTTTGTACTCCTATTGTCAAAATAGTTTAATATAGTTTGATAATGATTCATTATCGATCTTGAGATTGTATTGAAAGACTTAAATCCTGATTGATTTACTTTTTCATGCCATCTAGCCAATCTTCCAAG
>NZ_FNMV01000041.1 GCF_900106645.1 Flavobacterium degerlachei
GATTTATTGAATGGCGTTAAAGTAGTAGCCTCAGATGTAAAAATTACTTCTACACCAAACGGACCATTAACAGTAAACACAGACGGAACCGTAACGGTAGCAGAAAACACAAAAGCAGGAACTTATACGGTGGATTATACAATCTGTGAAGTGTTGAATCCAAACAATTGCGATACAGCGACAGTAACGGTAACAGTAGTTGCAGCACCAATCAAAGCAGTAAATGATGTTGCAGGACCAATCAACGGCATAGTTGGCGGAGATGCAGGAATCAATGTATTGGATAATGATTTATTGAATGGCGTTAAAGTAGTAGCCTCAGATGTAACAATCACTTCTACTCCAAACGGACCATTAACAGTAAACACAGACGGAACCGTAACGGTAGCAGAGAACACAAAAGCAGGAGAATACACAGTAGATTATACGATCTGCGAAGTATTAAATGCAGACAACTGTTCAACAGCGACAGTAACGGTAACAGTAGTTGCAGCACCAATCAAAGCAGTAAATGATGTTGCAGGACCAATCAACGGAATAGTTGGAGGAGATGCAGGAATCAATGTATTGGATAATGATTTATTGAATGGTGTTAAAGTAACTCCATCAGATGTAAAAATCACTTCTACTCCAAACGGACCATTAACAGTAAACACAGACGGAACCGTAACGGTAGCAGAGAACACAAAAGCAGGAGAATACACAGTAGACTATACGATCTGCGAAGTATTAAATGCAGAGAACTGTTCAACAGCGACAGTAACGGTAACAGTAGTTGCAGCACCAATCAAAGCAGTAAATGATGTTGCAGGACCAATCAACGGAATAGTTGGCGGAGATGCAGGAATCAATGTATTGGATAATGATTTATTGAATGGTGTTAAAGTAACTCCATCAGATGTAAAAATCACTTCTACTCCAAACGGACCATTAACAGTAAACACAGACGGAACCGTAACGGTAGCAGAGAACACAAAAGCAGGAGAATACACAGTAGACTATACGATCTGCGAAGTATTAAATGCCGACAACTGTTCAACAGCGACAGTAACGGTAACAGTAGTTGCAGCACCAATCAAAGCAGTAAATGATGTTGCAGGACCAATCAACGGAATAGTTGG
>NZ_FNMV01000015.1 GCF_900106645.1 Flavobacterium degerlachei
AGTTTAGAGGCGTTAGAAATGTGGAATTCTTTCTTTTTAGACTAACTAATATTTATGCGTGATTTTTATCGCTCCACAGGTTTTGGACATGATCCTAAAAACGGCAGTCTGAAACATGAATCCACAAAAAAAGCCTCGAAAAGTTTAATTTTCGAGGCTTGTTTTAAGTTTGTAGGAAGTAAATTGAAATTAATTTACACATTCAAATAGCGAAATCAATTAAAAAAATCTAAATCGCAATTTGTAGAATATTGTAGCCCGTAGCGGAATCGAACCGCTCTTACATGGATGAAAACCATGCGTCCTAACCGATAGACGAACGGGCCTTGCTTTTCTATTGCGGGTACAAAAATAGCACTATTTTTGAGATGCGCAAAGCCAAATCATAAATCCAGCGAGAGGAAATAGCATTTTTTATTATTAAAAATTATAACTAATTCATAATTAGCACTTGCCAAAATAAAGAAAGAGAAAGTTTTTTCAACTATTACTTCATAATTTTAAAGCAAAGCGGTTTTCTCTCTGATAAAACGGCCTACGAGCAACTTAATAATTCAAATTTACTCCAAAACCCACTCCCATATCGCTGTCGTAATGCGTGGTCAAGCCAATGTTTTTACCTACTATATATTTCAACCCAGCCATATATTCTTTATCTGTATTGACCATAAAAGCCATTCGCAGTCGTTTTGAAACAGGAATATCTTCCCGCATTAATTGAAAACGGACATTCCCGTCACTAAAAACCTCAGCTTGAGCTATGACCAATAAAGGCAAAGTATAATTAACTCCTAAACTCACTACAGCGCGATTGTCTTTATTATTCGATTGTCCAAAAACATTTTTCTCTACCTCATTCATCCCCATTTTGCGGTAACGCCAGTCAAAACCTATAAACGGCATCAACCATTGATTTTTACCAATGTATCTCCCTATATGGGTTTCTGATTCATAACCATGCTCATAGTGATAACCCAAACGCCATTCAGTACCAAAACTCCATCTTGCATTTTGCGCCATGGCTTTTCCATCATTTCCATTGGTAGCGAAATCATTCTCGGCCATAAAATGAAGTTGGTTGCTTTCGTTTTGCAATTTTTTGTACGCCCATTCTTTATCAGGCAAAAGTGGATTTGCATCCGAATTTTCATAACTAAAAACACGATTCATTCCTGCCATCATATGGTATAAAATATGGCAATGAAAAAACCAATCTCCATCGGCATTCGCATTAAATTCTATGGTGTCCGTCTCCATTGGCATGATGTCCAAAACATTTTTCAAGGGAGCGTAATCGCCCTGCCCATTCAACACCCTAAAGTCATGACCGTGTAAATGCATGGGGTGACGCATCATCGAATTATTATACAATACAATCCGAACGTTTTCTCCCTTTTTAATTAAAATTTTATCTGATTCAGACAAAACCTTATTATCCATACTCCACACATAGCGGTTCATGTTTCCAGTCAACTCAAAACGCAATTCTCTTACAGGAGCATCTTTTGGAAGTGTGGTAACATTTGGCGCTTTTAACATTCCATAGTTTAAGGTTACAATATCCCCGGAACCAATTGCATTTTTCGAATGATCCATTTTTGAATCCTTCATATCCATCTTGTCCGATTTCATGTCCATTTTTGAATGATCCATTTCGTCCGACTTCATATCCATTTTCATTGTTGAACTACCTGTGATTTCCGGATACATCACCGTATTCATGTCCATTTTTTGAAGGCTCATATTCATCCCCATGTCTTTCATGCTGCCATCCATGTTCATCATATCGTTCATCATCTTCATCCCTTCAAAATAGTTCAATTTTGGCAATGGAGAAATTAATTGTTTGATGCCACTTCCTATATAAAGAGAAGCTGATTTCGTGCGATCCTCTGGCGTGGCTAAGAATTCATAAGCCGTATTATCCGCAGGGATACTTACCACAACGTCATAAGTTTCTGAAACTCCAATAATCAACCGATCCACTTCAACAGGTTCTACGTCATTTCCATCATTGGCAACGACCGTGATTTTTCCGCCAGCATAAGTCAACCAAAAATAGGACGAAGCACCAGCGTTAGAAACTCGCAATCGCACTTTATCTCCCGCTTTTGATTTACCTAAAACGTTTGCCATAGATTCATTTTGTCCATTAATCAAGAATTTATCATAATAGACATCACTCACATCCATCGCCAACATGCGTTTCCATTCATTATTGAATTTCGTTTTAAAATGACCGCTTCTGATGGCTTCGGCATAACTTTGTGTAGTTCCTTTTTTGATCGCAAACCAGTCCGAAGCGTTATGTAGCATTCGGTGCACATTTTCAGGCTTGTAATCAGTCCATTCACTCAAAACGACAGGAATCGCTGGCAAATCATCAATTCCCTTTCTGAAAGTAGGATCGCCATCCTTTTTCTTTAAAATCAAAGCCCCATACATTCCTATTTGTTCTTGTAAACCAGAATGGCTATGGTACCAATGGGTTCCACTTTGTACAATAGGGAATGTGTATTTGTGAGTGGTATGCGGAGCTATTGGCATTTGTGTAAGAAATGGCACACCATCTTCTTTATTAGGTAAAAACAATCCATGCCAATGCAGGGAAGTTCCTCCGTCTAGTTCGTTGTGAACATAGATTTCTGCAATATCTCCCTCCGTAAAAGTAAGAGTTGGCATAGGAATTTGTCCATTAACCGCTATTGCTTTTTTATCTTTTCCTGAAAAATTGACAATCGTATCTCTTACATACAAATCGTAGCGAACGACCTTTTGAGCGTTTGCCGCAAATGCAATAAGTAATAGAAACAGACTTGATTTAATTTTCATTTTCTTGTTGTTATTTGAGGAACAAAATATAATCCTACAATTGATCGATCGCTTTCTTTAATCGGTCTCTAATTTCAGTAGCAATTTTAGCAAGTTCATCATTTTCAACTGCCTGCATCGAAGCCGCCGGATCTACTGCAGAGACCTCAATTTGGCCTGCCACTTTTTCTTGAACTATTACATTGCAAGGCAACATCGTTCCTATTTTATCTTCGGCTTGCAAAGCTTTGTAAGCAAATGGTGGGTTACAAGCACCCAGAATCGTATAATTGTAAAAATCAACGTCTAGTTTCTTCTTGAATGTCGCTTTCAAATCAATTTCGGTCAGAATTCCGAAACCTTCCGATTTTAAGGATTCTGTTACTTTTTGAATCGCATTTTCGAAACTGTCATTAATTGTTTTACTAAAGTAATATTCCATGATTTTTTATTTTTTAAGTTTAAATTATTTTCTTTTTCTGTACCTGTGAGCAGCTGCTAATAATACCAGCGCAAAAATCAAAATGGATACCCACCAAAAAACATGCATTCCCATAAACATATAGGATCCCATGTGCATTCCTTCATTTCCATGATTATTCATAACTTTTAAGGTTTAGGTTAATATTCTACTACAATTTCAAAGCTCTCAAACGCAAAGCATTTGCAATAACAGAAACCGAACTAAAACTCATTGCCAAAGCAGCAATCATCGGAGAAAGTAAAATTCCGAAAAATGGATATAACACTCCTGCAGCAACCGGTATTCCAAGTGCATTGTAAAAGAAGGCGAAAAATAAATTTTGATTGATGTTTTTCATCACAGCATGACTCAGTTTTTTGGCTTTTACAATACCTTGTAAATCGCCTTTCACCAAAGTGATTTTGGCACTTTCAATCGCCACATCCGTTCCTGTTCCCATTGCTATACCTATATCAGCTTGTGCCAAAGCAGGAGCATCATTGATTCCATCACCAGCCATCGCTACAATTTTACCTTCGGCTTGCAAGCGTTTAATTTCATTGAGTTTATCCTCAGGCAAACAACCCGCAATAAAAGACGTCAATTGCAATTCATCGGCCACCGATTTTGCTGTATTCTCATTATCACCCGTAAGCATAATCACTTCAACACCCTGACGCATTAATTCTTTTATAGCCGCAACACTTGTCGCTTTTATAGCATCTGTAATGGTCACATAGCCCAAAACCACTTTGTCTACTGAGATGTACGAAACTGTTTTACCTAGTTTTTGCTCTGCAATAATTTTATTTTCTAAATCCTCTAAAACCGATGCATTAACCTGTTCCATTAATTTTTTATTCCCTAATGCTATTTTTTTATTCGATACTGTTCCTACTACTCCTTTTCCAGAAATAGACTCAAAATCTTTTACGTCAATTAGTGACAGCTCTTTCGCTTTCGCAAAATTTACTACGGCTTGCGCCAAAGGGTGTTCACTGTATTGATTTAGTGAAGCGATATTTTGCAATAAATCGTCTTCCTGATTATTCGATGAAAAAACCTTTTCTACTGATGGTTTTCCCTCAGTGATAGTTCCTGTTTTATCTGTAATTAAAACATTCACCTTATTCATGTTTTCTAACGCTTCGGCATTTTTAATCAAAACTCCAGACTGCGCTCCTTTACCTACTCCTACCATTACAGACATAGGTGTTGCTAAACCTAAAGCACATGGACATGCGATAATCAAAACCGCAACAGCGTTGATAAAGCCATAGATTAAAGCATTAGGTTCTGGTCCAAACTTTGCCCAAATAAAGAAAGTTATTATAGATACAACTACTACAATAGGCACAAAATACTTCGAAATCCGATCCGCTAATTTTTGGATAGGCGCTCTAGATCGACTGGCATTATTAACCATTTCAACAATTTGCGAAAGCAAGGTTTCCGACCCTATTTTTTCAGCAACCATCACAAATGATTTATTTCCATTTATTGTTCCTGCAACAACGGCATCATCGACTTTTTTATCAACAGGAATAGGTTCTCCTGAAATCATCGACTCGTCAATTGTACTTTCACCATCAGTGATTTTACCATCAACCGGAATTTTATCTCCTGGTTTTACACGCAATAAATCTCCTTTTTTAATATCATGAATCGATATTACTGTATCTTTTCCTTCTGCGACCAAGGTGGCTTCTGTAGGTGCTAATTTTAATAATTCTTTTATCGCACCACTAGTTTGGCTGTGTGCTCTGGCTTCCAATAACTGCCCTAATAAAACCAATGTTAGTATTACCGTTGTCGCTTCAAAATACAAGTGAACGGCTCCGGTTTCAGTTTTAAATTCGGCCGGAAAAACATCTGGAAATAAAAGTGCAAAAACACTAAATATAAATGCAACTCCAGAACCAATTCCGATAAGGGTAAACATATTGAGATTCCAAGTAACCAAAGATTTCCAAGCGCGAATGAAAAACATCCAAGCTGCATAAAAAACGACTGGTATAGATAAGACAAACTGCACCCAATTCCAGTTTTCCATATCCATGATTTGCATCAAAGGATTGTTAGGTATCATATCTGACATGGCTATTATGAAAATGGGCACTGTAAAAATCAGCGCTATTTTCATCTTTCGCATTAAGTTATTATAGGTTTTATTTTCTTCACTATCCGTGGGTTCCATAGGCACTAAATCCATTCCACAAATAGGACATGAACCCGGACCGTCCTGAATAATTTCCGGATGCATCGGGCAGGTATATTGTTGTCTTTGGTTCAGAATAGGCTGTTGCACTAAATCCATCCCACATACAGGACAGTCGCCCGCTTTGTCATAGACTTTATCGCCTTCACAATGCATTGGGCAATAATATTTACCTGGAGCGGCGGATGGAACGGCTTTATTATCTGACTCTTTCTTCGTACCACAACAGGACTTCTCTGCTTTTTTTTCCTTTGATTCAGATGCTTTTTCTAAATGCATCCCACATACCGGGCAGTCTCCCGCTTGGTCATAGACTTTATCTCCTTCGCAATGCATGGGGCAATAGTAAACGCCTGAGTCTTGGTCATCCTCCATTTTACCTTCAGTATGCTTATGATGGTCATTACCGCAACAGGCTTTTACCTCAGCTTCTTCTTTTATTTCGTCAGATGGCTTGTTAGGATGGCTCATCTCAATTGCATAATTTCCGGCAGCTGTTAGTGCTTCTTGTAATCTCTCAGTTGGAATATGTTTTTCCATTGTTATAGTTGCAGTTGCCGGATCTAAAGAAACGACTGCTTCAACCCCATCAATGGCGTTCAAAGTTTTCTCTACCTTGGTACGACATCCGTCGCAAGACATTCCGGTAACAATATAGGCATGTGTCATTTTCACGCTATTTTAAGTTAGCCTTGCAAATATCCGACTCAGATGATCATATTCAGTTACATAATTATGGTAACCATTTGTAAGATTTATAAACTGTCAATTTGCTTTCTGGTATTCTCGCCTACTTTTTTGAAATAGGTAGGCGTAAAACCAGTCACTTTTTTAAACTGATTACTCAAATGAGCTACATTACTATAGTTAAGTTGAATGGCAATTTCGCTCAAGCTTAATTCATCATAAACAAGCAACTCTTTTACTTTTTCAATTTTTTGAGCAATAAAATAATGTTCAATTGTAATGCCTTCCCTTTCCGAAAACAGCTTACTCAAAGCACTATAATCTTGCCTCAAATCTTTAGATAAGTAACTAGATAAATTAATTTTTATTTTTTCATTTCGATAATGAACCAAATCAATGATTCCGTTTTTAATCTGTGCAATTGTCTTGCTTACTTCGTCTTCCAGCAATTCAAAACCTAGACTTTCTACATTCTTACTGAATTCCTGAATCTCCTCATCTGTTAATTCACGAGACAAATTGACTTCCCCTAATTTTATGGAAATGATGGGCAATTTCATTCTTTCTAATTCCAATTTGACAGCCATTTCGCAACGACCACAAACCATGTTTTTGATATAGAGTTTCATTAACAACTTTATTTTATAAATTTTAAATCTCTTTACCTGATAGCTAAGTTAGTCATTTTTAGAGGATAAAAAACTAACAGACAAAGCAATAACTATTCAATCATAAATAACCTTATTTTTCACTTATTCATTACAACCAAAAATCCCAGCTTAAATAGAGCTAGGATTTTGTGTCTTTTGAACTTTTATAATAATTGAACTTTTGAAAGTTATTACATCTCTTTCATCACGCCACCACATGTTAGCATTTCTGCACCATAGTAAGGATTCTTGATGTCTTTGATTTCGCTAATCCAATAGCCACTTTTTCCTTGATCATACATAGGACAATAATCTTGGTATAACTTTTTATTTGTCCCAAAAGTGTCAATCAAGTCGTTAATATCTTTACTCAAACTGGCAAAAGCGGTTCTTTGAACAGTGATTTTCCCAGCATTATCAGCGATTAATCCCGCTTGCTTTTTAGCAGCTGTTGTAATGCTTAAATACTTGTCTTTTAATTTAGCATCCACTTTATCAGAATTAGTAGCCGCAATAGAAGCGCTTAATGTCTTTCCAAAAATAGCTGCCTGATTTGAATCATCCTTAGCTAATGCATTTTTAACTTTTAGATAATCACTAATCATTGCTTCGGTAGAAAGTGATGCTTTTACTTCGTCGCTTACTTTGATTACTGCTTTCACTTCCTCTTTTTCAGCAGGCGCTTCTGCTACAACTGCTACCAAATCCATTCCGCATTCAGTACAAACATCACCTTTTTTCCCTGTTATTTCAGGATGCATCGAGCAGGCATATTGCTCAGTAGTAGCCTCAACAGCTTCTCCATTTGTGGTCTGATCTTCCTTGTTTTTTTGGTTACAACTAACCAATACAAGTGTCAATAGTATTGTAGAAAGAATTATTTTTTTCATTTTTTTAAATTTAAAACAGTTGTTTTTTTCTAGATGTTTTATTTGTTATAATTAATTGGTCACATTAAAAAAAGTATACTCTAGCTTTACTAAAATACTGTTTCTTGCTAAACGATCCATATCACTATAAACTTGATGTCTATAAGCTAAATCGATTCTTGCTTGACTATTAATAATAAATTGAAGCGAAGGTACGACGTCTAAATAAGATTTCCCATTCTCATTGAGCCGTTGTCCTAAAAGTTCTACCATTGCATTAATATTGGTCTGTTTAAAACTAGTATATTTTTTTGGATGCAATAACTGCCCTATCGACAGCGTATAATTCATAGCACTATTGCTTTGGGTATTGGGAAACTCATAATGATTATTATCAAGTGCTCTTTCATAACTAATTGATGAACTTATGGCCGTTTTATTGACTAATTTAGTTGCCACAATTCCTGTTTCATAACCAGAATTAAGTCCCATAGTTTCAATTCCCTCCTCATCAATAGGAGAATTATTAGTACTCAGCCTACCAAAAGCGGCTAATCTAAAATGACTGTGGATATCATCAATAGAGAAAAAACGATATTTAGCATATATACTTGCCCCTTGAAACATAAAATTACCTTCTTTATCATTCATGAATGCAGTAGCATGTATCATCCAGTTCCTATTAACGCCCCACATTATTTCAGGCATGTCTTGGTAACCAGCAGTTCCCTCTTTATTAAAAGTAAGTAAACTTGTATTGCGAACTCCTATAGAACCAGCTGGCATATTACTGGCAGGTTCAGTCATAACGAACAACTCTTGTGCCTTGATTTGAAAAGAAATCAAAGTCAAAAACACCATTCCTAAATATTTCATTTAAATAACTTTTATAAGGTAAGTATTATCGGGAGAACTAAAACTAAGATATTTCACAAGTGATTTTTCTGACTTTTTGTATTCTTTTTTGGTAACAAAACCCTCATTTAATACTTTCACTTTCACCAGTCCATTGATAAATTTATCAGCTGGATTAACAAACACATAAGTTCCATTTCCTTTCTTAACGTTTAAGTTATCTTTAGTTTCAATACTTCCCAGATCCACTGTTAATACCATAGAACCAATAAAGAAACCTGTTTTTTCTACACTCTCTTTTAGTGCATTTGGACTTAATGAACTGTTCTTTTTTAGATTAACAGTAAATGTATTTGTGTTTAAATCAGTGCTTACACTTTCTACTCCAGCCATTGATTTAAACTGCTTATTAATTGCATTAGAGCACATTGAGCAAGTTAAACCAATAGCAATGATTTCAGCTTTTGTAATTTGCGAATAGCTATTGACTGACATAAAGACCATTAAAAAGGCTATTATCAGTTGTTTTATATTAAATACTTTCATTTTTTTGAATTTTATTTATTATTTGATTGTTTCAACAGTTGACCCACAAGTCAACATTTTTGATCCGTAATACGGATTTTTCACTTCGTTTTCTTTACTTAACCAATTGGCTTTAACCATTGGGCAATATTGATAATAAGTTGGTGTATCTTCTTTTGAAACTTTCATCAATTCATACATATTTTTTGAAACCGATTTAAAAAATTCTCTTTGAACTTTAACATCCTGCGTTTCAGAAATTTTCTTACCATCAGAAGTTAGGTTCTTATATACTTTCATCCAAACCATATGCTCTTCCATTTTTAAGGTTTCCATTTCTACAGCATTAATCGCTACAAATAAGTCTTTTGCTTTTATTGATGCCATTGCAGCATCAGTTTTCACCAAAGCATCTTTCAAGGCAAAATAATCATCAAAAACTAACTTCAACTGATTTGTCTGCTCTTGCATAGCGACACTGTAATTTGATTCCATATCAGTACTTTCATTCACAGCCATTTTGATTAGCTCTTTAGCATCACGGTCATACTGACAACATGCGTGAAGTTTATCGTACTTTGTATCTGGCGCCAAGAATTTTTCGCTGTCGTAACCAGCCAAAGCAATGCGTTTTAGGATTTCATCTGGATTAGTTTTGGCGGTGTCATAACTAATCGTAGCTATTTTACTGTCTTTATCCCAATCGACAATTGCTGTGTTTTTTAAATTTCCAGCTTTTTCAATATTGGTTTCGCACATTCCGCAATTACCAAAAATTTTCACTTTTTCAGTTTTTGCATTTTTAATTTGCGCATTGGAAACTGCAATTGACAGCAATAGTGTCATTGCCGTCACTGTTGTTTTTAGTGATTTCATTCTATATATAATTTGAAGTTGAATGAGCTAAATAATTACCAAACCATAGCGATTAAACTATACTTTAATAATTAAAAATAGCCGAGAAATAATTGATTGTAAAGCAATACTTGCTTTGAATTTGACACACAATTGGCTGTCAAAAAAAGAATTTAGCCTATTTTAGGTATAAGCCAAATGGAAGAATATCCTGCAGAAGTGAAAGATACTGATTGATAAAACCTTTGTTTTTTTCTAGAAAAATTAAAAACATTGTCTTCAGTGTCTAATGGGATAGATGAAACTATTCCTATACTCAAAGAGGAAACACTACACATAGCGTTTCCGCACTCTCCTTTGCAACCTTCGTGTTTTTTGCTTTTTGAATTGGAATCCTTACCACAACAATCTTTCATGCCTGGCTTTGAAGATATTTCTTTAGTACAGGATTTTTTATTTGAATGGTCACCACATGCAAATGCTGAAGTTGGCATCAGGAAGACGCCAAGCAAAACAATTAATAAGATGTGGATTTTTTTCATTTTTTACCGTAATAAGTGACAAAATTACTGAAACTAAATTAGTTCAACGCTAAATAACTGTTAATATCGCTCTACTAACAATTCGCTTTTATAGTAAACTATTTGTTTTCACCTAATATCTGATACATAATCGACTGTAAAACAGACAAAATAATACTAAATAACAAGGCAGTAAAAAAAGTATCTACACTAAAACCTCCCACAATATTGTCACACAATAAAATAATTATCGCATTGATAACTAATAGAAACAACCCCAAGGTTATAAAGGTAATTGGCAATGTCAAAATAACAATGATGGGTTTGATAAAAATATTAAGTAATCCAAGAACAACGGATACAATTAAGGCTGTGGTAAAACCATCTACATGAACTCCTGTCATGAAGTTAGCAATAAGTAATACCAATGCTGATGTAATAAGAATTCTGATGATTAATTTCATATTGTTTAATTTTTATTAAATGTACTACTATTTTTTCTCGTTGGATTTATTTTAAAAAAGAAATTGCCAATTCATGAAACATTTTTGGGTTTTCAGCATGAAGCCAATGGCCCGCATTTGGTATAGTTTCTATTTTTGAATCAGGGAAATGTTTTTTAATGTTTTCGAAATCACTGTCTAAAATATAATTAGAATTTCCGCCACGAATAAAAAGTGTCGGATTATTAAAAATGGCTGCTTCTGGAAGCGCTACTCCTATTTCATCCATTTTTTTATTAAAAACGGATAGATTGAATCGATAAGCCAATTGTCCTGGCTCTTGCCAATACAAACTTTTCATCAAGAACTGTCTAGTACCAAAGTCAGTTATGTACTCTGAAAGAATAGCCTCTACTTCAGAGCGACCTGGTTTTTTTGAGAAATCAACTGCATTCAAACCTGCCAAAATAGATTGGTGATGCTGGGGATAAAATTTGGGTCCGATGTCGGCTATAATAAGTTTATCGACCATTTCCGGATAAGTGGTAGCAAACAACATCGCTGTTTTCCCTCCCATAGAATGTCCTATTATATCAACATTTTCTAAATTATTAGCTTGGCAATAATCATAAATATCTTTAGCCATTATCTCATAACTGAATTCTTCTGACTGCACACTTCTACCATGGTTGCGTAAATCCAACATATGAACTTGAAAACCCTCAGTGGAAAACTGTGTTCCAAGTGTTTTCCAGTTGTCTAACATTCCTAAAAATCCGTGAAGTATCAATAATGGTTTTCCTGCTCCTTCTATTTTTGAATATAGCATTTCTATTTTAGATTTTAGATTGCAGACTTTAGATAGCAGATTGCCACTAACGCCTATAATCATTCATTTATAAAACTATTTTAACTTTTGCAAATACATGCTAACCACGTTTTCCAATCCTAAGTACAACGACTCACAAATTAAGGCATGACCTATAGAAACTTCTAATAAACCTGGAATGTTCTGTTTGAAAAACTGAATATTGTCTAGACTCAAATCATGTCCAGCATTGATCCCAAGTCCCAATTCATTAGCCAGAATTGCTGATTTTACATAAGGATCGATTCCGCTTTTATTTCCTAAACTGTATTGATGCGCAAAGGCTTCCGTATACAATTCAATTCTATCAGCTCCCGTCTTTTTTGCTCCTTCGATAATTTCTAATACTGGATCAACAAAAATCGAAGTTCTAATACCGTTGCGTTGAAATTCTTGAATCATTTCAGTAAGATAGGCTTGATTTTTTACTGTGTCCCAACCCGCCGAAGAGGTAATTGCACCAATTGCATCTGGCACCAAAGTAACTTGGTCTGGTTTACATTCTAAAACCAAATCGATAAAATTATGCTGTGGATTACCCTCTATATTGTATTCTGTATAAACTATTGATTTTAGATCGCGAGCATCTTGATAACGAATATGGCGCTCATCAGGACGTGGATGTATGGTGATTCCTTCAGCACCAAATTTTTGAATATCAGTTGCCACCTTTAATAAATCAGGCACATTTCCTCCGCGAGCATTACGTAAAGTAGCTATTTTGTTGATATTTACACTTAACTTTGTCATTGGAATACTTTTTGATTATTGAATAAGGGTTTAATTGAAGCAAAAATACAAAGTAAAAGGTAGGGGTTTTTGCCTTTTTTTGATTATTTTGCATAAAAATTGAGGATTTATTTAAGATGGAAATTACAAACTACATAACCACTGATTTTAAAGCCATTGACAGCCAAGAGACAATTGCGGCTGTTAAAGATTTTTTTGCGGACGTAAACTACTCGCATTTCCCAGTCGTTGAAGAAGGAGTTTTCATTGGTAGCATTGCTACTGATGACATAGAAACTTTTGATGATGATAAAAAAGTTCACGATTATAGATATACACTTGAGCCCTTTTTTACTAGAACAAATTCAATTTGGATTGAGGTTTTAGAGATTTTTGCAAAAAATCGCGCGAATTTGATACCCGTTTTGGACGAAAACAACAACTATGTTGGCTATTATGAAATAGAGGACATTATGAGTTTTTTCCATCACACCCCCTTTCTAAAAGAACCGGGAAGTATCATAAAAGTTAAAAAAGGAATTGTCGATTATTCAATGAGCCAGATCACTCAGATAGTGGAAAGCAACAATGGAAAGCTCCTAGGTCTATTCATTTCTGAATCAGATGTTGACACAATTGAGGTGACTATCAAAATAAACTTAGGCCCGATAAATGAAATTATCCAATCTTTTAGAAGGTATGGTTATGAAATTACATCTGAACACCAAGAGGACAATTATATTAATACCTTAAAAGAACGTTCAGACTATTTAGACAAGTACCTTAATATGTAATTGTTTATTCGGTTATTGATTCAACCGTCATTTATAGCATCAAAAATTAATAAGCAAACGATTAAGCAGCCCAATGAAAGTAGCCATTTACGGTCAATATTACCAGAACAGTACGGAACCTATTATAAGAGATATCTTCGTTTTTTTTAATCAAAACAACGTAGAATTAGTTATTGAGGCTAATTTTTTGGAAATGCTTTATGAAAAAGAAATTATCAAAAAAGAGTACAATACTTTTTCTTCACATACAGAACTAGATTCTACTTTTGATATCCTTGTAAGTATAGGTGGCGATGGTACAATCTTAAGAGCGGCCACCTTAGTTCGCGATTCAGGAGTTCCTATCTTAGGAATAAATGCAGGTCGATTGGGTTTTCTAGCAACAGTCCAAAAAGAAAACATTCATGAATTTTTACAAATAGTTCTCGATAAAAAATACACCCTTTCAAAAAGAACCTTACTGAGTTTAACCTGCGACCCACCTAATGAAGCATTGCAGGACATTAACTTTGCCATGAATGAGGTTTCAGTAAGTCGCAAGGATACAACCTCGATGATTACAATTGACACTTTTTTAAATGGCGAAATATTAAATTCCTACTGGGCTGACGGATTGATAATCTCAACTCCAACAGGATCGACTGGCTATTCCTTAAGTTGCGGAGGTCCAATACTTACACCAGATGTAAAAAGTCTAGTAATCACTCCTATTGCACCACACAATCTAAACGCAAGACCTCTTGTAATTCCAGACGAGACCGAAATTAAATTAAAAGTTTCCGGTAGAGAAGATAATTATTTGGTTTCATTAGACTCCAGGATCACCTCCGTTGGAAACGAATCTATATTGACCATTAAGAAAACTCCATTTCAGATAAACATGGTCGAAATTCCCGAAGAGACCTTTTTAAAAACACTTCGAACTAAATTACTCTGGGGAGAAGACAAAAGAAATTAAATCTTTTTTGCTGCAACGCTATACGATTTTATCTTTTTTTTTCGTTTTGCTTAAACAACTTCAATTCCTATCGATTGATCAGTCCATAAATGAAATAATAATGACATTTAACATAATGGATATTGATTCCTATTGATAATTATTATATTTGCATGCAATTTTAAATTAAAATGACTAAAACCTTCAGCTTATTTATATGCTTATTCTTTGCTATAACCATGCATTCTCAGATACATGAAGTTGGAGTCTTTCTAGGCGGTAGTAACTACATAGGAGAGATAGGTCCAACGACATATATTGCACCCAACGAACCTGCAATAGGCATACTATATAAGTGGAATAAAAGTCCACGACATTCCTATCGTTTTTCCTATACACAGTCAAAAATAACATCTACTGATCTTGATTCGAAAGAACCCAGCAGAAGTCAAAGAGGCTATCATTTTGAAAATAACATAAAAGAAGTATCTTTAGGGCTTGAATTCAATTTTTTTGATTTTAATCTTCATGAATTAGATAGACAATTTACTCCTTATATACATAGCGGAATTAGTTACACCCAATACAATGGTCTGTTTTTTGTAGACGGCGAAACAAGATTTGACGCAGACCACGGAGCAATTGCCATCCCAATGACTTTGGGCGTTAAAACAAACTTAAACGGTCGTTTTATATTAGCATTAGAGGTTGGAGCAAGATACACATTTGCTGATGATATTGACGGGAGCAACCCCACTAATAAGAATTTAGAACAATTGAAATTTGGAAATATAAATAATAATGATTGGTATGTTTTTTCTGGGTTAACATTAACGTATACCTTTGGCGAAAAACCCTGTTATTGTGCAGACTAAAAAAATGGATTTACTACAAAATATAGATACAAATAATTTACCCAAACATTTAGCCATTATTATGGATGGAAATGGACGATGGGCAAAACAACAAGGGCTCTTAAGAGCTTTTGGACATGAGAGCGGAACAAAATCAGTAAAAATCATAATTGAAACTTGCGCTAGATTAGGTATCGAAAACCTAACGCTTTACGCATTCTCTACTGAAAATTGGAATAGACCCAAATTAGAAGTTGACACTTTAATGAAGATATTAATCAAATCATTAAAAAAAGAACTTACTACATTACAAAACAACAACATCAAATTGAACACGATAGGCAATTTAGAAAAGATGCCACAATCAGCTCAAAAAGAACTTCTAGATGTGATTGAAAAAACCAAGGATAATACTAAAATGACGTTGACCCTTGCGTTGAGTTATGGATCAAGAGAAGAAATAATAAATGTTGTAAAAAACATCAGTGATAAAGTTAAAAATAATATAATTTCAATAGACTCTATTGACGATTCAATTATAAATGAGCATCTTTACACGCAAAATTTACCGGATGTAGATTTATTAATAAGAACAAGTGGAGAACATAGGATAAGTAATTTTCTGTTGTGGCAAATAGCCTATGCAGAATTGTATTTTACTGATGTATTGTGGCCTGACTTTAAAGAACAGAATTTATATGAGGCTATTATTAGTTATCAAAAAAGAGAACGTAGATTTGGAAAAACAAGTGAACAAATTAAATAATTTTTTAGTGTTGAATAAAAGTATAAAAGCAGTCCTTACCCTTTTAATTTTGGGAAGTTTTTCACAAATTAAAGCTCAAGATAGAGTTCCTTTTGATCAAGGTAAAAAATACATCCTAGCTGACGTTGTCCTAACCAACAAGATTAGCTTCAATGACCAGACCGTTGTTACTTTTGCAGGGCTAGAAAAAGGCCAAGAAATCACAGTACCAGGAGAACAAATAAGTAATGCCATCAAAAAACTAGGTAAACTAGGTCTTTTTGATGAGATCTCCTTTTATATCAACAGAATCCAAAACGATAGTATATATCTTGATTTAGAAATTAACGAATTACCTAAATTAGGTAACGTGAAATTTGTAGGAATTAAGAAAAGTAAGACTGAAGCTTTAATTAAAGACAATGGCCTAACCAAAAACAAAGTTGTAAACGAGAATCTTATTACTACAACAAAAAATTATATTGAAAACAAATATAAAAAAGATGGTTACTACAACACTAAAGTAAACATTAACGTTGTAAAAGACACCTCGACAGTGAACCAGGTAAATATGGTTGTAAACATTGATAAGGGTCAAAAAATAAAAATTGATGCGATTGATTTTGTTGGTAATGAAAAACTTTCTGACAAAACCTTACGTAAGGCGATGAAAGATACCAAGGAAAAAAGTCTATTTCGCATATTGAAAGCTTCAAAATTCATCAAGTCAAAATACAAAACAGATTTAGAAAAGGTTATAGCATCCTATAAGGAAAAAGGATATAGAGACGCAAGAATTCTATCTGACTCTATTACCTATAATAAAGACAAAAACGCATTATCTATAAAGATAAATGTAGAGGAAGGAAATAAATATTATTTTGGAAACATTAAATTCCTAGGAAACACTGTTTATTCAGATCAATTTTTAGGCAGAATCTTAAGTGTAAAAAAAGGAGAGACTTATAATGGTGTACTTCTTGAGAAAAGAATCGCTGATAAATCAAAACCTGACGGAGAGGATATTACGAACTTATACCAAAACAACGGATACTTATTCTCTACAATCAACGCAGTTGAAACTAAAACGGTAAACGACACCATTGATTTCGAAATAAGAGTTACTGAAGGGCCGTTAGCATACTTCAATAAAATTACGGTTGTTGGAAACGACAAAACGAATGACCGCGTAATTTATAGAGAATTAAGAACAAAACCAGGAGAGAAATACAGTAAAGAATTATTAGTAAGAACCATCCGTGAGATTGGGCAATTAGGATTTTTTGATCCTGAAGCTATTAATCCAGACTTTAAACATGTTGATGCTGCTGCAGGTACGGTAGATATTGAATACCAACTTGTAGAGAAAGGTTCCAGCCAAATTGAACTTCAAGGTGGTTATGGTGGAGGTGGTTTCATTGGTACATTAGGGTTGTCATTTAACAATTTTTCAGCCAGAAACTTACTTAATAAAGAGGCATACAAACCATTACCAATGGGAGATGGTCAAAAAGTGTCATTAAGATTACAAGGAAGTACTTATTTCCAAACGTACAGTGTATCGTTTTCAGAACCTTGGTTCGGACAAAAGAAACCAGTACAGTTTAGTTCTTCTATATCGTACAGTAAGCAATTTTTGAATAATTACATTACTCAAAAAGTAGACAAAGACAAAAGCTTTAACATATTAACTTTATCTGTTGGATTGGCTAAAAGATTAACAGTGCCGGATGACTACTTTGTATTATCGCAATCTGTAAGTTACCAACATTATGATTTACATAATTACAATACAGGATTGTTTACATTTGGAAATGGAGCTTCTAGAAACTTAGCATATACAGTTGGATTATCAAGAAGTAATAAAGGAGTTAATCCAATTTTCCCAACTTACGGTTCGGAGTTTAGCCTTTCTGCTAAATTGACTCCACCTTATTCATTATTAAACGGAATTGATTATGCTACATTGGGAGATAAAGAAGAGTATAAATTAAAAAATACTGTTGACAGATCGAATCAGGTTGATGCTAATGGGAATACTGTTAACATAGGCGATTATATCGATGCTTCAGGAAACAAAGTATTCACTTACCAAGACGCAGCAGCTGATCCAGCATTAGTGGATCAAAAGAAATTTAATTGGTTAGAATATTATAAAATAAAATTCAAAGCTGATTGGTATACGAAAGTTTATGGTAAATTAGTTCTTCGTACATTAACTGAATTTGGTTTCTTAGGTGCCTACAATCAAGACAGAGGTGTAGTTCCTTTTGAAAGATTCTATGTTGGAGGAGATGGATTAGCGAATTATTCAATGGATGGAAGAGAAACTATACAATTGAGAGGATACCCAAACAACTCATTAACTCCAATCAATAGTGCTGGAGAACAAATTGGTGCAACAGTATACAACAAGTTTTCATTAGAAATGCGTTATCCAATTACATTAAAAGCATCAGCATCTATCTATGCATTGGCCTTTTTAGAAGCAGGTTCTTCATATGAGAATTTCAAAAGTTATAACCCGTTTGCATTAAATAGATCAGCAGGTATTGGATTACGTGTATTTATGCCAGCATTTGGGTTACTAGGAATCGATTTCGCAAAAGGTTTTGACGCACTTCCAGGAGAAACAAAACCAAATGGATGGGAAACCCATTTCATTATTGGACAACAATTTTAAGAGAATGCATTAAGATTTTCTAATACCAAAAGCTATGAGAAAACATTTTTTAATTCCGATTCTAGCATTGATAGTAGCACACACTATTCAATCACAAACAAGAGGGACCAAAATAGGCTACATTGACATGGAATACATTTTACAAAATGTACCAAACTATACTGAAGCCAATGTTCAATTAGAGCAAAAAGCACAAAAATGGAAACAAGAAATTGAATCCAAGAAAATCGAAATTGACAAAATAAAAGAGGCTCTTAAAGCAGAGAAGGCTTTGTTAACAAAAGGTCTGATTGAAGAAAGAGAGATGGAGATTAAGTTTCTTGAAAATGAAATGTTAGATTTTCAGCAAAAAAGGTTTGGGGCAAATGGAGATTTGATGATACAAAAATCTGTATTAGTAAAGCCAATTCAGGATCAAGTCTTTACTGCGGTACAAGACATTGCTGAAGCAAAAAAATATGATTTCATATTCGATAAATCATCTGATTTAACGATGCTTTTTTCAGCAAAAAGGTTTGATATTAGCGATCAGGTTTTACGAGTTTTAAACAGGGCTGAAAAAAGAGAGCAGCTGACAAAAAAACAACTTGAAGCTGAAGATGCCAAAGAAAGTAAAGAAGATACGATGGATGAAAATCCTGCAATGGCAGAAAGACAAAAAGCATTAGATGATAAGAAAATTGCAAGAGAAAAAGTCATCGCTGATCGAAAATTAGCTCAAGAAGAAAAGAAACGAGAATTCGAGGATAGACGACAAAAAATAATTGCGGACAGGGAAGCTAAAAAAAATGGCACGGTTTCTGCCTCTACTAAAACAGAAGATAAAAAAGCGACTACAACTAACGATAAAGAAGCTGTAAAATCAGATGTTGAAATAGCCAAACAAAATCAAATTGATGTAAGAGCTAAAATACTAGAAGATCGCAAGAAAGTGATTGAAGAACGTAAAAAAGCAGTAGAAGAAAGAAGAATCAGAACACTTGAGGTACGAGATTCTATTAAAAAATCGAGAGAAGAACCAATTAAACTAAAACAATAATTAATTACTTAATATTTTAAAAACGATGAAACAAATCAAAACTTTATTAATTGCTGCATTATTTATTTTCAGTGCAAATCAAACTATTAATGCACAAGCTAAGACAGCACATGTTGATGTAAGTGAAATCATGGCAAAAATGCCAGCAATGCTAGATGCTCAGAAACAACTTGAAAAATTAAGCGGAACTTATGATTCTGACTATAAAAAAATGGTTGAAGAATACCAAGCAAAATTAAAAAAATACGAAGCAGAGTCTGCTACTGTTACTGATGCAGTAAACGGAGACCGTTCTAAAGAAGTTCAAGACATGCAAAAAAGAATTGTAGACTTTAGAGACAACGCTCAAAAAGAATTACAACAAAAAGAATCTGATATCGTAAAACCATTAATGGAAAAAGTAAGAGCTTCTATCCAAAAGGTAGGAAAAGCTAAAGGATTCCAATATGTATTAGACGGATCATCTCTTTTACTTGCTGACGGTCCAAACTTGACTGCTGATGTAAAGAAAGATTTAGGTTTCTAGTAGATAGAAAGCAGAATATATTTAAAAGACCGCTCATCCAAAATTAAGGATAGAGCGGTTTTTTTGTGGCAAAATTATTTAGGATATATAAACCAGAGAACTTAACTTTGTTTTGATGGATAACAATCAACCAATAGGTATTTTCGACTCAGGCATAGGAGGCACTTCAATTTGGAGAGAAATTCATAATTTACTTCCTAATGAGAAAACAATATACCTAGCTGACAGCAAGAATGCTCCTTATGGACAGAAATCCCAAAAAGAAATCATTGCTTTAAGCATGAAAAATACGGATTTATTGCTTGCAATGGGATGCAAACTAATTGTTGTTGCCTGCAATACTGCTACGACAAACGCTATCCGAGAATTAAGAGAAAAGTATACCGTTCCATTCATAGGAATTGAACCCGCCATTAAACCTGCGGTAGCTAATTCTAAGACACAAATCATAGGAATCCTTGCTACCCAAGGCACATTAAACAGCGAGTTGTTTAACAAGACCGCTGAGATGTTTCGTAATACTAAAATAGTAGAACAGGTAGGTCATGGTTTAGTGCAACTAATTGAGAGCGGTAACATGAACTCCCCAGAGATGGAAAAACTGCTACACTCCTACTTAACCCCAATGATTGAAGCCAATATCGATTATTTAGTACTAGGTTGCAGCCACTATCCCTATTTGATTCCTCAAATAAAAAAAATACTTCCAGACCACATTCAGATTATTGATTCAGGCCGAGCCGTGGCCAAACAGACACTTAATATACTAAAGGAACAAGTGGGACTTTCGTCAACAACTTCAAACGAAGCTGTTTTTTACACCAATACTAATCCAAAAGTGCTGCAGGGAATTCTTGAGAATAAATTCCCCGTTATTGAAAAAAATTTTTAATCTACTCAAATTTCCTTTTGACAAACCAAATACCATCTAAGCTTAAATTAAGAGACAATTTGTGATAATTCTCCTTAATTAGTCCATTACTTATACTTCCCTTTTGACCATAAGAATAAGTCACATTAAGGGCCGAAAAAGCTTTATTCTCTACCGGTAATGATACCCCTACTGATAAAGAGAGATTGTTAATTCTTTTATTATCGATTTCTAAAAACCCAGAATCATAATTAACCCCAGTAGAATATTGTATTCTATCAAAATAGCTTCTGACACTCTTTGTTTTACTATATGAAAAACCCATTGCAAATTTATCTTGATTAACATAGCTACCATATATATCAGATTGATTAGTACCATTCCACAAGCTCTTTTTATAATCTAAAGTAAAGTTTAAATTATTCTTGAAAACTTTACTTAAGCCTACTCCAAATTCTAATGGTAAATAATAATCATCTACGTCATAATTTTCATCACTGGAAATTGTTGTACTTACCGAATTATTATAAGAAACTACAGATTGCGTTTTCGTCGCCGCTATTTGACTAGGAGATTTAACAGTCACACCTACTGATAATGTCGAGTCAATTTGCACCTGAGTACCTAGAGACACTCTTACTCCATTATAATACGAAGTTTTATTTATAGTAGTTATTGAGTTTGAAACAGTATAGTCTCTATCATCTACTATATTTCCAAAAAGGAAATTAGTAGAAATACCTAATGCTATTTTCTTTCCAATTTTATAACCATAGGAAAGATCAAAATTATTTAAGCCACCACTACCCGATGCATTCAAAACATATTCTTCTGTACTTTCTTCAATTGGTAAAAGTAAATTCGACACTTTGTAGGTAGCACTCGAATAGGGCTGTAACGACAAGCTAACAGCTGATTTAGTTGTTACTGGAAAAGCTAAAGCGATATGAGAGAACTGAACATTGTTTCTACTTTCTTTTTTAGCACTATTTTCATACGTTGAAAAAATAGATTTCCCTCCCACATCAAACAAAAAATGATTTTGATACATATAACCTAAAGAAGCCGGATTAAGGTTGTTAATCGATTGAGTTGATGGCAATGCAATACCCGAAGATCCAATAGAAGAAATTGAACCAAAATCAGAATCATACAAACTTCCTAAACCATAAATTGAATAGGGTGAACTTGCTATACTTTGTGAAAATGCGGTCATTACAAAAAATGTAAACAATCCCGCAAGTGCTATTTTATTTTTCATCTAATAAGAAATATAATAAATTTTCAATTGAATTTTGTTACTGCTGTTTTTCTGATCACCCACTAACAATCGATTTACCGTTTTTGAAATATTGGGTAAAGTAAGAATTAATGACAGCTTAGAATCTGATTTTTTAATCATTTCATTTTGCAGAAAAGACCCAATAGAAACACTATAACCAACATCCTCATTAAACTCGTCTTTTTGCTTATTCAAAACTGCATAGGTACTACCACCATTACTCAAGGTCCCTGTTATTCTATTCAACTTATCACCAACAAAAACTCTTAAAGAATCTACTAAAGGATAAGCATCCGAATAGGTATTATTTATAGGTTTAACAATCAGTTGGGCATCAACAATAGCACCATTCTCTGAGAGGTATTTCAACTGTTTTATATTAGGAAAATCAATCCTACATGCGATACCTGTCCCAGATTGAATGTAAGCCTTGTTTCCCGTTTTTAGACTGGACAAACTACTTGTAAAATCAGGAAGATCTTTTATCGATGTTGCACTCCTATCCAACGTTATATTATTAAATTGCTTGGTTCCATCTAGAATATTAAAATCCTTATAAAAAGACTCTTCAGCATCTCCTAAATATTTTGAATAGTATAAACGAAGCACGCTCGAAGTATTGAAACCAACAACACTAGAAGAACCATTTGATGTTGACTTTATAACCAACCCTTTAAAATATTCAGTGAATTCATCAAAATTTGTAATCTCTCGCTTCTTTATTTTTTGAAAAAGAGCTTCTCCAAAAAGATCTTTAATACTTACGACCACGGTATCTTTACTAATAGGTTTAGGTTTAAATGAAACAGAACCCAAACTTTCTGCATCATATTTCAGACTTGAACCATTGTAGAAATAGTCATCATCTTCACTAGGTTTTACTTTTTCAAGTAATCGATGAATACTAATAGTCTGCACTTTTGTAGTATCACCATAGTAATATTTGTCTGGTCGCAAAATCATTCTTATCGAGTCGAAAACATAGGTTGGAGCATCTGTATCAGAATAATCAGTATTAAGAGTATATCCTGTTGAAGACAATTGAAAATAACTTTCCGACTTTATTTTCCCAAAATAGAGATCATCATAATTCCCAACCAAAATCCTATTTTGACTAAATGTAATCAAGGAATCTAAATTAATTGTTGAAACATCAACAGTTAGCGTATCAATCAATACTACCTTATTACTTACGGATAAATAATCCGACCCCACTACAAACTCTCCTGCATCTACATCCGAACTACAAGAGGCAATCACAACTCCAAGAAATAGGAACAACAATACCTTATACATAAATCTTTTTGAACAAATATATAAGAGACCTTTTTATAGTGCATTATAACATATACCACTCGAAACATTTTGTCTATAAAAGACCCAATAACATCGATAACAGTAATACCAAAGCACTATACTGATTCAACTGTATAAACGAGCTGTTTGTCTATGAAATAAGCCCATATATATATCTTCTTTTTTTAAATTAGAGATTGCTACTACTTTTGGATCAATAAAATAAACAAATGAGAATAAAGATTTTTGCAAGCCTTCTGTTTCTGTTTGCTATTCTTAAAGTATCAGCCCAAAGCACTTACTCTGTAGAATTAAACATAAAAACAGAACCAACCGAAAAAATAACTAAAAACGAGACCGAAATTGGGTTTAGTTTTTTCAAAAACATTGGTTCTAAAAATAAAATATCAAATACTTTCAAATACAAAAACACAGGAATTATTTATGATTTAGAAAATTACAATTTACAAGACAATCTCAATGCTTTCTCAAGTTTCGAAAACAAATTCGAAATCACACATGCCATAAATCAAAAAACAAATTTGAATATTGAAATAAAACCAACAGTCAATTTCGAAAAAAACATAGGTATTTCTGATGTAGATATATTTGGTGGTCTAGAAGTAAGCCACTCCTTTAACGGCTCAAACTCCTTATCCATAGGAGTAAAAAGAGCAGCTCTTTTTGGAAAAACAGAAGTATTACCCACTTTTTCACTAACACATAGCATCAACAAAAACACATTTGTAGCAATAGGTTTTCCTGACTCTCAGATCTCTTATTCAAACAACAGTAGGAATTCGTTCATAATCAAAAATAGCTTTCAAGGAGCTGTTTACAATTTAGACTCCTCTGAAAATACCAATGCTATCAACGCAACAAAAATGACCTACTCACAAATGGCTACAACGTTTACCTATGAGAGAAATATAGATCCTAACTGGTCATTAAATTTTAAGGGAGGTTATGGGTTCAACAATAAATATTATCTAACGGATAATAAAGGAGATCTAAAGTATGATTTCAATAATAGCAACGGATATATTTTTAACATAGGTATAAAATTCAAACATTAACAAAAACAATAAATATATGAATAGTTTAAAAAAGGGAATATTATTTTCTACGCTTATAATGAGTCTAGCATTAGTAAGCTGCAGTAATGATGATGGAGACGACGATTTAGTTGGGAACTGGATTAAAAAATCCTCTTTTGATGGTCCTGCTAGATCAAGTGCCACAAGTTTTGTGATAGGAAGTTATGCTTACGTAGCTACAGGCTACACTGGAGATGAATACCTAAAAGACCTATGGGCATATAATTCAGAAGGAGATTATTGGGAGCAAAAAGCAGATTTTAATGGTGTAGGAAGAAGTGCCGCTTCAGGCTTTGAACTAAATGACAAAGGATATATTGGTCTTGGTTACGATGGTACTAATAAACTGAAAGACTTTTATGAGTACAATCCTATAAGTAATACTTGGACTCAAAAAGCAGATTTTGCCGGAAGTGCTCGTTATTCTGCTGTAGGATTTCATGCAGGAGGAAAAGCCTACTTTGGAACAGGATATGACGGAAATTATCTTAAAGATTTTTACCAATATACCCCAACCAACGACACTTGGACACTAGTAAATGGTTTTAGTGGAAATAAAAGAAGAGGTGCGACTGTATTTGTTATTGACGACAAAGCATACCTAGCAACTGGAGTAAATAGTGGAACATACCAAGTCGATTTCTGGATGTTTGATCCCGCAACGGATGAATGGACAAGAAAACGCGATATCGATCAAGATGATGATGATGACTATTCTTATAACGATGACTACGTAATTGTACGATCTAATGCGTCTAGTTTTTCAATGAATGGATTAGGTTATATAGCCTGTGGCGAGAGCACAAGATCTGTTTGGGAATACGAACCTACAACTGATGTATGGCAAGAAAGAACTTCTCTTGAAGGTTCAGCGAGAACAGATGCCACCGGTTTTGCAATCAACCAACGTGGGTTTTTATTACTAGGAAGATCTGGATCATCTTACTTTGATGATTCTTGGGAATTTAAACCATTAGACGAGCAAAGCGATGATGATAATTAATTCAACTAATAGATTCTTCTGGACAAAACTCCAGAAGAATCTTATATTAGCAAACAAATACACTATTTTTTTTATATTGTGTTTGTTTCTATTTGTTTCATGTAATAAAGCAGAGAGTTTTAAAGTCCAATCTTTAAAAACTAATTCTGGTTGGGGCTACACAATATCTAAAGATGACAAAATCATTATAAAACAAACTGTCATTCCCGTTATTAGCGACAATAAGAGCTTTAAAACCGAAAAAGAGGCCTTAAGTGTAGGCAACTTAGTATTGCAAAAACTGAAAGACGATTTGTCTCCTACCGTAACAAAAAAAGATTTATTTTTATTAGCTATAAAAACCTAGATGAAATTAGACGACATAAAAAATAATAGTTCAAACAAAATACTAGTTCATAGTATTATTTGGAGCTTTTTTATTGTTACATCATTAATTTCTTTTTACGAAAGTTATTTGTTGATTAACCCCGATTTCTACGTGCAATGGATAAGTGGGATCACCTTATTTTATTTAAATTATTTTTATTTTGTTCCAAAATTACTGCTGCATAAAAAATACTGGTCTTTTTTAGCAATAGTACTTTCGATAATTACTTTTTTTACGATTGTAAGGATTGTTTACTTCATTCCTGATTTTAGAGAAATGATGCCTCCCAAAGTTTATGATGCAACTGGGCATCAAATTACAAGAAGAATGCCTTTTCGTAGAAAAGCTCCCTTTTTCATGATAATCTCTCCTTCTATTTTTTATGTTTTTATAATAGCAATCAGTACAATCATAAAAACATTATCAGAGTTTTATGATAATCAGCAAAATAAACTTATTGCTGAAACTCATAGAACCACCACAGAACTCAACTATTTAAGGAAACAAACAAATCCACATTTCCTATTTAATGCACTCAATAGTATTTATTCATTAGCCTACAAAAAATCAGATTTGGTACCAGATGCCATAGTAACCTTATCTGAAATGATGCGCTACATGCTTTATGAAACCGACAATAAAACTGTATTTCTTGAAAAGGAGATAAACTATATCAAAAATTATATTGAGCTCCAGAAATTACGATTAAATAACATTGAGAATATTTTCATAAATATTCATGGAGAAACTAGAAATAAATACATAGAACCATTACTTTTAATTTCTTTTATTGAGAATGCTTTCAAATACGGAACGGACTACAAAGGAGTGGCTTATGTAAAAATTAAAATAATTATCAATGATAATGTTTTAGATTTTTGGGTAGAAAACAAAATGGAAAACTACATTAAGGACCCAGAGAATTCCGGAATTGGTTTAACAAACATCGAAAGCAGACTGGATCTTCTATACCCAAATACGCATCAGCTTACAATAACTGAAACCGAAAATAGCTACAGTGTACATTTAAATTTGATCCTAGATAAAACACAAGTGATAAACACCTAAAAATTAAAGGAATTTCAACTCCACAATAGAAAATATGATGAAATGTGTTATAATAGATGATGAACCATTAGCAGTTGATTTGATCAAAGAATTTGTTAGTAAAATAGATTCACTTGAGCTAGTAAACACCTTCAACAATGCTATTGATGCCATCTCAATAATCAATCAATCTAATGTTGATTTAATTTTTTTAGATATAGAAATGCCTCATTTTTCGGGTATTGACTTTATCAATGCAATTGATAAAAAACCACTTATCATTTTCACCACCGCCTATTCTGACTATGCTGTTGAAGGATTTAACCTAGGCGCAGTAGACTATCTAGTAAAACCAATCCCTTTTCATAGATTTCTAAAATCGGTAATAAGAGCACAACAAATTTTTAGCCCCCAAAATACAGCTGCAACTACAACTTTAATTTCAGCACCTGAAATCGAACAAGATTTTATGTTTGTTAGAGCTGAATATGAAAATGTAAAATTGAACTTCGCAGATATTTTATATATTGAAGGGTTGAAAGATTATGTCAAAATATATACGACTGACTCTAAATATACATTAACCTTAATTAGTTTAATAAAGCTAGAAAACTTACTTTCATCTAAAGGGTTTGCTAGAGTTCATCGCTCTTATATTATCAATATAAAACACGTGAAATCCATCCAAAAAAACAAAGCCGTAATCGCCGACAAAAGAATTCCTATTAGTGAAAGTTATAAAAACTCATTCTTTGAAAGAATAAACTTGTAGTTTCTTATCGTTGCAGAATTTTATTCCTCGTCTTTAAACCAACTGGAATACATCACATAATTATCTGATATACGAGCTATTTCCCCAGCAAAATTTGACTGATCTATATCTTTTACCTTTTTAGCAGGAACACCTGCCCAAATAGAGCCAGACTCAACAACAGTATTTTGAGTAATTACCGCTCCAGCAGCAACAATAGAATTGCTTTGTACTACGCAATTATCCATCACTATGGCGCCCATTCCTATCAAAACATTATCGTGAATAGTACAACCATGAACGATTGCATTATGACCTATTGATACATTATTCCCAATGATAGTAGGATGCTTTTGATAGGTGCAATGTATTACAGCCCCATCCTGGATATTTACCTTGTTTCCAAACTTAATAAAATTAACGTCACCTCTGATAACTGCATTAAACCAAACACTGCAAGAATCACCAAAACTTACGTCTCCAACAATCGTTGCATTTTCGGCTACGTAACAATCCTTCGGTATTACAGGAGTTTTCCCGTTGACAGATTTTATTAACATTAAAATAGATAGATTAGAATTAATTAATAGCTGGACATTCACATTCGTACTTAACTGGTTTACAAAACAAGTTAACACCTAAAGTAATTTGATGATAGCCACCTGTATCAAACTTCACAGGGCCCGTAACATGCGAATACGTATAAGCAAACATCAAATTTTTGAAATTTACACCTACGATTGGAGTAATGTATTGCAGTTTTTGAGCAGAAACTCCGCTCCCGTCATTATATTCAGCACCATCAAAACTTCTTCTATAGGAAAGAGCTCCCCATAGTTGTCCGAAGTCTAAATTCTTGTATGCTTTCATATTTAAATCTATTGATTTCTCTTTGGTTTTACCTACAAGTTGAAACAATATAGATGGTTCAAACAATATGCGGTCACTATCCCCAAATACATAACCTGCACTCAAAAGATATTTCCTTAAATTATCACTTTCATATTCAGTGTAAATATCTCTTCTGGTTTCAATGGCGTTCTTAACGGTACCATGAACATAAAAGTCCAAATAATTATAAGAGGCACCAAAGTCTACATTGAAATAAGAGTCTTTTTGAACAACCGTTCCATCAATAATGGGATCAAAATCACCAGATTGTAAAAAACTTGTTTCGTCTAACTGACTCTGGATTAAACCTCCACTTATTCCAAATGACAATTGATTTAAATCAATTTCATCCCTAGAAAACATAAGGTGATATGCATAGGTTAATTTAACTCCTTTTTGAGAATGATAGCCATTTTTATCGTTAAACAAAATGATTCCAGCTCCAGCTTTTTCAGACACCCTACCATTAAAGCTTAAGGTTTGAAGTTCAGGCGCATCCTCTTGACCAAACCATTGTTTTCTGGCTGTAAGTCTGATTTTGGAGCAATTTGCAGCTCCTGCCATCGAAGGATGAATCAAATAATAATTATCTGATAAATAGTCCGAATAAACGGGTATTCCTTCTTGAGAAAAAGAATAAGATGTTATAAAAAAAAGTACTAATAAAATTTTAATTTTGATATACATTGAAATACTATTATTTAAAATTAAACATTAGTGCAGAAGAAAAGGTCTATACAAACTCATCGAACAACTAAAATAAAGTTAATTTATCCATTATTATATCAAATATAGGTATTCGTAGAAAATAACTTTGCTAAATTTGTAAAAATTTACAAAAGTTATGACAAAAGTTACCATAAAAGAAACGCAAAATCCTACTATACTAAAATTTGAATTCGAAGATTTTATTACTCAAAATGAAAGTTACGAGTTTAAAAATATAGACGAGGCAAAAGCATCTCCCCTAGCACAACAATTATTTTATTTACCATTCGTAAAAACAGTTTACATTTCCGGAAATTTTATAGCTATTGAAAAATATAGCATCGTAGAATGGGATGATGTTAAAGATGCTGTTGCTGAACAAATTGACACTTTCCTAAACAACGGAGGAACAATAATCACAATCGAGGAAAATAAAACTAAAAAGCAACCTATAACAGTTTATGGTGAAACAACACCAAATCCTGCCGCTTTAAAATTTGTCGTTAGCCGAATGCTAACTAAAAATGCAATTGAGTTTAAAAACATCGACCAAACTGCTCCTTCTCCTTTAGCAAAAGAATTGTTTAAATTTTCATATGTGAAAGAAGTATTCATTGACGAAAATTATATTTCAGTTACTAAATACGAAGTAAACAACTGGGACGAGATAACATTAGAACTAAGAAGCTTCATAAAACAGTATATTGAAAACGGAGGTGTTGTACTTGACGAAAGCGTTATTATAGCCAAAGAAAATCAAGAAAAGCACAAAAATGAAGATTTTGATAAATTAGATGTTACCTCACAACAAATCATCAACATCCTAGAGGAGTATGTAAAACCTGCTGTAGCAGCTGATGGTGGTAATATCATTTTTGACTCTTACAATGAGACTGACAAAGTAGTAAAAGTTGTTCTTCAAGGCGCATGTAGTGGTTGTCCATCATCAACATTTACTTTAAAATCCGGAATTGAAAACATGCTAAAAAGCATGTTAAATGACGAAAAAATACAAGTAGAAGCAGTCAACGGATAACTAAAACAAAATTACAATATGCTGATTTTATTAACATTACAAATTTATTAACCTCTTTTTCGATGTAGTTATAAAAATTTTAGTTAAATTTAATGTTCAACTAAAAAAATAGAAATTATGTCAGTATTAAAAGTTATTGAATTACTTTCCAGCTCAAATATCGGCTGGGAAGATGCAGCTCAAAAAGCAATTACTAAAGCATCAAAATCTGTGAAAAATATACGATCCGTATATGTAAAAGATCAAAGTGCTGCGGTAAGTGATGGTAAAATTGCGGAATACAGAGTCACCCTAAAAGTAACATTCGAACTTGAGTAACTCTATCTTAAAAAGAAAAAAGCGTTTCATAAGAAACGCTTTTTTTTTATGATGTTTAGTCTCGACTTAAAAAATCAAAACACAAAATACATCTACGACTATATATTGATTGGCTACAAATTATTACAAATAGAATGATACAACTGTAAGAACTAAATACCTGCTATTGTATCCTAATTTTAACATCTAAGAACATGGGATTATCATCATTTTTTAAAAATTTATTTGGCTCCGCCAACAAAACCTCGAGTAAATTAGCTGACAAAGCAGAAATAGCCGTAGAGCAGGTTAAAGAAACTGCTATGCCTTATCTAGAAAAGACAGAAAAATTTACACAGGAAACTTTTGAACAGGTAAAAGAAGCATCAGAACCGTTAATCGAAAAAGCCGAATCATTTTCAGCAGAAGCAAAAGAAGTTGTTAGCGATTATGCCGAAAAAACAAATGAGGCGATAGCCGATGTTATCAAAAAAGTAAAAGAACGCGCCTCTGATGAAAATACAAATAAATCATAAGAGAGTACCGATTCATCTATTCCAAAAAAATTAATTTGTAATTTTGTATTATAAACCTAAACCTTCTTCATTTGAAGGTTTTTTTATTACTTAAAAAATGACCCTAAGACCTGATTATGTTGCTGACTATGCAAGCAATTTTATTAAAACGCTGCTTGAATATTCCCCAAGATTAATTTCTGCATTTCTAATTCTATTTATTGGTCTTTATGCCATCAGGCTAATCAATAGGCTAATTAGAAAAGTAATGATTAAAAGGGAATTAGACCCAACATTGACCAATTTTTTGGCCGACATATTACTATGGGTCCTGCGAGTATTGTTATTTGTTTCATTTATTTCAAAACTCGGTATTGAAACCTCGTCATTTGTCGCCATTCTGGGAGCTATGGGACTTGCAGTAGGACTATCACTACAGGGATCGCTATCTAATTTTGCAGGTGGCATGTTGATTATTCTCTTTAAGCCTTTTAAAGTAGGACATCTAATCGAAGCACAGGGAGTATTAGCAACAGTTACTGAAATACAAATTTTTGTAACCAAATTAACGACAGCAAACAACCAGACTGTATTCGTTCCTAATGGCATATTATCTAACGGCACCATCACTAATTACTCTTTACAAAAATACCGAAGAGCTGATCTGACCTTCTCGATCTCTTATGATTCAAACATTAAAAAGGCGAAAGATCTAATTATGGAGGTATTAAATAACAACCCAAAAGTACTTCAAACTCCCAAACCAGAAGTTTTCGTAAAAAATCTGACGGATAGTGCCATTCAATTAGCAGTTAGACCTTGGGCGAGCAATGAGGATTTTGGCGTAGTTTTCACAGAGACATTAGAAAATTGCAAAACTGCTTTTGATACTGCAGGTATTGTAATCCAGCCTTATGTTAAAGAATTTTCCGCGACTAATACTTAGTAGCCATTAGCAAACATATGTTATTATTATTTTTTTGAAGTAGTTATCAAAAAATCTTTTAAATAAAAAGGCTCAAAATAGGCGACATCAACAGTGTCGCTTTTTTTATATTTTTCATAGCTAAGCGTACTCATTTCCTTAGCCGAAGGATATTTTATTTCCGCTAAGAAGACAAAATTTTCTTTAGTCAAAACAGCTTTACATTTCTCAGCGCAATCTCCTACAAAATAAACTGTTTCTTGAAGATTTTCAAAAGAGTCCTCACTTATAATTTCGGCTTGCACATCTCTTAATTTCTCTATTTTTGCATTAAAAATAGCGCTATACACTTCCATTCTACGAGCATCAATCATTGGAACAATCAATCCACTTGCTATCTTTACTTGCGACGCCAGCACTTTCAATGTATCAACCGCAATCAATGGAAGGTCTAATGCAAAGCACAGTCCCTTCGCTGCTGAAACACCTATACGAAGTCCCGTGTAAGAACCTGGTCCCTGACTCACCGCAATCGCTGATAAATCTTTATATGTTATTCCTGCTTCTTTTAAACTTGCCTCTATAAAAACGTGCAATCTTTCTGCATGAGAGTATCCTTCTTCCGCAATTTCTTTGCAAATGATAGTTTCACCCCCTTTGGCAATAGAGACAGAACAATTCTTAGTAGATGTCTCGATGTTGAGAATATAATCCAATTGTAAGTATTTATGATATTAATTTGAAAGCTTATCTGGATTATAATCCAAATAAGCTTTCAACTTTATTTTTTTTGTTTATCTGTTTTCTCAGAGACTAGGTCTCCTGAGTTAAGTTCTTTAGCGACAGTATTATAAGGACCTGTAATTACAACATCTCCTTTTTTCAGACCGCTTATCACCTCGATATTAGCATCATCTTGGATTCCAGTCTTAATAACTCTTATTTTAGCCTTATTCCCTACTTTTACAAAAACACATTCGTATTTTTTGTCGCTTTTAGGAGCTGCATTTTTTTCGTCAGCATTCTCAGGCATTTTAATTTCTTTGACTGCTGTAGTATCCGCTTTTACAACTACCGAACTTATTGGCACTGTCAAAACATTTTTCTTTGTTTTGGTTATGATATCAACCGTTGCAGTCATTCCCGGTCTAAATGGTGAGTAAGCAGCTGGTTTACCTACCAATAGATCCTCATATGATTCTTTTAAGATTCTGATTTTTACTTTAAAATTAGTTACCTGATCTGAAGTCAGTGTACTACTTGCTGAATTTGAAATACTGGTAACAACTCCTTTGAATTGTTTTTTCAAATAAGCGTCAACTTCAACTTTAGCAAAATCCCCTTCTTTTATTTTAACGATGTCATTCTCATTTACATCCACTTCAACTTCCATGTTACTTAAGTTGGCCACTCTCAAAATCTCAGTTCCAGTCATTTGTTGTGTCCCAAGTACACGTTCACCTAACTCAACATTAAGTACAGAAATTGTACCATCAGCAGGAGCATAAATAATTGTTCTTCCTAAGTTATCTCTAGCTTCACTTACTGATGCCGAAGCGCTTTGCACATTAAAATATGCACTTTGCTTAGTCGCTTTCGCCACTTCAAAAGAAGCAATTGACTTATCCCAATCCGCTTTAGAAATGATTCCTTTTTGGAATAAAGTTTTATTTCTATCATAACTAGACTTAGCCTCCTTAAACTGAGCATCAGCCTGTGTTAATCCTGCTTTTGATCCTGATAAACCAGCAACAGTTCTATTTAAACTTGAGGTATATAAATCAGGATTTATTTTTACTAACAAATCCCCTTTCTTTACTACTTGACCTTCTTTTACAGGCAATGAAATAATTTCACCAGAAACCATTGATGAAATTTTAACTTCAATTTCGGGTTGGATTTTCCCAGTAGCCGAAACGGTTTCTACGATCGTAGAAGCGTCAACCGTCGCTATTTCCACCTCTTTTCCCTCATCTTTATTTCCAATAACTCCCGTTTTTGAAAGCACTATTAACAATGCGATTAATGCAACAGCACTACCTATTAAGATATAAATTGTTTTTTTTGACATGTTTAATTAATTTTTAATGATAGGGATTCCAAAATAGAATTCTAATATTTTAATCTTGAATATATAATCGTACTTAGATCTAAGCACTTCAGATTGTGCATTTGAAAGCAAGGTTTGAGATTGATTTAAATCGAAAGAATTCATTAAACCAACATCAAATTTATCTTTGGAATAAGAATATGATGCCTGTCTAGACTCTAAAGCTACAAGCGCTGATTCATGAGATTTCAAAGCTCCCTTAGCATCTGCAAATGCTGTATAGACATTTCTTTGTAAATCTAAACTTTGTTGCTCTAATGCAATTTTAGATTTCTCTAAATTTACCTTAGAACGCTCTACATTGTTTTTCGCTGAAAACCCATTGAAAATTGGGATACTTAATTGCGCTCCAAAAGACTGTCCTTTATTATTACTAAATTGATCGAAAAAAGGATCTGCTTTACCAGTAATTGGAGAAAAATTGGGCTGCAGTACATTTTGGTTTGTACCTTCAACAAAACCGACAATTGAAGTTGGGTTAGCCGTATTTGGCTCTACACCTACTACTCTGTCAGCATACGCAACACGCGAACTGAAGTTATAAAAACCCTGTAAGGTTGGCATAAAACTTCCTTTTGCAATGGCTACATTTTTTTCAGCAATTTCTAAATTGGTTTGCGCAATTTTCAGTTCTGTTCTATTTTCTTTGGCTTTATCATAAATAGACAAAGGAGTTTGTGCCAATATATTGTTTTCGTCTTGTATTTCAGTTCCATCCTCAACATCAAAATTCTCAAAATCCTCTAATTGCAGCAATTGAGACAAACTTAATTTAGAAATCAACAAGGTATTTTCGGCAGTTATGACATTTTGATTATCTGACGCCAAGGTCGCTTTAATATCTAATAAATCGCCCCTAGGAATTGTTCCAGCATCAACTAATTCTTGTGAACGAGTCAGCTGCTTTTTATTAATTCCCATTTGTTCATTTTGCACTTTCAGATTTTCTTTATTGAAAAGAACCTGTAAAAAAGCATTGGCCACATTAAGCGCAATGTCTTCTTGCATTTTTGTTAACTGATACTGTGCTGCAATTATAGAGAGTTTAGCCTTTCTAAGCGTGTTTTGGTTTTGCAAGCCTTTATAGATATCAACTCCTATGCTTGCACCTGCAGAGGTAAATTGTGTTGTTTTATTTTGTAAAAGCCCAGTGGTAATATCTTGGTTTAAACCAATATTCCAGGAATGGCTAGCATTCGCATTTAAGGATGGTAAAAAATTCCCAATAGCCCCTTTTTTATCAATCAATGCCGATTGCGTATCAAGCTCTGTTTGTTTGATTGTAATATTATTATCTAATGCATATTTAACACATTCCTCTAAGGTCCATTTTTTAGTTTGGGCGTGTGAGGACAAACTAAAAGCAAAAAGTAAAACTAAGGGTATCCAACTATTTTTTTTCATATATTTTGAATGGAAGTGTAACAAAGGTACTACACAAATTTAACAATTATCTACTAACTGAAATTCTTTTAAGCGGTTTTTTTATTATTTAGAATCAGGGCTTTTCAATCCTTGATTCCAAATTTTTATTTTATCTGAAGCTGTAATTCCGCTTTTTATTTGAACATAAATCCCATCACTAACTCCTAAAACGAGGTCTTTTCTAACAAACTTCTGTGAGCCAGTTTCTACTTCAACATAAGGCAATTGCGTTTTTTTATCAAATTGAATTAGTGCTTCTTTCAAAGCCAAAACTTTATTTGCTTTTTCGAGAATAATAGAAGCATTAGCACTTAACCCTGCTCTGATAAAAGTATCATCTCTATTCTCTAAAGAAGCTTTAATCTCAAATTGGATTGCTCCATTTTCTGTCACTCCTTTTGGCGCAATATACTGTAATACAGCATCAAATTTTTTATTCTCAATTGCACCAACTGTTATTTCAATAGGCAACTTTTCTTTGATTTTCCCAACTTCTGACTCATCAATTTTACCTACAAAAATCATTCTCCCAACATCAGCAACACTAGCAATAGTTGTCCCTTCATTAAAGTTATTACTTTCAATAACCTGATTCCCCACTTTTACAGGAACATCAAGCACCATTCCGTTTACAGTAGAACGAATCAAAGTATTAGCATAACCACCAAGTCCCGAAGTAGTTCCTGTTTTAACAATATCCAAGCTCCTTCTTGCAGCACTATAATTTTGCTTTGCACTATTATAGGCTAATTGAGCTGCATCATAATCATTAGCAGAAATAACTCCTTTATCAAACAAAGTTTTCTGTCTTTGATGCAGTTTTTCTTGATTATCTAATTCAATTTTAGAGGACTGCAATTGATTTTGTGTATTACTTAAATTTGACACATTAGCTACCACTTTAATTTTAGCTATCAAATCACCTGCCTTAACAGTTTGTCCCGCTTTGATATATACCGCCTCAATAATTCCAGAAATATTAGGCTTTATCAACACCTCTTCGTCTGGAACAATATTACCTGTAGCAATTGTATTCTTCACAATGGATTTAATTTCAGCTTTATCCGTTTTAAAGACTACCGGAGGTTCCTGATTTTTTGCGTACAAATAATACAAGGCTCCAAAAAAGACTAGGGTGATAAAAATTAAAATAGTTATAGTTCCTCCTTTTTTCATTTTGATTTTGATTTAATCGTTTATTTTTTGATTGATAATTTATTCTGTTCGTAACGCGTCTACCGGCTTGATATTTATTGCCGTTTGTGCCGGAATATAACCCGCCAGCAAACCAGAACCTACTAATATAAACAAGGCGATAAAAACTACTGTTAGATCAACGCTTGGGTCGGCAAACATCATTCCTTCGCTTGGCATTGAATCTAACACCATATTGATTACCGCAACAACTCCCGTCGCCATTGCAATACCAAACATCCCAGCAATAATTGTTAAAAAAATAGCCTCTAATAATATTTGAGAACGTATTGCAGCAGGGGTTGCTCCTAATGCTCTACGAATACCAATTTCTTTGGTTCTTTCTTTTACTACAATCAACATAATATTAGAAATTCCAATAACTCCGGAAAGCAATACCAATGTCCCGACGAAATAAGCTATAAATTTTAAAATCATAAACAAACCTTGAACCTTACTGAACTCTTGGTATAAATCAAAATTTCCAATAGCCCTATCATCTTCTGGATGAATCGAATGTCTGGATTTTATAAACTCTAAAATCTGCGGTTTTAGTTCTGTAATGGATGCATTATCATTTGCTGTTAATGCCATCCAGCCAACTGTGTCTCCATAATTGAAAGCTTGCTGAAAAGTAGAAAACGGTATAAATATATTTTTTTGAGCAGATTCAGCATCTCCATTGTTTCTGGATTTTGAATTATAAACACCCACCACCATAAAATTTACGCCATTTACTTTTATATAAGTTCCAATAACATCTTCGGTTCTATCATACAATTCGCTAATTACACCTCGTCCAATAATTGCAACCTTGCGTTTTAAAAGAATGTCCTGTTGATTTACAAATCGACCGTTCACAATCTCCATTTGCTCTTGCTTAACCAACTCAGGATAATCGCCAAAAATAGTATAAGAGCCTGTTTTTGTTCCTCTAATTGCATTACTAGCTCCATTATGGCCTCCCAACTGATTTCGTGGAGAAACATAAAGAAGATCAGGGAAATTTTCCTTTAGAGCAATTACATCATTGTTCTTAAAATTATATTGTCTTGTTTTAGGAAGCCCTTTGTACGGTTTCGATGTTGTTTGACTCCACATAAACATGGTGTTTGTCGCAATTCCGTCAAAACCTTTTTTAACTCCATTTTCTAAACCTTTACCAGCAGCCAATAAAATCACTAAAATAAAAATTCCCCAAAACACTCCAAAAGCGGTTAAAACCGTTCGGAAGGTATTTGCCGTAAGAGCCTCTAATATTTCAATCCATCTATCTCTATCAAACATAATTATTCGTCTCTAAGTGCTACAATTGGTTTAATACTTGCTGCTCTATAAGCTGGAAAAAAACCTGCCAAAGCTCCTGCAAACACAAGCAAAATCAGGGTGGTTAATGCCACACCAAAATTCACTTCTGGATTTAAAAAATAATCACTTTTGACCATTGGCCCCACTAATTCAAGTAATATCAAACTTGATAAAAGTCCTATAAATCCTGAAATAGTAGTTATAAAAATGGATTCATGCAAAATCATAACAACAATAGAGAAAGGAGAAGCTCCAAGTGCTTTTCTGATTCCAATTTCTTTCGTTCTTTCCTTTACAATTATCATCATAATATTACTTACCCCAACAACTCCAGCAATTATGGTACAAATTCCAACCCACCAAAAAAACAATCGGATATAGAGATTTAAATCATAAAATTGCTTGACGTTTTCAATCGTGCTATTAATCCCGATACCGCTCAAATCATCAGGCGCAATCGTGTTTTTCCCTTTTAGCATTTGACTCACTTCAGTTGTGAATTTAACCGACTCAGCTAAAGCTTCTTGATAAGTATCTTTTTTATTAAGCGTAAAAGCCAAATTACTAATCTTGTCTCCGCCCACAAAAACCTTTTGCACAGTACTCAAAGGTAGATATGCTCTAGATTCTTCACGTTCACCGCCTGGGTCCATAAAAACCCCAACCACTTTAAATTTTATATTACTTATTGAAATTTCTTTTCCAATTGCATCTTTATCTTTAAACAAGTCCAATCGCAACTTTTCGCCAATAACTGCCACTTTGGTACTATTAATAATATCATTGACATTTACAAATCTTCCTTTTATAATGGTCAACCTTTCAATTGCTTGATGTTCCGGTGTTACCCCTTGATTATCATAGTTTCCGGTTTCCTTACCATAAACTATATTTGCATTCCAAAGCGCATAATTCGCACTTTCTTTATCTATTTCTTTATCAAATTTCTGAATTGCAAGCTCATGGTCACTATTGCGCAACTGAATCTGTCTTCCTGGATTTAATCCTTTGTATTCCTTTGTAGTGGTTCCTGCCCAAATCCAAATAACTCCTTCGGCATCATTTTCAAATTGTTTGGATATGCCATTCTCAAGCCCTTTCCCTACACCCAGAAGTATAACTAAAATAAAAATACCAGAAGCCACAGAAATCCCAGTGAGAAAGGTTCTCAGCTTATTCTTGGCTATAGCCTCAAATATTTCCTGCCAGCGCTCCACATTAAACATAGGCTGCCGCTCTTACTTGTTCTACCATTTTATCGTCAATGATCAATCCGTCCTTTAAAACAACATTCCTTTTGCACATTGCGGCAATATCCGGCTCATGCGTAACAATTAATATTGTTTTTCCTTCATCATTAATACCTTGAATTAATTCCATTACCTCATAGGAGGTTTTTGTATCTAAAGCTCCCGTTGGTTCATCTGCCAATAATACTTTTGGATTTGATGCCAATGCTCTCGCAATTGCCACACGTTGTTTTTGTCCACCAGAAAGTTCTGAAGGCAAATGATGAGAATGCGTTGCAAGGCCCACTTTTTCGAGATAACTCATCGCAATTTCATAACGTTCTTTTCTTTTTACACCTTGATAATACAAAGGCATAGCCACGTTATCTAAAGCACTTTTATAATTTATTAAATTGAAAGATTGGAATACAAAACCTAAAAATTGGTTGCGGTACCTAGATGCAATGGTTTCATTTAATTTTTTAATTGGAACATTATCCAAAATATAATCACCAGAATCAGCTTCGTCAAGAATCCCAAGAATATTCAATAGTGTGGATTTCCCTGAACCAGACGAACCCATAATCGCAACAAGTTCCCCTTCTTTGATATTAAAATTAATACCTTTTAAGACATGCAATTCAGAGCTTCCCATTGTATAGGATTTATGTAAGTCTTTAATTTCTATCATGTTTTTTTTATATTTTAAAATAATAGTTCCTACTAAAAAGCAGAATAACTATCTACCCTAAAGCAGAAGCGCAGCATAACATCTTAATTCATAAGACTTAATTACAAGTTAATTGTTACAGTTTTAAAAGAAAATATATTTCTTTTACTAATTTTACGTCTTCAAAAAAACATCAAAAATGCTCAAATACATTGTGACCCTTTGTTTTCTTTGCTCTTTATTATTGAGCTGTTCCACTTCGCAAAAAATTAACACCCTAAAACCAGAACCGGACGATGCAACTCCTTTGGTATACGAGAACAGCCCTTCCTTTATAAACCTACCTATCAGCATAAAACTAAAAGACATCGAAAACAAAACTAATTCGATATTGTCTGGACTGATATATGATGATAGCGACATAGAAGATGACGACATCGAGATTAAAATTTGGAAATTAGCCCCTATCACAATACGAAATAACAATGGAACATCTGGAGATAAAATTGAAACCATTCTCCCTTTGAAGGCAATTGTAAAGTATAGAATTGGCACAAAAACGATGGGGGTTGAGTTATATAATACCCGAGAATTTAATTTAAATGGAGTAGTTACCCTGACTAGTGATGTTGCTTTGAATAATTGGCAACTAAAAACAAAGACTGTATTAAAGTCATTAGATTGGAATGAGACACCTACGATGTCTGTTTTTGGAAAAAATGTTCCCGTAACCTACCTTATCAACCCCGGAATAAAACTATTCAAATCAAAAATAGAAAGAAAAATCGATGAAGTTATTGTAAAATCTATGGACTTTAAACCAAATGTTATCAATGCAATAGAACAAATTTCCATTCCTTTTAAAATGAATGATGATTATGAAAGCTGGCTTAGAATCACAGCCGTCGAAATATACTCTACTGCCGCTAAACTAAAAGAGGATTCTTTTCAATTACAAATGGGGATGAAATGCACGATGGAAACCTTGATTGGACGAAAACCCGAATCAAAATTTGACGCCAATAAAATCATATTGAAACCTGTCACTAAAATACCAAATCAAGTAAAAGCAAACATTGTCGCTGTTTCAACTTACCATGAAGCTTCTAAAATAATGACCAAGAATTTCATCGGACAAGAGTTTGGATCAGGAGGGAAGAAAGTCAAAGTAAAGAATGTCTCCATTTGGCATAAAGATGGAAAAATGGTGATTGCACTAGACCTATTAGGATCTGTAAACGGAACAATCTACTTATCTGGTTTCCCAAAGTACAACGACGAAAAAAAGGAAATCTACTTTGATAAATTAGAATACATATTGGACACAAAAAACAAACTTATGCGAACTGCTAACTGGCTTGCACAAGGAATGGTCTTAAGGAAGATTCAGGAAAATTGTCGCTATTCAATCCAACCGAATTTAAACGAAGGCAAGCAAACTATGATGAGCTATTTAGCAAATTACAACCCAATACCTGGTGTTTTTGTTAATGGAAAAATGGAAGACATTGAATTCAAAAAAATCCAATTAACAAACAATGCCATTATTGCATTTATTGCAGTAAACGGCGAAATCAATATTTCAATTGACGGTTTAAAGTAACCCGCTAAAATATTATTCAGATTTCTTCTTTTTATATAATCTATAAACGGCATAACCGATACCGGCTACTAAAATATAAGGAATCAACATCAAATATACAATCCCATCATTTACTGCTTGTGCCTGAACTTTATTGCCTTCACCACCTAATGCAGCACGACACATCGCACATTGCGCATTTGCGGAAGCGGAAAAAACAAATAGACATAAAGCGAATAAAGAAGCTTGTAATTTACTTTTTTTAAACATAATAAGGAGATATCATTAAATACACCACAACACCCGTAATGGCAACATATAGCCAAATAGGGAAGGTGATTTTGGCAATTTTTTTATGCTTATCAAATACTTGTGCCAATGCACGAACATAGGTTATTAAAACCAACGGAATAATTATAACAGATAAAATAATGTGCGTAACCAAAATAAAATAATAAACATATTTTATAATACCCTCTCCTCCAAATTTTGTTGAATCAGAAGTCATGTGGTACGCTACATACATCCCTAAAAAAGCAATAGAACAACCTATAGCCATTTTCATCAAGTTCTCATGTAATTTCTTATTACCGTTTTTTATTGCTAACACCGCAGCAATTAAAAGTATTGCAGTAAGACCATTAATTGATGCATAAATAGGAGGAAGAAAATTAAGTGGCTCCACTGCGAAACCTAACTTTTTTAAATTAATACTAAAAAGCAACACAACGACAACGGGAATTGTAACTGATAAAAGTACAATCCATTTACTATATTTTTTTTCTAAATTCTGATCTTTCATAATAACTATTCCTTTAACAATACATTTATATCTTGCTGAATATCCCTTACTCCTTTTTTGTCTAAGCCATCGTAGTAAAGAATAGGATTCCCAAAGTCATCCTTTCTACAACGAATATTACCATTCTTGTCTACAAGAGCAAATAAACCTGAATGTTCAAAACCCCCATCTACATTAGCATTTTCACCAGCGTAAAGATTAAAACCTTTGTTCGCCAAATTAAATATATACTCTCTCTCGCCTGTTAAGAAATTCCAGTTTGAAGATTTAACTCCTAATAATTCTGCATGGGATTTCAAAACTGCCGGCGTATCGTGCGATGGGTCTATGGTAATAGACACTATCCCGAAGTTTGGATTTCCAAAAAAAGTTTTTTCTATCAAAAGCATGCTTTGATTCATTTTTGGACAAATGGAAGGGCATGTAGTAAAGAAAAACTCTAATACATACACTTTACCTTTATAAGTTTCATTGGTGATTTTTACATTGTCTTGATTAATTAATTCAAATTTAGGCGCAGGCCCAATTTTCGTTAATTTTTCAATTTCATTATTCGAACCAGTCACCATATCCAAACGATCTCCTTTTACGATTTCGTTATTTTGAATTTTAGATATAATTTTAGGCACTGCATAAATTCCAAAAACAAGAATTATAAATGAAATACCGATGTAAGCTTTATTTTTAAACATGGATTATAACTTTAAAGTTTTTTTGTAGCGTTATGATTTTTCTTGAGTGCAGCACGGTATTCATAAAGAATAACCTTAAAATCATCTAACATCTCATTACTCAAATCAGCAGGATGAAAAGTATCATATCCTTCTTTATATCCTTTCTTCTCTTTTCTACCTCTAAGACTTCTATCCTTGTCTACAATATAAACATCTGAGGTACCTGCGTCTTTATCTAATTTTCCAACTAATTTCAGTTGGCTATAATACGCATTAATTTCTTCTGGAGTAGTAAAAACGAAATGCCATTGCGACACATCAGTAAACTCATCAAGCGCATCCATAATACTTCTAATATCATCTTCTGTTCCTAATGGGCAGATCATGACAAATTGTAAGTCTTGAAAAGTATGGTAACGTTGGTATATTTTTTCGTTAAGATTGAATAGGTTCCCTCTGTGTTTTAAAACCTCACTACCAGCAAAACCCAAAATAGTAATTTTATTATCTAAACTTACTTTTTCACCATTCAAGGATTCCCATTTTCCAAAATCAGGAATTTTAGGGGTAATAATAGGTAATTTTGTAAAACCATTAACACCGGATGCAAAAAAAAGATAGGCAACGATTGGCAATATAAAAAGGATAAAAAGAACTATATTTTTTTTCATTATGTGTAGATGTCATTTAAGGTACAAAAATAAAATAAAAAAGGGCATCTGCCGCAGCGGATACCCTTTTTTTGAATTAATATATTGTTAAAAATTCCATTTAATGGTCGAATCTTTAAAAACCCCATAAATATAATTCCCTTCAGTCAAAAGAATGAAAAGTAAATATAATATTAAAAATACAACAGGTAAAACAACTGCATATCTCAGACTACTTTTTTCCCCTTCCATATGCATAAATGCATATACAATGTAGTATGCTTTATATATAGTTAGAGCATAAAATATCCAATTCAGCAAGTTCATTCCCAAGAAATGATTTAAGTGTAATGATTCTGGCTTAAGAATACCTAAAATTACTTCTACTATAGTAACAGCAGATAATATTCCAAAAACCTTCCAAATTCTACTTGTATTTGATGCATGTACGTGTGACATAATAATAATCTTTAAAAATTAAACTAGATAGAATACTGTAAATACAAATACCCAAACTAAATCGACAAAGTGCCAGTACAAACCAACTTTCTCTACCATTTCATAACTTCCTCTTTTTTCGTAAGTTCCAAGAAGTACATTAAAAAAGATGATGATATTTATAATCACCCCTGAAACAACGTGAAAACCGTGAAAACCTGTAATAAAGAAAAAGAAATCAGCAAATAATTTGCTACCATACTCATTTCTTGTCAAATTCGCACCTTCAACAACGTACGTTGCTTGTCCTAATCTTAGCAAAGACTCCTCTCTAGTTAGAATTGTTTTGTGCTTAATTTTAGTTAAATCATGGTTGATCTTAGCATCTTTCATCGTTGCCTCATCTCCTTCATAAATAACTTCTGTTCTGATCAATAAATCAGGATGCGCTTTAAAACCAGCCTGAACTTCCGCTACTGAATAAGATGGCAAAGAAGATTCACTCATGAACCAAGTTCCTTTATTTCTATTCAATTGCTCTCTTTCCAAAGGCAAAGTCGCTGCAAAATCAGCAAGTGCAACACGCTTTCCATCTTTGTCAACAAACTGAAGTAAACTACCTCCTTTTGTTTCGATTGCACCGTATTCTCCTTTTATGAAATTATTCCACTCCCAAGCTTGTGACCCTACGAAGATCATACCACCGATAATGGTTAAAAACATGTAAAGAACCACTTTGTTCTTTTTCATTTGATGACCTGCATCAACGGCTAAAACCATTGTTACAGATGAAAAAATCAAAATAAACGTCATTAACGCCACATAGTACATTGGTGCAGACACACCGTGCATAAATGGGAAGTGAGTAAACACTTCATCGGCCAATGGCCACGTTTCGATAAATTTAAATCTAGAAAAACCGTAGGCTGCTAAAAATCCAGAGAACGTTAAGGCATCTGACACGATAAAAAACCACATCATTAATTTACCATAACTTGCTCCCATTGGCTCATTGCCGCCTCCCCAAGTTTTTTCTTCACTATTTGCAGTAGTAACTGTCGCTTCCATAAAAGTTATTCGTTAAAAAGTTCCCAAATTTACGTTTTTTTCTTATTTAAAGAAATATAAAAATACAAATAAATACAACCACAAGAAATCAAGAAAGTGCCAGTACATTGCACCTAGTTCTATTCCAAGAGTTTGAGTCGAATTGTATTTTTGTTTAAAATGATTATAAATTATAATTAGCAGTGAAATCAACCCTCCCGCAAGGTGAATCAAGTGCACAACCGTTACAATATAAAGAAATGTTGTTGTAATCGAACTCTCAGTTCCTGTAAAATAGTATCCATTTTCTACAATTTGACCAAACCCTACAAACTGCAAAACAACAAATAATATTCCCAAGGCTAAAGTAGCTAAAAGAAATGTAGTAGTAGCACTTTTATTGTCTTTTTGAATAGCTTTTTTAGCTAAATGAAAAGTAACACTACATCCTAAAATCACCAGAGTACTGTAATAGAAAGCCGAAGGTAACTCAAAATCCTTTAACCAGTCTACCCTAGATTTACTCACTACGAAGGCACTTGTAAGCCCCGCAAACATCATAATCATACTGACCATAGCAAACAACAGTATCAATTTGTATGATCTTGCCGTCCTTGCTTTATGTTCGCCTTTTGTCATTGTAATCTCCATAATTATCTCAAAAATTTATCAATTATATAAACGAATTGTAACAAAGTGATATACGAAACACTCACCAGCATCAAAGTTCTTGCTGCTTTAGCAGTTCTCAATTTGTATAGTTGTACCGCATAAAACAACATCCAAAGTCCTAGTAAAAAAACCAGTACCGCAGCAATAGGTGATATGAATAATTTTCCTGTATATCCTAAAGAAGGCAATAAAGAAGCAATAATCAACCAAACGGTATATAAAATAACCTGTAGCGCAGTTCCCTTATCCTTCTTTCCCGTAGGAAGCATGAAAAATCCTGCTCTTTCGTAATCTTCATATAAAAACCAGCCAATAGCCCAAAAGTGAGGAAATTGCCAGAAAAACTGAATCAAAAACAAAGTCCCTGCCTCAATTCCAAAATCGCCTGTTGCAGCAACCCAACCTAACATAAACGGGATTGCCCCTGGAAAAGCACCCACAAAAACAGACAACGAAGTCATCGTTTTTAATGGAGTATAAACACTTGTATATAAAAATATAGAAATAGCACCAAACATTGCTGTTTTGGGGTTAATCATATAAAGCAAACCAATTCCTATTATTGTCAACAAGCTAGCAATTAGCAAGGCAACTGTTGGTGACATTCTACCGGCCGGAACAGGTCGGTTTTTAGTTCTGTTCATCAAAGCGTCTAAATCTTTTTCAATCACTTGATTAAAAGCATTAGAAGCTCCCACCATACAGTAACCACCAATGGCAAGCATTATCAAAACAGACCATTGAAAAGGATGTTCATCATCAAAACCCAGAAAATATCCCGCAATAGAGGAAAATAAAACACTGATAGCCAGCCCCGCCTTCGTGATTTCTTTAAAATCCAAAAAAATCGATTTAAGGGAAAATGTATTTGACGTAGTATTCAATGCGGTTTTCATTAGATTTTATAAAACTGCTGCAAAGGTACACATTACATAGAGAAATTAGATTGTAGAAATTAGATTTTTTTTAACTAATCTCATTAGAAAAACACAAAGCCTATGATTACAAATATTAGAACTAATTTATAATTATAGGCCATTGGATTTTAAAGCAATATATTAATAATCAAAATACCAATTAAAAATATCAGCTCTCAATCCTAAAGTAAACCAATTAGTACTTTGGTTAAAAGTAGTTGCGGTATTCACCGTAGGGTCAAAACTCCTGTAAATATAACTTCCGAAAAACTTTAGATTAGTGGCAGGATTCACCAAATAACCTCCTTGAATATCAGCAACAAACACAGCAGTTTTATTACCCTGCCCTACTTTTACACCTGAATCAAAAGGTCTCTTTTCATCATAATCCTTATATATATTCCCACCATAGTTAAAACTATCTTCGGTAGTGTCAAAATCTAGACCGCGAGTACCTGCTGTTATTTTTGCATCAGCAAAATACCTTCCCTTATGATATCGAGCAATTGCAATAAACTCCTTGAAGTTTCCTCCCCACTGATGTCCTATACTCTGATTATTGTGACCATAATTAGTAATAGGCACACTATGTGAATACACATAAGGTCGTACATGATTGTATTCTAACTGTAATAATAAATTATCAACATGAAATGCATTGAAATACTTTACACCCAACTGATATCCATATTTATTTTTCCAACTGTTATCGCCACTTTTGATATCTCCAAGAGAAAACTCATCCAAAAGAAATTGCCCATACAAATTCACCTGATTGCTCCATTTATATTTATAAGAGAAACCTAACAATGCATTTCCAGTTCTCGCTGACGAAGCAAACTCAACAGATCTATAAAAAATAATTGGATTTATAAAACTAGCGTCAAATCCTCTATCGTTAGTATTTGTCCAAATTACAGATTCAAACAAACCAATATTCAACCTGTTTGAAACATTCCAACTTAAATAATGGTTCGCCATAAACTTTGTGGCATAGGTTCTTTCAAGTGTAACATCTGGACGTACATCCTTTAACCACATATAAGTATTCGTGTATTTTATTTTCCAAAAATTGGTGTTAATTTTAAAATACGGATACGGACTCGCTCCATCACTTTCTAATAAAGAACGATATCCATCACCTATAAAATTTCTCCCATACCCTAATTGCACATCAATATGCTTGCTTGGCGCAAAAGTTATATTGGCTTCCGCCAAAGGAAAATCATACGAATCTGATTTAAAGTTTTTAGCTATCCCTATCCCCGGAATAATTGCCGGGTTACCACCTGCTGGCTCAATAGATTCAGCATATTGATTGAAATAATCTGCAAAACGCCCCTGACTTTCAAAAACCGTAGTTGTGAAGTTAAGGTTATCCCCTAAGCCTCCACGAAAATTAAGTGCACGTGTATTGACATAAGTATAAGACACATCACTATGAGACGCTTTACCAACTTGTAAATCCAAAATTGGGTTTAAAGTTAACCAATAACCCTCCCCTTGAATTTCGACCGCATTCTCATTCCATAATTTTCGAGCCCACCAGCCTGATACATTTTTCTTAAGTTTATCATTTGCTGCTTTAATATCATAATATTTTGCAACCTCTAAATAGGTATATGGTTTTGAAGCGGTATGATTATTACTACCTACTTGATTTAAAGCTCCGTCAAACTGAGCATAATAACTATGTGAAAAAGGAATATTCAAATGACTTTCAAACTCAGGATTATTAAATTTTTTATAGACAATGCTATCCAGTTCCGTCAGCTGCTTTGTAGTGTTTTGTAAAACATCAGCACGCACTAACGCTTCTGCAGCCATTGTTTCTGCATTTTTTAATGGTATTGCAATCGTGATATTGAATTTTGAATACGTTGGTTTTCCATTATAAGTAGACGGAATGATTTTTGGAAATTTAGCAAAAACTCTTTTCGCCTCCTGTATTAACTCCTCGTCGACAGCATTTACGTAAATCACTTTAAAAATTCCATTGCTATCCACTTCAAAAAGTACTATTATATTTCCAGAAAAATTATTTTGAATCAGGTTTTCTGGCATTACAAAATTTTGAAAAACAAAGTCTTGAACTTTATTATAAAAACAGTTTTCCAATTCCGTAGATTCTAAATTTTCACATTTAGGAAAAACTGGAAATCGCTCGGGAGCTGAATTCAATTGAGATGAATTATTATTCCCAGTTTGAGAATATGCGAAGAAAGAAAAAAATGATATTAATAAAACTAAGAAACCTTTTGTCATGTTACTTTTTGATTGAAAATTTAGTATCCTGATTGTGTGCTTTCGCCATTAGCAATTGCTTTTGCTCCGGATGTCCCTATTCTTTTTACGCCTAATCGAATCATCCCCAAAGCCTCCTCATAAGTCCGTACGCCACCAGCTGCTTTTATAGGGAGTGGCGATGCGTTTTCTAACATTAATATTATAGACGAAACTGTCGCTCCATTAGGAAGGTCATTTTCAGTTTTAAAAAAACCTGTTGACGATTTTACAAAAACGGAATTAAAATATTCTTCTTTAAAATTAGAAACCACCACATTCTTTATCAGAGCTGATAGTTGTATAATTTGCTTGTCATCTAAAGCCGCAACTTCAATAATCCACTTCACCACTTTATTATTATCAAGTCCTAATTGCGTGCATTTCAGAATTTCTTCCTTTACCAAATCAACATTTCCTTCCTTGAACGCTTCGTAATTGCAAACAAAATCTAAATCATCAGCTCCGTCTTGAATTGCGTCCATCGCTTCATTAAGCTTAGCTTCAACTCCCGACTTCCCTTCCGGAAAATCAATTACAGTACCTATTTGTACATTCGAATCAGCAGCTGTAATCATCTTTCTGGCTATAGAAACCATATCTGGCCGAATCATAATAAGCTTAAAATTCTCATCAATTGCTTCCTGTATGAATTTTTCAACAACAAGAACATTATGGCTTTCACTTAGTCCAGCCTGACTTGCCGTTTTTAAATAGGTCGAATCTAAATATTGTTTAATGTTCATTGTTTTCTTATTTCCCGATTATGATTCCTGATGGTTCACAAAAATACATATTTAATCGGCATTAGTTTTATAGAGACTTGCACTTTAACCAACAAAATTTTTGATCAGCAAAGTTAATAAAAGACCAAATTAGTTATTAAATAATAAATGAAAGTAAACACTCCCTGCCCATAACAAAAAATCCCGCCGAAGCGGGATTTTAATTTATTTTATTTTTTATCTAACCGTCGTATTTTATAATACATAACGATCGATAAAACTGCTAAAGTTGCTCCTGAAATATTAGCTGCAACGTCAAGCGCATCTTCCTTTCTTGTAGTTGTATACAAGCCTTGTAAAACTTCAATTGCTATTCCAAAAAAAACTGAAAGCATAAATGCAATCATTAATGGCATAAATATTTTTTTATCCGTGGTATGGCTTATTAAAAACAAAAACCAAAGTGAGGTAAATACAAAGTGAAAAAACGCATGAATGAATTTATCAAGATTCTCAATGTTTACAACAGGGAGACTCTCCGATTGAACTAGACAAAGGGTAAAAACAATTGCCGTCCATATTACCGCTGCCAAAAAAAATAATTTTTTAAGCACCAATCAATTCTTTGTAGGCTTCACTTGTAAGTAACGAATCATAATCCGCAACATCTGAAACTTTAATTTTTATCATCCAACCAGCACCATAAGGATCTGAATTTACCGCTTCTGGAGTACTTTCAAGAGCATCGTTAAATTCTATAATTTCTCCCGCTAATGGTAGAAACAAATCAGAAACTGTTTTTACTGCCTCAACTGTACCAAAAACCTCATCTTTTTCTAGAGTTTGGTCTAAAGTTTCTACTTCAACATAAACGATATCCCCTAATTCTTTTTGAGCAAAATGGGTAATCCCTACCGTTGCAACATCACCTTCAAGGCTAATCCATTCGTGATCTTTCGTGTACTTTAAATTTGTAGGTATATTCATAATAAATACTAATTGATAATTGATAATTGAATTATTGTTCCGCAAATGTAACAATCTTCTATTCAAATATAGTTTAGATTCTAAATTTTAATTCCCAAAATTATAACGAAGCGTAAATCCGGAACGAATGTTAGTTAGAGGGAATGAAGTTGATATTACTGCTTTGGAAAATGAATGGTCATAATAGAATATTGCAGTAAGGTTTTTACTGAAAGAATAATCAGCCGTCAATTTCAAAGACCAAATATTTTGCCCACCCGCCAATTGATTATTATCGTAATCTAAATATCGCACTACAGTTTGATTATTACGATACGAAAAATCAGCTTTCATATTGATATCCCCTTTGATTATACCAGTAGGATTATCAGCCAGGCGTGAAGAAAAAATCACATCCTTAAAGCGGTATCCAAGTCCTACAACATATTCAATTCCTTTTACTTCTGTCAATAAGTTATTATCAAAACTCATAGATAATGCTCTGTCTTTTTTGATCTCAGTAAGTACTTTTAACGAACTTTTCAATTCAAAATCCATTCTGATTAGCGGACTAAATTGCTCCACTAAATTGATATTAGACATAATGGTCTTATTATAAAAGTTCCCACTATCATCAACTCCGTCAGGAGTATTATCATAATCAAAATTCGATCGATATTGATTGATCGTATAAGAAGCCCTATAATTATGTTGCAAAGAAAATCTTTTGAAATTCTTTTTAAACAAATCGTATCGCATTAATCCGTTATATTTCACCGCCCAATTAGGAATTGGAAAACTTCTAAAAATCCCCAGCGAAACACCTGAGGCATCGCTACCGGAATAAGCCGCAAGAAATGCTGGCAGCAATACTGCCTGATTGTTTTTACCATAACCTAAAGGATAGCCTTCATCATCAATATTTGCAGGATTAGTAACATCAATACCTCTTTCTGTGGCTAATCTTGTAGCCACTATAAGCCTATTAGACCTGAAGTCATCAAAAGCAGCTGATGAATTTTCATCGCTAGCTGAAAAAGCAGTCTTGATTAATACTGTCGAAATTGAAAAAAGACCATATGTATAAGGTGAACGTGAATTGTATTGACCATCAAAAATGTCATACTGTTCTGAGTAATTCTTTGAATAAGATCTATCTGAAGTCAAATCAATTTTTAAGTCAGGAAACAAATCTACATTTGCAGTCGCTTTAAGCATCCTATTGGTCACTTGCGAGAAATTTTGATTAAAGTCCTGATAATTGGTAAGCCATCCGTTTTTAGCTGCTTCATACCTTACATCATCTTGACTTCCAAAAATAAATCCTAACGAAGGTCTCGAAGAGCCTAGAAACCCTACGCTTGGCGTATATCCTGGCAAAACTGTTCCACTATTCTCAGTATAATTAATTTGAATATTTTTTACACTGGTTAAAACCCCCATCAATCCATCAACAAATTCATTGTCTTTGGCCTGTGGCTTCGCGGCAGTATTCACTACTTTCTCACCAGGTTTTGGTGCTGTTGCTCTAGGTTTTGGTGCTGCGTTCTTTCCCTTTGGTGAAATCCCTAAATATTTATACAACATGTCCATATTGAAACTTGAATTCAAACTATTAGAACGTGCATTCTGAACAGTATTCCCTAAATTGTAAGCAGTTCCTTCAATCTCTATTTGAGATAAAGCATTTGAAGTACGTTGCCAGCTATAGTCTCCGGTATAAGAATAATTTGCTTTAATAAAACTGAATACCGGAATTTTGTTAATTGGAATTTCATAATTCACTACCAACTGTTGCATGTGTTGGTTAGGGTCTCCAATATCCCAATAACTATCCCATATTGAAAAACTGTCAATTGGTTCGTTATCCTCATTCAAATAATTCTTAACTATGTTGCTTGACGAAGCCGTATAACTCAGTTTTAATGCTTTTGTTAGATTATAATTAAAACCATACTGGTAATTAAATGAAAAATTCCTTCTATATAAAGGATCAAGCCCAATACCTTGAACATCTACCTGTCTGAATTGTTGACGATTAAACTGTCTATTAATATTTGAATTAAAGGAAATATTCGAAGGCAGATAGTTAAAATTAAAATCACTTAGTAATTTCCAATAGTCGCTCTTCTTCATGAACTCCATTTTCTTAAAAGGCTCAACTGACTTAGGTTGAAAACTAAATGCATAATCAACAGATGAATTTGCTTGTTGGTCTAAATACTCTTCAATTTCAAAATCATGTCGCTCCACTTTATTGTAGGATTGAGAAAAAGTGAAGTTCTCCGGATCATAAACGTGTTGTTTTTGCTCTGGACTTCTCTGTTTTCTAACACCTATAAAATTGATACTTGTACGTTTTGTATAATCGATAGCTCTGTTAGTGATATTATCTTTCAATTCAGAGTCAGTGGTATTGTCTAACAACTGTTTTAGTTTGATATCTTGGTTAAAAGGATCGTATTCAGGAGTTATCGTTTCTTCGCCAACAGCATAATTAAAAGGCAAATTAATACCCCACTTGATAGGTAACATTTTTCCAAGGTTCACATTGGTTACAATGTTATATTGTTGAATATCTTCACGACTTCTTTCATTAGGTCCTTGTTCCAATGAACCAAAACCAATCGTACTTTTCTTTCCTGTGGCTGAAATTGTAGCAAAATCAGCAAGATTCGAATCTACGTTTAAGACAGCTGCCATACCACCCTGATTATCCATATCAGCCAAACGAAGTTCATTGAACCAAACCTCTCCTTTGATATCCTGATGCGTTTCATTACTTTTTACACCCACCATCAATGTACGAACTAATCCAAAATTAGGATTTCCTTTGATCCCTAGCCTTAATTTATTTGATTTGCTGGCCAGCGAAGCATCGAGTTCATCTTCGTTTTGATAATAAATTCCATCCAAAGGCAAGGTGCTTAAGTCAACACTCATGGATTGAATTTTTAACTGAGTCAATAACGCCAGTGACAAATCAATTTCATTGGCTTCTGGCCAAACTAATTCAGCACTCAAAGCAGAACAATCAGCTCCAGATGATGTGGGTATTGTCACTTTCAATGGAATTTCTATTTGGTAAAAATTCTGAGTAAAGTCATTTCCAAAACGAATAAAACCTACCATTTGGTCATCCCTAAGAACGATTTCATTAGGCAAAGATTCGGCATGCAAAAACATTTTTAATTTCTTGAATTGACGCATGTCAATACTTACATTTTTAAAAACCGCTCTTGAATCTTCGGGCTCCAACCCATCTCCTGAAACTCTTAGAGATAGCGCTTGTTCATTTTGATTAATAAGCGTATTGTTATTATATAATTGTTCTCTTTGTACTCCTGGAGGCACTACATAATTCACTGGACATCTATCACCATTCTCTTGAACATTTACAGCCAATACATCTAAATCAGTATTGTCGTCTAGTACATTTGTATCATTAAAATCTAGTGTATTTGTATATCTTCTCCATTCTCCTCTCACTAAATCCAAAGCACCAAAACGAACTGTCACCTCTTCATTAAAGCCTGTCATAAACATTCTCATAAAACGGATCGATCTAAAATCAGATATATTTCCAATTGTGTTTTCTGGCTGTGAAACTGGAATTTTAAACTGAATCCATCTTGAATCAGTAACTTCTCCGTTAGCTAATGTTACTTGCGTATTTCTTATGTCAGTAATATAATTTTGGCCAACCGTCATGTTTGGCTGAACGTCAATGCTATATTCATAATAAGCATTGATTGTATTCATTGTATTATCCCTATTGATATCTTCTACATCTGGTACGGTAGATGATCCTCTGTTAGGATTGCTAATATCAACAGCCGAGTTTCCATCAACTCCATTGTAGTTTTTATATCGTTCTAAAATGCTACCAGAAGTATTCAAATAATAAGTATAATCATCCCCCGCCGGATCTGGATCAGAGGCAAAATTATTGTACACAGCACCTTCATTGACATTAGCCAAACCATCTAAACCAATATCTTGATTGGTTCGATTGTTTGCATTAGCATCAAATGCATAAATTAAAGATTGTGAAGCTGGAACATCACCCCATATTGGTCTTGGATTTACCAATATTTGGTCTGGCCCAAGTCCGTTTTCATATTGCTTTCTTCCGTCTTTCAAAACATCTTCGGATATCTCCCCAAGATTGAAATAGATTTTACCCGTATTGCTTGGAAGAATTTTTCCTACTCCCTCATATGGATCTAAAACCCAAAACTGGATATATTCAACGTTACCTTGCTCAAAATTTGTTGAGTTTAGCGATCGCATAATTCCTCCAAAATTCTCTGCAGGATAAGCTTTAAAATTAGCATTGTTATTATACGGTCCTCTATCTGATGGGTAGTAACTCAAGTCTAAGGTATTTATTACCTGTGACTGTCCTTGAGCAATATCTGTTAGAGGGTACAATTCTTCACTATATATACGTCTTGTACTGTTGAATGACAAATCATCATTTGTAATTCCAGGAGGTTTTTGGGTATAAAAAACAGGGTCGATAGAATACCAAGCCAATTTTGCTCTTTTAAAACCATAACTCAAATCATTTGAACTAGCGTTAAAATCATACGTGCTTCGAACATTCCTATCTGGTGTTGAAGATAGACTCCAAGCATAGGCTGAACGCATATCGATAGTAGATTGTGACCCTTCAAAATCATCAACATAAATAGTTGATTCTCCCTCGAACTGATCAGCTTTTGGCGAATCTGGCTTTAAAAAAGCAATTTCCCCCCTTACAGAAAGGTTTGAAGGTACATCCGTATCTAAGTTGGGTAATTTATTTACTAATCGAGTCAAAAAAGGAACTTCAGTAGAAAAATTAGTATTGAATCCAAAAATTGTATTGTTAACAGATTCCTGACCAAAACTTGATTTCTGGGTGAATGGTTTTTCGGTCATTTTGAGATAGGTACCTCCAATCAAAAAATTATCTGAAATTTTATGTTCCACGTTTACTCCCATAAATTGTCTGGTTTGCTGACCAAATATGGAATTGTTTTCCAATGAAACATTAATTGGTGTATTAGAAGCCTGTAGCGACGGATCTAAAATTTGTACTCTTCCCAATTGATAATTCACGCTATAGTCAATCCCTTCTACTAAAACTCTTCCTGCCGCCGTAACAACAACAGAGCCTTGAGGAACATTGAATGCCCCAATTGGAATTCCATCATCTCCTGATGATTTATATCGTCCCCTTAAAAGGAATTTATTCTTATCACTATCCTGCAATGCCCCTGATTGAGTATTGCGGTACATATTTCTGAATACATACTTCTTTTGATTTGCATTATAAGTAGCTTCATCATCATAATTTTCACCGCTTCCAGTATTTGAAAGTTTAGAAAATAGCAACTCTCCAAACGGCTCCTTAGTTGTGAATATTACGCGACCATTTTGAGAATCAATAGTAATACCTTGCATAAAGTCAAAAAAACCATCACCACCAGTTTGTGGGTCATTATTGTAATTCAGTTTATCTAAATTAAAGACCTTAAGTAAGGGAGTTTCTGCAACTTTATTTTCCGCCGATGGACTCGGTGGAAACGGACTACCTTCAACCGCTGTAATATAGTTTAAAGGTGAAGGGTCACTATAAAGAATATTAAACCTGAAATCTTCTTGCTTAACCTGATAAGCACCTTGTATTTGATAAATATTTTTCATCATCAAATTCCAAACAGGGTTTTTGACATTCGTCAAATTGCTTTTTAACATTTTCAAAATCAAACTTTGGGTGATAATTGCTTGCGAAGCGTCTGTTCCAGTTACAACCGTTGCATCTACGCCATCACTCCCAAACTCTCCAACCTGATACACTTTATCTCCAATTGTATATTGGTACGCAACAGCCAAAATCTCATCATTAGCTAATCTTTGCTGCAATGAAATATACCCTAATTGCGCATTAAAGGTATATTCATTTGTTGTCAATTTCCTTGCGTTTTCTAATTTGGAATAATCCTGACCTTCGCTAACAGAAACATTAAAACCAGAACTTGCTGTTACAATTTCACGAATGTTTTTGTTCAACAAACCAGTTCCAGTAGCAATCTGTGCCGGATCAAAGTCATTATTTGAATTATCCGAAGGGGAATTAAAAGGATTATTAAAAATTCCAGTCGAAGGATCTAAGACAACGATTTCATTATCGTTTATTGGATTGCCATTAGAGTCGGTCAATTGACCTTCCCCTAAATCTTGAAGCGCAATTATATTTCTTAAATTGTTAGAGTTAGTACTAACGCGTGTCTGCTTATTGGTAACCCAAATTTCAAGTCTTGTTATTTGGACTCTACTATCGATAAAAGGGTAATTTTTAAGTGAAGCATCGTATTTGTTCCTGAAGTATTGAGATAAGAAAAAATGCCTGTCATTATCATAATCCAAAGCAAACATTTCAAAATCCTCAATTTTCCCACCGCCTTGTGCAACGACACTTTTGGTCTGAGATTTTTGTTCTGAGAAAACACCCGTAACGGTAGTTTTTCCAAATTGCAATTGAGTTTTCACTCCAAATAAACTTTGTGCTCCACGAATCAATGAGCTATTTAGAGGCATACTAACATTTCCCACTTCAATTTTTTGGACAATATCATCTTCTGAAGGGGTATATTCTAATTTCATTAAGTTCTGAAAAGCAAATGTTGACTGGGTATCGTAGTTGGCATTTACATTCAGTCTCGTACCCACTTTCCCCATTAAGCTCATACTAATCCTTTGGTTAAAATCAAAAGATAGATTAGATCTATTTCTTGGAGAAAAAGACGGGTTGTCTTGTTTTGTGTAACGTAGTCCCAAATCCATTTCTACAGATCCAGTAGGCTTAACATCTATGGTATTGCTACCAAAAATGGATTCAAAAAGATTTGAATTTATATAGTATTTAGGCAGTAAATCTTTTTTTGCTTCTTCACTACCTTCTTTTTTTCCATCAATAGCGTCGCTTTTCTTCTTGAAATAATCTCTCATGGATTCTTTCAAAACTAAGCTTTCATACTCTTTTGGAGTCAGGATAATAGGGTAATTAATCGAAAATCCATCAACAGAATTGGTATAAATATACCTATCCGTAACAGGATCATAGCTATAAGCCGAGAGGATACTTTGAGGGTCCTTTATTTTGACTTTTCCTAAAGAAAAACCTGTTTTTACTGTATCTTGGGGCTCTTCATTTACCTGTGCATACGATACAAAACCACAAAATAAAACCAACAATAAAATACAAATTTTACGCATACAATTCGTGCTTCTAAGTTTATTTTATAAGTTTTTTAAAGCTTTTTTAATAATTGCTTCTACGGAAGCTTCTGGGTCTTCTTTCACGATTTTTTCGACAAGTTTTTCTGAAGTTTTTCTAACAAAACCTAAGACCTCCAATGCAGATAACGCTTCATCTCTATTAGTATTGTTTTGTGACATCGAAACTTCATCTAAATCGTACAATTTAAGCACTTTCTCCTTCAAATCAAGTATTACTCTTTGTGCCGTTTTACTTCCGATTCCCTTTATCGATTGTATAGTAACCACGTCTCCAGATGCAATCGCATTTGTAATTTGTTTAGGATCTAATGAAGACAACATTGTTCTGGCGATATTAGCACCAATTCCTGAAACTGACAACAACAATTTAAAAATCTCCCTTTCTGATTTCTCTACAAACCCAAATAACGTGTGTGCATCTTCTTTGATTTGAAGATGGGTAAATAGTTTAATAAAATCAGCATTAGGAAGCAATGAATAGGTATGTAAGGAAATATTTACATGATATCCCACACCTCCACAATCAATAATGACCTCTGTTGGTGTTTTTTCAACTAATTTTCCTTGTAAATGTGCAATCATATATTTACTGTATATCTCGTTTTGCAATAAAAATAAAAAAAAGTTCTTTGCAAATGCAAAGAACTTTTTTTAAATTCAATTTATCTTTTTTTCTTCTGTTTTTCTTGAGCATCAATAACAGCAATAGTTGCCATATTAACCATTTCTTCTACACTAGCTCCTAACTGGAATATATGGACAGGTTTCCCCATTCCTAACATAATTGGTCCAATTGAATCTACCTTATTTAATTCTTTTAACAACTTATAAGTTATGTTAGCCGAATCAAGATTAGGAAAAATTAAAGTATTCACTTTTTTACCTGCTAATTTAGAGAACGGAAATTTTTCCTTCAACATCTCTTGGTTCAAAGCAAAATCAGCCTGAACTTCCCCATCTATAATCATATCTGGATGATGCTCATGCAAATAAGCAACTGCTTCTCTCACTTTAGAAGCATTTTCATCCGTCGAGGAACCAAAATTAGAAAATGATACCATGGCTATCACAGGCTCCACACCAAACATTCTAGCTGTTTTAGCAGTCATAATGGCTATTTTGGCTAATTCAAGAGCTGTAGGGTTAATGTTAATGGCTGTATCAGACAAAAACATTGGTCCTCTTGCAGTCATCATCATATTTGTAGTAGCTACTATCGAAGCCCCAGGAGCTTTAGGAATAAGCTGTAACATAGGCTTCACTACAGAAGAGTAACTCCTGCTGTACCCAGTAACTAATCCATCTGCTTCTCCTTCATTGACCATCATTGCCGCGAAATAATTTCTTTCTCGCATTAACTTCTGAGCATCTAACAACGATATTCCGCGTCTCTTTCTGGCTTCCCAGTATATATTTGCAAACCTATTTCTTCTGTCGTTTTCTTCGTCAATTTTGGTATCAATAATTGGAACTTCGGTCTCAAACCCAAGCTCTTTTTTCAATTCCAAAATAATTTCCATGTTCCCAAGTAATATTGGTAAACAAGTACCTTCTTCAAGAACAATTTGAGCTGCTTTTAGCACATCTAAATGATCTGCTTCTGCAAAAATGATTCTTTTCGGATCCATTTTGGCTCTGTTGGTAACCAAACGAACCATTTTATTATCGTTCCCTAATCGGTCATAAAGTTCCTCTTCATATTTATTCCAATCTGTAATAGGATTTAATGCCACTCCAGAATCCATGGCTGCTTTTGCTACTGCAGGTGCAACGACGGTAATCAACCTAGGGTCGAATGGAGAAGGAATAATATAGTCGCGACCAAAGATAAGTTTGGTAGCACCATAAGCGATATTTACTTGTTCCGGCACGTGTTCTTTAGCTAAAGCTGCAAGAGCACGAACAGCAGCCATTTTCATAGCCTCGTTAATTTTGGTAGCACGAACATCTAATGCACCACGAAATATATATGGAAACCCAAGAACATTGTTGACTTGATTAGGATAATCTGACCTTCCTGTAGCCATAATAATATCATCTCTCGTAGCTATTGCTAAATGATAATCAATTTCTGGAACTGGATTCGCCATTGCAAAAACAATAGGATTATCAGCCATTGAAAGCAGCATTTCAGCAGAAAGAACATTTCCGGCAGAAAGTCCTAGAAAAACATCAGCATTTATTATAGCTTCTCCTAATGTAGTCTCTTTTTTACCAATGGAATATCTTTGTTGTAGTGCAGATAAATCAGTTCTATCTTCTGAAAGAACGCCGTCTTTATCAAACATTGTTATATTAGCAGGGTTAACTCCTAATAAAACATACAAATTGGCACAAGCCAATGCAGCAGAACCTGCCCCTGAAACAATTACTTTCGCATTTTGAATTTCTTTATCAGCTAATTCAAGTGCGTTTAACAAAGCTGCTGATGAAATGATAGCGGTTCCATGTTGATCATCATGCATCACAGGAATATCTAACTCCTCAACCAACCTTCTTTCAATTTCAAATGATTCTGGAGCTTTGATATCTTCTAAATTTATACCTCCAAATGTTGGGGCAATCGCTTTTACAGTATCAATAAATTTGTCAATATCCTTAAGGTCTATTTCAATATCAAAAACATCAATGTCTGCGAAAATTTTAAACAACAGTGCTTTCCCTTCCATTACAGGTTTTGATGCTTCAGGACCTATATCTCCTAGTCCTAAAACTGCTGTTCCGTTAGTTATAACAGCTACTAAATTCCCTTTAGCAGTATATTTATAAACATTATTTACATCTTTTGCGATTTCCAAACAAGGCTCAGCTACGCCTGGAGTGTATGCCAAAGACAGGTCTCTTTGTGTTGCATATTTCTTAGTAGGAACAACTTGTATCTTTCCTGGAGTTGGTTTTGCATGATATAATAACGCTTCTCTTCTCTTGCTATTCTTGTTCATTTATTTGGATTTTGTCTAGCCTACAAAGATATAAGACTTGGTTTAAAAAGTAGGCTTTTATACTATTCTTTTACAAAAAAACCTCTTATACAAAAAAAATAGCTGCACTAATTGGCAGCTATTTATACACATGTCTATATTTTTAATTACGATTTCGTTCCACTAATGTATGAATCTAGATGCTTTATGGTATCTTTTTGTACCTCTATAATCGATATAACGACATCACCTATCGAAATAATACCGATAACAACATTATTTTCTACAACTGGTAAATGTCTAACTCTCTTTGTAGTCATTAATTCCATACAATACTCTAAGTTATCAGTTGGTTTGACAGTGATTATATTAGTCGCCATAATCTCATGCACCAAAGTTTCTTTTGAAGATTTGTCTTTTAAAACAATTTTCCTAGCATAATCTCTTTCAGATAAAACACCTTTCAATGCTGAATCTTCAATTACCAAGACTGCACCAATATTTTTTTCGCCCATCACTTTTATGGCGTCATATACCGTGATCGTTGAAACTATTGAATATACTTCGTTCCCTTTTGAGCTTAATATTTGATTTACAGTCATCTTTAATAAATTAGGTTGACTATAAAGTTAAAAAAAATATCATAGAAACTACAAATATCATTAAAAAAATAACGGTCAAAACAAATCTTCTGGAGGAGTCAACTTATTGATTTCCTGCTTTAAATTATCATTTAAGACCTCTAATCCATATTGATAGGATGCATTTACCCAACCAAATCCCTCCTTAGAAATATAATCAAATTCAGTCCCCACATTTCCGTACTCAGCAAAAACTTTATGAGAGCTAGTTTCGAGGTCGAATTTCTCGGGAATAGTTCCATTGTAATCAACCGCATTCTTTGTAATTAACCAAAGCCATCTATAAATCATTTCTTGCGCTTTTTCAATATATCCATACTTGAGCAAACCTTCCCACAAAAGCATTTGATGAGGAGCCCAGCCAAAAGGATAATCCCATTGTCTTTGTGGTGCATCTTCAGGAAAATTAGCATTACTCGCTTTTGTACTTCCCGTAATCCCACCAGATTTAATAAATTGAGGAAGCGCAATCTCCACTAATTTTTTTGCCTGATGTTCACTACAGATTCCAGCCCATAAAGGAAAAAATGTAGTAGCAGCCTCAAATGGAAATTGTTTTTCATTTACATAGTCATAGTCAAAATACATGCTTGACTCTTCATTCCAACACAACTCATTCATCTTTTGCTTTCTGAAATTTGCTTTCTGATCCCAATCTTCGGAAGTATAAAGAAAATCAGCCGATTGGAAACTATTATTGAAATATTCCTTGATAAGATAAGCAATGTCTTTTTCATATTTATACAGAAAACTATTTACATCAACAGAATTCAGATTTGCGCAGGTATTTATCAATCTATTTGTAGTATCATGTCCACTTTCGCGTAAGCTTCTATCGTGAACGAAATATTCATCAAGTTCTGGGTCAACTAAGGTCCTATTCAGATATTGCTTTTCAAATTCTCTTATAGGTAAGTTGTACTTTTCCGCATACGGTCCTAAAACATCATCAAAATGTCCGGGCTCTACCTCAAAAGGCATTCCCACACCATCTGACTTATAACGATTTAAACCCGTAGTAGTCAATCGTTTTCCTTTCACCATCCAAACGCTATTGTATTCCAAAATAACCGTTTCTAAATGGCTTTTCAACCAATCTATATTAGGAGTTTCTTGTTTAACAATTTCGATTAACAAGGATGAGTACAACGGTGGTTGTGTCCTGGTCAAGTAGTAACTCCTATTAGCATTTAGTATTTTTCCGTAATGAATAATTTGATACTTAAAGTTCTCTGCTATAGCCTTAGCTTTGTCCAACTGTTTATCGATAATCAGTCCAACGCCAATGAAATAGCTGTCCCAGCCGTACATTTCATTAAATCTTCCGCCAGGAACCACAAAAGGAACACCTTGTAAACTGTATAATTTTTGTTCGAGTGCCAAAGCTAAAATACCCGGTTTAGTATTTAAAGTTTCGATATATTCATCAGAATAATGTTCTGGCAAAATTCCAACTTTAAAATTTTGCAATTCGTTTTCCAAATCCTGAAAATACTTCACTCCTTGTTTATCCTTAGCGGAAACATAAAGCGTCGGAATCTCATTTGAAGTTTTTTCATCCTCGAGAATTTGCATCAAACCCTTTTTATCAATTGTTCTGGTAAGCTCATTCCAATAATCTTCTCTGATCTTTCTTGAAATTCGTTCAACCGGCTCCTCATTTATACGACTTAAATCAACTTCACCCAGCTCCTTATTACTCTCTTTAAGCAAGGCTAATTCTTGTAGCAAATTAGCTAAATGATAGGTTCCTTCAATTATATTTTCGGCTTTAGTTTTTTCATCCACCAAAACAAATCTCTTAGGACCATTATCATCCTTAGTAATTTTCTTGTCTTGATCCGTATCTTCTTGAAGTAAAAGTTCGCGAAATACTTTGTTTATGTTTACTAATATTTTCATTATTTTGAAGTTAGTTTTTTTAATATAAAGAAAGAAACAAGTAATAAGGACATGGGAATCAACGTGTAATAAAACGCATTTTCAGGCCCTTCGTTTTTAAACAGATACCCTATAACTCTCGACCCTATTGTCCCACCAAGAGCAGAAAAAACGACAATTAAACCCGTCATCGAGCTGTGTAATTTTTTAGGCAAGGCACTTAACACCACCGAATTTAAGAGAGGATATATTGGCGCTATAAACAATCCAACTAATGGAAATGCAAACCCTATTAAAGGAATATCGCCTAGTGAATTAATTTCCTTGACATCTAGACCAACAGTTTTAGGAAGTACAAAAATCACTAGTAACATTGCCATAATAATACAAAAACTCAGTACCCATATCCAATTTATTGTTTTAGTAATCACACCGGCAAGAAGCCTCCCAACAGCTAACGAAATTGCCAGAATACTCGCCATCATAATGCTGATATTCTCTGGCAAATGCAACACCTTGTCATTAAAAGTAGGCAACCAAGTCATAATCCCCTGTTCGATCATTACAAATAGAAACGCACTAATCACAAAAACAATCGTCAATAGTTTAGCAAATAGTTTGAACATTTGCTTAAAATCATCCACTAAATCTATCCCAGGAATTTCCGTTTGATTTTCAAACTTAGTAAAAAACAGGAATCCAAATGATAGTAATGAAATTCCGGCTAAGAGCCAATATACGTTTAACCATGCATCAGGATCAGTTTCTGAATTAAAGGCTGGAAATAAAAAGTAAGCCAAAGCGATACCAATCATGAACACCCCTTCTATACTACTCATCAAACTATTGTGTTCTTTTTGATTTTCTGTTACGGTCCCAATAAGAGAATAAACAGATACCTTAATCAATGCAAACGAAACTCCAACCGTAGCAAAAAGTAATTTTGCTGTGTCAAATGAATTTCCAAAATACATACTAATACAAGCAACTGAGACCAAACCTAGCCCTATAAGCATTGCTCGTTTATAGCCTATTCTTGGCAAAAAAGATGCGATTAGAAAAGACACAATCGCAATTGGCAAGTCCTTGAAAGCCTCTAAAATACTGGCTTGCAATTCATCAACCCCGTAATTTTTCTGGGATTTTAGTATTACAATTCCAACGCTATTAAGCAGAATTGCAAAGACAAAATAATTCAGATACATTGCTAATTTGACAGTGTTTTTCTTCATTTCTTATTGGTGTTTGCTTTTAATGACTTATTAATCAATATTTAAATATTCCTGAAAATTAATATCCTCAGGTAACCTACCCACATTTCGCAGTTTTAATACTGCTAATTTTTGGGCGATTGTAATTGTTTCCTCTAAATTTTTATTTAACAATTGGGCATATAAAAAACCAGTCCAAAATGCATCACCAGCACCAGTAGTATCCTTTATATCATCAACATGCATTGCCTTTTGATGAAACATTCCATACTCTAAACTTGACAAAACCACACCGTCTTTTCCTTTTGTCAAACATATTGTTGAGGCACCCAGTCCATGAAAGTATTCGAAAATAAAATCTTCTGTTTTTGCTTCCGCAAAAAGCCTATAGCAGTCATCTTCACTAAGTTTAACAAATGGATCTGTTGATAAATAATCTTTCAACACCTCTTTAGCTTCTTCCCTATTTGGCCAAATCCTTTCCGAAAAATTAATATCGATACTTGTTTGTAATCCTAATGCTTTCGCTTTTTTGGCACTATCCAAGATCGTCGTTCTAGCCGGATTTTTGCTCAAGGCAAAACAGGTAGTGTGAAAAATTTTAGATTTTTCCAATAATTCTTCCGGAATTTGACTTTGTTCAATTTGACAATCTGCCTCTCTAAAGGCTATAAAATCAGGTGTACTTGTTGATTTTGATACTAATATTATAGAAGTGGGCTCCATGTCTGATTTCCTTACATACGAAGTAATCACATCATTTTTATTTAATTTTCGGACAATATAGTCTCCCAAACCGTCCTGACCACAAGTAGCCACTAGTGCCGATTTCAATCCTAATCTTGCGGCATTTACGGCAACATTTGTAGGGGAACCTCCTAGGAAGCGATGGTAATCTTTCGTTCTTGTTATCGAAGTGTTGACTTCGTGCCCTATAAAATCAATTAACACTTCTCCTGCACAAATAATATCTATTGCTTTTTCCACTTTATACTAAAAATTTAAAGTTACTGTTTATACTTTGATGCAACATTATCGCAGCTGCTGCACTCCATGCACAAAAAGGCACTCCGTTTGGCTGCTTGGTTTGGCTATTGAAGTTTTCATAAAAACTATAATTCTCAACTGCGTTTGCCTCATTTATTGATTCTAAAACTTCTGATGCTTCTTGTCTTCTATCTTTTGACAACAATCCCAATCCATAAAAACCGTTGACCATAGACCAACTTCCACCGTTATGAAATTCATTCGGATAGTTCCTGAACTCGTATTTGCAATTATTTTTAAGTAAGTTCCAATCGATATCAGTTTCCTCAATTGGTGGCCAAAATGCAGGTAGCAAACGTAATGGTCGTTCGTTTTTAAGTGCAATTGAATAGTGCACAATTGCATTTTGAAATTCTGCCGAACCAATATTCAAATACAAAGCCAATGAATTAGCAAATGCATCAAACTGGGTTTTGTAACCAGCCGGAGAAAAAGAGCAAGGCATAAAATTATCCATGCTTATTTCTTTATACGCTCTTTCATGGTACTTTTCACCTACGGAATTCGGAGTGAAATTAATTTCAATTTGCTCAGTAACTTTTTCAATTTTAATTGAGATTGATTTGTCATTAACAAAATGGTTATAACTTTTTAAAGCCCAAACACGCAGTAACTGATCATATAAAACATAGCCATCAGTAATATATTCATCAGCCCAGTTTCCTGATAATGGTACATATAAAAGTCCTTTATTGTTGAATTCCCAAGCTTCTAAAAGTTGTAGGCATTTTTGAATATTTCCTTGGTGTTCTTTCACAAAGGAGGGATCTTTTATATAAAAAGCATATTGACAAATCCCAATAATAAACCAAGTTACGGCATCTACTCTACCTGCTAATCCACCATAACTAACTTCAACAACATCTCCGTTTGTCATAACATTTGACGGAATAGTTCCATTTTCATGCTGATTATTTGCTAATGTCTCTAATGTAAGTCTGAAAGTAGTAATCAATTCCTCATCGCCTGACGCTAATGCCGCCAATCCACAGATTACGCCATCACGAGCCCAAACTCTTTTGTAATTTGAAATGTCTTGAGCACTTGCTAAAAAACCTTCAGAAGAAGATGCTCTTTGCAGTAATTCAATCGCTTTTCTATAATTTAAATCATTCACTTGCTTCTGCTTTTTTTGTTTTAATAAATAAGGTACACACTGCGCTAATAATCAATAAAACACCGGCAAAACTAATTGCTAATCGAGGGTCGTTGTTTAAAAAGTTCTTGAGTATGTATCCAAAGGTGATGGTTTGAATAAACATAGGAATTACAATCATCATATTGATTATTCCCATATAAACCCCATAACGTTCTTTTGGTATGTTGTTAATAACCATTAAATAGGGAATCCCCATCATACTTGCCCATCCAATTCCAAAACCAGTAATTGCAGGAAATAATAGGTATTTATTTTCAATATGCGGAAATATTAAAAAACCAATTGCCGCTAACAATAGACAGCTAAAGTGAACCATTTTTGGCGAATATTTCCTTGCAAAATAAACCAATCCGAAGGCGCATAAAAATGTTACTATATTATACCAACCGTTGACTAAGCCAGTCCAACTTACAGCTTCAGCATATAACTTCATGTCTTTTTGAGGAGTTGTGTTCCAAACTGACAACGCGATACTTTTTGATGAATTTTGCCAGTAACAAAACAGCGCATACCATTGAAATAAATAAACTAATGCCAGTTGCCACATTACTTTTGGCATATCCTTTATTGCCGAAAATATATCGGTAAACGGTGTGAAAATACCTAGTGGCTCTTCTTTTATTTTTCTCAGTTCTTCTTCAGTAGGTGGGATTTCTTTAGTAGTATGTGAGCTCCACCAAACAGACCCTATGGAACAAACAGCTCCAAGGAAGAATGAGGCGAAAACCCAGGTAGGTAGTCTTCCAGTTGTCCCGACAAAAATTAGCGGAAAGATAAATAGTGAAACATTGGCTAACGTTTGTCCAAATCCTGTGAAGAAACTTTGAGCCTGAAATCCTGTCGGTTGTTGAGCTGGTTCTAGTGTATCTGCAATGAACGCTCTATAAGGCTCCATCGCAGTATTGTTTCCTGCATCGAGTACCCAAAGAAGACCTGCCGCCATCCATAACGAACTACTGAAAGGAAAAAGAAATAAAGCGATGCTGCAAAGAATTGCACCAATAAAAAAATAAGGCTTTCGTCGACCGCCAAATTTTGGCAACCAAGTTTTATCACTCATTGCACCAATAATGGGCTGAATCAACAATCCGGTCAATGGACCTGCAAGATTTAATATAGGCAACTGGTCTGGACTGGCACCAAGAAAATCATAAATTGGATTAACAGCACTCTGTTGTAATCCAAAACTATATTGAATTCCAAAAAAACCAACATTCATATTAATTATCTGCCAAAAACTAAGCTTTAATTTCATTGGATTCCTCTATAAATTAATTATTTCGTAATATTTATGATTATTTTAAATAAAATTAATTTTAATATTGATAATTTATTGCATTATAAAAACAAAAACGTTTTCGGAAGTACCGAAAACGTTTTCGAATTCTTAAAATAATCTTAATTTATCAGTTATTCCATCATTCAAAAGGCATGACTATTTTAGTTTCCCAAGTAAGTTCATCACCTCCATTAAAAGGATTTGCCAAAAAGTGTTCGAGTGGTTTGTTCGTTAATTTAATATCATTCCTTTTGGCATAGTCCAATAAAGCAAACCATGCTCTATCAGATGTCCTAAAATTCCCAAAATAGCTTGCTTGCAAACCTTTAACAGCTGGTATAGTTTTGAATTTTACGATATCATTTTCTATCAAATCGGTATTCTTATCAATGGGAAAACAATAATTAAAATCTAGAGTTTCTTTATCTAGATTCCAGTCTTGGATTTCTACATAAGGCTTTCCAACGATTTTAATATTATTTTGCTGTAAGAAGCCTGTAATAATGGCATCGTTCCTAATCATTGTTTGCGCTTTTTCTTGTAATACGCTTTTTAAACTGAGATAAGCAACAAAGACTTCCTCTGAAGTTCCTTCGCCATCTATCTTAATTTTAAAATTTTCAGCATGTTTATTTAATCCATTCCTAAAATCAGTTATCTTATGTATTTGCAACTTTTTAAAACTAGTGCTAAAAAAAGGGGCCGTTAACCTGTTGTAAATACTATTGCTAATATCCTTTACTCCAACATTGACATTAGTAACAGAATCATTTATAGAATTAATATCCCATGTATATTCCATTGTAATTTTACCATTCTTCATTTCCTGCTTTATATAGTTGAAATTCTTTTTTTCAAGAATGACATAATTTTCATTATTACTACTTAAGCGAGATGTAGACCATTCATTAATTCCCTGAAAAACAGTCCCTGTAGAAGTTTTTACTTTAAATGAAATACAATAATCACTTTCTTTCACAAAAAGATACCAGACCAAGAAAAGAGAAGAAACAAAAACAAGACTAACAATTATAATTTTCTTTGTTTTCATTTATTTAGTCATTTTCAATTTGTTCACTACAAAATCACCTATTTCTTTCCCTTGTACAATTCCATTTTCGATTGCTGCTCTATAATGTATTCCACCATAAAATCGACTCATAGCAGCCTCTTTTGAAGCTTCATTAAAAGATTTAAATGACCTATTTGGCAAACCAAATTGCAATTCTGAATCATCAACATAAGAGAAGTTATCTCCAAAAATTGCCGTCAGGATATTAGCAGAAACAGTCGAAACTACAGAGTGCCCACTTGTATATTCAGGAAATGGTGGCGTTTGTAACGCTGGTTTCCAGTTTTCATCAATATGCTGATTGATTACTGTTTCAGGTCGAATGACATTGCTTCTGTATTTTTCATCCCAACAGCTGATAAAAGCTTCAAACATTCCGATTGATGTTTCGGTATAGGCATAAACCATTTTCTCGAAATTAGCATCCGATTTTTTACATGCAATTTTCACGATTCCCATCCAATGTGCTCCTGGAGAAATCTTCTTTTTAGCAAACATCATATGACCTTGAGTCACTGAAACGAAAGGATTACAGTCCCAAAATTGCGCCATTTTTACCTCTTCACAGTCATCTCCTTTTTCTTTCATTTTTAAACTAATATCATACACTTCCTGAACTTCTTTAAAAAAGGCCGATTTCTTATCTAATGAAAAAGGTAGTGCTGGTACTGGCTTAAATTGAGAAGCAGAGTCCAGTACTAATGTTCTGATTTCACTCCAATGAGGCTCAATTCCATCCATATAAGATGGTGGCGTTGGCTGCCATCTTCCTGGTTGGTCTGCATAGACAGAAAATTTTGACATCGTACGAGTTTCCTTGTAATTGTCTTTATCCATCCATTTTTTTATATGGTCCGCTACTTTAAGACCATACTCTTTAGAAACCAGGAACTCTTTTTCATTCTCTTCACCCCATTTTTGGTAAAGACTGTCTCTAAATGTCTCTACCATTTCTTCTGAAAAAACAAGTTGTTTACTAACATCCATGTGCGCAACCAAGGCGGCCACTTCAATATTAACACCTGCCTTTGGATCTAATTTAGGAATTGGCCCAAGTCCCTTCAATTGATTTTCAAGGCTCTTATATGTTTTACTATTTTGCGCAACTATTTCATAAGCCGCAATGTTTGGGTATACAAATATCCTACTTGCAACTGGAGGTGAAAATATGTCGTGAATCATAATTTGGGTCACGTTCTCTATTGCTGCATGATACTCATCTGGGCTTACTACAATCGATTTGTCTTTTTTACATGAAATGAAAAGAAGGCAAACTGCTGCAATAATAAAAAAATTAGTTTTCATTTTATTCTGTATTTAATTTGAGGGTAAAATCTATTCTGATTATATCATTTTTTATTTATCCGCTGGCATTTCATATACCTCAGCTTTACCATTATTGACGCTCACCAATAGGTATTTTTTTCCGTTGAAATTTATAATATCCAAGTGTCTTACTGCTTTTCCAGTCAAATCAATTCCTATCTTACTACCCAAGACTATTGCCTTTTGGCTTTTTATTAAAGCTCCAGAAAACCCGTCAAATCTACTGTGATATGGAGAAACCCCAAAATAATTTCCAGCAGCAAAAACAGATTCCTGCTTTTCGGAATCAAAATTAGATTTGACAAAACAGTTGATTGGCGCCACTTGCAAGGCATTCGAAAATGGAACAAAAGTAAATTTACCGTTCTGATTTTTCAAATAGCCCGATTTTAGATTGTGCACTTCAAACAATTTTGCTTTTGAAAGCATTTGAGGACTAAACACTTCTTCCACGGTTTTTCCCGCGAACAATTTATAGGAATGAAATTTCTTTTTGATCATGCCACTGAACTGTTCTGCAAGATCATCCATTCCTGAAATTGGATAATAACTACCTGCTTTTTCTGTGGCAACTATTGTTTCAAAAGAACCATTGGCATCAAAATCATCATAAAACATTTTCATAGGAAATTCTTGAGAAGCTTTGAATTTAGAATTCAGACCCCAATTTCCAACCAAGTAATCCAAATCTCCATCATTATCGATGTCAAAAGCTATGATTGCCTGCCATAATCCATTGTTATTTTCTGGAAAAACGGTTTTAGTTACATCGACAAACTTACCATTAGTATTTGCGAAAAAAGTTGGTTTCATCCACTCTCCTATAACAATCAAATCTATTTTTCCGTCTCTATTGAAATCAGTAAACACAGCATCTGTAACCATTCCTATTTTAGAAAAAGTTTTACCTTCGACCTTTGTAAATACCCCTTTATTATTATTCAATAAATAACAATCAGGCATACTTCCAAATCTATTGTTTATAGAATTATTCCCAATAAAAATATCTAAATCTCCATCATTGTCGTAATCAAATGTTTTTACAAATGAGGCATTCTGAGATAGCTCCATCAAGCTTGATTTAGACAATTCCTTATTCAAGGAAACAAACAAACGATCCTGTAAATTAGATGCGTTTTCACCACCTCCTGAAGCCACAAATAAATCGTTTACTTTATCATTATTGAAATCCCCAATTACGGCAGAAGCATCTTCATAAATAGAATCTCCTTCGACTTCACTATAGGACTTTTTTGAAAAACCTTTTGTACTTTGAATGTAAATTGCTGCTTTCTTATTTTTGGCTCCGCCAAAGAAAAGATCCTCTTTCCCATCCCCATTGAGATCTCCAATTGCTGTAGCTGGACCGCGATCAGAACGTTGATAAGGAATTAATTTTTGTGCTAAAAAATCAATATAATCATTTTCCTGATGTGTAAAATCGATTCCAAGATTACCTTCAACCTTATTAAAAACAATAGAACTCGATGGCTGTAATTTTCGATAATCAAAAACTTTTCTGTTCTTAGACGCCTTAACAATCAACGTCTGATTTGTTTTTATGTTTTTAATTGTTTGATAGGTTTTATCTGGCCAGATTACCACTAAAGAATCAATTGAGGGTGCCTTTCCATAACCAAAATGAATAATTGGTTCTGAGGAAGATTGAAAGCCTCTTGTTGTTTGTAGTTCCTTAAACTGCCTTTTCCCTTTAGAATATGAAATTACTTTAGCTCCTATACCAAAAGTATTTTTACCTACAAATTGCAGCTTTATTTTTAAATAATTAGAAGCTGTATCCGTTCTGTTTATATATAGTGATGCAATACTGTTTAAATTATTGGTAATAACATCCAGATCCCCATCGTTATCAAGATCTGCATAACCGCTCCCATTTGAAATTATGGAATCATTCTCAATCCAATCTTTTGATTTGTTTTTGAATTCTAAACTTGCCGAACCCTTAAAAAAGTAGTTCGTAATATGTCCGCTTGGCATTTTCAACAAAGCCTCTTTATCCAATAATTTTGTTGATGTTATTTTACTTTTTATCTTATCATTAGAATAATATTTAACGTAATCCAAATCATTGGGACGTTTTGGGATTCCATTACCTACAAAAATATCTTGTTCTCCATCTTGATCATAATCGGCAAATAAGGCACTCCAACTCCAATCCGTAGCTGCAACACCATTTAGCAATGCTGTTTCGGTGAAATTTTTCCCTGCATTATTCAATTGTAACATATTTCTGGAAAACTGAAAATGATAGCCCAATTTTTCAGTTCTCATTTTAAGCATTTGTGCATTGTCATCTCCTAATGAAGTTTTCAACACCTTTTCATTTTCAGGAAGCATGTCAAGCGTTAGAATATCTGGGAATCCATCATGATTGATATCAGCCACATCTACTCCCATTGAAAACTTACTAGTATGCCCAAAATGCTTTTTCAAGCTTTCAGTGAAGGTTCCATCTCCATTATTTAAGTAATAATAATCATCTTCATGAAAATCATTTCCAACATAGATATCGGGATAACCATCTAAATTAAAATCAGAAACAGCTAGTCCTAGTCCGTACCCATTGGCACCGCCAAAAATTCCTGCTTGTTCACTTACGTCAACAAATTTGCCATTGTCATTTCGAAACAATTTATCCCCGCATTCGTAGCTTCTTTTATTTCTGACGTCAGCATTACCAAAGGATTCTTCAGAATGCACTGCATGATTTAACAAGTACATGTCTAAATCTCCGTCTAAATCATAATCAAAAAAAGCAGCCGAAGAACTGTAATTATCAAGATCTAACCCATATTCAGCAGCACTTTCTGTAAACGTATTGTTTTTATTATTAATGAATAACTCATTATGCCCTTCAAAGCCATTGATTCCTACCACTGCACAAACGTAGATATCTAAATAACCGTCACCATTTACATCTGCCATTACGGTTCCAGCGTTCCAATCACTTTGACCTTCCACTCCAGCTTTATCTGAAATATCTTCAAATTTATTTCCGCCTTTGTTAAGGTATAATTTATTTTTTCCTTGATTGGAGGTGAAATAAATATCAACTAATCCATCATTATTAATATCCCCTAATGACACTCCACCTCCATTGTAATAATAGAGATAATCTAGAATAGAGATGTTTTTCGACTCTATTAATTTGTTGTTGAACGTAATGTTACTTTTATTGGATGCTAATTTTTCAAATAAATGATTTTGCTTTTTAGAGCAACTTACAACTAGCAGTGAAACGAGTATTATTCGAAAAAAATTATTCATTGCTTTTAAATATTTTAGGACTGTTATCATTAATCACTGCAATTATTGAAACTGAATTATTCTTGCTTTTAATTGCCTGCAGATGTTTCACTTCCCCTTTCATGAAGAAACCAGATTTATTGTATGGAGTCCATGAGTATGTGCCATTTTTATTTCCTAAAAGCACACTTCCATAATTAGTATCCAGTCTTGAAAACTGAGGTTTAAATTCATATTCGTTTCCTCCCAATATTATATCTAGGATTCCATCATTATTGAGATCCGTTGTACAAATCGCATTTACAGAAGAGAATTGAACTTCCTTGGGTAACACTTTAATTTCAAATTGGCCATTCCCTTTATTAATTGCAATTACACTTTCCTGAATTGTTGCTTCCCTTTGAATCGTATTATCAACAACTTCCTTAGCAAATAATTCCTGAAAAGACTTTTTAGCATAGTCGGCATAACTCAAATTCTTCTTTTTGATCAATGGAATTTGCCTGGCTACGTCTTGCTTTAAATTCAAAGGCATATCTCTACCGCTTATGGAACGGGTCGCAATTTGTTCAATTGTTCCATTATTATCAAAATCATTTACAAATAATTTTAATGGATTAGCAGCTGAGGCTTTGTAGGTTGTATTTGTCCCTTTATTACCCAAGATTAAATCTTTTTTCCCGTCATTATTCAAGTCCACGCAACTAACCGCATTCCAAAACCCTGGATAATCCGTTATGTTAGATTTGAATACGGCTAATCTTCGACCTGTATTTTTAAATATTTGTGGTGCCATCCAGTCACCCACAACTATTAAATCTTTTTTGGAATCATTATCAATATCTTCCCATACCGCATCAGTAACCATTCCTACCTCATTTAGTTTGAACGCCACTTTTTCAATACTGTTTATAAAGTTTCCTTTTCCATCATTTTCCAGTAACAATTGTTTTGGGGTAATACCATAAACACCTGGCACGCTTCTACTACCAATAAAAACGTCTATATCACCATCATTATCAAAATCATATGGCGCTATTACTGAAACATTATTATTAGTTGTGGGAATATTACTTTTACTTTTTGTAAAAATTCCTTGTCCATTATTCAAATACAAGCGATTTTTATAATTGGCCTGATCTGCTTTTTCATTACCGCCAGAGCCTACTAATAAATCAATATCTCCATCATTATCAGCATCAAAAAAGCTAGCTGCAGTATCTTCAAAACTCGCATCTAAATTTAAATCCGTTTGATTTGTAATTGCAAAATTATCATTCCCGTTATTTAAATAAATTTTTCCAGAAGTGCCTTTTGCTCCACCTATGAAAATATCTTCCTTTCCATCTCCATTAATATCCGCAACTGCTAATGCTGGGCCTTCTTGTGATAATTCTTTTGAAATTAATCCTTCATGGTCAAAATCGATATAATTATTTTCTTTACTTGCTAAAAAGGAATTCTGTTTTTCTGTAAATAATGGTTTTGGCTTATCACTCTTTGGTACATAAATTAATTTGGCATCTTCAATATTCAAATTAAGTGTTGAGTTAGTAGTGATTTTTTTAATAATTTGAAATTTACTGTTTGGCCAAATCACTCTTAAAGAGTCAATTTTTTTGGTTCCAATACCAAATGTCATCACATAATCTATGGAAGACTGAAAACCTCTGGAAGGGATTAATTCCTGTCTGATAATTTCATCCTCAGAAAACAGTTCAACAACACTTCCTACCGCAAATTTGTTTTGGTTTTCTCCTTTAAGTTTTACTTTTATAAAATGATTCTTTTTATTTTTATCAGAATTATTTTGAAACACAAAAGCCTCCATATTTACATTGTTGACAATCAAATCTAAATCACCGTCATTGTCTAAATCACCGTATGCAGCTCCATTTGAAAAACTAGGCGTTCCTAATCCCCAATTATTAGCTTCATTTGTAAAGGTTAAATTCTTATTATTTTTATAAGCGTAGTTTGGGATTGCCGTACTTGGCATTTTGTTTATAATTTCTTTTATTTCTTCTTTCTTTCCCGTTACCACCATTTTTTGCATGAACTCATTGGCAAAGAAATCAACAAAATCTTGATTGGTCAAATCATGGTAAATTCCGTTGCACACATAGATATCTTTGTAACCGTCATTATCCATGTCAAACAGTAAAGCGCCCCAGCTCCAATCTGTTTTGGCCACACCAGCATAATTAGCAATTTCCATAAATTGGTTATTCCCATTATTAATTTGCAATGTGTTTTGCATGTATTGATTGAAAAAATCCAGATTTATCTTTCGAAGAAACAAATCATAATTTTCAAAATTGGTCGTGTTTTTTAAACGTTCGTCTGATTCAGGTAACATATCCGTTACAAATATATCAGCCTTACCATCATTGTTCACATCGGCCATATCAGCACCCATCGAAGATTGACTAATGTGAGATGCCCAGCCTTGTATTTGTTCGGTAAAGGTTCCGTTTTTATTGTTTATGTATAAATAATCCTTTTCGTAAAAATCATTAGATATATAAATATCTGGATATAAATCTCCATTTACATCTCCTACAGTAACCCCTAAACCAAAACCTATAAGACTTCCGTATATACCAGATTCTTTGCTGACATCAACAAACTTTCCGTTATCATTACGAAGTAATCTATCTCCTCCTCCTTTTAGAATATCAGCAACATCCCAATCTTTATCTCTTAACTCTCTTTTATTAGAATAATTAAGACTACTCACTGGTATAAAACTATTATTTAAAATATAAACATCTAAATCTCCATCTTTATCAAAGTCAAAAAATGCGGCATGAGTTGTTATTCCAGTATCGGCAAGATTGTAGTCATCTGCTTTTTCAGTAAAAGTCGCATTACCATTATTGATGAAAAGTTCATTTTTTTGATTGTCTCCTTTTATGTTTCCTGCATTACAAACATAAATATCCAATAATCCATCTCCATTGAGATCGACCATCACGACACCGGTTGACCAGGATTTAGAACCTTCAACTCCTGCTTTTTTAGAAATATCTTCAAATTTGAAATTCCCTTTATTTAAATATAATTTATTTGTACCAAGATTAGAAGTGAAATAAATATCGGAAAGTCCGTCATTATTGATATCTCCTATTGCAACACCGCCTCCATTATAAAAATTTCTATATTTAAATACATTCATATCTTCTCCATTCTTCACTTCATTAACAAAGTTAATTCCTGTTTGTGAAGCATCGAGTTTGGAAAATAATACGTTTTTGTTTTCTGTATTTTCTTTGGAGCAATTGGAAAAAAGTAGAATAAGAATTGGAAAAAATAAGTAACGATTAAGCATATTATGCGTAGTATTTGATTAGAAAAACCCAATAAATAGAGTTGTCTAATTTATATAATATTCATTGAATAAAATAAGGAATTGTGTTAATAAATAAAGAGGGTAATAAATACCCTCTCTATAACTAACTCAAAAAATAACAATTGAAAATAACTCTTAGTAACCTGGATTTTGTTTCAAATTAGCATTGAATAAAGCATCTGCTGGAATAGGAAACAAAGCATATTTATTATCAGAAACATAAGGTTTCAATTCTCTAGCTTGCAAGAATTTTCCAAAACGAATCATATCATTTCTTCTCCATCCTTCCCACCATAATTCTTTACCTCTTTCAAGATAAATTCCATCAAGGGTTGTAGGGAAAGCTGCTGGCTGCCCAGATCTTGATACAATTGCTGCCAATTTTACCACATCATTAGTACCTGCACCACCTCTGGCAATTGCTTCTGCTTTCATCATTAAAGCATCAGAATATCTCATAAATACATAATCATTGTCTGGAGCTCCTAAATTTTGAGAATCCGGAATGTATTTTTGACCTCTAACACCTGCAGATTCAAGTGTAGCACCGCTGGTAATTAGCGTCAATGCTTTAGTAAAAACAAGAGGTTGCCCGTCTGGATTTGCATCACTTTTTATTCTATCCAAAACTTTTACAGTTCCTCCTGGCTTATAAATTTGTCCTATTTGAAACCCTACCGGATTACCAAATGCTGTAATAATATCAGCATCGGCATTTTTAATACGTCTATCGTTTGGATTAAATTTATCATAGTACTCTGCTACTGTAGCGAAACCATTCCATCCATCAGGAGTTTGGTTGTAATGCATACCCATTCTCCAATGGAATTGAATTCCACCTCCAGCACCACCTCTAACGTTTACAGAAGAGAAGAGTATCTCATTAGAAGTATTGTTACCAGGCTTAAAGTTATCCCAATAATCAACTGCTAATGTACTATTTATAGCATCTACATTAGTTACTACCTTAGTCATATCGGCTGCATCAAAAGTATAAGGACCAGCAGCATCTGCCGCTTTAAAAACGCCTTTATTTAAATACAATTTTGCTAATAAAAAATGAGCTGCATCTGCATTCGCAACACTCGTATTACCAAGCGTTCTTGCAGGCAAAGAACCAACAACAGCTTCTAATTCGCTTATCACGAAATCAGTCGCTTCTATTCTTGTCCATACTTTTGGATCAGCTTCTAGTGAAGAACCAGCTTCTCTATAAGGCACTTGACCAAATAAATCAATTACATTATAGTAGTAAAATGCTCTTAAAAAACGAGCTTGAGCCACTTCGGCACCCGAGCCGTTTTCTATAACTAAGTTACAGTTATACACTTGAGACAACAAAGCATTCCATGCATTTCTTACCTCAACATGATCTGGAGCCCATGTATGCACGTGAATTTGTCTCCATGTTGCATTATCATCCCAGTCACCACCTCTTGTAGGTCCCACTAAAGCATCCGTTGACATTTCATCCAAGGCAAACATTTGCCCCTGGGTCTCAAAACCTCGTAAACCTTCATAAGAACTAGTTAATAATGAAGAGGTATTTACCGTTCCTCCTCCTGTGGAAGAAACAACTACTCCATCTAATACTTCTTCGTCTAGATTTGTACAACTTACTCCCAGTACAATTGTACTGGTTAATAAGATGCCTTTTATTATATTTATTCTTTTCATCGTTTTTTTAATTAAAATGTTACATTAAGACCGACAGATACACTTTTGTCTCTTGGATAAGATAAATACTCTATACCAGCTGAAGGTACTCCATTCAACTGTTTGTCAGTATCAACCTCTGGATCAGTTCCTGAATAGCTTGTAATTATAAATAAATTAGAAGCATTCACATAAAATCTAGCTGATTTAATTTTAAATCTATCCAATGAATTTCCTTTTACCGTATAACCAAGAGTAAGGTTACCCATTCTTAAGAAATCTCCTTTTTCAAGAAATTTTGTAGACGGTGAGTTTGGATCTCCTGCTGCTTGAGCAGATGTTGCCGCTTCCTCAGTTACGTTTCTACCACCAGTGAAAGCTCCTTTGAAGAAATAAGCATTAGTGGTATTGTTATATATATAATGTCCAAAAGCACCATAGAAAGAAGCACTAGCATCAAATCCTTTGAAGTTTAAACCTGTTGAGAAACCAACATTGATTTTTGGCAAAGGTTGTTTGTCTAATAATTTTTTTGCTGCAGTTCCTAAACCTGTATCGTTACCTGCCGCATCAGCATAAATAGAGTTCCCTGCTGAATCATACCCTCTCCATTCGTACATATAATAAGAATAGATTGGTTTGTCATTAGTAATTACTTGTGCATATGCACCTGATAAACCTTGACCATTCAATCCACCTGTAGAAATGAATCCCGCAAAATTTGTCATTTCATTTTTTAAGAAGGATGCATTCCCAGAAATATCCCAAGAAAGATTTTCACTATCTATAATTTTATAACTTAAAGCTACCTCAACCCCTTTATTGATTAAGTTACCAGGCAAATTCTTGAAACGTGGAGACGGAGGTCCCGGTTGCGTTGCCGCTGCTGGTACAGGGAAAATTAAATCTTTAGTATCTCTTTGGAAATAATCTAACGATCCTGTTAACCTATTATTAATCAATTCAAAGTCAGCTCCAACACCATATGATTTAGTAGTCTCCCATCTTAAATCAGCATTTGAATTACTATCTAAATTTAAAGAACCATTATTACCGTAAGACGCTCTTGCAATTGCAGAGTTTGGTGCAAATTCTTGATTACCTGTGATACCGTAGTTTCCTCTAAGTTTAAAGTCATTAACTAAACCTTCAGCATTATCAACCACTTTATAAGCTACACCAACAGAAGGAAAATAATCGTATTTATTATTTACTCCCAGTTTAGTAGACCCATCAGCACGTATAGTTCCCGTAACAATTAATTTTTTGAACAAAGTAGCGTTAACTCTTCCAAAATAAGATTGCAACTCAACTCTGTTTCTATATGAAGAAACTCTAAATTCATTTTGAAGACCACCTTCAATATTATCAATCAAATTAGTTTGTGAAGCATCATACCCAATACCAGATGATTGATTCCCATCTGCAGTATAGTCATAGTAAGAATATCCAACTAAGGCATCTAAATTAAAGTTGTCACTAATATCATTATTGTAATTCAATGTATGTTCAAATGTTTTATTGAATTTATTTTGATTGGCAATAGCAGCCTGACCGTATTTAGTAATTGTTGGGTCTGAATCACTAGCTTTAGGCACCACAGCCTGTGCAGTATTCAAAATTTGTATAGAAGGCAATAACTGTGTTTTTCTAGTCGATGTTGAACTTTCTATACCAAATAAAAATTGATATTTTAAGTGACTATTGATTTTCCAAGTAGTATTAATACTTCCTAATAATTTATTGGTATTAGTATAATCTTTATAAGCATCCAACAGTTGAACTGGATTCAAATAGGAAGTACTAATAACATTATAACTACCATCAGTATTATAAATTGGCAAAGTTGGATTCCAATACAAAGCTGTTCCAATTAAGTTACCAATATAACCTGCATTATTAGACAATAATGTAGTTTCATCTTTCAAAGAAGTATAGATAACTCTTGATTCTACTTTAAGAGCTCCTCCAAAGAATTCATTCGAATTGTAAAACGAAGCTGAATATTTATCTAAACCAGTGTTTTTTACAATACCATCCGTATTAGACGCACCAAATGACAATCTCGTATTTGAATTTTCACCTGTTTTACTAAATGACAAATCGTGGTTCATAGAAAACCCGTTTCTCAAAACTGCATCTTCCCAGTTATAAGACCTTGCCCCTTGATCGTCACCACCAGCAGCAGCAAACTGATCAGCACTCATCACACCAAAGTTCCCAGCTTTTTTACTAAAAGTTACAGAACTACTGTATGATAATTGTGGTTCGGCAGATTTTCCTTTTTTAGTAGTAATTACAATTACCCCATTAGCACCACGAGAACCATAAATCGCTGTAGAAGAAGCATCTTTCAATACACTTATACTTTCAATATCATTTTGATTGATAAAGTTCAACGGGTTTCTAGCAGAAGAAGACCCTAAATCTTGCGCTCCACTGTTAGACGTAAGTCCACCACCTGCTGATACATTCCCACCATCCAACGGTACCCCATCAATAACATATAGCGGTCCATTTCCAGAACGAATAGAAGAGTTTCCACGAACTCTCACTGAAATTCCTCCTCCTGGTTCCCCACTAGATTGTGTAACTTGTACACCTGCAACTTTACCTCTTAATAACTGTGCCGGCGAAGGTGCCGCTACATTATCAAAATCTTTAGCTCCAATTTGATCAACAGCACCAGTTGCGTCTTTTTTTCTAACTGTACCGTAACCGATTACAACTACTTCTCTTAACTCAGCAGAATCTTCTTTTAAGATAATATTCACTGTAGTTTTTCCAGCTACATTTACTTCTTGTTGTTTAAGACCAATGTAAGTGAAAACTAATACTGCATTAGCACCTACGTTTCTGATGGTAAACTTTCCATCGAAATCCGTTTGCGCTCCAATTGACGTTCCTTTAACTAATATCGAAGCCCCCGGAAGTGGACCACTGGCGTCAGATACTGTACCGGACACATCTTGCGAATAGGCCATACTTGTACAAAGTACCGTTAGAAACACCATCAAGCCCTTTAGTAGACTATTTTTCATACGTAATAAATAAGTTGGTTAATAATTTGTTTAATTGGTTTTGTTTAATTCATTTCAAACTTAGTCAAAATTTTATGAAAATTTTAAGAAACATACCAACTATAACGTTTTCGGAGTACCGAAAACGTTTTCGATTTTAAAATTAAAATGCTAAAAATTTAATACTATTATTATATAAAGTATAAAAAAAGTATAAAATTTTACCCATTTTGCTATTTTATTGCATTTTTAGAGCAAAACAGATTGCGTTTTTATTAAAAAAAGACCCTCGAAGCGAAAATCGTTGCTAATTACTTATTGTTTCTTTCTTTTTACTGATTATTCATCAATAACTATCAGTATGACCACCATCCTATTTACTAATAATAATTTTAAAAACTATTATTCTGAATAGATCTAACAATTGAAAACAAAAAAGCCTTAAGTAACCGTATTATTAATTTTCATAATACAGATACTTAAGGCAATAAATTGTGCAATAGTGGAAACAGTTTACTATTCTACGGTGATTGTTTTATTATCAACACCTAGTCCAATGATTTTTAGAGATTTCCACTCTTTGGGTAAAAGTCCTTTATTATATTTCAACCCCATATCAGTTTGTTCGACTCCACCAAAACCGTATATAACGGCTTGAAGCATGGCTCCCGCTCCTGTAGCAAAATAAGGATTATTACTATTTGCTGATTCAGAAAACACACCAAAAGGCGGTCGACTGTTGGGCATATACGATTTCACAAAATAGCTATAGGCTTTATCCTTATCACCCAAACGCGCATATAGAACTGATAGCACTCCAGACGCCATTGCCGGACCATCTTTAGGATCAATCTTTGCAGCATAATATTCTAAATCTTTTTCAATTTGTTTTTTATCCGTTATTACATTTAAAGGATATGCCAACAAATTCACATCTGCTTGCTTGATCATTTGACCTTCATATCCTTTATAATTTTGGGTAATACCGTTTTTAACATGGATAACTAAATTATCTGATACATCTACCCACTTAGTATCAATTGGCTCTCCTAGAATTGTTGCCGCTTTGATTGTATTCTTTAAAGATTCAATAGCTGATGCATTTGTAAATGCATTATCATCTACATGCTGTGCATATTCATCTGCTCCAACCACATTTAATATGGAATAACTACCGTCTTTATTTTTAAGCACTCTACTTACCCAGAAATCAGCAGTCTCTTTCAACACATTCCATTCTTTTCTTAACCAATTTTTATCTTGTGTATAAGCATAGTAGTTCCAAAAAGCAATCGAAACATCTGCCGTAATGTGTTGCTCAAAAATTCCTGTCAAGGCCCAAGTAGGCGTAGCTTCTTCACCAGTATCATCTGACTCCCAAGGGAACATTGCTCCTTTATACCCATAAACAGTCGCTTTTTGCTTCGCTTTCTGCAAACGATCGGATCTATAATCTAATGTTGACTTAGCCATATCAGGCTGTAAGGCTAAAAGTGTAGGATACATCCACAACTCAGAATCCCAAAAAATATGTCCATTATATCCTTGCGATGAAAGACCCATTGGAGCAATACTCTGCCTAGTTTCAGGACGTATATAAGAATACAAATTATACAAAGCAAATCGAACACGTTGTTGCGCATCTAAATCTCCTTCAATTTGAATATCTCCAGTTTTCCAAAGTTCAGCCCATGCTTGTTTGTGTTTGTCCAATAATTTATCAATCCCTTCTTGCAAAGCATAAATAGGTTGTCTTTCGGATTCGTTTAACGGGTCCGTAAAATCTTTAGAGGTACAAATACCACCTGCAATAGCAAACCTGTATTTCTTTCCTTTTAATAACTTTTTAGAAAAACCAACTTCGTCTCCCGTTTGTTTCAAGGTTTCGCTTTTCCCATCAAAAAGAAAGGTCGTTGAAGCCGAAACGGTATGTTTGCCAAATAATGTCTTTGCAGTTGTCCCAAAAACTGGCATCATATATTGATTGTCTTTTAAAACTCTAAATTGACTTTTTGCGTCCTTCAATTGATCTGGTACAATCATATAGTTATTTGCAACTATTTCAATATCTTTTTTTGGTGTAATCTCTACAATAGCCATAGCCGAATAGGGAATTGCCCTATTTGCCAAAATAGTATAGTCTACGGCAACCAAATCTTTAAAAGTAAACGAAGTAGTACTCGTTCCCTCCTTCATCGAAACCACTTGCTTCCAATTATCAATGTTGTCAGATTTAATCTCTTGATTGTTTATCGATAGATGAAGGTTCAAAAATTCAATTCCTCTAACTATTCTACTGATACCGTTTTCAGGACTGGCTTCATAAACACCATTAAGAATTATCTCTTTGGTTTTTAGCGGAGTGTCATCTGTAACAATTCCTATTTGGCCGTTTGCCATTGCTACGCCATAATAATTTTCTCTTGAATTAGCCGATAAATGCCATTCGTCTGATTTTGCTTGTCCAAAAACAACTGGACTCACTAAAATCAACAATAAAAAACTTTTTACACTTGAAATCATAGTATTTTTCATTTTTAATAAGTATCAAACTTATATAAATTATTACATAATAGTCAATCTATTTCTTAAAAAGTAAAACCGATAACGTTTTCGCTCTTTCGAAAACGTTATCGATTTAAAAAAAACTTAAAAAGTAAAAATAAAGATGCAAATTCATCAGTGTAAATTTAAATCAGCTTAGATGAAATATAAATTTCACCATAATTCCATATAAAATAAACCCTATAATTATGAAATTCGACATAATTCCAACAAACAGCGCAAAGTGGTGGAAAGAAGCCGTTGTTTACCAAATATATCCAAGAAGTTTTAAAGATAGTGACGGCGATGGCGTAGGAGACCTGAAAGGGATTATATCTAAACTGGATTATGTAAAAAGTCTGGGAGTAGATGCAGTTTGGCTTAACCCTATTTATGCTTCGCCAAATGATGACAATGGATACGACATCAGTAATTATCGGGAAATCATGTCAGATTTTGGCACCATGGAAGATTTCGATCTTCTATTACAGGAAATGCACAAACGAGGCATTAAATTAATCATGGATTTAGTAGTTAATCACAGTAGCGATGAGCATGAGTGGTTTAAACAATCTCGAAGTTCCAGAGACAATCCATATCGAAATTATTACCATTGGTGGCCAGCTGAAAAAGGGACTCCCCCATACCGATGGAGTTGGTTTGACGTAGATAGTAATGCCTGGAAGTACGACGCAACAACAGATTCCTATTATCTACACTATTTTTCAGAAAAACAGCCTGATTTGAATTGGGAAAATCCTACGTTAAGAAATGAAGTTTACGATATAATGAAGTTTTGGCTTGACAAAGGAATCGATGGCTTTAGAATGGATGCTTTCCAATTTATATCCAAAGACAATAACTTTCCCGAATTACCAACAGAAATACTAAATGAACCTATAGAAATCATGAAATATTATGGCGATGGCCCTCATTTACATGACTATATTCAAGAGATGAATAGGGAGGTTCTGAGTAAATACAATATTATGACGGTTGCTGAGGGAGCTGGAAGCTCACCTTCTGAGGCCATGAAATTCGTTGATCCAGACCGAAAAGAACTAGACATTGCTTATCATTTTGAAAGCGTAGAAATAGGAAATCATATTGCTGATTTTGGTCTTGTAAAATACAAAGACATATTTTCAAGATATGATACTGAATTCAAAGACAAAGGCTGGCTAGCTATATTTCTGGCTAATCATGATCAGCCTAGGATGGTGAGTAAATTTGGCAATGATTCTCCTGAGTTCAGAGAAATTTCATCAAAAATGCTTTCAACCTTTATATTAACTATGAGAGGAACCCCTTTTTATTATCAAGGTGACGAACTTGGAATGGTAAATCCACGATTTGATTCGATAAATGAGTACCAAGATATAGACACCCGTAACAAGTATATTAGTATAAAAAATAAAGGAGGAGATTTACAAGCTTTTCTAGAGGCGCAAAAACAAACTTCAAGAGAAAACAGCCGAACACCCTTTCAATGGAATTCTACTAAAAACTCGGGATTTACTTCCGGAAAACCATGGTTGAAACTGAATCCTAATTTTGAAACTATAAATGCCGAAATACAAGAGAAGAATCAAAATTCAGTATTAAACTATTTTAGAAAATTAGTCCAGTTACGCAAAGAAAATCTTACCCTCGTTTACGGAACTTATACGTTGCTAGACAGAGAAAACCCAAACGTTTATGCCTACACTAGAAGGCTAAATGACAAAAAAATATTGGTACTATTAAATTTCACTGATCAAACTGCTACCTATAATTTAAACTTCAAATTGGGAAAACATGAAGTACTATTGGACAATTATAATGATTTTGAGAAAGTTGAAAATTGCCAGCTACGTCCCTATGAAGCAATAATCATAGCATACTAATGCTTTTACGAAAAATATTTAATGTTTATTTCTTGACCATTTAACTTCAACGTTAAACCTAAACAGATTATTTAAAATGAATTACAATGAATAAAATTGTAAGTTTGTTTTAAACAATCTGTTATTTTTTTTAAAAAAATCCAAGGATACATAAATGAAAGACGCAACGCTTAAACAAATTGCAACCCAATTAGGAGTTTCTATAACAACTGTATCAAAGGCGCTAAAAAATTATCCAGATGTTAGTGCAAAAACAAAGAAGACAATCGTTGATTTAGCTAAAAAACTAAATTACACTCCAAATAGCTTTGCTGTTAACTTAAGAACAAAAGAGTCTACAACTATAGGTGTTATTGTCCCAACTATTGATTACAATTTTTTTTCCAAAGTATTAGAAGGTATTTTGGCCGAGGCTCAAAAAAGAAAATACCTAGTTATTATATTACGCTCCAATGAAAAACTAGATATAGAAAAAAAGCAAATTGAACTTTTGCTCAATAAACGAGTAGATGGAATTTTAATATCACTCTCAAATGAAACTGGGGACTTCGGTCACATAAAAAATATAATCAATAACAAAACACCACTTGTACTTTTTGACAAAATTGCAAAATTAATAAACTGCTCAAAGGTGACTATCAATGACCGTAAAGCTTCCTATGATGCAGTAAACTACCTTATTAAAAAGGGACATAAAAAAATTGCTCATTTTAGAGGATCTTATATGCCTCAAAATTCTATAGATCGTTTTCTAGGATATAAAAAAGCACTAGAAGATAACAACATTATCTATAATCCCTCCTTAGTATACGTTTGCGACAACAATACTGATTTTGAAGACGGTTATAAAAATGCTGAAAATGCTGTAGCTGAACATCCTGATTTAGATGCGATCTTTGCTGTAACAGACTTAGTTGCTGTGGGCATTATTAAATACTTAAATGATATAAACATAAAAATGCCAGAACAAATAGCCGTTTTTGGTTTTTGTAATTCATTTATGTCTGAAATTATAACTCCCAAGCTTACCACTATAGACCAACCTGGGTTCGAAATAGGCAATAGAGCTGCTGCTATTCTATTTGATGAGATTGATTTAGAAAGGAAAGATAAACCTGTAATTTTTCAATCAATAGAACTAGAAACAAGTATAATCGAACGAGGATCTGCTTAACATCCGATTATTCATTATTCTAGCATCTCAAACTAGACACTTCTTATTACATCTCTTTAAAAAGTAACAAAATTAAAATAAAGGATAAAACTCAAAGTACTTTAACCTGTACCAAATTTAATTAATCAATTTAACAGAAACCTTCGATTAAAATTAATACCTTGGTAATGAAAATGAGAATAAAAATTCATACTTGAAAGAATTTTACACCATAATCAGAAATTAAAGCTATCGAATAATTATAATGAAATATGCTTTACACCTTAAAATATTAGAAATTTAGTTCATGAAAGATATCACTCTTAAAGAAATTGCCTCTAAACTGGGTATTTCAATAACAACCGTTTCTAAAGCATTAAAAAATTATCCCGATGTTAGTGAGAAAACTAAAAAAGCGGTAGTTGAACTTGCCCAAAAGTTACATTATACCCCAAATAGTTTTGCCGTTAACTTAAGAACAAAAGAGTCAAAAACTATAGGGTTAATAATCCCAGAAGTAATGCATCACTTTTTTTCGAATATCATCAACGCAATTATTGATGAAGCAGAAAAAAACGAGTATTTAGTAATTATTTTACAGTCAAATGAGACCTTAGCACTCGAAAAAAAGCAAGTAGAATTATTGATAAACAAGAGAGTTGATGGAATTTTAATGTCACTTTCCAATGAATCAAATAACGACGACCATATAAAGGAAATAATTGAGCGCAATATACCCTTTGTAATGTTTGACAAAATCTCAAAACTTTCAAAATGTTCTAAGGTAATTATCAATGATCAAAAAGCAGCTTTCAATGCCGTCCAGCATTTAATTGATAGTGGTTGCAAAAAAATAGCTCATATACGTGGCCCCTTAAATCCTCAAAATGCGATTGACCGTTTCATTGGATATAAAAAAGCATTAGAAAAAAATAACATCCCTTTTGATTCAAAGCTTGTCTATACTTGTGAAAACGTTACTTTTCAGGAAGGTGTTGATTTTGCAAAACAAATTATAGAGGAACATCCTGATGTAGACGGCATATTTGCTATTACTGATTTAGTTGCAGTAGGGGTTTTATCGCATTTTAACGATAACAATATAAAAATACCTGAACAAGTGGCTGTAATAGGTTTTAGCAACTGGTTTATGTCACAAGTATTGACTCCCAAACTGAGTACTGTTGATCAACCAAGTCATTTAATGGGTGTAGAAGCTTTTAACTTACTGCTAGAAGAAATGCATTGCCATAAAGAAGGAACTACGTTCACCCCAAGAACCATCGAGCTAGAAACTAATACAATTATTAGGGAATCCTCTATGAGAATTCGCTAAAAAAAATTCACTCTTTTCTTCAAAATTAAGTTTTTAGAAAACTATTTTAAAAAGTCAATATTTCTTTTTATCCCTAGAAATTTTGATCTTTTTAAAGGCGAGTTTTTAAATACTGCTTTAAACGTTTCTTCAGTAATTTCCTCCCAATCTTTTTTCGACATTGCTAATAAATCGGGATTAGGATTAAATAGAGGTTCATTGTTTGGTTTTGAAAATTTGTTCCAAGGACAAACGTCCTGACAAATATCACAGCCAAAAGCCCAATCATCAAATTTACCCTTCATTTCTTGGGGTATATTCTCTTTTAGCTCAATTGTAAAATAGGAAATGCATTTACTACCGTCCACCACATAAGGAGCCACTATAGCTTCTGTAGGACAGGCGTCCAAACAGGCGGTACAGCTCCCGCAATGATCTGTTGTAGCATGGTCATAATCCAATTCTAAGTCAATTATGAGCTCCGCTATAAAGTAAAAGGAACCTACTTTCTGCGTCAATAAATTACTGTTTTTACCAATCCAGCCTAAACCGCTTTTAGCGGCCCAAGCCTTATCTAAAACTGGTGCCGAATCAACAAAAGCACGACCAGAAACTTCGCCAATTGTACTTTGAATAGAAAAAAGAAATTCCTTTAGCTTGTCTTTTATAACCGAGTGATAATCTTGGCCATAGGCGTACTTGGAAATTTTATACGAATCCAGATTTTGACATTGTTCAGGGTAGTAGTTCAGTAAAAGAGAAACGACGCTTTTAGCATCATCGACAAGCAATGTTGGATTCAGTCGTTTATCAAAATTATTTTCCATATACGACATCTGACCATGGCTATTGTTCTTCAACCAATCTTCAAGCCGTGGCGCATCTTGTTCTAGAAATCCAGCCTTAGAAATACCACAAGCCAAAAATCCGAGACGTTTAGCTTCGGATTTTATATATTCAGTATGTTTCGTTTTTGAAATAACGTAATTATTAACGGGTTTACAATAGCCCTGATAGTAGCGTAAATCCTTGTGGGGCGGGCATCTATGCCCCACAAGATTGAAGCGAATAGCAGGAAAAAGCTCCTGAAATTAAAATAATCCGCCTTGTACATTCGTTTTAACTCTACCTAAGTGTTTATAGGCTTTATCAGTCACTTCCCTACCCCTTGGTGTTCTCATTATAAAACCTTCTTGAATCAAGAAAGGTTCATATACTTCTTCAATAGTTTCACTACTTTCAGATACGGCAGTTGCCAATGTAGACAATCCTACCGGACCACCTTTGAATTTATCAATAATGGTTGTCAGAATTTTATTGTCCATTTCATCCAGTCCATGAGCATCAACATTTAAGGCTTTTAAAGCATATCTTGCTATTTCAATATCAATTGTCCCATTCCCTTTTATTTGAGCAAAATCACGCACACGACGCAACAAAGCATTGGCGATACGAGGTGTTCCTCTACTTCTACCCGCAATTTCGATTGCAGCTTCCATAGAAATGGGCATTTTTAAAATAGATGCACTACGTTCCACTATTGTAGTCAGTAGTTCAGCAGTATAATATTGTAGTCTTGATGATATTCCAAAACGAGCCCTCATAGGAGCCGTAAGCAAACCAGAACGAGTTGTTGCTCCAATTAGCGTGAATGGATTTAAATTGATCTGAACAGTACGTGCATTTGGCCCTGATTCAATCATAATATCTATCTTGAAGTCTTCCATTGCTGAATACAGATACTCTTCAACAATTGGACTTAAACGATGGATTTCATCTATAAATAATACGTCTCTTTCCTCAAGATTAGTCAGAAGACCTGCTAAATCACCAGGCTTGTCTAAAACGGGACCTGAAGTGATTTTAATCCCAACTTGTAACTCATTAGCCAAAATGTTTGCCAAAGTAGTTTTTCCCAAACCTGGAGGGCCATGAAAAAGAGTATGATCTAAGGCTTCATTCCTTTGATTCGCTGCTTCAACAAAAACTTTCAGGTTCTCTAATATCTGATCTTGACCCGCAAAATCATCAAATGATAATGGTCTTAATTTTTTTTCAAGATCAAATTCTTCCGAATTATAACCGTTTGTTGTTGGATCTAGATTTTCATTCATGTAACAAAGATAGCAAAGGAATTTTGAATTATAATTTATAAATTATAATTACAAGAAAATTAAAAGTGGGAACTACTATAAATAGTATAGCGAAAAAAAAGCCCCTACTTACGTAGAGGCTTTATATTTTTTTTAATGGTGTAAAACTTCTTCACCGGGTTTCATAGGTACTGTTTGAGGAACGAAATCTTCATCATGACCTGGATTACTATAATCATAAGGCCATCTGTGTACTTCTGGAATTTCACCTGGCCAGTTACCATGAATATGTTCTACTGGAGTAGTCCACTCTAATGTATTTGATTTCCAAGGATTTTGTACTGCTTTCTTACCGTAGAAAATACTACTAAAGAAGTTATATAAAAACACTAATTGAAAAACACCACCAATTAAGGCGAAAGTCGTTATCAAAACATTTACATTTTGTAAATCATCAAATAATGGAAAGTTCGTGTTTGTGTAATAACGTCTTGGTAATCCAGCTAATCCAATAAAGTGCATTGGGAAAAATACTCCATAAGCACAGATTGCAGTTACCCAAAAATGAACATATCCTAAATTTTTATTAAGCATTCTACCGAACATTTTTGGAAACCAGTGGTAGATACCAGCAAACATTCCGTAAAGAGCAGATATACCCATTACCAAGTGAAAGTGAGCTACAACAAAATAAGTATCGTGAACATTTATATCTAATGTACTATCTCCAAGAATAATTCCAGTTAAACCGCCTGTAATAAAGGTAGAAACTAATCCAATTGAAAACAACATCGCTGGATTTAATTGCAAATTACCTTTCCAAAGAGTTGTAATATAATTAAATGCTTTTACTGCTGAAGGAATCGCAATCAATAATGTCGTAAAGGTAAACACAGAACCTAGGAATGGATTCATCCCTGAGATAAACATATGGTGACCCCAAACAATCGTTGATAAAAACGCAATTGCTATAATTGACATGATCATCGCTCTGTATCCAAAAATTGGCTTACGTGAGTTAGTTGCAATAATTTCAGAAGTTATTCCTAATGCTGGTAAGATTACAATGTAAACTTCAGGGTGACCTAAGAACCAGAATAAGTGTTCAAAAAGAACTGGAGAACCACCTTGGTAATGCAAAACTTCTCCCGCAATATAAATATCAGACAAAAAGAAAGAAGTACCAAAACTTCTATCAAAAATTAATAATAAACATGCTGATAAAAGAACTGGAAACGAAACGACCCCAATAATAGCAGTTACAAAGAAAGCCCAAATTGTTAGAGGCAATCTAGTCATAGACATTCCTTTTGTTCTTAGATTAATTACCGTAACAATATAATTCAATGAACCCATCAAAGATGATGCAATAAAGATTGCCATAGAAGTCAGCCACAAAGTCATACCCATTCCTGAACCAGAAATTGCTTGTGGCAATGCACTTAAAGGAGGATATATAGTCCAACCTGAATTTGCTGGTCCTGATTCAACAAATAAAGAGCATATCATGATTACACTTGATAAAAAGAATAACCAATAGGAAATCATATTCATGAATCCGGAGGCCATATCTCGCGCTCCAATTTGAAGTGGAATCAATAAATTACTAAAAGTTCCACTCAATGCCGCGGTAAGTACAAAAAATACCATAATAGTACCGTGAATTGTAACTAACGACAAGTATATATCATTACTCATAACACCATTAGGTGCCCATTTGTCTCCTAATAAAATATTAAATATCCTAAAAGACTCTTCTGGCCATGCCAATTGCATTCTAAAAAGCATAGACATTCCAACACCAATAATCCCCATTACAATACCCGTAAGAAGATATTGCTTAGCAATCATTTTATGATCAATACTAAAGATATATTTAGTAATGAAAGTATCTTTATGATGGTGTTCGTGTTCGTGATCGTGTCCGTGATCGTGACCTTCTGCTGACATATATGTTTACTTTAAATTTTCTTAATAATTATTTCATCGCTATTTTAGAAACAGCTACCGTATCATTTGATTTTAAAGGAGTCTCAGCTCCTTCAACAGCTGCAGGAGCACTTGCTTCTTTCAGTTGTTGCGCTAAGCTTACTTGCTCAGACAACCATTTCTTATAATCTTCTGGTGTATCCACTACAATTTTCATTTGCATGTTATAATGAGAAGAACCACAAATTTTATTACAAAGAAGTAAATAATCAAATGCGTATGGATCAAGAGCCACATCTCCTTTAGCTACTAAAGCTAAACTTTTCTTAGATCTTAACGAATTGATATTAGCAACTTTTTCAATCATATAAGGCAACTCTCTATATTCTGCTGTAGTATAAATTGGCTCGAAAGCAAATTCAGTAACCATTCCAGGAACACAGTTCATTTGCGCTCTAAAATAAGGCATGTAAGCTGAGTGCAAAACATCTTGCGATCTCATTTTAAAGTGAATCTTTTTACCTTTTGGAATATGCAATTCAGAAACAACGATATCATCTTGTGCATATGCATCTCCCATATCTACACCAAGTGTATTAACACCCTCAATATATCTAACGTTTGCTTTTCCAAGAACATTGTCAGCTCCAGCAACCCTAGCGGTCCATTTAAATTGTTGAGCATAAAGCTCTACAACTACTGTATCCTCTTCATCATCAATAAACATGATATTTGTCCAAGCATACAAACCATATAGTATCAAACCTGCCAAAACTACTGCTGGAATCACACTCCAAATTGCCTCTAACTTATTGTTATCAGCAAAATATAATGCTTTTTGATCTTTTTTACCTCTGTATTTGAAAGCAAAATAATGCAATAACACTTGAGTAATCGCTTGAACAATAAAAATAAGAATCCAAGTAATATTCATTAGATTATCTACCTGACCTCCATGAGCTGAAGCTGGCGTATGAAGAACTAAAGGTCCCCATTTAAATAATCCATAAATTGTAAAAATATAGATAAAGGCTAAAAAGCCAAACATTAAATATCCTTGTACATTATTATCATTATCGGAAGCTATCTGCGAACTATCCGTATCTGAACCTACCTGAGTAAGGTCGAATATTTTAGTCAATTGCCATAAAGCAACAGCTAATAAAACTAAAACTATAATTACCAACAAACTTGTCATCTGTTTACTTCTTTAAATATTAATAATGAAAATGTTTACTCTCTTCTATAAAAGGATTTCTTTTTGGTAACAAAGGAGCTTTAGTTAATGCTGTGAACACAGTAAAAATAAATAATCCTAGAAAGAAAAGAACTGATGCAATTTCTGAAACTCCGATAAACCATCTGTCTCCAACTGTTCCCGGCATAATCATATTGAAGAAATCAATATAATGACCAGCTAATATTACTGTACCTGCCATAACAAGTACCCAAGAGATTCTTTTGAAATCTGTATTGATTAATATCAAAATTGGGAAAAGGAAGTTCATAACAACTGCTCCAAAGAACGGTAAGTTATACAACTGAATTCTTGTAATGAAATACGTGATCTCTTCAGGAATATTTGCATACCAAACTAACATGAACTGTGAGAACCAAAGGTAAGTCCAGAAAACACTAAATCCGAACATGAATTTGGCTAAATCGTGTATATGACTTGTATTAACATATTCTAGGTATCCTTTTGATTTCAAATACAAAGTAACCATACATATTGTTGTAATACCACTTACAAAGAAACTTGCAAATACATACCATCCAAATAAAGTACTAAACCAGTGTGGGTCAATAGATAAAATCCAATCCCAAGACATAATAGACTCTGAAACGATAAAGAAAACCAAAAACATTGCTGATATGTTGAAATTCTTTTTGTAGAAACTATCGTCATTAGATTCATCCTGTGCTAAACAGTTTTTAGCAGCATAGTATCTGTAGACATTCCATCCTATTAAAAATATACCAGCTCTAACGATCCAAAAAGGAAAGTTTAAGTAACCTGACTTACCAGCAATAAGCTTATCATGAGCAACTACTTCAGGATCTAACCAAATAAACAGATGGTTAAAATGCAATCCACATAATACTAAAATAACGAAAAATATTACAGAACCCCATGGTAAATAAGCGGTAATTCCTTGCATCACTCTAAACAATACTGGAGACCAACCTGCTGATGCAACTTGTTGAATTGCATAAAAAGCAAGAACTCCCATTGTAACAAGCAAAAAGAAAATACAAGCAACATACAATGCAGCCCAAGGCTTGTTTTGCAATTGGTGTAATACATGCGTTAAATGCTCATTATGTTCCGAAGCCTCTTTTGCGTCAGCATGACCTTCTTTTGCCACATGACTTTCGCCAGCAGTTTCAGTAACCTCATGTTTAACTTCTTCATGACTTTCCATAGCCGCGTGACTTTCGCCAGCAGTTTCAGCAACCTCATGTTTTACTTCTTCATGACTCTCTGCAGCAGCATGACTTTCGCCAGCAACTTCAGAAGCATCATGTTTAACCTCTCCATGTCCTCCATGGCTTTCAGAAGCGAGCATAAGCTCGACTTCGTGAATATCTTTTGGTGCAGTTAAAAAACCATATCCAATTCCTAATAGACCTAAGGCCATTAAGATCATTGAGAAAGTCTTTAATTTACTTGAAAATGTATACATATCTTTTACGATCAGTTTGTTCAACAATTATAATTGGCTTTTTAGTTTTAGAACATAGTCGGCAACTAACCAACGTTCGTGGACACTTAATTGATTAGCATGAGAGCCCATTGCATTTAAACCATAAGTCACAACGTGAAAAACACTTCCTTCAGTGATGACTCTGTCCTTATAACTAGGGACACCAAGGAATTTTTCTCTTTCGACTAATTTTCCTTTTCCGTCTCCAGCCGAACCGTGACAACTAATGCAATAAATATCAAAAAGCGCCTTTCCTTTATCAGAACCTCTATCTAAAGAGTCAAGCGGCGATTTAAGGTTTGCTTTAGCCAACTCATATCCTTCTGGCGTATTTTCATAATCATAAGGTTCAAAACCTCTATTTATTGTTCCATGTGCAGGAAGCTGACCTTCTTTTCCATTGGCAAAAGCACTAGATTCTGAATATGTTTCATAGCCTACTGACTCATACATATTAGGAAAGTACTGGTAGTTCGGTGCTGAATTATTATGACAAGATGCTACCAAAATAGTGATGCCAAATAATAGTGTTATTTTATATACCCTTTTCATATCTAAATTAATGCTTTTCTATTACTTTAACTTCTACAGCTCCCGTAGTATTTAAAAAAGAAACTAATTCTTCTTCATTATTGTTAACAGATACTTCCATAAGGAAATGATCATCTGTTGTTCTAACATCGGGATTTTCTGCTTCTTTAAAAGGCCACAATTTACTTCTCATGTAAAAAGTTACGACCATTAAATGCGCTGCAAAAAACACGGTCATTTCAAACATAATTGGCACAAATGCAGGCATGTTTTCAATATAACTGAAACTTGGTTTACCACCAATATCTTGTGGCCAATCCTGGATCATTATAAAATTCATCATAGCTGTTGCAACTGATATCCCTACACAACCGTATAAGAATGCACATATAGCTAATCTAGTAGGCGCAAGTCCCATCGCTTTATCCAAACCGTGTACCGGGAATGGAGAAAAAACCTCTTCAATATGATGATGGGCTGCTCTGGTTTTTTTAACCGCATCCATCAATATATCATCGTCATTATAAATGGCGTAAATTACTTTATTACTCATGATGTAAATCTTTATTAGCTGCTCTTTCTCTAATATAATTATCTCCTGTTGCTTTTAATATTGTTTTAACCTCTGCTTGTGCTATCACTGGGAAAGTTCTTGCATACAATAAAAACAAAACAAAGAAGAACCCTATTGTTCCTATGAATATTCCAATATCAACAAATGTAGGTGAAAACATTGTCCATGATGATGGTAAATAATCTCTGTGCAATGAAGTAACAATAATTACAAATCTTTCAAACCACATACCGATGTTTACAACGATCGACATGATAAAAGAAAACATAATACTTGTTCTTAATTTTTTAAACCACATAAACTGAGGCGAAAATACATTACAAGTCATCATTGACCAATATGCCCACCAGTAAGGCCCAGTTGCTCTATTTAAGAAAGCGTATTGTTCATATTCTACTCCAGAATACCAAGCCATAAAAAGCTCAGTAATATAAGCAACCCCGACTATAGAACCTGTAATCATGATTACAATATTCATTAATTCGATATGCTGGATAGTAATGTACGCCTCTAGGTTAGAAACTTTTCTCATGATAATAAGCAATGTGTTTACCATAGCAAATCCTGAGAAAACCGCACCCGCAACAAAGTATGGAGGGAAAATGGTAGTATGCCATCCAGGTATTACAGATGTAGCAAAATCCATCGATACAATCGTATGTACAGATAGTACAAGTGGCGTAGCTAATCCTGCAAGTACCAAAGATACTTCTTCAAAACGTTGCCAATCCTTAGCTCTACCGCTCCATCCAAAACTTAATATAGAATAAACTCTTTTATTAAAAGGAGTAATCGCTCTATCTCTTAGCATGGCAAAATCAGGTAATAAACCAGTCCACCAGAAAACTAATGAAACTGACAAATAAGTAGAAATTGCAAATACATCCCATAATAAAGGCGAGTTAAAATTCACCCATAAAGATCCGAATTGATTCGGAATTGGAAGTACCCAAAATGCTAACCATGGACGACCCATGTGAATAATTGGGAACAAACCTGCTTGCACAACTGAGAAAATTGTCATTGCTTCTGCAGATCGGTTAATTGCCATTCTCCATCTCTGACGGAATAATAACAATACTGCCGAAATTAATGTTCCTGCATGACCAATACCAACCCACCAAACGAAGTTTGTGATATCCCATGCCCAACCAACTGTTTTATTTAATCCCCATGTTCCAATTCCTGTAGATACGGTGTATATGATACAACCTATTCCCCAAAGGAAAGCGGCTAATGCGATTGAAAATACAATCCACCAATGTTTGTTTGCTTTACCTTCAACAGGCGCAGCTACATCTACTGTTACGTCGTGATAAGTTTTATCACCTATAACTAAAGGTTTTCTAATGGGAGCGTCGTATATATGAGACATAATCCTTTAAATTGATTTTATATTTATTAAGTATTTCTAACTTTAACGTGATAAATCACATTTGGTTTTGTTCCGACATGCTCTAAAAGATGATACATTCTCTCATCCTCTGACAATTTAGTAACTTCAGATTCTTTATCATTTACATCCCCAAATTTCATTGCTCCATTAGAACAAGCATTTGAACACGCTGTTTGAAATTCTCCATCAACAACAAGTCTTCCTTCTCTTTTTGCATTTAAAATAGTTGCTTGTGTCATTTGAATACACATAGAACATTTTTCCATAACTCCACGAGAACGAACATTAACATCTGGATTCAAGACCATACGACCTAAATCATCATTCATATGGTAATCAAACTCACTGTTTTTGTTATACAAGAACCAGTTAAAACGACGCACTTTATACGGACAGTTGTTTGCACAATAACGAGTACCAACACATCTGTTGTATGCCATATGATTTTGACCTTGACGGCTATGAGAAGTTGCCGCAACTGGACAAACTGTTTCACATGGTGCATGATTACAATGTTGACACATTACAGGTTGAAAAGAAACTTGAGGATTATCTCCCGCTTTTTCCATTTCATTAAACGTAGACAATGAGTCAGACAAACCAGCTATATTTTCTTTTCTTTCATTATCCCCTTCAAAAGTATCTTCAGAAGAATAATATCTATCAATACGCAACCAGTGCATATCACGACTTCTCCTAACTTCTGATTTACCTACTACAGGAACATTGTTTTCTGCATGACAAGCAATTACACAAGCACCACAACCGGTACAAGCGTTCAAATCAATAGAAAGATTGAAATGATGTCCTACTGAACGATCAAATGAATCCCATAAATCTACTGAAGTTGCTTTTACTTCTTCATGGTTCAAAGATACCATTGGAACTTCATTCCAAATTTCAGCATCTTTAGTATTGAATATCTCCAAAGTAGTTTCTTTGATAATATCCCCTCTACCCATCAATGTTTTTTGACCTTGAACACAAGCAAACTCATGCTCTCCGGCAGCTTTCTCAAATGTCACAGATTGCACATCATTAAAACCTTTATATAAAGGATAAGCGTTTAAACCTACCTGCATTTCTTCTTTTAAAGCCGCTTTACGACCATAACCTAAAGCCAATCCAATTGTTCCAACAGCTTGACCTGGTTGAACGATAACTGGTACATTCTCTAATTTCACACCGTCAGCAGTAGTAATGGTAGCATAACTTCCATTCAATCCACCGTTAGCAACGATTTCGTTAGATAATGATAATTGTTTAGCATCAGCATTCGAAACGGTAACATAATTATCCCAAGACACTCTAGTGATAGGGTCTGGAAACTCTTGCAACCAAGGGTTATTAGCTTGTTGTCCGTCACCCATTCCTGTTTTAGTATATAATACTAATTCAAAACCAGCGGCAGCTTTTGATTGTGCTAATGCATTTGCAGCAGAAGTATAATCAGCTGAACCACCAAATAGTGATTGAGAAACTCCAACGGTAACACCATCATGCAATACTTTATTCCAAGAAGTACCAGAAACAAACGCTGACGAACTTGCTTTTAAATAGTCATAATAAGCACCAGACATTCCGTTCAACGACATTAAAACATCTTGAAGTTGTTTTGTATCGAATAAAGGACGAATCGTCGGCTGAGTCAAACTATAAGTTCCTTTGGTAAGACTTAAATCTCCCCAAGCTTCTAAATAATGAGGAACTGGAGCAGCAATAGTACTAACTAATGCAGTTTCATCTTCCTTCAAAGTTAAAGAAACAGAAGTTTTAACCTTTTTAAGCCCTTCAACAAATGTTGCAGAATCAGCTAAAGTATAAACTGGGTTAACACCACTCATTATTAAAGTATGAACGCTTCCCGCTTTCATATCCTTAACCAACTGCGCCACTTTTTCGTTTGAACCTTTTCTTATTTGTCTTGCACCAGAAGTAGTAAAAGCTTCACTAGCCAATACTTGATTAATAGCCAAAACTAATAATTGAGCGTTTTTATCTTGGATACCAGAAACTAAAAGCCCTTTTGATCCAGCAGCTTTTAATTGTTGAGCAGCTTTTGTTACTTCAGATTTAAATTTAGCATCCAAATTCACAGCAACAGATGAACCTGTCACAACATTATATAAATGTACTAATGCTTGTTTTTGATTTGCAGTTGACATAGCCAAACGCTTATCAGCAGCAGCACCAGATAAAGTCATGTTCGCTTCCATTTGGATGTGACGTGACATTTTTCCGTTTTTAGGAATTCTTCCTTGCGTATACCCTGAATCGTATCCACCACCTTGCCAATCCCCAAGGAAATCAGCTCCAACAGATACAATTAGAGAAGCTTTTGAAAAATCATAATCAACTAAAGCTCTTTCACCGTATACAGTTTCAAAAGCATCTAATGCCTCAGAAGAAGATACTGCATCATAAATCACATGCTTAGCATTTGAATTTAAAGCAATAAATTCAGCTATCAACTTTTCAGTTGACGGACTTGCTAAAGTATTAGTTAATAAAACTACTTGACCTCCATTAGCCTTAGCATCTGAAAGACTTGATTTAATTTTTGCATCTACCGCAGACCATGTTGAATCTTTACCTTCAACTTTAGGCTCTTTCAAACGCATATTATCATATAATGACAATATAGAAGCATGAATTCTAGCATTAGCTGAAAATTTCGCCCCTTCAATAGTATTGTTATCTATTTTAATAGGACGCCCTTCACGTGTTTTCACAAGAAGATTCGCGAAATCAAAACCATCAAAAACAGAAGTAGCATAATAATCTGCAACTCCAGGAATGATTTGTTCTGGTTGTAATACATAAGGTATCGACTTGTTCACAGGACCTTCGCATGCCGCAAGCGTTGCTGCTGCAGTACTAAATCCTACGTACTTTAAAAAATCACGACGTGATGTTGAAGATGACATTGCGTCATTATTTCCCAAGAATTCTTCAGTAGGAATTGCTTCAACAAATTCGTTATTTCTAAGCGCCTCAACAATAGAACCATTTTCAAGTTCTTCAACACTTTTCCAGTATTTTTTGTTTGATGACATTGTATATAAATATTAAAATCTTAATAATTTGATTAATAGTGGCATTTTCCGCATTCCAATCCACCCATTTGAGCAGCAGTCAACTTATCTACACCGTATTTTTTAGAAAGCTCTTCATGAATTTTATCATAATATTCATTCCCTTTCATTTTAACTTCGGTCTTTCTGTGACAGTTAATACACCAACCCATTGTTAAAGGAGCAAATTGTTTTTGAATTTCATAAGTCTCTACAGGACCATGACAAGTCTGACATTCTATTCCAGCAACAGTAACGTGTTGAGAGTGATTAAAGTAAACGAAATCAGGTAAATTATGAATACGTACCCATTTAACTGGCTGAGATTTTCCAGTATAAGACTGAGTAGACTTATCCCATCCAACTGCAGTATATAATTTTTGAATTTGCTCATCGTAGAATGCTTTGCTGTACTCAGGAGTAGCAGTTGACTCAGCAACTTCAGCAATATTCTTATGACAGTTCATACAAACATTCAAAGAAGGAATTCCTGCATTTTTACTAACCCTAGCAGCAGAGTGACAATACTTACAGTTAATCTCATTATCACCAGCATGAATCTTGTGAGAATAATGAATTGGCTGTATTGGCTCATAGTCTTGATCAACACCTACTTGCATTAAAAAGCCATACACAAAATAAGCACCAGCTAACATTAAAAATATTGTAGTCACCAAAACCAAAAATTGATTTTTAGCAAAAGCTTTCCATATTGGCATAGTTGGCTCTTTCGGAGCAACTTCAATTCCGTTTGCTTTAGCAACTTTTCTTAAAACATTATTAACTAAAAACAACATAACAACTAACATCGCCATAACAAGCGCAAGAGCACCTAAAATAACAGCGTTAGAAATACCACCCTCTTGCGGAGCACCGGCTACTGTACCACCAACGGCAGCAGCAGGAGCTTCAGCTTTTGGCTCTGAAGTATACGCAATAATATTATCAATATCCCCTTCTGACAAAGCAGGAAAAGCAGTCATTGGAACCTTGTTATTGGCTTCAAACACTTTTACAGCTGCAGCATCTCCAGATTTTATCAAATCTGCGCTATTATGAATCCATTTGTAAAGCCACGGCATGTCATGTTTTCCAGAAATCCCCCTTAACGCAGGACCTGTTGACTTAGCGTCAAGTTTGTGACACGCAGCGCAATTTGAATTAAAAAGTTCTTTACCCTTTACTGGGTCACCACCTTGTGTGGCTACTGGAACTTCAGCTGCGGGCGCTGGAACAGCAACTTGCGCAATTGAAGTTAAGGAAAAAGTCAGCATTAAAGCTAAACTGAAAAACATTTTCCTTGAGGTCGAATTATGGTTACCCACCTTTTTCATAAAGTATAATGATTATCTACTAAAAATTGGCACAGTTTTCTCTATAAACTCTTATAGTAAAACTGTTCCTTTATTTTAAACTTCGACAAAAATACGATTTATGAACTATTCACAAAACCTTAAAATAATCTTAATTTCAATTTATATTTATTCTAAATAATAAATTTGCTTTACAATCTTCCTTTAAATACTATTTTTGCCTAAAAACCATTACGTTATGAGAATTTCACCCATACAGAAAGCCCTTTTCTACTCCTTTGCATTATGTATTATCACCCTCAATTCTAGAGCTCAAGATCGAAAAGTCACCCTAACTCAAGATTCAAAGTTTGAACAATTGCTGAATGAAAAAAGAAAAATTAACACCTCAATAGCTGTAAATGAGCGATATAAAATTCAGATCTTTAGTGGAGATGCCGAAAAATCCAAAAAGACATTGAATGACTGCAAACAAAATTTCACTGACCTTGACGGAACCATCGTTTTCAACACCCCAAATTACAAGGTTTGGATTGGAAATTTCAGAACTCGAATAGAGGCAGAACGCAATTTGATTGAAATCAAGAAAAAGTATGAGACTGCTTATATCATAAAACCGCAGAAATAATCTGACAGAAATAAAACCACTAAATAGTCATAGCAAAAAAGCCACTTCGTTACGAAGTGGCTTTCTGTTTTTAACAGCGTTGCAAATACTACCTTTTAATTTAAATAGAAACACGCTGCAAGCAAGTATCAAAATTTCGTAGAGATGCTTCATAATTATTTTCCGCTATTACCAAATAACTAACCAATAAATAACCGAATCGTCTTTTAAATTGATTGCATAGCCTCTACTAAATCCATCCTTCCATCCGTTAGGCATATGCCAAGCACCTTGATGAAATTTTTCAGAACAACAATGTTTAGGCTCCGCTTCAATTAAATATATTACATAAGATCTATTTAACAAATTATAGCTATTCTCATCAAAATCACTTACGTCATAGAAATTAGGTAGTGGAACTGCACCTTGGTGCTCTATTTGTGTTTTAAATTGCTTATAATTATTAGTTATGCTTAGTATATTGGAATCTCTCAGGTATTTATTTACAATATAATATGACGTATCTGAGTATATTATTTTTCTAGAAACAGAAATCAACGAGTCAATTTTCGCCTTGGATTCTTTCTGTTTTACAATTAATTGCGAAGCTGAATATTTTGACAAATAAGTATATTGACTCACATAATCAGATTTCAATTCCTTTTCTTCTGGGAAATGTTTCGTCAACCCTTTTGGGTATTTTTCTAAGAATTGTAAATAGCTAAATTTCATTTTAGACCCTTTAACAGACTTATCTTGGCAGGATAAAACAAAAATGCAAGCAAATAATATTAAGCACAACTTGAATTTATTCATAAACTATTTTTTAAAAGCTTTTATAATATCATCAATAAGCTTTACAACAATAGGTATAAATTATAATTAATCAATACAGTACCTATAATTTGTGTTGTAATCAATTATTTAACTATATACCTCATTCTTATTGTCACTTCCATTCTATTGCGATAGCAACTTGTTACAATCCTTAGCTGAAAAGTCTAGCTGTGTAATTACTTAAAACAAATCTAATATGAAAATATCCAATTCAATGTTAACTTCAAATGAAAACAAAGCTTCTAGCACTGCAGGAACCCTAGCCCCGATAGAAGTGGAAATCCTTATTGTTTTCTTTCAAAAACAATAAGATTGTAACGAATAGCGGGAAATAGCTACTGAAAATATTTGACGCCCTCCAATTCATTATTTACTATAAACAAAAAAATCCCGACGAATCGGGATTTTTAAAATATATGTAATTGAATTCTATTTCAATTTCTTTTTGATTGCTACTTCATGGTACGCTTCAATAACATCTCTTTCTTCGATATCATTGTAACCTTTAATTTGGATACCACAGTCATAACCTTTGGCTACTTCTTTCACATCATCTTTGAAACGTTTCAGTGCAATTAGCTCACCTGCATGAACCACAACTCCGTCACGGATAATTCTGATTTTAGAGTTTCTGGCGATTTTACCGTCCATAACCATACAACCTGCGATTGACCCCACTTTAGAGATTTTGAATATCTCTCTAATTTCAGCAGTACCTAGAATTTCTTCTTTCATTTCAGGAGCTAACATTCCTTCCATTGCATCTTTCAAGTCATCAATAGCTGCGTAGATAATAGAATAGTAACGGATATCAATTTCTTCTTTGTCTGCTAACTGTCTTGCATTTCCTGCAGGACGAACATTAAATCCGATAATGATTGCATCAGAAGCAGAAGCTAACATAACGTCAGTTTCAGTAATTGCTCCAACACCTTTATGTATGATATTAATTTGAATTTCTTCAGTAGATAATTTAGAGAACGAATCAGATAATGCTTCAACAGAACCATCAACATCTCCCTTAAGGATCACGTTCAATTCTTTAAATTGACCTAATGCAATTCTACGTCCAATTTCATCTAACGTAATATGACGTTGTGTACGAACTGATTGTTCACGCATTAATTGAGAACGTTTTGATGCAATTTGTTTTGCTTCTTTTTCGTCTTCAAAAATATTGAACTTATCACCAGCTGTTGCTGCTCCATCTAAACCTAGAACAGATACTGGAGTAGAAGGCCCTGCTATAGTAACAACATTTCCTCTTTCATCATGCATCGCTTTGATCTTACCATGATGCTTTCCAGCCAACATATAGTCACCTACTTTAAGTGTACCATGTTGTACTAATATTGTAGATACATATCCTTTCCCTTTATCTAGGAAGGCTTCAACTACAGTTCCTTGAGCCGCTTTGTTTGGATTCGCTTTTAAATCTAAAACTTCCGCTTCCAATAAAACTTTTTCTAATAATTCTTTTACTCCAGTTCCTACTTTTGCAGAGATGTCTTGAGATTGGTATTTTCCACCCCAGTCTTCAACAAGTAAATTCATACCTGCTAATTTCTCTTTAATTTTCTCCGGATTAGCATTTGGCTTATCCACTTTATTAATTGCAAATATAATTGGAACACCTGCTGCTTGAGCATGGCTAATAGCTTCTTTAGTTTGTGGCATGATATCATCATCCGCAGCAATCACAATAATAGCAATATCTGTAACTTGAGCTCCACGTGCACGCATTGCAGTAAACGCCTCGTGACCTGGTGTATCAAGGAAAGCTATTTTTTGACCGTTATCCAAAGTTACTCCGTAGGCACCAATATGTTGTGTAATTCCTCCAGATTCCCCTGCAATAACATTTTCTTTACGAACATAATCCAGTAAAGATGTTTTACCGTGATCGACGTGACCCATTACAGTTACGATAGGAGCTCTGAAAACTAAATCTTCTTCCTTATCTTCTATAACTTCTACATTCTCTTCAATATCAACAGTAATAAATTCAACTTCATAACCAAATTCATCAGCTACGATTGTCAATGTTTCTGCATCAAGACGTTGATTCATGGTAACCATGATTCCAAGAGACATACATGTTCCAATAACCTTAGTAATTGGCACATCCATCATTATTGCAATTTCACCAACAGTAACAAATTCAGTAACCTTAATAGTTTTACTTCCTTCGTCTATTGCTCTTTGCTCTTCATCAGATTTTTGACGGTGCGTATCTCTTTTGTCTCTTCTGTATTTAGCCGCTTTTGATTTACCACCTTTTTTACCTTGTAGTTTCTCTAAAGTCTCACGAATTTGGTTTTTAACTTCCTCTTCCGTTGGCTCTACTTTCGCAACAATTGCTGGTCTGTTTCCTTTTACGAATCCAGGTCTAGCACTTCTATTGGCGTTATAACCACCCCCACCAACATTTGGTGTGATTTTGTTAGGGTTTGGTGCACCAGGAACTCCAGGAGGTCTAGGCGTACCAGGTTTTGGCGCTATTCTTTTGCGTTTATTTTTATTAGCATTACTTGCCGCACTACCAGGTGCTCCCGGTTTGTTTGGAGTAATTTTAGGCTCTTCTTTTTTCTTTTTCGGTTTATTAAATTGAGACAAGTCAATAGTTTGTCCTGTTAACTTAGTACCAGAAAGCTTTTGATATTGAGTTGTTATAGCCTCTTCAATAGGAGCTTCTCCTGTTTTAGGAGCTGCTTTAGCTTCTGGAGTTACCTCTTTAGCTACTTCAGCAACAACTTCAGCTTTCTCCTCCTTTTTAGGAGACTTAATTCCAACAATAGGTTTTATCTCTTTTTTGTCTGAATCAACTTTATCTTGTACAGTTTCTTTAACAACTGGTTTTTCAGCTACAACTTCCGCTTTAGGGGCTTCAGCTTTAGGAGCCTCTGCTTTTTCAACAGGAGCTTTAGCCGGAGCTGCGGGAGTTTTCTTAGGACCAAGATCTATTTTACCAACCTGAACAGGTCCAGCAATAACAGCTCTCGCTTTTATAACTTCTTGTTGTTGCTTAAGGATCTCTTCGTCATGCTTGCGCTTATCTTCAATTTCCTTTTCTCTCTCAACACGCAAAGCCTCTTTCTCTTTTCTCTTCTCTTCGCCTACTTCTTTCGAAGCCTCTTTTTTCCCTCTGTCACCTGCAAACTGACCGCACAAGACATTGTATACATCATCAGAAATTTTTGTGTTTGGATTTGCTTCAATAGCAATTCCTTTATCTTTTAGATAATCCACAGCTCTTTCCAAAGAAATATTCAATTCCCTTAAAACTTTGTTTATTCTAATAATTCTCTCTTCAGACATAAAACCTTTTTATTATTACCTTTTTTGTTATTCCTCACTTTAATCATTACTCAATCTTACGACCTAGAAAATTATAAAGTGGCATGTTTATCGTTGAAGAACCATTGACTAACTGTCAAATTCTTCTTTCAATATTCTCATTACATCTAGAATCGTTTCCTCTTCTAGGTCTGTTCTTCTTACTAAATCCTCTACTTCTTGTTTTAGAATACTTTTTGCTGTATCCAATCCAATTTTAGCAAATTCTTCAATAACCCAGTCTTCAATTTCATCTGAAAACTCAGTTAACTCAACATCATCATCATCAGCAGTTGCGCCAGCAACATCACCTTCGCGAATAACGTCTAACTCATAACCAGTAAGTAACCCTGCTAATTTAATATTATGACCACCTCTACCAATCGCTTTCGAAACCTCTTCTAGTTTCAAAAACACTTCGGCTCTTTTAGTCTCTTCATTAATTTTAATAGAAGATATTTTCGCAGGACTTAATGCTCTTGTTATATATAATTGAATGTTACTAGTATAATTAATAACATCGATATTTTCATTTCCTAATTCACGTACAATTCCGTGAATACGCGATCCTTTCATTCCAACACAGGCTCCAACTGGATCAATTCTGTCATCATAAGAATCTACAGCTACTTTCGCTTTTTCACCTGGAATTCTTACAACATTTTTAACCAATATCAATCCGTCAAAAACTTCAGGAATTTCTTGTTCAAATAATTTCTCTAAAAACTTCTCAGAAGTTCTAGACATAATAATTTGAGGTTTATTTCCTTTTAGCTCAACACTTTCAATAATACCACGAACGTTATCTCCTTTACGGAAGAAATCAGATGGTATTTGTTTTTCTTTTGGCAAAATGATTTCGTTTCCTTCATCATCAACCAAAATAACTACTCTAGGTCTCACATGGTGAACTTCAGCAGTGTATATTTCACCAATTAAATCTTTAAATTGCTTGTAAAGATTGGTGTTGTCATGTTCGTGAATTTTAGAAATTAAATTTTGACGCAAAGCCAAAATCGCTCTTCTTCCCAAATCAATTAACTTCACTTCCTCAGAAACATCTTCCCCAATTTCAAAGTCAGGTTCGATTTTTCTAGCTTCTGTCAACGTAATTTCTTCGTTTTCAAAATCTAGGTCTTCGTCAGCAACGATTACTCTTCTTCTCCAGATTTCCATATCTCCTTTATCAGGATTTATGATAATATCGAAATTATCGTCTGAACCGTATTTTTTTTTCAATGCATTTCTAAATACATCTTCCAAAATTGCCATAAGCGTTACACGATCAATAAGTTTATCATCTTTAAACTCTGAGAATGAATCGATTAATGCTAAGTTTTCCATGCGAATTCTTTAATTAAAATGTTACTGTAACAATTGCTTCTTTTATGTCTCCATAAGGTATTTCAAGGGTCTTTTGAACCGTTTCTTTACCTTTTCCTATCTTTTTGGGCTCTCTTGCTTTCCACGACAAAATTACAAAATCATCATTAGCTTCCACTAATTCTGCCTCTATATTTTCTGTATTAGTTTTCACAATCAAGGTCCTACCTACGTTTTTCTTGTATTGTCTGATGTGCTTTAATGGAGAAGAAACCCCCGCTGAAGCCACCTCCAAAGAAAAATCTTGTTCTTCTCTGTCTAAATTGTTTTCAATTTCACGACTGATATCAATGCAATCCTGCAAAACCACACCATTGTCATCATCTAAAGTTATAATAACTTTAAAAGCGTCCGTGATCGTTAGGTCAATCAAAAAAAGTGATTCCTTTTCTGAGAGCGCCTCTGTCAACAATAGATTTACTTTTTCTTTAAATGTCATATTTTTATAAAAAGAGGGGACATTTAGTCCCCTCATTACTTAGATTTTAATAAATAACGGTGCAAATATAGTGTTTTTTTTATAAATTGAATTGATAGATTGCTGTTAAAATATTTCTTATCTTTATTGAAGCATTAAAATAAAGGTTTTTACCATAATTAAATCCTTAAAATTATGAAACGAATTCTAGTTCCAACAGATTTTTCAGCACATGCAGAAAATGCATTAAGAGTAGCCGCGCAAATTGCAAATAAAACGAATGGCGAAATATTCTTACTCCATATGATAGAAATTCCACACCAAATGAACGACGCTATCACTGGCGCAACTGGATTTCCCGACATTATTTTATTCATAGAGAAAACTAAAGAAACCCTTTCTAAACTAAAAAGCCAAACCTTTTTAAACGGGATCCAAGTCACGGAGTCTGTAGAATTTGAAAAAGCGTCTACAGGAATATTAAAATTTACCAATAAAAATAAAATAGATTTAATTGTTATGGGATCTCATGGTGTTTCTGGTATCGAAGAAGTCCTAATTGGCTCAAATACTGAAAAAATAGTGCGTTTATCTGAGGTTCCAGTACTAGTTATTAAAAAAAATACCACTGAATTTAAGCCCACCAACTTTGTTTTCGCTTCAGATTTCTCAAAAGAAATAAAAAAACCATTTAAAAAGATGATCAAATTCGCCTCACTTTTTAACGCTAAACTTAGTTTAGTTATGATATGCACGCCAAATAGTTTTAAACCCACAGCGCTTTCAGAACAAATCATAAACGACTTCATGGCAAGTTTCGAGATTAAAAACTACAGCACCCATATTTACAATGATGTAAACATTGAGCAAGGAATTCGCAACTTCTCTAATTCAATTAATGCCGACCTAATAGGATTATGCACTCATGGAAGAACAGGTTTAGCACATTTTTTCACCGGAAGCATTAGCGAAGACTTGGTAAATCATACCGTTAAACCGGTAATCACTTTTAAAATTTAACCAGAACCTGGATCAGGAACAAAACCTCGGGAGGATTTAATAAAAATATAGATATTTGCAGAGCAAAACAATAATAAATGGATTCATTCGAGCTTTTAAAATTTGTGCTTCCTGATTTTCTAA
>NZ_FNMV01000020.1 GCF_900106645.1 Flavobacterium degerlachei
AAATTTTAAAAGCTCGAATGAATCCATTTATTATTGTTTTGCTCTGCAAATATCTATATTTTTATTAAATCCTCCCCAGGTTTTGTTCCTGATCCCTTTTTATTAAGGAAATACGTTCATTTGTTAATTTTATATTAATATTTTGTTTGCTTAATCAAATTAAAAACATACTTTTATTTTGTGAATTTATTTGCCAAATTATAATAGATTTACTATACTTATTAACAACAAAATTTATTCTATGAAAAATAAATTACTTTTATTTTTATTATTTTTTTCGTTTTTTAATTATGCAGAAACTACTAAGTTTAGTGAAAGAAATGTAAATACCCATAAGTTTAATGTAGATCGATCAATAATTCCTATCTCAATTGATCCAGTTAAAAAGCTAAAAAAAACAGCGAACAGTACTAAAGTTAATGCTACTTTATCTCCTCCTACAACTACAGCAGGGAGTTCTTGCGGAGATGGTGTAAATTTTGTTCAAGTTAATGTTTATGCATATGGTGCTACAGGAGACGAAGTGATCGAATGGTTTGCCAGTCAAAACTCAACATCGCCATTGTATACTGGCTTTGTTTACAGTCCTAGTATTAAAACCACTAAAACGTATTATGTTCGAAGCAGATCACGTATTACGAATGACGTGAGTATTCGTGTGCCAGTTGTGGCTTCAGTATATTTATCGCCAGCTCAAGTTACTTTAACTGCTTCCCCTGATAATAGTGATCTATTATGTTTAGGCACTTCTGTGACTTTTACTGCCAACGGTGGAGGTGATTTATTTGAATTTTCTGTTGATGGTGTAGTTAAACAGGCCATGTCAGCTAGTAGAACTTTTACAACTAGTACATTAACTGATGGAGAGACCGTAAGTGTTCGTACCAGATATAATAAGATTATTGATGGTTCATTAACTGAATTAGCTTGGGGAACAGGTCCAGTAGAAGATAACAGTCTCTCAGCTCCCTTATCAGCAAATGCAAGTACAGCTTATATCAATGCTTTAAAAATTAGTCCTGAGGAAGATAAGCTAACTATTGGGCTTGCCGGAAAGATAAGTAAAGATAGAAGTATATTGTTATTTTTAGATTCAAAATCTGGAGGCTTTAATGCTTTTGATTATGGTGACGTTATTGGCTCTTCTACGGTTAAAGGGTTTAATTATTTAAATAATAACAATGTTACTCCAAGTACTTTTGATTCTTATTTTCAAGCAGATTATTGTTTAGTTATTTCCACAGACGCAGCTGAATTAAATTATTTTGCTGATATTATCGAATTAAAAAGCGGGGAGTCTATAAGAACATCTCTTGGAAGTGCAAGTCAGGGAAATCCTTCTGCTAAGTTTGGAATAAATACAAGTAATTCAGGTATAACAGACTATGATTTAGGTTTTGAAGTTGAAATTTTAAAATCATTAATTGGTTATACTACAGGTGATATTAAATTTTTTGGTTTTACAATGCAATCTGATGATAGCAATTTTAGTGTGACCAATTCATTTTTAAGTCCTGAAATTACTAGTAATGTTGATTATGGGAATTTGAGTGTTGATTATAACCTAAAGGATGCTAATCCAGTTGTTTTTTCTTCTGCAGGATTGACTCCGTGTTATACAAATGCTTATTTCAGTATGAAGTTTTTTGTAAAACCAGTAGCTTCTAGTATAACTCAACCTAGTTGCTCTGTTCCTTTTGGAAGAATTGTTATAGCTGAGCAAAATGGAGCTGAATACAGTATTGATGGAATTAATTATCAAAATTCAAATGTTTTTGCAAACTTGAATCCTGATAGTTATAATTTATATATTAGAAAAGGCATTGATGATTCTTGTGTTAATTCTTCAGAAAGTCCTGTTATTATTAATGCGGTACCTACAGCACCAGCTGTTCCAACAGCTTCAAGTACAACACAACCTACTTGTGGTACACCAGCAGGAACGATTGTGGTTACTACTCAGACAGGAGTTGAGTACAGTTTAGACGGTACCACATATCAATCAACGAATACATTTGCAGGCTTAACGCCAAATAGTTATACATTATATGTTAGAAATTTAGCAGATGCTACATGTGTTACTACGTCATCATCTGCAACAGTAATAAATGCTGTAATACTTCCACCTGCAGTTCCAACGGCATCAAGTACGGTTCAGCCTACTTGTGCGACACCTTCAGGAACAATCACAATAGCTACTCAATCAGGAGTTGAATATAGTGTGAATGGTACAACGTATCAATCTTCAAATTCATTTGCAGGATTAGCAGCTGGAGATTATACTTTATATGTTAGAAACCTAGCAGATGCGACTTGTGTTACCCTTTCTGGTTCTACTACAACTATTAATGCAACACCACCTCCGCCAGTTGTTCCTACAACTGCAACTGTGACTCAGCCTACATGTGCTGTGCCATCTGGAAGTATCAGTGTTACTACACAATCAGGAGTTGAATATAGTTTAGACGGAACCACTTATCAAGCTTCGAATACGTTCTCAGGCTTAGCTCCTGATGATTATACTTTATACGTTCAGTCTACTAGTGATAATACTTGCGTGACAACGTCTTCATCAGTAATTACAATAAATGCTGTTCCTCTTCCACCTGCTATTCCAGTAGTGTCAAGTACAACACAACCTACTTGTGGTACACCATCAGGAACGATTGTGGTTACTACTCAGACAGGAGTTGAGTACAGTTTAGACGGTACCACATATCAATCAACGAATACATTTGCAGGCTTGACGCCAAATAGTTATACATTATATGTTAGAAATTTAGCAGATGCTACATGTGTTACTACGTCATCATCTGCAACAGTAATAAATGCTGTACCACTTCCACCTGCAGTTCCAACGGCATCAAGTACGGTTCAGCCTACTTGTGCGACACCTTCAGGAACAATCACAATAGCTACTCAATCAGGAGTTGAATATAGTGTGAATGGTACAACGTATCAGTCTTCAAATTCATTTGCAGGATTAGCAGCTGGAGATTATACTTTATATGTTAGAAACCTAGCTGACGCAAGTTGTGTTACCCTTTCTGGTTCTACTACAACTATTAATGCAACACCACCTCCGCCAGTTGTTCCTACAACTGCAACTGTGACTCAGCCTACATGTGCTGTTCCATCTGGAAGTATCAGTGTTACTACACAATCAGGAATTGAATATAGTTTAGACGGAACCACTTATCAAGCTTCGAATACGTTCTCAGGCTTGGCTCCTGATGATTATACTTTATACGTTCAGTCTACTAGTGATAATACTTGTGTGACATTGTCTTCATCAGTAATTACAATAAATGCTGTGCCTCTTCCGCCGGCTATTCCAACAACTTCAAGTACAACACAACCTACTTGTGGTACACCATCAGGAACGATTGTGGTTACTACTCAGACAGGAGTTGAGTACAGTTTAGACGGTACCACATATCAATCAACGAATACATTTGCAGGCTTAACGCCAAATAGTTATACATTATATGTTAGAAATTTAGCAGATGCTACATGTGTTACTACTTCATCATCTGCAACAGTAATAAATGCTGTACCACTTCCTCCTGCAGTTCCAACGGCATCAAATACAGCTCAGCCTACTTGTGCTACCCCTTCAGGAACAATCACAATAGCTACTCAATCAGGAGTTGAATATAGTGTGAATGGTACAACCTATCAGTCTTCCAATTCATTTGCAGGGTTGACTGCAGGTAGTTATACTTTATATGTTAGAAAATTAGCAGATGTGACTTGTGTGACTTCGTCAGTAATACCTGTTACGATCAACGTTTTACCAGTGGTACTTGTTCCAACTGCTGCAAGCATTACGCAACCTACTTGTGCTGTTCCATTGGGAACAATAGTAATAGCTACGCAAGCAGGATTAGAATATAGTTTGAATGGAACAACTTATCAAACTTCGAACACATTCTCAAGTTTGATTCCAAATAATTATACATTGTATGTTAGGAATATAGTTGATCCAAGTTGCATGGCTATGTCTTCATCTGCGACGAAAATAAATGCAGTTCCTCTTCCGCCTGCAGTTCCAACAGTGGCAAGTTGGACTCAACCATCTTGTGCAACACCTTCTGGAACGATTAGTATAGCAACTCAATCTGGAGTAGAGTATAGCTTAAATGGTACGACGTTTCAAAGTTCGAATACGTTTTCAGGTTTAGCTCCAAATAATTATGTTTTATATGTTAGGAATATAGTTGATAATAGTTGTGTGACTCAAAGTTTGTCAAGTGCGAAAATTGATCCACTTCCTGCTTTACCTGCAGTGCCTATGTTGGCTTCGCTTGTTCAACCTACATGCGCGGTACAAACTGGAACGATAAGAATTACAGCTCAAAATAATGTTCAGTACAGCATAGGAGCTGGTTATCAAGACAGCTCTGAATTTAAGAATTTAAGTCCTGGGGATTATACACTTAGTGTCAGATTTACAACTAGTATTGCCTGTATAACTGTAGGTTCAAAAATTACTGTAAATCCTATTCCAGCACAAATTCAATTTGAGAGTGTTGGAGATTGTGTTAGTAAGGAATATGTGATTACTGCTTCGCCATTGGCAAGTTCGTACAATCCAAATAATGTTGACTATCAATGGAAAGATAATTTGGGGAACCCTGTGGGGACAAATTCTAATACTTTAAATGTATCAGATATTGTTTCATCGAGTATTTCTGAAGTTGCTTTTCCTTTAAATTATACTCTGACAATTTCTTCAACTGCTACTGGTTGCGAAACAACGGAAAATATATTAATTGAATCGGTATATTGTAATATTCAAAAAGGAATCTCTCCAGACGGAAATGGCTCAAATGATTATTTTGATTTGAGATTAATGGATGTGAAAAAACTTTCGATTTTTGATAGATACGGTATTAAGGTGTATAGCCAAGTTAATTATACTGATCAATGGAAGGGCCAATCTGATAACGGGAACGAACTTCCAAGTGCAACGTATTATTATGTTATGGAATTGAATAATGCTACAGCGAAAACTGGTTGGATTTATCTAATCAGAGAAAAATAGTTATTTAAAAAAATAGATATTGATTTTCTTAATCAATAATAGAAAAAACAAATAGATATGAACAAAATATTTTTGGCTACTCTTTTAGTTCTTATTACTTACGTAGATGTAATAGCGCAGCAAAACCCGCATTATACTCAGTATATGTATAATATGAATGTTATTAATCCAGCGTATGCTGGTTCAAAAGAAAGTATTTCTTTTGGTGCTTTATATAGAAAGCAGTGGGTAAATATTGAAGATGCACCTACTTCATTTACTTTTTCTGGACATGCCCCAGCTGGTAACAATGTAGGTTTAGGTTTATCCTTTATTTCTGATAAAATAGGGCCTGTTACAGAACAAAATGTATATGGAGATTTTTCATACACAATAAATTTAAATGATACGCATAGACTTGCATTGGGTCTTAAAGCGGGTGTGTCATTTCATAAAGTGGGACTTAGGGATATTCAATCTTCTTTGCCAGATCCTTCTGAAGGGATCTTTGGAGAAGATATCAATGATGCTTCTTTAAATCTAGGCGCTGGGGCTTTTTACTATACAGATAAATATTATGTCGCCTTTTCAATCCCTAACTTGATGAAATCTGCGCATTTGGATTATAATGGTAGAGAATACGGTTCTGACGTATCGCATTATTTCTTAACCGCAGGATATGTTTTTGATGTGAATTATGATTTGAAGTTTAAACCTTCTTTCATGTTAAAATCAGCATTTAATGTATCACCTTCTTTGGATGTTTCAGCTAATTTTTTATACATGGAAAAAATTGAATTGGGAGCTAGCTATAGATTGGAAGATAGTTTCGGTGCCATGGTTAATTTTGCTATCACGCCAGAATTAAGAATAGGGTATGCTTACGATCATATAATTTCTGATTTGAAGGTGACTGCTCCTTCGTCTCATGAGTTTATTATTTTGTATGATTTGTTTACTCCAAAAAAGGTGTCACGTTCACCTAGATTTTTTTAATATAAATTTGTAATTGATGAAAAAATATACAACAATTTTGTTTTTTGTGCTTAGTAGCATGACGATATTGGCACAAAATAAACAAACTAAATCTGCTGATAAATTATTTGACAGATATGAATATGTTAAGGCAGCAAGTGCTTATGAAGTATTAGTACAAAACGGAAACTCTGATTCCTATGTTTTTAAACAACTTGGGAAAAGTTATTACTATATGAATAATACTTCTCAATCTGAAAAATGGTACGAGCAGGCGATGCAAACTGAGCAGGATGCAGATACTCATTATAGATATGCACAACTTTTGAAATCAAATGGTAAGTATGCTGACTCAGATAAGCAAATGAAGGTATTTGTTTCAATGAAACCAAATGATCCGAGAGCAAAGGAATTTATTAATAATCCTGATTATTTATCTAAGATATCGAGTATAGAAAAGTTGTTTGACTTAAAGAAGTTAAATATAAACTCTACGAAATCTGATTTTGGAGCGATTCAGTATAATGAGATATTGTATTTTACTAGCTCAAGGAATGAAAGCAGAAAAATTTACGGTTTAAATAATGAACCTTTTCTAGACCTTTATCAATCAAATTATACAACTAAGGATGCAACTTATTCTGAGCCAACTCCAGTTTCTGAGTTGAATTCAATTTATCATGAAGGTCCATTGACGATGACTGCAGATGGCAAGACAGTTTATTTTTCTAGTGAAAGTTTTAATGAGAAATTATTTCAAAAAAACAAAAAGAAGAATATAAAGTCTGGTCAAGTAAATTTATATAAGGCAACTAACGATAATGGGAAATGGGTAAATATTACTCCGTTACCTTTTAATAGTAAAGACTATTCCGTTAGTAATCCATCTTTATCTATTGATGGAAAAACACTTTATTTCTCGTCTAATATGCCTGGTACAATAGGTGGTTTAGATATTTGGAAAGTAGCTGTTAATGGAGATGGAAGTTTTGGGAATGCTGAAAATTTGGGTAGTAAAGTAAATACTAGTCAAGACGAAAGCTTTCCATTTGTTTCAGAAGAGGAGGTTTTGTATTTTTCATCAAAAGGATTGACTGGATTAGGAGGATATGATATTTTTTCAATTGATTTAAATAAAAACGAATCGGCCAGTAATTTAGGGAAACCTGTTAATTCTGAGAAAGATGATTTTGCTTTTACTTTTGATAAAAAGAATAAATTAGGATATATTTCTAGTAATCGTGAAGGTAAAGACGAAATTTACTCTTCGGTAGCAGTAATCAGTAATGGGCAAATTAATGCTGTAGTTAGTAATTCTGTGACTGGTGTTCCGCTAGTCAATGCAAGGGTAGTGATTTCTGATATTGATAAAAAAATAGTTGAAAAACTATTGACAAATGTAGATGGAGCAGTTAGTTATAGTGCCAAGAATGATAAAACATACCTTGTAGAAATTAGTAAAGATGGTTTTGTCTCAAAATCATTTCCTATAACAGTTAGTAATGGTGCTGAATTTAGTGTTGATGCTAAATTGGATCCTATAAATGTTGTTGTTACTGATACAGAATTTATCTTTAATCCAGTTTATTTTGAATTTGATAAAAGTGATATTACTAAAGGAGGGGCAGCCGAGCTTGACAAATTAATCTATATAATGTCTCAAAATGAAGATTTGGTAATTTATGTTAAATCTCATACTGATTCAAGAGGTAATGATAAGTACAACTTGAAGCTTTCTGAACGTCGAGCTATTGCGACGGTTGAGTATATTATTTCTAAAGGGATAAGCAAGGATAAAATTTCAGGAAAAGGCTTTGGCGAATCAGAGCCAATAATTGATTGTCATGAAGACTGTTCTGAAGATAAACATGCGTTAAACAGACGTTCTGAGTTCATCATTAGGAATAAGTAATTTATAACAAAAAAAAGAGCACTTAAAGTGCTCTTTTTTTTATTCAAGTATTTTGAGAATTGGAATCAGATTGTTTTTCTAATTCCTATTAACCATGAACAGTTTCGTTCTTTCCGTAATTTGTGATGATTGAAGTTTCAAATTCAATCCATTCTTTCCAGCGTTTATCGACATCTACATTATCAGCATATTTTTTTGCAAAACCTAAGAAAGTTGTGTAGTGTCCAGCTTCACTAATCATCAAGTCGCGGTAAAATTTAGCTAATTCTGGATCTTTTATGTTTTCTGATAGCACCTTAAATCTTTCACAGCTTCGAGCTTCAATCATAGCCGAAAATAATAAGCGGTCACATAAAGCGTCTTTTCGACTTCCATCTTTTCTCATGAACTTAAAGAGTTCGTTTACGTAATGGTCTTTACGCTCTCGTCCCAAAGTCAATCCTTTACTTTTTATTAAGTCATGAACCATTTGCAGGTGATCTAGCTCTTCCTTTGCAATAATTAATAGTTCTGTAACTAAGTCTTCTAATTCAGAATTATAGGTCACTAGGCTTATAGCATTTGAAGCTGCCTTTTGTTCGCACCAGGCATGGTCCGTCAAAATTTCTTCGATGTTTGATTCAACTATATTTACCCATCGTGGGTCAGTGGCTAATTTTAATCCTAACATATGAGTGTGTTTTATTAGTGCAAAATTAGTGTTTTCTTTCTGATTTATCACTGAAATGATGGTAATGCGCGGGAAATAGCATTATTTTGCAATTCAAATTATAAGTTATGAATCAGGTTAAAGTACTTTTGATAATAGGTTTTGTGTGGCCTGAGCCCAATTCATCGGCTGCTGGTGGTAGAATGATACAGTTGATCTCTTTGTTTAAAGAAGAGGGCTATAAAATCACTTTTTCTAGTCCGGCGATGGATAGTGTTTACATGGCAGATCTCCCTGCTTTGGATGTAAGCAAAAAATCGATTTTATTGAATAGTTCCAATTTTGATATTTTTATAAAGGAACTAAACCCATCTGTTGTACTGTTTGATCGTTTTATGATGGAAGAACAGTTTGGCTGGCGTGTTGCTGAAAATTGTCCTGATGCTTTTAGAATTTTAGATACAGAAGATTTGCATTGTTTACGATTAGCGCGTCAAAAAGCTTTTAAGGAAGGTCGTAAATTTGAATTAACTGATTTATTTAAAGAAGATGTTGCCAAAAGAGAAATTGCAAGTATTTTACGTTGTGATCTTTCTTTGATGATTTCTGAATTTGAAATGAATTTATTAGAAGATGTATTCAAAATAGACAAACGGCTATTGTATTATCTTCCTTTTTTAGTGGAGTCAATTGGGGAATTACAGCTGAATAGTTTACCAAGCTATGAGGAAAGAAAAGATTTTGTTTTTATAGGTAATTTTCTTCACGAACCTAATTGGAATGCCGTTCAATATTTAAAGGCAATAATTTGGCCTCAAATAAAAAAAGAATTGCCAGCTGGGAATTTATATGTTTATGGTGCCTATCCATCTCAAAAAGTATTACAATTACATAATGTAAAAGAGGGATTTTTTATAATGGGTCGTGCGGATGACGCAACTGAAGTAGTTAAAAGTGCTCGAGTTGTGTTAGCTCCTTTGCGTTTCGGGGCGGGCTTAAAGGGTAAGCTAGTCGAAGCTATGTTATGTGGTACGCCTAGTGTGACTACAAGTATCGGAGCGGAAGCTATGTTTGGCGATTTACCGTGGAATGGTATTATAGATGATAATGCTCAAATATTTGCTAAATCAGCGGTTAAATTATATCAAAATGAAGAGCGCTGGTTAGAGGCGCAGCTGAAAGGTATTACAATTGTTAATCAACGGTTTTTAAAAGAGTTGTTTTCAGACGATTTTAAGAAAACTATAGAAAAGTTACGGACTAGTATAGTTGATCATCGGTTGATGAATTTTATGGGTGCAATGTTGCAACATCATACATTAACAAGTACAAAATACATGTCTCGTTGGATTGAAGAAAAGAATAAAAGCAAGTAATTTAATTATGTTGAATAAAAAAATCCCATTTTGAAATTTCAAAATGGGATTTTTAATATAAAAAATAGAAAGGTTTGTTTTATGCAAGCATTGTAACTGGGCTTTCTATAAATTGTTTTAATGTTTGTAAAAACTGTGCTCCGGTAGCTCCGTCAATTGTTCTGTGATCGCACGCTAAAGATAACATCATTGTGTTTCCTACAACGATTTGACCGTTTTTAACAACTGGTTTTTCTACAATTGCTCCAACTGAAAGGATTGCTGAGTTTGGCTGGTTAATGATCGAGTTAAATTCAGTAATACCAAACATTCCAAGATTAGAAACAGTAAAAGTACTTCCTTCCATTTCTGTAGGTAATAATTTTTTGTTTTTAGCTCTTCCTGCAAGATCTCTTACATTTCCTCCAATTTGAGATAAACTCATTGCATCAGTGAATCGTAATACAGGAACTACTAACCCATCCTCAACTGCAACCGCAACACCAATGTTTACGTGATGATTTATTAGGATTGAGTCTTCTCTCCATTGAGAATTGATTTTTGGATGTTTTTTCAACGCCATTGCACAGGCTTTGATTACCATATCATTAAACGATACTTTTGTGTCTGGTACGCTGTTAATGATAGATCTTGATTTCATCGCTTCGTCCATAGTTACCTCAATTACTAAATTGTAATGTGGTGCAGTGAATAACGACTCTGCTAAACGTTTGGCGATGATTTTTCGCATTTGCGAATTCTTGATTTCTTCAGTGAAAACTTCTCCAGCAGGAACAAATACTTTTGGAGCTGCTACTGGCTCCGCTTTTGCTGCTGTTGGTGCAGTTGCACTAGCTGCTTTTGGGGCAGCTGCAGTTGCAGGAGTGAAATTTTCAATATCGCTTTTTACAATACGTCCGTTTTCACCTGAACCTTTTACTTGAGTCAATTGAATTCCTTTGTCACTAGCGATTTTCTTTGCTAATGGGGATGCTAAAATACGTTGACCATCTGTTGATGCTTCTTGTACAATTGGTTCTGCTTTTTCAGCTGGTGTTGATTTTGCATCTTCAGTTGCAGCTTGAGGAGTACCTCCAGCTTTATAATTTTGAGCAATTCCGCTAATGTCAGTTCCTGCAGGACCTATGATTGCTAATAAGCTATCAACTGGCGCTGATTCTCCATCTTGAATTCCGATGTACAATAAAGTTCCTTCATTGAAAGATTCGAACTCCATTGTTGCTTTATCGGTTTCGATTTCAGCAAGGATATCACCTTCAGCTACTTTGTCTCCTACTTTTTTCAACCAACTTGCTACAGTTCCTTCTGTCATTGTATCACTAAGACGAGGCATAGTAATAACAACAACTCCTTCAGGTAGAGAGGTTGTTGCAGGCGTAGCAGTTTCTTCTTTTTTAACTTCTGTTTTTTCAGTAGTTGCCTCTTCTGCTGTTGTAGTAGTTGCTGGTTTTTCTGCCAATAGTGAAGATATGTCTTCACCTTCTTCACCTATAATTGCTAACAAAGAGTCTACTGCTGCAGTTTCACCTGCTGGTATTCCAATATATAAAAGTGTTCCTTCATTAAAGGATTCGAATTCCATTGTTGCTTTGTCGGTTTCAATTTCAGCAAGGATATCTCCTTCGCTTATTTTGTCTCCTACGTTTTTAAGCCAAGCCGCTACAGTTCCTTCCGTCATAGTATCGCTCAAGCGAGGCATTGTTATAATTGTTGCCATAATTGATTTATAGTTTATGAGGGATGAATGGATAGTTTTCTTGTTCGTACACCACGTCGTATAGTTGTTGCACCGGAGGATACTCAGATTCTTCAGCAAAATCTACACATTCCTGAACTAAATCTTTTACTTTTTTGTCGATGATTTCAATTTCTTCGTCAGTAGCATATTTTTGATCCTTAATCAAATCTAAAACTTGTGTGATTGGATCAATTTTTTTGTATTCTTCAACTTCGTCTTTCGAACGGTATAGTTGAGCATCTGACATAGAGTGTCCTCTGTAACGGTACGTTTTCATTTCAAGAAATGTTGGTCCGTCACCACGGCGAGCTCTATCGATTGCTTCTGTCATTGCTTCTGCAACTTTTACTGGATTCATTCCGTCAACAGGTCCACATGGCATTTCATATCCTAAACCTAGTTTCCAAATGTCAGTATGGTTTGCTGTTCTTTCTACAGATGTTCCCATTGCATAACCGTTATTTTCAACGATAAAAACAACAGGTAGTTTCCATAACATAGCCATGTTAAAAGCTTCGTGCAAAGATCCTTGACGAGCTGCTCCATCACCAAAGTAGGTCATTGTTACACCGCCAGTTTCAAAATATTTATCTGCAAAAGCCAGTCCAGCTCCTACAGGAATTTGTCCACCTACAATTCCATGTCCGCCATAAAAACGGTGTTCTTTTGAGAAAATATGCATTGAACCACCCATTCCTTTAGATGTTCCAGTAACCTTTCCTAAAAGTTCAGCCATTACGCGTCTTGGATCAACACCCATTCCAATTGGTTGAACGTGATTTCTGTATGCAGTAATCATTTTGTCTTTAGTCAAATCCATTGCGTGCAATGCACCTGCAAGGACAGCCTCTTGACCGTTGTATAAATGTAAAAATCCGCGGACTTTTTGTTGTATGTATAATGCTGCAAGTTTGTCTTCAAACTTTCTCCAAAGCAGCATGTCTTCATACCACTTTAAATAAACCTCTTTTGTAACTTCTTTCATCTCAATTGTTCTTTTGCTAAAGTTTTTAGTGTGTTATCAACTAGTACCTAATGACGCAAAAGAGTTTCCTTACACAAATTTGCGAATCGCAAAAATAAGACATTCCAACTGAGAAGTAAAATTTAAAAGGTATTTTTTAGACTTTTTAAAGGAAATTTTTGTCAAACATAAATGGAAGTAAGTTTTTTAGTGACTCAGATTTATAAATGTCGCCTATTTCTCCCATAAAATATATTTCAATAGGGGTGTCTTGTTTTGTTTCATACTCGGCTATTGACTGTCTGCAAGCACCGCATGGAGGAATGGGACTACTAGTTTTGTTAGTATCTGATGCCGCCGTAATTGCCATTTTTAAAATTTTTGCCTCGGGATAGATAGCTCCTGCGTGAAAGATAGCGACACGTTCAGCGCAAAGTCCAGATGGGTAGGCTGCATTTTCTTGGTTTGAACCTAAGACAATCTTACCGTTGTCTAAGAGGATGGCGGTACCCACACGAAATTTAGAATAAGGTGCATAGGCATTTTTTCTGACAGCAATAGCTTGTTCCATTAGGCTTTGAATGTCGTTTGGTAATTCGTTAACTGCTGTGTAAGCAGTGAAATTAGTAGTGATTGATATTTCTTTCATTATTTTTTTTGGGAAAAAAAATCCAAATTTCAATAGGTTGAAATTTGGATTTTTATATTAAACGTTATTTATAACTAGTATTCGTCGTATTTGTCGCCAAAGTTAAAGGTTAAAGAGAAACGTAATGTGTTTTCTAAAGGGTTTTTTACTTTTGACGCTGAAAATAAATAGGATAAATCCACTTTTACTACATTGTATTTAAAACCAGCACCAAGAGAGAAGAATTTCCGAGCTCCTTTTGTGTCACTTTCGTTAAAATAACCCAAACGCATAGCGAATGAATCTTGATAGCTATATTCGGCGCCCAATGCATAGGTGAATTCTTTAAGCTCTTCGCTGAAACCGTCAGGGGCATCTCCAAATGACTTGAAAATTCCTGAAGCCCATCCTATAGTACGATATTGATTATTTGCCTCTGTATAGTCGGCATTGTCTACCGTTCCGTCGCCATTCATGTCAACACCATCATAGGTGTCGCCGTTATAGGAAACCTGTGGTGTAGGTACTAATAGTTTGTTTAACTCAAGGTTTACAGCTACTTTATTATAATCGTCGAGTATGAAGTCAAATCCTGTTCCTATTTTTAAATTTGCAGGCAAAAAGTTTGTACTAAATTCATCGTTATCATAGCTTATTTTTGGGCCTAAATTCTGAATGTTAAATCCAGCTCTCCATCTTCCATTAAATTCGCTGTATGCCATTTCTTCTGACTGGTAAAAACCTGCGACATCTATAGCGAATGAATTTGCTGCAGAAGCATCGCCATTATCTGTAACGACTTTTAAGTTGGAATGTATATATCTTCCAGCAACTGCCATTGAAAATCTTTCGCTTAGTTTTAATGAATAAGAACCGTCTAATGCAAACTCGTTTGGCGAGACTGTACGAAAATCTTCATTTGGGTCACCTGTTTGACGTAATTCAATTCCGCCAAAACCAAAATAACGCAGACTAGTTGCAAAAGCACTTCGTTCGCTTATTTTGTTGTAATATGTAATTTGTCCTAATGAAATGTCGTTTGCTAGATCTACCAGATATGGAGTGTAACTTATTGAAAAACCTTGTTTGTCGATTGCAAAGGCATATTTGGCAGGGTTCCATTGTTGTGAAAAAACATCGCTTGAAGTCGCGACACCTATATCAGCCATACCCGCAGCTCTTGCATCAGCAGAAACTGACAAAAAGGGAACTGCTGTGGTTATAACTCTATCTTGAGCATTCGCAAAAGAAAAGCCAAGTAGGTAAACTGTAAAGAGTATTAATTGTCTCATTTTATTATTAAAAATTGATTAAACAAATATAGTATTTTATTAAAGTATCACAAGTTTTTCAATCTTTTCAGCTTTATTATTTGTTAGGGTTGATTTGACCGTTAGTTTATATATATAAACGCCTTTCCCTATTTTATTTCCAAAATCATCTCTACCATCCCAGCTTATTTCTTTTGATAAAAACCCTTCGGTTGATATGATTTGGTTTTTTGTCCAAACCACTTTTCCTGTGATAGTGATTACTTGAACCTGAACTATCAAAGGCTCGTATGGTCTATTATGTGTAAACCAAAACTGAGTGTAATTGACAAATGGATTGGGATAGTTTAATACATGAGTCAAAGTTATTGTTTCATCTCCCATCACTACAAACTGAATTTCAGTGGTAATTGGGTTATTATAAACGTCCCATGCTTTAAAGCTGATGGTGTGTAATCCGTTGGCTAAATTTCGTAATGGAAATCGGAGGCTGCCGCTTGTGTAATCGTCCAAATTAGTTTGGTAATAGTCGTTTAATAAGTACGGATTACTCACGTCGCCATCTAGAATAGCTACAATATCATGCCCAATTCCACTAGCCGTATTTATTCCATTTTCGTCTTCAAGAAATGCTAATAAAAAGGGTGATGTATTTGTTATACCGCCCGAAACAAAAGTCTCATCATTCATATATAACTTTACTTTTGGGCTAATATTGTCTTGAGCTGCATTTTCATTGATTCCCCCTATTTTTATTTTTGTATCATAACCAGTCTGATTTTCAAGAAGTAGATTTTTTTTAGCAAAAAAACTTATTTTTCCATTGGCTACAGGAATACGGATATCTCTCGGGACTACAAAACTAAATTCAAATTTTCCATTTGTAACAGTAGCATTTCCTCTGAAGATGGTTTCGCCTAAAGTATTGAAGTTTATTGACGGACTATTTCCGTCATTATTATATGTCGTCCTTGGGATAGTCTTGTCAAAAATAGTAGTTGAGATCTCTCCGTTATAACTAGAAAGGATATTTGCATTTTCGTCAGTAATCTCTCCTGTCAATTTTATGTGTGCCAATGATTTAAAATCGTCAATAGTCTGCGCTACTGGAATGTCATTGACTTTTGTGAGACGTATATTAGGTTTGGGTATAGCTAGAAATAAGGCAGGGTCTCCAATATAAAAAACGACATTAGTTGAAGAATTAGGATTGCGGTTTTTAGCTATTCGTAAGGTTTCAGCAATTGATGAATATTGGTTTGAACCAAAAGACAATAAATTTTCCGATAAAGTGTCATTGAAATTCTCGGCACTAAATTGACCAATTGCTCTAATGGTTGTGATCATCGCGATAGCACCGCCTTTAGGATTCCAGTAGGTGTATTCGCCGGCAGTAGGCCTGCTGGGATTGTCAAAACGGGAGAATTCACAGGTGATGGTGATGAATAGAGGGTACTTGTATTGGTTGCTCAAGCTTTGTCCGTCCGATTTTTCCCAAATACGCTCTGATGATAATCCGTCTTCACCACCGTGACCAAGGTAATTGAAGACTAATGCTCCTTTTTCGAAAGCATTAAATAAATCTGTTCGAGCCTTTGGGTACCTGAAACCTCCCGCTGATGCTTCCTGAATATAGGAGTCTAGTATGATTTTGTTGATATTAAAAAAGGGTTTTTCAGTTGTGATTTTGTCAGCCAGAATGTTTTGCCTGTTTTGTAGACTTGCATCAGAGACTATGTCAGAATCATCACTAATAAGTACAAAATTGTTTCTCCAGCTGCCGTATGATTTTATATCATGGTATTCAACGACTTTATTTACCATTTCTTCGGCCTGTTTAGAATCAGTTACCAGCATTCTTCCTACTGCGATATCGATGCCTCCAAAAAATGAAATTATATTTCCTTCATTACTGTCCATTAAGGCATAAAAATCATCAGAAGCAAAGGAAGGTTCTCCTGACGAGTTGCTGTTTAAAGCGTGATAAATGGGGACGATATTTGTGTTGTTGGTTGTTATGTTTTTATAATCATAAGATGCATCGCCAAAAAGGTTTACATATTTTATTCTGTTTTCCGAAGATGAGGCATTTTCATAAATGTATTTAATGCAATTTCTTATAGCGGCTATGTCTTGTTTTCCAGAAGAGAATTCTTGGTAAATAGATTCAGTAGTGATGACTTTAACGTTCAGTTTGGAATAGGAACGATGAAAATCAGCTAATTTTTCAGCTTGAATAAGTAATGAGTTGGGAGTAATGATGGCGTAGTCAATGTCTTGGAAATCCCCTTTGTTATTGTTGAAAATTGTGCCTTTTATATTTTGGTTTGTAACTTTAGGGCTGTTGTCTATTAAAGGTACAAAGTAATCCGTGGCATCTAAAGCAATGTATTTTCGAAGTTCTCCTAAATTTGCTTTAAAGGAGAAGGAGGCTAGGCTAGGGTTTTCGATTTTTGTGATATTGTATAAGTCGGTAACGTCCCAAACCTGCGAAATTCCATTAGCATTAGATAAGGTGTAGTTGACAATTCCTAAGTTGGAATTAGATAAGTCGTATTGAAAAGGGAATTGTTTTCCATAACCTACGAGTTTCCTTTTGGCAACGAGTCGGATGTTATCCAGAAAACCTTTCGAACCAGGTACGCCATTATTATTGTAAGTTAATTTTATTTTTACATTTTCGGAAGCAGTTAAAGTAGTGTTGGTAGCTAAATTTCTGACGTTGAATTCCGTGTCTGAATTTGCATTGATTGCAGGGAATGAAATTTGCCCAATAGCTTGTCCGTTTGAGCTCACTTGAAAAGAAGTGGGAGTATATGCTGCGGAAGCCACTGTTGCCATTATTTTTATTGGCGTACTTGAGTCAATGTTGGGAAAGTTGAAATCAAACTCTTGCTCTTGTTTAATGTCAAATGACTCGCCAAACCACTGTCGTCCAAGATGTGCAATGTTAGTTAAGTCCAGTTCATGGTATTTGTGATCGTCAAAATTAGTCAAGTTTAATGTGCTGTTTCCTTGTGGTTGCACCATTTCGTTTATTCTTTTTCCATTGTCACCTTTTATAGTGATATAATAATAGGACTTGGTGTCATAAAGATTGCTGTTGGTTTGACTTTCTTCGTTCCAAGTGTCTACTCCTTCGGCGTAAAATAATATGTAGTCATCATTGTCAAATGTTCCGTCATTTTCTCCAAATACTTGAATCGCATTTTCAGTCAGATCCAAAGGGTAGTAGGTAGAATTTGTTAGGGGAAGCATTTTTCCTCCGTTACCGTAAATTTTAATTTTTTTTGGATCAACGTTATTAAGCTTAAGTCCAGTTTCTTCTAAAAACTTTTTGGATATTTTATAGACGCCTGATTTTTCAACGTAAAAACGATACCAATCTCCAGTTGCTAAAACAGAATTGGAAAGGGATTGCGAGGTTTTATTTACTTGCGAAACTTTAGACGTTTTGCTGTCTAAGGTATAGGAAAATGACGTTATTTTTTTAAATCCAAACTCGCTTTTTATTATTGGCGAAAGCCTTAAAAATGATTGTTTTATTCCTCTAGAATTTGTTTGTGTTAGAGAAGGACTAATCGATTTTGGGATGTTTCCAATGTCTAAATCACCTAGGTTTGAAGCTGAAATGGATTCGTATGTTATGTTGGTAATTTTAATGCTATTCTCGTCAAAAGAGATCGATTCATTGAGGTTTAGTGTGAAATAAAGTGCTTTTTTAGAAGGGTTGTAATGAAATTCGTTTCCAGAAAATTGCGGAATATTAATTTTGAAATCTCCATAGTACATTTCCGTTTTTTCAAGCCATTCAATAGTAATGTTGCCTCTTGTTTGGGCAAATGTGGCAAAGGAAATTAGGAGTAAATTAAAAAAAATAAATTTTCGCATTATTTTATCAAACGGTATTATTAATTAAATATTATAACGAGTAAAAATATGGCATTTAGTATAAAAATAAATAATAAAAAGTATAAATTTGCGTTTGTTTTATATAATCCGTTATATATAGTTCGTCAAAATAAATTTATTAAATATGGTGTTGCCTATTAATGGTTAATTATTATATTGCATCACTGAAAATTATTACCTTTAAAAGAGTATGAAAGTAAACAAAATTATAGCCTTGCGATTAATGTTATCTATGATAATGATTATAGGTTTTGCTAGTTGCAGTAAAAAGTCTAGTTCGAAAAGTGCTTCAAGAGGTACTGGTTGGGACGTCGATAGTAAAAGGGTTTCTAGTGCTAAGAAACAAGAGGCTGGTCCTGGATTAATTTTCGTTGAAGGAGGAACTTTTACAATGGGTAAAGTCGAAGATGATGTAATGCACGATTGGAATAATACTCCAACTCAACAGCACGTACAATCATTTTATATGGACGAAACAGAAGTGACAAACTTTATGTATAGAGAGTATTTAGACTGGTTGAAAAATGTATTTCCTCCTACAGAAGATATTTATGAACATATATATGAAGGTGCATCACCAGATACTTTAGTTTGGAGAAATAGGTTAGGTTATAATGAGACTATGACTAATAACTACTTAAGACATCCTGCATATGCAAGTTACCCAGTTGTTGGTGTGAATTGGATTCAAGCAGTTGAATTTAGTCAATGGAGGACAGACCGTGTGAATGAGGCTATATTAGAGAAAAAGGGATACTTGAAGAAAAATGCAAAAACACAAGATGTTACTGCAGAGGCTTCTTTTAGTACTGAAACTTATTTGAAAGCGCCAACAATGACATATGGCGGAAATGAAGAAATTGTACTGAAAGGTGCAAAAGGGGCTAGAAAAAGTCCTAAGGCTGGAAAAGACGGAAAAGTGACGGAGCAAAAAAATGTTTATGCTCAACGTTCATCAGGAATTCTTTTACCAGAATACAGACTTCCTACGGAGGCTGAATGGGAATATGCAGCAGCAGCTGATGTGGGACAAAGAGAGTATAATATCTATAAAGGACAAAAGAAATATCCATGGTCAGGTAGTTATACACGTTCTGGAAAAAGACAAAGTAAAGGCGATCAGTTAGCCAACTTTAAACAAGGAAACGGAGATTACGGTGGTATTGCAGGATGGTCTGATGATGGTGCTGATATAACGAATGAAGTAAAGAAATACCCGGCAAATGATTTTGGTCTATACGATATGGCAGGAAATGTTGCTGAATGGGTACTTGATGTTTACAGACCAATTGTAGATAACGAATCAAATGACTTCAATTATTTTAGAGGAAATCGCTATACTAAAAATAAAATTGGGTCAGATGGAAAAGTTGAAATTGTTACTTTAGAAACGATGAAGAGAGATACTTTAAGTAATGGTAAAGTAATTGTAAGGAGTTTTCCAGGTCAAATTGCTCAAGTTCCAGTTGATGAAAATGAAACTTATTTGAGACAGAATTTTGATAAAAGTAATAATATCAACTATAGAGATGGTGATAAGCAGTCTTCTAAGTATTATAATTTTGGAAGCTCTGAGTCTGATACTGAAAAGGAGAAAGATGATAAAAAAATGTATAACTCACCTAATCATAATGTTACGACTGACAGTTTAGGAAAGATGGTTAGAAAATATGATGTGTCAAGTAAAAGAACAACTTTAATAAATGACGAAGTAAGAGTTTATAAAGGAGGTTCTTGGAGAGACAGAGCTTATTGGTTAGATCCAGCGCAAAGAAGGTATTTCCCGCAGGATATGGCTACTGACTACATCGGATTTAGATGTGCAATGTCTAAGGTAGGACCAAAAGCAGAAAAAAGAAAATCTGCAAGAAATTAAATCATTAATATATAATATATACGAAAGCCCTTTGATTAGGGCTTTTGTTTTTTTAAATCGTTTTTAAATGGATATTAATTACATTCATAGTTTGTTTTTAAAATGCAATTCGGTTTCAATCGATACGCGAAAAATTGAGGCCAATTCATTATTTGTTGCTATAAAAGGAGAGCGTTTTGATGCAAATACGTTCGCTAATGAGGCTTTAATCAAAGGAGCTTCTTTTGTTGTTATTGATGACAAGTCGTTTTACATTGACGAAAGAACAATTTTAGTAGAGGACAGTTTAGTGGCGCTACAAGAATTGGCTAAATTTCATAGAAAATATCTGAAGCTACCTATCATTGCGCTTACAGGAAGTAATGGGAAAACTACTACCAAAGAATTGATTCATGTGGTGCTTTCTAAAAAGTATAATACTAAAGCCACAGTAGGTAATTTAAATAATCATATTGGTGTTCCATTAACTTTGTTATCCTTTAATTCAGAAACTGAAATTGGAATTGTCGAAATGGGAGCCAATCATAAAAAAGAAATAGAATTTCTATGTGAGTTGGCTAATCCTGATTATGGTTATATAACTAACTTTGGAAAAGCACATTTGGAGGGCTTTGGAGGAGTTGCTGGTGTTATTGAAGGGAAAAGTGAGTTGTATCACTATCTTGCTAGTAACGACAAGTTGGCTTTCGTGAATCTTGAAGATCCAATTCAGGTTGAAAGATCTAAGAGTTTAAGACGTTATTCGTTTGGACTAAATAATGAAGCTGCAGACCTAGAAATTAAATCTATTAAAGCAGATCCATTTGTTGAAGTGAGTTATTCTGATATTACTATTGGATCTCATTTAATTGGGCTCTATAATGCAAATAATGTGAATGCGGCAATTGCTATAGGAAAGTACTTTGAAGTGGATGATAGGTCTATTAAAGAGGCTTTAGAAAGTTATATTCCGGAGAATAACAGATCGCAATTAGTGTCAAAGGGAACTAATGAAATTATATTAGATGCCTATAATGCGAACCCAAGTAGTATGGCTGTTGCAATTGAAAATTTCTTGCAATTAGCGAAGTCTTCTAAAGTAATGATTTTAGGGGATATGTTTGAATTGGGTGATGAAAGTCAAAAAGAACACAAAGAGTTAATTAACTCACTTTTGAAAGAAGATGCAGTTCTATGTTTTTTTATTGGTTCTGCATTTTATAGTAATAAAATAGATAAGAATAATTTTCATTTTCACGATTCATTTGACTCTTTCTCTGATTTCTTGAAGGAGAATAAAATAGAAAACAGCACAATTCTTATAAAGGGTTCAAGGGGGATGGCTTTAGAGCGAACCTTAGGTTTTTTATCAAAGTAATAGTGTAATTATATTTCAAAAAAGGATATTATGTCATTGCATAATATCCTTTTTTTTTGTTGATTTAAATACTCATTAAAAAGCCTGTCAGGTTTTCTTTTTTGTTAAGTTCTAATTTTTTTCTTAATCGGTATCGTGCTAGTTCGACTCCTCCGTTTGAGATATTCATTATTTCGGCGATTTCCTTTGTAGACATATTCATTAGTAAATAAGTGGACAAATCTAATTCTCTAGGTGAAATTGTAGGGTATTTTTCTTTCAATCTTTTTAGAAAATCAAAATGTACATTTTTGATGTGTTTCTCTAAATCTTTCCAGCTTTTATCTGCATTTACTTCTTTAGTGATGCTTTTGTTTAATTTGTTAAATTGAAACTTTGTTGAATCATCAAAAGATTCTGTGTTGATATCTTTTAGCTTGTGGATTATACCATTTAGGATTTTGTTTTTCTTGACAACTTGTAGCGAATTGTTTACGAGCTCTTTGTCTTTTGTTAATATTTTTATTTGTAGTTTGTCGTTTTTTAGCTTTTCAATTTCTTTCTCGAGATGATGTTGCTCTTGTCTTATTATTGATTCTTTTTCTAAATATATCCTTCGCTGTTCGATGGTTTCGTAATATTTGTTTTTTCGAATTTTGATTTTAATTCTTTTACGTATTAAATACACAGCGCCAATAATAGCTGTTATGTATAATAAATACATTAGAAAATGCCTATACCAAGGAGGAGATACTGTAAAGGTTATGCTATTTACATCAGATTGAATTCCGTAGCTGTTCTTAGATTTTAAATTCATTTCATAATCACCTTCCCTTAAATTTGTATATTCTTTAAGAGAAAGTGTAGACCAAGGACTCCATTTTTCATCAAAGCCCTTAAGTTGATAGGAGAATTGCACATTTTCTACATTCTCATAGGTAGGAGTAGAGAATGTAAAGCGGACTAAATTTGATGTATATGGAATCTTAAACCCCATATTTTCTATTTTTCCATTTCCTTGAGTAATCGTATCAGAAGAGAATGAAAAACTTCTAATGAACACTTTTGGTTTTGTGATATAGCTTTTTAATAGATCGGAATTGTAGTGTGCTAAGCCATCGGTTAGTCCAATGAAAATATTAGCACTGTCAACAGTATTTATTGAGAGGTAGTTGTTTACTATGTTTCCGGTTAAATTTGAGAAAGTAGCAATTGAGTTCTTATAATTACCATATCTATCTTTAATGAATACTCCTAGCGATTCATTGAATACATACCATAAGTTTCCTAAAGTGTCTTGGGTTACGGTACTAATTGGGGGTACGTTTTTAAATAGCGCAGTAATAGTTTTGTCTTCATAAAAGAGATCTTGCTCTTGTGAATATTTAAAAAAAGCATTTTTTGTTTGAAAATAAATATTCTGATTAAAACGTTGAATGCTTCCTATTCCTTCTGATTTACTAGAGAGATGACTGTAGGTTTTTATTACTTTAAAGCTTTTTAAGTCATCAGATAAGTCCATTTTATAAAGTAGGTTGTCTTTTTTTAACCAAAGATTATCTTTGTCAATCTCAAATGTATTTGCTGATTTCTCAAAACCCTTTATTTTGTTTTTAAATTCCCAACCTTTGGTAGTTTTTTCAAATACTGAAAATCCGTTGTAGTTTGAGCCAATAATATAATTAGGATGGTTGGGCAGTTCTTTAAAACCAAAATAACCATTATTGTCTATTGATTTTTGTACCGTACCTCCTTTAATGATGAGTGCACCTCTATTATGTGCACAGAGTAATTGTCCGTTAATTACTTGTAAGTTCCAAGCTTGCCCTGTTGTTCCTTCTACAAGTGTAAAAGCATTCTCTTTTATTGTTTTATTCCAAGAGTGGTAAAAAACTCCTCGATTAGTTGCTACATACAATTTATTATCAAAAATAATTGAAGCATACACCGTGCTTAGATCAAAGCTAAAATCAAAATAAGTAAATGGGGAGCTTTCATTTACAAAGGCGATTCCATTATCTAATCCCAGCCAGAGATTTTTTTTGTTATCAATAAATGAGGCAAGGACAGTGTTATTTTGTAAGCCATTTTTATGATTTATGTGCTGAATTATTTGTCCGTTTAGATCGCAAATAATCATTCCATCTAGAACGGAATTAAGAACGATAAACTTCTTCAATATAGAAGCTCCGCCTAAAGAACTGTTTTTTTTGATAAAATCATTGGCTTCGCTATTCCATGCACTTATTCCGGTGACTTCGTCATAGGTGTAGAGTCCTTTACTTAAAGTGCTAATAAGTAGTTTTTTATGGGCCATTGGAAAAATGCCCCAAATTTCAGTGTTGTTTAATAGGGTAGATCCTTTTAAAGGGATAAGTTGATTGTTTTTATACTCTACTATTCCTAATTGAATATCTTGAAAATAGAGGTGTTTGCCAACTAAAAAGGAAAATTGAAATCTGTGGGGTGCATTCAGTATTTTTATTTGTTTGTCTTTGTAGATGTATGCTTTTTCAAAAGATTGAAAAATTACTTCGTTGTCGAGAATGTGTATTTTCCAGATAAAGTCAATTAATTTGACCGTTTCCTTGTTAACAAATTTAGACAAAGAGAAATATTGGAGCTTGCCTTTAGTATCAGCTTCAAAATATCCAAATTCATTGTATCCGCCTACGTAGATTTTACCAGAATCATCAATTTTTAATGATCGAACAGATGCTGAATTGGGAAAAGTATATTTTTTCCAAGAGGAGCCGTCAAATTGTAGTAATCCATTATTGTTTGCAAAATATAAATTACCATACTTGTCTTGATCGATATTCCAGTTTTGTGTTCCTCCTTTATAGTCTGATCTTTTGTAATTTCTAATATCGGGCAATCCTATGTTTTTTACCTGGCTAAATAGGCAGCTTGTGCAAAGGAGTAATCCTAAAACAGCTTTTTTTAATTCAATGTAATTCATATCAAGAAGCTAGTAAAGTTGATTTTTATAAAAGTCTTTGTTTTGAAATGAAACGCCTTTTGGATTCATTATAATGGTTTAAATGCCATAGTTATAGCTAAAATAGTGGTTTTATGGTAGATGTAGTGTTTGTTTGTTTTTTTAACATTTTGATAAGATTGATAAAATTATTTTAAATAATTGTTTTACAGTGGTTTAAAAAATATTTGATGTGTTTTTGTGTGGTTGGTTTTTACCATTTGATGTGTTTTTGTAATGAGTTGTTAATGATAATACCGAAAAAATAAAGTTATTATTGCAGTAAATAACTAAATAATTAACCAAAAATTATAGAAAAATGAAATTAACAAAATTACTTATTTTTTGTTTTTCGTCTATACTATTCTCAGTTTATGCACAAGCTCAAGATGTTGTAGTAAGCGGAATAGTTAATGATGAAAGTGGAATGCCAATTCCTGGAGCATCAGTTTTATTAAAAGGAAGTTCAAAATCTACTTCTTCAGATTTTGACGGCAAGTTTCAAATTCAAGCTCCTACCAATGGTGTTTTGATGATAAGCTATATAGGTTATGGTTCAATTTCTGAACCAATAAATGGGCGATCATCAGTGTTAGTTAAGTTAACTTCAAAATCGCAAGATTTGAATGAGGTGGTAGTTGTAGGGTATGGAACTCAAAAAAAGAGTGTGGTTACTGGAGCCATCTCAAGTATTAAAGCGAGTGATTTAGAAGACTTACCCATCACTAGAGTAGAGCAGTCTTTACAAGGAAGAGTTTCTGGGTTAACGATTGCTGCAAATTCTGGGCAACCAGGATCATCAGCAACAATTCGTGTAAGAGGTATTACAACTTTTGGAAATAACGAGCCATTATGGGTTGTTGATGGAGTAGTAGTTGATGCTGGTGGAATAGGATATTTAAATCAATCTGATATTGCGTCTATTGAAGTGCTAAAAGATGCTGCTTCTCAAGCTATCTATGGAGCACGAGCTGCAACAGGTGTGATTTTAGTAACAACCAAAAAAGGAAAATCAGGAAAAATTAGTGTTAGTTACAACGGTTACACTGGTATTTCGGCACCTGCAAGAAAGTTAGATTTATTAAATGCGACAGAATATGCAACTTTAATGAATGAAGCCTCCGTGGCGGGCGGAGGCGGAATAAAATTTTCAAATCCTGAATCTTTGGGAAAAGGTACTGACTGGCAAGATGCCATTTTTAATAATAGTGCAAAACGCATCGGTCATGAAGTGAGTTTGAGTGGAGGGAGTGAAGTTTCTACTTTTTATTTGTCATTTGGTCTTCTTGATCAAGAAGGGATTGTAGCAACTGATATTTCAAATTATATCAGAAAGAACATTCGTTTAAACTCAACTCATAAAATCTCTAAAAAAATCACTTTTGGACAATCTTTAGGATATTCTAGAGAAAAGAATATTGGATTAGGAAACACAAATAGTGAATTTGGAGGGCCATTAAGTTCGGCTATAAATTTAGATCCTATAACTCCTATTGTGGAGACAGATCCTATTCTTGCAAATCAAGCTCCATATACAAATACGGGTGTCATAAGAGATGCCATTGGAAATCCTTATGGAATTTCGTCTTTGGTAGGTCAGGAAATGACTAATCCTTTAGCTTATATGCAAACAAGATTAGGTAATTATGGATGGTCTGATAATTTTGTTGGAAATGCTTATTTAGAAGTAGAGCCTATCTCAGGACTAAAATTTAGAAGTACTCTTGGTGGAAAGTTAGCTTACTGGGGAGATGAGAGTTTTACTCCGGTAGCTTATTTAAATGCTTCTTTTATTGTGGCTAAAAACAGTTTGTCAAGAAATTCTAGCAAAGGATTTGGTTGGAATATTGAAAATATAGCTTCGTATACAAGAGATATTAAGGATCATAACTTTAGTATTTTGATAGGGCAAGGTGCATATGTCGATAATATTACAAGTGGTAGCGGAGTGACTTATTTCAATATTCCAGTAACGAGTTATAAAGATGCATCCTTCAACTACAGTATTCCAAAAGATCAAATTGACGCCTATGCATATACTGGATCAGAGCATATCGTAACCTCCCTTTTTTCTAGATTGAATTACAATTTCAATGAAAAATATTTAGTAACAGGGATTATACGTAGAGACGGTTCCTCTCGTTTTGGTTCAAATAACAAATATGGAACTTTTCCATCATTCTCATTAGGATGGGTACCTTCAAAAGAAGGGTTTTGGAAAGACAATGGAGTTGTGAACCAATTGAAATTGAGAGGTGGTTATGGAGTTACGGGTAATGATGCAATAGGAGATTTTAGGTATTTAGCCACTATTGGTGGAGGTAGAAATTACACGATTGGAAATTCAGGATCTGTAACTATTGGTAACAGTCCAAATGCGCCATCAAATCCAGATTTAAAATGGGAAGAAACGAGTCAAGCTAACATTGGTTTTGACGCAACTTTATTTAATGATTTTAATCTTTCAGTTGATTTGTATGACAAGAAAACAAAAGGAATTCTTCAAGATGTAGCAATTCCGGGTTATGTAGGTTCAACGGGTAACCCTGTAGGAAACGTAGCTGATATGCAAAATAGAGGAATTGACTTTGAATTAGGATATAGAAAAAAAGTAGGAGAGGTTAATATGTCGTTAAACGCAAATGTTTCTTATCTAGATAATAAGGTTACTTACCTAGGAAGTGGAATCGATTTCTTATCAGGAGGACAAACAGTTCAATCAAGTACTTACCCAATAACGAGAGTTGAAGTTGGACATCCTTACAACGCTTTTTATGGTTTTAAAACGGCTGGAATTTTTCAAAACCAAGCTGAAATTAATGCCTATACAAATACTGATGGAGGCTTGATACAACCTAACGCGGTTCCTGGAGACTTCCGTTGGAAAGATGTAAACGGGGATGGTGAAATTACTTCAGACGATCGAACATTTATTGGTACACCAATACCAAAATATACTTTTGGATTTACCTTAAACTTGGATTACAAGAATTTTGATTTATTAGTATTTGCGCAAGGAGCTAGTGGAAACCAAATTTTCCAAGGATTACGCAGGTTAGACATCGGAAATGCTAATTATCAAACTACAGCTTTAGGACGCTGGACAGGTGAAGGAACTTCAAATACGTTTCCTAGATTAACGACGAATGATACCAATAAAAACTTTAATAATCCATCAGATTTTTATTTAGAAGACGGAGATTATTTAAGATTCAAAACAATTCAAGTAGGGTACACTTTACCAAGTAGCATTATAAAGGCAGCAGGTTTACAAAAAACGCGAATTTATTTGACTGGTGAAAACGTTTTTACATTTACAAAGTATTCTGGTTACGATCCGGAAATTGGTGGAGGAGTTATGGGTATTGATAGAGGATTTTATCCACAAGCAAGAACATTCATGTTAGGGGTTAATTTACAATTTTAATAAAAGATATTATTATGAAACTTATAAATATAAAATATTCGGTTATTGCTTTTGCGGTAGTTTTATCAGCAACTTCATGCAATGAGGAATTTTTAAATGTAGAACCTAAAGGAACTGCGTTAGAAGATAATTATTATACGAATGAAACAGAAGCATATTCAGGACTTGTTGCTGTATATGATGTCTTAGGGAAACAGTCCAGAGGTTTTGAAAATATGATTTGTATGTTAAATGCTGGATCAGATGATTTCTATGCCGGTGGTGGCGGAGCAACGGATGGTACTGGAATACAATCTTTTTCAGACTATTCAATAAGTCCAGTGACTATTCCTGGAAGTTTTTGGAATGATTTTTACCAAGGTGTTTTTAGAGCTAATATCTTACTTCAAAAATTGCCAAATGTACCGATGGACGCTAATACTAAAACTAGGTTTATTGCTGAAGCTAAAGCTTTACGTGGGTATTACTATTTCGAATTGGTACGAACGTTTAAAAATATACCATTAATCATTACACCTATAATTCCAAGTGAAATATACAATGTAGTTCAGTCTAGTCCTGAGGAAGTTTATTCACAAATTGAAAAAGATCTTCAGGAAGCAATGACGGGTTTGCCTAATACGCTAACAGATGCTAATAATGAAGCAGGACGTTTTACTAAAGGTTCAGTGCAAGCTTTATTAGGTAAAGTTTATTTGTATGAAGGTAAAAATACACAAGCAGCGGCAGAATTAGCAGTTGTCAATGGTACTCCTGGAGCAACAAGTATATACGGATATAAATTAGTAAACAATTTTTCTGATTTATGGGTAATCAGTAATAAATTTAATAGTGAAGCAATAATTGAAATTACACATACCGATAAAAGTAATGCTGATTGGGGTAACTGGGGATCAGGTTCTGATGAAGGAAATAGTGTGAATGTTATGGTGGGTCCAAGAGGGTTTTCACGTACTACAAACTCTACTGCGCCAGATTATGCTTCTGGTTATAGTTTTAATACATTATCGCAAAGTTTATATGATGCTTTAAAATTAGATCCAAGATTTAATGCAACAATTGTTGATATGAAAGCTTTAAAAGCAGCAGGTTTAGCTGATTATTCTCCAGGATATAAGGATACAGGTTATTTCTTGAAAAAATTCATGCCATTAGCGTCAGACGTTTCTACTGGTGGTGGAGCATCCGTTTTAAATTATAAACAAAATGTTTACGCAATTCGTTTAGCAGATACGTATTTAATGGAAGCCGAGGCATTAGGCGGTTCAGGTGTTAGAGCACAAGCGCTATTAAATGCAGTGAGAGCAAGAGTAGGTTTAGCAGCAGTTCCTGTAACTACTAGCGCAATCTTAGCGGAACGCAGATTAGAATTAGCAGGTGAAGGTCACCGCTGGTTTGACTTAGTAAGAACAGGACAAGCACCATCTGTATTAAGTAGTAGAGGTTTTACAGCTGGTAAAAATGAAATATGGCCAATTCCTTTAAAAGAATTAGAGAATACTAAAATTGTACAAAATCCTAATTATAACTAATTACTAAATTAAATTACTATGAATTTAAATATCATATTAAAAAGGCCAGTTTATACGCTGTTTGTTGTTGCGGCTTTAGGTTTGCTAAGTAGTTGTCAACCTGAAGATGTAGGTGAAGGTAATGGTTTGTCTGATGCTAATGTAGATGCAACGTTTACTGTAAAAGCAGTAGAGGGTAAGGTTAACACATACAGTTTACAAGCACAGCCAAACAATGTAATAAGTTCCATGTGGAATTTTGGTGATGGAGCGTTTTCTGGTAAGATGAATGAAGAAGCTAGTTTTCCTGACGCAGGTACTTATACGATAACACATACAGCAACTGGACGAGGTGGTTTAAGTAATGCAACTTCTCAAGATGTTGTTGTAGCGACATCTGACCCTATAAAAGGAAATATCGTAAAGGGAGGTAAGTTTTTAGATGCCGATGACCAAGCTAAATGGACAAAACTAAATATTAGTGCTTCTGGTGCTGCTTGGACATTTAATACTGGTAGCGCTACAATAAAAGCTTCTGGTTGGAGTCAACAAGGTATTTATCAAGCTATAAATGTAGTGAAAGATAAGGAGTACCGAATTGACATGCTTATTTCTGGAGGAGCTTCATCAGATACATGGTTTGAAGTGTATGCTGGAACAACACCGCCGGTACAAGGTGTAGAGTACAAAGACAATAAAGTAATGGGTATAAGTACTTGGGATGGTTGCGGAACAAGTCAGTTTTCAGGTAAATTATCGGTGGTTGGTTGTATTAAAAATGATAGAACTAACACAGTTAGTAATGTTGTGAAGTTCAATACTTCGGGAACGATCTATCTATTATTTAGAAGCGGAGGTAACGGATTTACTGCAAACGGTATCACTATTACTAATGTTGAAATGAGAGGGAGTAATTAATGGGAAGTTTTGTTTGATTTTAAGTTGGTAAAAATAGTCCATATTCTTTTTGACTATGGGCTATTTTTTTAAAAAAGAGAGTAAAAGTAATTTGGGTTAGATTTCACATAACTAGCGTTTTGAATAAATAAAAATGGAATTAATGAAGAAGATTTATATAAAAATATGTTGCGTTTTGCTTTGCGTACCTGCATTTGCACAGCAGCAAAAAGAAAAGAAAGAGTACAAGTCATTTAGTACAAATGGAAAAACGGTTAGCGTTTATACTACAGCAGAAAATAGAGATTTAAGGCTTACACTAACAAAGGAATTAGTATTCTCAAAAGCGATGCAGCCTCTTGAAACGGAAATCTCCGTTTTTGTTGAACCTGATAAAAGGTTTCAAAAATTCATGGGAATTGGAGGTGCAATTACTGATGCTAGTGCCGAGGTTTTTGCAAAATTATCCAAAGCAAAACAACTGGAGTTTATGAATGCCTATTATGATAAAGGTAAAGGCATTGGCTACTCGTTGTTAAGAACTACCATACACAGTTCTGACTTTAGCAGTGGCAGTTATACCTATATTGAGGAGGGAGATAAAGAATTAAAAACCTTTAACATCGATCATGATCGCAAATACCGTATTCCTATGATTAAGGAAGCAATTAAAACAGCTGGGGGTAAATTACTATTATATGCATCACCATGGAGTCCACCCTCTTTTATGAAAAGCAATCAGCAGATGCTAAAAGGAGGAACGTTACTTCCGGAGTTTTATCAATCTTGGGCTAGTTACTATGCTAAATTTATTAAAGCTTATGAAAAAGAAGGAATGCCTATTTGGGGTTTGACTATTCAAAACGAGCCAATGGCTGTTCAAACTTGGGAATCTTGTGTGTATTCTGCTGAAGCCGAAAGAGATTTCTTGAAAAATTTTCTTGGTCCTACATTGAAAAAGGAAGGGCTGGGTGATAAGAAAATTGTAGTATGGGATCACAACCGTGATTTGATGAATCAAAGGGCAAACACAATATTCTCAGATCCAGAAGCCTCAAAGTACGCTTGGGGAATGGGTTTTCATTGGTACGAAACTTGGGCTGGTGGTACACCTATGTTTGATAATGTTCGAAAAGTTCAAGAAGCATTTCCTGATAAAAAATTACTTTTTACCGAAGGTTGCGTCGAAAAATTTGATGCAAAAAAGTATCAGTTTTGGCCAAATGCAGAGCGTTACGGAACAGCTATGATTAATGACTTTAATAATGGAACAGTTGGTTGGACTGATTGGAACATACTTTTAGATCAAAATGGAGGGCCAAACCATGTAGGGAATTTTTGTTTTGCACCAATACATGCTGATACTAATACTGGAGAGTTAATTTATACGCCTTCGTATTATTATATAGGACACTTTTCAAAATATATTCAAGCTGACGCTAGACGAGTTAGTACTTCTGTAAGTAGAAGTACATTGTTGAGTACCTCATTTCTTAATGTTGACGGCAAGATGGCTACAGTAGTTATGAATCAAAGTAACGCTGAAATTACTTATAATTTAATTATTGGTACCCAAAAAACGGTGGTTTTAATTCCTGCGCATGGAATTCAAACATTAGTGTATTAACTTTAAAAAGCATCAAATGATTTATATTTTAAAGAATTCTTCCAAGTTGTTATTGTTGCTGGCACTTGTTTGTCTGCAAAGCATGTGTTCGTCATCAAATGACACAATTGATCCTGTGGTAAATCCTCCAACTTCTCCAAATCCCCCAGTAGTGGTGGTTAATGATGTTGATTTTTGGTTAACAAAAGGGGACCAAACTGTTACATTAAAAAAGCAGACAACAACATTGGGTTTTGGAACATCAGCTAATGCTTATCCTAATATTGAAGTAAATTCTTCTCAAGAATATCAATCGATCGATGGTTTTGGTTTTACCTTAACTGGTGGAAGTGCTCAAGTAATTAATCAATTAACAGCACAAAGGAAAAAGGACCTTTTACAGGAATTGTTTGGAAGTACAGAGAATGCTATTGGAATTAGTTATTTAAGAATTAGCGTTGGTGCATCAGATTTGAATGAAAGTTCATTTACCTATGATGATATTGCAACGGGTGATACTGATTTAAGTTTAAATAAGTTTAGCTTAAACTCTGATAAAAATACAGTCATCGCTTTATTAAAGGAAATTCTAGCTATCAACCCTCAAATTAAAATCCTAGCTACACCGTGGACTGCACCATTGTGGATGAAAGATAAAAACAATTTTGTAGGTGGGAGTTTGCAATTGCAATACTATGAGGTTTATGCGCAATATTTAGTAAAGTATATTCAACAAATGAAATCAGAAGGAATTAATATTGATGCTTTAACACCGCAAAATGAACCTTTACACGGAGGGAATAATCCGAGTATGGTTATGACCGCAATAGAGCAAACTAATTTTATAAAAAATAATTTAGGACCTGCTTTTAAAGCGAACAACATCAGTACTAAAATAATAGCGTACGACCATAACTGTGATAATACACAATATCCCATCACCGTCTTAAGTGACGCTGTTGCAAATTCATTTGTTGATGGGTCAGCTTTTCATTTGTACGCTGGAGATATTAGTGCTTTGACCACTGTTCATAATGCATTCCCAACAAAAAACGTCTATTTCACAGAACAATTTACGTCCTCGACGGGCAGTTTTGGAGGGGATTTAAAATGGCATTTAAAAAATGTAATTGTTGGTTCCATGCGCAATTGGAGTAAAAATGCATTAGAATGGAACCTTGCTAATAATGGTTCTTTTGGCCCGCATACTAATGGGGGTTGTACTACTTGCAAAGGAGCTTTGACCATAAATTCAAGCGAGTCAATAGAACGAAATGTTGCCTATTATATTATAGCACATGCTTCAAAATTTGTACCTCAAAATTCGATTCGAATAGGAAGTAACACTAGTGGGAATTTACAGAATGTTGCTTTTAAAACGCCTGCAGGGAAAAAAGTGTTAATTGTAGAAAATGATGGAGATACTAACCAGTTGTTTAATATAAAGTTTAATGGAAAATGGGTAACAACTTCGCTTGACTCTGGATCTGTGGGAACTTATGTTTGGGAATAACAGTATAATTAAACCATAAACAATAATGAAAAAAAGTACAATAGCACTTTTGCTGATGAGCTCCATGCTTTCTTTTGGGCAAGGTTTTTTACACAGCAAAGGCCACAATATAGTAGATGGAAATCAAAACAATATAATATTAAGAGGTCTGGGACTTGGTGGCTGGATGGTTCAAGAAGGCTATATGCTTAAGACCGATAAATTTGCGGGACCTCAATATGTTATCAAACAAAAAATCAGCGATTTAATTGGAGAAAAGGCTACTGAAGATTTCTATAAAGCTTATAAAGAAAATGGAATAACGAAGAGAGACATCGATTCACTAGCTGCTTGGGGATTTAATTCTGTTCGATTACCCATGCATTATAACTTATATACTTTGCCTATTGAGGAGGAGAAAGTGGCAGAGGAAAATACCTGGCTTGAAGAGGGTTTTAAAATGACCGATGATTTGTTGAAATGGTGTGAAGCTAATAAACTGTATCTAATTTTAGACCTTCATGCTGCTCCGGGAGGTCAAGGGAAAGATGCCAATATATCCGATTATGATACTTCAAAACCTTCCTTATGGGAAAGTGAAGCCAATCAAAATAAAATGATTGCCTTATGGCGAAAATTGGCTGAACGTTATAAAGATAGTCCATGGATTGGCGGTTATGATATTATAAATGAACCCAATTGGAATTTTACGGGAACAAATAATAATGGATGTGATGAGTCTTTAAATGCGCCATTAAGAGCACTTCAGGTCGCCGTTACAAAGGCAATACGAGAAGTAGATAGTAACCATTTAATTTTCATTGAAGGCAATTGCTGGGGGAATAATTACAATGGAATATTTCCGCTTTGGGATGATAACATGGCGTTAAGTTTTCATAAGTATTGGAACTACAACGATAAAAATTCAATACAGAAAATGCTGGATTATCGAACGCAATATAATGTTCCAATATGGCTAGGTGAAAGTGGTGAAAATTCTAATGTGTGGTTCAAAGACGCTATTTCATTAGTAGAATCACATAACATCGGATGGGCTTTTTGGCCAATGAAAAAAGTAGATAACATAGCAGGAGTTACATCCGTAAATAAGAATTCTGATTATGAGGTTTTACTCCAATATTGGAAAAATGGTGGTGTTGAACCTACTTCAGCCTTTGCTACAAAGACATTGATGCAATTGGTAGAAAATTATAAAATGGAGAATGTTACTGTTAAGCCTGATGTTATTGACGCAATGTTCAGACAGGTTCAAACAAATGAAACTAAAGCTTTCAAAAAACATACTTTGCCTGGGAAAATCTTTGCTACAGAATATGATTTGGGAACTAATGGCTATGCTTATTCTGATTCTGATTATGTTAATTATCGAATAGAAACTGGAAATTTTGAAGAGTGGAACAAAGGAAAAGTAATGCGAAATGATGGCGTAGATATTTTGCCTTGTAATGATAAAGTTTCAAATGGATTTCAGGTTTCGTTTATAGAAAATGGTGAATGGTTGCAATTCACTGTAGATTCAAAACTTAAACAGAGTTATGATGTTGCTATTCGTTATTCAAGCACACAGGCAGGTGGTAAACTACATTTTGAAACTGAAAAAGGGGAAAAATCATCAATCCTGATACTTCCAGTTACGGGTTCAGATACAGTATGGAAAACAATCGTTTTGTCTAATGTAGAATTGAATAAAGGATTAAATAAAATCAAATTAATTTTTGAAACGGGAGGTTTTAATCTAAACTATTTTGAATTTATAAAGCCGTTAAAGTAAATTTTTACTTTCAGCAAAGAAAATATTTTAAGTAAAAATATTTACAATGAAAAAGTACCAGTGTGAAAATTAATATTAAATACAAAAATAAATGTCTTTCTACTGTATTGCAAAATGGTTCTGTATGAGGTCGCATTAGGTAAGATAAAAAAAGATAAAATTTCACGATATGAAAAGAATAGTAACAGTTGGTTTTTTAATGATGTCTTTCTTTGCTTTTTCACAGCAAAATAAGATAGATCAAAAAGTAAATGCTTTACTCAAGAAAATGACCATTGAAGAAAAAATAGGACAACTCAATCAATATACAGGGGACAATCAAGCGACTGGGCCTATAACAATCAATCCCAATAAGGAAACAGAAATTAAACAGGGCTTAATTGGTTCGATGTTGAATGTTTTAGGAACTAAATATACCAGACAATATCAGGAATTGGCGATGCAATCACGACTTAAAATTCCTTTATTATTTGGTCAAGATGTCGTTCATGGATATAAAACTACGTTTCCAATTCCTTTGGCAGAAGCCGCCAGTTGGGATTTAGAAGCCATGGAGCTTTCAGCAAGAATTGCTGCTGTTGAAGCTTCGGCAAGTGGAATTCACTGGACATTTGCTCCCATGGTTGATATTTCACGTGACCCTCGATGGGGTAGAGTAATGGAAGGAGCAGGCGAAGACACTTATTTGGGGTCGAAAATAGCATATGCTAGAGTAAAAGGTTTTCAAGGTATGCTTGGTGATGTCAATTCAGTAATGGCCTGTGTGAAACATTTCGCTGCTTATGGTGCCGCTGTGGGAGGAAGAGATTATAACTCAGTTGATATGAGTGAAAGAATGCTTTGGGAAACGTATCTACCACCTTTTAAATCGGCCTTGGATGCTGGGGCAGCAACATTTATGAATTCGTTTAATGACTTAAACGGAATTCCAGCTACAGCAAATAAATATTTGCAAAGAGATATTTTAAAAGGAAAATGGAATTTTCAAGGTTTTGTCGTTTCAGACTGGGGTTCTATTGGTGAAATGGTCGCTCATGGTTATGTCAAAGACAATAAGGAAGCAGCATTAGCAGCAATAACTGCGGGAAGCGATATGGATATGGAAAGTAACGCCTATCGCTATCATTTGGCTGAATTAGTAAAAGAAAACAAAGTGCCGATCGCTTTAATTGATGATGCCGTAAAGAGAATTTTGCGTAAAAAATTTAAATTGGGTTTGTTTGACGATCCTTATAAATATTGTGATCCAGAAAGAGAACAAGCTGCTTTAAATAATCCAGAACACAGAAAGGCTGCTAGAGAAATTGCCGCAAAAAGTATCGTTTTGTTAAAGAATGAAAACACTATTTTACCTCTTTCAAAAGAAATCAAAACGGTTGCATTTATAGGTCCAATGGTGAAAGAGCATAAAGAGAATATGGGTTTTTGGGCTGTTGAATTGCCAGGCCTTGATTATGAAAAACAAGTTGTTTCTCAATGGGAAGGTTTAAAAAATAAAGTGGGGAGCAATACTAAGTTACTTTATGCAAAAGGTTGTGAGACTACAGGAGATAGTAAAGAAGGTTTTGCAGAAGCGATCGCTATAGCTAATCAAGCTGATGTTGTGATTTTGAGTATTGGTGAAAACTGGAATATGAGTGGAGAGGCCAAAAGCCGTAGCAATATCCATTTGCCAGGAGTTCAAGAAGAATTGGTTAAAGCGATTCAGGCTACTGGGAAGCCTGTTGTAGTTTTAATTAACGCAGGAAGACCGCTTGTTTTTAATGAAATCGCAAATACAGTTCCTGCAATTTTATATACATGGTGGTTAGGTACGGAAGCAGGAAATGCTATTGCCGATGTATTATTTGGAGACTACAATCCTTCAGGGAAATTACCAATGACTTTCCCAAGAGAAGAAGGGCAGATTCCCGTTTATTATAATCATTTTAGTACTGGAAGACCAGCGCCGGATGAAAATGCGACAAACTATGTTTCGGCTTATATCGATTTAAAGAATAGCCCTAGATTCACTTTTGGACATGGGTTGAGTTATACTACTTTTGATTACTCTGAATTGAAGTTATCTAAAAGTAAAATAAAAAGTAATGAGAAAATAGAGGTTTCTGTAGCTATAACAAATACGGGAAAATATGAGGGTACTGAAATAGTACAATTGTATTTACGGGATAAAGTGGGTTCAATAATAAGGCCGATAATTGAATTAAAGGATTTTCAAAAAGTGCATTTGAAAGTAGGTGAAACAAAAACGATTCAATTTATAATAGACAACCAAAAATTATCTTTTTATAATAACAAACTTGAATTTGGCTCAGAACCTGGAGATTTTGATTTGATGATTGGTTCATCCTCATCTGATATTAGATTGAAAGATTCTTTTGAACTGTTATAAAAGTAAATTCGTAATCTTATTAAGTTAGCTCCCTAAAGATAGATATTATTTTGGATCAAGTTCAAAAGTTGGGGATTAAGCAAAAAGATTAGATAATCTAAACAAGAAGAAATCAATTTTTCTAACGCCTCTAAATTGCGATCTAA
>NZ_FNMV01000021.1 GCF_900106645.1 Flavobacterium degerlachei
GTTGCAACACTTAGCGTGTTTCTCGAAGCGGGTGCAAAAGTACAACTTCTTTTTAATCTCGCAAGTGTTTTTTAAAAGTTTTTTAAGAAACTTTCATTTCTGCTTTTCTTCTAAATAAACCCAGTTTCCCGTGTTTCACTTACTCAATATATTAAAGAACTTGATCCCTTTCGGGTCGGCAAAGATAATTACTTGTTTTATTTCTCACAACACTTTTTTTTAATTAAATTACTCTAATTTTTAAGTTTTGTTTTCCATTAAATAAGTAAGAACGTCTGCGTTGTTGCGGGTGCAAAAGTACCACCTTTATTGAATAAATCAATCTTTTTACTAACCTTTTTTTGTCTTTTTCTCAACCCTTATTTTAAGTTACTGGAATCCTGACTATTGAAGGCGGTTTTTTTTCCTCTCCCCATCCCTCTCGGAAGGAAAGAGAGACTTTACGGAAGAAAGTCCCATGTTTTTCCCGAGTTTACTACGCCTTTACCCCAATTAACAAAGTTTCCAGCTTTTTAAAGGCTGGAAGCTTTGTTAATATTGACGTCCTTTTGAAGGTACTCCTATATAGTAAAGAGACTTTGCTGCAACTCAAAAGCCAAAACATCTTTTTGAAAGCGACTACCTAGCCCTGATAGAAGCGAAAATCCTTATATGCCGGGGTTCGGCATATAAGATTGAAGTAAATAGCAGGATACAGCTCCCGAAAATTTTACAAGAAAAGTATACAAACTGATTTCCTACCTATATATACAACAAACCTTGCATATATATTGTATCTGTTTTTGTAATGGACTATATTTGCATTCTTAAATTAACAAACAATGATTAAGATTACTTTGCCCGATGGGTCAGTTAAAGAGTTCGCGTCAGACGTAACTCCTATGGAAGTTGCTAAAAGCATTAGTGAAGGGTTTGCCAGAAATGTAATTTCGGCATCTTTTAATGGTACAACAGTTGAAACCACAACTCCTTTGACTACGGATGGCAGTCTTATATTATACACCTGGAATGACGAAAACGGAAAGAAAGCTTTTTGGCACTCAACTTCGCATGTCATGGCACAGGTTCTTGAAGAAATGTATCCTGGCATCAAATTAACCCTTGGGCCTGCAATTTCGAACGGGTTTTATTATGACGTAGATTTTGAGGACCAAAAAATCACTGATGCTGATTTTAAAAAAATAGAAGATCGTGTTCTTGAAATTTCGAGAGGAAAACACGAATTCAAGTTACGTCCTGTTTCTAAAGCAGATGCATTAGAGCTATATAAGGACAATGTTTATAAAACAGAGATGATTTCTAATCTTGAAGATGGAACAATCACGTTTTGTGACCATGATACTTTTACTGACTTATGTCGCGGTGGTCACATTCCGAATACAGGAATAATCAAAGCGATGAAAATCATGAGTGTTGCTGGAGCTTACTGGCGCGGTGATGAAAAGAACAAACAGCTGACTCGTGTCTACGGAACTTCGTTCCCAAAACAAAAGGATCTAACGGAATACTTATTATTGCTTGAAGAAGCAAAAAGACGTGACCATAGAAAACTAGGAAAAGAATTGGAGTTGTTTGCTTTCTCAGCAAAAGTAGGTCAAGGTTTACCATTATGGCTACCTAAAGGAGCTGCTTTGAGAGAGCGTTTAGAGCAATTCTTGAAGAAAGCACAGAAAAAAGCGGGTTATGAGCAAGTGGTTACTCCGCATATTGGTCAAAAAGAATTATATGTGACCTCTGGGCATTACGCTAAGTATGGAGCAGATAGTTTTCAGCCAATAAGCACTCCACACGAAGGAGAAGAGTTTTTATTGAAACCTATGAACTGCCCTCATCACTGTGAGATATATAATGTAAGACCATGGTCATACAAAGATTTACCAAAGCGTTACGCTGAATTTGGTACTGTTTACAGATATGAGCAAAGTGGAGAGCTACACGGATTAACACGTGTACGAGGGTTTACTCAGGATGATGCACATATTTTTTGTACTCCAGAACAACTGGACGAAGAGTTTAAAAAAGTAATTGACCTAGTACTATATGTATTTGGTTCATTAGGATTTGAAAACTTTACTGCTCAGATTTCACTTAGAGATAAAGAGAACAGAGAAAAGTATATAGGAACAGATGAAAACTGGGAGAAAGCAGAAAATGCAATTATCAATGCCGCTGCCGATAAAGGATTGAATACCGTAATAGAATATGGCGAAGCAGCTTTCTATGGTCCGAAGTTGGATTTCATGGTTAAAGATGCTTTAGGCAGACAATGGCAATTAGGTACTATTCAGGTAGATTACAACCTACCAGAACGTTTTGATTTGACTTACAAAGGATCTGATAACGAATTACATAGACCGGTTATGATCCATAGAGCACCTTTTGGTTCAATGGAACGATTTATAGCAATCTTGCTTGAACATACTGCGGGAAATTTCCCACTCTGGTTGATGCCGGAACAGGCTATTATATTGTCTTTAAGCGAGAAATATGAAATATATGCCAAAAAAGTTTTAGATTTGCTAGAAAATCACGAAATTCGCGCCACGATTGACAACCGAAACGAAACGATTGGGAAGAAAATCAGGGATGCTGAAATGCAAAAGATCCCGTTTATGCTGATTGTAGGAGAAGAAGAAGAGAAAAACGGCACCATTTCTATCCGTCGTCACGGACAAGAAGGAAAAGGTAATATCACAATCACAATAGAGGAATTTGCCGCTATTGTTGATGAAGAGATTAAAAAAACATTAAAAGTATTTACAGTTTAACTTAAATTATAAAGTCATAGCAATAAGAAGCAACAGAGGTTACCAACCTCGCGTAGAAAAAAAGGATGCCCACAGAATCAATAATAACATTCGTGGTATACAAGAAGTACGTCTTGTAGGTGAAAACATAGAGCCTGGAGTTTTTAAACTTTCAGAAGCTTTGCGTTTAGCGGATCAATTTGAACTAGATTTAGTTGAAATTTCACCAAATGCTGAACCGCCAGTATGTAAGATTATGGATTACAAGAAATTTGTTTACGAACAAAAGAAACGTGATAAAATCTTAAAAGCAAAATCTACACAGGTAACTGTAAAAGAGATTCGTTTTGGTCCTCAAACTGATGAGCATGATTATGAGTTTAAAAGAAAGAATGCTGAAAAATTCCTAAAAGAAGGTGCTAAGCTAAAAGCTTTTGTATTCTTTAAAGGACGTTCTATTATCTATAAAGATCAAGGTCAAATCTTATTATTAAGATTAGCTACGGATTTAGAGGAATTTGGTAAAGTGGAAGCTATGCCAGTTCTAGAAGGAAAGAGAATGATTATGTTCATTGCTCCTAAGAAGAAGAAATAATCCTTTAAGCCCCGAAGGGGAAATTAAGAAGGATATATATACACTCTAGATCCCTTCCCTTTGGAAAGAGATCGAGAGCTGAAAAATAAGTAAGTAAGAATAAATTAAAATACTAGGAAAAAATGCCTAAAATGAAAACCAAATCTAGCGCCAAGAAACGTTTTAAAGTTACTGGTTCTGGAAAGATTAAAAGAAAGCATGCTTTTAAAAGTCACATCTTGACTAAAAAATCTAAAAAACGTAAATTAGCTTTGACACATTCAGCGCTAGTTCACAAATCAGATATGAAAAGCATCAAACAACAATTAAGAATTATATAATTAGTCTTAAGTCTTAAAGTTATTAAGTCTCAGAGTCACATGACTTTTGACATTTAACTTTTAAAACATTTGACTAAAGAAATTCTTTAGGTTAAAAAAATTTAAAATAACCTTGGAGTATGGCCTTTAAGTTCTCTTGATTCAATTCGGGACGCCTGCTACAAAAAAACAATAAAATTATGCCAAGATCGGTAAATTCAGTTGCAAAAAGAGCAAGAAGAAAAAAAATAATGAAGCTAGCCAAAGGATACTTTGGTAGACGTAAAAACGTTTGGACAGTAGCTAAGAATGCGGTAGAGAAAGCAATGTGCTACGCTTACCGTGACAGAAAAGTGAACAAAAGAAATTTCCGTGCATTATGGATTCAACGTATCAACGCTGGAGCTAGATTAGAAGGAATGTCTTACTCACAATTCATGGGTAAAGTGAAAAAGCATAACATCGAATTGAACCGTAAAGTTCTTGCAGATTTAGCTATGAACCACCCTGAAGCTTTCAAAGCTGTACTTAATAAAGTAAAATAAACGTTTTATCAACTCAATTTAGCTTACTTACTTATAAAGAAACCCCATTCGAAAGATTGGGGTTTTTTGTTTCTATATTGTCCCGACCTGAAATAGTCATAATCCTATTCACCAAGAAACCTTAGTCAAACACCAAAAAGAGACAAAACTATATCTTTTAAAACGCACTAACAATGAGCTTTTAGTCGACTTTATTTTAAAAATAGTAAATTGTTTTCCAAAATGTGGAAAACCGTATTCATTCTATTAAAGTAACCATTACTTTTGGTATTAAATCTGATAAAAAACTCAATACAAAACTCATTTTTAAAATATACCAGCGGACTCATGTTTAAAAAAATTCTAATAGCCGAAGATTTAGATAGTATCAGCAACGCTGTCGAGCTAGCATTAACTGAGCTCTCTATTACTGAGATACATCATGCACGATACTGTGATGATGCTTTATTGAAAATAAAAAAGGCACTACGAGACGAGGTCCATACGATCTTTTAATTAGTGATTTGTCATTCAAAATTGACCACAGAGAGAACAAATTAACTTGTGGTGATGAGCTTATTGAAGCCGTAAAAAAAATACAACCAGATATTAAAACAATTGTATTTTCGATTGAAGATAAATCATATAGAATAAAATCTCTTTTTAACAACTTAGGAATTAATGCCTATGTATCAAAAGGCAGAAACAGTATTCCGCAACTTCAGAAAGCGATTCAAAGTATTTATTCCACTGATGAAAAAATCCTGTCTGATGAATGGCAACATGTTTTGAGAGACAAATCATTAGTAGAAATTGAACCCTATGACATCACATTATTAAAGTTGCTTTCTAAAGGCTATATTCTAGATGAGATTTCTTTGGAACTTAAAAACTCTGGAATTATACCAAACGGCAGTAGCAGTATAGAGAAACGCATCAACAAACTTAAAGTTTACTTCAAAGCTAATAACAATGTACATCTTATTGCTATATCGAAAGATTTAGGACTACTATAAAACCTTCATTTTTTTCCGTCAAAACAGGAAAATGAAGTCATTTTAGCACTTCTCCATCCTTAGGGATCCATTTATTTTCTGCATTACGGTTTCCCGTAAGGAACTCGTGTTTAATGTATCTATGTTTGCGTCGATTTTAACTTTATGTACATAATCAGATATGGAAAATAACGACACAATATTCATTACAATAGAAGAGATAAAAAATGATCTTAAAACCGCAAAATGGACGACACGTCTTGATGATTATAATAATTATGTAAAAGAATACATCAAACATTATAAAAAGTCATTAAAAGGCAATCCTATTTCATTGGCGAAATACCCTTACATGAAAATCAAATCTGAGCTATTAGCTGAACGTATTAAGAACGCAGAAGACAAATCCGTTTTAACCAAAAAACAAATCAAAAGGTTTTTAAAAATCAATACCAAATTAGAAAGTGCTTCTTATGAGTAACTCTGTTTTTAAAGTTAACTATATACTCCACACAGCTATTTATCCATACATAGCTGTATCCCCTACTCTATTACTACCGCAAGAAACACCATAATTTTAATTATAGTCCGACTTACTTTAAAGACATTCCGATTTAATTTACGTCCAATGCGGTTTTCCGTAAACTAATGTGATTTATTGAGAGTACGTTTGCAATATCTAACAAATACAACCTATGAAACTGCAATCCATATTTGAATTTGACATATTGTTACTGACCGAAATAACGGTTCTATTTATAGGAGTAGCATGCATAGTTTACATTTTAATAAAAAAATTCATGAACAAATAAGAATGTGTGAAAGAGTCAAACAAAAACTAAGCTAATAGCACATTCAATTCTTATAAAAAAAACACAAAAGAATCCCTAACAAACTACGTAATGTACTTTAACACAAAAATAGATCGCATTATTATTAATAATGATCAACTTGATATCTTTTATAAAACTGGTATGAAAGATGAGATATTGATTTCGGACTTAAAAGATATTTTTATCACCGTCAACAAAATCAACCCTATCTATGAATTTCTAATAATTATGCTGTTTACAGTTAGTACTATTTTTGCTGTTTTCTACTTACAAGCAAACCTCATTTTAATTATCTCGTCTTTATTTATTCTAGTAACTATAGCAAAAATGAATAAACACAAGCGATATGGTATGAAGATAAATCTAAAAAATGGAATAACCATCAAAAAACGAGTACCCTTAAAATCAAAAAATGATTCTATCGATTTTGTAAATGATGTTCGAAAAAAAATTTATAAAAGTAAAATAGAAAGCTCTAATCAACTCGTTTTTTCTATATAAACGTTCAATTAAATCCCAAACGAAACAAATAATTATCCATTTCGCAATCCGTACTGACAACGAATTCTAGTTATCGTATAATACTATTACAGATTGTGATTCAAAATAAAAAACATTATTTATTCCATAAATGAGGTTTACCGTAAGCATATCAGCTTAGATACCTATATTTTTGCAAAAACAGATGCAATGAGTGATAACATAAAACCAATTAGCGTAATCATCCTAAGTCTATCAATAGTCTTATTTTCATGTAAAAATGACAATAGTACAAAAGAGATAGAGCAAACTGAAACTCAATCTTTGAATCAAGACCACCAATTTCTGCCAGAACACAGTAAAAGTGTTATTGATTCATTATTTGAATATGAAATCAATAAAGAGCTCTTAAAAAAAACAGAAAATAATTACCATGTGCATGGTACAGATGAAGAGGGAAATATAGTCTTTGGAACAATCACAATCGACGGTAAACTAGGAATAGGAATGATCCGTGGCAATGACGCAAAAGGAATCGAAGTTATAGCAGAGCGTACTAGTCACAACATACTAACTGCAACTGACATAAAAGGATATGAATATCAATTAAAATTAGACCATAATTAATTATTTCTTTCCAAAGCGCAACTCAACTCGACAATCAAAAATTAATATTCTATTAAAAACACTGATTATTTTGCGTTTGACTATAATTTACTCTTCCAGAATTTATCTCTAATTATCCTAAAATTTTCACTAAGTTGCGGGATATTTTGTCCTTATTTTCCCCCATAAATGAAAAAGTTACTTTCGATATTATTTCTTCTTTTTTGCTCCGTTTTTTATGCTCAAACAAAACTTTTATCTTGGAATATAGAAAATCTTGGTAAATCAAAGTCCGCAACTGAAATAGCATTCATTGTAGAAACAGTACGTGAATACGACATCATTGCTCTCCAAGAAGTGGTAGCAGGATATGGCGGTTCCCAAGCAGTCGCAAAATTAGCGGATGAACTAAATCGAAAAGGAGCCAAATGGGATTATGTTATTAGTGATCCAACCAGTGGTAGTTCATATAAAAAAGAACGGTATGCTTTTATTTGGAAAACTGCCAAACTTAAAAAAATAGGTCGTGCATGGCTTGAAAAAAAATTCCATATGGAGATAGAAAGAGAGCCCTATTACTGCACGTTTCAATATCAAAACAAACAATTTACCGTAGTAAATTATCATGCTTTACCCAAAAGCAAACAGCCTGAGCGTGAAATCAAATATTTCAAATACTTACCAGAAGTATATCCTACTTTAAATCTGATTTTTGCAGGAGATTTTAATTGTCCCCAATCCCATACCGTTTTCAATCCATTAAAAAAGATGGGATATCAATCAGTTTTAGTTGGTCAAAAAACCTCACTCAAACAAAAATGCAAGAACAATAAATGTCTTGCATCTGAGTATGATAATATGTATTATAAAACTACGAAAATCAAAAACCTGAATTCAGGGATTATTTCCTTTTATAAAAACTTTAATTCACTGAAAGAAGCCCGAAAAATATCAGATCATATTCCTGTGTGGTTTGAATTTGCATTGAATTAAATTCTCTTAAAAAACAGACATCCCCGTTTTTGTAGTCAATAATTCTAAGGCGTGCATTCCCAATTCTGAATTTCCTTTTTTGTTTAATTTGGGAGACCAGGTGGCAACTACAAAATTTTTAGGATACAAAGCAACGATGCCTCCACCGATTCCGCTTTTCCCAGGCAACCCCACTTTATAAGTAAATTCACCTGACTCATCATAAAAACCACAGGTCTGCATTAATGCATTTAGTCTCTTCACTTGACTTTTGGTCAAAATTTGTTTTCCTTCTTTAGTTTTTCCTTCATTGGCAAAGAAGAAAAAAGAATGTGCCAACTCTTTGCAAGTCATTTCTATCGAACATTGATGAAAATAAAAATCCAAAACTTCATCAACATCATTTTCTATATTTCCAAAAGACTTCAAAAAATTCGCTAAAGCCGCATTCCTAAAACGAGTATCCTTCTCTGATTGGGCTACAGCCAAATTGAAATTGATTGTTGGACTTCCTGAAATTACCCTTATATATTCAAGAAAATCCTCCTTTGGATTATTCAAACATGAAACTAACATGTCAGCTATGACAATAGCACCTGAATTAATAAACGGGTTTCTTGGGATTCCTTTTTCATACTCTAATTGTATTAGGGAATTAAAAGCACTTCCTGAAGGTTCCACTCCTACTCTTTTCCATATTTTTTCATCCAAAAAAGAAAAAGCTAATGCCACGGTTAATGCTTTAGATATACTTTGAATAGAAAATTTCTCAACGCTATCTCCTATCCCAAAATCTTCACCTTCTATAGTTGTAAGATGAATTCCAAATTTGTTTGGACTCACTTTAGCTAATTCTGGTATCGTCGTAGTTACATTCCCCGTAGTTGAAAATGTATTTGACTCTTGTTCTATTTCCTGTAAAATCGTTGTAAAGTTCATTTGTTCAATAAAATTGAATATTGGATGTTGAATGATGGTAGTGATTCTACCTTTAAGTTTTTTGTTTTTTCTTTCTGGCAGCTGGAAACAAAACATTGTTTAGTATTAGCCTATAACCTGGGGAATTAGAATGCAAATCCAAAACGGTGGGACTATCACCCACGTGATGCTGAAAATCTTCGGGATCGTGTCCTCCAAAAAAAGTAAACATTCCTTTGCCCTTTTCACCGTGAATATAACGTGCTTCCCCATTAAGTTCGCAGCTTCCCATAATCAAAACGTTGGATTTTATTAAAGATGACTCAAAAGAAGTAGTCTGTCCCATAAAACCCTTTACTAATTGGGTATGATTTTGACATAGCATACTAGGAATAGGATCCCATTTAGCAGAAAACTCCATCAAGGTAAAATAATCCTTTTCCATTGGAATTCTTCTTTTTTCCGTCATATCAATATCTGAAAACTCATATTTTTCTGGGCTTCTTTCCAATATAAAATCCTTAAAGGCAAATGAATTTGAATAATTCATCTTTGACTGATAATTGGCATCACTTTGATCGCCATCAAACATAGGTTCACAAATATCAATTCCATCAGCGGCCAGAGCAATATCAAAACTGTCAGTTGCAGAACACATGGCAAACATGAAGCCGCCTCCAATGACAAAATCTCTAATTTTTTTAGCTACAGCTCCCTTTTCTTGAGAAACCTTTTCATATCCTAAACTACTGGCTAACTCTTCTGCTTCCTTTTTTTGCTCTATATACCAAGGTACATTTCTGTAAGCTCCAAAAAACTTTCCGTACTGGCCTGTAAAATCTTCATGATGTAAATGCAGCCAGTCATAAAGTAGTAATTGGTCACTTAAAACTTCCTCATCATAAATTGCCGTAAATGGAATTTCAGCATAAGTTAATACCAAGGTCACTGCATCATCCCATGGATGTTTCCCTTTTGGAGTATAAACGGCAATTTTTGGTGCTTTTTCAAGAATTACCGATTCCATATTTTGTGAAGGACTTGCTATTTCAGTAAGAATCCTTTCTTCTTCATTATCCGAAAGAATCTCAAAACTCACACCGCGAATCTGGCATTCCTTCCTTATTTCTGACACATCTGGTAATAAAAATGATCCACCACGATAATTTAGTAACCAACTGGCTTTGTAGTTTTTTTCTAAACACCAAAATGTAACACCATAAGCTTTCAGATGGTTTTGTTGTGTGTTTTCATCCATTGGCAACAAAATAAAAGAAGCTTTTGTACCCATTGTAATTAACAAGAAAAAGAAACACACATAAGTTTTAGACAGCATTTGAAACTATTTTATATCAAAGATAGAAAAGGAAAAGGTTTAAATTACCTAAACTAGATTTAAAAACTAATTGAGTTATAAATAATTTATGAATCAATAAAAAAACACGTAAAAACACTCGCATACATCTTTATTGTAATTCTTAGATTTGTTTATCTTATTATTAATACTAAAGAAAAACCACCATGAATAATAACAACAATTCCAATACACTTAATGGTTTAAGCATTATTAAAAAAATAGCTGCCATATTCCTAATTACATTTATTATTGTTTTTTATGTTTTGTCCATAAATTTTCTTCTTGCGTAATTGTTGATAATTTGAATTATAAATTAGTGTTTTCCAAAGTTGAAAATAATTTCATATTCTACAAATGAAATTATTAATGATAGCAAAGCTACAGATCAGCAATTGTTACAACAGCCAAAATCGAAATCACAGAAAAGAACTGTTATTTGGACTAGTAATTCAGGGCTAAAATTGAAAAATGTGGAGAGAAAAAACAAAAATCTACATTACCATAAATGCATATCTTGAAAGAAAACCAAAACAGGTATAAATACGTATATCCATATTAAGCACAAGTATTAAATTTGGAAACCACAAATAAAAAAAACGTCTTTATGAACCCTGATGAAGAAAAAAACCCTTTCAAAAGCTTAAAATTAGTACAGAAAATAGCACTTTTACTATTAGTAATCACTATTATAACTTTTTATGTACTTTCAATTCAATATATAATGCAATAATACCGAAACATACAAAATTGCCCAATTTAAACTGAATTATCCCTTATTCAATAACGACAATATCATTTTGCATCGCATAAACGACTAATCCCGCACTATTTTTTGACCCCGTCTTAAGCAGTAAATTGTTTCTGTGCCCTTCAACAGTTCTTGGGCTTATAAAAAGCATTTCGCCAATCTCCAGATTAGTCTTTTGCTCACAAATTAATTGCAGCACTTCTATTTCCCTAGTAGTAATAAAGTTACTATCCAGCATACTTTTATTGTTTTTAGAACTAGAGTCTATTTCTTTAATTACCTTAAGAACCTTTTCATTATAATAAAAACCTTTTAACGCAACTTCCTTAATGGTTTTCAAGAGTTCTTGAGGAGTCGTGTTCTTAACCAAATAAGATACTGCACCCACATTAATCATATTCGCTACAAAAGAGGGAGTGTCGTAGCTAGTCAATGCTATAATTTTAATTTCCGGAAACTCCTTGTGTAAAATTTTAGTTGCTTCAATACCATTTAATAAAGGCATTTTTAAATCCATAATAATAATGTCAGGATGACTCTCATTTTCGTTCAAGAAACTGATAAGTTCAGCCCCATTAGAAGCTTCCTGAATGATATCGATATTCTCTTCCCTGCCTAAAAGAAAGGAGATTCCTTTCCTAAAAAGAACTTCATCGTCAACTAACATTATTTTAATACGATTATCCATAGTTTAAAAATTAAAAACAACCTGTATTCCTTTATTTAATTCTGATTCAAAGGTTATCATTCCGTTTAACAAATCCACTCTACTTTCAATATTTTTCATTCCAAGTCCATTTTTATTTTCTTGGGAATTCACATCAAAACCAAGACCGTCATCAGAATAATTACAACTAACACCTCCGTTTTTACTTTCGAATAAAACGCTAATGTTTTTAGCTTTACCATGGCGCAAAGAATTATTCATTAGCTCCTGTAAAATCCTAAAAACATGCAGATGTCTGTCATTATCATTTTTATCAAACTCCACTTCATTTTTGTAAATAACCTGTACGGCTTTACTGCTATTAAATTCTAAACACAATTCTTCAACACCAGCATTAAGACCAAACTGATCAAAGACTGGAGGTAATAAATCATGGGCAATCCTTCTGGTATTCTCCAATGCTTTACCTACCAAATCAATAATGTTGTTCGTGATTTCTGAAATTTCATTCTCCAATAAATTGGGAGTATTCAACAAGTAGCTATTTAAAGAAACAATGTTCAGTTTAGAACTAATATCATCGTGTAGATCTTGAGCAATTCGTTTTCGTTCTTCTTCCTGAGTAATAATTACAGCTCGTAACTGCTCTCTTTGATGTTGAATCACTAAATTTCTTTTCTCTACCTCCTTCTGGATAATCTTCTTTCGAGAGTAGTAGAAAAAGACAATTAAAACTATTGCGACAACGATAAAGAAAAGAGAACTGTATAAAATAATCAATACTAGTTCTTTTTCATAAGCTGGGTTTATTTTCATCTTCATTATTTAATTTCTCAACATCTAAAAATCAATTCATATTACTAGACTAATTACAGCTATATCATCACTACAACCTATATGTATCTTACTCTTTAGGAAAATAGCATACATTGGTCTATCATTATTCTAGTGTAAGTACTGCTTTTTTCGAAAAAGTCTTGTACCATTCAAAAGAAATAAACAATTGATAAATAACATATAGTAAAGCATTAGCCACCCAAGTTATTTTACTCATTTCAGCACTCATTAAAGCAGTAAGATTACCTACAAAAAACAGTATTGTACTACCAAATAAATAAAGCATAATACCAATATTTATGTAATAGAATTGCTTTTTAGCAGTTAGCATATTATAAAAATAAAACACACTGTAAATAATTAATATAAAAGAGGTTAAAAATATCTCGAATAAATTAAATTTAAATAGCAAACTACTATCTAGACTGTATTGAATTCCTAAAATAGCAAAGCAACTTACAAAACCAATGTTTATAATTTTTCTTTGTAAAGAGTTAGTAAAAAGAGATTTATAAAAAAGACTTAGAAATACAAACTGGCCTAAAAAATAAAAATGAGACAAAAAGAGATTATTAATTCTCAAGGAGGATAAATAACCAGAAATCAGTTGGATTACCAAAATGACTAATAGATAAACCGTAAATATTTTATTGGCTTTGCCACCAGTACCTAATCGTATACTAAACAATACTAAATTTACAAATAAAAGAAAATAACCAATATTTGCTATTAAATGCCAAATGTAGCTCATAATTAAACTTCTAAAGGACTATTAGGATCATTATATGGAGGACATGGCTTTGTAAAATCATAGATATCATCAGCATCTTCTCCAACACTTACACCTTTACCAGGAGTAGTAATCAGATCTTCGTATATTTTTGTTTCAGGATTATATTTTGTCCCTACAAACATTAACTTTTCAATATAAGTTGGTTTATCACCTTCCTGTTCAGCCTTTACCTTTTGAACACCAATGTAAGCTCGAACATGAGTTCCACCTTCTTCTAATAATTCTCTTAAATCGACTGCCGGAATTAAAAAAGCGTTTAACTCATGATGTTTATTGTATTTACCTTCTTTTTGAGTCCAGCGTTTCGCCCATTTTTGAGCTGTTTTTAATGGAATTGAGTTTATTGCAAACCCTACTTTTTCTGATAATTTTCCCAATGTGTTTTCTTTAGACATTAATATTAATTTTTTAAGTTCTTAAAAATCTAGTTATCAAGCAATATAATACACTGCTAAAGTAGTATTTTTTACGTTTTTAACATAAAAAATACTGCATTTTATTAGTTGAAAAAATAACCAAAAACAGTAATCACATGTATACAATGAATCTACCTGAAAAAATAAAGGCATAAAAAAAGCCTATTAAAATAGGCTTTTTGATTATCTAAAATGGCATATCGCTATCATCGTCGTCGTCATTCAAATTACTTCCAAAGGCTTCATGTGGCGATGGAAGATTTTTTGTTACAAACGGATTATCATCCTGATTCATTGACGAAGGTAAATCATCGTAACCACCAGAATGATCTTCTAAGTTATCAAACTTACCAAGATGTCCTATAAACTTCAAACGAACGTTTTCAATACTACCATTACGGTGTTTTGCAATCATAATTTCGGCTTGACCAGCGGTCGGTGAAGCTTCATCATCATCCCACTCATCAATTTTATAATATTCAGGACGATATAAGAAGGACACGATATCCGCATCTTGCTCAATCGCACCCGATTCACGAAGGTCAGAAAGCAAAGGTCTTTTACTAGATCCACGAGTCTCAACAGCACGCGATAATTGCGAAAGTGCAATAACTGGCACATTTAATTCTTTTGCTAATGCTTTTAAGTTTCGGGAAATAGTAGAGATTTCTTGTTCTCTATTTCCTCCTCCTTTACCGTTTCCTCCGGCAGTCATCAATTGCAAGTAATCTACAATGATGATTCGGATTCCATGTTGCGAAACTAAACGTCTTGCTTTGGCACGTAAATCAAAAATAGAAAGTGAAGGAGTATCATCAATAAACAAAGGTGCTTTCTCCAAATTTTTAACTTTGGTACTCAACTGTTCCCATTCGTGTTTTTCTAATTTACCAGTACGTAATTTCTCTGATGACAATCCTGTCTCAGACGATATTAAACGAGTAATTAACTGTACTGAAGCCATCTCAAGAGAGAATAACGCAACTGGCATTCCAAAATCAATTGCCATATTTCTGGCCATTGATAATACGAATGCAGTCTTACCCATCGCTGGTCTTGCCGCGATAATAATTAAATCACTTGGCTGCCATCCAGATGTAATCTTATCTAGTTTTTCAAAACCAGTAGCCACACCACTCAATCCTTCTTGACCGGCGATTTCTTCAATACGTTTTTTTGCTTGCAACACTAAACTCTGTGCTGTTTCAGAACTACGTTTAATATTCCCCTGGGTAACTTCGTATAATTTAGATTCCGCCTTGTCTAATAAATCAAAAACATCGGCTGAGTCGTCATAAGAATCCTCAATTATTTCTGATGAAATACGAATCAAACTACGCTGAATAAACTTCTGAAGAATAATTCTGGAGTGAAATTCAATATGGGCTGATGAGGAAACCTTTTGCGTAAGCTGAATCAGGTAGAAATCTCCACCTGCTAAATCTAATTTGGCATTTTTCTTCAATTGTGCAGAGACTGTCAACAAGTCAATTGGCTGAGTCTCTGTAAACAATTGTACAATTGCCTCAAAAATATGTTTGTGTGCTTCTTTATAAAAAGCATCTGGCTGTAGAATGTCAATTACGTCATCTACTCCTTTTTTGTCAATCATCATGGCACCTAGAACTGCTTCTTCAAGCTCTAATACCTGTGGTGGTAGCTTCCCCTTTTCGAGGTTTATTATTGTCGTTTTATCAACCTTAATTGGGTTTACATTTTTGAAGTTTTCCATAAAGCGAAAGTAACATAAAATTAAAAAATATTGCTGTTGACTTATTACAAATATCTGTTGATAAGTAACTCTTTTTTGTTTATAACCCAAAAAAAATCCGAAACGGCAAGGCTTCGGATTAGTTCTACGTTTGTAAGATTTTACTCTTTATATTCGCCCATTTTACTGTATTTATCCATCCTCTGGGCAATTAAGTCCTTTGTTGATAAGTCTTTCAATTCATTATATCCTTTAGTGATATATTGCTCGACAGTTTTGAATGTTGTTTCTCTATCGTAATGTGCTCCTCCTAATGGTTCAGGAATAATATCATCAATTAGTTTTTGTCTCTTCATATCAGATGAAGTCAATTTCAAAGCTTCGGCAGCTTGTTCCTTGTACTCCCAGCTTTTCCATAAAATAGAAGAGCATGATTCTGGCGAAATTACAGAGTACCATGTGTTTTCTAACATATATACTTTGTCTCCCACTCCTATTCCTAATGCTCCACCTGAAGCACCTTCACCTACAATAATGGTAATAATAGGCACTTTAAGACGAACCATCTCAAATATATTTCTTGCAATCGCTTCTCCTTGTCCGCGTTCTTCTGCTTCTAGTCCTGGATAAGCTCCTGGAGTATCTATTAGTGTTAAAACAGGAATACCAAACTTCTCAGCCATTTTCATCAAGCGCAATGCTTTACGGTACCCTTCAGGATTTGCCATCCCAAAGTTTCTGTACTGACGTGTTTTAGTATTGTATCCTTTTTGTTGTCCGACAATCATAAAAGATTGACCGTCAATTTTACCCAAACCACCTATCATGGCTTTATCATCTTTAAAACCTCTGTCTCCGTGAAGCTCTAGGAAAGTGTCTCCGCAAAGAGCTTTAATGTGATCTAGAGTGTAAGGCCTATTTGGATGTCTTGACAATTGTACACGTTGCCATGCTGTCAAGTTTTTATAAATATGCTTTTTTGTTTCTATTAGTTTCTTGTTGATTTGTTTACACGTATTGGTAACATCAACCTCAGATTCCTGACCGATCACTTGACATTTTGCTAACTGATCTTCTAGTTCTTTTATAGGAAGCTCAAAATCTAAATATTCCATAGGATTTGTGCGTTTTCGTTTTTAATTTGGAAGTGCAAATATAAAATATTAAATCATTCATAATGCTATATTTTCTATTTAAGTCTCAAAAGCCTGCGTCAACACTTTCAAAAATAGCCAAATACATTTCAAAAACCACGAGTAAATCTGAATTTAAAACTGTTAAATAATTCTAAATAAATACATTAGCACATTTAATCAGAAGTCATCAAAGTGATTCTAAAATTTAAATATCAATCCACAATATTCAGTATTCTCTTATTGTTTGTTTGACAACTGCTTTCGCGATTTGTATCCTTTTAGATACTCGCCTTTGGGAGTTCCGTCATCAAATGAACTGAATTTAATCAATGTCCTCACTCCTTGTCGTGCGGCCTCATTAGTAAAGTTTTCATATTCTATTCGATATAGTGCAGCATACATTTCGGCTCTACCTGTACCGTGGTAACAATGGATCAGTATTGGATAATTATCCTTGTTATCCATTATTTTGGTAAAAACTGCTATGTTTTGTTCGTTGGGTACCTGCTCTGATGGATTACTGAAATAATTAACTCCACCAATATTTGCAACTGCGGCTCTTTCCGCCTGCAATTCACCAGGGCTTTCTGGGTTTAAAACCAAATCGTTTGTCCCAGGCATTCGTAAATCAACAATTGATTTTATATGATATTTCTTAACGTAACTAGCAATTTCATCTGGCGGAATAACAGCTGATTTATATACTTTTCCTTCCGTAATGGTTTCAAAATTATGATTGATATTCATATCGTATACGTACTTGCACACAAATATCATTATTACAGCAAATATTGAAAGCCCTATTATTTTTGCTTTTTTACTCATTTCTCAATTGTGGAATTAGGTACCGATGAGCTTCAAAAGTACTGAAATATAATCACTTGCAACACAGTCACACTACAATAGTTTATTCAATAAACGCTGTATAAATGGGATTCAATTCGAGAAAATTCGATGGCTACTTTATCAACCAAAATCGATATTAACGTCTTAGCTTATCTAGCATAAAAGCCAAAAATCAAAAAAGAATTATGCTTTGACTTTCTTATCTTGGTGCTTGATAATTCCGTTTAGGATTACCGTGATTAAGATTATTACGGCTCCAATATAAAACGAAGTACTCATTTTTTCTTTTCCTCCAATGATGAAATAGGCCAAAATAATACCATAAACCGGCTCTAAATTTGTCGTCAGCATCACCGTATAAGGGCTCAGTTTTTCCATCACTTTTACAGATGCCGTAAATGCATAAGCGGTACAGATCGAAGCCAAAATTAATATCAACATCCAGTTATTAAAGGTCAAAACAAAGAAATCAGCTGAGAATTTATTTTGGAATAAAAAATAAATCGAAATAAAGAAAACTCCCGCGATAAACTCATAAAAGGAAATTACTGAAGAATCGTGCTTTTCAATAAGCTTCCCATTCATAAGCGTAAACAACACTCCTAGAATGATGGATACCAAAGCGTATATCATTCCTTCCAGATAGCTAATTTCAACTTTCATGATCATTCCTAGTCCCGCAATGATAACCAGACCAAAGAGCACTTCGTACCACAACACTTTTCTACCATAAAAAAGCGGTTCCAGTAGGGATGCAAAAAAAGCACCCAATGAAAAAATGGAAAGTGTTATAGAAACATTAGAGACATGAATGGCGTGAAAAAAAGTAATCCAATGCAGGGCGATTAGCAAGCCTACAAAAACCAACTTGAGCAGTGCAGTGGTGGGAATTCGAAATGATTTTTTTTTAAATACAATAAATGCTCCTAAAAAAACACCCGCAAGCAGCATGCGATACCAAACGATAGCATCGGCAGAAATAGTGATTAATGCGCCTAAAATGGCTGTAAAACCCCAGATAAAAACAATTAAATGAAGGTTTAAATAACTTTTAAATTTATCGTTTTGCATTTCGTAGTAAAAAGATCGCTAAAATTCCAAAAGCAAAATTTGGAAACCAAACCGCAATCAAAGGTGAAAAACTGGATTTTTCAGCAAGTACGCCAAAAACCTTATCAAAAAATACATAAGCAAACGCCAGTGCGATTCCTATGGTAAGATTCATTCCCATTCCTCCCCTACGCTTCATGGCAGAAACAGAAACGGCAATTATAGTTAAGATAAAGGCCGAAACGGGCACACTGAATTTCTTATATAAAACGACCATGTAGACGTTGATATTAGAAGAACCTCGTTTTTTCTCTTTATCGATAAAATCTAATAATTCACTCAAGCTCAATGTTTCAGCGATATATACCACAGGAGTCAAATCTTCCAGTTCAAAACTGAACTTCGTCTTTTTCTCCGGCATTTTCTCTATTTTATCGCCTAATACACCCACAGTCCTTTTTGTAAAATCATACATGGTGTAGGTACTGTCTTCTGGATTCCATTTTATTCTGCTAGCCGTAATCTTAGAGACTAATTGGTCCTTCTTGAATTTTTCCAAAGCAAAATTAAAGGCTACATTAGACACTGGATTAAAACTGTTGACATACAAAAACTCATTGTCATTGATTTGTCTGTAAACATCCGTATTATCTCCACGCATTTGTTCCTTTCCTCCTCCTTTTAGATAGGTATATCTAAAGTTATTGAAACCTTCGCTAGATGCAGGAACAACCCAGAAACCCATCAATAAAACGAATATTGAAACAATCGAAGCACCAATAATGTACGGTCTCAAAAATCGTGTAAAAGATATCCCCGAACCTAAAATGGCAATAATCTCTGTATTATTGGCCAGTTTTGAGGTAAACCAAATAATGGACAAAAACAAAAAAATGGGAAATAAGTTATTGGCGAAATAGATGGTAAAATGATAATAATAAATCGCAATTTCCAATATTGGAATCTTGTTTTCTATCATTTTATTCACCTTCTCTGATACGTCAATGATAATCCCAATAGGTATAAACATCAATAACATAGCCGCAAAAGTGGCTAAATATCTTTTCAGGATGTATTTATCTATTATTGTTAACATTTAAAAAAGTTTAAGGTTTAAGGTTTAAAAGTTTAAGGTTTAGAACAGTTTCAAATTCACGCTGGGAGTTTCAAACTTTAAACTAAAAAAACTTTAAACATTTTTTTATAATCTTTGACTCATATTCTTCACCATCATTTCTTTCCAAGGTCTGAAATCACCAGCTATGATATGTTTTCTGGCCTCACGAACCAACCACATATAAAATCCAAGATTATGAATCGTAGCAATTTGTTTTCCTAGGTATTCATTGGCAGCAAACAAGTGACGTAAATACGCTTTCGTGTATTCAGTATCCACATAAGTGATGGCCATTTCGTCAATAGGCGAAAAGTCATCTTCCCATTTCTTGTTCTTGATATTGATCGTCCCGTTAGCAGTAAACAACATTCCGTTTCTGGCGTTACGCGTAGGCATCACACAGTCAAACATATCAACTCCAAGAGCAATGTTTTCCAAAATATTAATTGGAGTTCCCACTCCCATTAGGTAACGGGGTTTGTCTTCCGGCAAAATCTCACAAACCACTTCCGTCATTGCGTACATTTCCTCTGCAGGTTCCCCTACTGAAAGCCCACCAATAGCGTTTCCTACTTGGTTTGAATTAGCAATATATTCTGCTGATTGTTGACGCAAGTCCTTATAACAACTTCCTTGTACAATAGGAAAAAATGCTTGATCGTAACCGTATTTCACAGGCACTTTATCCAAATGATTCACACAACGGTCTAACCAGCGGTGGGTCATTTTCATAGAGCGCTTTGCATAGTTATAATCACAAGGGTAAGGCGTACACTCGTCAAATGCCATGATAATATCAGCACCTATGGTACGCTGAATTTCCATTACATTCTCAGGTGTAAAAAAGTGGTACGAACCGTCAATATGCGATTTGAACTTCACTCCCTCTTCCTTAATTTTTCGGTTTGCTGATAACGAATACACTTGGTATCCTCCAGAATCAGTCAAAATATTCCTGTCCCAATTCATAAATTTATGCAATCCACCCGCTTTTTCAAGGATTTCAGTTTGTGGACGCAAGTATAAATGGTAGGTGTTTCCCAGGATGATATCCGGGTTTATATCTAATTTTAGTTCCCTCTGGTGCACCCCTTTTACTGAGGCTACAGTACCCACAGGCATAAAAATAGGTGTTTCAATAACACCGTGATCAGTAGTAATGCTTCCCGCTCTGGCTTTCGACTGCGGGTCTTTTTGTAATAAATCAAACTTCATATTGTCGTATTTCTTCCGATTGTTCGGCGCGCAAAGATAGCTTAATTTGAAAACTAGATAATTAGATATCTCAAAAAATTAATTAAGATTTGGGAATTCGCTGCTAACAAGGGGTTCAAAAACACTTTTAAGACCCATTTAGCATCCGTAGATTAGTAATTTGGGCGTGACCTTGTTGCAGAAAACACAGTTCCAAAATTTAATTTAGATAGCAACAAGGTCGGGCTTTCCGTTACAATCTCCCGAAAAAATCGGGAGGATTTTCACTGTTATCCCTCACGCAATACAGTACTGAATTAACAATACCATCAAAATACAAACCCATGTAAACACGAAAAGCCGCCAACAAATATAGAGTCCATTCAATAATCTATAGGATAATTATTATATATTTGATAATAGATAAGGTCTTACTCTAGTCAGACTTATCTAACTTAATTTGGGATGATAAGTCTAACTTTATCAGACCTATGTACTAGTTATATGCCATTTAAATGAAAATTGGCGAAAAAAGAACTTATATAATTTATACTTTCATAAAAAAATTAAAAAATGAACACATTTTATGCAATTTCAGAAAAAGGACAAGAAGCAAATGAATTTGAAATTCCGTATTTTGGTAATGAAATGAGTCAAAATCAAATAAATGCTAGTGGTGGTTCGATTCAAATTAATAAAGTATTTAAAACGGCTACTGACCGAGAGTACGATATGAAGTTTCGAAAAGTAATGTATTCTCTAAAACCAATTTATAAAGTTCCTCTATTTTTGGATTATCACTTGGAAAGATATTTAGGAAATCCAACTGAATTTCTTTCTCAAATAAATTACACTATTTTACCCTTAGTTGAACGTGGTAATCGTAACTCTTATGCAAAAATAATTCAAGATTGGCTCGATGTTAAGAATCCTAAATCTGAGTCAAAAAGTTATACAATTTCAACAGGTGACATAAATGCACCATTCCAAATTCAGCAAGATTCAAATTACTCAAGTCAAGTACAGAAAATAAAACAAGTGAACGAAAGTGTAAATGAATTGTTCTCATTAATTAGGAAAGATATTGAGAAATTAGACAAGGATATTCGTGAAGATTTTGAGTTAGAAATGAATTATGCAGTTAAGCAACTTTCAAAAGAAAAAGACATTCAACCTCAATTGTTAAGTATAGGAGAACTTATAAAAAATGTGGGATTACCAATATTCACTGGACTAACTTCGTCTGGAATATTTGAAATGATAAAACCATTTATCGTAAAATAGAAACGGCATACAACAGCTGTTCCTATGTAAAGCATCATTAAGTTTTCGTTAACCCGAAAATTGAGCGGTTACGAACTTCCAGCCATCTCAAAGTGGCATAACCTTGTAAGCCATTTGAAAAAAACTATGAAATACGTTATAACATTAATCTTTATATTAGTCCTTACTAACTCTAAAGCTCAAGAGACCAAGATTCTTCTCAAACAAAAATTAATTTCTAATTTATCTGAAACACCAATATATCAACATTTAACAGAAAATGTAGACGGTCAAATTGAATGGAAAGAAAATTTTAAATATTTAGATAGTATTGAAATTTACAGCATAACATATTTAAGTGATGGCTTGAAAATAAATGGCCTTTTAGTAAAACCTAAAAAAGACGGGAAATATCCTTGTATAATTTATAATCGTGGTGGTAATAGTGATTTTGGAGCTTTAGTAATCGCTAACGGAGCAATTACTCTTGGTCAAATTGCAAAAGAAGGTTATGTTGTAATCGCAAGTCAATATAGAGGAAATGCAGGAAGTGAAGGAAAAGAAGAATTTGGAGGCAAAGATGTAAATGATATTACTATACTTCCAAAAGTATTGAAAGAAATAAAAGAAGCTGATACTCAAAAAATTGGAATGTATGGCTGGAGTCGTGGAGGAATGATGACATATATTGCTTTAACAAAAATGACAGAGATAAAAGTAGCTGTCGTTGGTGGAGCAGTTTCAGATATTTCTAGCTCAATTAAAGACAGACCTGAAATGGAAACTGATGTTCTATCAGAATTAATTCCCAATTATGCAGAAAACAAAGAAATAGAATTAGAGAAAAGGTCTGCTATCAAATGGGCAGACAAATTCCCAAAAAATATTCCGATTTTAATGATGCACGGAAATTCTGATTGGAGAGTTAAACCAACACAAAGTTTAAACCTTGCTTTGGAATTTGAAAAAAACAGAATTCCTTATAGACTAATAATGTTTGAAGGTGGCGACCATGGAATTTCGGAACACGAAAAAGAAGTAAATGAACAAGTAATAAATTGGTTTGATAGGTATTTAAAGAATAATGAACCATTGCCAAATATGGCATATCACGGAAGATAAAAACAGCATACAACAGCAGTTATGGTATAATGTTTGATTTAGTGGAATTTCCGTTTTAATTCGTATTTTCGTTTAGCCGAAAATACTCCTTTTTAAAACTGCAAAACACGGCAAAGAACGGGAACGTTCTGACCAATCATAAAAAAACGAAGAGTCATTTAATCAGAATAAATAGTAATATGGACAGCAGGGACGAGATAGTACATGACCTCATTAAAGAAATAATGGAACCAAAGCAAGAATTCCATTACATAAATTCTTTAAAAGATACTGACGACAAGACACGTGAACAACTGACACAAGAATTAGTCAATGCTTATAAAGTGATTTTTACTCAAAATGAAGAAAAAGGAAAGCGAGTAGCCGCGTTAATTATTGCTAATTTGGAATTGGATTTTCAAACCGAAGAGAAAAAGAAACGGGCAGCCGAATTAGTAATTGCTAATATAGAACTTGCCTTTCAAAGCGAGGAGAAAGCGAAACGTGCAGCTGAATTGATAATTGCTAATAAAGAGCTAACGTATCAAAACGGAGAAAAAGAAAAACGGATTGCAGAATTAGCCAAAATAAAAAATAAATTGGAACAATTAATTGATCAATATAAGGACAGAGAACAAGATATAGTTGGATTTAAGAAGGAAATAAACGAGCTGTTTTTACAAGCTGGCGGCGAATCAAAATATATTCTTTAATTCGTAATGATACGTTGTAGCTTGACAATGACAACAGTTTGACAAGAGAAATAAAAGCACATGGTTTTAACAAAGGCTATATGATATACATTACAAACAAAAATAACTAAATAGTATGTTCTTAATAGACAAGCCATTTGTTTCCGATTTTCTTATCGAAACAATAAAAGACAATAATTATAAAATAATTGCAACCAAAGTAGCCAAAGAATTGGTAAAAGATGATTCTCTGGCATGGATAGCCGAAGAGGAAGCAATCGCTTTACTAAAAAAAAATCCAGAAAGTTCTCTTTATAGCAATTCAGAGAACGCATTAGCTTGGATCGATCAATACTATGGAGAAAGTGAATTATCAAGACAATTACACGTTTTAAAAAATAAAGTAAGGTTTAGGAAACTTATAAAAGAGTTATTTCCCGACTTTTATTTCAAGCAAATAGGTATTGAAGAAATTCAACGATTGTCCGATGATGAAATACGTTTCCCATTTGTAATTAAACCTGCTGTTGGTTTCTTTAGCATAGGAGTTCATATCGTAGAAAATGAAAAAGACTGGTTAAAAGCTAAAAGTGAGTTACAAGCTGATAAACTTAAAAGTATATTTCCTGAAAATGTATTAAACACAAGTACATTTATTATCGAAGAATTTATTCGAGGAGAAGAATATGCAATCGATTATTATTACGACAATAATGGAGATGCTGTTTTGTTAAACGTTTTACATCACCTCTTTTCATCCGGAACAGATACAAGTGATCGGGTTTATTCAACATCCAAAGCAATCATTGAAAAGTATAAAACTGATCTTGAATATTTTTTAACTAAAATTGGTAAAGAGTTACATTTAAATAATTTCCCGGCTCATGCAGAAGTGCGGATAGATGAAAATGGGAAAATAATCCCTATCGAAGTAAACCCTTTACGATTCGGTGGGTTTTGCACTACAGCTGACCTTATGGGAGTAACTTTAGGATTTAATGAATACAAATGCTTTTGTGAAAACAAAAAACCAGACTGGGATACTATATTTAGAGGAAAAGAGAATAAAATATTTAGTGTCATTATTTTGGATAATAATTCGGGAATAATCCCTTCGGATATTTTAAGATTTAACTATTCAGATCTTGCTAAAGATTTTGAAAAACCGATATTAATTAGAGAATTAGATATAAATAAATATCCTGTATTTGGATTTGCTTTTATTGAAAGTGCTGCCAGTAATAAAAAGGAATTAAATGATATTCTGACCTCTGATTTAAGAAAATATATAGTATCGAAATAAGGAAAATTTTTAACGCCCAAAAAACTTTTTTTTATTAGCTACCCCCTGCTCTGCGAAGTATCCTGACTGAGCAACATAAACTGAGCAAACAAAACAATTCAACCATCAAAGTCATAGCGAGGAACGACGCTATCTCACTATCAAAAGAAAACCTAACAGAATATTGCAACGGATATGCTGAATGTGATTGTTTTCGCCTAGGCGAACAAATTATTCGTGTCCGCAATAATGAAACCCCGCTATACGAAGAGCTAGTCAGAATGAGCAGTAGAGAAGCCTTCAGGTCCTGATTATTTTGACTATTTTTAACACCTATTATTTCGGTATCAATAATCAGCATCTTTATAAGTGAACAAAATACACATCTCAAATGAACATCGATTTCATAATAAACAACATATATTCAATTCCTGCCGCATCTAGTCTAAAAATACAACAGATTACTAGCTTAATAAATCTCGAAAAAGGAAGTCTACTTTTGAAAGCTGATAAGGTTGAAAAATCAATCTATTTTATCAAAAAAGGAATCGTCAGAGGGTATACTTCACTAGAAAATGGCGATTTGACTTTTTGGTTTGGATTAGAAAATCAAGTTGTGGTTTCTATGAAAAGTTATGTCAACAATGAGCCCAGCTACGAAAACATAGAGTTGCTAGAAGATTGTATATTGTATGAAATAAATACTGATGAACTCCTGCAGCTTTATAATGAAGACATACATATCGCTAACTGGGGAAGAAAATTAGCCGAAAAAGAATTAGTAAAAACAGAAGAACGATTGATCTCGCGCCAAGTAAAAACGGCAACACAACGCTATACTGAATTACTGACCAATACTCCTGATCTATTATTGCGAGTACCTTTAGGCCATATCGCATCCTATCTTGGGATTACTCAGGTAAGTCTAAGCAGAATTAGATCAAAAATTAAATAGCTTTTTATCATTTGTTAAATTCAATATGAATGTTGTTGCAGACCTTTGCTAAAAAAACACTCTTATGAATTGGATTATTTTAATTATTGCGGGCTTGTTTGAAGTAAGCTTTGCTTTTTGTCTCGGAAAGGCTAAAGAGACTACTGGAGCAGAATCAAATTGGTGGTATGTAGGTTTTTTATTCACTTTAATAATGAGTATGACACTCTTAATAAAAGCAACGCAAAGCCTGCCATTAGGAACTGCATACGTAGTTTGGACTGGTGTAGGTGCTATAGGAACTGTACTTGTAGGAATCTTCTTTTTTAAAGATCCAGTTAGTTTCTGGAGACTGTTTTTTCTAACAACATTAATTGGCTCTATTGTAGGTCTTAAGGTAGTTTCCAATTAATCATTGAATGTCCCTTTTGCGAAAGCAAAGACTCAAACAACATTTCTACCTTAATAAAAATTAAAAATAAGCAAAACTATAAAGTGCTTGTTGCTATTCGCAAAGCAATAGCATGAAGCTTTACACAGCTGACAGAAAAATTTTTCGTTTAAAAATAATTTAGAATACAGTATTATCCTAAAAAAAACCGCTGCTTTATACCTAAGAAAGCAGCGGTTTTTTTTTAGGATAATTTCCAATATTTAAAAATCAGCAAGCTGAAATGATGTGTAAGGATTATTTACTTTTCTAAGCATTAATTTTTATATTTGAAACTTCAATAAGCAGCAAGGCTTGCCATTATGGACAACAACACCCATTTAAATGAAAATAGTATTATTCCTTAACAAGGATCTTCAAGCCAATATTGCCTATAATCTACTTAAGGAAGAATTGAGCAATCATACCGTAAGAATATATTATTCAGAATCTGTAGGAAATCCAGACGGTAAAGCATCCGATTTAGTTCAATTAGAATACTATGAGAAACATTTTTTTCATAATGAAATAGCCGGTTTTGCTAAAAACACCAAACTTAAATCTTCGTTTGAGTTTTTTGATCATACCTTCAATTCTTTCCCATTTGAAAAAGCGACTAATGTAAATTCAGAAGAGTTTATTACGGAGATGAAACTGTATGAGCCCGATTTATTTATTTCGATTCGTTTTGGAAAAATATTTAAAGATGCCATTATTCAAGTTCCAAAATTAGGCTTATTAAATCTTCATTCAGCTATTTTACCCCATTACAAAGGAATTATGGGAACGCTTCACGCTATCAGGGAACAAAATAAAAAGATAGGCTGCACACTTCATACCATCCCAGATGCTGGCATAGACACAGGCGAAATAATTGAAATTGCGCAACTAGATGTTTGCCAAGAAAAATCATTGTTTTGGCATATTATTCAGCTCTATCCGCTAGGAATGGCACTTTTAATACAATCGATCCTATTATTACAAAGAGGAGATAATTTAAAAATGAAGAAACAAAACCTTCAAGAAGGCAACTATTTTTCGGTTCCTACAGAAAATGATTTTCAGCAAATAAAAAATATTGGAATGAATATCATTTCGCTTAATGACTACGAAGCAGTTTTACTTCAGTTTGTATTTGGAAGTTTAACTGAAACCGAGAAAATTAGCTTGAGAAAGCTATTAGTTGATTCTGGCTTAACACAACAATAATAAATATATTATCATTTAGAAACACAACTTCAAAATTCAAGAAACCTGCCCTACTTAAAAGTTTAGTCCTAAAAAAAACTGCTGCTTTATACCTAAGAAAGCAGCAGTTTTTTTAGTACGAATTTCCACTATTTAAAAAACTCCCAATCGTACACTTGGCGTGCGTACACCAACTTGTGTTTTAACCGAAGTTCTGCTAGGACTTCTTTCATAACTACGATGGTCGTATTGTGAATAATAAAATCCTGCATGATGGTAAAACGAATCACTGTGGTAACAATGGTCATCGCAATGATGGTGATGTTCCGCATAGGCATCTTTTTTTCCTTGCATATATGCTCGGTATGCTCTTCTATTATCCTTCTTTAACTCTATTTCATACTGTTTTTGTTCTTTCCAGAATGATTCTTCATCACTTTTGCTTTTTGCTTTAAATTTCAGATCATAATTCGCATCTTCTGCTCCTCTTTGTTCGTAATAGGACAGTTTTTCTTGATTTGTAGTTATGCGTGTTTCTTGCGAAACTTTGGCTTCTTGTGCATTTAGGGTAGCTATAGCTCCAAATAATACTATTGTCAATACAGTTTTGATTGTTTTCATAATTTAAATTTTAATGATAGTACACTATCGTTTGTATTCTTGACTTCAACAGTAAGACAACTTAAAACTAGTTTACCCTACCCTATCAATAAAAAAATCAACTATACATTGATTTACGCTTAGGAACAATTGAAACACTTTCGAGGAAAAAAGAGTCTATCAACTAACTATTACACTGCATCTAAGGGCATGAGAATATGTGAATAAAATAACATATTGAAATAATTGTATAATATAAAAGCTAATTAATTAAGCCAATTTTGTAGTATATAAATTACCTATGAAAAAATTAATTATCCTTTTTACAATTATGGCAGTGTCATTTTCTTGTAAGCAAAATGAATCTCCTGAGACTACTACTAAGAAAGTTCGCGTTCGCAAAGAACCAAAAACAACTTCTTACACCTTAGAAAATACTAAACAGTGGTTAGAAACAAATGCAACCGACAATGCAAAAATGCGAATTGCACTGGCGCTTAACAGAACTGATAAAGAAAATTTTACTCAAATGGATTCTGTGATTATCCCTGCGGATTTTAGCGGTGATCTCGAGTTTTACCTTCCCTTCCCCACTCATATTGCATCCATTGAGGCTGTAGATAAACTAATCTATTTTTCATACCCAACGCAAACATTTGCTGCTTATGAATATGGAGAGTTAATCTATACAGGACCAACTAGTATGGGTCGAAAAAAAGACATGACTCCTACTGGTCTTTTTTATACCAACTGGAAGGCTGAAGAAACTACAAGCACATTCGATGACGAATGGGATTTAAAATGGAATTTTAATGTAGAAAATAAATTAGGTGTGGGATGGCACCAATACAGTTTACCAGGTTATCCTGCCTCACATTCTTGTTTGAGACTTCAGGAAACTGATGCCCGTTACCTTTATGACTGGGCTGACCAATGGGTATTAGCAGATGAAGAAAATGTAAAAGTAAAAGGTACTCCAGTAATTGTCTTTGGTTCTTATGATTTTGATGCTCCAAAACCTTGGTTGCAGTTAGTTGCAAATTCAAAAGCATTAAATATCTCAGAAAATGAAATAGAAGGGATAACTAAACCTTTTTTAAGCGAAATTTTATCTGAACAAAAAAACAGACTGTCTACTAAAACTAGTAAATAAGAAGATCTAATTATTTTTTATTAGTATTCATAAACTCTATAACCTCATCAAACCTGTTGCTCCAAGGCCAAAAATACTGCACTACCATAGAGGGCACTGAAAAACTTCACTTATTTTGATTAGAGTCGTTTTTTAGACAATAAAAAAACGCTTATAACAGGATTTTAAAGATCCTTTATGAGCG